>CAWCNW010000011.1:0-122545 GCA_963796975.1 uncultured Actinomycetota bacterium
GTCAGATCGTGCTGGTCGACGTCACGGGCGACGGACCGACCGCGGAGTTCACCTTCGCGGGGCAGAAGGTCGGCGTCCTGCCCGACCTGCCGCCGCTGGAGACCGTCGCCGTCGAGCCGCCCAGCGGCCCTGCGGGGCGGGGTGAGGGCGAGGACGAGACGCCCGGACCGACCGACGTGGAGAAGGCAACCGACTGAGTCACGCGTGAAACGAAGGCCCGGCCGCATCGCGGCCGGGCCTTTCGTCATCACGCCGAGTCGGCGCAAAGAGAACGGACCGAGTCGGCGGACACGGAAATCACGCCGAGTCGGCGCAAAGAGACACGGAAATTGCGCCGAGTCGTCGTACGACGACTCGGCGGCTGTGGACAACCGGGTCGCCGCGGGGTGGTTTCGAGACGCGCCGCTCAGCCCTCGCAGGCTCGGTCTGAGCCGGCGCTCCTCAACCTTCGCCCGTCGCCGATGACCTCGCAGGCTCGGTCAGCGCGGGCTCGCCGTGCTGTGGAGGTTCAGGACCACCACGCCGACGATGATCAGCAGCAGCGCGAAGAGCTTGACCGAGTCGAGCCGCTCTCCGAGGAGGAGCGCGCCCACCAGCGCGATGGAGGCGGTACCGAGCCCGGACCACACGGCGTACGCCACGGAGACCGACATCTGCCGCACGACCATGGCCAGCAGCCAGATCGACACGGCATACCCGGCCATCACCACCAGCGACCAGGGGAGGTCGTGGAAGCCGCGGGTACGCGGCAGGATGGACGTGGCGCCGACCTCGACGCCGATGGCGGCCAGGAGGACGACGTACGGGCTCACCATGACACTCACTTCGCTCGGGTTCATGTAGCGGTTGCTACACCTACTACTGTAGCGAGTGCTACAACCAGGTTCAAACCGATATCGCGGGGAGGTGCTGATGGCCACACGGCGTGACGAGCTGGCCGAGGGCGCCACCGACTACGCCTTCGAGCACGGTCTGATCGGGCTCAGCCTGCGTCCCCTGGCGGAGGCGCTGGGCACCAGCGACCGGATGCTGCTGTACCACTTCCGCGACAAGGACGACCTGCTCGCGATGATCCTCCGCACCTCGGCCAGCCGGTCCGTGGTGAGCATTCGTGCCCTCCCGGCGGCGCCCGACCTGCGTACCGCCGTGCTGGACCTGTGGCGGGCGGTGTCCACCGGCGACCAGCAGCGCTGTCAGCGCCTCTACCTCGAGGCGGCGGCGCTGGGGCTGTTCGGTCGCGAGCCGTATGCGTCGGAGGTGCGCGAGACGAACGCCGCGTGGATGGAGGCGCTGGCCGAGCACTTCCGCCGCGCCGGGCTGGGCGTGGCGGTTGCCCGGAGAGCCGCCGCACTGGTGGACTCGACGTTCATGGGCCTGCAGCTCGACCAGCCGCTGGACCCCCGGGCACAGCAGCGCCGGACGGTCACCGACCTGGCGGACTCCGTCGCCGCACTCTGGGGTCAGGCCGGCAGCGCGTAGCCGTCCTCGTCGGGCACCAGCAGCCCGTCCGCGACCAGACCTGCCAGGCAACGCGTCCGCTGGTCCGGCTCGGGCCACGCGCGTGCCATCGCCTGCAGGGGCACCGATCGCTCGGCGTCCCGGGCCAGCGCCATCAGCCGACCCCGGCACTGGCGGTCCGTCCCCTCCCACGCCTGCCCGCGCCTCGGGGGTCCGTCGTACGCCGGGTGGCCGGCGCTCCGCCAGGCGCAGTGGTCGCGCAGGGGGCAGTGGGCGCACCCGGGCGAGGCGGAGGTGCAGACCAGCGCCCCCAGCTCCATCAGGGCGACCGACCAGGTGGCCGCGGTCGGCTCGTCCGACGGGCAGCAGGCTCGTCGCGACCGCCTTCTCGCCGGCGGTCACGGCGTTCGGTGGGAACTCCGCACCGGTCACCACCCGGGTGAGCACCCTGCGCACGTTGGTGTCGAGCACGGCCCGGCGACGTCCGAACGCGAAGGCCAGCACGGCCGACGCGGTGTAGTCGCCGACACCGGGTAGCGCCCGGAGTGCGTCGTAGGTGTCGGGGACGGCGCCGCCGTGCCTTCGACGATCAGGGCCGCGGCAGCGTGGAGCCGAGTGGCACGCCGGGGGTAGCCGAGCCGGCCCCACGCGCGGATCGCCTCGCCGACCGGGGAGTCGGCCAGTGCGGCCGGGGTCGGCCACCGCTCCATCCAGGCCTCGTAGACCGGCAGGACGCGCGCCACCGGCGTCTGCTGGAGCATCGCCTCCGACACCAGGACGCCCCAGGAGGTCGCCTCGGTACGACGCCACGGCAGGTCGCGCGCGTGCTCGTCGTACCACTGGAGCAGCGGTGCGTGGAGGTCGGACACCCTCGTGATCGTAGAGCCGGCTGTGCGAGCAAGCTCGTCTCGGAGTGGCATCCCGCCGTAGGCGCGATCGCTGACTAGCGTGACCGACATGACCGGAACGACGCGCCGACGGCTCCCCGCCCGCGTCTACTGGGTCCGCCGGCTGATGGTGCTCGGTATCGCGGTCCTGCTCGTGGTGGGCATCGCCCGGCTGCTCGGCGGCGGCAGCGACGGGTCCTCCGGGCCCGACCAGGCACAGACGGTGGCCGACGCCTCCTCGCCGGCCAGCACGCCGGCGACGACACCGTCGAGCACGGACTCGACGGCTCCGGGTCAGACCGGCGGGAAGCACAAGAAGAAGCAACCGACCGCCGACCCGACCCCGGTCTCGATGCCGTCCGGGCCCTGTCCCGCCGATGACATCTCCATCACCCCGTCGGTGCCGAAGCCGATCGCGGGCCGTGACATCAAGCTGGTGCTCGACCTCTCGACCGTGGCCACCCCGGCGTGCGACTGGACCATGTCCAGCCGCACCCTCGCCCTCAAGATCACGTCGCCCTGTGCGACCTGTGCGGCAGGACAGGACGTGATCTGGACCAGCGTCGAGTGCGGTGGCTCGATCCCGAAGCAGGACCTCGTGCTCCGCCAGGGAGCGCCGGTGCGGGTGCCGATCACCTGGAACGCACGGCGTTCGGAGCCGGGCTGTCCGCGCCTGACGCCGTGGGCGCTGCCCGGCACCTACCACCTGCACGTGGCGGCGTTGGCCGGCCATCCGCAGGACCTCACGTTCCTCCTGGATGCACCGACCCCTGCCGAGGTCACCCAGACGGCGCAGCCGCACAAGCACCACGCGAAGCACTGACCGCTCCCGCGTCGCCGCCCTCGTCAGTGGAGGAGGGTCTTGAGCAGGATCATCGCGATCCCGAGCAGACCGGCGATGCAGGTGGACAGCAGCAGCCGCGCGCCGGTGAGCCCGCTCGCACGGCCCATCCGCCAGCCCAGGACGAAGAGCAAGGCCGCGATGACCGCGAGTGTCAGGTCCAGCGCGGTCGAGGTCCGCATCCCCACCAGGGCTTCGAGCAGGAGCAGGACCAGCGGGACGGTGCAGGCGGCGACCAGCGGCCAGCCGTCGCGCACGATCGCCCGCCGCTCGTCACGCGACAGCGCGCGTTGCAGGACCGTACGCGCCGCCATGAAGTGCACGTAGGTCTCGGCGGCCCAGTAGACGCACAGCGTGCCCAGCAGCAGCACCGCCACGCGCAGCAGCCGGAACTCCTCCGGTGCCGTGGCCAGCACGGCCCCCGTGATGATGAGTCCGTAGAGGTGGGAGGCCCGGCGTCGGTGCGGGTCCGTGCCCGACTCGGACGTCGCCCCGTGCTCCACGCTCCCCTCCACGGGCCCAGCATGGCAGGCCGGGCGCGGCGTCGACTCAGGCAGGTGCCGGCGCCGGGCCGAGGGCCGACAGCATGGTCTGGCGGGACCGCTCGACTGCCTGCGACGAGGTGACCAGCCCGAAGTCCGTGGCCGGGTCGCCCGTGGAGACCGTGCGTAGAGCGACGTCGGCCGACAGTGACTGCCGGAGGCCGTCCAGGGCGTTCGTGAGCGCCGCCGCCTGGGCCGCGCGCTCCGGGGTGGGTGCGGTGGAGCCCAGCTCGGCCAGCGCCAGGTGGGCCTCGTCGATCCGTCGCTGGCCGTCGAGCCACTGGGCTGACACGTCGGCCACGGGCGCGGAGCGGTTCACCAGGGACGGCGCGAGCGTGGACACCGCCCAGCGGCAGTCGCCGCTCGTCGTGGCGAGGGCGGTGTCCCACTTCTTCCGGCGGTTGCTGCGTACCCACGCCCACACGCCGAGTGCCGCCAGCACGAGAAGGACGAGGAGGGCCAGCGGCCACCACTGGGTCACCGACGAGCTGTCGTCCTCGGTGACCGTCACCTCGGCCGTGTCGGAGCCGGTGGCGGACGCGGTCGGCGTCGTGGGTTGCGAGGTCGGCTGTGACGTCGGTGGTGAGGTCGGCTGGACGGGAGCGGTGCGCGTGGGACCCGAGGTCGGCTGCGCGGGTGAGGTGGTCGTGGGGCGCGAGGTCGGTTGCGCGGGAGTGGTCGACGTCGGAGCCGTGGTCGGTTCCGCGGGCGGGGCCGTGGATCGCGTGGGAGGTGCGATCGACCCGCTCGGCACGAGGCCCCCGGTCCGCGACGGCGAGAACGACGGCAGGCCGGGGCGGGACGCACCCGCCGAGCCCCCGGCACCCGGCGTACCGCCATCGCCTCCGCAGCCGCCGAGAACGATCGCGCCGCCCAGGACGACGGCCACCAGGGCCGTCCTCCGACAACGTCGGGTCATCTGACACCTCGCTCAGTGCGTCGCCCAGCAGGTCGGGTCCTCTGTGACCCGACCACTATGGGGTGAAAGCCGACGCACGCGCACCCCCGCATCCGCGATCACCCGAGGTGAGCCACCGCGGACCAGCCTCAGACGTAGCGCTCGAGGATCGAGGACTCGGCGAGGCGCGAGAGGCCCTCGCGGACGCTGCGGGCGCGGAGCTCGCCGACGCCGTCGACGGCCTGGAGGTCGTCGACGCCGGCCGAGAGCAGCTTCTGCAGGGTGTCGAAGTGCTCGACCAGCCGCTCCACGACCGTCGGTGGCAGGCGCGGCACCTTGGCCAGCAGCCGGTAGCCGCGCGGGGCGACCGCGCCGTCGAGGTGCTCGCCGAGGCCGAGGCGCGCGGCGGCGGAGGCGGGGTCGACCAGGTCGATCGAGGACAGTGCCTCGAGCCGGGCCAGGGCGGCCTCGGGCCCCTTGGCACGGCGTCCGCGACGGGCAGGTAGTCGCGGACGACCAGCTCGCGCTCCTGGTCGACGCCGGTGACCAGCTCCTCGAGCTGCAGCGACAGCAGCCGGCCGTCGGTGCCGAGCTCGAGCACGTAGTCCTCGATCTCGCGCGCGATCCGGGTCACCATCTCGAGCCGCTGCGCCACGACCGCGACGTCGCGGACGGTGACGAGGTCCTCGATCTCCAGCGCCGACAGGGTCGCCGAGACCTCGTCGAGGCGGAGCTTGTAGCGCTCGAGGGTCGCCAGCGCCTGGTTGGCGCGCGACAGGATCGCGGCCGAGCCCTCGATCACGTGCCGCGATCTCCCCGACGTACGCCGCGATGATCTGCATCGACTGCGACACCGAGATCACCGGGAAGCCGGTCTGCCGGGCGACGCGGTCGGCGGTGCGGTGGCGGGTGCCGGTCTCGTCGGACGGGATCGACGGGTCGGGCATCAGGTGGACCGCGGCCCGGGTGATCCGGGTGAGGTCGCGGTCGATGATGATCGCGCCGTCCATCTTGGCCAGCTCGCGCAGGCCGTTGCGCGGTGAACGGGACGTCGAGGGTGAAGCCGCCGGTGCAGATCGACTCGACGACGCGGTCGTGGCCGAGCACGATCAGCGCGCCGGTGCGGCCGCGCAGGATCCGCTCGAGGCCGTCGCGCAGCGCCGTGCCGGGCGCGATCGCCGACAGGGTCGCGCGCAGGCGCATCGTGTCGTCGTTCCCCGTGGCGCCAGCCACCTGGCCTCCCCTCGTCGGTCGTGCGGCCGGCCGCGGCGTCAGTGTAGGGGAGGCGTCAGGCTCGCGCTCGGGCGCCTCGTCGTCGGACCGCGGTCTCCGCTGCGATCACGTGGAGCACCGCGTTGATCAGGGCCAGGTGGGTGAAGGCCTGGGGGAAGTTGCCGAGGTGGTGGCCGCTGTGCGGGTCGATCTCCTCGCCGTAGAGCTCGAGCGGCCCGGCGAACGAGAGCAGCTTCGCGCACAGCTGGCGGGCCAGGTGGTGCTCGCCGATCTCGCACAGCGCCGAGACCAGCCAGAAGGAGCAGATCGTGAACGTGCCCTCCTCGCCGCTGAAGCCGTCGTCGGTCTCCTCGACCTTGTAGCGCAGCACCAGCCCGTCGACGGTGAGCTCGTCGCGGATCGCCATCACGGTGGCCCGGATGCGCGGGTCGTCGGGCGGCAGGAAGCGCAGCAGCGGCGCGAGCAGCAGCGACGCGTCGAGCGCCGTGCTGCCGTAGTACTGGGTGAAGACGCCGCGCTCGTCGACGCCGTGGTCGAGGATGTCCTGCTTGATCTCGTCGGCGGCCAGCTCCCACTCGGCGGCCTTGTCGTCGTCGCCGTTCATCCGGGCGAGCTTGGCGCCGCGGTCGACCGCGACCCAGCACATGATCTTCGACGACGTGAAGTGCTGCGGCTCGCCGCGCACCTCCCAGATGCCGGCGTCCGGCTCGCGCCAGTGCTTGAGCGCCTCGCCGACCTGGCGTGTCGAGGATCGGCCAGATCCGGTTGTCGAGGTGGTCGGCCGCCTTCGAGTGCAGGTAGACCGAGTCGAGCAGGGCGCCCCAGACGTCGTGCTGGCGCTGGGAGTACGCCGCGTTGCCGATCCGCACCGGCCGGGAGTTGGCGTAGCCGGGCAGATGGTCGAGCTCGTACTCGACGAGCTCCCGCTCGCCGCCGATGCCGTACATGATCTGGAGGTCCTGGTCGCCGCCGGCCATGTCGGCGATGAACGAGAAGAAGTCGACCGCCTCCCAGTCGAGCCCGAGGGAGTACATCGCCCACAGCGCGAACGTCGCGTCGCGGATCCAGGCGTAGCGGTAGTCGTAGTTGCGGTTGCCGCCCGGGGTCTCGGGCAGCGACGTGCTGCCGGCCGCGGTGACCGCGCCGGTCGGGGCGTAGGTCAGGCCCTTGAGGGTCAGCGCGCTGCGCTGGAGGTAGCTGCGCCAGGGGTGGTCGGGGAACCGCCCGCGGGCCAGCCAGTGCTGCCAGTGGTGGGCGGTCCAGACCAGCCGCGCGTAGGCGTCGTCGTACGTCGTCGGCGGCTCGGCGCCGCCCCACGACAGCGCGACGAACCGGACGTCGCCCTCCTTGAGCAGCGTGCGCGCAGCCGGCGTGCCCGCCCTCGAAGCCGAGCAGCATGTCGGTGGTCAGCGTGAGCCGGACGTCGCGTCGCCGTCGGCGGTCGCGACGCCCTGGTGGTAGCTCGTCGCCGGTGTACTCCCAGCTGGCCGGGCGCGCGGCCGTAGTCGAGGACCGGCTCGCAGTCCATGACCGTCTGCACCTCGCCGGAGACGCAGCGGATGGTGCGGAGCAGGATGTGCTCGGCCTCGTAGTCGTTGGGCGTCCGGCGGTAGGTCGCCGAGCGGTCGCCGGGCGTGGTGCCACGGCCCGATCAGCAGCACGTCGCGGACGATGATCCAGCCGGTCGGGGTGCCCCAGCTGGTCTCGAGGATCATCGTGCCGGGCAGGTAGCGGCGGCTGGCCGGGACGCCGACGTCGAGCGGCGCGATCCGGAACGTCGCCGGCGCGCCGGCCCCGAGGATCGAGCCGAAGACGCTGGGGGAGTCGAACCGCGGCACGCACATCCACGACGACCGACGCCGTCGGGCGCCAGCAGCGCGGACACCTCGCCGTCGCTGAGGAAGCCGTGGTCGCCGATCGGCACCGGCGCGCGACCGGTCGGTCGGAGTGACTCCTGCGTCGACGCGTCGGGTGCCATGCCCGCAGGATCGACCCGAGCCGCGCGCTGGGCGCAAGGCAGCCTGCAGGTCGGTCGCCGGTCGGCCGGCGAGCCGAGCCCCGGCGACGCCGAGCAGGCGGAGGGCCGCCGGCAGGTCGCCGGCCTCGAGCACGGTCATGCCGTCGACGGTGCGGCGCTCGGCGGCGCTGCCGCCGCGGCGTCGGCCGGGACCACCGCGACCCGGAAGCCGAGCCGGGCCGCCTCGGCGATCCGCTGCGGCAGGTCGCGCACCTTGCGCACCTCGCCGGCCAGGCTGATCTCGCCGAGCGCCACCACGCCCTGCGGCGGGGCGCCGCCGGTGGCGGCGGAGGCCAGGGCGACCGCGATCGCGAGGTCGCTGGCCGGCTCGGTCAGCCGGGCCCCGCCGACCGTCGAGACGAAGACGTCGTGGGCGTGGAGCGCGATGCCGCAGTGCTGCTGGAGCACGGCGAGGATCATCGCGACCCGCGCGGAGTCGAGCCCCGACGTCGTACGTCGCGGGCGCTCGAGCGGCGCTGCGGGTGACCAGCGCCTGCACCTCGGCCAGCATCGGCCGCCGACCCTCCATGGTGACCGCGACGCAGGTGCCGGGGACGCGGGCACTGGTGGTTCTCCACGAAGAGGCCGGTCGGGTCGGTGACGGCGGTGATGCCGTCGGCGCCGAGGTCGAAGCAGCCGACCTCGTCGACCGGGCCGAAGCGGTTCTTCAGGGCGCGGACCATCCGGAAGCGGGAGTTGCGGTCGCCCTCGAAGTGGAGCACGACGTCGACGACGTGCTCGAGGACCCGGGGGCCGGCGATCGAGCCGTCCTTGGTGACGTGGCCGACGATGATCGTGGTGATGTTGCGGGTCTTGGCGACCCGGATCAGGGCCGCCGCGACCTCCTTGACCTGGGTGACGCCGCCGGGGACGCCGTCGAGGCTGGCGGCGCCGATGGTCTGCATCGAGTCGACCACGAGCACCTCGGGCCGCACCTGCTCGACGTGGGTGAGGATCGCGCCGAGGTCGGTCTCGGCGGCGAGGTAGAGCTCGTCGTGGACGCCGCCGGTGCGGTCGGCGCGCAGCCGCACCTGGGACGCCGACTCCTCGCCGGTGACGTAGAGGGTGCGGCGTTGGTAGCGCGAGGTCTGGGCGGCGACCTCGAGCAGCAGGGTGCTCTTGCCGACGCCCGGGCTCGCCGGCGAGCAGGATCGCGGCGCCCGGCACGAGCCCGCCGCCGAGCACCCGGTCGAGCTCGGGCACGCCGCTGCTGCGGAACGCCGAGGACTCGACCGAGACCTGCGCGATCGGCACCGCCGCGCTCGTCACCGGCCCGGCGTCGGCCCGCGTCGCGCGCGGAGCGGCCGCCTCGGCGACCGACCCCCAGGCCTGGCACTCGCCGCACCGGCCGGCCCACTTCGCGGAGGTCCAGCCGCACTCGGAGCACAGGTAGGACGGCGCGGGGGGTCTTCGACATGCCGCGAACGCTAGATGTCACCGCCGACAGCGAGCCGGCGCGACCCGCCGTACGCCCGTGCGGGTGTGGCGGCCATCCGGGACGGACCGCGGAAGGTATCCTCACGCGTTGGATCGATCAAGAGGGAGGGGTCCATGGCGTGGACCGGGCGGCTGTCGCTCACGCCGCCGACGCTCGCCGACGTGGCCGAGCGCGCGGGGGTCTCGCGGCAGACCGTCTCGAACGCCGTCAACAACCCCGAGCTCCTCCGCCCCGACACCCTGGCCCGCGTCCAGGACGCGATCGCCGAGCTCGGCTACTCGCCCAACCGCGCCGCCCGCAACCTGCGCACCCGCGCCAGCCACCTGATCGGGCTGAAGTTCAACCCCGCCCAGGAGGGCACCGCGAACGCCGCGATGGACCGGTTCGTGCACTCCCTGGTCGAGACCTCCGGCGAGAGCGGCTACCACCTGCTGCTCTTCTCCGGTACGACCGACGACCCGGTCGGCGGGCTACGACGACCTCCTGCGCTCGACCGCGGTCGACGCCTTCATCGTCACCGACACCTACCTCGGCAACCCCCAGGCGGCGTGGCTGACCAGCAAGCGCGCGCCGTTCGTGGCGTTCGGGCGGCCGTGGGACAACCCCGACGCGACGCACCCCTGGGTCGACGTCGACGGCGCCGCCGGCGCCGAGCTGGCCACCAACCACCTGCTCGACAAGGGCCACACCCGGATCGCGTGGATCGGCTGGCGCAAGGACTCCTTCATCGGCGAGGACCGGCGCTCGGGCTGGACCCGCGCCATGCACGCCCGCGACCTGCCGACCACCGGCCTCGCCTCGCGGGTCGAGGACACCATCGCCAGCGGTCGCGAGGCCGCGGCCGTGCTGCTCGACGAGGCCCGGCCCTCGGCGTTCGTCTGTGCCTCCGACACGCTGGCCATGGGCGTGCTCCACACCCTCGGCGACCGCGGCATCCACTGGGGCAAGGACATCGCGGTCGTCGGCTTCGACGACTCCCAGGTCGCACAGGTCGTGCCCGGCGGCCTGACCTCGGTGCGCCAGCCCCTGGAGCAGGTGGCGGTCGAGCTCGTCAAGGCGCTCGAGGGGCTGCTCTCCACGCCGCCGGTCGCCGGGCCCGGCGTGCTGCTCACCCCGACCCTCGCCGTACGCCTCAGCTCGGGCTGACATAAGTCGCCTTCTGCGGTTGCGGACCAAACGGTGAGAACCCGCCCCAGAACTGCGGTTCGTGACCAATCGACGAGGTGCCGGTCGAGCCGCTCAGAAGCGCCTTCGACCAGAGGTTGACCGCGTAGTCGACCGTCGTGCCGGCGTGCTCGGCGAGGACGGCGTCGGCGACCTCGGGGGCGAACTCGATCCGTACGACGGCCTCGAGGTCGGCGCGGCTCTCGAAGCGCCAGTCGACGTCGAGCGGGGTGCGGGTCCAGCCCGTGGCCGGCCCAGAAGCGCTCGACCGCCACCGGGTCGATCTTCGGGTAGCCGCGGCGGAACCACGCCCCGAACGTCGAGCGGGTCGCGTCGTTGTCGATCACGAACGCCGTGCCGCCGCGCCGTACGACGCGGGCGAGCTCGCGAGCCCCGGCTCGCAGCCCGGGCCGAAGAAGTAGGCCCAGCGCGCGTGCACGACGTCGACCGACGCGTCGGGCAGCGGCACCTCCTGCGCCGTGCCGGCCAGCACGGTCACGTTCGGCAGCGACCGGCGTACGCCGTGCGGCCAGCCGCAGCAGGCCGGGGTGCGGCTCGACGCCGTACACCTGCGACGCGGTCGCGGCGAAGCGCGGCAGGTGGAAGCCGGTGCCGCAGCCCAGGTCGAGCACGACGCGCCCGGCCCAGTCGGCGCGGGCGCGCATGGCGTGCTCGATGAGCCCGTCGCGGTCGACGGCGTGGTTCTCCAGCTCGTACGTCGCCGGGTGCTGCCAGATGTTGGGGCTCGGGACCGTGCCCCGGGGAAGGCGACTGGACTCAGACGCCGGGTGCGTCAGACCCGGACCAGCCCGTTCGGGGTCTGGAACTGCGCGGCGATGATGCCCGGGCGTGCCGTTCGGGGCGACCCACTCGACCTTGACGTCCTCGAGCGGCGCCTCGACGGTCTCGCCGAGCCACTCGCTGACCCGCTGCGGGTCACCGGCGATCTCGAGGCAGGCCAGGGACCAGTCGGCGCCGCCGCCGGTCGACGGGTGCAGCTCGTCGGGGCTCAGCCACTGCATGAAGAACGGCAGCTGCGGGTCGGAGATCAGGCCGTTGACGCCGATCTGCTTCCACAGCAGCTCGGTGCCGTCGGGGCGGTGGCGGTTGCCCGCGACGGACTCGCGGCCGAGGCGCTGCTCGACGGCGCGATGTCGTCGACGAGACGACCCAGCCGAGCCAGCCGCCGCCGAGGGCGGAGCGGGCGCGCACGGCCTGGCCGAACGGCGCCTTGTCGGAGGCCGGGTGGTCGAGCACCTCGACCACCTCGAGGTAGGTGTGGTCGGCCAGCGGCAGGACCATGTTGCGCGTCCCGAACCGCGGGTGGATGCCACCGTCGACGAAGTCACGGCCGAGCAACCCCCCGATGCGCTGGGCGGTGCCGGCGAGGCCGTCAGGGCCGGCGGCGAAGCTGAGATGGTCCAGGCGCATGGCGAGCATTCTGCGCCACGTCGCTCGCACGATCCGGACAGGGGGTCGGGTTCTCTTGACGTCGAGACAGTCGCGTCGGCGACGCGTGTCAGGCGGGATCGGCGCGGGTGGATCGCCAGCCGGTCGCGCGCGGCCAGGTGACGCTCGCAGTGGGTGACCAGCTCGTCGTACGCCGGGCGGCCCATCAGCTCGACCAGCTCGGCCTCGTTGGTGACGTAGAGCGGCTCCGGCGCGACGTGGGCCTCGGTGTTGCCCGAGCAGTACCAGTCGAGGTCGTGGCCGCCGGGACCCCAGCCGCGGCGGTCGTACTCGCCGATCGTCACCTCGGTGTACGACGTGTCGTCCTGGCGCTCGACGGTGCGGAACGTACGCCGGATCGGCAGCTGCCAGCACACGTCGGGCTTGGTCTCGAGCGGGTTGCGCGCCCTGCTGCAGCGCCAGGGAGTGCAGGGCGCAGCCGGCGCCGGTCGCGAAGTCCTGCGGTTGTGGAAGATGCAGGCCGACTGGCCGTCGTGCTCGACGACCTTGCGTCTTGCGCTCGCCCTCGTCGTCGTTCTCGATCCAGTCGGACTTCTGCACCCGCTCGGCCGTCGGGCCGGAACTGCCACAGGTCGGCGCCGAGCTGGTCGACGTACGCCGCCACCCGCTTCTCGTCGGCCTTGTCGGCGAAGTGGGCGCCCAGGGTGCAGCAGCCGGCGTCGGGGGCGTCGGCGTAGATGCCCTGGCAGCCCTGGCCGAAGATGCAGTGTAGCGCGACGTCAGCCAGGTCAGGTCGCAGCGGAAGACCTGGTCGGCGTCGCCCGGGTCGACGAACTCGACGAAGGCGCGCGGGAAAGACCAGGTCGACCTCGGGCACCGCGCCAGCCTACGGGGCGTGGGCGATGCGGTAGATTCGACCCATGCGCCTCGGCGTCCTCGACATCGGCTCCAACACCGGACACCTGCTGGTGGTCGACGCCCACCGCGGCGCGGCCCCGCTGCCGGCGTACTCCCACAAGGAGCCGCTGCGCCTCGCCGAGCACCTCGAGGACGGCGAGGTCACCAGGCCGGGATCAAGGCGCTGACCAAGTTCGTCGCCGACGCCGTCGTCGTCGCCGAGGACAAGGGCGCGCAGGACATGCTCGGGTTCGCGACCTCGGCCGTGCGCGACGCCCGCAACTGCGACGCCGTGCTCGACCACGTCGCCGACGAGACCGGCGTACGGATCGCCGTGCTGCCCGGTGACGACGAGGCGCGGCTGACCTTCCTCGCCGTACGACGGTGGTTCGGCTGGTCGGCGGGGCGGCTGGCGGTCTTCGACATCGGCGGCGGCTCGCTGGAGATCGCGGGTGGCTCCGACGAGGAGCCCGACGTCGCCTGGTCGATCCCGATCGGGGCGGCCCGGCTGGCGCGCGAGCACTTCCGCGACGGGAGCCCCGGGCGACGCCGAGATCCGCGCCCTGCGCAAGAAGATCCGCGCCGACATCGCCCAGGACGCCGGGCACCTGCTGCGCGGCGGACCGCCCGACCTGGCGGCCGCGACGTCGAAGACGTTCCGCTCGCTGGCCCGGATCTGTGGCGCGGCACCCTCCGAGCGACGGCCCGCTCGTCGGCCGCGCGCTCGCGCTCGGCGAGCTGCAGCAGTGGATCCCGAAGCTGGTCGACATGGGCGTCGACGAGCTCGGCGGCCCTGCCCGGCGTCTCGCCGAGCCGGACCCACCAGATCGTCCCGGGTGCGCTCGTGGCCGAGGCGGTGATGGACATCTTCGATCTCGAGGAGCTCCAGATCTGCCCGTGGGCACTGCGCGAGGGCGTGATCCTCGAGCGCCTCGACCAGCTCGCCGACCGGGGCACCGCATGAGCCTCGTCGCCCTGTCGACGGCGTCGGTCTATCCCGAGTCGAGCGCCCACGCCTTCGCCTACGCCGCCTCGATCGGCTACGACGCCGTCGAGGTGATGGTGGGCATCGACTCCCTCAGCCAGCAGACGGCGGCGGTCAAGCAGCTCTCCGACCACCACGAGCTCCCGGTCTGCGCGATCCACTCGCCCTGCCTGCTCTTCACCCAGCGGGTGTGGGGGACCGACCCGTGGGGCAAGCTCGAGCGCTCCGCCGAGATGGCCCACGCCGTCGGCGCCGACGTGGTCGTCGTGCACCCGCCGTTCCGCTGGCAGAAGGAGTACGCCGCGGGCTTCGTCGACGGGATCGCGGCCATGGAGGAGTCCACCGGCCTGGCCTTCGCGGTGGAGAACATGTACCCCTGGCGGGCCTCCGCGCGACGCGGCGTCGAGATGTACCTGCCCGGGCTGGGACCCCTCCGACGAGAACTACCGCAACGCCACCATCGACCTCTCCCACGCCGCGATCGCCCAGTCTCACCGGTGGAGATGGCCAAGCGGCTGGGCGACCGGCTGCGCCACGTCCACCTCACCGACGGCTCGGGCTCGGCCAAGGACGAGCACCTCGTGCCCGGTCGCGGTGCGATGGACGCGTCGGGCTTCCTCGGCCACCTGGCCGGCGAGGGCTTCGACGGCCACATCGTGCTGGAGATCAACACCCGCAAGGCGTCCACGCGCGACGAGCGCGAGGCCGATCTGCGTGAGTCGCTGGAGTTCGCGCGCGAGCACTTCGTCACCGCCACCGCGTGAGGTCCGGCTCAGGGTCGGCGGCGCAACCAGGTGAGGACGGCCAGCACCCGACGGTTCTCGTCCGGGCTGGGTGGCAGGTCGAGCTTGGCCAGGATGTTGCCGACGTGCTTGTTCACGGCGGCCTCGGTGACCACGAGCCGCTGGGCGATGGCGAGGTTCGAGTGGCCCTCGGCCAGCAGGGCCAGCACCTCCCGCTCGCGCTCGGTCAGCCGGTCCAGCGGGTCGCTGGTGCGCAGCAGCTGGCGCACCACCTCCGGGTCGACGACGGTGCCACCGCCGACCACCGTGCGCAGGGCGCGCCCGAACTCCGCGACGTCGACGACCCGGTCCTTGAGCAGGTAGCCCACGGCCCGACCGCCCTCGGAGTCGAGCAGGTCCTCGGCATAGCTGCGCTCGACGTACTGGCTCAGCGCGACGACCGGGAGCGCGCCGTACTCCTCGCGCAGTCGGCAGGCCGCACGCAGACCCTCGTCGCCGAAGCCGGGCGGCATCCGGATGTCGGTCACCACGAGGTCCGGTCGGTGCTCGGCCACCGCCGCCAGGAGCGCACCGGCGTCGCCCACGGCGGCCACGACGTCGAAGTCCAGCTTGCGGAGCACCTCGACCAGACCTTCGCGCAACAGGGTGCCGTCCTCGGCCAGCACGACGCGGGTCATCGGCTCTCCGGGATCCGCATGCGCACCACCGTAGGACCGTCGACCGGGCTGGACAGCCACAGGGAGCCACCGACCGCGGCGAGCCGGTCGGCCATGCCGGTCAGCCCGGAGCCGGGGCCCGCGACGGCTCCGCCGTGTCCGTCGTCCCGCACCTCGACCACCAGCTCTCCAGCCTGCCTGGTCAGACTCACCCAGGCCTGGCGCGCTCCGCTGTGCCGGATCACGTTGGTGAGCGCCTCCGAGGTGGAGAAGTACGCCGTCGCCTCGACGTGCGCGGGTGGCCGGGCCGGCAGGTCGGAGGTCACCTCCACCGGGAGCGGCATCGCGGACGGTGAGCTGGTCGAGCGCCGCGACCAGCCCGACGTCGGAGAGCACCTGGGGGTGGATGCCGCGCACGAACGCGCGCAGCTCGTCCATCAGCGCCTTGGACTGCTCGTGCGCGGCGGCCACCGCGACGGTGGCCGGGTGCTCGTCACCGAGCGTGTCGGTCACCTCCATCCTGGCGACCCCGAGGTTCATCGCCAGCGTCACCAGGCGTTGCTGCGCGCCGTCGTGCAGGTCGCGCTCGATCCGCCGCCGTTCGCTGTCGAAGCTGTCGACCAGCCGCGCCCGCGACGCAGCCACCTCGGTGAGGCGGGCCTCCAGCTCTCCCGCGCGGTCGGAGACGAGGGTCCAGCGCAGCAGGGCGACCTGAAGGCAGGCGCCGAGCGTCCAGCCGTAGACCAGCACGACCAGGAGCAGGGCCCCGAGCACGACCAGGCTCCAGGTCTCCGCCGGGGTGTTGGCCTGCCACGGCCCGACGTTGATGGGGACCGACCGGGAGGCCAGGACCGGCGCCGCCAGCAGGGCCCCCGCCGAGGTGCCGAGCAGCACGAGCACGGCGATCAGGGCCGTCTGCCACGCGAGGGTCACGACCAGGTAGGCGGCGTGCCGCCAGCGCCCAGGTGTCAGGTAGCGATCGCGCAGCCACCTGGCGAGCCCCCGGGGCGCGCGTCCACTGGGCGGAAGTGGCCGCGGGTCCACCAGGCGAGCCCGTGCCCGGTCGACCGCCAGGAGCGGCGAGGCCAGCAGGGGCAGAGCCACGAAGGCCAGAGCCAGGCCGAGGAGAAGCAGCCCGGCCGCCGCGACCACGTCCGTCCCGGGGCCCCGCAAGGCATCGACCGCACCGCCGAAGGGCAGGACCAGCACCACCGCCGGGAGCACGAGGCAGACCCATGCGAGGAAGGTCAGGAGCGTGTGGAGGAGGGCCCGCCACGGCCACGCGGTGAGCAGGAACCGGCGTCGACCGAGGGCTCGCCACGCCGTCGGCGTGGGAGGGGCAGCCGGTGTCACGCGGACCACCGTACGGCGCCACGACGGCCGTGTCGGTAGTGCTGGCGCTACCTCGGAACACCCGCTGGCTCCCGTGATTCGGATCGCCGGAAGCGGTGCGATGGTGACATGAGCAGAAAGCAGGCAACCGTCCTCGAGCCGCGCCCGACGAGCGGGTCCCACCTCGTCCTGCGGGACGTCTCACGTCGCTTCGGCCGCGGAGCCGGGCGGGTCGTGGCCCTCGACGGGGTCTCCCTCGAGGTCCCCGCGCACACCTGGACCGCGGTGATGGGCCCGTCCGGCTCCGGCAAGTCGACGTTGCTCCATGTGGCGGCGGGCCTGGAGCGAGCCGACAGCGGCGAGGTCTGGCTCGCGGGTCACGACCTGACCGGAGCGTCGGAGGCGCTCCTCACGCAGCTGCGGCGTTCGCAGATCGGCTTCTGCTTCCAGTCCTACAACCTGATGGGAGCCCTCACCGCCGCCCAGAACGTCGCCCTGCCGCTCCGGCTCGCCGGCCGTCGAGTCGAGCAGGCACGCGTCCGCGAGGTGCTGGCCACCGTCGGGCTGGCCGACCGCTGGCGTCACCGCCCGCGCGAGCTGTCCGGCGGCGAGCAGCAGCGCGTCGCCATCGCGCGAGCGCTCGTCACGCAGCCGGACGTCCTGTTCGCCGACGAGCCGACCGGCGCCCTCGACACCGCGTCGGCCCGGATGGTGCTGACGATGCTGCGCGACCTGGTCGACAGTCGGGGGCAGACCGTCGCGATGGTCACCCACGACCCGGCCGCGGCTGCCCGTGCCGACACCGTGGTCTTCCTGGCCGACGGCCGGGTGGTGGATCGGCTCGAGCGCCCGGACGTCGGACAGGTCGCGGCTCGCCTGGCCGCGTTGGAGGGCTGAGCCGTGTGGGCCATCTCCCTGCGCACCGTCCGCGATCGGTGGAGTCTCTTCGTGGGCGCGGTGCTGAGCATCGCGCTCGGCGTGGCTCTGGTGCAGTCCAGCGTGGTGCTGCTCGCCGCGGCCGGGACAGCCCGGGTCGCGCCCGATGCCACCGCGGCCCAGGCACGCGCCCTGAAGGCTGCGGTCGAGGGGGTGGACACCCTTCTCGGGCTGTCGCTCTTCCTCGGCGTCTTCCTGTCGATCTTCATCATCGGCTCGACGCTGGCCTACACCGTCGTCGAACGGCGTCGCGAGCTCGCGCTGCTGCGACTGACCGGTGCATCGCGTCGTCAGGTACGCCGGCTGCTCGTCGGAGAGGGGCTCCTGCTCGCGCTCGTCGGCACCGCGCTGGGTGCGGTGCTGGGGCTGGTGGCGACGTTCGTGGAGCTGAGGCTGGTCGGTCGGGTGGGCCTCGAACCTGGGCTCCTGGACGTCGGGTTCCCGCCCTGGACGCTTGCCGTCGACCTCGCGACGGGGCTGGGCGCGACGCTGGCCGGCGTCCTGCTGGCCGCACGACGGGCCGGCCGCATCCGTCCGCTGGACGCTCTGCGCGACCTCGGCGACCAACGCCGGGTGATGACCGTCGGCCGCTGGGTCTGGGGGCTCCTGCTCGGGATCCCCGCCGTGGTAGGCGCGTTCGTGGCGCGGGCCAGCGGTGACGTCCTCGTGGCCATGCTGGTCGGCCTCCTGGTCATCTTCGCGGGCTCGATCTCCCTGCAGCAGCTCAGTCCCTTGGTCGTGCCGCTGGTCTCCCGGCTGTTCGCGCTGCCTGCCCGCAGGCACGTCCTGGGCGAGCTGGCGGCTGCCGGCATGCGCGACGGGGTACGCCGTACGGCCACGACGGCCGGCCCCCTCGTGGTGCTGTTCGGGCTGGTCGTCGGACTGTTCGGCATCCTCTCCACGCAGACCGAGGCGACCCGGGTCGAGCGGATCCACCAGACCTCCGCCCGGCTCGTGGTGGTCTCGCACGACGACGCGCTCGCCCGGATCCTCGCCACCCCGGGGGTGTCCACCGCGTCCGGGGAGTCGACGGTCCACCCGCAGGTCCGCCGCCTCGGCAGGAACGGACAGTGGGTGCGTGTCTCGGCGCCGGCCGTCGTCGCGGTCGACCCCGCGGCCTACCGCGACCTGACGAGCGTCCGGCTGCTCGACGGTCACCTGAGGGACTTCGGTCCCGGCACCGCCGTGCTGGGCCCCTCGGCCGGTGAGGACGGCTTGGGCACCCCGGGTGCGGTGCTCGTCGACGGGAAGCGGCTACCGGTGGTCGCGCGGATGGCCGGCACGATCGCCGGCGGCGCCGACGTGCTGGTGGACCGGCGTGATGTCGCGCCCACGATGCTGTCGCGCGCCCCGACCACGACCTTCGTCGGCGTGCGCCCCGGCGTTCCCACGGCCGACGTCGAGTCCCGGCTCGCCGACCTGGGCACGGTGGCCACCGTGTCGCGGTGGGCACGCACCCAGGCGAGCCAGGAGGGCCGCGAGAACGCCGGCGTGATGGGGGCGCTGGCCGGGTTGGGTGGCCTGTACGCCTTCCTCAGCATGATCAACGCCGTCGCGATCGGGACCGCCCAGCGGCGCCGCGAGTTCGCCGTGGCGCGGCTGGCCGGCGCGTCGCGACGCCAGGTGGTGGTGGCCACGGTCCTCGAGGCGATGGGGGTCGCGGCCATCGGGCTCGCCCTCGGCGCCGTGGTGGTCGCGCTCTGTCTGATGGGTCTCCGCCACGGCACCGACGCGCTGCTCGGGGTGCCCGTCCTCGTCATCCCGTGGGGCTTGGCGCTCGTGCTCACGACTGCGGGACTCGTGGCCAGCGCCGTGACGGCCGCAGCCGCCTCGTGGTCGGCGACCCGCCTGGCTCCGGTGAGCTGGGCGGCTGCCCGCGAGTGAGCGCTCGGCCATACTTCTTCCGTGAGCCTGGTGGAGGTGCGTGGCCTGACCGTGGACCGGGGTGAGCGGCGCGTTCTCGATGCCCTCGACCTCACCATCGAGCAGGGCAGCGTGACCGGGCTGCTGGGGCCGAGCGGGTGCGGCAAGAGCACGCTGATGCGCTCCCTGGTCGGGGTGCAGCAGCTGACCAGTGGCAGCGTGCAGGTCGCCGGCGCCGAGGCGGGCAGCAAGGCAGCTGCGGCACCGGATCGGCTACGTCACGCAGGCACCCAGCGTGTACGCCGACCTGACGGTCGCGCGAGAACCTCGCCTTCTTCGCCCGGGTGCTCGGCGCCGCCGCCGGAGGCAGTCGCCGACGCGATGGTCAGCGGTGGATCTGAGCGACCAGACCGACCAGGTGGTCGGGCGGCTCAGCGGCGGCCAGCGCTCCCGGGCCAGCCTCGCCGTCGCCCTGCTCGGCAGCCCCGACCTGCTGGTCCTCGACGAGCCCACGGTCGGCCTCGACCCGGTGCTGCGCCGCGACCTGTGGGTGCTGTTCCACGCGCTCGCCGACGACGGCGCGGCCGTTTCGTCTCCAGCCACGTGATGGACGAGGCCGACCGTTGCGACCGGCTGCTGCTGATGCGCGAGGGCCGGATCATCGCCGACGACAGCCCCGACGCGGATCCGGGCGCAGACCGGCACCGCCGACATCGAGAGCGCGTTCCTGGCCCTGGTCGACGCGGCCGGGAAGGCGCCGGCGATGACGCCGCGGATCCTGCTCGCCGTGCCGGCCGCGTGCTCACCCAGCTGCGCCGCGACCGTCGTACGGCGGCGCATGCTGCTGGTGCTGCCGTGCGCCCTGATCACCTTGCTGTGGTGGATGTTCCGGGACGTCGCCGGGCTCGCTTCGACGGTTCGGGCCCGGCGCTGCTGGCGATCTTCCCGTTCATCGTGATGTTCCTGGTGACGAGCGTGACCACCCTGCGCGAGCGCAGCTCGGGCACCCTCGAGCGCCTGCTCGCGATGCCGATGGGCAAGCTCGACTTCCTCGGCGGCTACGCCGTCGCCTTCGGCGTCGTCGCGGCCGTGCAGGCGGTGCTGGCGGTGGCGCTCAGCGTCGGGCTGCTCGGCCTCGACGTGGCCGGCCCGGTCTGGCTGCTCGGCTCTGGTCGCCGTCGCCGACGCGGTCCTCGGTACGGCGCTCGGGCTGTTCGTCAGCGCGTTCGCGCAGACGGAGTTCCAGGCCGTGCAGTTCATGCCGCTGTTCGTGATCCCGCAGATCCTGCTGTGCGGCCTCTTCGTCGCCGCGCGACGAGCTGCCCGACGTGCTGCCGCCGTCAGCGACGTCCTGCCCGCTGTCCTACGCCACCGATGCCATGCAGCGCTCGTCGCCAGCACCGCGACGGCCGACGGTCTGGCGCGACCTCGGCATCGTGGTCGGCTTCGCCGCTCGGCGCCCTGGCCCTCGGCGCGGCGACCCTGCGTCGTCGTACGCCGTAGCCCGCGGCACGGTCCGGGAGACCCACGAAGTAGCCTGGTCCGCATGTCGTTGCTCCGCCAACCGCTGCTGCTGCTCGCCCGGAGCGAGCAGGTGAAGACCCTCGTCACGACGATGCCGGTGTCGGCGGGGATCGTCCGCAGCTACGTGCCCGGCGAGGCCACCTCGGACGCCGTCGACGCGACGGCGCGGCTGGTCGACGACGACCTCCGGGTCAGCCTCGACTACCTCGGCGAGGACACCCTCGACGCCGATCAGGCCGAGGCCACCGTGCAGGCCTACCTCGACCTCCTCACGGCGCTCGCCTCGCGCGGGCTGACCCGCCACGCCGAGGTCTCGGTCAAGCTCTCCGCGATCGGCCAGGCGCTGCCCCAGCAGGGCCACAAGATCGCCCTCGAGAACGCCCGCACCATCTGCCGCGCCGCCCGCAACGCCGGCACCACTGTCACCCTCGACATGGAGGACCACACCACCACCGACGCGACCCTCGCCACGCTCCGCGAGCTCCGCAAGGACTTCCCCGAGACCGGCGCCGTCGTCCAGGCCTACCTCCACCGCACCGAGGCCGACTGCCGCGCGCTCGCCTACGAGGGCTCGCGGGTCCGCCTCTGCAAGGGGGCGTACGACGAGCCCGAGTCGGTCGCCTTCCAGGGCCGCACCGACGTCGACAAGTCCTACGTCCGCTGCCTCAAGGTGCTGATGGCCGGCCAGGGCTACCCGATGGTCGCCACCCACGACCCGCGCCTGGTCAGCATCGCGTCGTCGCTGGCGAGCCGCTACGGCCGGGCCGCCGGCAGCTACGAGTTCCAGATGCTCTACGGCATCCGCCCCGACGAGCAGCGCCGCCTTGCCGAGGCCGGTGAGACCGTGCGCGTCTACATCCCCTACGGCACCGAGTGGTACGGCTACCTCATGAGACGTCTCGCCGAGCGACCGCAGAACCTGACATTCTTCGTCCGGTCCCTGATCTCCAAGAAGTAAGGCCCATCCCATGTCCACGACGTCGCACGTCACCGGCATCCTCGGCGCCGGCGTGATGGGCGAGACCCTGCTCTCCGGGCTGATCCGCGCCGGCCGGCCGGTCGCCGAGCTGCTGGTGGGGGAGAAGCGCCCCGAGCGGGCCCGCGAGCTCGAGGAGAAGTACGACGTCTCCGTGGTCTCGAACCTCGACGCCACCAAGCGCGCCGACACCCTCGCCCTGGTGGTCAAGCCGCAGGACATGGCCGGTCTGCTGGAGGAGATCGGCGGCGAGGTCCGGCCGGGCCAGCTGGTGGTCTCGCTCGCGGCCGGCATCACGACGTCGTTCCTCGAGTCGCGGCTGCCCGCCGGCACACCCGTCGTCCGCGTCATGCCCAACACCCCCGCGCTGGTCGACGAGGGCATGGCCGCGATCGCCGCCGGCTCCCACTGCGACGAGGAGCACCTCGCGATCGCCGAGGAGCTGCTCGGCTCGACCGGCCGGGTGATGCGGGTGCCCGAGAAGCAGATGGACGCGGTGACGGCCATCTCCGGCTCCGGTCCGGCCTACCTCTTCTTCGTGGTCGAGGCGATGATCGAGGCCGGCGTGCACCTCGGCCTGCCGCGCGCGACCTCGACCGAGCTGGTCGTCCAGACGGTCGTCGGCTCCGCCAAGATGCTGCGCGAGACCGGCGCCCACCCGGTCGTGCTGCGCGAACAGGTCACCTCCCCGGGCGGCACCACGGCGGCGGCCCTGCGCGAGCTGGAGATCCACAAAGTGAGAGCGGCGTTCCTGGCTGCGATGGAGGCCGCTGCCAAGCGGTCGTCGGAGCTGGCCGAGGGCTCTTGACCTCGGAACCGAACCCGGATGCGGCTCCCGTCGACGTTCCTGGGGCGAGGAGGGGCGATGACGGTGCCGGAGTACGACGACTTCTACGTCGCGCTGGTGGCCGCGCCTGGTGCGCACGGCGTACGCCGTCTCGTGGTGACCTCGGCGTCGCGGAGGACGCCGTGCAGACGGCCTTCGCGAAGGCGTACCGCAGCTGGCGACGGATCTCGCGGCTCGAGTCGCCCGAGGCCTACGTGCGCCGGATGGCCGTCAACGAGGTGCTCAACACCCGGCGTACGGCGCACGTCCGCCACGAGATGGTCCGCGCCGAGCTGCCCGGACGCACCCGGCGCCGGCGCGCGACGACGGCGCGCTGGCCCACGACGAGATGTGGCGGGCGGTCCTGTCCCTGCCGCCGCGGCAGCGCGCCGTGCTGGTGCTGCGCTACTACGAGGACCTCAGCGAGCAGCAGATCGCCGACGTGCTTGGGCTGCCGCCCCGGGCACGGTGAAGTCGCAGGCATCGGCCGCGCTGGCGACTCTCCGGACGCGGCTCGACCAGCCGACGGCGAGCAGGAGAGGGACTGTGATGAACCTCGAGGACACGCTGCAAGCAGACCTTCGACGTCAGCGGCTCGACGCGGCTCGACGTGCCGGCCGGTGACCTCGACGGCGCGCGCGACGCACCGGTCGGCGGATGCGGGTACGCCGCCGCGTCGCCGTCGGCGCTGCCGCTGCTCGCGGTGGTGGCGGCCGGAGTCGCCGGGCACGCTCGTCGTCGACCGCGACCGGGCACGCGGACGGCCCGACGGCGCCGGTCGGCCACTGGCGCGAGCTGCCCGACGCCGCCGCTGCTCGCCGCGCGCCGACGCCGTCTCGGTGCTGGACCGGCCGCGAGGTGATCGTGCTCGGGTGGCGACACCGACCCGTGCCCGCCCAGCGCCGACTGCGGCGTCGCGGCGCAGACCCGGCTGCGCGACGGCGCGGCGTACGACCCGCGCGACGAACACCTGGCGCCCGATCCCGCCCGCGCCCGTGCGCGGTCGGTGCCGGGGACCGGCTGGTCGTGGCGCGACGGGCGTCGTGGTGCTGCGTGCGACGCGCGGCCGGCGGCGGCTCCCGCTGGTTCACCTACGAGCCGGACCACAACCGCTGGTCCCGCATCGACCGACGTGCCGCCGCAGACGTCGGCGACCTGCCCTCGGCGATCGGGCCACGGGTGTACGTGACCGGCGGGCCGGCGGGTCGCGGTGTACGACGTCGACCCGGTTCACGTGGTCCTTGCTCCCGCCCGACCGGATCCGCCCGGCGCTCACGCAGCGCTCGGTGACGGCGACGGCCGAGCGGACCCGTCGTGACGGGGTACGACGCGACGCAGCCGAACGACGGCCGCGACGCCGTCGCTGGTGCTCGCCGACGTCTGGGACGGCACGGCGTGGCAGCGGCTGCCGCCGAGCGACCAGCTGGCAGACGGCGTTCAGCTGGACCGGGCACCGGATGGTCGACCCCTCGCCGTTCACCGAGAACGGCGGCGAGGTCGACAGCTGGGGCGCGCGACATCCCCCAGGGCGGCACCCTCGACCCGGCCACGGGTGAGTGGGGCCGCCTGCCCGCAGGCCCTGACCGGCGACCCGCACGGCTGGCCGGTGTCGGCCGGCGGTGGTGCGTGGTTCGCCGTTGCGCGGGCAGGTCTACGACGACGACACCGGGCGGCGTCTGGACCCTGCCCGCGCCCCGACGACGCCCCGACTTCGGCGTCAGCGGCGGCCTGGGCCGACGGCCGGCTCGCTCGCCTTCGGCGGCGCCGACTCGGCGCAGGGACGGCTCCGGCGACGCCCTCACCAACCACGCCTGGCTCTACACGCCCCTGACCGCCGACCGGTCGCCCCACCAGGTCACGTGTGCAGTGGCAGCTCCTGTCGCTTAGTAGCGGTTGCACCCCCTGAGAAGTGCCGGGATCGCTGGTCGAGCCGGCGATCCCGCCACGCCCAGCGTTCACAGGCCCATCGCGGCGGTGGCGTCTGCGAGCACGGAGGCGGTGACCTCGCGGCAGCGGGCCGAGCCGTCGGCGAAGACCGAGCCGACGTACGCCGGGTCCGCAGCCAGCTCGGCGTACGACTTCTGCAGCGGCTCGAGGAAGGCGACGACGGCCTCGGTCACCACGGCCTTCAGTGCGCCGTACGTCGTGAGCCCGGCCGCCGAACCGCCGCAGGCAGCGAGGATGTCGAGCAGGTTGGTGACCCCCGGCTTGTCGGGCGAGGCCCGTACGGCGTCGGGACCGGTGTCGGAGTCGGTCACCGCCCGCGCCACCTTGCGGCGTACGACGTCGGGCGGGTCGAGCAGCCGGATCACGCCCGCCCCGGTCAGGTCCGACTTCGACATCTTCGAGTTCGGCGACTGCAGGTCCATCACCCGCGCCCCGGCCCGCGGCAGCGTCACCTCCGGCACGGTGAACACCCGGCCGTAGGCGTTGTTGAAGCGGATCGCCAGGTCGCGGGTGAGCTCGACGTGCTGGCGCTGGTCGTCGCCGACCGGGACCGACGACGGCCGGTAGAGCAGGATGTCGGCGGCCATCAGCGCGGGGTAGGTGTAGAGCGAGACCCGCGTCGAGGCGACGCCGCGGCCCTTCTCCTTGAACTGGATCATCCGGTTCAGCTCGCCGGTGTACGCCGTGCACTCCAGCAGGTAGGCCAGCTCGCGGTGTGCCGGCACCTGGCTCTGCCGGAAGAGCGTGGCCCGGGTCGGGTCGAGCCCGGCCGCGAGGAACAGCGTCGAGACCTCGGCGACCGACTCGCGCAGCACCGCGGGGTCGTGCGGCGTCGTCATCGCGTGCAGGTCGGAGACGCCGAAGAAGCAGTCGGCGGTCTCCTGGGCGCTGACCATGCCGCGCAGGGCACCGAGCAGGTTGCCGAGGGTGAGGTGCCCGGTCGGGGTGATCAGAGAAAGCGTGCGGTCCATGGGATGGCTCCTGGGGTTTCGGGCCCCCGGGCGACCCCCGCCGCGCTCCGCCGTACCAGCGGGAGAACGACGAACGGCCGCCCGAGGGCGGCCGTGGGATCAGGGTGTGCTCGATCGTGGGGTCCGCCGTCAGGCGGGCCACCACGCGGTCGGAACAGTCATGGGCACGCCGCGATTCTACGGGCAGGTTGGTACGGCGGCCAGCGGGCCGCCCCGCGTCCCGGCGCCCGACCTGTCCAACCTGCAGCCTGGTGCGACCGCGGTCGACCTGGAGACCGGTCGGAGGATCCACCTCGAGCCCGGCCAGGTCTACAAGGAGGAGACCCCCGAAGAGACGGCGGCGCGCGAGCAGATCGACGAGCAGACGTAGGTCGGACAGGCTGGTGTTGCCGGCGGCTCACGGCGCCCGCGTGACTCCCGGCAGGAAGCGGACGAAGAGCATCACCCATGCGTACTGGCCCACCAGTCCGAGCGTGACTCCCAGCCAGGCGCGTTCGCGCCAGCGGGTCGCCAGCTGGCTCGAGGCGACGCCGACAGCCACCGCGACCAGCGGGAACAACGGCAGCAGCAGCCGAAACTCGTCGGCGTGCATGTTTCCCACGGCCAGGTCGAAGGCGAGGTAGGCGACGCACCAGGTGGTCAACAGCGGGTCGATCCGAGGTGAGCGCACGGCGGCGACGGTCAGCGCCCCGGCCAGGCAGATCGCTGCGAGAACGGCGACCCGAAGCCAGAGGACGTGCCCGTGCAAGACCAGCGGGTGCAGGTGGCCGAGGCCCGCGAAAGGTGCCAGCCGCCGGTGATGCCACACCGCTTCGGTCTGTCTGTAGGCATTCGGCACTCCGGTGACCCACCAGGCGACCGCCGGCCACAGGGCCGTTGCTGCGAGGGTGACCAAGAGAGCCGCAGCCATCCGCCGTCGCTCGTGCGGCGACACTGCTTCGTCGCGCCGGCGCCGCCACCGCAGCCACACGGCTACGCCGAAGACCACCGCCAGAGGCGGCAGCATCGGGCGTGTCAGCCCGAGTAGCACGGCTGCCACGGCGGCTCGCCCCCAGTGCTCGCCCTGCAGCCAGAGAAGGGTGAGGGACAGCAGCGCGATCGCCAGTGCCTCGGAGTAGGCCAGCTGCATGCTCGGTGCCATGGGGAGGGACGCCCACACCGCTACGACAGCGAGCGTGGCCGGTCGTGGGATCCGCGTCTGTAGCAGCCTGGCCATCGCGATCGCCGCCACGAGACCGCAGATCAGGTCGACCAGGGTCGCCGCGGTCGCGAAGCCGGTGTCGGTGACCTGCATGATCGCGCGCGTCAAGAACGGGAACCCGGGGTAGAACGCCCATGCGTTCATCGCCACAGCGCCCGAGAGGCCGTGCGGGAGATGACGCGGATAGCCCGAGGTCGCCACCGAATGAAACCAGAGTGCGTCCCAGTGGGTCAGCATGCCGAGGTAGGGCGCTCGGCTCAGCCCCGCCTCTGCGGGCTGGTCCCTCTGGGCGAGCAGGATCACCACAACACTGACGGCGCGTAGCCCGAGGTACACGGCAGCGGCGTCGACGGCGCTCGAGCGTCGGCGTACCTGCTTTCGGACCGTGAGGACGTGGGTCTCCACACCGTCAGTGTGACTCGGCGTTCCTCACCACAACCTGACTGTCGTGCGGGCCTCGGCGACCGAGCCCGCGTCGCCGGTAGCCTTCGGGCATGCCAGCGTGCCCGGGACCCGCGACGGTGGTCTTCGACCAGACGCTCACGGAGTACGACTTCGGGCCGAGCCACCCGATGTCGCCGGTGCGGGTCGACCTCACCATGCGGTTGGCGCGCGAGCTGGGGGTCCTCGAGCGGCTACGCACGGTGCCGGCGCCGATGGCCGACGACGACCTGATCGCAACCGTGCACGACGCGGCCCTGATGGAGTCGGTGATGCTCGCCGGCAAGGACCCCCGCGGGTTCGAGCCCGCGCACGGGCTGGGCAGCGACGACAACCCCGTCTTCCACGACATGCACCGCGCGGCCTCCCACGTCGTCGGCGCCACCGTCGAAGCGTTCCGTCAGGTCTGGACCGGGGAAAGCCTCCACAGCGCCAACATCACCGGCGGCCTCCACCACGCGATGCCCGACCGGGCCAGCGGCTTCTGCATCTACAACGACATCGCCATCGGCATCCGCTGGCTCCTCGACCACGGCGCCACCAAGGTCGCCTACGTCGACGTCGACGTCCACCACGGCGACGGGGTCGAGAAGATCTTCTACGACGACCCGCGGGTGCTCACGATCTCGCTGCACGAGACCGGCCAGACGCTCTTCCCCGGCACCGGCTTTGCCCAGGACGTCGGCGGCCCCGACGCCCGCGGCAGCGCGGTCAACGTCGCCCTCCCGCCCGGTACGTCGGACGCCGGCTGGCTGCGGGCATTCCACGCGGTCGTGCCACCGCTGCTCCGCGAGTTCGGACCCGAGGTCCTGGTCACCCAGCACGGCTGCGACAGCCATCGCGACGACCCGCTCGCTGACCTGATGCTGAGCGTCGACGGCCAGCGCGCGTCGTACCTCGCGCTGCACGACCTGGCCCACGAGGTCTGCGAGGGCAAGTGGATCGTCACCGGCGGGGGCGGCTACGCGCTGGTGGAGGTGGTCCCGAGGGCGTGGAGCCACCTGCTGGCCGTGGTCGGCGGTCAGCCGCTCGACCCCGCGACGCTCACGCCAGACGCCTGGCGGGAGTACGTCCGCGAGCGCCTGGGGCAGCAGGCGCCGCACCGCCTCACCGACGGCCGCGACCCCGCCTTCCGCGACTGGCGGGAAGGCTACGACCCGGCCACCTGGCTGGACCGGACGATCAACTCCACCCGGGAGGAGATCTTCCCGTTGCACGGCCTCGACCCGCTTCCCTGACCCGTCAGAGCGCCCTGGCGAGGTAAAATGGGAGGCGCAATCAAGCCGACACGCTCACTCCCCTTGAGTTTCTTGAGGGATTTCCTTCCCCATGAGTCACATCAGGCCCTATTCTCACCACGAGAAGCGCGGGACGTGGGTCACCGGAGGGGAAGCCGGTGCGTGCCTGCCGAGAGAGACGGTGCAGTGATGCCTACCCACCAGCCCGGAGACATCTCCGACGTCAGGTTCCTGACGGTGGCCGAAGTGGCCGCGATGATGCGTGTGTCCAAGATGACGGTCTACCGCCTGGTGCACGGGGGTGATCTGCCCGCCGTACGCGTCGGTCGGTCCTTCCGGGTCACCGAGGAGGACGTCAACGAGTACCTCCGCAAGAGCTTCTACAGCGCGGGCTGATCGTCCTTTTCGCCCTCGTCTGCCCGGCGGCTAGGCTGTCGTGGTCGTCCCGGCGTACCCCGGGGCTCCCGGTTCAGTCGGAAGAGGTTTTCGTGGGTTCAGTCATCAAGAAGCGGCGCAAGCGGATGGCCAAGAAGAAGCACCGCAAGCTGCTGAAGAAGACGCGCGTCCAGCGTCGCAAGCTCGGCAAGTAACCCTCTCGAGGCGACTGCGCCGTGGGGAAGGTCGTCCTGGTCACCGGGGTCTCCCGAGACCTCGGCCGTAGGTTCGCGCGCCGTCTCGCTGCCCAGCCCGAAATCGACCGCGTCGTGGGCGTCGACGCCGTCCCGCCGCGCGACGACATCGGCGACGTCTCGTTCGTGCGCGCCGACATCCGCAACCCCGTCATCGCCAAGGTCATCGCCAAGGAGGACGTCGACACCGTCGTCCACATGAGCGTGATCGCGACCCCCGGCAGCGCCGGCGGCCGCGGGACGATGAAAGAGCTCAACGTCATCGGCACCATGCAGCTCCTCGCCGCCTGCCAGAAGGCCCCCGGCCTCCAGCACCTGATCGTGAAGTCGACCTCGACGGTGTACGGCGCCAGCAGCCGCGACCCCGCGATGTTCACCGAGGACATGGAGCCGCGCCGTGCGCCGAGGTCGGGTTACGCCAAGGACGTCGCCGAGATCGAGGGCTACGTCCGCAGCTTCGCCCGGCGCCGTCCCGACGTACTGGTCACCACGCTGCGGCTGGCCAACGTGCTCGGCGCCCACGTCACCAGCCCGATGACGTCGTACTTCCGACTTCCGGTCGTGCCGACGGTCCTCGGCTTCGACCCGAGGCTCCAGTTCCTGCACGAGAAGGACCTGCTGCGCGTGCTGGGCCACGCCGTCCACGCCGAGGTGCCCGGCACCTACAACGTCGCCGGCGACGGAGTGATGCTGCTGTCACAGGCCGTACGTCGCCTCCGCAAGCCGACCGTGCCCCTGCCCCGTCCAGCGGTCGGCGGTCTGGCCTCGGTGCTGAAGTCGGCGCGGATGGCCGACTTCTCGCCCGAGCAGCTCGGCTTCCTCACGTTCGGTCGCGGCATCGACACCTCCCGGATGCGCACCGAGCTCGGCTTCGAGCCGGAGCGCACCACTGCCGAGGCCTTCGCCGACTTCGCCACCTCGATCGGCCACCCGCCGAGGTCCGCCGAGCGGGTCGTCGACGGCGTCCCCGGGTCCCCTCCCGAGGCCGTGCCCAGCCCCGGAGCCGGCCGTGGGTGACGCCGAGATCATCCCGATCGGCACCGGCGGCCGACCCGGCCGCGGGTCCGGCAGCGCCCGGCCGTCCAACGCCTCGCGCGGGCTCGCCGGCGACGCCGCCCGACCGGCCCGCAGGACCCCGCCGCGCACACCTCGCGCCGCGGACGACGTAGCCGAGACGCCTGCGGAGCAGCGGCCTCCGACGACGACCGAGGAACGCGGCCCGCTGGCCGGGCTGTCGCCCGCTGACTGGCTCGAGGCCCTCCAGAGCGGCGCGCGCCAGGTCCTCGGGGAGGACTGGGAGGCGCAGCTTGCGCAGTTCCTGGCGTTCCTGCGCCGCCGGCTGAGCGGCGACTACGAGGTCGACGAGTACGGCTTCGACCCCGAGGTCGCCGAGCGGCTGCTGCTCGCCAGCCTGCGGCCGCTGGCCCAGAAGTGGTTCCGGATCGAGACCCGCGGCCTCGAGAACCTCCCGGCGGCGGGCGGCGCCCTCGTCGTCTCCAACCACTCCGGCACGCTCCCGGTCGACGTCCTGATGACGATGCTGACCATCCACGACGAGACCGGCCGCTTCCTGCGCCCGCTCGGGGCGGACCTGGTCTTCCGGCTGCCGATGGTGAGCAGCCTGGCCCGCAAGGGCGGCGCGACCCTGGCCTGCAACGAGGACGCCGAGCGGATGCTGGCCAGCGACGAGCTGGTCGGGGTCTGGCCGGAGGGGTTCAAGGGGATCGGCAAGCCGTTCAGCGACCGCTACAAGCTCCAGCGCTTCGGTCGTGGCGGGTTCGTCGCCGCTGCGCTGCGCACCGGCGTACCGATCGTGCCCCTGTCCGTGGTCGGTGCCGAGGAGATCTTCCCGCTGATCGGCAACGTGCCCGCGCTCGCCCGCCTGCTCGGCATCCCCTACGTGCCGATCACGCCGCTGTGGCCGTGGCTGGGGCCGTTGGGGGTGATCCCGCTGCCGTCGAAGTGGCTGATGGAGTTCGGGGAGCCGATCCGCACCGACGAGTACGAGCCGTCCGCGGCCGATGACCCGATGCTGGTCTTCAACGTCACCGACCAGGTGCGCGAGACGATCCAGCAGTCGCTCTACACCCTGCTCGGCCAGCGCGAGTCCGTCTGGCGCTGACCGCCGCGGGGGTCAGGGCAGCAGTGTCGGCACGGTGCCCGGCAGCGTCGGGAGGTTCGACGGCAGGTTCGACGGCAGGGCGCTGCCGACGCCGTTGAGGGTGCCGCCGACCACGCCGGTCAGAACGTTGCCGACGTCGCCCACGGCATCGAGCAGGTTGCCCGTCGTGTCGGCGACCGTGGACCCGAGGTCGGTCTGCTGGTTCGTGGTCAGCCCGTCGGTGAGGTGCTGCACCGTCTGCTGTACGTCGTTCGCGGTGTCCGCCAGCGGGTCCGAGCCCGGCGTCAGGCCGGGCGGCAGGCCCGGCACCTGTGTCGGGTCGGTGACGCTCGCCGGCGGCAGGGTGCCGCTGACGTGGGGCAGCTTCACGCCGCCGGGCGAGGAGCCGGGGCGATGGTGGTGCTGCTGCGGTGAGCCCTGCGGGGCCGGCGCTGCGACGAGCCAGGTGTCCGCGGCCGCAGCCTGGGCCGCTTGGGTGAGCACGGTGGGAACCTCGGTCACCGAGGGGCCGGGGCACCCAGGGCAGGTCTGTGCCGAGACCTGCTGGATCTGGTCGAGCGCCTGCGCCGCCTGCAGGAGCTGGTCGACGGCGCCGGCCGGCACCACGCCTTGGAGCTGCCGCAGCCGGGCCATGCTGGTCGCGGTGAAGGTGCGCACGGTGGTCATCGACGACTCGTCGCCGGTCGCCTGGTAGTCCGAGACCAGTAGGTCGGAGCCGCTGACGGCCTCCTGGGTGAACGCGTCGAGGGTCCGGCCCACCTGGTCGGCGCTGGCGCCGTTGCGGCTGAGCTCGGCCACCTCGTCGAGCCTGGTCGAGGCGTTGCCCAGCAGCACCCGGCCACGAGCGGCCTGGTCGAAGGTGAGCTGGGCGTGGGCACTCTCCAGGCCACGCTTGAGCGGGTAGAGACCATCGCCCGGCAGGGCCGACTGGGCCGCGACGGCCACGGTCGCGGAGCCGCCGACCAGGACCACGCCGGCGAGCCCGGCCGCGATCCGGCGGTTGCGCCGCCGCAAGCGGGGTGCGGCCGGCCGCAGCCGGAGCCGCTCGTCGGCCTCGGCCCGCTCTGCAGCCGCGGCCGTCAGCACCGTCGAGGCCTCCTCGACCAGCCGCTCGCGGAGCGAGGCCACAAAGGCGGGATCCGCCACCGGTGCCGGTACGGCGCGCAGGGCACCCACGACCTCGAGCAGGTCGTCGTACGACGAGTCGCGGCCGGCGTCGTTTCCGCGCCCGGTCGAGGTGTCCTCGACGAGGTCGTGGAACCGCTGTGAACGCCGCCCCGTGCTCACGATGCCCGTCCTGTGTCTTCGTCCCCCGAGTCGCTGCGAGTGTCGCAGCACCAGCACAACGACTCTGCCGGGACCGGAGTTACGCGTGGCTCACTCATCGCGCCACCCCGCGGGCATCAGCTTGGCCAGGTTGCGGACGCCGCGCAGCTGCAGCTGCTTGACCGCGCCCTCGCTGCGGCCCAGCACCTCGGCGGTCTCAGCGATGCTCAACCCCTGCAAGAAACGCATGATCAGGCAGTCGCGCTGCTCGTCGGACAGCTGCCGCAGACCGTCGAGCAGCACCTCGTTGGTCAGCCCGGCGAGCACCTCGTTCTCCGGGCCTTCGGTGGCGTCGTCGTGCAGCCCCATGTCCTCGGTCGTGAGCTCGAGCCGGGTGCGCCCGGCCTTGAAGTGGTCGGTGCAGAGGTTGCGGGCGATCGTCATCAGCCAGGCGCCGAGGTCCTTGCCCTGCCAGCGGAAGCCACTCATGTTGCGCAGAGCGCGCAGGAAGGTCTCGGAGGTCAGGTCCTCGGCGAGGGTCGTCGAGCGGGTCCGGTAGTAGACGAACCGGTAGACCGACGGCTGGTAATGGTCGTAGAGCTGGCCGAACGCCTCGGCGTCGCCACCACGGGCCAGCTCCACCAGGGCGATCAGGCGCCGTCGCTCGGACTCGGTGTCCTCCGAGGACGCGGCGCGGTCGGAGTCGTCGTACTTCCCGCCCGGCGAGCCGCCGACGGTGGCCTCGCTCAGCAGTATCCAGGCAGGCGCGTCCGCGGGCTGCGGCAGTCGACCGAGCGCGGCCAGCACGGCCGCGCGCAGGTCGTCCCAGCCGCGAGCCGGGTCGCGGTCAGCCCACGTCATCGAACCCCTCCCGAGCACCGATGATGGCGCCCCGCCATCGTAGGCGGGGCCGCGCTCACCGTCGACGGCGCACGGCGACGCCGGCGGCGACCGCTCCGGTGGCGGCACCGGCGACGGCGCCGGCGAACACCCCGGCCCGCGCGGCCTTGCGTCCGGTGCGGTAGTCGCGGATGCGCCAGCCCTGCCGCTTGGCGTGGGACCGCAGCCGGGCGTCGGGGTTGACCGCGCAGGGATGGCCGACCAGCGAGAGCATGCTGAGGTCGTTGAAGGAGTCGGAGTACGCCGAGCAGCGGTTGAGGTCGAGCCCCTCACGGGCGGCCAGCGCCTTGATCGCCTCCGCCTTCGCCGGCCCGTGCAGCATGTCGCCGACCAGTCGGCCTGTGTAGACGCCGTTCTCGTGCTCGGCAACCGTGCCCAGGGCACCGGTGAGCCCCAGCCGGCGGGCGATGATCCGGGCGATCTCGATCGGGGCGGCGGTCACCAGCCAGACCCGTTCGCCCTCGTCGAGGTGCATCTGCGCGAGCGCACGGGTGCCGGGCCAGATCCGGTGGGCCATCGCCTCGTCGAAGATCTCCTCGCTCAGCTCCTCGAGCTCGGCCACGGTGTGCCCGGAGATGAAGGAGAGGGCCGAGGCCCGGGTCTCGGCGACGTGGTCGGGATCCTCCACGCCGACGACCCGGAAGTAGGTCTGCTTCCAGGCCGCGGCCAGGATCTCGCGGGTCGTGAAGAACTTCCGACGGTGCAGGCCTCGCGCCAGGTGGAAGATGCTCGCGCCTTGCATCATCGTGTTGTCGACGTCGAAGAAGGCCGCCACCGACGGGTCGGCGGGTGTCGCCAGCGCGGTCTCCACCTCGGCTGCCGCAGCAGCGGCCTCGCCGGCGAGAGCCGAACGTTGCTGGAGGTTCAGCACCTTGCGGCTCTTCTCGGGAGTCACGCGGGCAGCCTATCCGGGTAAGGCCGTTCGGCCCCGGGCTGTGTGGGATCATCGCCCCGTGCCCACGACCCACGACGTGTCCTCACTCGTGGCCGAGGCAGCGGCCGACCGGCCGGAGGCGCTGGCGGTGGTCGAGGCCGCCGGGCGCAGCGTCACCTGGGCTGCGCTCGAGGACGAGGTCTCCCGGATCGCGACGGGTCTCGGTGCGGCCGGGCTGGTGGCCGGGCAGCGGGTGCTGATCGCGATGGGCAACCGGATCGAGTTCGTGACGGCGTACCTGGGGGTGCTGCGCGCCCAGGTCGTCGCCGTACCGGTGAACCCGCGCGCCACCTCCGGCGAGCTCGCGCGGATGATCGCCGACTCCGGCTGCCGGCTGGTGCTGGCCGACCCCGAGACGATCGGCACCGTGCGGGCCGCTGCCGACCTGGTGCGCGCTGCGCGCGCCGGCGAGACCGACGAGCTGGACGCCGACCTGGTCGGCCGCTCGCACGAGCCACGGGTGTACGTCGTCGGCGCCGAGCCGACGGGCAGCGAGCAGGCCTTCGACGCCCTCCGCGCCGCTGCGGCCGTGCCGGTGCCGCCGCTGCCGGATCCGGCGAAGCTGGCCTGCCTGCTCTACACCAGCGGTACGTCGGGGCGGCCGCGCGCCGCGATGCTCACCCATCGTGCGCTGATCGCCAACATCGACCAGGCCGCACGCGTCCAGCCGCCGATGATCCACGGTGACGACGTGGTGCTCGGCGTACTCCCGCTCTTCCACGTCTACGGGCTCAACGCGGTGCTCGGCAGTGTGCTGCGGCAGCGGGCCAAGCTGGTGCTGGTCGACCACTTCGACCCGCAGGCGACGCTCGACCTGATCGACGACGAGGCGATCAGCGTGCTGCCGGTCGCGCCTCCGGTTTTCGCCTACTGGTTACCGCTCGAGCGGCTCCGCGAACGGCTCGGCCCGGTCCGGCTGATGCTCTCCGGCTCCGCGCCGCTGTCGGCGGAGCTGATCGAGCAGTTCACCGACGCGACCTCCATCTCGGTCCACCAGGGCTACGGGCTCACCGAGGCGTCGCCGATCGTGACCAGCACGCTGTGCAGCCAGGTCCTCCAGGTCGGCTCGGTGGGTGCCGCGCTGCCCGGCATCGAGATCAGGCTGCGCGACGAGTTCGGGATCGAGCCCGAGGGCGACGACCCCGGTGAGATCTGGATCCGTGGCGAGAACATCTTCAGCGGCTACTGGCCCGACGGCGACGGCGGTCCCGACGAGGGCGGCTGGTGGGGCACCGGCGACGTCGGGTTCCTCGACGCGTCGGGCGACCTGTTCCTGGTGGACCGGCTCAAGGAGCTGGTCATCGTGTCGGGCTTCAACGTCTACCCGATCGAGGTCGAGGACGTGATCCGCGAAGTGCCCTCGGTCGCCGATGCCGCCGTGATCGGCGTCGACGACCCGGCGACGGGTGAGGCCGTGGTCGCCTACGTCAACGCCTCGGGCGGCCAGAGCCCCGCGGCCGTCGCGGATGCCGTCCGTGAGCACTGCGCCGTACGCCTGGCGCGCTTCAAGCAGCCGTCACGGATCGAGGTCGTCGAGGAGCTGCCGCTGACGGTGACCGGCAAGGTGCAGAAGGGCCGGCTGCGCGGCATGGAGCGCCGCCGTGCGTTGGGACTGCTCGAGTGAGCACCCCCCGCGTCACTCTCTACTCCCGCCCGGGGTGCCACCTCTGCGACGACGCCCGCGCGGTGGTCGAACAGGTCTGCGCGGAGCTCGGTGAGGCGTACGTCGAGGTGTCCATCGACGGCGACGCCGACCTCCAGCGTCGCTACGGCGAAGAGATCCCGGTGACCCTCGTCGACGGCCGTCAGCACGACTTCTGGCGGGTCGACCCCACCCGCCTCCGCGCTGCCCTCGCCTGAGCCCGCGGCGCTCCACCTGCGCGCCGCCCGGAACTGTCGGCGGCGCGCCGTAGGGTCGAGCACGTGAAGCGACGATGAGCAAGATGGACAACCTCCGCGCGATGCGCGAGGCGCGCTACGAGGAGTCACAGGCGCGCGGCCGAGCGACCGCCACTGCCACGACGTCCAAGCCGGCGGCGGCGCAGCCGAAGCAGGCGACCCAGCCCGAGCGGATGCCGACCCTCGCGGTCGTGCCTGACCCGCCCGAGCAGGAGGAGGCGCCTCAGGAGGCGCTCTGCGGCCACCGCAACATGGGCGGCCGCACGTGCACCCGCGAGGCCGGCCACTCGGCCAAGAGCCACCGCTACTCCTGACCCGGCGACCGGGGTCAGCTGATCGTGTCGGCCCGGTTGCTGGTGATGGTGTCGGCCAGGCGCGTGGTGTCGGCAGCGGTCCAGCCGGGCGGGGGAAGGATCGTCGCCCAGGCGTCGACGGGAGCGGTGCCGAACTGGTGACCGGTCCCGTCCGGTACGTCGTTGGCGACCATCTGGTCCGCCCCCAGCTGCAGCATCGTGATCACCGGGATCCACCGGATCGCCGGTGGCACGTCCCGGCCCCGCGGCTCGGAGAGCCAGTCGGGCTTGTGCAGCGCCAACGACCAGTCCCACCAGGTGACCGGGTCGTTCGCGTGCTGGAGATAGCCGACCTTCGTCCCCGACCAGGGACCCAGAACGGTCAGGTCAACCGGGTCATCGGCGAAGCGCACGATCTGGCCGCCGTCGTACGTCGGGAGGATCTCGGGCGTGCCAGCCTCGCGCTGCGAGGTGAAGACGCTCCACAACGAGTTGTTCGCGGTCGGACCGACGAAGAGCGCGCCGTCGGTCCGGCTGGCCAGGTCGTCGGCGCTGGTGAACGCCGCCTCGGCGCCGAAGCTGCCGAGGCTCTCGCCACTCACCACGAGCTTCGGCCGGTCGACGGGCGGCCGTGCGCTCCAGTGCGCGTACACGGCGTCGAAGAGCAGCTTTCCGGCGACCTCGGCCCGGTCCCCGTCTGCGAGGAACGACATCCAGCTCGGCAGGTAGGAGTACTGCATGCTGACGGTCGCGGTGTCGCCGTCCCACATGTACTCCAGCGCCTGCGCCTGGTTCTCGTTCACCCAGCCCCGACCGGTGCCGGTCACGACGTTGAGGACCGCCCGGTCGAAGCCGCCGAGGCGGTCGAGCTCCGCGACCGCGCGGTCGGCCTCCTGCTGCAGGTCGACGGCCCCGTCGGTGCCGACCCCGACGTAGGCCCGCACGGGTGACCGGGCCGGCTCACCGTTGAACGCGGAGACCTGGCCCCGCGTCGGGGCGTTGGCGATGAACACGCGGCCCTGGCGACCGAGGTCGTCCCACGTCACGGCCGAGCGTGGACCACCCGACAGGACGCGGCTGGTCGGGGCGGGTACGTCGGTCGAGAACTCGTCGTTGACGGCCATGAACGTGGCGTCCAGCGTCCCGAGCAGCCGGTTCGAGGCGACCCCGGTGACCAGGAGGTAGGCGACCACGGCCACGACCAGGCCACCGACGACGAGCGCGGTCCGGGCGGGGAGGAACCGGCCGAGAGCTCGCCCCACCACGCGGCCTGCTGCCCGCAGCCCGCGCGCCACCGCCAGGACGACGACGACCAGCACGGCTGCGATCAGGAACGTCGCGACCACGCTCCCCGCGGTCGATCCCCGCGACGCCGATCTCGCTGCGTACGGCGCTCTCCCAACGGACGTACGCCGTCACCATCACCACGGTCCCGACCAGGGCCGCGAGACCGAGCACCCACCACGCCCTCCGTCGTACCGCACCCGACAGGTGGCCGCCGCACAGCCGCACCAGCCACCCGAGCAGCGATCCGAACCCGTACCCGAGCAGGACTGCGACCGCGACGACGACGCCTTGGAAGACGGGTCCACGAGGCAGGAGCGACGGAGTCAGCGACGCCCAGAAGAGCAGGACTGCGCCGGCCGTCGCGGCGAAGGGCGCGCGGAGGTGTCGCCGGAGACCGGCGGTCAGTCGGTCTCGACGGCGAACCACGAGCACATCGTAGGGAGCCGTCCGCGTCATTTTGTTCTCGCGTTCACAAACTCTTACAGTGAACGACGCCGCTCGGGCCGGGCCCGTCCCACGACGGGTCGACCCCGTGCTCGGCGGCTGGAGAGACACAACCGTGAGCGCACGAACGTCCCACGACACCGCCCGGGAGATTCCCGAGGCGACCGTGGCGCGGCTGCCCGTGTACCTGAGGGCGCTCGTCACGCTGTCCGAGGCCGGCACGGAGACCTGCTCGAGCGAGGACCTGGCCGCAGCCGCGGGGGTCAACAGCGCCAAGCTGCGCAAGGACCTCTCCTACCTCGGCAGCTACGGCACCCGTGGCGTCGGGTACGACGTGGACTACCTGCGCTACCAGATCGCCCGCGAGATCGGGGTGACGCAGGACTGGCCCGTGGTGATCGTGGGCATCGGAAACCTGGGCCACGCGCTGGCCAACTACTCCGGTTTCCGCAGCCGCGGCTTCCGCGTCGTGGCCCTGCTGGACGCCGACCCCGAGCGCCACCAGGAGGTCGTCGCCGGTGTCGACGTACGGCCGTTCACCGACCTGACCCAGATCGTGCGCGAGCAGGGCGTGGCCATCGGCGTGATCGCGACGCCGGCCGCCGCCGCGCAGGACGTCGCCGACAAGATGGTCGCGGTCGGCATCACCAGCATCCTCAACTTCGCGCCCACCGTGCTCACCGTCGGCCCCGGTGTCGACGTCCGCAAGGTGGACCTGTCCATCGAGCTCCAGATCCTGGCCTACCACGAGCAGCGCAAGGCCCAGGAGGCCAGCGCATGACGGTCCTCGTCGTCGGCATCTCCCACCGCTCCGCACCGATCCCGCTGCTGGAGAAGCTCGCCGTCGACACCGACGGCGCGACCAAGCTGATCGAGGACGTGCTGGCCAACCCCCACGTCTCCGAGGCGACGGTCGTCGCCACCTGCAACCGGATGGAGATCTACGCCGCGGTCGACCGGTTCCACGGCAGCGTCGAGGGGCTCTCGCAGCTCCTGCTCGCGCCGGCGGAGGAGAACGTCGAAGCGCTGCTGCCGCACCTCTACATCCACTACGACGACGGCGCTGTGTCTCATCTCTTCCAGGTCGCCGCCGGGCTCGACTCGATGGCCGTCGGCGAGGCCCAGATCCTCGGCCAGACCCGCGACGCGCTCGGCCTCGGCCAGGAGCTCGGGTCGGTCGGCCCGACCCTCAACACCCTGTTCCAGCAGGCCCTCCGGGTCGGCAAGCGGGCCCACGCCGAGACCGGCATCGACCGCGCGGCCCCGACCCTGGTCTCGGCCGCGCTCGACCGGGCCGTCGACGACGTGATGGGCCGCCGGGTCGTGGTCGTCGGCGCCGGTGGCATGGCCGGGCTCGCTGTCGCGACCGCCGTACGACGCGGGGCCGGCGAGGTCGTCGTCGTCAACCGCACGCCGGAGCGCGCCGAGCGTCTGGCCGGTGAGTACGCCGCGCGCTGGGCGCCGATGACCGCCCTCGAGGCCGAGATCGCCCACGCCGACATCGTGGTGGCCTGCGCCGGCGCGTCGGGTGTCCTCATCAGCCGCGAGGCCGTCGCTGCCGCGCCCGGCCCGTTGGCCATGGTCGACCTTGCACTGCCACACGACATCGACCCGAGCGTGGGCGAGCTTCCGGGCGTGACCCTGGTGACCCTGGCCGACCTCGCCGGTGACCTGCTCGCGTCCGAGGCGGGTGCCGAGGTCGAGGCGGTGCGCGCGATCGTGACCAGCGAGGTCGAGGCGTTCCTCTCGGCTCGGCGTCAGGCCGGCCTCACCCCGACCGTCGTCGCCCTGCGCACGATGGCCACCGGCGTCGTCGACTCGGAGATGGAGCGCCTCGAGCGACGGCTGCCCGGCCTCGACCCGGCCACCCGCACCGAGCTCCTCCAGACCCTGCGCCGGGTCACCGACAAGCTCGTCCACCAGCCGACGATCCGGGCCAAGGAGCTGGGCGACCGCAACGCGACGTCGTACGCCGCCGCGCTCGCCGAGCTCTTCGCCCTCGACCCGGAGGCCGTCGACGCGATGACGCGGCCGGTGGCACCGGGCGACGGCACCGGTCTGCGGGGTGACGAGTCATGACCGCCATCCGGCTCGGCACCCGCGCGTCGCTGCTCGCGATGACCCAGTCCCAATGGGTGGCCGACCGCCTGGCCGCGGCCCTCGGCCGCGAGGTCGAGCTGGTCGAGGTGACCACCACCGGCGACCGCGACACCACCCCACTCGCTCAGCTCGGCGGCACCGGCGTCTTCGTCAGCGCGCTCCGCGAGGCTCTCCTCGACGGGCGCATCGACGTCGCCGTCCACTCGCTCAAGGACCTCCCCACCGGTGCAGCCCAGGGCCTGGCCCTCGCCGCCGTACCCCTCCGGGAGGACCCGCGTGACGCCGTGGTCGCCCGCGACGGGATGACCCTCGGCGAGCTGCCGGCGGGCAGCACGGTCGGTACCGGTTCTCCGCGCCGGGCCGCGCAGCTGCACGCCCTCGGCCTCGGTTTGGAGATCGTGGACATCCGGGGCAATGTTGACACCCGGATCCGCAAGGTCCGCGAGGGCGACTACGACGCCGTCGTTCTCGCCCGCGCAGGACTGGCCCGGATCGGCCGTCTCGAGGAGGCCACCGAGGTGCTCGACCCGTTGCAGATGCTCCCCGCCCCCGGGCAGGGTGCGCTCGCGGTCGAGACCCGCGACGACGACTTCGCCCCCGAGGTCGCCGCCCTGGACGACGCCCGCACCCGGGCGGCGGTCACCGCGGAACGCGCGGTGCTCGCCACGCTCGAGGGTGGCTGCGCCGCTCCGGTGGGGGCCTTGGCCGAGGTGGCCGAGGGGGAGCAGGACGAAGAACTGTGGGTGAGGGCGGTAGCGCTCTCTCCCGACGGGACGCTGGCGGTCCGGATGTCCGCCACCGGCGACCCAGCCGACGCCGCCGGCGTCGGTAGCCGCCTCGCGAGCGCCATGCTCGACGAGGGGGCAGCACAGCTGACGGACACACCGCATGAGCAGCCGGTGACCGACTGCGAAAGGCATGAGGCATGACGCGAGCCCAGAACCCCCGCACCTCCTCCCCGTCGGGCAGGGGGTGGGTGGCCTTCGTCGGCAGTGGCCCGGGTGACCCCGGACTCCTGACCGTGCGGGCCGCCGACCTCGTCCGCAGCGCGGACGTCGTGATCACCGAGGGGCCCGAACATCCCGCTCTGATCCGCACCGTCCTCGGCCTGCCCGAGGGCTCCGAGGGCGGCCCCGAGCTCGTCGACGGCGGGTTCGGTGAGGACGGCCAGCCGCTGACCCACGCCGCGCGCGCCAAGGTCGTGGTCCGCCACGCCAAGCGCGGTCTGCGGATCGTGCGGCTGATGACCGGAGACCCCTTCGTCTACGCCTCGGGTCCCGAGGAGGCTGCCGCCTGCGCCAAGGCCGGCATCGGCTTCGAGATCGTGCCCGGCGTGTCCTCGGTCTCGGCCGTCCCGGCGTACGCCGGCATCCCGCTGACCACCAAGGACCACCGCGAGGTCACCGTCGTCACCGCCGGCGACAAGGTGGACTGGAGCCGGTACGTCGCATGCCCGACGTTGGTCCTGCTGTCCGCGGTCGGCTCGATCGCCGACATCGCCCGCGCCCTGACCGACGCCGGCCGTCCGGCCGACACCCCGGTCGCGATGACCAGCACCGGCACGACCACGGAGCAGCAGACGATCACCTCCACCCTCGAGCACATCGCCGCCGACGCACGCGCCGCGCGGATGGCGCCGCCCGCGGTCACCGTGATCGGCGACGTGGTGACGCTGCGCGAGGCGCTGTCGTGGTTCGAGACCAAGCCGCTCTTCGGCTGGCGGATCCTGGTGCCTCGCACCAAGGAGCAGGCCGGTTCGCTGTCCGCGCGCCTGCGCGAGTTCGGCGGCGTACCCGAGGAGGTGCCGACCATCTCGGTCGAGCCCCCCCGCAACCCGCTGCAGATGGACAAGGCTGTGCGTGGCCTGGTCGAGGGCCGCTACGAGTGGATCGCCTTCACCAGCGTCAACGCGGTCAAGGCCGTGCGCGAGAAGTTCGAGGAGTACGGCCTCGATGCTCGTGCCTTCTCCGGCCTCAAGATCGCGGCCGTCGGTGACAAGACCGCTGCCGCGATCGGGGACTGGGGCCTGCGCGCCGACCTCGTCCCGAGCGGCGAGCAGTCGGCCGCCGGCCTCCTCGAGGACTGGCCCGAGTACGACGAGATGCTCGACCCGATCAACCGGGTGTTCCTGCCGAGGGCTGACATCGCGACCGAGAACCTCGTCGCCGGACTGGTCGACCTGGGCTGGGAGTGCGACGACGTCACGGCGTACCGCACCGTCCGTGCGGCCCCGCCGCCGGCGCCGGTGCGCGACGCGATCAAGGGCGGCAAGTTCGACGCCGTCGTGTTCACGTCGTCCTCGACCGTGCGCAACCTCGTCGGCATCGCCGGCAAGCCGCACCCGTCGACGGTGATCGCGGTGATCGGGCCCGCCACGGCCAAGACCGCCGAGGAGCACGGGCTGCGGGTCGACGTCCTCGCCGCCAAGCCCGACGTCGACGCGCTGGTCGACGCGCTGGCGGACTTCGGCGCCTCCCGCCGGGCCGCGATGCTCGAGGCCGGCCAGCCGGTGACCAAGCCTTCGGAGCGCAAGCCGGCCAGCCGCAAGAAGGTCCGCACGCAGTGAGCGACGACGTCGGCGCAGCGGTGCCGCGGCCGGTCACCCGGCCGCGGCGGCTGCGCACGACCAGCGGCCTGCGCAGGATGGTCGCCGAGACTGTCGTCGAGCCGGCCCAGCTGGTGCTGCCGGTCTTCGTCCGCGAGGGCGCGACCGAGCCGCGGCCGATCAGCTCGATGCCGGGCGTCGTCCAGCACACCCGCGACTCCCTGTTGAAGGCCGCGCACGAGGCGGCTGAGCTCGGGCTGGGCGGCCTCATGCTGTTCGGGATCCCCGAGCACAAGGACGCCGACGGCACCGGCGCGCTCGACCCCTCGGGCGTGCTCAACCTCGCGATCACCGACGTGGTGGCCGAGGTCGGCGATGCGCTCACCGTGATGAGCGACCTCTGCCTCGACGAGTTCACCGACCACGGCCACTGCGGCGTACTGACCCCCGACGGGCGGGTCGACAACGACCGCACCCTCGAGGTGTACGCCGAGATGGCGCTCGCCCAGGCCGGTGCCGGCGTCGACATGGTCGGGCCGAGCGGGATGATGGACGGACAGGTCGCGGCGGTCCGCGGCGCGCTCGATGCGGCCGGCCACACCGACGTCGCGATCCTGGCCTACTCCGCCAAGTACGCCTCCTCCTTCTTCGGGCCGTTCCGCGAGGCCGTCGACTCCTCGCTGGAGGGCGACCGGCGCACCTACCAGCAGGACCCCGCGAACGGGCGCGAGGGCGTCCGCGAGGCGCTCCTCGACATCGCCGAGGGCGCCGACATCGTGATGGTGAAGCCCGCGCTGGGCTACCTCGACGTCGTACGGCGGGTGCGCGACGCCGTGGACGTGCCGGTGGCGGCCTACAACGTCTCGGGTGAGTACTCCATGGTCGAGGCGGCCGCGGCCCACGGCTGGATCGAGCGCGAGCGCGCGATCCTCGAGGTGCTCACCTCGATCCGCCGCGCCGGAGCCGACGTGGTGCTGACCTACTGGGCGGCCGAGGCAGCCCGCCTTCTCCGCCGCTGAACCCACGCCGAGTCGGCGCAAAGAGGCACTCAGATCACGCCGAGTCGGCGCAAAGAGGCAAAGAAATCACGCCGAGTCGTCATATGACGACTCGGCGAAACGCGGGGTCAGTGGGTGAGGTTGTAGACGCACTGGTCGAAGGCGTCGGCGGGGTCGAGCGGGTTGTCGATGAGGCCGTCGGCCAGGCACTGCACGATGGCCTGGGCCTGGGTGAGGATCGTCGGCGCGTCCGTCGGCACCAGGGTCGGAACGCTGGGCAGCGGCAGGTTGGTCGGCAGGCCCCCGGTCGGGCTCGCCGTCGGGCTGCTGGTCGGGCTGCTGGTTGGTCCGCTGGTGGGCGCACTGGTCGGCCCGGGGGCCGGGCCTGACGACGGGGTCGTCGGCGTCGGGGCGGTCGAGTGGTGGTGCGGATGGTGGGTGCCGCCGACCTGATGCGGCCCTTGGTGGTGGCGAGGACGTCGCTGGTGGCGCACCGCGGCGGGGGTCGCCGGCGGGTTGCCGAAGCTGAAGCCGGTGGACGTCGTCCCGTTCGGTACGGCGCTGAAGTCGCCGTTCTGGTAGGCCCGGGAGATCGCCAGCACCAGGTCGACGTAGCGCCGACTGTGGTTGTAGCGGAACACCGCCGACCGCTGACCGGCCGTGGTGGCGAGGTCGTCGGGGCCGGAGCAGAGGTAGACCGCGGAGCCGAGCGCGGCGTCGTAGATGTCCTGCGGGTCGCGCCGGCCGTCGTTGTCGGCGTCGACGCCGACGATCGCCCAGGTGGAGGGGATGAACTGCATCGGGCCGACCGCGCGGTCGTAGCGCGAGTCGCCGTCGTACTGCCCTGCGTCGGTGTCGCGGATCGTCGAGGTGCCGTGCCGTCCGTCGAGCGCCGGGCCGAGGATGGGGGGCTTCGCGAAGCCCTGGTCGGTGAGCACGCTGCCGCCGGTGCGGCCGTGGTCGGACTCGACCCGGCCGATCGCCCCGACCAGCTGCCACGGCAGGTGGCAGGTCTGGTCGGCGGTGTCGATCACGGTGGCCGCACGCTGGTACGCCGCCAGCGCGACCGCCGGGATGCCGCTGGCCGAAGCGGTGGAGACGACCTCGGAGACGGGGCCGCGGACGCCCGGGGTCAGGGTGTGGGGGGCGGTGAGGCTGGCGGGGACGCGGACGGCGTGCGCGGGCACCCGGGTGCCGTCGGGGAGGGTGTCGCCGCCGGACGAGCCGGAACCGGAGCCGGCGGTCGCCAGGCTCGCGGTCCAGGCGACGGACAGCACGGCCAGCGGGATCAGGGCAGACGCCTTCTGGACGCGTCCGAACCTCGCGTCCGCCATCGACCGATCCCTCCTCGTGGAGCCTCAGGAGGGGTTCGTCGTCCACGGCCCTCCGGCTTGGGGCCGAAGCTCCGTGGAACAGGTTTCCCTCCCTGTCACCCTCTCAAACGACCGCCGGTCGACGAGGTCACGCACCGATTGCGACGCGGTTGGCCCCCTCGGACACAATGGGCCGGTGACTCCCGACCGGTCCGAGGCGCTCTTCGCGCGCGCGTGCGCGGTCACGCCCGGCGGCGTGAACTCGCCGGTGCGTGCCTTCCACGCGGTCGGCGGCACCCCGCGCTTCATCAGGTCCGCGGCTGGCGCCTGGCTCACCGACGTCGACGGGCAGGAGTACGTCGACCTGGTCGGCTCCTGGGGCCCGATGCTGCTCGGCCACGCCCACCCCGAGGTGATGGCGGCCGTCCGCGACGCGCTCACCCGCGGTACGTCGTACGGCGCGCCCACCGAGGCCGAGGTCGAGCTCGCCGAGGAGATCGTCGGCCGGACCCCGGTCGAGCGGGTCCGCTTCGTCTCCTCCGGCACCGAGGCCACCATGTCGGCGATCCGGCTGGCCCGTGGCTTCACCGGCCGCGACGTCGTGGTGAAGTTCGCCGGCTGCTACCACGGCCACGTCGACGCCCTCCTGGCCTCCGCCGGCTCCGGCCTCACCACCTTCGCCGTGCCCGGCACCCCCGGCGTACCCGAGAGCGCGACCGCGCTGACCCGGGTGCTGCCCTACAACGACCGCGACGCGGTGGCCGACCTGTTCGCGACCGAGGGCGACCGGATCGCCTGCCTGATCACCGAGGCGGCCGCCGGCAACATGGGCGTCGTTCCGCCCGAGCCCGGCTTCAACCAGTTCCTGGCGCAGACCTGTGCCGACCACGGTGCGCTGTTCGTCAGCGACGAGGTGATGACCGGGTTCCGCGCCGCCAAGCAGGGGCAGTGGGGCCTCGACGGGGCGGCCGAGGGCTGGACGCCTGACCTGATGACCTTCGGCAAGGTGATGGGCGGCGGCTTCCCGGCCGCGGCCTTCGGCGGCCGGGCCGACGTGATGCACATGCTGTCGCCGGAGGGGCCGGTCTACCAGGCGGGCACCCTGTCGGGGAACCCGATCGCGACCACCGCCGGACTCGCCACGCTGCGCCTGGCGTCGGACGATGTCTACACCCACCTCACCGACGTCGGTACGACGATCAAGGACGCCGCGACCAAGGCGCTGTCCGACGCCGGCGTCCCCCATGTCGTGCAGTCCGCCGGCACCATGTTCTCCGTCTTCTTCACCGAGGGCCCGGTTCGCGACTACGAGGCCGCGCAGCGCCAGGACACCACGGCGTACGCCGCCTTCTTCCACGCGATGCTCGACCGCGGCGTCTACCTGCCGCCGTCGGCGTACGAGGCCTGGTTCGTCTCCGCCGCGCACGACGAGCGTGCCGTGCAGTCGGTGCTCGACGCGCTTCCCCCAGCAGCCCGTGCCGCCGCTGCGGCAGCGGCCACCGTCCCGGAAGGAACCCATGGCTGACAGGACCGTCGTCCACCTGCTGCGACACGGCGAGGTGCACAACCCCGAGGGGGTCCTCTACGGACGCCGCGACGGCTACCACCTCTCCGAGCTCGGCCGGCAGATGGCCCAGCGCGTCGCCGACACGATCGCCGAGCGCGACATCGTCCACCTGCGCACCTCCCCGCTGGAGCGCGCCCAGGAGACGGCCGCCCCACTCGCCGCGGCGCGCGGCCTCACGCCGCTCATCGACCCGCGGGTGATCGAGTCGGCCAACGTCTTCGAGGGCAAGCGGTTCGGTGCCGGCGACGGTGCCATGCGCAAGCCGTCGACGTGGGTCCACCTGTGGAACCCGTGGAAGCCGTCGTGGGGCGAGCCCTACAAGGAGGTCACCGCCCGCGTCCTGGCCGCCGTGTACGACGCGCACGACACCGCCCGCGGCCACGAGGCCGTGATCGTCTCCCACCAGCTGCCGATCTGGATCACCCGGCTGGCGCTGGAGAAGCGGTCGTTCCTGCACGACCCGCGCAAGCGCCAGTGCACGCTGGCCTCGCTCACCTCGCTGGAGTTCGACGGCGACGAGCTGCGCACCATCAGCTACTCCGAGCCGGCCGGCGACCTGATCCCGGTCCGCGACCGCAAGGCACCGTTCTCGGCCGGCGACGCCCCGGAGGCGCACCGGCCATGACGCGCACGAGGTACCTCCTGGTCGCGGTCGCAGGACTCCTGCTGACCGCGACCGGTTGCACCTCGCTGCAAGGCACCGGCAACAAGGGCTACGTCAGCGGCGACGGTGCGATCCGCCAGATCGCCGTCGCCGACCGGGGCGACCCGGTGACCCTGACCGGGAAGGACCTCGACGGCCGGCCGCTGTCGCTGGCAGCGATGCGCGGCAAGCCGACCGTGGTCACGGTCTGGGGCGCCTGGTGCGCCGACTGCCACCAGGAGGCGCCGTACGTCGTGGCAGCCGCGAAGCAGCTCGGCTCCACCGCGCACGTCGTCGGCATCGACAGCCGTGACCCGGGCACCTCGCAGGCCAAGGCGTTCCAGACCCGCTACGGCGTCAGCTGGCCGTCGTTCTACTCCCCGGGCGGCGAGGCGCTGCTCGCCTTCCCCGGTGTGATCACGCCCAACTCCGTGCCCGCAACGGTGGTGCTCGACGCCCAGGGCCGCCCCGCCGCCGCGATCAACGGCTCGGTGCCGTCGACCCGCACCCTGGTCGAGATGGTGCGTCAGGTGGCGCAGGGTGGCTGAGTGGTTCCAGCAGCAGGCGTCCTCCGGGTCGCTGGTGCTTGCGATCCCGGTCGCCCTCATCGCCGGGCTCGTCTCCTTCTTCTCCCCGTGCGTGATCCCGCTGCTGCCGGGCTACCTCTCCTACGCCACCGGGCTGTCCGGCGCCGACCTCGAGCACGCACGCCGCGGCCGGATGCTGGCCGGCTCGATCCTCTTCGTGCTCGGCTTCTCGGCGGTCTACGTGCTGCTGGGCTGGGTGTCCGGCTCGGTCGGCGCCTGGCTGGTCGACTGGCGCCAGCAGCTCGAGGTGGTGCTCGGCATCCTCACCATCCTGCTGGGGCTGGCGTTCGCCGGGCTGGTCCCCTTCTCCCAGCGTGAGTGGCGCTCGCACTCTGTCCCTGCCGTGGGCCTCGCGGCCGCACCGCTGCTCGGTTTTCTGTTCGGCGTGGGCTGGACGCCCTGCATCGGCCCGACCCTGGCCGCCATCACCAACCTGTCTCTGAACGAGGCGACCGCCGGTCGCGGCGCGCTGCTGGCCGGCGTCTACTGCATCGGCCTCGGGCTGCCGTTCATCATCGCGGCCATCGCCTACCGCCGGGCGCTCGGCGCGTTCGCCTTTGTACGACGTCACCAGCAGTGGGTGACCCGGCTCGGCGGGCTGATGCTCGTGCTGGTCGGGCTCGCCCTGGTCACCGGCTGGTGGGACGTCGCCGTGAACTGGCTCCAGGTGCACCTGGTCGAGAACTCACAGGCGTCGCTGTGAGCGAAGCGAGAGCGCGCGACGGTCTGCAGGCTTCCTGCGGCCGTGACGTAGCGCGCGAACTGCGAGCTCACCAGGGGGCGCTGTGACCGACACCAAGGCCCCGGAGGGCTCGGAGGAGACCGGCACCTGGCAGCCCAGCGGCGACCGCGACCACCATCGGCGGCCCGGCGAGCTGACCGCGTGGGAGCTGGTCCGGTGGGCCTGGCGGCAGCTCACCTCGATGCGTACGGCGCTGGTGCTCCTGCTCCTGCTGGCCCTCGGCGCGATCCCCGGCTCGGTGATCCCGCAGACGGGGGTCGACGCGCTGAAGACCCAGAACTGGCAGGCGGCCCACCCGCACCTGACCCCGATCTACGACCGGCTCGGGCTGTTCGGGGTCTACCACTCGCCGTGGTTCGGCGCGATCTACCTGATGCTGATGGTCTCGCTGGTCGGCTGCATCGTGCCGCGGCTGTTCGTCTACTGGCGCGGCTACCGGGCCGACCCGCCCACCGCCCCGCGCAACCTGACCCGGCTGCCGGACCACGCGTCCTACACCACCGAGGAGCAGCCCGACGCCGTCCTGCAGCGCGCAGCCCGCACCCTCTCCCGCCGGCACCGGGTCTCGACGAGCTCGACCCTCGACTCGACGAGCTCGACCCTCGACCCGACAGGCTCGACCGACGAACAGGGCGGCTGGGTCGCGGCCGAGCGCGGTCAGCTCCGCGAGGCGGGGAACCTGCTCTTCCACCTCTCGGTGCTTCTCGTGCTGGTCGGCTTCGGGATCGGCAGCCTGTTCGGCTACAAGGGCGGCGTGATCCTCGTGGTCGGCAACGGGTTCTCGAACTCGCTGACCCAGTACGACGACTTCGCCCCCGGCGGCCTGTTCCGGGCCTCGAAGATGGAGCCGTTCTGCTTCACCGTCCACGACTTCAAGGTGCAGTGGCTCGACTCCGGCCCGCGCCAGGGAATGGCCCGCGGCTTCCAGGCACCGCTGACCTACCGCGAGTCCTGCCAGGGCGACCCGTCGACGTGGTCGGCCGAGAAGAGCTACGACCTCCGGGTCAACCACCCGCTCACCATCGGCGGCACCCAGATCTTCCTGATCGGGCACGGCTACGCACCGATCGTCACGGTGCGCGACCCGCAGGGACACAAGCTGTACGACGGCCCGCAGATCTTCCTGCCCGAGAGCTCGAACTTCGAGTCGTTCGGCGTGATCAAGGCCCCGGGCCTCCGGGCCGGCCAGGACATCGGGCTCGAGGGGCTCTTCTACCCGACCTACGCCGTGGTCAACGGACAGCCGATCAACGTGATGGGCGACGACCGGAACCCCACCTTGTCGTTGCTGGCCTACGAGGGTGACCTCGGCTTCGACAGCGGGGTGCCGCAGTCGGTCTACGCCATGGACAAGGCCGGCATGAAGCAGCTGAAGAAGGCGGACGGGAAGGTCTTCCGGATCTCCCTGCAGCCCGGGCAGACGGTGAAGCTGCCGAACGGAAGCACCGTGACCTTCCACGGGGTCAAGCACTGGACCCGTCTGCAGATCAGCCGCACCCCCGACGTCTGGCTGACCCTGCTCGGGGTGAGCCTGGCGCTGGTCGGCCTGCTGGGTTCGCTGTTCATCCGGCCCCGACGGGTCTGGGTGCGGGCCCGGCGCCAGGACGGTACGACGTTGGTCGAGGTGGCCGCACTGGACCGGTCGGGGGGCGGTGACCTCACCGTCGTACTCTCGTCGGTGGTGGACTCCCTCCAGACGCCGCAGGAGCCCGACCGACGTACCACCGAGAAGATCAGGGGATGACGGGGCATGACTGACGCCGCATGGGAGACCCTCAGCAACCAGGCGATCGCGGCCGCCGGGATCGTCTACTTCCTGGCGCTGATCTCACACCTGGTCGAGTGGAGTGCGCTGCGGACCGTGCCGGTCAGCAGCGCGGCCAAGGTCGCCGTACCCGCGGGGGCCACGTCGTCGGTCGAGCCTGTCGACACCACCGGCGAGCCGGTCGATACCACCGACGAGGCGAAGAGCTACCGAATCGCGATGTTCGGCCGGCTCGGGCTGCTGCTCACGATCATCGCCGCCGGTGCGCACCTCCTGGGACTGGTGAGCCGCGGCATGGCCGCGGACCCCAACCGGGTGCCCTGGGGCAACATGTACGAGTTCACGATCACCGGCGCCTTCGTGGTCGTGGCGGGCTACCTGCTGCTGCGCAAGCGCTACGGCCTGGACTGGATGGGCCCGATCGTCACCGCCCTCGAGGTCGTCCTGCTGATGGTGGCGGTGCTGTGGCTCTACGACCCGGTCTCCCCACTGACCGAGGCGCTGCTGTCGTACTGGCTGGTCATCCACGTGGTGTCGGCGATCATCGCCACCGGGGCGTTCACCCTCGGCGGCATCACCTCCGCGCTCTACCTGGTCAAGTCGCGCTCGTTGTCGCGGGGCACGGCCACCGACCGCGGCTACATCGCCCGGCTGCCGTCGCTGGCGACGCTCGACCGGGTCTCCTACCGGATCACCGCGTTCGGCTTCCCGGTGTGGACGTTTGCGGTGCTGATCAGTGGGCCGATCTGGGCCCACCAGGCCTGGTCGTCGTACTGGAACTGGGACCCCAAGGAGGTGTGCGCCTTCATCACCTGGGTGCTGTACGCCGCCTACCTGCACGCCCGCTCGACGGCCGGCTGGAAGGGTCGCAACGCGGCCATCCTGGCGCTCGTGGGTGTGGCGAGCCTGTGGTTCAACTTCATCGGGATCAACTACTTCTCGACCACGAGCCAGCACTCCTACGCCAACGGCGCGGCGATCGTCAGCCTGCAGGACCGCTGACCAGCTGGTCTCAGCTGGGGTCCTCGGGCCCCTTCGGCCGCCGCGACAGCTGGGCGAGGAACTCGTCGTCGTCGTCGGGACCGACCGGTCGCCGGTACTCCTCGGGCTGGTGGGGGCGCCGGCGCGGCCACCCCTCCAGGAGGAAGCGGGCCGCGTAGTAGGACCCCACCGCCACGATCACGAGTAGCAACACGAACCTCCACACGCGACAAGAGTAGGTCGCCGGTGGTCGTTGTGCCGAGACACCCACGATTCGGGCGTCCTTCCGGGCGTTGACTACCCTGAAAGGGTGAAGGCGTTCTGGTTGTACACGTCGCTGCGGATCTTGCTGTTCGTCGCCTCCGCCGCCGTCGTCTTCGGGATCTGGCTCGCGATCGCCGGCACGGCCCCGATCATGTGGGTCCTCGTGATCGCGTTCCTGGTCAGCGGCGTCGCCTCACTGTTCCTGCTCAACCCGCAGCGCACCGCCTTCGCCCGCCAGGTCGACGAGCGGGCCCACCGGGCCGCGGAGAAGTTCGAAGAGATGCGGGCGAAAGAGGATGTGGACTGAGCAGTCGCGCGCGAGGGACGAGCGCGCGGCGTCGCGAAGGAAGGTTGAGCGAGCCCACGGCTGAGCTTGCGAAGCCGTGTCAGGCGAGTCGAAACCCGGTGACGGTGCCTAGGACAGCAACCATGGTCTCGACAAGCTCGACCGACGGTTGTCGCCAGGGTGTCAGCGTTTACGGTTGATCTGGCGGTCGATGCGGGAGCGGTCCTGGCCGAGGATCTTGGCGAGCAGTGGCGCGCGTAGCTTCCACGCGGTGAACCCGGCGACCACGACGACCAGCAGGATGATCCAGAACATGGCTTCAGCCTACGTCGCGGGTCAGCGTGCGATCGCCAGCCCGACCAGGAGGCCGAGCCCGTAGAGCAGCTCGGAGACGCCGGTGAGCTGGAGCACCGGGATCAGGCCGGGACCGGCGGCCTTGGACAGCACGACGCGTACGGCGCGCGCGCCCGGCCCGACGTACGCCAGGGCGAGCAGTGCCCACCAGGAGGTGGCGAGGGCCACGCCGACGAGGGCCACGGCGGCCAGCCCGAGCAGCAGGACGTAGAGGCCGCGGGTGCGGTCGTCACCGAGACGTACGGCGAGCGTCATCTTGCCGGAGAGCCGGTCGGTGGGGATGTCACGCAGGTTGTTGGCGACGAGAATCGCGCAGGCGAGCGCGCCGATGCCGATGGCGGCGTACAGCGCGGAGACCTGCCAGGTCTCGGTCTGGACGTACGCCGTGCCGGTCACGGCCACCAGGCCGAAGAAGACGAAGACCATCACCTCGCCCAGCCCGAGGTAGCCATAGGGCCGGGTGCCGCCGGTGTAGAACCAGGCGGCCACGACGCACACCGCGCCGACCAGGACCAGCCACCACGCGGTGGTCGCCGCAAGGACCAGACCGGCCACGGCGGCGACCCCGAACGCCGCGAACGCCGCGCGTTTCACCGCGCCCGGTGTGGCCGTTCCGGACCCGACGAGCCGCATCGGCCCGACCCGGTCGGCGTCGGTGCCGCGGATCCCGTCGGAGTAGTCGTTGGCGTAGTTGACGCCGACCTGCAGGGCGAGGCTGACCACCAGCGCCAGCAAGGCCTTCCACCACACCTCGCCGTCGTCGTACAGCGCGACCGCGGTGCCGGCGAGGACCGGCGAGACCGCGGCCGGAAGGGTGCGCGGCCGGGCGCCGGCGAGCCACTCGCCTGGGGAAGCCATGGTGCGGATTCAAGCAGGCCCGCCCGCACCGCCCGCGCGACGGGTGCCCGGCTAGCGTGCGTGCGTGAGCTACCTGCGGCCGAGCGGAGACGCGGAGCGAGACGTCGTCGCGGTGGAGGCATGGCTCTCCGCGGCCGACCCCGACCCGGTCGTGCTTGCGACCTCGGGCTCGTCGGGTGCTCCGAAGCAGGTCGTCCTCGGCCGCGACGCGGTGCTCGCGTCGGCGGCGGCCTCGGCCGCCCGGATCGGAGGCAGCGGGCCGTGGGTGCTCGCGCTGCCGCCGTCCTACGTCGCAGGCTTCAACGTCGTGGTCCGGTCGCTGGTCGCTGGTCACCGGCCGTTGGTGCTCGGCCACCACGCTCTCGCGGACGTGGCCCGGCCCGGTGGCTTCCTGTCGGTGGTGCCGACACAGCTGCACCGCTGGCTGTCCGCACCGGCCGAGGCCGCGGCCCTGGCGCGCCTCCACACGGTGCTCGTCGGCGGTGGACCGGTCGACCCGGCGCTCCGGGCGCGAGCGGCCGAGGCCGGGGTGCGCGTCGTCGCGACGTACGGCTCGGCCGAGACCTGCGGCGGCTGCGTGTACGACGGCCTTCCGCTCGACGGGGTCGGCCTGGCCCTCGCGGCCGACGGCCGCATCCGCCTGGCGGGCCCGACCCTGTTCTCCGGCTACCTCGACGACGACACCGCCACCCGCGCGGCGCTCGTGGACGGCTGGTTCCTCACCTCCGACGCGGGGCGGCTCGACGAGGACGGCCGGCTCAGCGTGCTCGGCCGGGTCGACGACATGGTGGTCAGCGGCGGGGTGAACGTGCCCGCGGCTGCTGTCGCCGCCCGGCTCCGCGAGCACCCCGCCGTCTCCGCCGCCGAGGTGGTCGGCGTCCCCGACCCCGAGTGGGGCAACCGCGTGGTCGCAGTGCTGTCGCTGGACTCGTCGGTCGAGCCGGCCACGTCGTCGGTCGAGCCTGTCGAGACCCTCACCCTCGAGGACGCCCGGGCCTGGGTGGCCGCACGACACCCGCGGGCCTGGGCACCGCGCGAGCTCGTCGTCGTACCGGCACTGCCGATGCTGACCAACGGCAAGGTCGACCGCCTCGCCGTACGCGACCTGGCGGCCCGCTGATGAGGGTCTTTGCGATCCCGATGACGACCCGCTTCCGCGGGATCACCGTGCGCGAGGGCGCGCTGCTGGAGGGTGAGCGCGGCTGGGGCGAGTGGAGCCCCTTCGTGGAGTACCCGCCCGAGGAGGCCGAGCCGTGGCTGCGCTGCGCCGAGGAGGCTGCCGCCGGCGACTGGCCGCTGGTGGTGCGTGACGCCGTACCCGTGAACGCAACGGTGCCCGTGGTGTCGCCCGCAGCGGCGCACGCGCTGGTCGTCGCGTCGGGCTGTGCGACCGCCAAGGTCAAGGTGGCGGACCCGGGGTCGACGCTCGTCGACGACCTGGCCCGGGTCGAGGCGGTGCGCGACGCGCTCGGTCCGTCGGGCCACCTCCGCGTCGACGCCAACGCGGCCTGGTCGGTGGACGAGGCGGTGTTCGCCATCGGCGAGCTGGACCGTGCCGCCGGCGGGTTGGAGTACGTCGAGCAGCCGTGCGCGTCGGTCGAGGACCTCGCGCTGGTACGGCGCCGCGTCGCCGTCCCCCTCGCCGCCGACGAGTCGATCCGGCGCGCGGCCGACCCCTACCGGGTGCGCGACCTGGAGGCGGCCGACATCGCGATCCTCAAGGTGCAGCCCCTCGGCGGCGTGCACGCCTGCCTGCGGATCGCGGAGGAGATCGGGATGCCCGTCGTCGTCTCGTCGGCCCTGGAGACCTCGCTCGGGCTGGCCGCCGGCGTGGCGCTGGCGGCCGCCCTGCCCCGGCTCGACCACGCCTGCGGGCTGGCGACCCGGTCGCTGCTTACCGGCGACGTCGCGTTCCCCGAGCTGGTCCCGGTCGACGGGATGCTGCCGGTCTCGCTGCCACTCGTCGTACCGGCCCTTGCGGACGCATGTGCCGCGTCCCCCGAACGCGTGGCGTGGTGGGAGGAGCGGTTGGCGGCGGTGCGCGCCGTGCGGAAGGGTGGCCACCCGTGACGTCGTCCACCGAGCTCGGCCGGGCCGTCATCGGCCGCCTGATCGAGCAGGGGATCCGCGAGATCGTGCTGGCACCGGGCTCGCGCAACGCACCGCTGGCCTTCGCGGCGTACGACGCAGCCGACGCGGGGCTGGTCCGGCTGCACACCCGGCTCGACGAGCGGTCGGCGGGCTTCCTCGCTCTCGGCCTGACCAAGGTCGGCTCGCCGGCCGCAGTGATCTGCACGAGCGGCACGGCCGTCGCCAACCTCCACCCGGCGCTGCTCGAGGCCGCCCACGCCGGCGTACCCCTCGTCGCCGTCACCGCCGACCGCCCCTCGCGCCTCGCCGGCACCGACGCCAACCAGACCACCGACCAGATCAACATCTTCGGCCCCCTCATCCCCACCGTGGACATCTCTTCGTCAGACGGGGTAGTCCCTGACAGAACGGTCGTGGATTCCGCGTCCGGCCGACCGTTTCGTCACGGACTACCCCTCCATCTCAACGTGCGGCTCGACGACCCGCTGGTGCCGGAGGACCGATGGCAGGTGGACGTGGTGCCGCCGGAGCCCGCGCCGAGGGAGCGCGGTTGGTGGCGCGGCCCGGCCGGTACGACGACCACGCTCCCGGTCGGCCCGCGCACGGTGGTGGTGGCCGGCGACGACGCCGGACCTCCCGCCCGCGGCCTGGCCGAGACGGCCGGCTGGCCGTTGCTGGCCGAGCCGTCCAGCGGCTCGCGGACCGGCGACCACGCGATCCGGTGCTACCGACTGCTCCTCGGCGGGGCGCTCGGCGAGGAGATCGAGCGGGTCGTCGTCTTCGGCCACCCGACTCTGTCCCGCCCGGTCTCGCGGCTGCTGGCCCGTGACGACGTCGAGGTCTGGTCCGCCGAGACCGCCGGCCTCGGCTTACAACGGCCGTACGACGTGGTGGGCACGTTCGTCCGGGTCGAGGCAGCGCAACCCGACACCACGGACTGGTTCGACCGCTGGCGCGATGCCGACGCCCGGGTCGCTCGCGACCTCGACGCGCTGCTCGCCGCCGAGCCCGACCTCACGCCGTACGACGTAGCGGGAGCGGTCGCGCGGGCCCTCCCGCCCGACAGCCTGCTCGTCGTCGGCGCCTCGAGCCCGATCCGCGACCTCGACCTGATGGTGCCCCGCTACCCGGTCGGTGAGCGTCGCAAGGTGATCGCCAACCGTGGCCTGTCCGGTATCGACGGCGTCGTCTCCACGGCCATCGGTGCTGCGCTCGGCCGCACCTCCGACCGCAGCCTGGCCCTCGTCGGCGACGTGACTTTCTTGCACGACAGCAACGGCCTGGTCCGCGGCGCCCACGAGCCCGAGCCCGACCTCACGATCGTGGTGGTGAACGACGACGGCGGCTCGATCTTCGCGATGCTGGAGCAGGGCGCGCCGCAGTACGCAGACCGCTACGACCGGCTCTTCGGCACTCCGCACGGCGTCGACCTGGCGAGCCTCTGCGCCGCCACCCGCACTCCCCACCTGAGGGTCACCTCGCGCCCGGAGCTCGAGCAGGCTCTCGCCAGTCCGAACGGCGGGATCGAGGTGATCGAGGCCGTCGTACGACGCGACAACCGGCGCGACCTCGACGAGCGGATCCGCGCGCTCGGCCACGAAGCCTGAGCAACCCGGATCAAGACGGCGCCAGCCGGTCGGGGGCACGATGATGCCATGACGATCGCGGCCGACACCTTCGCCGAGTTCGTGGACGGCCTGGCCGATGCGCTCGACGACCACGACACCAGCGGCGAGGACTGGGCCGCTCGCCACCACTTCTCGCGCTTCCACTTCGACCGGATCATCAAGTCCGTCGGGGGCGAACCGCCGCAGGCACTGCGCCGCCGCATCCTGCTCGAGCGCGCGGCGTACCGGATGATCACCACGAAGGCGCCGCTCATCGACATCGCGGTCGAGGCCGGGTACTCCTCGCACGAGGCGTTCACCCGCGCGTTCACCAAGGCGTACGACGTACCGCCGCGGGAGTGGCGCAAGAAGCCCGGGCACATCCAGATCGGCGAGCCGCTGGCGGTCCACTTCGTACCGCCGGGCAGCATCCGGCTGCCGTCGCGCGACACGGTGAGGGGGCCGGACCTCGTGGAGAAGATGGTCGAGCACCATGTGTGGCTGACCGGCGAGATGGTACGGCTCGCCGTACGCCTCACGGCCGAGCAGCTGGACGAGCCGGTGCTGGTCGAGGTCGACGACGACGAGCAGACACTGCGCTCGCTGCTGAGCCGGCTGGTCGGCCAGATGGGGATGTGGAACGCCGCGATGGCAAGCCGCGACTACGACTGGAGCGTGGAGGACCACGAGTCGGTCGCGTCGATGCGGCGGCGGCTCGACATCGAGGGGCCGCGCTACCTCGCGCATGTCCGCGAGGTCTGCGACCAGGGGCGCCTCGACGACACCTTCGTCGACGCGTTGTGCGACCAGCCCGAGGTGTTCACCTACGGCGGCATGGTCGCCCACGTGCTGACCTTCGCGGCGTACCGGCGCACCCTCGTGGTGATGGCTCTGGCAAGGCACGGGATCGAGGAGCTGGGCTGGGGCGACCCGATGCGCTGGGTGGCCCAGACCGAATGACCCAGGGCGGATGACGCAGCGCCTCTGACCGCCTACCCGACACAATGGGCGGGTGGAGATCGCCTTCCTGCTGGTCGCGTTGGCGGTCATCGTCCTCGCCGGTACGACGCTCGCCGAGCGCGTCGGCTTTCCGGCGCCCCTCGGGCTGATCGTCGTCGGCGTGATCGCGTCGTACGTGCCGGGTGTGCCGACCGTCCACCTGTCCGCGGACGTCGTACTCCTGGGGTTGCTGCCGCCGCTGCTGTACTCGGCTGCGATCGGGTCCTCCCTCGTCGACTTCAACGCCAACCGGCGCTCCATCCTCCTGCTCAGCGTGGGCCTGGTGATCTTCACGACGTTCGGGGTCGGCTGGCTGGTGCACACGCTGCTGCCGGACCTCGACTGGTGGGCCGCACTCGCGATCGGCGCGGTCGTGGCGCCACCCGACGCCGTGGCCGCGACCTCGATCGGCCGGCGGATCGGCCTGCCTCGACGAATCGTGACGATCCTCGAGGGCGAGTCGCTCTTCAACGACGCCACCGCCCTGGTCGCCCTTCGCACCGCGATCGCGGCGGGCGCCGGCTCCGTCGCGCTGGGACGGGTCGGCTTCGACTTCCTGGTGGCGTCGGTGGGCGGCGCCCTGATCGGCTTCGTGGCGTTCCTCGTGGTGGCGAAGGTGCGCAAGCGCGTGACCGATCCGGTCCTCGACGTCGCGATCTCTTTCGTCGTACCGTTCGCGACGTTCATCGTCTCCGAGGAGCTGCACTCCTCGGGCGTGGTCAGCGTCGTGGTCGCCGGCCTGCTGCTCGGGCACAAGGCACCGATCCTGCAGACCGCGCAGTCGCGGATCGCCGAGCGGATGAACTGGCGCACCATCGCCTTCTTCCTCGAGAACACCGTCTTCATGCTGATCGGCCTCCAGGCCGACTGGATCCTCCGTGACGTCAGTGACAGCTCGGTCGCGCCGAGCCGGATCGCACTGGTCTGCGGCGCCACCCTGGTCGCCGTGATCGTGCTGCGGCTGGCCTGGGTCTTCCCGGTGCGGTACCTGCTGATCCGGCCCGGGCACGACCCGGACCTCGGTGGCAAGCCGCCCGCCGCGTTCACGTTCCTGCTCGGCTGGGCGGGGATGCGTGGCGTCGTGACGCTCGCGGCGGCGTTCCTCATCCCGGCGGACACTCCCGACCGCGAGGTGCTGCTGCTCATCGCTTTCACCGTGGTGGCCGGCACGCTGTTCATCCAGGGGCTGACGCTGCCGTGGTTCGCCCGTCGCCTCGACGTCCCGTCGCCCGACCCCCTCGAGGACGCCCTGGCGCGAGCCACCGTCCTGCAGCAGGCGTCGAAGGCCGGCTTCAAGCGCCTGCACGACCTGGAGGTCGAGGACCCGCACGAGATCGTCGACCTGATCACGCAGCGGATCGAGCAGCGCAACTTCGCCGCGTGGGAACGGCTCGGCACCACTGCCGACCAGGAGAGCCCGAGCGACCTGTACTCGCGGGTCCGGCTGGAGATGATCGACGCCGAGCGCGGCCGGGTGCTGGAGATCCGGAGCTCCGGCAGGGTCGCCAGCGAGGTGATCAGCGATGTGCTCGCCACCCTCGACGTCGAGGAGTCGATGCTCGACATCAGCCAGCAGAGCCGCGAGGAGATCCGCAACGTGACGGCGGTACGTCGTACCGGCGACACCTGCGACCACCTCGCCGACACCCCCGCGGTCGAGACCGCTTCCGACCCCGAGTGCGCCGAGTGCCTGAGCGACGGCACGACCTGGGTGGCCCTGCGCCAGTGCCTCACCTGCGGCAACGTCGGCTGCTGCGACTCCTCTCCCGGCCGCCACGCCACCGCCCACTTCCACGACACCACCCACCCGGTCATGCAGTCCGCCGAACCCACCGAGACCTGGCGCTGGTGCTACGTCCACCACCTCACCGCCTGATGCGCCGTTGAGTGGGGCCTCCGGGCTCGTTGAATTGGCCCTAGTGGTCCGTTGAGTTGGCCCTCCGGGTGCGAAACCGAACCCGGAGGGCCAACTCAACGAGGGTGTCTAGGCTGAGCACCATGCGGATCACGAAGTTCGGGCATGCCTGCGTCCGGTTGGAGTACGACGACAAGGTGGTCGTGGTCGACCCCGGGATGTTCACCGATCCCGAGGCGGTCGACGGGGCCGATGCGGTGGTGATCACCCACGAGCATCCCGACCACTACCTGCCCGACCACCTCGCCCGCACCGACGCCCCGGTGTTCACCATCGACGCGGTCGCCGCGAGGATCCGCGAGGACGCACCTGCCGTCGCCGAGCGGATCACCGTGATCAGTCCAGGGGAGGAGTTCGACCCCGGTATCCCCGCGGTGGCGGTCGGCGAGCTGCACGCCGTGATCCACCCCGACCTGCCCCGCTTCTACAACTCCGGCTACCTGTTCACCCTCGGCGACACCACGGTCTTCCACCCCGGCGACGCGCTCACGCTTCCCGAACAGCCGGTCGACGTGCTGTGCGTCCCGGTGTGTGCGCCGTGGATGCGGGCGGCCGAGGGGATCGACTTCGCCCGCGCCGTCGCCGCTCCGCGCAACTTCGCGATCCACGATCGGATCTACTCCGAGGCCGGGCTCCGGATCGTCGACGGCCAGTACGGCCTGCTCCTGCCCGAGACGCAGAGCTACACCCGTCTCGCCGACGGCGCCGACCTGACCTGAGTCAGCCCGCCGCCAGCGAGTCGCGCACCGGGACGAACTTCGCCTGGGCCTCGGCCAGCTCCGCCTCAGGGTCGGAGTCGGCGACGATGCCGCAGCCCGCGAACAGCCGCACCGTGTCGCCGGCGACCTCGGCCGAGCGCAGGGCGATGCCCCACTCGCCGTCGCCGGTGGTGTCCATCCAGCCCACCGGTCCGGCGTACCGCCCGCGGTCCATGCCCTCGATCTCGGAGATCAGCCGCACCGCCTCGACGGTCGGGGTGCCGCCCACGGCCGCCGACGGATGCAAGGAGGCGGCGAGGTGCAGCGACGACACGGTGCCGGCGTCGTGCACGACCCCGGCCACGTCGGTGGCCAGGTGCATGACGTTCGGCAGGTGCAGCACGAACGGCGCCTCGGGCACGTTCATCGACGAGCAGTGCGGCTCGAGCGCATCGGCGACCGAGCGCACGGCGTACTCGTGCTCCTCGAGGTCCTTGCTCGACCGCGCCAGCGTGGCAGCCAGAGCGAGGTCGCGCTCGTCGGCGCCGGTACGTCGGATGGTGCCGGCCAGGACGCGGGAGGTGACCAGGCCGCGCTCCCGCCGTACCAGCATCTCCGGGGTCGCTCCGAACATCCCGTCCACGTGGAAGGTCCAGCACATCGGGTACGTCGCGGCCAGACGGCCCAGCGGCCACCGGACGTCGATGGGTGCGTCGGCGGTCGCGATCAGGTCGCGCGCCAGGACCACCTTCTCGAGGTCGCCCGCCGCGATCCGGCGTACGGCGTCGGCCACCACCGCCATCCAGCGCTCGCTGTCGAGCGCGCCGTCGGCGAAGACCACACCTCGTGGGGCCGAGGGTGCCGCGGCCGGCCCGTCGTACGTCGCGCCATCGTCCCCGGAGCCGACCAGGGTGAGCCAGGTGCGGCCGGCTCGCCGGCCGATCACGACCCGCGGGACCGTCAGCACCGAGTCGCCCGGCTCGTCGGCGAAACCGAACGTGCCGAAGCAGACCAAGCCGCTGCCGGGTTCGCTGACCTCGTCGTGGACCTCGGCACGCGAGCACAGCTCGGTCCACCACTTGTCCGCGTCGGAGAAGCGGGTGAGCCCGCGGGTGCGGATCTGGGCGGCGACACCCCAGCCGACCAGGCCCTCGTCGCGGCGGATCCAGCTCACGGGGTCGGCGTCAGGAGGCACCAGATCGAGCAGCGGGCCACCGACGGGGAGCTCGGTCGTGCGGACCGTCAGGCTGCTCGTCACAGTCGGGAAGCGTACCGGGCGCCTTCGCGCGAACCCGACTCCACGGCCTGCACTGTCGCCGACGTCACGACCAGTAGACGACCACCTTGTCGCCGACGTGGACCTGGGAGAAGAGCCACCTGACGCCGTCGAGGTCGCGGATGTTCACGCACCCGTGCGAGGCGCCCTCGTAGCCGACGGCGGCGAAGTCCGAGGAGTAGTGCACGGCCTGGCCACCGGAGAAGAACATCGCGTAGGGCATCGACGAGCCGTAGAGGTGGGACACGTGGTCGGCGTCCATCAGGTAGACGTGGAACAGGCCCTCGCGGGTCGGGGTGTCGTTGAGCGTCGAGCCGAAGCGTGCGTCGAGCAGCCGGACCACGTGCCCGTCGACGACCCACCGCAAGGTGCGGCTGGTCTTGTCGATGCACAGCACCCGGCCGGTCTGGCAGCGCGGGTCGAGCTTGCCGGGCGACGGCTGGATGTTGAGCAGCTCGTCGTGCGTGGGTGTGGTGGTCATCGCGTCGAGGCGGTCGAGGGTCCGCCGGTCGACCGCGCCGGTCACCGGGATGACGCGCTTGGCCTGGAAGCCTCTGACCGCCGTGACGGTCGCGCCGTCATAGCTGCCGGTGACGTCGCCGGAGTACCACGCGATCTGCTTGAGCCGAGCCTGCAGAGCGCGTACGTCGGAGCCGCTGTCGCCCGCGCCGTAGAGGGGCGGGCCGGGCTGCAACGGCTTGGGCTGGGGAACCTTCGTGACCTTGGGGTCCGGCTGCGGGTCGCTGGTGGCCGGTTCGTCAGATGGCGTGGGTGCCGGGCTGTCGGCGGGTGACGGGCTGCCGGTCGGTGACGCGGGGTCGGAGGTGGGAGCGTCGAGCGGGTGGTCGGACCCGGCGACGGTGCGCTGGTCGTGGCGTTGCATCACCATGCCCGCGCCGTACGCCGTACCGGCGCCGAGGCCCAGCACGAGCACGACCGTCAGCAGTGCCTTGACGACTCTCATTGTTCTCCTCCGGGGAAGCCACGCCCGCGTCCTGCTGGTGCGGGATCCGGGGCGTGGTGAGGACGCCCCAGTCTCGATCCAAGAGACGCGAAATCACGGGATTTGGTTGCCGTGCCGCGGGTGTACTCGTTCCACCGGGCCTGCACAGCCGGCGTACAGGGGCGCGCCCTACGCTCGGGGCGTGGCCCGTGCAGATCTCGACAAGCAGCCGACCGACGTACGGCGGATGTTCGACGCCGTCGCCCGGCGCTACGACGTCACCAACGACGTCCTCTCGCTCGGTCAGGACCGGCGCTGGCGCAGCGAGGTGATCCGCGCGGTGGCGCCGCTGCCCGGTGAGCGCGTGCTCGACCTCGCGGCCGGCACCGGCACATCCAGCCAGCCGTTCGCCGACGCCGGCGCCGAGGTGGTGCCGTGCGACTTCTCGCTCGGGATGCTCCAGGTCGGCAAGGAGCACCTGCCCCACCTGCCGTTCACCGCCGGCGACGGCACCCGGCTGCCTTTCGCCGACGACACCTTCGACGCCGTCACGATCTCCTTCGGGCTCCGCAACATCGTCGACCCCGAGGCCGGACTGCGGGAGATGCTGCGGGTCACCCGGCCCGGCGGGCGCCTGGTGGTCTGCGAGTTCAGCCACCCCACCTGGGCGCCGTTCCGCACCGTGTACGTCGAGTACCTCATGAAGGCGCTCCCGCCGATCGCCCGCGCCGTCAGCTCCAGCCCCGACGCCTACGTCTACCTCGCCGAGTCGATCCGGGCCTGGCCCGACCAGGCCGCTCTGGCCGACCTGATCGGGGCCGCCGGCTGGCAGCGCCCGGAGTGGCACAACCTCTCCGGCGGCATCGTCACCCTGCACCGCGCGAGCGCCTGAGCCGACCCCCGGACCCGGGGGTGCCGGACCTCGTGGTGGAGTCCTAGACTGACCGCGCTGGTTCGTGAAGTCGTTCACAAAGTCACAAAGTTCGTGACGCAGGTCACGCTCGGTGCCACCAGCGAGCAGGGAAGGGAAGGCCTGGATGCAGCTCTACACGCCGGTCCTCGTGCTGGCGGCGATCGCCGCGGCTTTCGCGATCATCTCGGTGATCATGTCGTCCGGCATCGGCCCGCGGCGCTACAACCGCGCCAAGCTCGACTCCTACGAGTGCGGTATCGAGCCCACGCCCCAGCCCGTCGGCGGCGGCCGCTTCCCGGTGAAGTACTTCATCACCGCGATGATGTTCATCGTCTTCGACATCGAGATCGTCTTCCTGTACCCCTGGGCCGTGCACTTCGACGCGCTCCGTGGGTTCGGCCTGATCGAGATGGTGCTGTTCATCGCCACCGTGTTCGTCGCCTACGCCTACGTCTGGCGCCGCGGCGGACTGGATTGGGACTGAGTGATCCATGGGTCTTGAAGAGAAGCTTCCGAGCGGCGTCCTGCTGACGACCGTCGAGGGCGTCGCCGGCTACATGCGCAAGGCCAGCTTCTGGCCCGCGACGTTCGGGCTGGCCTGCTGCGCCATCGAGATGATGACCACGGGCGGCCCCAAGTACGACCTCGGCCGGTTCGGCATGGAGGTCTTCCGTGCCAGCCCGCGCCAGGCCGACCTGATGATCGTGGCCGGCCGGGTCAGCCAGAAGATGGCGCCGGTGCTGCGCCAGATCTACGACCAGATGCCCGAGCCCAGGTGGGTGCTCGCGATGGGTGTGTGCGCCAGCAGCGGCGGCATGTTCAACAACTACGCGATCGTGCAGGGCGTCGACCACGTCGTACCCGTCGACATGTACCTCCCCGGCTGCCCGCCGCGTCCGGAGATGCTGATCGACGCGATCCTCAAGCTCCACGACCAGGTGCAGAACAAGAAGCTCGGCGCCAACGCGCGCCGCGAGATCGTCGAGAACGAGACCGACGCCCTCAAGGCGCTGCCCACCTCGCAGATGAAAGGCCTCATGAGGTGAGCGAGAACACCCAGGACCCCGCGACCGACGGCAACGTGCCGGCGCAGGCGGGCGAGGTCGAGACGATGGGTGTCCGCCAGGGCATGTTCGGCGTCTCCGGCAGCGGTGACACCAGCGGGTACGGCGGACTGGTCAAGCCGACCATCTTCCCCGGCGCGAGCCAGCGCCCCTACGGCGGTTGGTACGACGAGGTGGCCGACGCCCTCGAGGCCCGGCTGGGCCAGACCGACCTCGACGCGGCGATCGAGCGCGTCGTGGTCGACCGCGGCGAGATCACCTTCCACGTCCGCCGCGAGGACCTGCCGTTCGTCGCCCAGATGCTGCGCGACGACGAGGCCCTCCGCTTCGAGCTCTGCTCGGGAGTCAGCGGAGTCCACTACCCCGCGGACACCGGCCGCGAGCTGCACGCCGTCTACCACCTGCTGTCGATGACCCACAACCGCCGGGTGCGGCTCGAGGTCAGCGTCCCCGACGCCGACCCTCACATCCCCAGCCTGGTGAGCATCTACCCCACCAACGACTGGCACGAGCGCGAGACCTTCGACATGTTCGGGATCGTCTTCGACGGCCATCCCTCGCTCACCCGGATCCTGATGCCCGACGACTGGCCGGGCCACCCGCAGCGCAAGGACTACCCACTCGGCGGCATCCCGGTCGAGTACAAGGGCGGCACGATCCCGCCGCCGGACGAGAGGAGGTCGTACAGCTGATGACGACAACCGACGATCTGTACGCCGGCTCCGCCGACACCGCCGAGGGCAAGGTCTTCACCGTCACCGGCCAGGACTGGGACTCCATCGCCCAGGGCCTCGACGACGTCGAGGAACGCATCGTGGTCAACATGGGTCCCCAGCACCCGTCGACCCACGGCGTGCTCCGGCTGATCCTCGAGCTCGAGGGCGAGACGGTGACCGAGGCCCGCTGCGGCATCGGCTACCTCCACACCGGCATCGAGAAGAACATGGAGTACCGCTCCTGGGTCCAGGGCGTCACGTTCTGCACCCGGATGGACTACCTCTCGCCGTTCTACAACGAGATGACCTACGTGCTGGGCGTCGAGAAGCTGCTCGGCATCGAGGACGACATCCCCGAGAAGGCCTCGGTGATGCGGGTCCTGCTCATGGAGCTGAACCGGATCTCCTCCCACCTGGTCTGCATCGCGACCGGCGGCATGGAGATCGGCGCCCTCACCGTGATGACGATCGGGTTCCGCGAGCGCGAGCTCGTGCTCGACCTGTTCGAGCTGATCACCGGGCTCCGGATGAACCACGCCTTCATCCGCCCCGGCGGCGTCGCCCAGGACCTTCCGCCGGGCGCCCTCGACGAGATCCGCGGCTTCATCGCCCTGATGAAGAAGCGGCTTCCCGAGTACGCCGACCTCTGCAACGCCAACCCGATCTTCAAGGGCCGCCTGGAGAACGTCGGTCACCTCGACCTCGCCGGCTGCCTGGCACTGGGCATGACCGGCCCGGTGCTGCGCTCCACCGGCTACCCGTGGGACCTCCGCAAGACCCAGCCCTACTGCGGCTACGAGACCTACGACTTCGACGTCCAGACCTGGGACACCGCCGACTCCTACGGCCGCTTCCGGGTCCGCCTCGCCGAGATGTGGGAGTCGCTGCGGATCGTCGAGCAGGCCGCCGACCGGCTGGCCAAGCTCGAGGCGGCGCCGGTGATGGTCGCGGACAAGAAGATCGCCTGGCCCAGCCAGCTCGCGGTCGGCAGCGACGGCATGGGCAACAGCCTCGACCACATCCGCCACATCATGGGCGAGTCGATGGAGGCCCTGATCCACCACTTCAAGCTGGTGACCGAGGGCTTCCGGGTGCCGGCCGGCCAGGTCTACGTCCCGATCGAGTCGCCGCGCGGTGAGCTCGGCGCCCACATCGTCTCCGACGGCGGCACGCGCCCGTTCCGCGCGCACTTCCGCGACCCGTCGTTCACCAACCTGCAGGCAACGAGCGTGATGGCCGAGGGCGGCATGGTCGCCGACGTGATCGTCGCGATCGCCAGCATCGACCCGGTGATGGGAGGCGTCGACAGATGACGCAGGTCTCGACCGACGAAGCAGGCGGGCTCAGCGACGCGACGTACGCCGAGCTCCGCGAGATCGGGGCGCGCTACCCGCAGGCACGCTCGGGCCTGCTCCCGATGCTGCACCTCGTGCAGTCCACCCAGGGCCGGATCACCCCCGAGGGCATCGAGGCGTGTGCCGACATCCTCGACATCACCGCCGCCGAGGTGAGCGGGGTCGCGACGTTCTACACGATGTACAAGCGGCGCCCGGTCGGCGACTACCACGTCGGCGTCTGCACCAACACGCTGTGCGCGGTGATGGGTGGCGACGTGATCTTCGAGCGGCTCAAGGAGTACCTCGACGTCGGCAACGACGAGACCACCGACGACGGCAAGATCACCCTCGAGCACCTCGAGTGCAACGCGGCCTGCGACTACGCGCCGGTGATGATGGTGAACTGGGAGTTCATGGACAACATGACCCCGCAGTCGGCCACGGAGCTGGTCGACGACCTGCGCGAGGGTGTCGAGGTCCACTCCACCCGTGGTCCCCGGATCGTCACCTGGCGCGAGGCCGAGCGGGTCCTGGCCGGCTTCACCGACGATCTCGCCGACGAGGGCCCCACCGCCGGCCGGGCGTCCCTGGTGGGCTCTGGAGATCGCGCGCGAGAACGAGTGGACCGCGCCGGATGACGACGCCAACGGGCGCACCGGCAGCACGGCCGACACCAAGGTGGAGGCCGTCGAGCAGGCCGACACCGGACGCGCCGAGTCCGAGACGAAGCAGGAGGAGGGCTGATGAGCCCGGTGTTTCGAGCCCTTCGAGACGGTCGCTGCGCGACCTCCTCAGGAACCAACGCTCGCTGGCGCTCCCTCCTCAACAACCGTGAAGGGGCACTTCGTGGCTGACACTCTGACCCCGGTCCTCACCGACAACTGGGACCAGGACCGGGCCTGGACGCTCGCGGCGTACGAGGAGCGTGGCGGCTACGGCGCGCTGAAGAAGGCGCTCGCGATGCGGCCCGACGACGTGATCACCGCCGTCAAGGACTCCGGCCTGCGCGGCCGAGGTGGCGCCGGCTTCCCGACCGGAATGAAGTGGAGCTTCATCCCGCAGGACAACCCGAACCCGAAGTACCTCGTGGTCAACGCCGACGAGTCGGAGCCGGGCACCTGCAAGGACGTCCCGCTGATGATGGCCAGCCCCCACACGCTCGTCGAGGGCGTCATCATCAGCAGCTATGCGATCCGGGCGAACCAGGCCTTCATCTACGTCCGCGGCGAGGTCCTCCACGTCGTACGACGTCTTCAGCGCGCTGTGCAGGAGGCCTACCGGGCCGGCCACCTCGGCAAGGACATCCACGGCTACGGGTATGACCTCGACCTGGTCATCCATGCCGGTGCCGGCGCCTACATCTGCGGTGAGGAGACCGCGCTCCTCGACTCGCTCGAGGGCCGCCGCGGCCAACCGCGACTGCGCCCGCCGTTCCCTGCCGTCGCCGGTCTCTACGCGAGCCCGACCGTGATCAACAACGTCGAGTCGATCGCGTCGGTGCCGAGCATCATCGACCGCGGCGCCGAGTGGTTCTCCGCGATGGGCACCGAGAAGTCCAAGGGCTTCGGCATCTTCAGCCTTTCCGGCCACGTCACCAGCCCCGGTCAGTACGAAGCACCGTTGGGCATCACCCTGCGCACCCTGATCGAGCTCGCCGGCGGCATGCGCAACGGCCACGAGCTGAAGTTCTGGACGCCGGGCGGCTCGTCGACACCGATCCTGACCGCCGAGCACCTCGACGTTCCCCTCGACTTCGAGGGCGTCGGCGAGGCCGGGTCGATGCTCGGCACTCGCGCCCTGCAGCTGTTCGACGAGACGACCTGCGTGGTCCGTGCCGTGCTCCGCTGGACCGAGTTCTACAAGCACGAGTCGTGCGGCAAGTGCACCCCGTGCCGCGAGGGCACCTGGTGGCTGGTGCAGACCCTCGCCAACCTGGAGAAGGGCATCGGCAGCGAGTCCGACCTCGACCTCCTGCTCGACCAGTGCGACAACATCCTCGGCCGCTCGTTCTGCGCGCTCGGCGACGGCGCCACCAGCCCGATCTCCAGCTCCATCCAGTACTTCCGCGACGAGTACCTCGCCCACCTCACCGAGGGCGGTTGCCCGTTCGACCCCGTCGCCTCCACCGTGTTCGCCGCCGAGGGAGCCGCATCATGACGACCTCAGAGGTCGAGAAGACCGATCTGGTGACGGTGACCATCGACGGCGTCCAGGTCAGCGTCCCCAAGGACACCCTGGTGATCCGCGCCGCCGAGCTGGTCGGCGTCCAGATCCCGCGGTTCTGCGACCACCCGCTGCTCGAGCCGGTCGGTGCCTGCCGCCAGTGCCTGGTCGACGTCCCCGACGCCGGCAACGGCCGTCCCTTCCCCAAGCCCCAGGCGTCGTGCACGATCCCGGTCGCCGAGGGCATGGTCGTCAACACCCAGGCGACCAGCGAGGTGGCCGACAAGGCGCAGCAGGGGATCATGGAGTTCCTCCTGGTCAACCACCCGCTCGACTGCCCGGTCTGCGACAAGGGCGGCGAGTGCCCGCTGCAGAACCAGGCGATGAGCAACGGTCGCGGGGAGTCGCGGTTCGCGGCGAGCGGTGGTGTCAAGCGCACCTTCCCCAAGCCGATCAACATCTCCGCGCAGGTGCTGCTCGACCGCGAGCGCTGCGTCCTCTGCGCCCGCTGCACCCGCTTCTCCGAGCAGATCGCCGGTGACCCCTTCATCGCGCTCATCGAGCGGGGCGCCCTGCAGCAGGTGGGCATCTACGAGAAGGAGCCGTTCGAGTCCTACTTCTCGGGGAACACCATCCAGATCTGCCCGGTCGGTGCCTTGACCAGTGCCGAGTACCGCTTCCGCTCGCGGCCCTTCGACCTCGTCTCGACACCGTCGGTCGCCGAGCACGACGCGTGCGGCTCCGCGATCCGGGTCGACCACCGGCGCGGCAAGGTGATGCGCCGACTGTCCGGCAACGACCCGGAGGTCAACGAGGAGTGGGTGACCGACAAGGACCGCTTCGCGTTCGGCTACCTCTACGCCGACGACCGGATCAGCTACCCGCGGATCCGTGAGGACGGCGAGCTCCGACCGGCCTCGTGGCCGGAGGCGTTCGCCGTCGCCGCCCGAGGTCTCGAGGAAGCCCTTCGAGACGCCTCGTCCCTCGACTCCTCAGGAACCACCGGTGGGGTCGGCGTGCTGACCGGTGGCCGGCTCACCGCCGAGGACGCGTTCGCCTACAGCACCTTCGCCCGGGTCGCACTCGGCACCCACGACATCGACTTCCGGGCCCGGCCCCACTCGTCCGAGGAGGCGGCGTTCCTCGCCTCCGAGGTCGTGCTCCGGCAGGGTGCGACGTACGCCGACCTCGAGCGCGCCAACTCCGTTCTCCTGGTCGGGCTCGAGCCCGAGGAGGAGGCCGGCACGATCTTCCTGCGGCTGCGCAAGGCACACCGCCAGCACCGCACCCGGATCTGGTCGGTGGCGCCGTTCACCACCAACGGCCTGCACAAGCTGGGCGGCACTCTGATCCCGGCCCGTCCAGGCACCGAGGCCGACGTCGTCGCGGGCCTGACCCACGACGGCGATGTCGAGCTCGACAGTGCCGGCGTGATCCTGGTCGGCGAGCGCATGGCCACCGTGCCCGGTGCCCTCACCGCGGTCGCACGCCTGGCCCGCACCAGCGGCGCCAAGCTGGCCTGGGTCCCGCGTCGCGCCGGCGACCGCGGTGCGCTCGAGACCGGCTGCCTGCCGAACCTGCTGCCCGGCGGGCGCCCGCTGTCCGACGCCGCCGCCCGCGTCGACGCGGCCACCACCTGGGGCCTCGACAGCCTGCCCGAGCGCCCGGGTCGCGACGGCGACGCGATCGTGGCGGCGCTGGCCGCTGGTGAGCTCGGGGGACTGGTCGTCGGCGGCGTCGACCCCGACGACACCTCCGACCCGGCCGCGTTCCGGGCCGCCCTCGCCACCGCGCGCTTCGTGGTCGCCCTCGAGCTTCGCGACACCGACGTCACCGCTGCCGCCGACGTGGTCTTCCCGGTGGCCGCGGTCACCGACAAGGCCGGCACCTTCGTGAACTGGGAGGGCCGCCCCCGCAGCTTCGACGCGGTGTTCACCAACCCCAACGCCCTGCCCGACGCCCGGGTGCTGGCCGGGATCGCCGAGGAGCTCGGACGCCCCCTCGGCTTCCGCAGCACGGCCGACGCGCACCAGCTGATGACCGAGATGGGTCCCTGGGACGGCGAGCGGGCGAGCCTGCCCGACGCTCCGGAGACCACCGGCTCGGACGACGACGGCTCGCTGGCGGTGGCCACCTGGAAGCTGATGCTCGACGGTGGGTCGATGCAGGACGGTGAGAAGTACCTCCGGGCGACCGCCCGCACGCCGGTCTGCCGCGTCTCGCCCGACGCGTACGCCGCGCTGGGCGCGATGGTCACCCTGACCGGCGATCGCGGGTCGGTGACGCTGCCGACCGAGCCGTGCGCCGACCTGGTGCCCGGCACCGTCTGGCTGCCTGCCAACTCCACCGGTAACGGTGTCCTCGCCGATCTCGCCTCTCCCGGGACCGGCGTACGTGTGAAGGGAGCAGACCAGTGAGCGCAGCCGTGTTCGCCGTCTCGCCGAGCGCCGGTGCTGCCGGGCTCGACGCCTTCGGCCTGGACCCCTGGTGGCTGGTGCTGCTCAAGGCCGTGCTGATCTTCGTGATCCTGGTCCTGCTGACGCTGTTCAACATCTGGTTCGAACGGCGCGTGGTGGCGCGGATGCAGCACCGCATCGGGCCCAACGTCAACGGCCCCTTCGGTCTGCTGCAGAGCCTGGCCGACGGCGTGAAGCTCGCGCTCAAAGAAGACATCATCCCGACGGCCGCCGACAAGGTGGTCTTCCTCATCGCGCCGATCATCGCGGTGATCCCGGCCTTCGTGACCTTCTCGGTGATCCCGTTCGGGCCCGTCGTCACCCTTCCGTTCAGCGACCGCCAGACGCCGCTGCAGCTGACCGACATGCCCGTCGCCGTCCTGTTCGTGATGGCCATCGCCTCGATCGGCATCTACGGCATCGTGCTCGGCGGCTGGTCCAGCGGATCGACGTACAGCCTGTTGGGCGGCTTGCGCTCGAGCGCGCAGATGATCTCCTACGAGGTCTCGATGGGGCTGGCCCTGGTCGCGGTGTTCCTCTACGCCGGTTCGATGTCCACGAGCCAGATCGTTGCGGCCCAGAGCACCTGGTGGTTCGGGCTGATCCTGGCGCCGTCGTTCGTCATCTACACGATCTCGATGGTCGGCGAGACGAACCGAGCGCCCTTCGATCTGCCGGAGGCCGAGGGCGAGCTGGTCGGTGGTTTCCACACCGAGTACTCCAGCCTGAAGTTCGCGCTGTTCTTCCTGGCGGAATACATCAACATGGCCACGGTCGCGGCGCTGGCCACGACTCTGTTCCTCGGCGGCTGGCACGCGCCGTTCTGGATCGACCAGGTGTGGGCCGGCGCCAACTCCGGCTACTGGCCGTTCCTGTGGTTCATGGGCAAGGTGCTCTTCTTCATCTTCATCTTCATCTGGCTGCGCGGCACCCTGCCGCGGATGCGCTATGACCAGTTCATGGCCTTCGGCTGGAAGCGGCTGATCCCGTTCTCGTTGCTGTGGATCATCGCCGTGGCGACGATCCGCACCGTGTCGCTCGACGGCGGCGTCGACCGAAAGTACCTCCTGATCGGCCTCGGCATCGCCGTGGTGCTGTTCCTCGCAGTCTTCTTCTTCGGTGACCAGGCCACGGACGACGAGGAGGAGCGCGAGCTCACCCCGCAGGGCTTCGACGGTGGGTTCCCGGTCCCGCCGATGCCGGCCGGTGGTGCCGTCCGCGGTGCCGCAGCCGGCCTGACGTTCGACACCGGCCGCACGGTCGCGGCCGTCGAGGAGGACCAGACAGTATGAGCGCCCCCCAGGAGGGCAAGACCCTCAAGGAGCAGCTCTGGGACCCCGTCGCCGGGTTCGGGGTGACGTTCCGGACCATGTTCAAGAAGGTGGTCACCGAGCAGTACCCCTTCGAGAAGCAGCCCACGGCGCCGCGGTTCCACGGCCGGCACCAGCTCAACCGGTGGCCCGACGGCCTTGAGAAGTGCATCGGCTGCGAGCTGTGTGCCTGGGCGTGCCCGGCCGACGCGATCTACGTCGAGGGCGGGTCCAACTCCGACGGCCCGGACGGCGAGCGGTTCAGCCCCGGTGAGCGCTACGGCCGCGTCTACCAGATCAACTACCTGCGCTGCATCCTGTGCGGGCTGTGCATCGAGGCCTGCCCGACCCGTGCCCTGACGATGACCAACGAGTACGAGCTGGCCGACGACAACCGGGCCGACCTGATCTACGAGAAGTCCGACCTCCTCGCTCCGCTGCTGCCCGGCATGGAGCAGCCTCCGCACCCGATGCTGCTCGGCGACGACGAGGGCGACTACTACCGCGGCACCTTCAAGAGCCCCGTCGCCGGACCAGCCGGACCTGTCGAGGAGGCGACCTCGTGACCGCGTTCTGGATCCTCGCGCCGATCATGGTGCTCGCGGCTCTGGGCATGCTGTTCGTCCGCAAGGCCGTGCACGCCGCGCTGCTGCTGGCGATCGTGATGCTCAGCCTCTCGGTCCTCTACCTGGTGCTGAACGCGCCGTTCCTGTTCGCGGCCCAGATCATCGTCTACACCGGCGCGATCCTGATGCTCTTCCTGTTCGTGGTGATGCTGGTCGGAGTCGATGCCTCCGACTCGGTCGTGGAGACGATCAAGGGGCAACGCTTGATGGCGATCATCGGTGGCCTGCTGCTCGGCGGCATCTTCGTGATCGGGCTCGGCCAGATCAGCCTCGGCCCGGTGGTGGGCCTCGACTCGGCCAACGCCAACGGCAACATCCCGGCCCTCGCCGACATCCTCTTCAGCCCCTACGTGTTCACCTTCGAGGTCACCAGCGCCCTGCTCATCACCGCGGCCGTCGGCGCGATGGTGCTGGCCCACCGCGAGCGGCTCGAGCCGAAGCCGTCGCAGGCGAGCCTGGCCGCCCAGCGGCTGCGCGACTACGCCGACTCCGGCAAGCACCTCGGCCCGCTGCCGACGCCGGGTGTCTTCGCCCGTCACAACGCGGTCGACACCCCGGCGCTGCTGCCCGACGGTACGGCGTCCGAGGACTCGGTCTCGCGGGTGCTGGCCGCGCGTGGCACGGTCCGCTCCGCCCCGGCGATGGCCGACGACATCGCCGAGATCGAGCAGCAGATCGCCGGTGCCCACCACGCCGGCCGAGACGCATCGGCGCCCGCCTCGACGGAAGAGGAGGCGCCCGCATGACGCCGTACATCATCTTGTCGTCGATCCTGTTCACGATCGGCAGTGTCGGTGTCCTCACCCGCCGCAACGCCATCGTCGTGTTCATGAACGTCGAGCTCATGCTCAACGCCTCCAACCTCGCCCTGGTCGCGTTCGCCAACCAGAACGGCAACCTCGACGGTCAGGTCGCGGCCTTCTTCGTGATGGTCGTGGCCGCCGCCGAGGTCGTCGTCGGGTTGGCGATCATCATGACGATCTTCCGCACCCGCCGGTCGGCCTCGGTCGACGACGCGAGCCTGCTGAAGTACTGAGGAGACTGACTCGATGTTCGTTCTCGCTGAGGGCGTGGCTCCCGTCGTGGACCCGGGATCGGCCGACGGGATCTTCTCCCTGCTGTGGCTGGTGATCGCGCTGCCCGCGCTGGGCGCCGTGATCCTGCTGATCGGCGGTCCGTTGACCAAGGGTCGTCTCGACAAGCACGGGCACCTGATCGGCACCGCGCTGCCGCTGGTGTCGTTCGTGCTCAGCGCCGCCATGTTCGTCGTCATGCTGGGTCGCAGCTCCGACGACCGCCAGGTCGGCCAGCACCTGTTCACCTGGTTCGAGGCCGGCGGGCTGAAGGTCAGCTTCGACCTGCTCCTCGACCCGCTCTCGATCCTCTTCCTCCTGCTGATCACCGGGGTCGGCTCGCTGATCCACATCTACTCGATCGGCTACATGGAGCACGACGTCCGGCGGACCCGCTTCTTCGGGTACCTCAACCTGTTCGTCGCCGCGATGCTCACGCTGGTGCTGGCGGCCAACTACCTGGTGCTCTTCCTGGGGTGGGAGGGCGTCGGCCTCGCGTCGTACCTGCTGATCGGCTTCTGGCAGTACAAGCACTCCGCGGCCGCCGCGGCCAAGAAGGCCTTCATCGTCAACCGGGTCGGTGACATCGGCCTCTCGCTGGGCATCGCGCTCTTCTTCACCACGTTCGGCACCACCGACTTCACCACCATCAGCGCCGCCGCACCGAACGCCTCCGAAGCCACCATGACCACGCTCGGGCTGCTGCTCCTCCTCGCGGCCTGCGGCAAGTCGGCGCAGGTGCCGTTGCAGTCCTGGCTGCTCGACGCGATGGAGGGCCCGACCCCGGTGTCGGCGCTGATCCACGCCGCGACGATGGTCACGGCCGGCGTCTACCTGATCGTCCGGTCCAACTTCGTGTTCGACCTCGCGCCCAACGCCCGCACCGTCGTGGTCATCGTCGGCACGGTGACGCTGCTGTACGGCGCGATCATCGGCTGCGCCAAGGACGACATCAAGAAGGTGCTGGCCGGCTCGACGATGAGCCAGATCGGCTACATGATGCTGGCCGCCGGGATCGGCGTCGCGGGCTACCCGTTCGCGATCTTCCACCTGCTGAACCACGGCTTCTTCAAGGCCGACATGTTCCTCGGCGCCGGCTCGGTGATGCACGGCATGGACGACGACGTCGACATGCGTCACTACGGGCTGCTGCGCAAGGTCATGCCGGTGACCTTCCTGACGTTCTCGATGGGCTACCTCGCGATCATCGGCTTCCCGGGCTTCTCCGGGTTCTGGTCCAAGGACCGGATCATCGAGGTCGCGCTCGACCAGAACATCCTGGTCGGCGTGCTCGCGATGCTCGGCGCCGGCATCACGGGCTTCTACATGACCCGGCTGATGCTGATGACGTTCTTCACCGAGAAACGGTGGGCCGAGGAAGTCCATCCACACGAGTCGCCGAAGGTGATGACGATCCCGCTGATCGTGCTCGCGGCGCTGTCGGTCTTCGGTGGGGTCATGCTGATCGGCAACTGGATCGTCGACTTCCTGGAGCCGGTGACCGGCACCCCGGTGCCCGAGAACCCACCCATCCCTTCGTGGGCGGTCTCGGTGATCGTGGTCTGCATCGTCGCGGTCGGCGTCGCAATCGCCTGGTTCGTGGTCGGCAAGCAGCGGGTGCCGCGTGAAGCACCTCAGGACGTGGCATGGCCCGTCCGTGCTGCCCGCGCAGAGCTGTATGGCAACGAGGTCAACGACGAGCTGGTGATCAAGCCCGGTGGCCATCTCGTGCACGGCCTGACCATGGTCGACCACTACGGCGTCGACGGAGTCGTCGAGGGTGGTGCGCTCGCGGTAGGCGGGGTCGGGACGGCTCTACGTCGTACCCAGACCGGCTTCGTGCGCTCCTACGCCCTGTCCATCGTGGCCGGCGCGATCCTCGTGGCCGTCGCCCTCCTGGCGGTGAACCTGACATGAATCACCCCCTTCACATGCTCGCTCCGCTCCGCTTTGAACGGGGACCCCGAAAATGAGCGACTTCCCCTTCCTCACGGTCCTGATCGTGCTGCCGCTGGCCGGCGCGCTGGTGACCGCTGCCCTGCCACACGGCCACGCCAAGGCGCTGCCGAAGCAGGTCGCCCTCGGCGTCTCGGTGCTCACCCTGGTCATCAGTGTGGTGATGGCGTTCGGCTACCACCTCGACGGCGGGTTCCAGTTCACCGAGGAGGCGACCTGGATCAAGGCGCTCGGCGCCCACTACGCCGTCGGCGTCGACGGGCTCGGGTTACTGATGGTGCTGCTCACCGCGGTACTGGTCCCGGTCGTGATCGGCGCCAGCTGGTACGACGCCGATGAGGGCCGCACCAAGGCGTTCTTCGCCTGGGTGCTTGCCCTCCAGGCCGCCGCGATCGCGGTCTTCGCTGCCACCGACGTCTTCTTCTTCTACGTCGTGTTCGAGGCGACCCTGATCCCGGCGTACTTCCTGATCGGCGGCTTCGGCGGCCCCGGTCGCCGGCGCGCCGCGGTGAAGTTCCTGATCTACCAGCTCGCCGGCGGTCTGGTGATGCTGGTGTCGGTGATCGGCCTCTACGTCGTCTCGTCCTCGCGTGGCGCTCCGTCGTACCTGCTCAGCGACCTCTCCGGCCTCAACATCGACCCGTCCACCCAGAAGTGGCTGTTCGTCGGCTTCTTCATCGCCTTCGCGGTGAAGGCGCCGATGTTCCCGGTCCACACCTGGCTGGCCGACACCACCGAGCAGGCGACGACCGGCACCAGCGTGCTGCTGGTCTGCGTGCTCGACAAGATCGGCACCTTCGGGATGCTGCGCTACTGCCTGGGCATCCTGCCCGACGCCTCGCGCTGGGCGACTCCGGTCGTGGTCACCCTCGCCCTGATCTCGATCGTGTACGGCGCGCTGGTTGCGATCGGCCAGGACGACATCCTGCGCCTGATCGGTCTGACCTCGCTGTCCCACTTCGGGTTCATCGTGCTGGGCATCTTCGTCTTCACCAGCCAGGGCGGGGCCGGCGCGGTCCTCTACATGGTCAACCACGGCATCGGCACCGCCGCCCTCTTCATCGTGGCCGGCTTCCTGATCAAGCGCCGCGGCACGGCCTCCATCCGACAGATGGGCGGCATCGAGAAGGTCGCTCCGGTGCTGGCCGGGTTGTTCCTGGTCTTCGGTCTGGCTGCGCTCGGCCTGCCGGGCCTGTCGCCGTTCGTCTCCGAGATGCTCGTGATCATCGCGGCCTTCCAGCACCACTGGTGGGTCGGCGCGATCGCGGTCACCGCGATCGTCCTGGCGGCGTTCTACATCCTCTGGATGTACCAGCGCACGATGACCGGTCCCGAGCTCATCGGCGGCCGCGAGGAGGAGGTCCGTGACCTCGACCGTCGCGAGATCGGCATCCTGGCGCCGCTCTTCCTGGCCCTGGTCCTCTTCGGCTTCTACCCGATGCCGCTGCTCAACGTGATCAACCCCTACGTCAAGGACACGCTCCAGCAGGTCGGCGTCACCGACCCGTCGCCGCGCGTGCAGGCCGCCCCGGTCCAGGGAGGACAGCAGTGATCGCGCTCGCGACCGACACGTTCAGCAAGCCGCACATCGCCTACGGCTCGCTGTGGCCGATCCTGGTGGTCTTCGGTGCGGCCTGCGTCGGTGTCCTGATCGAGGCCTTCCTGCCGCGCGAGCGCCGGTACGTCGCACAGTTCGCCGTCACGTTTGTTGCGCTCGCTGTCGCGCTGGTCGGGGTCGGCTTCGTGGCCAACGACCTCCCGCGTCTCGGCAACGGCATCGCGCGCGGCCGGTTCGGCTCGCAGGGGATCATCGCCCTCGACGGCCCGACCATGTTCCTGTGGGGCCTGGTGCTGGTCTTCGGGCTCGGTGGGGTGCTGCTGTTCGCCGAGCGACGTGTGGAGGGCGGCGTCTCCGCGTTCGCGGGCCAGGCGGCCGCACTGCCGGGCACCGAGTCCGAGCGACAGTCCGCGGGCCTCGACCACACCGAGGTCTACCCGCTGCTGCTGTTCGCCATCGGCGGGATGATGCTCTTCCCCGCCTCCGGTGACCTGCTCACCATGTTCGTGGCACTCGAGGTGCTGTCGCTCCCGCTGTACCTGCTCTGCGGCCTGGCCCGGCGCCGGCGCCTGCTGAGCCAGGAAGCGGCGATGAAGTACTTCCTGCTCGGGGCCTTCTCCTCTGCGTTCTTCCTCTACGGCGTCGCGCTCATCTACGGCTTCGCCGGCTCGATGGACTTCGGGGTCATCAACGAGGCCGTGGTCAACGGCTCCGGCAACCAGACCCTGCTCGACATCGGGATGGGAATGCTGGCCGTGGGCCTGCTCTTCAAGGTCGGCGCGGCGCCGTTCCAGGCCTGGGTGCCCGACGTCTACCAGGGCGCCCCCACCGCCGTGACCGCGTTCATGGCGGCGGCGACCAAGGTGGCGGCGTTCGGTGCGCTGCTGCGGCTGTTCTACGTCGCCTTCGGCAGCGCCCGCTGGACCTGGCAGCCGATGCTGTGGGTGATCGCGATCCTCACCATGATCCTCGGCACGGTGCTGGCGCTCGTGCAGTCGGACATGAAGCGGATGCTGGCCTACTCCTCGGTCGCCCACACCGGCTTCCTGCTCACCGGCGTGATCGGCCTGCAGGGCATCGGCCAGATCAACGAAGGCCAGATCACCTCGCTCCAGGCCGTGCTGTTCTACCTGGTCACCTACGGCTTCGCCACGCTCGGTGCCTTCGCCGTGGTCGGCCTGGTGCGCGACAGTGCCGGGGAGCAGTCGACGATCGCGCGTTGGTCCGGTCTGGGCCGGCAGTCGCCAGTCATCGCCGGCGTCTTCTCGCTGTTCCTGCTGAGCATGGCCGGGATCCCGCTGACCGCCGGCTTCATCGGCAAGTGGGCGGTCTTCGAGGTCGCGCTGGCGGCCGGCGCCTGGCCGGTCGTGGTCGTCGGCATCCTGACCAGCGCCGCCGCCGCCTTCTTCTATGTCCGGGTGATCCTGGTGATGTACTTCCAGGAGCCGGACTCCGAGAGTGCCTACGTCGCGCACCCGTCGGCTCTCTCGGCCACCGCGATCGGGATCTCGGCGGCCGCGACCCTCATCCTCGGCCTGGTGCCGGGCCCGGTTCTCGATCTCGCGCAAACTGCGGGAGAATTCATCAGGTGACCGACCCCACCTCTCTCGACGGGCTGTCGAACCTGGCGATGCCGGTGCCCGACGAGGCACTCGCGCGCCGCCTGACCGACCGGATGGCCGTGATCGAGAAGGCGCTAGCCGTCCACGTCCGCAGCCGGGCGCCGTTCGTGACGAGCGCGGCGAGCCACCTGATGGAGGCCGGTGGGAAGCGCTTCCGGCCACTGCTGGTTCTGCTGGCCGCGGAGACCGGAGACCACCCGGACTCCGACGACGTGATCACCGCGGCCTGCGTGGTTGAGCTGACCCACCTGGCGTCGCTCTACCACGACGACGTGATGGACGAGGCCGCCCTGCGTCGTGGCGCAGCGTCGGCCAACGCGCGGTGGGACAACCACGTCGCGATCCTCACCGGCGACTTCCTGTTCTCCAAGTCCTCCGAGCTGACCGCCGAGCTGGGAGCGGATGCCGTCAGGATCCAGGCCCAGACCTTCACCCGTCTCGTCGAGGGCCAGATCCAGGAGACCGTGAAGCCCGACGCCGGAGACGACCCGCTCGAGCACTATCTCGACGTGGTGGCCGGCAAGACCGGCTCGCTGATCGCCACGTCGGCGCGGTACGGCGCGCGCTTCGGCGGAGCGACCCGCGAGGTCGAGGAGGCGCTCACGGCGTACGGCGACATCGTCGGTGTCGCCTTCCAGCTGTCCGACGACATCCTCGACATTGCCTCCGACTCCGTCGAGACGGGAAAGACCCCGGGCACCGACCTGCGGGAGGGCGTGCCCACCCTGCCGGTGCTGATGGCCGGCGCCTCGACCCGGCCCGAGGACGCGCGGCTGCTCCAGCTGCTCGACTCCGACCTCAGCGACGACACCCTGCACGGCGAGGCGCTGGCCCTGCTCCGCGTTCACCCCGCGATGGCCGAGGCCCGGGCCTACGTCCTGGCCCGAGCGCAGGAGGCCAAGGCCCGGCTCTCTGTCGTACCCGAGGGCGCCGTCCGCACCGCGCTCGAGAGCTTCGCCGACCTCGTCGCCACCCGCTCCGCCTGACCCCCCTCACCGAGTCGGCGCAAAGAGACACCCACATCACGCCGAGTCGTCATGTGACGACTCGGCGCTCCTGGGCTGCCTCTTTGCGCCGACTCGACGCTCTCCCGATGTCTCTTTGCGCCGACTCGGCGTCAGCCGCGCAGCAGGGGGAGCAGCTGGTCGCCCTGGCGCCGGATCTCCTGGAGGTACGGCGTGTCGGAGAGCACGAAGTGGGTGATCCCGAGCTCCTGGTACTTCCGCAGCGACGAGGCGACGTCCTCCGCGGACCCGACCAGCCAGGTGGTGCCAGCGCCGCCCCCACCGAACTTGCCGGGCGTCGTGTACAGGTGGTCGTCGAGGACCTCCCCGCGCTCGGCCAGGTCCAGCAGCCGCTGCTGGCCGACGGCCTTGAAGCCGGGGTTGGACCGCTGGAGGGTGTCCTGGCGACCGGCCATCTCGGCCACCTTCTCCTCCGCGTCGGCCCAGGCCTGCTCGGTGGTGTCGCGCACGAACGTGGTGATCCGGAGCCCGAACTCCAGCGGCGCGTGCTCGCGCCCCAGCTCCTGGGTGAGCCGGGTCAGTCGCTCGATCCGCTCACCGACGCCGGCGAGGGGCTCGCCCCAGAACAGCTGGACGTCGGCCTCGGTCGCCGCGACCCGCTCGGCGGCCTCGGAGGCGCCACCGAAGTACAACGGCGGGTGGGTGCGGTCGCCCCGCACCACCGGCCTGGTCGCCAGCGTCGAGTGCGACACCGAGAAGTGGTCGCCCTCGTAGGTGACGTCCTCCTCGGTCCACAGCCTCCGGGCCAGCTGCATGAACTCCTTGGTGCGGGCGTAGCGGTGCGCCTGGTCGCCCTCGGTGTCGCCGTACGCGCCGAGGTCGTCCTGGCCGGAGACGATGTTGACCAGCACTCGGCCCTCCGCTGAGGTGGTCGAGGGTCGAGGCGGCGGAGGCGAAGTTCGCCGGCCGCCAGTAGCCCGGCCGGATCGCGATCAGCGGCTTGAAGGTGGTGGTCCGTGCGGCGAGGGCGGTGGCGACGGTGAAGGTGTCCGGGCGCCCCCACCCCGTGCCGAGCAGGGCGCCGTCCCAGCCGTGCTGCTCGAGCGTGGTGGCGTGCTCGGTGAGGGTGTCCAGACTGTTGTGGTCGTCGGTGATCGCGTCACCGCGGTGGCCGGCCCGCACCTGGTTGGGTACGTACCAGAGGAGCTCGGGAGCCCCGACGGCCGGCTGTCCCTCCTCGCGGGTCGTGACGGTCGTCGCTACGGTCGCTGTCATCGCTCTCCTCCGGACCTGGGCGGCCACCCGGAACGGACCGCCCGACCCGACCTAATATAAGTAACTGGAGTGAGTTACTCAATAAAGGGTGCAAGTGAGCCGTCGGGCGCGGCCCGGGCAGGCGCGGGCCGCGCCGAGGTGTGCCGATGACGCAGGGACTCGACGGTGAGGATCGAGAGGGCCACCCAGACCAGGCCGAAGCCGACCCAGCGCCCGGCCGGCATGTCCTCGTGGAAGTACAGGACGCCGAGCCCGAACTGCAGGGTCGGGGTGAGGTACTGCAGGAGCCCGAGCGTCACCAACGGCACCCGGATGGCGGCGCCGCCGAAGCACACCAGCGGTACGGCGGTGACGATGCCGGCGGTCATCAGCAGCAGCACGTGGCCGACTCCGTGGTCGGTGAAGTTCGACCCGCCGTGCCACGTGAGCCAGCCGAGGTAGGCGAGGGCGGCCGGTCCGATCACCATCGTCTCGAAGGTCAGGCTCTCGATCGCGGGTGCGTTCGCCTGCTTCTTGCACAGTCCGTAGCTGCCGAACGTGAGGGCCAGGGTCAGCGCGATCCAGGGCGGCCGACCGTAGTCGAGGGTCAGCACGACCACGGCCACGGTGCCGATCGCCAGCGCCCCCCACTGCCAGCGGCGCAGCCGCTCGCCGAGGATGAACACGCCCATCAGCACGGTCACCAGCGGGTTCACGAAGTAGCCGAGGGACGTCTCGACGACGTGGCCGTTGTTGACGCCCCAGATGTAGACCGCCCAGTTGACCGTGATCAGGCACGCGGCGAGGGCCAGGAGCCGACGGGTACGGCGATCGGCCGCGATCGAGCGGACCACGGACGAGCGCCGGAGCGCGAGCACCAGCAGCCCCATGGTGAGGCACGACCACACGATCCGGTGGGCCAGGATCTCGACCGCGCCGGCCGGCTCGAGCAGTGGCCAGTAGAGCGGGAACAGCCCCCAGATGCCGTACGCCGCGACGCCCAGCAGGAAGCCACGCCGTGCCTCGGTCACGCGGCGGCCGTTTAGGCCACGGTCCAGGTGTCGCCGCCACCGATCAGCGCGCCGAGGCGCTCGGTCGGGGTGCCGGACACCTGGGCGGTCGCCTGCGCGATCTGGTCGCGGGCCTGGTCGTCGTACGTCGGGCGGGCGACCTGGCGGAAGATCCCGATCGGTGCCTGGTGGAGCTGGCCGGCGTCGGTGAGCCGGGAGATCGCGAAGGCGGTGGTGGGGTCGGTGGCGTGGGCGTCGTGGACCAGGAGATCGGCCACAGCGACCTGCCCCTGCCCGTCGCCGACCTCGACGATCTTGACGCCGCCGGTGCTGCGGTCGCGGACCAGACCGTGCCCGCCTCCATCGGAGGTCACAGCACCGAAGCGGATCGGCTCGCCGTGCACGAGCGGGATGATCGCCTCGTCGCGGGTGGTCGGTGACTTGACCGCGTCGAACGCGCCGTCGTTGAAGATCGGGCAGTTCTGGTAGATCTCCACGAACGACGTGCCGCGGTGGGCGGCGGCGGCCGAGAGCACCGAGGTGAGGTGCTTGCGGTCGGAGTCGATGGTGCGGGCCACGAACGTCGCCTCGGCTCCGAGGGCCAGCGAGACCGGGTTGAACGGATGGTCGAGCGAGCCCATCGGTGTGGACTTGGTGACCTTGCCGGTCTCGGAGGTGGGGGAGTACTGGCCCTTGGTGAGCCCGTAGATCCGGTTGTTGAACAGCAGGATCGTCATGTTCACGTTGCGGCGCAGGGCGTGGATCAGGTGGTTGCCGCCGATCGACAGCGCGTCCCCGTCGCCGGTGACGACCCAGACCGACAGGTCCTCGCGGGCCGTGGCGATGCCGGTCGCGATCGACGGCGCCCGGCCGTGGATCGAGTGCATGCCGTACGTCTCGAGGTAGTAGGGGAAGCGCGAGGAGCAGCCGATGCCCGAGACGAACACGATGTTCTCTCGCCGCAGCCCGAGGTCGGGCAGGAAGCCCTGCACGGCCTTGAGGACGGCGTAGTCACCGCAGCCGGGGCACCAGCGGACCTCCTGGTCGCTGGTGTAGTCCTTGCCTGTCTCGGCGGGGTCGCCCTCGGCGCGGGTCGGCACCAGCTCGATCCCGCTGCGCATCACCGGCAGCGGCAGGTCGGTGGCGGGGGGCTGTGCAGTCATCGGTCGTCTCCTCCGGCCAGGCTGTGAGCGGTCTCGGTGAGGTCGACCTCGATGCCCTCGGCCTCGGCGACCAGGTGGCCGATCGCCTCGGCGAGCGCCGCGGCCTTGAGCGGCATCCCGTTGACCTGGTTGTAGCCCACGGCGTCGACCAGGTAGCGGCCCCGGATCAGCAGGGCCAGCTGGCCGAGGTTCATCTCCGGGATCAGCACCTTGTCGTAGCGCGCCAGGATCTCCCCGAGGTCACGCGGGAACGGGTTCAGGTGGCGCAGGTGCACCTGCGCGGCGTGGTAGCCGGCCTTGCGCACGCGTCGTACCCCGGCGCCGATCGGACCGTACGTCGAGCCCCAGCCGAGGACGACCACCTTCGCCAGCCCGTCGGGGTCGTCGACCTCCAGCGGCGGCAGCGACGCCGCGATCCGCTCCACCTTGGCGGCGCGGGTGCGGACCATGAAGTCGTGGTTGGCCGGGTCGTAGGAGATGTTGCCGTGGCCGTCGCCCTTCTCCAGCCCGCCGATCCGGTGCTCGAGCCCCGGCGTGCCGGGGATCGCCCACGGCCGGGCCAGGGTCTGCTCGTCGCGCAGGTACGGCCAGAACTCGGCCTTCTCGTTCCCGTGGTCGGTGGAGACCGCATGGTTGGTCCCGGTCGCGAACGCGGGGTCGATGGTCGGCAGCTCGGACAGCTCGGGGATCCGCCAGGGCTCGGAGCCGTTGGCCAGCATCCCGTCGGAGAGCAGCATCACCGGGGTGCGGTAGGTGACCGCGATCCGGATCGCCTCCAGCGCCGCGTCGAAGCAGTCGCCGGGGGAGCGCGGCGCGACGATCGGCACCGGGGACTCGCCGTTGCGCCCGAACATTGCCTGCAGCAGGTCGGCCTGCTCGGTCTTGGTCGGCAGCCCGGTCGACGGGCCGCCGCGCTGTACGTCGACGACCAGCAGCGGCAGCTCGGTCATCACCGCAAGCCCGATCGACTCCGACTTCAGCGCGATGCCCGGACCCGACGTGGTGGTGACGCCGAGGCTGCCGGAGAACGACGCACCGATCGCGGCCCCGATCCCGGCGATCTCGTCCTCGGCCTGGAACGTGGTGACACCGAAGGCCTTGTGCTTGCTCAGCTCGTGGAGGATGTCGGAGGCCGGCGTGATCGGGTAGGAGCCGAGGAACAGCGGAAGCCCCGACTGCACGCCGCCGGCGATCAGCCCGTAGGCCAGCGCCAGGTTGCCGGTGATGTTGCGGTAGAGGCCGGTCGCCATCGGAGCCGGCTTGATCTCGTAGGAGACCGCGAACGTCTCGGTGGTCTCCCCGAAGTTCCACCCCGCCTTGTACGCCGTGACGTTGGCGTCGCGGATGTCCGGGACCTTGGCGAACCGCTTCTGCAGGAACGCGATCGTGGACTCGGTCGGGCGCCCGTACAGCCACGACAGCAGCCCCAGCGCGAACATGTTCTTGGCCCGCGCGGCGTCCTTGCGCGACAGCCCGAACTCCTTGACCGCCTCCACCGTCATCCCGGTCAGGTCGACGGGGTGCAGGGCGAACTCCGCCAGGCTGTCGTCGTCGAGCGGGTTGGCGGTGTAGCCGGCCTTGGCCAGGTTGCGGGTGGTGAAGTCGTGGGTGTCGACCACGATCGTGGCGCCCTTGGGCAGATCGCCCAGGTTGGCGCGCAGCGCCGCGGGGTTCATCGCCACCAGCACATCCGGGGCGTCGCCGGGGGTGAGGATGTCGTGGTCGGCGAAGTGGACCTGGAACGACGAGACTCCGGGCAGCGTGCCCTGCGGCGCCCGGATCTCGGCGGGGAAGTTCGGCAGCGTCGACAGGTCGTTGCCGAACGACGCCGACTCCTGGGTGAACCGGTCGCCCGTGAGCTGCATGCCGTCGCCCGAGTCTCCTGCGAAGCGGATGATCACGCGGTCGAGCTGCTTGACCTGCTTGGACAACTGCGTGCACAACCTTTCGTCGCCTCGGCGTGTCGCGCCAGATCTTCCCGGAGCGTCCGGTGAGTCGGCGCAACTCCCCCACGATAGTCCGGAGCCGTCCCGAAACCGACTCGTCACGCCCATCTGGACAGTGAGCGAGACCACGGCTCACCCGGCGGTCTCGATGCCGTAGTTTGGCGATGGTCCTGATAATCTTTACCAAACAACGTGACTAACGTTGCTTATCACCCGAGACCGAGAAGAGACTCACATGACCAAGCGGATCAGGCTCGTAGCCCTGGCCGTCGCGGCCACCGCCATCCCGGCCGTCCTCGCGGGTTGCGCCGCCTCCAGCGGATCATCCACAAGCAAGGACTCCGTCAGCGTGGTGGGCTTCTCCGTGCTGAAGACCGCCAATGAGCCGGTCATCGCGGACTTCCAGAAGACCTCCGAGGGCAAGGACGTCAAGTTCACCACCTCCTACGGCGCCTCCGGCGACCAGTCCCGCGCCGTCATCGGTGGCCTGCCCGCCGACGAGGTGCACCTGTCCCTGGAGCCCGACGTCTCGAAGATCGTCGACGCCGGACTGGTGGACTCGTCCTGGAACCAGACCCCCACCAAGGGCATCCTCACCGACTCCGAGGTCGTCTTCCTGGTGCGCAAGGGCAACCCGCTCGGCATCAAGTCGTGGGACGACCTGACCAAGCCCGGCGTCAAGATCATCACCCCGAACCCCGCCTCGTCGGGCTCGGCGAAGTGGAACATCCTCGCGGCCTGGGCCCACATCAGTGGCCAGGGCGGTACCGACGCCGAGGCGAAGGCCTTCACCACCAAGGTGCTCGACAACGCCGTCGCGCTCCCCGGCAGTGGTAGCGACGCGCTGGCATCGTTCGTCGCCGGTAATGGCAACGTCCTGCTGGCCTACGAGAACGACTCGATCGCGGCGCGTGCCGCCGGTGACGACGTGGACTACATCCTCCCCGACGACACGTTGCTGATCCAGAACCCGGTCGCCTTGACCAAGGACGCCTCGACGCCCGCCAAGGACTTCCTGAAGTTCCAGCTCAGCGAGGCCGGTCAGAGCGACTACGCCAAGGCCGGCTTCCGCCCCGTCATCTCGGGGATCAACGTGCCGGTGCCGGGCGCCAACGACCCGAGCAACCCGTTCCCGGCCCCCAAGACGCAGTACACCATCGACAAGACCTTCGGCGGCTGGGACAAGGCCAACTCCGAGTTCTTCGATGACAAGACCGGGATCATCACCAACATCATCTCCGGCCTCAACGTCGGCAGCTGACGCATGACGACTGCCGTCATCGGGCAGGACACCCGGTCGGTCGGGCGCGGCCGACCGGGTGTCCACTCCACCTTGACCCGGGGCTCCGCCCTGGGGCTCGGGGTCGCCATGATCTGGTTCAGCCTCCTGGTCCTGATCCCGCTGGCCGCCATCGTGGTCACAGCGGGTAAGGACGGGTGGCAGGGTTACATCGACACCCTCAAGAACCCCCAGACGTGGGCCGCCATCAAGCTGACCGTGGAGCAGTCCTTCTTCGTCACGGTGATCAACGTGTTCATGGGCACGTTGATCGCGTGGGTGCTGGTGCGTGACAAGTTCTGGGGCCGCGGGTTCCTCGACGTGCTCATCGACATCCCGTTCGCGATGCCCACCATCGTGGCCGGCTTGGTGCTGCTCGGTCTCTATGGCCCGAAGAGCCCGCTCGGTATCAACGTCTCGAACGAGAGGTTCTCGGTGTCGCTGGCGCTGGCCTTCGTGACCCTGCCGTTCATCGTCCGCACCGTCCAGCCCGTGCTCGCCGAGCTCGACACGGACGTCGAGGAGGCGGCCGCGTCGCTGGGAGCGAGCCAGCTCACCATCCTGCGCCGGCTCGTGCTTCCGTCGCTGGTGCCCGCGATCGCGGCGGGCGCTGCACTGTCGTTCGCGCGCGCGATCTCGGAGTACGGCTCCCTGGTGCTGCTGACTGGCATGCTTCCCTACAAGACGGAGGTCGTGTCGGTACGCGTGCTGACCTTCATCGAGGGTGGTGACCAGACCTCGGCCGCGGCGCTCGCGACGATCATGCTGTTCGTCGCGCTGTTCGTCATCGTCGTGCTCGACATCATCCAACGGAGGGTGGCTCGCCGTGGTTAGGCTTCCGACCCCAGCCAAGTGGGCCCTGCGCGTCATCGCGGTCGGCTACGTCTTCCTGCTGGTGGGCTGGCCCATGATCACCCTGGTGCAGAACGCCTTCGCCGACGGGCTGGCCAGCTTCCAGGCCGCTTTCTCCGACCCGGACGTCGTCCACGCCATGATCGTGACCATCGAGATCTCGCTCTGGGCCGTCGCCATCAACACCGTCTTCGGAGTCACGATGGCGCTGCTGTTGGTGCGCTACGAGTTCCCCGGGAAGCGGATGCTCTCGGCCCTCATCGACCTGCCGATGGCGGTGTCGCCGGTCGTCATCGGCCTGGCGCTGCTGCTGGTCTACAACGGTAGGACCGGGTGGTTCGGGCCCACGCTCGAGGCGCACGGGTTCCAGGTGATCTTCAGCAGTCCCGGCATGATCATGGCCACCTGCTTCGTGTCGCTGCCGCTCGTCGTACGCGAGGTCGCGCCCGTGCTCGCCGAGATCGGTACCGACCAGGAGCAGGCGGCCACCAGCCTCGGCGCGAACGGTTTCCAGACCCTCCGCCGGATCACCCTGCCGGCCATCAAGTGGGCGATCGTCTACGGCGTCGTCCTGACCCTGGCCCGCTCGCTCGGCGAGTTCGGTGCCCTCAAGATCGTCTCGGGAAACCTGACCGGACAGACGCAGACCGCGCCCCTGGTCGTCGAGCAGAAGTACAACAACTTCGCCCAGGGGGAGGCTTACGCCGTTGCCTTCGTCCTGGTGCTGATCAGCGTGCTCTGCATCCTCGTCGTCTCCGTGCTGCGCCCCAAGGAGCCATCCTCATGAGTATCGACATCTCCCACGTCAACAAGAAGTTCGGCGACTTCGTCGCCCTCGACGATGTCACTGTGTCGCTGCCGACCGGGCAGCTCACCGCGCTGCTCGGTCCTTCCGGTGGCGGCAAGTCGACCCTGCTGCGGATCATCGCCGGCCTCGAGCGTGCCGACACCGGCACCATCGAGATCGAGGGTGTCGACGCGACCCGCACCGCGCCGCAGAAGCGCAACGTGGGCTTCGTGTTCCAGCACTACGCGGTCTTCAAGCACATGACCGTCGCCAAGAACGTCGCATTCGGCCTCGAGATCCGCAACCGGCCGAAGGCCGAGATCGCCGACCGCGTCGACGAGCTGCTCAAGCTGGTGCACCTCTCCCAGTTCGCCCACCGCCTGCCGTCCCAGCTCTCGGGCGGCCAGCGTCAGCGCATGGCGCTGGCTCGGGCACTGGCCATCCAGCCCAAGGTGCTGCTGCTCGACGAGCCGTTCGGCGCCCTGGACGCCAAGGTGCGCAAGGAGCTGCGGGAGTGGCTGCGCCGCCTGCACGACGAGGTGCCGGTCACCACCGTCTTCGTCACCCACGACCAGGAGGAGGCCCTCGAGGTCGCCGACGAGATCGTGGTGATCAACGAGGGGCGGATCGAGCAGATCGGGACCCCCGACCAGCTCTACGACGAGCCCGCCAACGACTTCGTGATGGACTTCCTCGGCGAGGTGACCCAGCTCGGCGACGTCCGGCTCCGGCCGCACGACATCGAGATCGCGCTGAACCCGGACCTCGCGGGCTGCACCGCGGCCGACATCCTGCGGCTCACGCGGGTCGGCTTCGAGGTGCGGATGATCGCCGGCACCGAGGACGGCCGGGAGGTGTCCGTGGTGACCACCCGCACCCACGCGCGGGCGCTGGAGCTCGAAGAGGGCATGCGCATCTGGATCACCCCGACCAGCGGTGCGGCCACCGTGCCCGCGATGAAGTCCCTGCTCGCCGGCTGACGGCGGCGCGGCGGGTCAGTCGCAGTAGTTGTCGCAGATCTTCGTCGCCGGCAGCTGCTGGTGGCACTTCGGGCAGACGTCGATCGGAGCCTCTGCGAGGCGGACCTTCTTGGCGCGTGCCCGGCGGGCTACGAGCTGCGGGGTGAGCGCTGGCTGGCCGCCGTCCGCGGGCAGGTCGGGGGCCTGGAAGAAGCGGTAGCAGGCCAGGCGCTGCACGGCGGCGTGGTCATCGCCGTCGGCGGTGAGGTCGTCCGTGGTCTCGGCGACCGCCACGGCGTACCGCTCACCGACGGTTCCGTCGGCCTTCACGCACAACGCCGACAGCAGGGGCTCCCCCCGGCTGAACGCGTCGCGTGAGACACGGCCGAGCACGTCGCCGATCCAGTAGTGCATCTGCTGGGTGCCGCGGACGCCGGTCACCCGCTGCGCCTCCTCGGCGAGGTCCTTGTAGGTGATGACCGCGTGGTAGTGCTGCGCGACGTCGATCAGGATCGGCCGGGCGGCTTCGGCCCACGCCGCACGGGACTCCTCGACGCCGACCTCCGAGGCATCCCGCCACACCTCCGGTGAGTCCTGGACGTGCTCGGAGGTGGACGTGGGAGTCGAGGTCATACCCGTGACGTTACCCGCATCAGCCGTACGGAGCCCTGTCCCCGATTGAGGGGACGACGCCTGCGAGCGGCCGTGATGCCATGAGCCCTCAGATACGTGGGCCATACCGGGGTCCACCGGCAGCCTCCGGGGGGATGCCCAATGTCCGTCATCATCCGTCTCGCGGGGGCGTCGGCCCTCACTGCGCTCGCTCTGGTCAGCACGATGGTGCCGGCTGGTGCCGGGACGGCGGTCGCAGCCCCGGCCGGGCATCTCGTCGTGGTCCAGGCCCTGCCCCAGCACTCGCTCGACGTCGCCATCGACGGCCGCACCGTCGACCATGACTCGACCACCGGGGCGGTCCTCGGGCCCTTCGCAGTGAGCCCCGGTCCGCACCAGGTGGCGTTCACCGGGACCGGCGGCGTGCACCTGGTCTCGACCGTCGAGGTGGCTGACGGGGACAGCAAGGACGTCGTCATCCACCTGCCCGCGCAGGTGGACGGGGCTCCGGTCGTCAACTCCTACCGCACTCCGCTCGCGCCGATCGCTCCCGGGAAGGCGCGGGTGCTGGTCGCCCACACCGCGACCGTCGCCCCTGCGGACGTCCGCGTGGACGGCACGGTCGTGTTCCGAGACATCGCCAACGGCGAGTACGCGACCGCCGACGTGGCGGCCGGTGCCCACACCGTGGCCCTGCTGCCGGCCGGCGTCTCGAACCCGCCGATCCTGGGGCCGCTACAGCTCTCGCTGAAACCCGGGACCGTGACGATGGTGTACGCCGTGGGGAACCCGCAGACCCATTCGATGAACGTGATCCTGCATCAGGCCGCGTTGACCTCCAACGGCGCCACCACCCTCGAGGGCATCGACACGGGCAGCGCCGGGCTGGCCGGGAACGTACGTGTGCACACGTTCGCGGTCGGGCATCGCCCGCCTCCGTCATCCTCGCCTAGCCACGCCACGCGATCCTGGCTCGTGGTGCTGGTCCTTGTTGGTGTCGGCGCTGGGCTGCTGGCAGGGTGGCGGACCCGGCGCAGGCCACTCGGGTCGCGCTGAGCGACGATGACCCGTCTCGGACGCCGGCACCGGGGCGCCGCGCGCCGCCCGGGCATGCTCGCGGGCGTCGCCGCGCTGGCCACGGTGGTGGCCGTCGGCGGCCTGGGCTGGGTGCTCTGGCCCCAGGGTGCGACCGACGCCGCGCAGTCGGGGGCACCGGTCACGCGGGCTCCCGGGGCCGTGACCACGGTGCCGGCGGTGCCGGCCCGTCGTACCGGCTCGGTGCGGCCCGAGCCTCCCACCACGAGCACGTTGCCCAACGGCACCGTCGTCCCGATCAGCCCGGCCGGCACCGCCGAGGACGGGTCGCTCGACGTACCGGACGACATCCGCATCGCCGGCTGGTGGCGGGGTGGCTCGCGACTGGGTGACCCGTTCGGGGCGACCCTGCTGGCGGCGCACGTCGACTCGTTCACCCAGGGGCTCGGCCCCTACGCCAGCCTGCTGTCGGCCCGTCCCGGTCAGCGGATCGCCGTCGGGTCGGCGCACCTGACGCAGACCTTCTCGGTGGCCTCGCTGCGTCTGGTGCCGCGCCGATCCCTCGCGCAGCACCGAGACCTCTTCTCCGCGCGCGGAGACCGGCGGCTCGTACTCGTGACCTGCGCCGGGCCGTACGACGTACACCGCGGCGGCTACCAGAACCTCGCCGTCATCACGGCCGTGCCGACCGAGGATCCGAAACCGAGGAGCGCCCGATGAGCCGTCAACGGAACCGCCGGTCGAGGAGGAACCCGAAGACCGGAACGCCCCGGAGCATCACCGCTGCGAGCCTCCCGACCTCCGCCTTGCCCACCCCGTCAGCTTCTCCGTCGGCCGGCCCCGCGGGCACACCGGTCCGACGGCCGCGACCGGTTCAGCAGCGCAGGAAACGATCCTCCTCTGATCAGCGGACAGCACCTGGGCCGGATCCGCCCGATGCGCGGCGCCATGCTCGAGTCGCCCTCGCCGCAAGTGGTCGCCGAGCCGCCGCCTCCGGCTCCGGTCGTGACCGAGGCGATCCCGGAGCCGCCACCTCGTCGCCGGTCCAGCGGTCGCCTTCTCCTCGTCGGTGGTGGCACGGCGGTGGTGGTTGCCGTGATCGTGGCCCTTCTCGCACGACACCTGGCAGCCCCCGATGACCGTGAGGTTGCCGCCACCGCATCCGCGCCGTACCTCGCTCCCGTGCGCGTACCCGTCGGGAACGCGTTCGTCCGCACCCAGGTGGTGGCGCCGGACAGCCTCCGGGTGACGCACTGGGTCCACACCGACCGCCCGGTGACCGTGGTGCGTGTCGGAGCCGCGCAGGCGCCGGGGGTCGCCGCGGTGATCGGGGTCAGCAAGCTCGTCGTTGCCGCGGACGGACGGACGGTGCTGCGCGAGCGCGCACCGTCGGCGGCGTCGGCGCACACCTACGTCGTACCGCCGAGCCGCCGGATCTTCGTCACCTACGTCCTCACCGGAGCACTGCAGCGCAGTGACACCCTCGCGACTCGGGCCCTGGCGCCGCTGACCGCGCTCGACGTCTCCACGGTCCAAGCTCCCGTCCACCAGGCCACCTACAGCGTGGTCGGAGCACAGGTCCTCCAGCTCGCCTGCTCGGCGAACGAGCCAACGTCCCTGCCCCGACCGTGCGGGACCGTCCGCGACGGCTCGTGGCAGGTGGACCTGCGTGGCCCTGAAACCAAGGACCGCGTCATCGCCCAGCTGGACCTCCCTTGAGCGGCGGGCAGGTCAGCGGTAGTTCGTGAACTGCACCGCGAAGTCGTAGTCCTGGCCGCGCACGAGGGACTGGATCGCCTGGAGGTCATCGCGCTTCTTGCTGGACACCCGGAGCTCGTCGCCCTGGATCTGGGCCTTGACGCCCTTGGGGCCTTCGTCGCGGATGAGCTTGGAGATCTTCTTGGCGTCCTCGGAGGTGATGCCCTCCTTGAGGGCGATCGAGATCTTCGACAGCTGGCCGGACTGGCGGGGCTCGCCGGCGTCGAGGATCTTCAGGCTCTGCTGGCGCTTGATCAGCTTGTCCTTGAACACGTCGAGGACCGCGCTGGCGCGGTCGTCGGCCGAGGCGCTGATCTCGATCGCCTGCTCGCCTTGCCACTCGATGGTGGCGCCGGTGCCCTTGAAGTCGAAGCGGGTCGCGATCTCACGAGCGGTCTGACCGAGCGCGTTGTCGACCTCCTGCCGGTCGATCTTGCTGACGATGTCGAACGAGCTGTCGGCCATCTCGCGCCCTCCTGGCGGTTTCGGGTCTCCGGTGCTGCCTTGCTATTCTTCCGACTTGCCGTCGACCCGCCAAACGCGGGCGGCGGCATGTTGCGGCAGGTTGCCCGAGCGGCCAATGGGAGCGGACTGTAAATCCGTCGGAGTATTCCTTCGCAGGTTCGAATCCTGCACCTGCCACAGGGTATAGAAGGGCCTCTGACCAGCGGAAACGCTGATCGGGGGCCCTTCTGCCGTGTCCGGGCGTCGTCGGCCGTGGACGGCTGATTTCGGCTATCTGTGCCGAATACGTGCCGAAGTTTTGCCGGGCGCAGCCGCTGCCGACCCGGGAGCGCTACCGGCCCGGCCCTCGCCCGGAGCCCGAAGTTCGTGCCGGCGGCGCGGCGAGTGGTCAACCCGTGGTCCGTTCACCAACGGCCGGGGGATCGGCTACTGGAGTGCCTCGGTGATCCGCGTCAGGGCGATCTGGTCGTCGCCGTCGACGCAGTTGGCGTAGATGCGGAGCAGGACCTCGACGCTGTGGCCGGCCCACTCGGCCACCCGGGCCGGGGGGACGCCGGCGTTGAGCCAGGTGGACAGGCAGGCATGACGCAGGTCGTAGGGCCGGCGGGCCAGCACCGAGTCGGCCTGCTGCTGCGTGAACGCCCTCCGGCGTGCCGCCGCCCAGACCCGGTAGATGGTCTTCGCGCTGACCAGCGCGGCGTAGGGCGGTGCGAGGGGGACCCCGGCGCGGCCGGTGCGGGCAGCAAAGAGGTGGCCCTCCACTCCGGTCGGGAACCGGTCGAGGTGGCGCCGCAGCGTGGCGATCAGCTCCGAGTGGGCCGGGACCGATCGGGTGTCTCCGCGTCCGCGGTGCTTGAGCCCGCGGACCTCGCCGGTCGTGGATCCGTCGGTCCAGGCGGCGCCGGCGCGCTGGTGGGATCGCGACAGCAGCAATTGCCCCCAGCCGGTCTCGGGGAGATCGCAGTCCTCGCGGCGCAACTCCAGGGCCTCGGCGGGCCGGAGACCGGCGTAGTACAGGCAGGCGAAGTAGGCCGCGAGGGCGGGGTAGTCGTCGCGCACCGAGTCGAGCAAGGCGCGGGCCTGGGCAGGGTTGACCACGACCCGACGATCAACGACCTCGGTCGTTCGCGGAGCCCGCCAGCGCACACGATGCAGCGGATTGCTCGCAAACGCCTCGAGCTCGACCGCGTACTCCAGCACGTTGTGCAGGGTCGCTCGCTTGCGTGCGATGGTCGACGCTGCGGCTGGCCGTCCATCTTGGCGCAAGGCGATCCGATCGAGAGCCCGACGCAGGGTTGCGGAGGAGTCGAAGGCCGCCAACGGCGGTGAGTGCTTCTCCAACCAGGCGAGAGCAGCCGCGTCCTTCTCCTCGGGGGCGGCCGAGCGTCCGGAGGCGTTGAAGGCTCGTCGGAACAGGACGTGACGCATGCGGACCACCGGGGGCGCGCCGGCCAGATCCGGGATGGTCGCGATGGTGACATCGGTGAGCGCCTCGGCAATGCCACGACGGTGCCGGGGCGAGGCGTGCGGCCACTTGGTGTCGACGTAGGCCATCGCGTGTTCCAGCCAGGTTCGCTGCGGCGCGGGCTCCTGCATCGACATCGGCAGACCGTTTCCCACGACGAACGCCTGCCCCGCCTGGGTGGCGACCTGCAGCTTGGCCCGGAACCCGTCGGCCAGCTTCCGGGTCGTGAAGGTTCGCCGAAACCGGAGGCCCTGTACGCGCCACCGGACCGTGTAGGTGGTCCCGCGAGCGCCCCGGTAGGGGCTCACCGCGTAGATCCGCACGTCGAAGCTGGTCTCCATGTCCGTCACCTCATCTACGCCGCGGCCGTGGGCACACGTGTGTCAGGCCGTACGCGTCGAATCGGTTGTAGGACGGTGCGGCGGCACCTGACCACTCCGTGGGCCGGCTTCTGTGGAAAACGTCCGGGCATCGGTGACCTGTGGACAAACCGGGCGGGCAGGTTGCGGACCTGCGCGGTTCAGCGCGGCGCCTCCATGCGACCGTCGACCCATCGCGTGAAGTCCGCCTCGCGGACCCGGATCTGGGCGTTCGGCAGGACCAGGCAGGGGGGCGCCTTGCGTGCCTGTCGCCAGTCGTAGAACGTCGAACGGGAGATTCCGAGGCGAGCGCAGATCTCGGGGACAGTCATCAGGTGCTCGGTGTCGGCGGCATCTGACTCGTGGCGGCTGGTGGCGGCAGTGCTCATGCAAGGAAAGGCAACAAAAAGCCGCGCGGATCGGACAGACGCACGCCCGTCACGTCGTCGGGTGGGTCCTGGGCGTCCGCGTGCGGATCGGCCCGCCGGCGCTCCCAGTCCCCGGCCCGCCGCGTCTTTGCTACCGGTGGTGACGAGCCGAGGTCGCGGGCAACGTCACCACGCGTTACATGGCGAGGGCCACCGGCAGTACGACCAGCGACGATGGATCACGGACCTCACGCGTCCGGTGCCACGTTGCCTCCAGCGTCGACTACGTCTGACACGGACGCACGCCGAGCCCATTCTGCCTACCATCGGGCGCGAACCTGTGGACAACGCGGCCTCCCGTACAGCTGTGGAGAACCAACGTGGAGACCGCTCACCACCTTGCTCACCACCTCGCTCACTGGACAGCTCACCAGGCGAGGGGCGACCGGCAAGTAACCGAACGCTGAGCACGACTCTTCTGCCGCTAAGGGTCATCATGTCTTCGACGCCCGCGCAGTCACTTCTTCGACTGTCGCCCGCGCACGACGACGTACACCAGACCGGCCACCGCGACGGCGACCAGCGTCCAAAGCAAGATCTGCAGTCGCTCGTGCGGCTCGGCCTCGACAAGCGGCGCCACACCGGCGACGATCACGGCGACGGACACGAGGAAGGCGAAGAAGAGGCTGCGGGTCTCGGTGAGGAACTGACGTGCTTGGTGCTCGACCTGCTGCTGCTGGAGCGCGGCAATCCGCTCCAGCATGTCGAGGGTCTCGGAGGTCTGCTCCACCTCGAGCTCGAGGCTGCTCGGGGAGACGTCGTCGTCGACCTCAACTGCCGTCGACGCAGCCGCGGTCGTCGCAGGCTCGGATGCCGCACCCAGCTCCGGTGACACGTCGATGCCGAGTTCGGGCAGTCTCTGTTGGGCGCGCTGCGCCTGGTGAGCAAGCCGCTGCTGGATGCGCGCGTAGGAACGACGCATGTCCGGGTCGAGGTTGGCGGGACCGCCACGACGGCTGCGCTCGAGGGAGTCATTGACAAAGGATGACGTCCCCCGAACGACCTCGCGGAGAGCGGCGTCGAACTGCTCTTGCTCCGCGGGGCTCAGAATCCCGTTGTCATGTTGTGAGACGGCACGGAGGATTCGGAAATCGACCTGCCTCAGCGTCTCGGGCGTGAGGTCCACGGGAAGGTCCTCACGCGTGATCTGAGGCTGCCGTCGATTTTCGCGTAGAGACATAGGGCCATCCTGCCGCGCCACCCGCCCACGTTGGCGAGACGTACACCCGGGCGACGGGCTGGGGACATCTGTGCTGATTCCACCCTCGTCCACGGTCCGCGAGATCGTCCGGGGAGGCGTCTAACAGCCGCGAATGAAGCGCTCGGCGTTCGGTTCTGACGGCGAGTAGGCTGAATCTGTCCGATTCGTCCTGTCTATATGTGCCTCTTGGTACATGTCTGAGAATCGTCGTGACGTAAGGCCGGTCGATGGAGAGAGGTGCCCGCGGTGTGGGGCTCCCCTGAAGAAGCCGGGTCGAGGCCGGCCACCGAAGTGGTGTTCCCAAGGTTGTCGACGAGCTGCGTACGAGGAGCGTCGAGCGGCTGCTAGGGGAGTGCTGGCGATCGAGTTCGTGCAGCCGCTCGCGGTTGCGAGAGAGCACGACCTGTCGGAGTGCGTCGTGCGCGTGGTCGCGTCACCGGCGGCTTGCCGGCGCGTACTGCAAGCGCTGACCGAGCTGGCCCGCCAACGCGACCTGTTCCGCGATCCGAGGTGGCAATCCACGGTGGACGCCGTCGGCAAGTTCGCTGACGCGTGCATCGAGGTGCGACCGTCTCGGTCCCGCTTCGAACGCTGACAGTCCTCACCAGCACGCGTGACTTTTCGTACGGACGAAACGGCCGGAGCCGAGAGTGCATGAGGTGCGAGGGTGGTGAGCGGTTCATCTGGCGAACTTGGACTGGCGTGCTTGTGATCGGGACCGGGTCGAGCCGAGATGTCCGATCGGCGACCGTCGGCGGCGCTTGATGCCTGTGAAAGTCGGTGTGGATCCGCGGCGGCGTCTGACGAAAGAAGAGGCGGTCGCAGGTGGGAAGGGCGGCCATTCGCCCGTTCCCGGAACCGAGTCGGTGAGTCTTCGAGGGGCGATGCAGCGAGCGATTGCCGCGAGCCAGCTCCGCCGGCTGATCTGAGACCGGGAGAGTGCGCAGTCTTCGTCTCGACTCCGTATGAGGTACCGGTTATGGCGATGATCCGACGAGCCACGACAGTGAGCCGCCGATGTCCCGCAAGGGATCCGCTTACGGCGATGGGGCGTCGTCGACTCGAACATGGTCGTCGAGCATGACTCGCGCCGTAAGCCGTACGACCTGCGGTGATCGACAGAGAGTTGAGGAAGTTGCCGCCGCCGCCCGAGCTGATCGGCCGGCAGCTCGTCTGGGGCGATATGTCGCACAGCCACTCCACCGTTGCAGTGATATCGTTGCAGTGATATCGGAGGTGTCATATGGAACAGATCCTGATCCGCAACCTTCCCGCGGGGACGAAGGCCGCGCTTCGCGCGCGTGCCAAGCAGCGTCACCGCTCGGTCGAGGCGGAGGCCCGCGACGTGCTCACCAGGGCGTTGGAGGGCGAGCCCGTCACCATCGTTGACCTCTTGGGGACCGACGAAGGTGCCGACATCGAGTTCGAACCCGAGCGCCTGGGTCTGACGGCTCGCTCAGCGCAACTGTGAAGTACCTGTTGGACACCAACGTGGTGTCCGCGCTGCGGGTTCGAGGGCGCAACCGGCCCGTCGAAGTGTGGGCAGGGTCGGTTCCCGTTGGTGACCAGTTCGTCTCAGCATTCACCATCGCGGAGATCGAGCGAGGGGTCATTGCCAAGGAGCGATCCGACGCTCAACAGGGAGCGGTACTGCGTCGCTGGTTCGACGAGAATGTCTTGCCCACGTTCGCAGACCGGGTTCTGTCCTTCGACCTGCCGGCGGCCCGGATCCTCGCGAACTATCGGGTTCCCGAGCACGCACCGCTCGACGACGCCCTCGTTGCCGCCGTCGCAGAGTCCGCAGAGATGACCGTCGTGACGCGGAACATCAAACACTTCGAACCCCTCGGCGTCGCCTGCATCGATCCATGGGACACAACCGTCCCAAGCTGACCCCTCCACCGAGCGCTCCATGGTGCTAGGTGTCAAAGTCCTCGCTCGCTGGGTCGCGGTACCTGATCTTGCGGAAGGCAGCGAGTTGGGCGCTGGCTGGTGCAGTCGGGCGTTGTCCGATGCCCGAGTCGGCCGCAGCCCGTGCCCGGCCGGGCCCAGCCTTGGAGGTGCGCCATGAGCGCCCTGCTTGTCGGGTACGCCCGATGCTCCACCGATCAACAAGACCTCACCGCCCAACGCGATGCCCTGCTCGGACTGGGTGTCGAGGCCGAGCGAATCTACGTCGACCACGGTCTGACTGGCACCAACCGCGAACGTCCCGGTCTCCGCGAGGCACTCGCGGCCTGTCGCGCTGGTGACTCCCTGGTGGTCACGAAACTCGACCGCCTCGCCAGATCCCTGCCCGATGCCCGAGCGATCGCCGATGAGCTCACCACCCGGCAGATCAGCCTGAGCCTGGGAGGGTCGGTCTACGACCCCACCGACGCCGTCGGCCGACTGCTGTTCAACGTCCTCGCCATGGTCGCCGAATTCGAGTGCGACCTCATCAGGCTCCGCACAGTCGAGGGCATGAAGGTCGCTAAGGCCAAGGGCCGGCTGCGCGGCAAGCAACCCAAACTCAACCGGAAGCAGGAAGCACACCTGGTCTCCCTGGTACACAGCGGGGAGTACAGCACTCTCGAGGTTGCCGAGCTCTTCGGTGTCGGTCGCTCCACCGTTTACCGCGCCATCGAACGTCAACGAGTCGCGGCCAAGGCCGGCCTCGCTAACACGTCTTCACGGCACTGACCCGCCACGGCGCCGGCTGTCCCGTATCCGAACACCCCGCCGGGACGCCGGCGTCTCGGCCCGTCAGCTCGACACTGACGTCCGATTGTGGTTGGTGCTGCGAGACGTGTCCACCTCGGTCGAGTGGCCCTGTGTACGGCCGGCAGAGGGCACTGGAGGCGTGACGCCGGTGAAGCCAGCCCAGCCTTTCGGAGCCAGAGCCGTCTCGGGCCGATAGCGAGTGAACCTCAACGTCGCCTCGTCGCGGTGGCAGCCACCTTATGGATATGGGCGATCAGGGCCGCCGTAGCGGGGACCGTCTCGGCGCCGCGGCGGTAGGCAAGGCCAATGTGGCGGCGTCCAAGGGCGGTCAGGTCAATCACACGCACGTCGGGGTGACGGTACGCGGCCAGCGCAGACGCGGGCAGCACCGTCACCCCGAGTCCGCGGGCCACCAGATTCTGCACAACTACGTAGTCGTCGGTCGTGTGCCGCAGGGTCGGGGAGAAGCCGGCCGCCTCGCAGCAGGCGACGAGGTGACTGCGACAGCGCACACAGCCGCCGATCCAGTTGGCGTCGGCCAGCGCCGCGAGGCCGCGGCGTCCCGGTCCGCGCAGCCCGGGCGAGACTACGAGGTGCACCGGCTCGTCGAGCAGGGGTTCCCAAGCCAGCGGTCCGATACCCTCCGGCGGACCGTCGTAGCCAAAGACCAGGGCGAGGTCGGCGTCGCCCGCCGCAACTGCGGCCATCGCCTCGGGCGGCTCGGCCTCCTCGAGGCTCACCTCGATCTCGGGGTGGTCGGTGGCGAGCGCGCCGATCGCGTCGGGCACCAGGGTGGCGGCGGCCGAGGGGTATGACGCGAGCCGCACCCGGCCGGCCCGCAGCTGCGTGAGGGCGGCCAGCTCCTCGGCGGCGGCGTACAGCTCGGCCGCGACCACATCGGCACGCCGCAGTAGCGCCACACCCGCCTCAGTCGGGGTAGCACCGCCGGGGCCACGCAGGAGCAGGGGCCCGCCGGCGTCCCGCTCGAGCCGGGTGAGGTGCTGGCTGACGGCGGGTTGGGTCCAACCCAGGAAGCGGGCGGCGGCGCTGATCGATCCGGCACGGGCCACCTCGCGGAAGATCAGGACGCGCCGGGGGTCGAGGGTCATACCCCTAGCATCGCTTATGGGCTGCCTAAGTGGAACAGGGATTCCTTTGAGGCAACTAGACGCCCACCATGGAGCCATGAAGACGATCGGCCTCATCGGCGGCATGTCCTGGCACTCGACCGCGACCTACTACCGGCTGATCAACGAGCAGGTCGCGGCCCGCCTTGGCGGGCACGCGTCGGCCCGGATCTCTCTGCAGTCGCTGGACTTCTCCGAGGTGCGTGACTGCCAGGTGCGCGGCGACTGGGCCGCCTCGGCCGGGCTGCTGGCCGACGCGACGCGCCGCTGCGAGGCCGGCGGCGCCGATTTCGTCGCGATGTGCACCAACCTCATGCACAAGAACTTCGCCGCGCTCGAATCGGCGGCCACGATGCCCGCCGTCCACATCGCCGACGCGGTCGCGGCCGTAGCCGCACGTGAGGGCTGGACGACGCTCGGCCTGCTCGGCGCCCGCTGGGTGATGGAGGAGACGTTCTACGCCGACCGCCTCGCCAGCCACGGCATCTCGGTCGTCGTCCCCGACACCGCTGGCCGCGACCTCGTCGACCGGGTGGTGTTCGACGAGATCACCCAAGGCCTTTTCCTGCCCTCCTCGCGCGAAGCGTACGTCGAGGTGATGCGCAACCTCGCCGACCGTGGCGCGAACGCCGTCGTGCTCGCCTGCACCGAGATCGGCCTCCTCGTCAGCCCCGAAGACGCACCGTTGCCGATCATCGACTCGGCCATCGCCCACGCCGACCTGCTCGTCGAGCTAGCGCTCGCGGACGGTGGAGGAAACTGATGCGGGAGCAACTTCAGCGTGAGGCTCCGCTGCACCTTGGCGCCCAAGTTCACGTGACCGGACAGAGATCGCTTTACGGGAACGACCCACTTCCTCTGACTGCCGCCGAGCGGGCATGAGGTCGTGGCCCATAGCCCGTTCCGGCTTCCGGGACAGCCTGGTGCAGGAGCCGGTCGAGCATGCTGACGGGGTGGTGTATTCGGGTAGGAACCGTCCCCAGGACTCGAACGGCCAGTGCGATCCGATGCCCAGCGACTGGCGTTCGTAGGCAGCAGCGACGGATCCGGCATAGCAGTTGTGCGTCGGAGCCGTCGAGGGGCGCGAACCCGAGCCACGTGTGAAGAGACATCGAACTCCCGCTGACAATGGCCTGCTCGGGAGGGGGGTGCGTATCAGCCGAAAGTACGAGAGACAGATCGTTCCATCGGTCGAACAACGCGACCTTGAAGCCGATACGCCCGTCGTCGAAGTCGGCGATCGGGGAGTTACCGGTCATCAGAAGGAGTAAGAGATGAGATCACCGCAGAACACCCCCACCGGGCAGGAGTCCCTGCACGTGCCCGTTGGCGCGGTAGCGGCAACGACGGGGCCCACCCCGACCCGAGCGCTCCCCAACTGGGTCGTGGGGGCGGCGGCGATCGCGTCGGCAGCGGCGGTCTTGATCGACAACGTGGTGGTGGGCTGGGTCGATTCTCCCACCTACGGGGCCCCGATGCAGGAGGTGCTCGCCTTCCACGCAGACCACCCGGGCGCGGTCGCGATCGCTGTCGGCCTGGAGGCGCTGAACGTGCCGCTGCTGCTCGTGTTCTTGACCGGTCTCCACGGACTCGTCGGGCGCCGCGGGGGTGCGGGCGCACACTGGTCGCGCCTCGCGGTGGCCGCGGGCGCAAGCTTCTCTGCGGTGATGGCGTTCTACGCCGTTCTGTGGGACGGCGTCGTGCTGTCCGCCCGGGATCTCGCCGAGCCGAGCCCAGTGTTGGAGCTCGCCTGGCACATGCATGCTGCAGCGTTCGCGTGGTCGCTGCCGGCGCTCGGCACCGCATTCATCGGCGCTGCGCTGGCGACGCATGCGAGCGGGCTGACGCCCTCATGGCAACGCCTGCTCGCCGTGGCCGGGGGAGGCCTTCTGATCGCCGCTGGGATCGCCAACCTCGCGATCGCGAACGGCTCGGCGATCCTATTCGTGGGGGTGGCCGGCTTCGTCGCTTGGCCCGTGTGGCTGCTTGCGACCGGCGTACGGCTCGTGCGCTCGAACAGCTGACCGTCCTGACGACGCATCGACCTCCGACGAGGAGAAATGATGAGAACCGACATCGAGGCAGCCGCGATCGCCGCAGCGCTCGCGGCGTTCGCCGGCCGTGCGCCGCGGGGGGTGCGATCGCCGCTGCCGCGCTCGGGCTCGGGCTCGAAAGAGCGTTTTGGGCGTCGTCTCGGTAGCAGCGGCGGCCTCCTCGCCCTGCTGGGCGGCAAGGCGGTCGAGCGCTCGCCTTGAGGCCGTCGCTCGGTCCACGGCGGGATAGCAGATGGCCGGCACGGACGTCACGAAGGCCGCCGCTCGGGCGCTCTGTCCGCGCTCCGACGCGGTCGTCATCGATATCCGCGGGACCTCGGTCGCCGCGGCGTGGCTGACGGTCAGGTTGCTCGTCTGCAGCGCTCGTTTGCAGTTGCCGTAAGCGGATCGGTGGCAGGCGAGGGCTCAGATCTTCGCGACGTAGACCGTGCTGGCCGACTCGCCTCCGGTCAGCGGGTTGGCGAATGAGACCACGTGCGTCGTGCGTTGCTCGAAGACCTCGTTGAGAACGGCCTCGAAGTCCGCGTCCGGCGGGTCGTCGGACCACAGCCCGAAGACCCCCGCCGGGGCGAGAATCGCGGCCAGTCGCGCCAACCCGTCGGCGGTGTAGAACTCGCCGTGGCTGGGGTGAAGGAGATTCTGTGGCGAGTGGTCGACGTCGAGCAATACGACGTCGTAGGACGGCAGCGGCGTGTTGTTGGAGGCCACGAGCGCGAAGAAGTCTCCATGGACAAGGTCGCAGCGCGGGTCGGCGGCCAGCCCTACGGTGTCCGGCAGCAGGTCGCGGCGGTGCCAGTCGATGACGGCCTCGACTGCTTCGATCACCTGCACATGCCGGACGCGCTCGTCCTGTAGGGCCGCGCGCAGGGTGTAGCCCAGGCCGAGCCCGCCGACGAGTACGTGCAGGTCCCCACTTGTGTGGCCGATGAGTGCGAGACCTAGGTGCGCCAGTTCCTGCTCGGCCACGGTGAAGAGGCTCGACATCAGGAACTCGTCGTCGATCTTCACCTCGTAGACGTCGTGGCCCATGACAGGCTGATAGCGGCGGCGCAGGCTGATCACCCCGATCGGGGTGTCGGTGGCGTCGAGCTCCTCGATGTGCAGGGCCATCTTGGCCTCCGTCCTCGTCGTCGGCCCGCACCCGTGAGCCGGGGGAGGAACCCTGCGAGCAGGGTAAGCCTCGCTGTTTGGCTAGAACCGAGCCGCGCAACCGTCCGGGCGACACGCCGTGACCTAAACCAGGCCGGTAGTCCGCAAGGAGATCCCGCTGCGAGGCGACAGAAGCCATTCGTGGGTTCGCGCCCAAGGGACTCGACCACGATTCATCTCAGGCGGGTCGACAGGCCTGCTGAGCTGAGTTGAGCGTTCCAGGGCCTGCCGGGGCTCATTGGGCGCTGGTGAACGGTTAGTCGCTGGTGATGGTGACTGTGACCTTGCCGGTGGGGCTTCCGTTTTCGACCAGTCGGACGGCTTCCGCGGCCGCGGCGAGTGGGTAGGTCCGGTCGATGACAGGCGTGAGCTGGCCGGCGTCGATGAGTTCTGTTATCTCGTCGAGCGCTTCGGTCGTCTCCTTTGCGGTGAACGCCTTCAGGGTCTGCCCGACGAAGAGATTGAGGACAGCGGCTTTGGTGATGTTGCCGAGGGGGCCGAACCAGCGGTTGCCGTCCCCGAATGACTGGATGAGCGTGCCGTGGGGGGTGAGCACCCGTCGGATGGCTACCGGGGAGTAGGTCCCGCCAAGCTGGAAGACCAGGTCGTAGCGAGCGGACCCGGCGAAGATTCCCTGCTTGGTGTAGTCGACGACGTGATCGGCACCGAGGCGCCGTACCACGTCGACGTTGCCGGTGCTGCAGACGCCAGTGACTTGGGCGCCGAAATGCTTGGCGATCTGGACAGCGAAGGTCCCGACCCCGCCGGAGGCGCCGATGACCAGGACGTGATGTCCTGCCTGGAGTCCCCCGACTCGTAGTCCCTGGATGGCAGTGATGGCCCCCAGGGGCACAGCCGCGGACTGCTCGAATGTCAGGTTCGCCGGCTTGCGTGCGAGGTTTCCCTGAGGCACCGCGACGTATTCGGCGAACCCGCCATGACCGAAACCGTAGACATGATCACCGGGTGCGAACTCGGTCACACGACTTCCGACCTGCTCGACCGTACCGGCCACGTCTCCCCCGGGGATCAGGAATCTTGGCTTGCGTATGCCGCCGATACCGGCAGGTCGCATCAGCACCGGTTCGCCGCGAATGAAATGCCAGTCCCACGGGTTGACACTGCTGGCCCGCACCCGCACCAGCACCTCCGTCTCACCGACAGTCGGCGTGTCCACCTCGACGAGCTTCAGTACGTCATGGGGAGCGCCGTACTCATGCTGGACGATCGCCTTCATCATCCGTCCCTCCAGGATCCGGGGCACCTTGCCGAGCCTACGGGCCATCGGCTTGTGGGACGTAAGTCTCCTATCCCAGACGCACTCATCTGCCGATGAGCGAGCGTATGCGGTTGCTCAGATAGCGGGTCGCGGTCCGGTTGCGTGCCCGCAGTCATCCGAGTCGGCGGAGCGCTCTTTCGACGGCCACCTCAACTCGGTGGGTCATCCCGACGGTGTCGACAGCACGCCGTCCAGCGACTTGCCGGCTCATCCACTTCGGGGCGCTGTCGTCATAGTGGAGCAAGGCATACAGGTCCCACCATGGATCCAAAGTGACCCCGGCGATCGACTCATAAAGCGCCAGCAGGTGGTCCGACCAATCCGGTGAATACAGCGCCGCCACGTATCGCCGACAGTGCCCGACGTCGACTGCGCGTGACCCCCGGTGGACGCCGTTCCAGTCAACGAGCCCTGTGATGATGCGCCGGGACCAGAGCAGGTTGACCGGCAGAAAGTCACCGTGCAGAAAGACGGGAGCATCCCGAGGCGGGCGCGCCGCCATGGCACCGAACGCCGTCTCCCACACCTCCGGCCTGTGTGCGCCGACCGGCACGCGGAACCCCTCTTGCGGGGCGATCCAAGAGTCTGCCCAAGGTCTGAGTGTCTTCGCGGGAAGATCGAGGCTGTGCACCCATGCAGCGGTCTCTACGATCGTCCTCATCCACGACTCAGGTTGCTTGGGATCAAGGTCAACGTGCCCCGGCAACCGTGTCATCAGCAGCGAGGGCGCTCCTCCCGTCTCATGGCCAGCCACATCCGCACCCAGTAGGCGCGGGACCGGGAGACCGCTCTGCGACACCACCCCGAGATTTGTGATCTCCCTCCGGAGACTCTTTTCCAGGCCGAGCCCGCCTGGGTACTGCCTGAGGACGACGAACGTTCGCACCCCCCCTCGTTCGACAGTCACTCGATGCACGGCGGAGGAGACGCCGCCGCTCAACCGGCGGCAGCCGACGACGCGACTGCCCTGGCCCATCGACACCGACACCCAGGCGAGAGATTCGACGGAGGGCCGATGCTGCCGGAACCCGCCATCCCTCCAGTCGCCGTCGCCCATGAGCGGCGAGCCTATTCGTCACACGCTCGGCTACGAGTGGTCCTCGGACCTCGCGAGCGGTAAGTCGTCCGCTCATGAGCGGACGCCTCATGGCCGGAACGGGGCATAGCGAGGTGGATGCACACGTGGAAGGTTCGATTGGATGGCCCAAGCGTCCCACGGCGCGCCTCGGACGGATCGTCACGGTTCGCTCCTGAGGAGACCGCCATGCGTCGTTGGACCCGCGTTCTACCAATTCTGGCCCTGGGGGCCGCCGCGCTTGGCGTAGGGGGGCCGGCACCGGCGGCCTCCGCCTCGACGGTCGTGGCGTGCGGGCAGACCCTCACCTCGAGTACTCGCCTGGCGAACAGCCTCGTTGGCTGCCCGGGTGATGGTCTAGTGATCGGGGCAGACCACATCACGATCAACCTCGCGGGCCACTCGATCAGCGGTGTCAACGCGCCAGGGAGCGAAGGCATCGCCGACGACGGTCACATCGGCGTCACGGTCAAGAACGGCACGGTCGCAGGTTTCTTCCTCAACGGCGTGGCCTTCCGTCACGCCTCGGGCAGTGCCGTGTCGAACATGATCATCCGCAAGATCGGCGACGGGGGCGGCAACACTGACGCCTCTGCAGGAGTGCTGGTCAGCCATTCACCGAGAACCAAGGTGTCCGGAGTTACGGTGAGGAACGACCATGTTTCGGCATTTCAGTCCGACGGCGTAGATGTCCTGTTCTCTGCGCGCACGATGCTCTCGCACGACCTCGTGAACAAGGGCGCCTGGAACGGGGTCTTCGTCCTCTCCTCGCCTCGGGTTCGTCTCTCGGGGAACACCTTCGCCGGAAACCAAAATGAGGGCGTCGAGGTCAACGGTGGCTCGAATCACGCCGTTCTCGTCGGCAACCTTGCGGTGAACAATGGAAGTGACGGGCTCGTGGTGGGGGCGGTCTCCGGTGCCCGCATCCATGGCAACGTCTTGGCTCGCAACCATGATGCCGGGTTGTTCATGTTCGATCTGCTGAACAGCCGCGTCCGCGGCAACACGGCGTACGGGAATGGGACTGGTATCGACCTGGAAGGTGGTCCGGACGGGTCGTCGAAGGACCTCATGATGAGCAATCGCACCCACTCGAACCTGGGTCCCGGACTCGTGGTGGCCAACGGCGCCAACCACAACCTCATCGCCTCGAACGTCTCAAACGCCAACCAGGGGCGTGCCGGAAACGGCGGCGGCATCATCGTGAACGCCGCGAGACACAACACGGTCCGTGGCAACGTCACTGACCGCAACCTCGACGTCGGCATCGGTGTGTTCCAGGACCACTCCGGGGACTCCACCGGCAATGTGATCACCAACAACGTGGCGAACGCCAACCACGCCCACGGGATCCGCGCAGTCGCGCGGACTGTCGATGGCGGAGGCAATGTCGCCCACCACAACACACCGCTCCCGAACTGCGTGCACATCACCTGCAGGTGAGCATTCGCCGTCGCCTAAGCAGCGGACCGGATGTCAGCGGGCGAATCGGCACGATTGGCGTGGATGACGCGGGAGGCCCGACCTCGGTCGGGCGACCGCCCTCTCATCGGCATGTGAGTACGTCGCCGTGGATGGGTCAATGGCCACAACGAGCACGCGATGAGGGGCTTCGTTGACCCCGCGGCCTTGCTCGCGCCGTACATCGTCTGGCCAGGGAACGGGAAGAAGTCGTCCATGCTCGACAGGTTGGCCACATGTGCCTCGGGTCGGGAGACCAGGCCGGGTAGGAACGCCCGCACCATGTGGAGGGTGCCCATCAAGTCCACCTCGAGGGCCGCTCGATCGTCGCGTCGTCCAGCTCGGAGACCGGGACGAAGGGCTGGATGATCCCCGCGTTGTTGATCAGCCCATCGACGACGCCGTGCACGGCGACTACCTCGCCGGAAGCCTCTGGACGGCTCTACGGTCGGTGATGTCCACGACATGGGTGGATAGGCGCGACCCAGCCGCCGCCGCTCCAGCCGTCTCGCCGAGTCCCTCCGGGTTGAGGTCCACCGCCGCGACCCGGGCTCCACGCCCGAGCAGCTGCAGCACCAGCTCGCGGCCCATGCCACTACCGCCGCCGGTGACGACCCAGACCTTGCCCTCGACCTTCATGCCGCTCTCCTCACTCACCGCGCCGTGCCACATGTCGCGCCAAACCCAGACCGAAGACGACCACCGGACCCGTCATGCTGGCCCTCCAGCCATCCATCCGGGGGAGCCCGCCGCTCGGGCGTCGTCGATCTTCAGGGTTCCGGCAGTTTTCGGGTTTCACTGGCCGATGAGTCGAACGCCACTGACGTGGTGGGGGCTGAGCCTGACGTGAAGATTGCGGTCGCCTTCCGCCCACGGGGTCGGGCGGCTGTCCGCCTCGGGCAGGTCCCAGTTGCTCGCACGAGCCGCGTGGCCGCGGACCAGAACGCTCCAGCCGGTCCGGGCATCTTCGTCGACATGGTCAACTTGGAATGACGCGGCCCCGTCGCGCAGCCTGTCCGCCAGCCGCGAGAACGGTGCGATCCGGAACAACACCATGCCGTCCTGGAGCACGTAGTTGACCGGCACCACGACCGGACCTTCAGGATCGTTGTGCGCCACCCTGCCCACTCGCTTCGTGCCGAGCAGCTCCAAACACTCACCCTCGGCAAGATCCTCGACCCGAGCAAGTGAACCGCTCTCCCCAGTACTCATGACCCTCCCTCACCCATTCCCCATCGCCCATCCTCCAGCCGCTCACCCGGGCCGACAAGGCCACGTGACAGCCTGGACGGCGCGCACGGCGTTCGTCAGGCGGCGGAGTGCCATCTGCCAAGAGTTGCCTGGATCTGGTCAGAGCGATCCGTCACCGGGTCATCGAAGACGCAGTGAGCCAGCACATCCCGACATGCTCATCGGCATAGTGCGTGTCGTTGAGCGGGACCCCATGGTTGGTGGTCAGGCGACGATGACCCGGGGATCCAGGAAGGCGTGGAGCACGTCGACGACGAGGTTGGCGACCACGATCAGCACCGCGGCGACGAGCACGGTGGCGCTGATGACGTTGATGTCCATCGGGCTGCCCGGGCTGACCACGAGCGCATGCAGGCCCCAGTAGCCGATGCCGTTGATGCCGAAGATCTGCTCGACGAAGACCGTGCCGCCCAGGAGGGTGGCGAAGTCGAGGCCGAAGATCGTGATCACCGGCACGACGGCGGCCCTCAGGGCGTGCTTGAACAGCCTGTGGCGCATCGTCAGGCCCTTGGCCTGCGCGGTGTGCATGTAGTCCTCGCCGAGCACCTCCACCATCTGACCGCGGGTGAAGCGTGCGTAGGCCGTCAAGTTGGCTATGCCGAGTACCAGCCAGGGCAGCATCATGTAGCTGATCGTCTTCAGCGGGTTCTCGGTGACCGGGTAGTACCCCGTGTTCGGGAAGATCTTCCAATGGAGGGAGAAGTAAATCCACGCCAGCAGTGCGATCACGTAGAACGGGATCGACGAGACCATCGTCGTGCTACCCACGATCAGGCGGTCTGAGGTACGCCCGCGCCATCGGGCCGCGACGGCACCGAGGATGACTCCTCCCGTGAGGTAGATCGCCGCGCCGCCGATGGCCAGGGTCAGCGTCGCGGGATACCGCTGCTCGAGCTCGGTCCACACCGGCTGTTCGGTCGTGATCGAGATGCCGAGACACGGGGCGGGGCAGTCGTAGAGCCTGCCGTCCATGTAGACGTTCTTGCGGCCCATGAAGATCCCCTGGACCCACTCGCGGTAGTTGCGGAAGACGGACTTGTCGTAGCCCATGTCGTGCTTGATCGAGTCGAGCTTCAGCGGTGTGCAGTGGCCTGCCCGAGCCCCTCGCAGTAGTTCACTGCTGGGGCGTCGCCCATACCCTCGAAGAACAGTACGAAGACGAACATCGAGGTCAAGATGATCACCAGCACCGCGCTGAGGATCCGCCGTAGGACAAACCCCGTCATCGGCCCTCCAAAGGGCTCAGTCACCCATGGGGCTGACATCGCCGTACCGTAAGCAGGTCACGAGAGGGTTCGACAATGTCGCGGAGTCCGGCATCGTCGACCGGGTTAGCCAGCTCTCCAGGGTACACAGTGCACAGGAGACGGCTCGGCGACCGCACATCGACATGTGAGTGCGACCGGACAGCATGAGCGGGCGATGCCGGGATGAAGTTAGCCGAGGGCGAAGGTCATCATGCGACGCCATCCACCCGGCACGTCGGTGCCGCACCACAGGGCTACTTCAATGACGTCCGCTCTGATCGGTAGGTGTCTCAGCACTTGCTCTTCTGCCGCTTGGAGGTCGGTCTCCGCTGCGTCTGCGTGCCCCACGGTCAGGTGCGGTACGACCACTTCATGTCGGCCTTCGAAAGGCGGGTAGTCGGGAAAGGCATTCGCAGCGGCCGTGATCAGGTCTCCGAAGACGGCGGCTGGATTCGGGGCCAGCCACAGCACGTTCGTGCCGAACCAGCCGGTGCTCTCTAACGTAGCTTGGAACTTTGGAACGGTGGAGATCGCGGCCGTGAGGGTTTCGATCACCTGCGCGTTGACCTGTGACGGTGGCATGAACGGGAAGATCACTGTCACGTGAGCTGGTATGCCGAACCCTGCTGCCTCATCAAACCGAGCACGGTGTTGGGCCACGGCATCTTCGGCCTCGGGAATGGTGACGATCAGAGCGCTCTGCATCGCGGACTCCATGGCGCGAACGCTACCCACCTGCCCAGGGCGAACCGGACGCCCGCTCATCAGGCATGAGCGTGCACTCGCACGTCATGACTCAACGCAGAACTCATTGCCTTCCGGGTCGGCCATCACGATCTGACCGTGGTCGTCTCGGAGCAACCGCGCTCCGAGATCTGTAAGCCGGCGGACCTCGGAAGGGACGTCGCCGACGACTCGCAGATCGAAGTGCTGACGGTTCTTGGCGACCTTGTTCTCCGGCACCCGCTGGAACCATAACGACGGTCCACCCCATCCGGCGGGCTCGACCCAGGCCTTGTCCTGGGTGCTGTCTTCGTCCACGTTCGAGCCGAGCGCGTCGGCCCAGAACGCCGCCACCCGCAGGGGCTCGGCGCAGTCAAAGGTCACGGACTTCACGAAGGAGACCATGACCGCAACCTAGTCGGCACGCGTCGAGCGGCTACACGGACAGCGGCATTGTGCGTCGGGTGCAGGCTAACTGACCGACAGCCTCGTGCCACCGGCCAACGGCTTCGGGCCGCCGTTTTCGCCCGTCTGAACACCGATCAGGCACGCCAGCCCTGACTCGGCATCGGCAGTGATGATCATGGCCCGAACCGTGAAGTCCGGTGTGGGGCTGCCCGGCGGAGCGGCGTGGCCTGTTGTAACGGTGTGCGGGAAGTTGCCGATCAACTTGATCTGGAGTTCGCGGCCAGACGTGCATGGGTGCCCGGTGTTGGAGTCCTTGACCTTCCCCGGACGCTCAATCACGGTGGCGCTCGACACAGACGCTCCCTGGTCTGCGATCGCCTGACGGGCGACTGCCTCGGCCTTGGCGATCTCGTCCTGGCTCAAAGACGTTCCACCCTCCTGCGAAGCGGCGCGAGGTGCCGGAGCGGAGGAACAGGCGACCAGCAGCGGTAGAGCCAAGAGGGCCGCGAGGATCGGCTTCACATCGGTCAGACGGCGAGCCATGCTCGATGGTTCCACAGGCGTCGCCCGCCGGTCCCGTTCTCCTGCGACCGCTCACCGCAGGCATGTGAGGGCGACCGGACAGCGGGCCATGAGTGTGTTGGCGACCTCCGAGATCGAGGGTCAACTGGTCCGTGGTGCGCGGTCGCACCAGAATTTGATCGGGTGCGAGGTGATGGTGGTTGTCCACGGCTGAGAGCGAGCGGCTGTGCCGAATGCGTGCGGAACTTTGCCACGGCACGGTGTTTGCCCAGGTCAGGCGCTTGGACCGTGCGGACTGTAAAGCAGCTGCCTTGACGCTCAGTGGGTGAGTAATCTCGGTCTTCTCGTGAGAGAGGGTGGCTGCCTCATCCACGCTTGCATGCTGATCGACAATTTCTGACCGGGAAGCGGAGAGGGTCAGATTTGAGTGTTCCCCGAATACTCCCCGAAAACCTCGGCGCACGACCGCTAATGACGTCAGACGCGAGCACGGTCGCTGGGCCAGGGGTCGCCGTCATCTCACCGTTTGTGCAGGTCAGAAGGCGATCTCAACCTAGATCAGCAAGCCGCATCACAAGGCCGGCCAACAACACCGTGAGCCCAGAGGTCGCAGGTTCAAATCCTGCCCCCGCTACCAAGGCAAAACAGCAGGTCAGAGGCCATTTCCGGAGAAGTCCGGAGGCGGCTTCTGACGTTTGAAAGTGCCCCGCGACACCGTTGCGACACCTTTGCTTGCCTCGTAGTGCCCGCGTGAGCTCCCCTTATTGCGGCGCTATGCCGGGTCTCGGGGCCGGGGAGGCGATTGGGGAGGTCTTCGGGTCGGTGCCGCGAACGTCTGAGCGCGTTCACCTAGGCACCGCTCGAGCAGTAACCCGAAGAGCATTGGGGTCGGATCCATAGATCTCCCGCGCAGATCGATTCCTTGTCCACGCTTTGCGCTTGACCCCGTTGCGGCCAAGCACATCCCGCCCACCGGCATGGCGCGCGAATCCGCCAGGATCGGGTTCGATCAGGGCGCTGTCGACTCGGCAGGCGTCGGCTCCTGGCTCTGCGACGGCGAAGCGCCCTGCGACGGCGAAGCGCCCTGCGACGGCGACGAGGACTCCGTCGGTCCGTTGGACGGCTCCGCCGTTGGGCTCGGGATGATCGATCCGCTCGGCCCGTCGTCGGGAGCCTGCTGGTGGCTCCCGCCGGAGTCCATGCCGCTGACCTGCCCGACCGTGGTGTCACCGGAGTCGGACCCGCCGGTGATCGAGGACACGCTGCGCCCGGCGACAAGCTCGAAGGCCGTGATCACGACCATGCTGACCAGGAACAACCCCAACGTCCCGAGCCCGATGCGCTTCCACCGCAGCCGGGACAACCGCTCGCGCCAACCGACCGGCGACGCCGCCACGTTCACCTCATCTAGCTCCTCGCGCGCTTCGGGAAGCTGCTCCTCGGCGTCGACGAGGTGGCTCTCCTCAGCCGCAGCCTCGTTGGCCCCCGCTGCTGGGAGCAGCTCGGCCCGCGCGACGCCGACCTCCTCCGCCGCTCTCTTTTGCCTCCTCGAAAGCGTGCGCTTGCTGCTCGAGAGACCCTGGGCGAACCACACGCTGGCAACTGTCGCCACAAGACTGCCGATCGCGGCGCCGATCACAGTGCCGGCCGCCCCAAGCGTCGAAAGCAGCACCGCAGAGGCTACGGCAGCCATGGCGCCGGCAAACGCTCTGAGCCAGTCGATATGGGGCGCTTCAGCGGCGTCGGGGTCGTCGGTCATCACGGTCCAGTATGCCGATCCAGGACACCCGGCGCGCCGCCTGTGGCGACAGCGTCTGGACCGACGCCACATCGAACCCCTGTAGTCACATGGGGCCGGTGCGACGTGCCTCCTCAACACACCCGCGGAATGACACCCCCGCTCAGTTCGTGTGGCGTTCCATGCCATGAGGCAGACGGTGTGACAGCCTGTTGCTGACCGATCATTCCGCCCGATAAGGACCGCCGATGCCGCCACCCGCAGCTCCGGGACCGTCCTACGAAGTCGCACTCGTGGAGGCCCGCCGGACACTGGACGGCCAGCTGGCCATGGTAGATGCGGCGAGGACGCGAGCGCTGAACCTTGTGGCCCTCGGCGGACTGCTCGGCACCTTCTTCGGCGGACTGGGAGCCATTGGAAATGACCAGAACATGACAGTCGAGCTTTGGTGGGCGGCGGGTGCCTTCTGCGTAGCAACGGTGGCGTCGTTGACGATGTTGTGGCCGTACAAGTTCCATTCGTCGCTCGACCCGGCCAGGATCACCGAAGCGATCCCGCAGCGGTCGGAACCCGAGGTCGACAAGTGGCTCGCGGAAAGGATCGGCCAGCAGTACCGCGACAACGCGTTCAAGGCCAGCTGGATCCAATGGATGGCGACCGCCGCCGTAGCTGCCGTCGGCGTGGAGTTCTTCGCCCTCGCGTTGCAGCTCGTTCAGAGCGGTTGATGCCCCAAGCTCCGCCGCCGGCGGCTCAGTCGCAGACTCCGGAGCTGGACGCCGCGTGTCGGAGCAGCAAGTTGGTTCCCATCGACCGGTAGGTGGACGAGCCCGCCGCACATCCTCGACCGTTCGCGGACCATCCAGCTGAGCCGGAGTCCTGGCGAACGGGCACGCGTGTGGGGCATGCAGGGCAAGCGAGGCGGCCGTGCCCGTTGCGGGCCGCGACGTCACGAGTGGTGGACACGGCGAGTAGACAGGGTCGGTGGACACGACGTCGACGACCTTCTTGGTCTTGGATCTGGCTGGCATCTTCGCGTTCGGGTTGAACGGAGCTCTGACGGCGACGCGGGTCGTTCGTCTCGACATCGTGGGTGTGGTGACGCTGGGGATGTTCACAGCCCTGGGCGGGGGAGTGATCCGCGACATCCTGCTGGGCGCGTTGCCGCCGGCGACCTTCAGCGATTGGCGCTACCTCACGGTGGCGGCAGGCGGGAGTCTGGTGGCGTTCCTGTTCGGCCGGAGCCTGGACCGTCTGGCGACCCTGATCCTGGTGCTCGATGCGGCGGGCCTCAGCCTGTTCGCGGTCAGTGGCGCGCTCAAGGGACTGGACTTCGGCATCGGTTTCGGTCAAGCCGTCATCCTGGGCACCATCACTGCCGTGGGAGGTGGCACTGTGCGTGACGTGCTGATCGGGGAGATCCCCTCGGTGCTGACCAGCGGCCTGTATGCGATCCCGGCACTGGTGGGTGCGTTCGTCGTGGTCACCGCCGACCGCATCGGGGCGGCAGGCCTGCCCGCCGCACTCGTAGCCGCCGGCGCCTGCTTCGCCATCCGGATGCTCGGGGTGCGGTACGACCTACAAGCGCCCAGGCCGCGGGAAGCCGGGCCAGGAGGAGGGTGAGGAGATGCTAGGCGATGCAGTGGAATCTGTTCTCAGAGGTCTCGACGGGATTCGTTCCTCGCAGGAGGACTTCTACCGTGACCTGCACGCCCATCCCGAACTGCCGCACCAGGAGCACCGCACTGCCGGCAACGTGGCTTCTCGGCTGCGCGACACCGGCTTCGAGGTGCATGAAGGCATCGGAGGGACCGGCGTAGTCGGCATCCTGCGCAACGGCGACGGTCCGACCGTCCTCCTGCGCGCCGACATGGACGCCCTCCCGGTCCTTGAAGCCACCGGCCTGTCGTACGCCAGCACCCAGACCTCCGAGGACGGCACCCCGGTGATGCACGCCTGCGGACACGACGTCCACGTCACCTGTCTGCTCGGCGCCGCCGCCCTGATGTCACAGGCCCAGGAGCAGTGGGCAGGCACCCTGGTCCTCGTGTTCCAACCGGCGGAGGAGACGGCCGACGGCGCCCGGGCCATGGTCGAGGACGGCTTGGCCGACCTGCTGGATCACGTCGATGTCGCGATGGCCCAACATGTCCTACCGCTCCCTGCGGGCATGATCGGGACCCGACCGGGACCGACACTCTCGGCCGCCGACAGCATGCGGATCACCGTCCACGGTCGAGGAGCCCACGGGTCGATGCCACAGGCAGCGGTGGACCCGGTCGTCCTGGCGGCGATGATCGTGGTCCGTCTGCAGACCGTCGTGGCCCGTGAGGTCGCGCCCGGCGACACCGCGGTGGTGACGGTCGGGAGCATCCAGGCGGGCACGAAGAGCAACGTCATCCCCGACCAAGCCGTGCTCCAGCTCAACGTCCGTACCTACGACGAGCACACCCGGACAGCCGTCCTGGCCGCGATCGAACGGATCGTCCGCGCCGAATGTGACGCATCAGGCTCGCCGACCGAACCTCAGTTCGAACTCTTCGACCGCTACCCCTTGACCGACAACGATGCAGACGTCACCGATCGGGTCGCCGCGGCGTTCACCGAAGTCTTCGCCGAGCATGCGGTCCGGCTGCCACAGCAGAGCGCGAGCGAGGACTTCAGCGACATCCCCACCGCGCTCGGCGCGCCGTACACCTACTGGGGGATCGGCGGCGTCGACCCCGAGGCCTACCACGCCGCCGAAGCAGCGGGACGGATCGCCCAAGACATCCCGGTCAATCACGCCGCCACCTTCGCCCCTGTCATCCAGCCCACCCTCGACACCGGCACCCAAGCGCTGGTGACCGCAGCACTCGCCTGGCTGCACCGCCCCTGAGCCACGCCGACCACGGCAACCAGGGGACACCTTCCAGCGGTGTGATGCACCGACGAGGTCGAGGCGTCGCCCACCCTTCGCCGGAGGGTGGTGCGACAGCGACTCGACGGGTCGTCCTGACGGCCGGTTGCCCACACCTGGGTGGCGACGTCACTCTGGTCACCTGCTGGAGTGCGGTGTGCGAAGTCAGCCCACCTTGCGGAACTTGCGGTGCGTGGGTTTCCGCGTCACCGCGAGCAGGGTTCCGATCTCCGCCCAGCTCACGCCGTGGTGGCGAGCTCGTCGCACAGCGGGCCCGATCAGCCTGCGGGTACCTGGGAACGCGGATCTTCGAGGGGCGTCGGCCTGGCCATCGGTGTCGTGAGCCTCATCCCCCAGCGAGTCACCCCAACAAGTGATGCTGCGTGAGCACCGGCCCTGGATCCTCACAAGCGTGAACTCCTGGTGAAAGGCCCGCCGAGCGAGCCTGCGCCGACCTTGGGCACCTCATGGGGCGGGCTTCATCGTCCTGGCCATCACCGAGGCCACCAGAGACCAGATGCAGATGCCGATCGCGACATTGATGCACGCGGTGGCGACCTGGCTCTCCAAGTTGTTGCCGATCGCGAACGGTGCAGCGGCCCCGCACACGGTGGCCAAGCCCATGATCCAACCGAAGAATGCACGTGGCCTCGGTGTCGCGACCGCGACCCCGTGCGCCACCCCGGTGGCTACGAGGGCAAGGACGAACGCGGTGATCGCGTAGTCGAGGCGGAACGAGTCGGCCACGTCGAGCAACAAGGCCGGCCGGACCAAGGAGATATCCAGGACGTACTGGCAGATCATCACACCGGCGACCGCGACGAGGGCCGCGACGCATGCGGTGGCCAGGCCGCCACCCCACAATCGGCGCGTGTCGATCGCGATATGGGGTCTGTGCGCATTAGTCCGGATGCTCGGGTCCGACACGGCTACCTCTCAAACCGACGCTCGATGCGCCAGCGACGAAACAAGCATCCTCGCACGGCGCGGGCGTTGGGCGCCCAGACAATGCGATCTGTTGAGCCGCCGTGCACGAGTGCCCGAACCGACCTGTCATCCGGCGAGGACCTTGGCCTTCTGGGCGGCGAACTCCGCCTCAGTGAGTACCCCTGCGGCCCGGAGCTCGCCGAGCTTCTTCAACTCGTCGAGCGGGTCGAACGCGCTCGGCGCAGCCGGCGGTGCCGGTGCGTACTGAGGGGGTGGCGGAGCGTATCGAGGTTGCTGCTCGGCGTAGGCCTGCTGGTCCTGCGCCGCCCAGCGGCCGGCCTGACGCCGTGACACCCGGTTTGACACAGCCGTCGCCGTACCAGCGACGACAGCCGTGCGGGCCATTCCCCCGACGAGTCCCATGCTCTGCCCTTCGTGGTTCAGGCACCCGACGAGTCGGGTACATCGAGCAACGCGCTCACGCTATCCGGCGCAATCCAACCACTGATGAGCACCCCGCCTCCCGCACTCGGCATCGCGGATACCAACCGGGCCCGGCTCGCGTGGATGGTGAACCGACTGGGACGGGCATGACTGCCTCAGCAACCACCTCGCCTACGCCGACCCTCACGCCGGTCCGTCGGATAGGAGTCCGATCCTGACCTCATGCGTTGAGTCCGTAGGCGCTCCATACCGCCGCGTGTCGGTCTGTCACGAACCTCGACACCCCTAGCGATACCGGATGGCATCCCCCATGCGCGGCGGGGCAGACCGCGTGGGGCCAGCGGAATCTGGGTCCGTATCCCATCCCGTTGTAGACGACGAAGTCGTCGAAGCGGTGTGCGCCCGGGGGTCGACGACCGACACCGCGGCATCGCGGAGAGCCAGCGGCTGCCCCACAGTAATCTCTAGCGGCGGCTCCTCCTGCTGGTAACCGCAACCGAAGTAGTAGTAGTCAGTCCCGGTTCTCCGGTCATCTCGATGTGACAGCCGAGCACGTGCGTGATCTGGCGCCTCCACGAACTCGATCAGCCGGTTCATACTGTCGACGAACGCCGGAAGTTCGGCGACATAGATCCGCCCGGGAAAGACAGAATCGCCGGTCAACAACAGACCAGTCCGCTGATCGTGCATCTCGATCGAGGCGGCCTGGTGGCCAGGAATCCTGATCAGCTGGAGCGGGCTGACGATGGCAGCAGGACGCTGACGCGGCGCAGAAGCCGTCTCGGACGCGGAAGACAGACAGAAGACCTTGCGCGGGCAGGTGCACCGTCAGACGATGGCGAGCAGACGCAACCACGCGCCGTTGGGACGAAGGAGTGAGGTCATGACGTTCGGCGTGCACTCGGAGGTGGGGCGGCTGCGTCAGGTGATCGTGCATCGACCGGGGTTGGAGCACAGCCGCCTGACCCCCTCAACCGCCCAAGAACTGCTGTTCGACGACGTGCTGTGGGTCAGCCGGGCGAAGGCCGAGCACGACATGTTCTGCGAGGCCATGCGCGAGCGTGGGATCGAGGTGTTCCTGGCCGAGGAGCTTCTGACAGCCACGTTGGCTGATCCGAAGGCCCGTGAGTGGGTCAGCGAGCACATGCTGAACGAGCTCGAGGTCGGGGTCACCGCCGCCGCGCGTGCCCGGGAGTGGGCGAGCACCGGTGAGGCTGCCCGGGTCGCGGATTTCCTGATCGGCGGGGTCACCAAGGCCGACGTCACCGAGGATCTGGGGCTGATCTGGGAGTCGGCCGGTCCGACCAGCATGCTGCTGCCGCCGCTGCCCAACTTCTTGTTCCAGCGCGACCCTTCGTGCTGGATCTTCGGCGGGGTCACCCTCAACCCGATGACCAAGCCGGCCCGCAAGCCCGAGACGCTCATCATGGAGGCCATCTACCGCTTCCACCCGATGTTCGCCGCGGAGCCGTTCCCGATCTGGCTGGGTGGCGCCGAGGAGAACTGGGGACGTGCCCACGTCGAGGGCGGCGACGTACAGCCGATCGGAAATGGCACGGTCATGATCGGCATGGGTGAGCGCACCACGCCGCAGGCGGTGCTGTGGATCGCCCGGTCCCTGTTCCGCGCCGAGGCTGCGCGTCAGGTGCTGGCGGTGAAGCTGCCGATGTCGCGCAGCTACATGCACCTGGACACCGTGATCACGATGTGCGACCGCGACCTGGTCACCCTCTTCCCGCAGGTCGTCTACGGCGCACGCACCTGGTCGGTACGAGCGGGCGACACCGCGGAGGATCTCGTGGTCGAGGAACTGTCAGGCACGCTGCCCGAGATCATGGGCCGGGCGCTGGGAGTCGAGAGGATGCGTGTGGTCGAGACCGGGGGAGACTCGTTCGGCGCTGAGCGCGAGCAATGGGACGACGGCAACAACGTGGTCGCTCTCGAGCCCGGAGTCGTGGTCGCCTACGAGCGCAACACCGGCACCAACACGGCCCTGCGCAAGGCCGGCATCGAGGTCATCACCATCGAAGGGTTCGAGCTCGGCCGCGGCCGGGGCGGCTCCCACTGCATGACCTGTCCCATCGAACGCGAACCCGCGTTCTGAGCAGGGAACGGGACTGGTGTCCGCGGGCCGATGTGAACGCCGTCCCGGCTGGCGGGACGGGCAGGAACCCGAGGGCTAGCGCCGCTCGCTGGGCGGGAGGATCCTTTGAGTAGCGCCGGGAGTCGCTGACCCAAGTCGGCTCTCACCGGTGGCGGAGGAGTTGGCTATGTCCACCACAGCCGGGCCCCGTGAAGGGGCGAAGGATGACCAGGTCGGGCAGCCGGGTTTCGGTCTGACGACCGCGATCGCGCTGATCATGGGCAGCATCATCGGGGTCGGGATCTTCAACCTGCCGACCTCGCTCTCGTCCTACGGCCCGATCACCTTGGTGTCGATGGCCCTGACCACGGTGGGCGCCCTCGCACTGGCGCTGCTGTTTGCGGCCCTGTCGCGGCGGTTGCCTGCCGACGGTGGGCCGTATGCGTATGCGCGTACCGCTTATGGCAACCCGCTCGGCTTCGCGAACGCCTGGTCCTACTGGATCACCGCATGGGCCGGCAACGCTGCGATCGCCGTCGGCTGGGTGCTGTACGTCGAGGAGTTCGTCAACAAGAACCACGAGCGGTGGGGCTCCATCGCACTGGTACTGATCGGCCTGTGGCTTCCCGCTCTGGTCAACCTGTCCGGCGTCAAGAACATGGGCATCGTCCAAGTGGTGACGACGATCTTGAAGTTCGCGGCCCTCGCATTCATGTCCACGGTCGGCCTGTTCTACATCAACGGTGCGAACTTCACCCCCTGGAACGTCAGCGGAGAGAACGCCGTGAGCGCGGTCGGCGGCGGCATGGCGATCGCCTTGTTCAGCTACCTGGGCGTCGAGGTCGCCTCGGTCGCAGCCGGCAAAGTGCGCGACCCGGACCGGAACATCCCTCGTGCCACCATCCTCGGAACGCTAGCGACCGCTGTGGTCTACATGCTCTCGTTGACCGCAGTCTTCGGCATCCTGCCAACCGGAAAGCTGGCCAACTCCACCGCGCCGTTCTCCGATGCCGTGAACCAGATGTTCGGCGGCACCTGGGCAGGTGACGTGATGAGCATCGTGGTGATCATCTCCGGCCTCGGGGCGCTGACGGGCTGGACCATGATCTGCGCCGAGATGCCCCTGGCCGCGGCCAAGGACGGCCTGTTCCCCCAGCAGTTCGGGCGTCTGTCAAGCAAGCAGGTCCCGGCCTACGGAATCGTCGCCTCCACCGGCCTTGCCTCCATCGCGATGATCATCAACTACCTGGGATCCAACGGCGCCACCGTCTTCACCACCTTGGTGCTGATGACCGGCATCACCGCTGCTATCCCGTACGGCTTCTCGGCGCTGGCGCAGATCAAGTGGCGCCTCGCCGACCACCGTGCCCTCGAGACACCCCGATTCGTGCGCGACATGGTCGTGGCCGTGGTGTCGCTGGTGTTCTCCGTGCTGTTCATCTGGTACTCACGCAACACCGGGCACAGTTTCTGGGTCTACTGGGCTCCCTTCCTTCTCGCTGGGGGAGCATTGCTATTGGGCATCCCGGTCTATGGGGCACAGCGAGGCAAGATGACCGAGCCCGACCCGGTCCCCGAATACCGGTGACTCCTGCAGGGCACGGTCTCTTCCAGCGGCCCTGCGGCGGCCTGGCGCCCATGATCCATCTCGATCGCGCGATACGACTCAGCGGCTCCCCAGCTCAGAGCTGAAGGACCCTGCTCCAGACCCTGCTCCAGACTCTCCCCAGCGACCGAAGATGGGGAGGATGCCCGATGTGGTGGGCGCGTCTTAGCGCGACCGTTGTGTCCAACGAGGCCGGATACGCCGGCCGATCCGAAGGATCGCGACCATGACCACCGCCGTCAGTCAGCACAACCCGGCCACCCGCGGGTCCCCGTCCCTGTCCTCCGCCGCCGGGGTTGGTGTCTTCGCCATCGTCGTGGCTGCCGGGCTCGCGTTGCAGCACCACACCCCCGGGCAGGTATCGACGGCAGTGTCGGATCCGCCCGTTGTCTCCTATCCCGGCTCTGCGGTATTCGACAACCAGCCGGCCTCGTCGGATCCGCCCGTTGTCTCCTATCCCGGCTCTGCGGTATTCGACAACCAGCCGGCCGCTCCATGGTGGAGGTATCACAACGACCTGAAGCGCGGGCGGTAGCCGGTGACCGCTCATCGGCTGCCATGTGCGGACGACCTGACACGGCATGTGTGCGTTGCGACGCCCTCTCACCCCCGAACTGTCATGCTCTCCTGGTGCCGGTCCTGAGGGCACCGTGGCATCAAGCGTTCACACGATCGCGCGACGGGAAATCTTCCGGTGCGACAGGTGCGTCCTGCCCCGCGTCGACCCGTTTGGGTTCGTAGCCCGGATCAGAGCCGCAGGTTGTCGACCACCGAGCGCCCGTCGCGCAGG
>CAWCNW010000012.1:0-358615 GCA_963796975.1 uncultured Actinomycetota bacterium
GCTCCGCCTGAGCAGCGCGGGCCCTCTCCGCGAGCGTGTCGAGGTGGGACTGATCCGAGGAGAGGACGGCGATGGCGACATGCACGTCGTTGCTGCCCAGCGGCTTCTCCCACTGGTCGGGGGCGCTCTCACCGACATCCCCCAGCGCTCTCGCCCGGGCGGCCATTCCCTCCTTGAACTCCGGCGCGAAGCTGTCGAGCGACTCCTGCGGCACCCCGAGGGCCTCGAGACCGTGATAGGTGAACGCCACCGTCACCGACGTGTCGTCGGGCGTGTCGGCGGACCCGGCCGGGTTGGCGATCCGGTGCAGCCGGCGGACCAGCTCGCGGCCGTCGGCCTGATCGCGGATGCAGAGCAGCAGGTAGGTGCCGACGTACGGCGACGGGCGTTCGTAGAGCGCGCCGGCCTGGATGTCGTCGAGCTCCAGGGACACGTCGCTCGTGGCGTCCACTGCTGTCACCTGCCTTCCACGCTCAGTGGTGCTCGGGAGCTTCGGGCGGGTCCGGGTTGGGCGAGGCCAGGTACGGGAAGACGGTCGTGCCCGGCTGGGTGGCACCGTCGACACCGTCGCGGATCACGGGCCCGGTCCCGGCGTTGACGAGAAGGGTGAAGATCGTGTCCATCACGTCGTCGTTCAGGGTGCGACCCCCGCACGTCACATGGTCCTCACCGCGACGTGCGGCGAGCTCGATCTCGAGGAAGGAGCCCTGCTCCTGGTAGGGCTTCGTCACGTCGACGATCAGGTAGTCGGCCAGGACCAGCTCGGTGAGCGGATGCCGTCCCTCGTCGTCGAGGGCCCAGTCGGCCTTGCCGTCGAGGCCGTCCCAGAACGCCAGGTTGGCATCCAGCCGAGCTCGGAAGGCACCGGCGTAGGAGTCGCCGAGGTGGAAGGCGTCGTCCATGTTGTAGAGGTCGCGGATCTCGAGGTCGCGGTTCACCGGGTCGAAGTCCTTGGGCGCGAGCATCATGTTCTTCACCTCGGGGCGGCCCACCCGCTCGATCCTGACATTGAACTCGCCGCGGGTCAGGGTCTCCGCCACGACGCCGACGAGGGTCGGGTCGCCCAGGAACCCGGTGTCGATCTCGACGACGATGCTCAGCACGTTCTTGCCGTCCAGGAAGATCGAGCCGTGGTCGGTGAAGGCCAGCTTGCGGGTCGCGATCGTGGCCAAGGCGGCTCGGGCGTCCATGATGAACGGGTCCCAGCGGACCCCTGCGAAGACCCGGATACCGCTTCCCGCGGCGCCCTGCTCGTCGTTGACGAGGAACGAGACGTCCTCTCCGCTCGGCGTCACGCAGTGCCCGCGCTGCTGATGGCCGTCGGCCACATGGTCCGGCGCATCGAAGACACAGTCGAGCACCAGCTCATCGGCTCCCGGGACGAACGCCCCACCGTCCCCAGGGGTCAGCGAACGCAGGCGGAATCGGTACAGCAGCCCCGCGGAGAAGAGCGCGGACGGTGCGGCCATCGGGAGGGTGTTGACGACCAGGACGAGTCGCCCCGGGGTCTCGGGGCTCGGGAACGCGTACACGTCCGTGATGTCCGCGATCGGATCCGAGAGGGCACGCGGCCCGGAGATGTGGTCAGACATGGGAGCCCGGTCTCGGCCGACTAGTCGCCGGCCTCGTCCAGCAACGGCTGCAACGCCGGGTGCTGGAGGATCTCCGCCGCCTGCGGGTGGTCGAGCACCTGCTGGAAGGCGGCGTTCACGCGCAGCGCCTTGCGGACCTCCTTGACCGTGCCCGGGTAGTTGCGGGCGTACGCCGTCGCCGTCTGCTCGGCGTTCAACACGAACGCTCGCAGGGCTGCGATGTCTGGGAGCCCGTCGTACCCCTCGACGTGGCTGAAGATCGCGACGAAGAGGGACAGCGTCGGCCCGGAGGTGAAGAAGTCGTCCATGTAGACATCCCACGGGCCGTCGAAGCTCGTGATGAACGCCAGCTGGGTGTCGTCGTCGAACATCACGAAGCGCGCCTCGTGGATCGTCTGGATCGCCATCCCGTAGTCACCCGGCCGGTACCCCGGAGTGTCCTGCAGCACGAGGAGAGCCGCCCGCAGCGAGGGCCCCGACCCGGGCTTCACCCGGAAGAACAGGCTGAACTCGCTGGTCGGGCCGACAGCCCTGCCAGGTTGCGGAACGGCGTCACCAGAAGTGGTCATTCACTGCCTCCACGATCACTCGATCCCAAGGTCTCGCTGACGCCAGACCAGGTGCTCCGCCGAATCTACCCAGCCCGCTAAAGGTTAGAGGAGGTGGGCTCACCGGCATGGGCGAGGAAGCCTGAGCTGATCAACATCCCCGTGGACCTTGTTTCCTGGACACTTCCTTCGGGTAGTGCGCCATCTGAGACGCTTCAGCCCGAGAGTCTCGGAAGAAGACCGAGGCCATGGGGAGAGGGGCCTTGCATGGACGCCATGACCAACAACTTCGGAGAAGTGCTCCTGTGGAGCTTCTGGTTCTTCATCTGGATCGCTGCCATCATGGTCTGGTTCCGCTGCCTGTTCGACATGTTCGGTGACCACACCCTCAGCGGCTGGGGCAAGGCCGGCTGGGCCGTCCTGTTGATCTTCGTGCCCTGGGTGGGTGCCCTGATCTATCTGATCGCACGCGGCAGGAGCATGACCGAGCGTCAGCTGAGCAAGGCCACCGAGATGCAGGCTGCTCAGGCCGATTACATCAAGCAGGTCGCGGGCTCGGGAAGCGCGCCGGCCGATCAGATCGCCAGCGCGAAGTCGCTCCTTGACTCCGGAGCGATCACCCAGGCAGAGTTCGATACCCTCAAGGGCAAGGCGCTCTCGTGACCTGCGCGCTAGGACTCCCTTGCAAGCCTACGTATCAGCTGGTGCCGTTCACATCGGAGGTGGCTCTTGTCTGAGCAGGACGTCGGTCCCATCGACTACTTGGCCCTGGAGTTCCCGGAGGCCAAGATCACCGGTCAGGGCATGGCGATCCTGCTCGACCTGGTCGATCGGGGCATCATCCGGATCCTGGACCTGCGGTTCGTGTTGCGAGGCGCGGACGGCTCCTTCACCGCCGTCGCCATCGCCGATCTGGACGGCGACGGGACCCTCGATCTTGCGGTCTTCGAGGGCGTCGAGTCGGGGTTGCTCGATGACGACGACCTGTCGCAGGCCGCCTCCCTGATCGCGCCGGGGAGTGCCGCGGGTCTCCTCGTCTACGAGAACACCTGGGCCGGGCCGTTCGTGACCGCGATGAGGAACGCCGGTGGCGAGGTCGTGGCCAACGGCCGGATCCCGGCGACCGACGTGATCGCGATGCTCGACGAGCTCGAGTCGGCCGAGGGCTGACACATGGACCAAGAGGGGGCATGAGCATGGGACTCATCGGAGGAATGGCCCGCCCGGCAGTCGTAGCCGGCACGGCAACGGCCGTGTCGAACCGGGTGTCGCGACGTCAAGCGGGCCGGTGGGCTGCGCAGGAACAGCAGCAATACGCCGAGCCGCCGCCGCCTCAGTACGCGCCAGCGCCGCAGTACGCGCCGGCGCCGGCCGCGTCGAGTGCGGACGACACCTTGGACCAGCTCCAAAAACTCGGCGAGCTGAAGGCCTCCGGGGTGCTGACCGACGCTGAGTTCCAGGCGCAGAAGGCCAAGATCCTCGCGGGCTGACGCGTACCGCGCACCGCAACGTTCGGCTCGGCGCGGCTCTCCGTCACCCGACGGATGGCTGCCCCAGCGAGCAGAGAGGATCTGATGGAGTCCGATCCGGTCGTCCAAGCGACCCGCCGTCGCCCCCCAACGCGGCGGCACGTCGGCGTGGTCGCCTGTCTCGCGCTGGCGGGTCTCGGGTTGTCGGGCTGCGGCAACGGGAACAGTGGCGGGGCCGTCAGCGACGTCGAGCAGGCGCAGGCGCGCGTGACTGCCAAGGAAAAGGCCCTGGCGGATGCCAAGGACGAGTTCACGGCGGTGAGCGCCGCCTTCTGCGATGCGTCCAAGTCGTACGTCGTGGCGATCGACCGGTACGGCGACGTCCTGAATGCGACCGCTCCCACCGTCGGCGACGTCAAGGACGCAGGAAGCGACCTGGCCGCACCGCGCGACGAGGCCGTGACCGGCGCCCAAGACGCGGTGGAGGCCCAGCAGAAGGTGGTCGAGGCGAAGCAGGAGCTCGCCGACGCCAAGGCGGACCTGAAACAGGCCAAGTCCGGATCGACAGCGTCGCCCACCGCTCCGAGCTCGCAGAAGCCGAGCTCAGCACCGTCTCCGCTGGCCCCGGCGGCCACCGTCGAACGGGTCAAGAGCGCTGAAGCTGACTTCACCCAAGCCCAGGGCGCGGTCACCAACCAGACCTCACTGGTCCAGGCTGGCAAGCAGTTCAACGCGGCCGCCGTGGCGCTGGAGATGGCGTGGCTGCAGCTGTACTCCGATGCGGGATGTCTCACCCAGCAAGAGCAGGAGGCACAAGCTAGCGGTAGCCGAGTACACAGTCGCACTGCAGCAGGGGTTGGCCTCAGCGGGTCACTACCAGGGCGAGATCGACGGGGTGTACGGACCGGAGACGGTCGCGGCTGTCGAGAGTCTTCAGAAGCAGAACGGGCTACCGGTCACCGGGGCCGTCGACAAGGCCACCGCCGCCACGCTGGATGCAGAGCTGGCCGCCAAGGGCGGCGTGGCCGCCCAGCAGACGGCGGCCACAACCGCGGCGGTGCAACAGACCCTCAAGCTCGCCGGCTTCTGGGACGGCCCGGTCGATGGCACCTGGACCCCGGCCCTGACCGAGGCACTCAAGCGCTTCCAGACAGAGCTGGGGGTCAAGCCGACCGGCAGCGTCGACACCGCGACCGTCCAGGCCCTCGAGAAGGCGATCGCTGAAGCAAGCCACCCAACGTCCGGGAGTACCACCCCCTCGGCGTCTCCATCACCTTCAGAGCCGGTCAGTCCCACGGCATCCTGACGTCGTGATCGGATAAGGAGTCCGATCATCACCTCGAGCGTCGCGACCTGCCGGTGTGGTTCGAGGTAGGTGCCCCCATACCGCTAATCGAACGCCCCTTGCTCGGCCTACTGACCCAAGCCCGGGTCATCACCAACGCACTCTCAGCCGATGAGCGGATGTGGTATGTCACCCAAGTCCAGCCCAGCGGGAACGAGCAGGGCGTCAGATCTGCTCGCGGGTGTCGATGGTCAAGGCCCAGATAACGGCTCCGTCAAGAGCCAGGACGATGATGCCCCAGACCGGGTAGTACGGCACCCAGGCGAAGTTGGCGATCATCGACAGGGCTACGACGACGAGGGCGGTCCAGCGAGCCCAGGTCTGTCCCATGAACAGAAAGACGCCGACAGCGGCCACGACGATGCCGAGGAGCAGCAGGATCCAGCCCCACGCCGTGATGTCGAACTGGAAGGTGTACTTCCGGCCCACGACGTAGAAGTCGGAGTTCGCCAGGGCGACGATGCCTTGGATCGCCGTCAGGACGCCGGAAACCATCATGAAGGCGGCGGCGAAGACAGTGAGACCAGCGGCCCAGCTCTGTCCTGTGGATGTGGGTTGGCTCATCTGGCCCTCCTCGATCGGTTGGTACGTCGCACTATGGCGCGTGACGCGACCAAGACGCGGGCAACGCGCCGTGTCACGAGTCACGCAAGGCCTGGGCCTGCCTCGCCGCGTGGGCCTGTGCTGATGGTCCACCTTGGCACTTCAACTGGTCCTGTCAGGATCACGGCGCAGGCGCGCATGCAACGCCACCGTTATGCGGTAGAGCGTGTCCGGCTCGTTTAGATCGACCTCTAGCACTGCGCTGTCGTCGACGTGCCGAATGGCGAACCCATCCACCGCGTGGGCCACTTCGCCACACGCGAGCGCTTGGAGAATCTCGTCCGCTAGGGCACGTCGCCTGTCCGAGTCCATGCGGCAGTATCCCGTGCGTGAACGCACAGGCAGGTGGTCTCAACGGATCGGCGCACCGCTTGCGCTCGAAGGCGCTGCCTACCGCCGCGATCCGGCGCGGCTGGAGTGTGACTTCAGGCAGTTGTGGGGCGGCGCTCCGGCTTAGCACCCGATGCCGTGAGATACATGCTCATCGCGAGGGTGATGAGCCCGACGACGCCGTCATCACTCAGTTCGTTGAGCTGGTCGACACCGGAGAGGCTGTCCAGGAGGGTAAATTTGATCAGGTGGGAGAGGGCTTCTGCCACCTTGGCCTCGGGGACGTCCAAGGCCGTTTGGGAACTTCGATCGTTGACGGCCTTGGGTCGCTCCGGTCCCGCGGGTAGGGATCTCCCCTACCGCTCCCCCGCAACACCCCTGATCGTTGGGCTCTACGGCTCCGAACTGAAACGCGTGGCTTCGCACGCGGCTCATCCAGCAGCGCCGGCTCGGCCTTGGGACGAGCGCGCCGGGACGGGATCAACTTGGAGGCGTCCGGTGAATACTTCGGGAATAGGTGCGGACCAGCCTCACGAGGGCTCACTTGGCCAACCAGCCGCGACGCAGCGTTTGCGCAGGTCAGAGGCGGTCAGACTATCAAGGTGCCGAGAATAGACCCTGCGACCCGCAGTCGCTTGCTTCAAATCTCGGACCGTCTCTGACCTGCGTTTCCGCAGGTCAGAGACGGTGTCTGAGTCGGGCTGACAGGATTTGAACCTGCGACCCCTTGTCCCTCGATCGGAGGACCAGGGGTTTTGCTTGAATCTGCCGAAGTGGGCTCTGACCTGCACAAACGCCGCTCCCAGACGCCGCTGTCTTTGCCGTCAGAAGCGGTCTTTAGCGGTGTTTTGATCGAATACTTCGGGAATTAGTGCGGCATCGCGGCGCACCTAGACGGCTGGCCCGAGTGCCAGCCGAGGCGTCGGCGCACGAGGGCCTGGCGCCTCCGCCATTCTCGTTGCCATCGGATTCGACGTGGTGTGTCATCGGGAAGACACCGATGATCACGAGCGTGAACGCGATCCTGTGCGGTCTGCTGCGCTCATGAGGCGAAACCGGCCTCTCACCTGAGGTGATGCCGTCCTCGGGGACTGCAAGTGGCGGAGCGGTGTTGCGGGCTTTTGCGAATGAAAGCGAGCCCATTCCGAGCCCTCCAAGAAGCCGGCTCATAGGTTCACAACCAACAGCCGTGAGAACCCACGGCGCCGTCTGGCCGGCGCTCGACAATCTGCATCGACGTACCCGCCTCCTGCCGGGCCGGCGAGACCTGACGGGTCACCAGGCCGGCTCCGGCGACAAGGTCCAGAAGTGCGCGAGGATGTCGCCGACGACCGACGACGACTAGTGAGACCGTCAGCCGGGTCGTACGCTGCTCCCGAAGCCCGCGTCTCGAGCCTTCACTATTGCCGCGGATCGGTCGCTGACCTGGAGCTTGGTGAAGATGTTGGAGACGTTGTTGCGTACCGTCTTGAGGCTGATGCCGAGCCGGTAGGCGATCGCGGCGTTCCCGGTGCCCGAGGCCAACAGGTCCAGGATCTCCTGCTCGCGCTGGGTGAGCGTGGGGAAGGCTCCCTTCGGCGGAGGTTCGGGGTTGGCGAAGTGGGCCACGACTCGGCGGGCGATCTCCGGTCCGAAGATGGCCTCACCGGCGGCGACCGCTCGTACGGCGCGGACGATCTCGTCTTCCTCGGACCCTTTCAGGAGGTACCCGAGGGCGCCCGCCCGCATGGCGGCAAAGACGGAGTCGTCGTCCTCGAACATGGTCAGCACGATGACCGCCGGTGGACGTGGGAGTTGCTGGAGGCGGCGAGTGGCCTCGATCCCGTCGAGGTCGGGCATTCGGAGGTCCATCACGACCACCTCCGGCTCGAGGGTCTCGACCAGCTCCAGTGCCTGCGCCCCGGTGGCGGCCTCGCCGACGACCGTCAGGTCGGGAACGCCGACCAGCATCTGGCGCAGCCCGGAGCGGAACGCCGGGTGGTCGTCGGCCACCAGGATCGACGTCATGGCGCGACCAACTCGGTGGCCGCGGAGGGCAGGGGCAGCACCGCGCGGACGGTTACCCCGTGAGGACGGCTGGTGATCGTGCAGGAGCCGCCCAGCTCCGCGGCACGCTCGCTCATGGACGTCCACCCCACCCCGTCGATGGCGTCCTTGGCGCCGTGCCCATTGTCGGTGACGGTGATCTCGAAGGCGCCGTTCACGGCGATCCGGACGTGACAGCTGGTGGCGCCCGAGTGGCGGACGACGTTCGTCAACGCCTCCGACACGATCCGGTACGCCGCCACCTCGACGGCCGCCGGCAGCGGCGGGATCTGTGGCGGACCGGAAATCTCGCACGTCAGGTGGTTGCCGACACACAGTGCCAGCGCTCGCTGACGGATTGCTCCGATCAGGCCGACCTCGTCGATCGCCGGCGGCCTGAGGTCGTCGACGAGCCGCCGCACCTCCGCGATGGCCGCCCGAGTCTCCTCCCGGGTCTCGGCGAGCAAGTGGGCGCGCTCGGCGTCGTCAGTGATCCGCTCCACGGCATTCAGCTTGAGGACCACGGCCGCGAGGCTCGGCCCGAGCCCGTCGTGAAGGTCGCGGCGCAGCCTCCGCCGCTCCTCCTCGCGCGTGGTCACCAGCCGGGCGCGCGACTCCTGGAGGGCTTCGGTCAGCCGCACGGCGTGGACCACGACGGCCGCGTGCCGGGCGAGGTCGTGCAGGAGGGCGACATCGGCGGCCGAGAAGGTGCGGCCAGCGGGTACCACCACGACCAGATCTCCGAGCCGGGCTCCGCGGTGGACGAGCGGCACCCGCATGGCGGCGTCTTCGGCGGTGACCGCGTCGAGGGGTTCGATCCACGCAGTCTCGACGCGCAACGCATCGACGACGGCCGCGGTCATCGAGTCCAGGACGGCCGGGGTGTCGGGGGCGCCCTCCACGCCCTCGGACATCCGGCGCAGCGCCAGCTCGGGGGTGTGGCGGTCGCCGTACACCCAGTGGTCGACGTGCCGCCGCAACCACGCGTGGGCCGGCTGGACGATCACCGCGACCAACCCGATCGCGATCAGGCCGCCCAGAGAGGAGTTGCCCGAGAACTGCTCGGCGCCCCACAACAACAAGGCGTAGAGACCGATCACGGCTGCGGTCAGCGAGGAGTAGACCAGCGTGCGGCTCAGGACCAGCTCGATGTCGAACAGGTGATGGCGCAGGATCGCGATCCCGATCACGGCCGGGATCGTCAGACCCAGGACCGAGACTCCAGCGAGGGTCACCAGCCCCGAGGACCCGGTGACCGCACTGTCGAGGAAGCAGACCCCGAGGACGAGCGGGAGAAGGAGGGCGGCCCAGGAGAACCACAACATCTGCAGCCGCTCGACACCCTGCGCACGACGGAACCGTCGTCGCGCGCTGACGATCGCGCCGACCAGGCTGGCGGTCACCACCGCCATCCCGCTGATGCCGAGCGTCCCGGCCACGGCTGAGGGAAGCGTGGGAAGTGGAGCCTGCTCACCCGGATAGAGGGCCGTGTAGCGGGAGGGGTCTGTCGCGCCACCCAACACGACGGCGACATACCCACCGAGGCAGCCCAAGACCCAGGTACGCCAACCGCGGGTGAGGAACTCGCCGTCGGGGAACACGTAGGCGATCAGGACCGGCCCGAGGTAGAAGAGCACCCACCAGGTCGCACTCAGTTGCCCGAGGTCCCGGCCGAGCTCGGAGGTCGGATGCGCCGGCGGTGTGGACAGCGCCACGCCGACCAGGAAGGAGTGCACGCAGAGCAGCCAGCCCACCAGGTGGCGCGGATGATGTCGCAGGACCAGCAGCCCGACGACGCCGGGGACCAGAACGATCGCCGCCGCAACCGGGGCCACCGCGAGGGAGGACTCGTTGAGCTGGTGCGTGAGACCGGCGGCAGTCATCGCCGCCAGGCCCGCTACCGGCAACAACGCTGCGCCGACCAGGGTGGTAGGGCTTGCCATCGCCTCGGTCGCGGCGCCGCCGGTCATGGCGATCAGTGTGTCCCCCCAGACCGGGGCATGTCATCGGTCCCGGGACAGCTTCCCGACCGGACCGGGCCACCTACCCCGTGCGCCCGGGAGCCCGGTCACCGAGAGTCGGGCCGACCGCAACCTCCCGGGTTGCCCTGAACCAGGAGCACGACCATGACCGCATTCCGTCAGTCCGCCTGCCTCGCCGAGCTCGATTCCGGCGCGGCATCCCGCAAGGTCGCTACCCCGGGCGCGGCCCAGAGCTGAGCAGGGGCCCAGAAATGGAACGCATCGTGACCGATAGGTTCGAGCGGACGCTGGCCTGGGCCGGGGTCGTGGCAGGGGTCCTCTATGCAGCGAAGTTCGCCCTCAACGGGATGCCGCAGACCGCCGATGCCGGCTCCTTGGCGCACGTGCACGACCACCAGGTCCAGAACGGACTCCTCTCCATGCTGACAGCGTTGACCGCGATTCTCGTTGCCCTGTTCGCAACGGGCCTGCGTTCCCGGCTGCGGTCGGGTGAGGGAGCGGAATCGACATACTCCTCGATCGCCTACAGCGGGGGCGTGCTGCTTGCGGGCGCCATGCTCCTCCGCGCCTGGACCATCCTGGCCGCGCTCGATGCGACCTCTGGCCACGACTCCGCCTCGGTGCGCACCATCGTGGTGCTCAGCAAAGACCTGTGGGTGCCTTGGATCGCGGCAACCTCCCTGCTGCTGCTCGGAGTGGGCCTGGGCGGGCTCCGCAACGCGGTGCTGCCACGGTGGTTGTCCTGGGTCAGCATCGTGCTGGCCGTCATGTGCCTGCTGGGGCCTATCGGGATCCTGGTCGACCTTCTCATGCCGGCATGGCTGATCGTGACCGGATTCGCCGTACGGCGCGACCTCCGGGGAGCCACCGGCCCCGAGACATCCCAGGTGGAGGTAGCCCCGGCGGGCGGTCGTGACGCCCATCCAAGCGCCGGGCTGGCGCACCACCAGACACCTCACCCAGACGGGCACCGAACGCCGAAGGCCGATCACACCCAGGAGAAGGAACGATCCCGATGAGAACACCCACGATCAGCACCATCCTCGCGTCTACGGCAGGCCTCGCCCTCGCCCTCGCCGTCGCCACTCCGCTGCTTGCCGGCTGGACCAGTGGCTCGAATCTCCCCACGACCACGTTGGTTGACCAGTCAGCCCACCGTGGCCTCATCGCGTTCAACAACGACCCTCTCAGCGACGCGCCCAAGCAGCTCTACCTCGAGCGTGCCGACGGCACCCACCTCCACCAGCTCCTGTCCAGTACCGCCGACGACGTCACTCCCACGATCAGTCCCGACGGCCGTCACGTCGTGTTCATTCGACAGCGTGAGCACGGCAACCTCCCGGACCAGATCTTCGAGGTCGGCACCAACGGTCGGGGACTCCACCAGATCGCGCCCAGCGGCTGTCCGGTCCAGACGTGTGGCGATGCCGTCGAAGGGCACGCCTACTCCCCTGACGGTCGCAAGCTGGTGTTCACCCGAGCCATCTTCCCCGACGGACCCCAGGCCCCTCCGACCGTGGTCGAGCTGTGGATCTGCAACGTCGACGGGTCACACGCCCGACGCCTCACCCAGGAGGACGGCCAGGCCCAGGACGACAGCGCCTCCTGGTCACCCGACGGTCACCGCATCGTCTTCCTGCACTGGGTCTACGGGACGCCGGACCGGTTCCGCATCGCGACCATCACAGCCAACGGAACAGACATGCAGATGGTGACACCCGAGGGTCTCGACGGCACCGACCCGAGCTACTCACCCCAAGGCGACCTCATCTCCTTCCAATCGCCCCCCGACCCCGGCGGCGCCCCGCAGGCCCTCTACACCGTCCACCCGGACGGCACCGGCCTCACCCCCCTGACAGCGACCACCGGCACCGCGGCCAACCATCCCTCCTGGTCTCCCGACGGCAGCAAACTGCTGTTCTGCTACATCCCCGTCGGACAACGACACGGGGCCGACCTGGCGACCATCAACCGCGACGGCACCGACCTGCACATCCTCGCCAACACCGCGCTCAACGAGAACGGGTCCTACTGGGGCACAGGGCCCGGAAACAGCTAAGCCCGCACGTCCTCAGACGACCCCGATCCGCGAGTGGCCCCAACCCCAGGAAACGCCTACGACCTGCGGTGGTACTGCGAGTTCCAGCTAAGGCCACGTCTGGGTGAGGTGGTTCCACTCCCCCGCCCTCAGAATGCTCACTCACTCCGAGGCCACTCGCAGGGCAGGGCCGGTCAGCACGCCACGCGTCGGTATGCCCAAGATGGGGTGCCACGACTTGTCGAGCCGTGGCCCTACAGGAGTCCTCTACTAGCCCACAAAGACGGGCACTTGACGCGGTGATCTACCCGTATCGCCGGCACAAGAACCGACCATGGGAGTCGCGCGAGCCTGGCTCGCGGCGCCCTCCTCGACCGCCGTGCGCCTTCTCCCGGCCACGTCCAGTGGGTGATGGCCCCGGGCACCCAGAACGAGCACGTCGTCCCCGCGGGCCGTGGTACGCCAGTGACCCGCGGGGCCGACTCGGTCGCCATCGCTGGCGTGGTCGCAGGCACCCGGTTGGCCAGGGCGAGGGTTCGCGTTGACGTGGCTCGACTCCGGGCCGGGTGCCCTGGCAGGTGCTGGAGGTCAAGATTCGCCAGGGAGGCGCTCCTCGGTCGCGCACCCTGGAGCCCCGGATGACGGACCGCGTCAGCCGCCCAGCTCAACGATCCTGCCTCGCACGCGGTCGGGGTCTCCGAGCGCGGCCTCGGTCGGGTCGATGACAGCGACCGAGGGCGTCAGCGGGCCGAACGCGTCGGCGCGCTCGAGGTAATGGCGGTACGACGCAAGTGCCGCCTCGTGGTCGCCCGCGCCGTAGTGGAACTCGGCCAGGTACAGGTGGTGTCGCGTCTCGGTGAGGCTCGATCCGGTGCCCAAGCCGTGCCGGCGCTGGATCTCGTGCGCTTCGGTGATGTGCGCCAGGGCGCCGGCATAGTCGCCGCCGGACGCGCAGGCGAAGGCCAGCGACTCGAGCGCGTGGGGCTCCCAGGCCGCCATGCGGTGGGCGCGGGTGAGCTCGACGCTGCGCTCGCCGACAGTGACCGCCTCGTCCGTGCGGCCTGCGGCGGTAAGCGCCTCGGCCAGAATCGTGAGCTGCACGGCTTCATTGGCCTCGTCGAGCTCGCGACGCGCGATGTCCACGCTGTCTCGCGCGTAGAGCATGGCGGCGTCGAGGTCACCGTCGAAACGCGCGACCCGGGCCAGGTTGCGCAGGGTGCTGCTCCGGCCCCCGGCGTCGTCGATCGCCTCGAACTCGGCCAGGGCCCGCACGAGCTCGTTGCGGCCCCGGTCGCGCTGGCCGGTCCGGCATAGCAGCAGACCGAGGTCGCGGCGGAGCTCGGCCCGCAGTACGGCGGGGCCACCCGTCGTCTCGAGGGCGTCGAGCGCGGCCCGGGTCAGAGGCAGCAGGTCGCCGGCCGGCGAGTGGTGCTGAGCGAGCGGCCGGGCATCGATGACCAGGCATGCACTCTCGACCGCCAACCCGGCCGTGGCCGCCTGGACGACGAGAACGGCGAGGGCCTGGCGCTCGCGCAGGTACCACGCGTGGGCTTCACCGAGGCTGCCGAAGGTCTCGGGGGTGACGCCGTCGACTGACTCCGGAAGCGCCGTCAGCGCCGGCCGCCCGTGGAGCAGGTAGGCGTTGCGAACGGTGCCGAGGTAGTGCCCCAGCAACCGCCGCCGCGTGGTGATCGCCTCGTCCTGGGTAAGCAGCTCGTAGGCGTACGCGCGCAATAGCTGGTGGGCATGGAAGCGTGACGGGGCGACCTCGACGACCAGGTTGGCGCGGGCCAGCTCGTCGAGCGTTCGCCGCGCACCGGCGACGTCGACTCCGGCCAAACTGACGGCAGCCAGCAAGGAAAGTCCCGGGCCGGGGTGAACGCCCGTGCAGCGGAAGAGGTGCGCGGCCGGCTCGGAGAGAGCGTCGTACGACCACGAGAGCACCCGACGGAGGTCGGTGGCGGTCGCGCCGCCGCTGAGCATCTCCAGGGTGCCTGAAGGCTCGCCCAGCTGGTCGACCAACTCTGCGAGGGTGACGTCGCGATAGCGAGCGACCTGCGCAGAGAGGATCGACAGTGCGAGTGGGAGACCCTGACAGGCCTCGACCACCGCGTCCGCCGCCTCGGGTTCCGACTCGACCCGCGCCGCGCCGATCCTGGTGCGGAGCAGCTCGACGCCCTCGGCGTGGGCGAGGCGATCCAGGGCGAAGGCGGTGGCGCCCTCGGCGACCAGCTCGTCGAGCCGCCGTCGGCTGGTGATGAGCACTCCGCACCCGCGACCTCCGGGAAGAAGGGGACGGACGTGGGCGCTGTCGTGCGCGTTGTCCACCACCACGAGCAGGCGCTGGTCAGAGACGAGGCTGCGATAGAGGGCGGCCCGGTCGTCGAGGCCCGTGGGCAGCTCCATGGGGCTGACCCCCAGGGCGACCAGAAAGCTGCGCAGGGCGTCGACCGGCGAGGTCGGAGCCACCTCCGAGTCGTAGCCGTGGAGGTTCACGTACAGCTGGCCGTCGGGATAGGTGTCCAGCACCTCCTGTGCGCACTGACGCGCGAGCGTCGTCTTGCCGATGCCACCCATGCCGGTGAGGCAGCACACGGCCGAACCGGTGGTGGGCTCGCGCAGCCGGCCCACCACGTCAGCGAGCTCAGTCGCCCGGCCGACGATCCGCACCGCGTGCACCGGGAGCTGCGCAGGTCGGTGGACGCCTGCCTCGATGACCGGGCGGACGTCGTCGGAGGTCTCATCGCGCTGCGCCTCGGGCTCGAGCAGCGCCACCTGCTGGGCGGCCTGCAGCTCCGGCCCGGGCTCGAGGCCCAGCTCCGCGTCCATCAGTGCTCGGACGGCCCCGAAGTGAGCCAGTGCATCGGCCCGGCGCCCGGCTGCCACCAGGGTGCGGGTCAGGGCGGCCTGGAGCGGCTCGTCGAAGGGGTGGTCGTGCGCGATCGCCTGGATCGCGGGCAACAGCCTTCGTGCCTCTTGGACATCATGCAAGGCATCCGCCAGCTCACCGCCTGCCAGCCCAGCTGCCACCCGATCCGCCTCGATCGGAGCCAGCAGAGAACCCATGGTCGGCGTCGTGGCGACCCCGGCACCAGCGCGGCCGGCGGCGAGGGCGAGGGCTCGACCGACCGCGCCACGGTCGCGGTCACCCGACAGGAGCATCCGCAACTCCAGCAGGTCGAGGTTCTCGGCGCTGACTGCGAGGCGGTAGCCGTTGCCGGCGGCCGCGACGTACGTCCCGGGCTGGCGGCTGGTCAGCTCCGGTTCGAGCGTCCGTCGGAGCTGACCGACGTGGCGGTGGACGACGTTCAGTGCGGTCTCCGGCGGGTTGTCCTCCCAGAGCGTCTCGACGACCAGATCTGTGCTCACGGCATCGCCGCCGGCAAGCATCAGTAGCGTGAGCAGCATCCGCCGCTGCGGAGGCCCGAGGTCGAGCTCGGCGCCGTCGCGCCAGACTCGTGGGCCGCCGAACACCGCCAGCCGCAGCCCCTCCGCCGTCATCGCCGTTTCGTCCCCCTCGTGCCCGATGACGCGCACGCTAGCGGCTCGGCGGCCTCCCGTCAGCAGGGTCGCCGGTCGTCGTCACAAGCTGGTCACAAGTTCGTCAGCGCGGCTTCCTACCGTCCTCGACATGACCTCCGCCACTCGCACCCGGATCACCCCGAACCTGTTCGGGATCAGCTTCGGCCTCACCGGGCTTGGTGAGGTCTGGGCCACCGCCGCCCGCTTGTACGAAGTACCCATCGCCGTTGCCGACGTCCTGCTCCTCCTCGCCGCGGCCGTCTGGGCCGCAACACTGGCGCGGTACGTCCACCACATCGTGGTCACCGGTCGCTGGCGCACGGAGCTCCGGGACCCTGTCTTCGCGCCGTTCGTGGCCCTGGTGAGCATCGTGCCGATGTTGCTCGGCGTCACCCTCTCGGTCTACGCGCACAGTGCCGGTGTCGCCCTCACCGGCGTCTCGCTGGCCCTGACTCTCGCCCTCGGCGGCGCGCTGATCGGCCAGTGGATCATCGAGGACCTCTCACTGGTCCAGTGGCATCCCGGCTACTTCCTGCCCACGGTGGCCGGTGGCTATCTCGGCTCCGAGTGCATGGCCGCGCTCGGCCACCACGACCTGGCCCAACTGCTGTTCGGCTACGGCTCCGTCAGCTGGCTGGTGCTCGGCTCGATCCTTCTGCAGCGGATGTTCGTCGAGACCCGGCTGCCCGCACCGCTCCTGCCCACGATGGCGATCCAGATGGCTCCACCGGTCGTCGCGGGCGCCGCGTGGTTCGAGATCAACGGGGGCCGCGTCGATGGGCTGGCTCTCGGCCTGGCCGGCTACGCGCTGCTGATGGCGATGGTGCAGATCCGGCTGGTGACGGTCTTCCGTACCGCGCCGTTCGGTCCGGGGTGGTGGGCCTTCTCCTTCTCCTACGCCGCGGTCTTCACCGATGCCCTCCGCTGGCTCTCCGCCGAGGACGTCGCCCACGGAGCGGACTGGTCCTGTCTCCTGCTGGCCGTCGTCACCGGCGCCATCGCGGCCCTTGCGGTCCGCACCGTCAGGGCCGTGCACCACGGCCGGTTCCTCCCCGTCCCCCAGCCCGCCGCCCCGCCGGTGACGGTCCTGCCCACCGAGATCCACACCGAGATCCACACCGCCAGCACCACCGAGAACAAGGAGTACGTCGCATGAAGCAGCTCAGCCCAGCCGACCCCAGGACAGGCACCGGATCGGCGTCCCGCGCCGTCGGCCCCGCCCGCGCGGGCCGCAAGAAGCAGATCGCGCTGGTCGCCATGCTATTCGCGGTCTCCATGACCTTCATCGACCAGACGATCGTCGCGATCGCCTCGCCCTCCATCCAGGGCCAGCTCGACCTGAGTCGCACCGGCTCCCAGTGGGTCATCAACTCCTACCTCCTGGCCCTGGCCGCAGCGTTCGCGCTCGGCGGCCGGCTGGCCGACGTCGTCGGCTCGCGGCGGATGGTGGTCATCGGGATCGTCGGCTTCGCCGCCTCGTCGGCACTGTGTGGAGCCACGCCCCACGGTCACCTCGCACTCGCCTGGATCGTCACCTTCCGGGTCCTGCAAGGCATCTCCGGGGCACTGATGATCCCCGCGGCCCTCGCCGTCGTCGTCGCGGCGTTCCCCGTCGCCGAGCGCGGCCGGGCGCTGGCGGTCTTCTTCGGCGTCAGCGGCGCGCTCACGTCGATCGGCCCCATCGCCGGCGGCTTCCTGACCCAATGGACGTGGCGCTCAATCTTCTGGATCAACGTGCCGATCGCGATCCTCGCCCTCGTGCTGACGGCGTACGCCCACGTGCCCAGCGCACGTCGTACCGAGCGGATCGACCTTCGCGGCGCTGCGCTGGTCGCTGTCGGCATGGGGTTGTCGGTGCTCGGCTTCGAGCAGGCCCAGATGTGGGGCTGGGCGAGCCCGGCCACTTGGGCCTGCGTCCTCGGTGGCATCGCCATCCTCCTTGCCTTCGCCCTCATCGAGCTGCGCACCAAGGCACCGCTGGTCCAGATGCGGATCTTCGCCACCCGCGAGTTCGTGATCGACAACCTCGTGCTGTTCTTCTCGATGATCGCCTTCGTGCCGGCGTTCTTCTTCGCCAGCGTCTACGCCCAGGTCTCGTTGGGCTACGACGCCAACAAGGCCGGCCTCTACCTGCTGATGTTCTTCGGCGGCTTCGCCCCCGCCGCCCAGATCGGCGGCCGGATGCTCGACCGCGCCGGCGCCCGACGGCCGATGATGCTCGGCAGCGCGTTGGCCACGGCCGGCTTCGCCCTTTGGGCCTCGAAGCTCCACGAGTACTCCCTGGGCGCCCAGTGGCCCTTCATCATGATGGCCGGCGCGGGCATCGGTCTCCTCCTGGGCCCGGCCAGCACCGACGCCGTCAACCGCTCCATCGACGCGTCGTACGGCGAGGTCACGGGCATCACCCAGACCGTCCGCAACTACGCCTCGAGCCTCGGGCTGGCAGTCCTCGGGACCGTGCTGACCACCGTGCTCACCGGCCGCCTCACCGGATCCTTGGTCGGCCTCGGAGTGCCGCACGCCCAGGCCGCGGACATCGCCCACGACGCCGCCCGTGGCGGCGCCCCGAGCACGGGCGCCGTCCCGCCCGCGATCGCCGAGCAGCTGCACACCGCCGTCGCCCACGACTTCGCCACCGCGACCCAGGGTGTGCTCTACGGCATGGCCATCGCGCTGGCTCTGTGCTTGGTCGCTGCCGTGAACTACCCGCGCCGCCCCCGCTGACCCCCTCACCCACACCCACACACGAGAAGGAAACGACCATGACCACCCCGACCACGATGAAAGCGCTCGTCCTCGAGGCCTTCGGTGCCGACCTGACCCTCACCGACCTGCCGCGACCGGTCCCAGGCCCGGGCCAGGTGCTCGTCCGCATCGCCGCCAGCGGCGTGAACCCGCTCGACACCAAGATCCGCACCGGCGCCGCCGATCACGCCCAGGTCACCGTCCCGGCGGTGCTCGGAATCGACCTGGCCGGCACCGTCGTAGAGCTCGGCCCCGACACCGCCGGCCGGTTCGAAATCGGCGACCACGTCTACGGGATGACCGGGGGAGTGGGACCGCACCAGGGCTCGCTCGCCGAGTACGCCGCCGTCGACGCCGACCTGCTCGCCCCCAAGCCCAAGCGTGTCTCGATGGTCGAGGCAGCGGCGCTGCCGCTGGCCGTGGTCACCGCCTGGGAAGGGCTCGTCGATCGCGCCGGAGTCTCGGCCGGCGACCTCGTCCTCGTCCACGGTGGTGGCGGCGGCGTCGGCAGCGTCGCCGTGCAGGTCGCGCTCGCCCATGGCTCGGTCGTCTTTGCGACCGAGGTCGGCGCCGGGCTCGACCGGGTGCGCGACCTGGGCGCCCAGCCGATCGACGCGCTGGCCACCACGGTCGAGGAGTACGTCGCCTCCGCCACCGGCGGCCGCGGCTTCGACATCGTGTTCGATACCCGGGGCGGCCCGACGCTGGACGCGTCGTTCACCGCCGTGCGCGAGCACACCGGCCATGTCATCAGCATCCTGGGCTGGGGCAGCCACTCCTTGGCCCCACTCAGCTTCCGCGGCGCGTCGTACTCGGGCGTGTTCACGCTCCTACCGCTGCTGACCGGCCGCGGGCGGGCGCACCACGGCGAGATCCTCCGCGCTGCCGCCGAGCTGGTCGACGCCGGCCGACTGCTTCCCCGCCTGGCCGCCGAGCGCTACGACTGGGGATCCGTCATGGACGCCCACCGTGCAGTCGAGCACGGCGCCAACGGCAAGGTCGTGGTCGACCTCTCCGGCGCAGCCCTGCCGCCGGTGGTGAACCGCTACCTCCGCAGCGACCGGGACCGTGACCTGCCCGGCGCACTCGCTGCGTTCTCCAACGCCGCGACCGTGCGCGACCATGACGAGAGCTTCGAGGGATCCGAGGAGATCGCCGGCTGGCTGTCGGACACCTGGGGTCGCTTCACCTACACGGTCGACCCGCGCTCGGCCGAGATGAACGCCGACGGCGACCTGGTCGTCCAAAACCACCTCGAGGGCGACTTCCCAGGGTCGGAGGTCGACCTGGCCTACCGCTTCGCGATCGCCAAGGACAGGATCACCCGGCTGGAGATCGACACCTCTGGCTGAGGGTCGGTCCCGCTGGTCGTGCAGCTGTATCTCGGATCTCCTGATCTTGAGGAAACCGCCACGCGAACATGCTTCCGGACATGCCTGCGATGTCCGGTCTGCGGCACGGTCAGCGGAGAGCAGCCGCCTAGCAACGCACCACGTTCAGGGATCACAACAGTCCCCTTGGTCGCGCAGGAGGTACGCCGTTGCAGTGTGACTCCTCTGCTCGTCCCGTCCGGTCGGACTCAAAGGGGATGGCCCGCCACAGGGTCGGCCCCAGCGTTGGATCGCGACGTTCGACGCTGGGAGGTCCGACCCACTTCGCCGTTCTCCGCTCCGCGTCGGACTTGTGATTGGGAAGGCGACCTTGATCAGGCGCGACCGTGTTCAGGTGCCGTAGAGGTAGCACGGGCTGTCCAAATCGACCGAAGGAGCGTGGGGTGCAACGTTGCGCCTTCGGTGTCAGAACCGTGCTCTCGGTGCAGCGGCCACCGCCCCCGGCCCACTGGCACTCTATCCGCCCTCGTCGGCCCGTTTGGAGAGGTGCGTCCATCCGCCGCGAGCCGTCGCACTCCTCAACGCACTCGTCTCATGACGTGGTCGTCACCTTCCAGATTAGTGTCGACGACATGTCATCAGTGAGGGAGGCAGCCCCTTCGGAAGTGCGGTTGTTGAGCGCCTGTTTGGCGGAGGCGTTCGAGGGTGAACCGGTGACCGAGTGGATCGGAGCGCGTCACCTGAATCGCAGGTCGCGCCGCCAACTGATGTTCATGCTCGACCTGGAGGTCCAGGTCTTTCCCAACGGCGGGTCGGCGGTCACCGCCGACGACGGGCACCGTGGCCTAGCGGGTGTGTGCCTCTCGCTGCCGCCTGGTCGATGGGAGATGCCCAAGACCCTCGACGGACGCACGACAGCGCGGTTCCTCCGCGCCTATGGGTTCAAGCTGCCGCGGGTGATCAGGATGCAACGAGCGATGGCCGAACGACATCCCAGCGAACCCCACTACTACTACAGATGGATCGGTGTCCGGCCCCGGCTCCGTGGGCAGGGTCTGGGAAGTGCGCTCATGCGCCCCACCCTCGATCGCTGCGACAACGAGCGCCTGCCGGCGTATCTCGAGGCCAGCAGCGAGCTCAGCACTGCGCTATATCAGCGATTGGGGTTCGTCCACCAGGGCGTGCTTCAACTCCCCGACGGCGGACCCAAGCTATGGCCGATGTGGCGACCACCTCGGTCGTGAACGGGGACGTCTGCAAGAAGGTTGCCAGACCTGGGTTGGGTCGACTTTCGGAGACAAGGGCATCAACACGTGTGTCCTTCCACCCGGGAGCCGGACGACAGACATGGTCTCAGGGGCGGTGCAGCCATGCGAACGCGGCGACCACCAGCGCCTGGGTGCCAGTATCGAGGGTGGGCTGGATGACAGGGGCAAACGTGGCGGCGTGATTGACCGGGATGTCTTGCGCGATCCGTCCCGCTTGTTCGGCCGCGCGGTAGGTGGCTGGGTCTGCGCCGCCGATGCCCCAGTAGGTGTACGGAGCGCCAAGCGCGGCGGGGATGTCGCTGAAGTCTTCGCTCGCACTCTGCTGCGGCAGCCTGACGGCACGCTCCGTGAAAAACTCGGTGAACGCCGCTGCGACCCGCTCTGTGGCCTCTGCATCGTTGTCGGTGAGGGGGTAGCGATCAAAGAGCTCGAACTCTGGCCCCATGGGCGAGCCCGATGCGTCGCATTCGGCGCGGACGATCCGCTCGATCGCGGCCAGGACCGCTTGACGGGTGCTCTCGCTGTAAGTGCGGACGTTCAGCTGGAGTACAGCGCGGTCGGGGATGACGTTGCTCTTCGTGCCCGCCTGGATGCTCCCCACCGTCACAACAGCGGTGTCGCCGGGCGCGACCTCACGGGCCACGACGGTCTGCAGACGAACCACGATCATCGCCGCCAACACGACCGGGTCCACCGCCGCTTGCGGCATCGACCCGTGGGCTCCTCGGCCGTGAACAGTGATGCGCATACTGTCGGCAGCCGACAGTGTGGGTCCGGGACGGGTGCCGACGGTGCCTGCTGGGAACGGCAGGACATGTTGGGCCATCGCGACATCGACATGGTCCACGATCTCGGCGAGCCCGTCCCCGACCATAGCCCGGGCGCCGTCGGCAGTCTCCTCCGCCGGTTGGAACAAGGCGACCAGGGTGCCCGCCCACTGCTCCTGGGCCCGTGCCATCAGAGCGGCGGCGCCCAGCAGACAGGTGACGTGGACGTCGTGTCCGCAGGCGTGCATGACCGGGGTGCCGTCGTCGGCGGTCTGGGCGCTGGCATACGGCAGGCCGGTGGTCTCCAGGACCGGGAGGGCATCCATGTCGGCGCGCAGCAGCACCGTCGGGCCGTCACCGTTACGCAGGATGCCGACTACGCCGGTCCCTCCGATGCCTTCGTGCACCTCGAAGCCGGTGTCACGCAGCCGAGCGGCCACGTTGCCGGCCGTTCGGTGCTCCTGGTGCGGCAGCTCGGGGTGCGCGTGCAGATCGCGGTAGAAGTCCTCCTGCCAGGACCGGATCGCATCGAGGCCTCGGAGCGTCGCTGCCACTGACGAGCTGTCCATGTGTTCATCATGCCTCTGGCCCGGTCTCTCGTGGCCCTGGCGCCTGGACGTCGTACCGCACCCCGAGCATCCGAATGGTGAAGCAGACAGCTGCCGCGACGATCGCAGCCGGTGGACCTGCCGCCCCGATCCGGTCGGCGGCGGCGACGATGAACGCGCCCACCAAGGCCGGGATCGCGTACAGGCCACTGGTCAACACCGAAGGGATCTTCTGGATCAGCACATCACGCAGAGTGCCGCCACCGACCGCGGTGATCGTGCCCAAGATGACCGCTTGACCGAAACCGATGCCGAAGTCGAGTCCCTTCAGCGCGCCACTGACCGCGAACAGGCTCAGGCCCGCCGCGTCGAGAACCAGGATCACTGTCGCGAGGCGATCCAGGCTCCGGCTGAACAGGAACACCACCACGCTCCCGGCCGCCGCCACCGTCAAGTAGCGCCAATCGCTGAACGTTGCCGGCGGCAACGCGCCCAGCAGGATGTCACGGACCACTCCACCGCCCAAAGCGGTGAACATCCCCAACGTCACCACCCCCACGATGTCGAGCCGGACAACCCGTATCGCCGTCAGAGCTCCATTCAACGCGAACGCGAAGATGCCAGTCAGATCCAAGACCAAGAAGGTCGTCGACGTCGTGTCCACCGACCCTGTCTACTCGCCGTGTCCACCAGCCGAAGCTCTCCGCCGCGCTAGGGCCCCACAGCTTCTTCTCCCGCCGGGGTGGCTGAACCTCTGGGTGCCCCATTCCGCCGAGATCGAGCGCTACCTCAACCTGTGCATGTCGCGGACAGCCAACGCGAGCACTACAGGCGCTCCTGCGAAGTGGTCAAACTCCTCCGAGGGCGTAAGACACCTTGTGTCTCCTTTCGACCCCTTACGGCCCAAGCGCGGCCCGAGTCCCAGGATTTCGAGTGTTTCGTGCAGGTCAGGCCACGTGCCGTGTCAGAATTACGGTCAGTGGTGGTTCTACATTCGAACTCGCTAGGGATCTCGGGCCAGAAAGGCCACGATCCCGGCGCCGCTCAGTGCCTATCAAGCACTCTCAGCCGATGTGAGGACGCCTCGGGCCAGCTTCGCACGAGCCGTCTGTGACCCCAGACAGTGTCCTACCCGTGGTCGCTACCGCGGACGGGTCCTCGCCCGGACGATCGTGCAGCCGACTCATGACCTGCTCGGCCGTCAGGGCGGGCTCGACGATTGCCGCATAGGAAGGCAATCGCGGTGCCCGATGGAGGGAACTCCACAGACCTGACTCGAGAACTGTGTCGATACCGTGGCTGGCAAAGATGTCCTCATACCAGCCCACGCTGGCGTCAACGGCGCACCGCAGTCGCTGGTCCATTTGAATGGTCCTAGCGTGTCTTAGGTATCGCCGGCCCCGAGAGTGCAGGCAGTGCCGATGTCGACGAACCCGATGCGTCGGTAGATACTCGCGGCCGCGTCGTTGTATGCACTCAGGAATACCGTGCGGGCGCCCGCAGCTCGGCACGCGTTGATGAGCGCACGGGTGATCGCGGTGCCGACGCCCGCGGTGCGGTAGGCCGGTGGTACCCCGATGCCCATCAGCTCGGCGGTTTCGCCGCGTGGTGCAGCCGACCCGCCCCCGACGAGCCGCCCATCGTTGTCGTACGCCGCGATTTCGATCAGGTGCCCCGCTGTGATCATCTCCGGTCGCCTCCCGACGGGTCGCGCTGTGACCTTGTCCTCGCCGGCAAAGGCGGCGTGGATGGCGCCGACCAACATCGGCAGGTCGGCGTCATCGGCAGCGAGTGCCCGAGCGTGGACGGGCGGCGGGACTTCTATGTCGTCTGGGAGGGCCAACAGTGGATAGCGCCCGGCCTCCCAGCCGGCTGCCGAGACGGCCGGGAGCAGCGACGGCGTGATCTGGTCGACCCATTCGATCGCTCGGGGTACGCCGATCTCGTCTTGGCGTTCGAGCACTCGGCGTACGTCGTCGGCGGTGAACACGTCATCGCCGCCGAGGCGCGGCCGGGCATAGAACTGCCACCCGATTCCCTCGTCGGCGAGGAACACGGTGAACGGCCCGACCTCGTCGGTCATGGCGGCGGCCCGCGGCACGGTGTCGTAGTACCGCTCGATGTTGTCCAGTTCCACATCCCCACCGTCCCAGGCAATGCTCGCTGCAGCCAGTCTCACGCCCGCGTCAATCCCCCGGCCCGGCCGGGCCGGCCGGCTCGACACCGGGACCCGCTCCCGCGATCAGCCATAGGGTGACCTTGTGCGCCTCAGCTTGTGCCTCGACTCACGCAGGCCGTGGGACGAGACGCGTGCGCTCGCGCTGCGTGCCGAAGAGGCGGGTATGGCTCGCCTCTACGTCCCGGACCACTTCATGCCCTACCACGAGACGACCGCCTTGCCGGGCCCCGTCCACGAGTCGTGGACCAGCTTGAGCGCATTGGCAGTCGCCACGACGAGCATCGGGCTCGGCACTCTTGTGCTCGGCAACAGCTACAGACATCCGGCTGTCGTGGCGAACATGGCCGCCACTTTGGACCAGATGAGCGAGGGCCGGCTCTTGTTGGGGTTGGGTGCCGGCTCGCAGCCCAACGAGCACCGGGCGTACGGCATCGAACTGCTGCCGCCTGCGGAACGACTGAGCCGCTTGGAGGAGGCGTTGCAGGTCATCACGTCTCTCCTTCGCTGCGAGGTCTCGACGTTCGAGGGCACTCACTACGCCTTGAATGCAGCGCGCTGTGAGCCCGCCACCCTGCAGCAGCCACTGCCGCTGCTCGTCGCCGGGGCCGGGGAACGCCGCTCCATTCCGCTGGCTGCGCGATTCGCCGACGCCTGGCACGCGTGGACGACGCCTGAGGAGTTCCGACACAAGAGCGCGGTTCTCGACACTGCGTGCGCGGCGATTGGTCGGGATCCACGGGAGATTCGACGGCTCACCGGGCAGGTGCTCCTCGTGAAGGCCGGCACTCCCCCGGTCGCCGACGATCCCGACGACATCGTCGGGGGTGTGGCCTTCGTGTCGGAGCAGCTTGCTGCCTATCGGGACGCCGGGGTGGATGAGTTCATCGTCCGAGACCATGCCGACACCCCGATCGCCAGCGCGACGGGTTCGTTGACCAGGCTCGCCGACGGCGTGTTGCCGAGTCTCTCGTCTCGCTGACCGTCGCATTCCGAAGTCAGCCGCCCCGGGCGAGCCTGAGGGCCCGGCTGTTGTGTCACAGTCAACAAGCCTCCAAGACCATGGCGGCACCCGAGCTGCCGATCGTCACCCGCTTGCCGTCCTTTCCACGGGCCCCACCCCCGCGGACGCGTCAGCTGGATCCGTGAGTCCGGTCCGCCCGTGTCCACGGCGGGTTCAGGCGGTTACAGTCGAAAGAGCACGATCGCTGGTGGACCGCCAGCGACCGCCTTCTTGTCGGCGCGGCAGGCATCTCGGGCATCGGGCCCCCTCGCCAGCGGAGCCAGGAGCACGCAGATGCGCGAGGCGACGACAGGTGGCACCGCGGCCGCTCGACAGGTCTCGGCGGACGACGCGGCGCTCTTGCGGAAGCTCGGGTATCAGCAAGAGCTGAAGCGCGGTCTACGGCCGTTCGAGAACGTGGCCATGGGTTTCGCGGCCATCTCCCCCGTCGTCGCGTTGTACGGAATCGTCGGCATCGGGCTCGTGCTGGCCGGTCCGGCGTGGGTGTGGGTGCTGCCGACGGCACTGGTCGGCCAGTGCCTGGTGCTTGTCGTCTATTCGGAGCTGGCATCAGAGTTCCCAGTCGCGAACGGCTCGTACCAGTGGAGCCGGCGGCTGGTCGGGCCCGCCTTTGGTTGGTTCAACGGATGGGTCGTCCTGTGCGCGTATACAGCGGCCGACACCACGATCGCCTACCTCGGCGCACCCTGGGCACTGGCACTGCTGGGCATCGATACCTCGCCAGCTGCCCTGGTTGTTGCAGCCGCCCTGCTGCTTCTTGGATGCGCTGCGGTCAACCTGATCGGGCTCGACGTTCTCAAGCACGTCATCAAGGCGGGCATCGCAGCCGAGGCCATCGCGTCCGTCGGCGTCGGGCTCGTCCTGCTACTCGGGCATCGTCAGCACGACGGCGCCATCCTCAACACGACCCTCGGCGCAGAGTCGACCTCCGGCGGCTCCACCACCGCCGCGTTCATCGCTGCTCTTGCGGTGGGCGGGTGGGTTTTCATCGGGTTCGACGCCTGCGGGTTGAGCGCCGAGGAGACCAAGGGCGCAGCACGGCAGGTTCCACGTGCGATCTGGATCGCAATGCTCAGCGTCGGGGCCATCGTCATCCTCGACGCAGTCGCGATCACACTCGCGCATCCACAGCTCGGCGATGTCGTGAGCGGCAACGACGCAGATCCGGTGACCAACACCGTGGTGAGCGCACTTGGCCCGGAGTCGGCGAAACCGTTCGCAGCGGTCACGCTGGTGGCGTTCATCGCATGCGGCGTCGCAGCCCAGGGCATGACCGCACGGGCGGTCTACTCGGTGGCACGCGACGACGTCCTGCCGGGCTCGGCGCTCCTGCGCAAGGTGGGCCGACGACAGGCACCGGTCGGCGCGATCGTGGTCACGACCGTCCTGGGTTCGGTCGGGCTCCTTCTCGGACTGCATGCGGCTGCGATCGGCAGTCTGATCACGTTCGGAACCGCGGGTATCTACCTGTCCTTCCTGCTCCTCGTCTCGGGGGCGTTCGCTGCGCGTGTCCTCGGCAGATGGACTCCGTCGGGCAACGTTCGGTTGGGTCGGCTCGGCGTCGCCGCGAATGCGCTGGCCGTGGTGTGGCTCCTTGGCGAGACGATCAACATCGCGTGGCCACGCGAGTCGATCGCACCCTTGGGAGCACCCTGGTATCAGGTGTGGGCCGCACCCTTGCTCATCCTCTGCGTGACCGTGGTCGGACTGACCTATCTGGCAGTTGCCAGGCCGCATCGACGAGGTAACGGCGACCCCTCCGCTCCCAGCAGCGCTGATCGACTCTCAACTACACGCGACCGACCGCTCGGATAGGCCAGCACATGATGATCGGCCGTGCGCAGGAGGAAGCGTTGATCAGCCAGCTGCTGGCCGACGCTAAGCAAGGCCACAGCGCTGCTCTCGTCATACGCGGCGAGGCGGGGGTGGGCAAGTCCGCACTTCTCGACTACGCGGTCCACGAAGCCGGCGACTTCACCGTGCTTCGCGGGGTGGGGATCGAGGGTGAGGCGGATCTTGCCTACGCAGCGCTGCATCAGATCCTGCTGCCGGTGTTCGACCTGATCCCTCGACTGCCGCATCCCCAGGGGGACGCGCTCCGGGCAGCGTTCGCTCTCAGCGACGACATGGTCGACGAGAGGTTCCGCGTCTCGGTCGGGGTCCTGGGCCTGCTGTCGGAAGCGGCCGAGGACGGGCCAGTCCTGTGCATCGTTGATGATGCTCAATGGCTCGACCAGGCCTCGGCCGACAGTCTGCTGTTCACCGCTCGTCGGCTGCACGCAGAGTCCGTGGTCCTCCTGTTCGGCGTGCGGGACCTGACCAAGCGCCCGTTCGAGGCACGCGACGTCAGCGAGCTACGACTTGACACGTTGAGCGCGCAGGACGCCAGGCAGCTCCTGAGCTCCCGGCTCGGCCGGTCGGCCGTGGCCGGGGCAGTCGAATGGCTGCTCGACAACGCCCAAGGGAACCCCCTGGCGCTGATGGAACTGCCCGGGACTCTGACCCAACAGCAGCTCGCCGGACTCGATCCGATCGAGCGCCGGGTAGCGTCCCCGACCACCGTCGAGCAGATCTATCTCCAACGTGTCGAACACCTTCCCAACTCGACTCGCCGCCTGTTGCTGCTTGCGGCCGCTGAGGACACGGGTGCACGGGCAACGATCGAAAGGGCGGCGACCGTGATGCGACTGGACGTCGTGGACCTGGAGCCCGCGGAGGCGGTCGGGCTGATCCGGGTTGACTCCGAGCGGCTCGAGTTCCGTCACCCCCTGGTGCGCAGCGCCGTGTATCGCGCGGCCACCTTCACGGACCGAGAGACCACCCATCGTGCCCTCGCTGTCGCCTCCGCTACGGAAGGCAGTCCCGACCGGGCAGCGTGGCACCGCGCCGCCGCGACGGTGGGCGCCGATGAGGACGTCGCTCGCGCGCTCGAGACCACGGCGGAACGGGCCAGGCTCCGCAGCGGCCACGCGGCTGCGGCCTCGGCGCTCGAAAGAGCCGCCGGGCTGAGCTCCGACGACCGGTCGCGCGGACGCCGACTCGTCGGGGCGGCGCAGGCCGCCTGGTCCGCCGGCTATCCGGAACGCGCCATCTCCATGCTCGACCGCGCCGCCGGGTTGGTCGACGAGACGGCACTGCTCGCAGATATTGCCGGCCTGCGCGGGGTCATCCAATGGCGTTGCGGATCCCTCGTCGAGGCATGCAACACCCTCGTCGGAGGTGCTGCGCTGATCTCGTCGGTCGACCAGCGCCGGGCACTGGAGATCCTCGCCGATGCAGCCCTCGCCGCATGGGACATGGGCGACTACGAACGTCTCTCGGAGATCGGGGACCGGGTGGCGGCCCTCCAGGTCGATGGTGACGTGCACCCGCTGCTGAGGCGCGTCCTGGTGTCGTTGATCGCGATGACCCAGGGGGAGCCGCCGCCGGACCTCGAAACCCTCTCTGATGATCTGTCCCGAGCCGTCGAGCTCGACGACGCGCGCCTGGTGGTTTGGTCTGCGATCACTGCCGAACTGGCCGGCGACGAGGAGCTTGAGCGAACGCTGATCAAGCGGTCCGAGACGCTGGCCCGCGCCACCACCGACGTCGGCCGGCTCATTGTGGTGCTCGAGTCCACGTCCGTGCAGGGGTTCCTTGCCGGAGACCTGTCGGTGGCCTCGGAGGCCACCGAGGGAGTTCAGTTGGCCCTGGAAGCGGGTCTGTCGAACGCCGGCAATCTGAACCGGGCGGCGCTGGCGTGGATCGCGGCCGTCCAGGGGCGGGACGACGACTGCCGACAGCAGGCGGCCACCGTGATCGAGCGGGCCAGGCCGAACGGGCAGGGCATCGCTCTCGCCATCGCCGAGTGGGCAATCGCTCTCCTCGACCTCGGCACGGGACACGCCGAGGACGCGGCCAGGCGGCTGATGGATCTCCATCACGCCCCGTCCGGGACCGGCCACCCGTTCTACACGCTCAACTCCGCACCGGACCTCGTCGAGGCCAGCATCCGCTCCGGTCGTCGCGAGACTGGCGAGCAGACGATGTCGTTACTGCCTGTGGCGGACAGCGAGGGAGCCCCCTGGGCACTTGCGTACGCCGCACGCTGTCGTGCGCTGCTGTCCGAGGGCAGCGATGCCGAGGCAGAGTTCCGAAGGGCACTCCAACTCCATGACCTCGGCTCGAATCGGTTCGACAAGGCCCGCACCGAGCTCGCTGTTCGGTGAGTTCTTGCGGCGTGAGCGGCGCCGCGGCGATGCGCGCGACCAGCTGCGCAGCGCACTCGAGACGTTCGAGCGGCTGCGCGCCGAGCCGTGGGCCGAGCGCACGCGGACGGAGCTGCGGGCCACGGGCGAGACGGCCAGAAAGCGGGACCCGTCGACGCTCCACGACCTGACCCCGCAGGAACTGCAGATCGCCCGGCTTGTCGCCGAGGGCCTCTCCAACAAGGAGGCCGCCGCCCAGCTCTTCCTGAGCCCGCGCACGGTGGAGTACCACCTGCGGAAGGTCTTCACCAAGCTCGGCATCGGATCGCGCGCCGACTTGATCCGAGACGGGGTCGTCGGTCAGGCCGAAGCCCAGGCCCAACTGACCTGATCCCACACCCACCGTATCGACACCGCCGCATCGACCCCGCCGGAAGAGCCAGTCGGCGCGAGCATGGACGTGCGGCCGGCCCTGGGGGCCGGCCGCACGTCGCTTCTTTCGTCGATCAGACCAACGCCCGCGGCGCCTCAGGCTCGAAGGAGCCCAGCTCGGCGACCGGACGTTCCTCTTCACCGTCGTGCGAACCGCCTTCGATGTCGATCGTCGGCAGCCGGCGATCGAGCCACTCCGGCAGCCACCAGGCGTGGTGACCGAGCAGGCTCATGGCCGCCGGGACCAGCACCATTCGGACCAGGGTCACGTCCAGGAAGACAGCCACGGAGAGGCCGATGCCGAACATCTTGGTCGTCACGTCGACGTCGAGGATGAACGAGGCGAACACGCAGATCATGATCAGGCCCGCGCTGGCGATGACGCGAGCGGTGGACCCTACGCCTTCGACAACCGCCCGTCGTGGGTCGAAGTGCTTCCGGTACTGCTCGCGGACCCGGCTCATCAAGAACACCTCGTAGTCCATCGACAGCCCGAACAGGATCGCGAACATGAGCATCGGAGCCAGCGGCATGATCGGCACCGTCTCGTGCACACCGATCAGGCTCGCGCCCCAGCCCCACTGGAAGACCGCGACGACGACGCCGTACGCAGCTGCCACTCCGAGCACGTTGAGGGCAGCAGCCTTCAACGGCACGAGCACCGATCGGAACACGACCATCAGGACCAGGAAGGACAACCCGATCACCGCCCCGAGGAACCAGGGCATCCGCTGCTGCAGCCGCGACGAGACATCGACGGTCAGCGCCGTCGAGCCCGTGACCGAGGCCTGAACATCCGACCCGTTCACCGCCGCGGGGATGGTGTCGCTGCGAAGGTGCTCGAGCAGGTCGCTGGTCCGCGGGTCCTGCGGTGATGTGGTGGGGGTCAAGGTGATGATCGCCAAGTCTCCGGACTTGTTCGTGACCGGTGCATCTACGGAGGCCACGCCTGGCTGGTCGGAGAGAGCGGACACGACTTCGTCGAGCGTCGTGGCGGGGATCTCGCCACCGTCGACGTCCAAGACCACCTGGAACGGACCGTTCGTGCCGGGCCCGTACCCATCCGCCATCAGGTCGTAGGCCTGGCGGGTGGTCGACGTCGGAGCGTCGTTGCCCGCGTCGGAGAAGCCGAGGTGCATGGAGAACACGGGGACCGCGAGGATGCCGAGCACCAGAGCCGCGGCCCCTCCGTAGCGAACCGGTTGGGCGACCACGCGGGCAGCCCAGCGTGCCGATGACCCGTCGGGGTCGTAGGCCGGTTTGGGCTTGATGAAGGGCACGCGGGCACTGTTCACCTTGTGCTTGACGACGCCGAGCATCGCGGGCAGCAGGGTGATCGCGGCGAGCATGACGATCGCGACCATGATGGCCGAGCCGTAGCCCATCATCTCCATCATCGGGATGCCGGAGACCTTGAGGCCGAGGATCGCGACGATCACGGTGACCCCGGCGAAGAGCACCGAGAGTCCGGCGGTTGCGTTCGCACGGCCGATAGCGACGGGAACGGACTGTCCGGCGGCGAGGTTCTGCCGATGCCGCGAGAGGATGAACAGCGCGTAGTCGATGCCGACACCGAGCCCGAGCATCATCGCCACGATTCCGGTGATCTCCGGGACCGCGACGACGCCCGACAGGATGCCGATGGCGCTGCTCCCGACCACGATGGCGGTCAACGCCGCCACGATGGGCAGGCTCATGGCTACGAGTGAGCCAAAGGCGATCGCCAGGATGATGACGGCCATCACGACGCCGAGCATCTCGCTGTTGCCGCCTGCCGGGACCTCTGCGTAGCCCAGGCCGCCGTCGTACTCGACCTGGACGCCCGCGTCACGGACCTCCTGGACGGCCTTGTCGGCGGCGTGGAGCTCGGCGAGCCCCACCTTCTCGGTGTCGAACGCGACCGTTGCGAACGAGGTCTGCCCATCGGCACTGACCGTCGGCCCTCGGGGGTCGTAGGGGCTGGTCACGGTCACGACGTGCGGCCCGTCGGAGAGCTTGTCGACGGCTCGTTCGATCGCGGCCTTCGTGTCGGAGCTGGTGAGCCCGTCATCGGAGTGGAAGACGACGTTGGAAGTGAAGAGCGTCTCCTGCGGGAAGCGATCTTGGATGGCATCGGCGGCACGCTGTGACTCGGAGCCGGGGAGGCGGAAGCTCTCGTCGTACTGACCGCCCGAGGTCGCGTTGAGCATGAAGATCGCTCCGGCGACGAAGATCCAGGCGCAGACAATCCGCCACGGGTGGCGGCCGGCGAAGTGGCCGATGCGGTACAGGAAGTGAGACATGCTGGGCCCTTTCAGAGGTGGGGTTGCGGCGAGGAGATGGGTCCGAGATCGCCTGTCACCCAACGTGTCTGAGATTTGCCGGCATGGAATCCGTCAGGTCCCTAGCCGATCCCCAGTGACCACTGGCGACGCTGCCCGGGTGGAGAGGTGCACCGACATCCGATCCGGAGCACATGGGCAAGCCCGAGCAGGGTCAGCCGTGCTCGCCCCAACACCCTCGCCTCGACGGCACCACCCCCTCACCGTCGACTGGCATACGGCGACCGGTAGCACCCCAGTGCACCTACTGATTCGACCAACGGCTGAGGTGATGACAGTGGCAACAACCGATCACAGAAGGGTCGTCACCATGTCCACCTACACCTTCGAGGTCCGCTGCCCAGAGTGCGGCCCCATCCAGCTCGAGTGCGACCAGCTCTGGCTGGTGCTGGCACCTTCACCTGCTCCCGACCACATCGCCTTCCACTGCCCGGGCTGCGGCACTCTGACCCGCGACCACGCCAGCCTGGCCGCTGTCGCGCTTCTCAGCGACCTGGTCGCCGTCGAGGAGCTCGACATCCCCGCCGAAGCCCTCGAGCGCCGCGCAGGTGAGCCGCTGACCGAGGACGACCTGATCGACCTGATGCTCGACCTGAACCGATGGACCGCGCTGCCGCCCGCGGCATTTACCGAACTCCCTTGATCCAGCAGCCAACCCTGCCCGACCGCCCGGTGACGCTGGGCGAACGTCCCTCCGAAGAAAGAGGACCCGATGACCACCATCACTCCGCGCCGGGCCAGCGCGTTCGGGACTCGGACGCGCGCCACGCTGTTCAACGGGACTGCGCTCGCGCGTCTCGCCCTGGGCGTTGTCGCCCTTCACGTCATCGACGACAACTACCTACAACCGGAACCAGGCACCACAGCCGCCGACCACCTCGTCAGCGGACTCGTGCCGCTCGCGGTGATCGTTGCTGCGATCAGCCGCTACGAGCGCGCACGCGCCGGAGTCCGTGCGACGCTCGCGCTTGCACTCGGCCTCTTCGGGATCACGGCAGGCATCGAAGCGGCGTACTACACCCTGAACGGTGATGCATCTGGTGACGACTTCACCGGGTGGCTGTCCATCGCGGCGGGCCTCCTGCTGGTTGCGGTCGGGGGTCTGACGTTGTGGCGGACGCGTCGTACCGACGATCCGCTCCGATACCGGTACCTCCGGCGCTCTCTGGTCGCGATCGCCTGTCTGGTGGTGGTGACCCAGCTCCTCGTCCCACTGGTTCTGGCGTACGTCTTCACGCATACGGCCCGCGTGCACGTCCCAGCTCCGAAACTCGGCGCCACCCCCGAGGACGTCGCTTTCAGCACCGCCGATGGCCTTCTGCTCCGTGGTTGGTACGTGCCCTCACGCAACGGAGCCACCGTGATCGCATTTCCTGGAAGGACCGGCCCGCAGATGCAGGCACGCATGCTCGTCCACCACGGCTACGGCGTACTGCTCTTCGACCGTCGCGGCGAGGGCGCGAGCCAGGGCGACCCGAACGCCTTCGGTTGGGGCGGTGACCGCGACCTGCTCGCCGCCGTCGCCTATCTCCGTTCACGCCCCGACGTCGACGACTCGCGAATCGGCGCCATCGGCCTCTCGGTCGGGGGCGAGATGCTGATCCATGCGGCAGCCCACTCGCACGCGTTCAAGGCCATCATCACGGAGGGGGCGAGCGGCCAGTCGCTGCGCGACACACTCGCCAACACCGGGCTGTCGGACCGGCTCTCGGAACTGCCGACGCAGGTCGCTATCACTGCTGCCCTGACGGTGTTCGCGAACCAGGCTCCCCCACCGAGCCTGAGGAGCGAAGTCGCCAAGATTGCCCCTACAGCGGCGTTCTTCATCTACGGCGAGCGCGGCCAAGGCGGAACAGAAACCGGCCCGAACAGAGCCTTCTACGCCGTCGCCCATGACCCGAAGCAGATCTGGGAAGTGCCCAACGGACAGCACATCGCCGGCATCACCACCCGCCCTAAAGAGTACGAACGGCGCGTTGTCGCGTTCTTCGACCACTTCCTGTTGGAGGGCGGCTAGCGAGCGGGAGGTTCGTGGCCTCCAAGCCAGCGCATCCGATCATGAAGCCGCAGCCCTTACCGACTTCGGAGACAGGCCGCTGGTCGTTCTGACAGCAGGCAGCGGGAATGACGCGGCGTGGATGTCGGCGCAGAACCAAACGGCCACCCTCTCGACCGGCAGCGTGCACCGCGTTGTCGCCGGCGACTACACACCCAGAGCTGATCCTGAACCCAGGGAGACGCCGCCGTTACCAGCCAAGCCATCGTCGATATCGTCTCGACGGTCCGGGACAAGCAATCACTGGCGAAGTGACCAGGGCCCACGGTCGGGGGTAATCCAGCTCTTACGCCAACTTCTACTTATGCCCCTGTGGGAGTCATACCGGGATCCGAGCGAGGGCTCGATCGGCGAGGCTGCAGCCCAGACCTCCCTGAGTCATCTGCGAGCCCGGCGCAGTCGGGCATCGACCCCATCGAGTACGACCTCGAGACCGACGTCGAACTCGTTGCCGTAGTTGTAGCCCGGCTGCAGGACGTGCTCGATGGTCAGCTCGAAGAGATATGGGAAGTCCGCCCTCGGGAACTGATCCATGATCGCGCCGGTCATCGCGGCCAGCTCGGACTCGTCCCGGAAGGGCAGGTTCACCTCCTGCAGCACGAATCCGTGCACGTAGCTGTCGACTGTCGAGATCGCATGAGCTGCCGCCTCGACCGAGAAGCCGCCTTCCCGGAAGTGCCGGATTCCGGCCTCCAGCAGCCGCAACGTGGCCGGCCCCGGCGTCGTCCGCGACGCCATCAGGGCCACTGCCCACGGGTGTCGGCGCAGGACTGCCCGCGTGTTGTGCGCCCGCTGGCGAATCGGCGGTCGCCACCCATCGGTGCGTGAGGGGAGCTCGATCTCCGCCGAGACCATGTCGACCAGCCCGTCGAGAATTTCGTCCTTGCCGCTGACGTGGTGGTAGAGCGAGGCGGCCTCGACCCCGAGCTCACGCGCCAGTCGGCGCATCGTGACCGCCTCGATGCCCTCACCGTCCGCCACCGCGACGGCACGCTCGACCGCCCGGTCCCGGTTGACCGGAGCTCGAGTCGCCGCCTCTTCCGTCCTTCGCCCCACGTCTGGTCCTCTCATCTGCCCGTTCAAGGTGTCGCACCTATGGACAATCTAACATAGTTAGGTTACTGTCGTGACTCTAATCTAACAGCGTTAGGCAACGTTCTCCGGAGCGGCCCCGGCGCGAACGTTCGAAAGGACAGCCATGACCACCACCACAGACCGGCCGCCTCGTCGGAGGGCTCACCCCCAACCCCTCGGCCTCTCCGCCAGCCCTTCGCCCGGACCCCAGCGTTCGTCGGACCGCCCGAATCGTTGGGGCCCTGTTCCTTGCGGGCTACGTGGCATATGGCGTAGGCAGCCTCCTGGCGACGTCCGTCGTCCGCTCCGCTGACCGCAGCGGCTCCGCCGCGCTGTTCGCCACCGGCGCCGCGCTGATGCTGCTCAACTCGGCATTCGTGATCGGCATCGGTGTCCTGATGCTCCCGATCCTGCGAGCCCACAACAAGGCCATCGCTGCGGGCTACCTGGGCACGCGGATCTTCGAGGGCGTCGTCCTGGCCATCGGTGTCGTCAGCCTCATCGTCCTCACCGGCTCCCACGCCATCGACGCGAACGCCGTCTGCTACAGCGTCGCCGAGGCCGCGCTCGGTATCGGAAGCCTCTTCTTCTGCGCTCTGCTCTTCCGCACCGGACTCGTTCCGCGTTTCCTGGCTGCCTGGGGTTTCATCGGCTACGCCTGCTTCGCCGCGGGGAACCTCCTGGAGCTGTCCGGCGTCGCGGGCGCCGCGCTCATCGCCGCCACCCCCGGCGGACTGTTCGAGCTGACCTTCGCCATCTGGCTGATCGCCCGCGGATTCGCCTCCCCGCGACCGACGATCTGACATCACCAGGTTGTGCGGACCGAGCGATCTCCGGGGTTGGGTCTTCACATGTCAGAGAACCTGAAGCCCCTTGCGTGACCCCAGACCCAAGTCCAGATTTGTCATCGGCCTGGCGCCGGACCTGCGTCACTCCGCCCCGACGGCTCGTGACACTTCCGCGCCACCCCCGAGGACGCGATCCTCGAGCCGCATCAAGCCGGCCCGGTCAGACCCAGGAGGAGACCATGAAGGCAATCACCCAGGACAGGTACGGATCGGTAGAGGTACTCGAGCTGCGGGAGATCGACGAGCCCACCCCGCGCGAACACGAGGTCGTGGTGAAGGTGGAAGCCGCAGGAATCGCCCGAGGCGTCATCCATGTGATGACCGGAGAGCCGTACCTCATGCGGCTCATGGGCTTCGGGCTGCGCAAGCCGAAGAGCCCCGTCTTGGGCCAAGACGTCGCCGGCGTCGTCACTGCGGTCGGCGCCGGGGTGACCCGCTTCGAAGGTCGGTGACGAGGTGTTCGGCATCGCCAAGGGCTCCTTCGCCGAGTACGCCGTAGCCCGCGAGGACAAGCTCACCCACAAGCCCGAGAACCTCTCGTTCGCCCAATCCGCCGCCATGCCGATCTCCGGACTGACCGCCCTTCGGGCCCTGGACGCGGCCAACGTCACGACCGGCTCCAACGTGCTCATCGTCGGCGCCTCGGGAGGGGTGGGAACCTACGCCGTACAGGTCGCGGTCGCGCTCGGTGCCACCGTCACCGGCGTGGCCAGCGCCGCCAAGGCCGACCTGGTGACCTCTCTCGGCGCTCACCGGGTCATGGACTACCAGACCGAGGACTTCGCCGACGGGTCGCACCGGTACGACGTGGTCATGGACACCGGCGGCATGACCTCGGTGACACGCCTACGCAGGCACTCCGACCCCACGGGACGCTGGTCATCGTCGGGGGCGAAAGCGGGAGCACATGGAGCCCCGGAATGGGGCGGCCAGCTGAAGGCGGCTGCGATCTCGCCGTTCATCTCCCAACGGCTGAAGTCGATCTTGTGCAAGGAGCACTACTCCGGTCTCGACCGCCTCGCGGAGCTCGCCGCCAAGGGAAGGGTGATTCCCTCGATCGAGCGCTCCTACACGCTCGCGGCCGCTCCCGATGCGGTCCGCCACCTCGAGTCAGGAAGGGTCCGCGGCCAGATCGTGATCACACCATGAGCCATCGCCGCGACCCACAGTAAGCGCCCACTCCGCCGCCTGTCGGCGCGCGTTCTCAACCTGTGTCACTCCGCCGGCTATGACTGTCAAGCAAGGAGTCAGCCTCACTGCATAGCCCGGACGTTCAGGTTCACGGGCGCGCCTCAACTCAGACTGACCAACACGGGACATGTGCATATCCACGCTCAAAGCGCGTCCGTAGGTATCACCGGACAACACGCGATAGGGAGAGTGCAGGCGAGCCCGCCCGGCCGGGCTGCCTTCGCGGTTCCTGGGCCCGAGAGGGCCGCACACCAACGTTGGTGAACCTACCTACCCTGCGTCCTCAGACCTGCTGCTTTCCGCCCAGATAGACGCGCCTGCCGGACGGCCAGGTCGCGGCAGCAGCCAGCCGACCAAGGTCGGCAGCCTGGATGTTGCTCAGCCGGGACTGCCCGCAGCGAAGTCGATGTCGTCGGTGAGCCTTGACGGGCTGACCTGCGCTCGGCTTCAGTGAGTAGATCAGGACAGTCCAGGAGGATTCCAATGTCCGCTGCAGAGAACAAAGCCGCGACCCAAGCCGCGTACCAGGCCTTCGGCGCCGGCGACCTCGAGGGTGCCATGAAGGACATGGCCGACGACATCGCGTGGATCGTGCCAGGCAACAGCACCATCAGCGGCACGTACCGAGGCAGGGACGAAGTCGCGGGTTTCTTCATGACGCTCGCAAGCAAGTCCTTCCGGACTGAGCCGCAACACTTCATCGCCGACGGCGACCATGTCGTCGTGCTGACCCGCATTACCGCAGACGGCCAGTCCGCGGACGCGGCGGATGTCCTGACCTTTCGGGGTGACAGCTCGCGAAGTTCCAGTCAGCCAGTGACACCGCTTTGCAAGAGAGCATCTGGGGCAAGAAGTAACCGCGGTTGACTGTCATACAGAGCGGGCGGCTCTGCCCGCGATGCTTCATGGGGTCGCCTACTCTCGCATCGCCCACACCTGCCAGTCCCCGCCAAGCGAATACGGCGTTCTGGCCGACGAACCAAGACTTCGCTTTCAGGGTGCGTCACTTCGCCGGGTCTGGGCAGACCGGGGGTGCCAACTGGGCTTTTCCTGGGCGCTCATCACCGCCATCGGCGACGGCGTCAGTGAGCCTGAACGCGACTGACCGCACGTCTGCCCCCGCGCCCGACGCGGTGGGCGAACACATGGCTGACAATGCAGGCGGTAGGAGAGGACCCTTGGGTTCGTGGCCAGCAGTGTCCGCCTCTTCGGACGCAGTGTCGAACTCGCCGCAATGGGCGAGGCGGTAGCTCGTGCGCGCGACGGATCCGCGGTCTGTGTGGTTCTTGACGGGGAGGCCGGGATCGGCAAGACCAGTCTTGTCACCGCGACGGTGGAGGACCACCGTGAGGCGGGGGATCTGGTCGTGTTCGGTCACGGTGTCGAGCTCGCTGGCGGGGAGCTCCCGTACGGAACCGGGGCCGAGATCATTCGACACCTCGCCCGCAGCGCAGGCGAGGACGCCCTGAGGGCAGCAGCTGGCCAGTACGCCTCAGATCTGTCCGCGCTGTACCCAGCCCTCGGCGAGCCTGACTCGCGGGCGCAAAACAGCCCACGGGTCGGGTCCACGCCTGCTCGGCTGCTACCGGCCTTCGTCAGCACCGTCGAAGCGTTAGCCGGGGACCGGCTGGTCTGGCTGCTCATCGAGGACCTGCAGTGGGTTGACGAGTCCACTCGCGATCTCGTCCACTACCTCGCCCGCGTCGTCGACCGCTGCCACCTACTTCTCGTCATCACGGTCCGCACGGACGACCGCGGCACTGACCCGTCCGCGGCCGCGATGGCCGCCGCTCTGTCGGCCGCGCCCGGGGCCACAAGGATTCTCGTCTCGCCCCTCCCCCCTGTCGACGCAACCGCGCTCGTCGCCAGCCTCACGGAGGGCAGATCGCGCCAGAACGAGATCGCACGCCTGGTCGCGCTGGGCCAAGGCAACCCGATGCTCACCGAGCAACTGGTGGCGGCCGGCCCGGCCGCCACTGAAGTCCCGGCATCGCTGCTGGCGCCGATGACGGCGCGGCTCCGGGGCCTGGACCCCGCCACCCGCCATCTCCTCCATGTCGCATGCCTGGGAGAGGGCCACCTTGCCCACAGGCTTCTCCACCAGGTCTATGAACGGACCGCTGACCAGATCGGCCACCACGGGCCGCGCGCCGTCGCCGTGAGTCGCGCGGATTTCGAGACCGCGGTCGATGAGGCAGTGACCCAACGGCTCCTGACGTTCGACCCTGTCGAGCGCTCCTACACGTTCACGCACGCCTTGCTTCGCCACGCCGTCGATACCGGGGTCACACCGGTCGACCGACTGCGCCTCCACCGTGTCTGGGCGCAGGTGCTGACCGCGCCGGGTAACCACGGGGACGACCCGTATCTGCAGATTGCCGCCGCGCACCACTGGTACGACTCCGACTCTGACAACGAGGCGTTCGATGCTGCACTGACCGCAGCCGAGTACGCCACCGGACTTCAGGCGTCTGCCGAGAAGGCCGTCGTTCTGCACCGCGCCCTCACCCTGTGGGACCGCGTTAGCGAGCCTGACCGCCGTTACCCGGCAGGGCGAGACGAGTTGCTGATTGACGTGATCACGGCCTATGACGACTGCGACCAGCTGGACACAGCTCTCGACGTCCTCGATGCCGAGCTCACCCGCACCGGATCGGAGGGCGACCGGCTCCGCAAGTGCTGCCTGCGCGCGGCGCGCAGCGCCTACGCCGAATGGCTCGGCGAAGGATCAGACCCGGACATAGCCAGTGACCTCCTTGACCAGCGAGAAGCGCTCTCCGTGGCCCCTCCGAGCTCACTGTCATGCTGGGGACACCGGGCCCTTGGCAGCGAGCTGTGGCCAAGCAATCCGGAGGCGTCTCTCCAAGCATGCAGAGATGCCGTGGAGATTGCTCTCCGGCTCCCGAACCCGCGCCAGCTACAAGGGGCGCTGTCAGAACTGCAGTTCCACCTGGTCAACGCCGGCCATTTCGACGAGGCCCTCGCCGCAATCGAACCGGCACTCGAGCGGGCTCACAGCACGGGACCCCCTCGGTGTGCTCAACCTGACCGGCCTGCGTGCCGCGACCCTCTATCACGCCGGTCGGTTCAACGAATCGTGTGAAGCCATGACTGCCGGCCGCCGGCAGCTCCCGGATCGACGGCTCTACCCCGCCTATTGGGCGTTCTCCTGCCGCAACCTGGCGCTTTCCCTGGAGGCTCTTGGCGATTGGGAACGGGTGAAGGAGTTGCACCAGGAAGCCCGCCAGACCGGCGCCTCCGAGAGCGACGCGGTCTACATGCAGATCGAGTGGGAGGGCACGTTCGCCTGCGCTTGCGGAGACCTCGGGACCGCCGTTCAGAGGCTCGGGGACCTCCGCGCCCTCGCGATCCACGACACCTGGTATCTGTGGGTGCTGCGCACGACCCACCTCGAGGCACAGATCGCGATAGGACGGGGAGACCACCCGGCAGCACGCGACCTACTCCTACCTCTGATGAGCCCCGCGCATGCCTCTTACCTTGGCGAGTACTGGCCGGCAGCCCTCACCGCAGCCACGGTCCAAGCAGATCGATACTCAGCCCACAGTGGTACGGACCCCGAGGACCTCGAGGCGCTGCGGACCATCACCGAGCTGGTCGAACAGCTCCCCCGAGTCGGTTCTTACAACGCTGCCCGATACAGACACGCCACCGCTGCTCTGGCCCAGGCTCAGGGGACCGACACCCCGGAGATGTGGGAGGAGGTGGCCGCTGCCTGGCGGACCCTCGAGCACAAGCCCCTCCTCGGATGGGCGCTGCTCCGACTCGCGCACGCAGACGCACAGTCGGGCGACAAGACTGCCGCCGCCGACCCGCTCGCCGAGGCATGGGAAATCGCCCAACGACTCGGCGCCACACCACTCAGCGAACGCGTTACCGGCCTCGCACAACGCGCCCACCTCCGCTTCAGCCCCACAAGCTCACCCGACACATCAGCCACCGGATCTCTAGCACGACTCACCAATCGAGAACTCGAGGTCCTGAAGCACGTCGCGCTCGGGGAAACCAACGACGAGATCGGCACCGCTCTCTTCATCTCCCCCAAGACCGTCTCAGTCCACGTGTCCAACATCCTGGCAAAGCTCGAGGTAACCAGCCGCACCAAGGCGACCGCAATCGCCTACGAACACGGGCTCCTCAGCGACGCCCCCGATTAGGGACAAGCCAACGGCACGTGTGCCAAGCGGACTCGACTTGCCACGGAACTCCCCTTCTGCAGCCAAGAAGCCGCTGCATTCCGCCGGATGTCGGCGCACCGATGGCTGCGTGCGCCGGTCCTGGGTCACAGGTGCTCGACCTGAGGGGGACTTGATCTGGTGGCCACTTACTGTCCACATGGACGCAGTGGCTGTGATTCGCCTGTCGGCGGCGGGGCCTAGCGTTGCCATGCAAGACATGACGTTCCCCGCCGGCGGCGCCCGGCGCTACATCGGCCGGCAACAGGGCGAGAGAACCGCGCCGCGACTGTCGTGCGCGGCCACCGCCATCGGTTGGTCCCAGGCGCCCGCGATTGAACCGTCCACACCCCTGTCTGCGTGCTTCCTCCCAGGAGGTAACACCATGTCGACCAGCACCCACCCGTCCGTACGCCGCGTCATCGCCCTCGCCCTTGCGTCCGGCGCGGCCCTGTCCGCCGCCGCCCTCACCCCCGCTCATGCCGTTACCGCGGACCGCGCGGGGCAGACGCTGCACGCCAAGCTCACCGCCAGCGGCGACCCCGACGGGTCGGGCAGCGCCACCTTCCGGATCGTCAAGGCCAAGGGCAAGGTCTGCGTGACGGCGACCTGGAAGAACATCCAGGTACCGAACGCGGCTCACATCCACAAGAAGTCGGACTCCTTGATCGTGGTCGACCTGACCTCCGCGGTCACCGGCGGCGCGCACTGCGCGACCGGCGTCTCCCACTCCCTGATCGGCCGGATCCTGGCCCACCCCAAGCGCTACTACTTCAACGTCCACAACGCCACCTACCCCGCTGGCGCCATCCAGGGGACGCTCCACCGCTGAGCCAGGCCAGTCGAGGCGATCACGGTTCATCGACCCCGATCGTCGCGGCGCTGCCGGCGCCGACGACGGCCTGCTCGGGTAAGCCCGAGACGTGGAATAGGAGGTGGATCGGAGCCTGGACGGCCTTCAGCCCCGCTTAGGGTGACCTGAAAACGGCCCCTGACCTGAAGCTCCTATAGATCGTCAAGCGGCGATTGGAGGGAGTTTCGGGTCAGAGTCTTTTTGGGCGGCTGCCTTGATGTGTGGGAGCAGTTCGCGGGCCACGTAGCGCTTGAGGCAGCGGATGATGTCGCGTTTGGACATGCCTTCCTCGGTGCGCCGGGCGACGTAGGCGCGGGTCGGCTGATGGAACTTCGGGCCGATGGACCGCAGAGCGAGGTCCCGGTAATTTCGTCATCACTCATCTCGGTCCGTGGCCGAGCCGCCGCCCCCGCTCCGGCGCGGCGGAAAGGAACGACCATGTCAGTACCACGCGGAGCCCAGAGGTTCATGGTCGCTCTGGCCATCGGCAGCACCGCGCTGGTCGCCGTGCCAGCGAGCCATGCCGTCGCCGGACGAACCGCGCACGCCCGGGCGACCACCTCGCTTGCGGGACATCGCTGGCGACACCGTGTCCAAGTCGACGGGCAAGCCGGACAGGACGCGGTGGTCCTCATCGGCGGCAAGGACCTGAAGCTGGACTCGTTCGGCAACGGGATAGGCCACGTCCTGGTGCGGGTGCACCTGGCGAACAGCCGACGCACGTTGTCGTCGCGCCAGTTCATGACCTACCTCTCGGTACGGAAACCATGGACTCCCTGGCTCGGCGCTGCGAGCCTCGACCATCGCGGCGGCAAGGAGATCATGGTCGGCTTCTCCACCGGCGCGCACAGCCAGTTCTTCACCGTCCTCAACGACCAGGCCGGGCGCTTGCGTGAACTGGCGGCACCAGCACGCACCTCCTGGGGAGCCAACAGCTCGTTTGGCACCGGCAACTTCGGCTGGCGATGCACCAGCACCGGCGTCGAGAGCCGGTCCGTGTTCCCCGGCGGTGGCAGCCCGACGTACCGGATCGTGCGCAACCGCTACGTCTGGCGGACGCGGCGGGTGGGTCCGCACGAACCACGTCGGCAAGACGGTCGCGGCGGACTCGCAAGGCAACCCGCCGGCCTTCACCAACGACTACCCGCGTTTCCTCTGCCCCGGCCTTCCGCGAGACATCCTGTAACTGCCGTCGATCCCGGGCACCTTCCGGCATCTCGAGCCTATCCGAAGCGGTCCTGGTCGCCTGGGTTGGACTCTTTCGGCGGGCACGGGGTTGTGCCATGCTCGGTTGGTCCGTACACCTCGGAGCACGGTCATGTGTGCTCCGATGCGGATCACCTCCACCAGGTGAGTGGTCCACCCGTCGGCGCACTCGACGGGAGGTGGAGGGCCTGGTGATGCTGCGCCGACGGCCACACTGGTGAGGTTCTCGACCCCTGGGGCACCTTCTCTCGGTCGCCACCGGCCACAGACGCGGTCCAGCCCGGCCGCCCGGCCTCCACTACACGCGAGGACGAGAGTGGGGCGTTGAGAATGAATCCGAGGTTCCGGCCGCACCCTGGCGGGCGCGTACTCCTGGGCGCCCTGGCGCTCGCGCTGGTAGCAGCGTTGACCTTCCCGGCACACGGGGCGGCCGAGCCCAAGCGATGGGTACGCATGGCCAGCCCGAACGTCAGCGGTGTCAGCTTCACCAGCGACCTGATCGGGATCAGCTGCTGGTCGCCGCGCGGCTGCTTCGCAGTCGGGTCTCGGATCCTGACGTCGGGACTACATCAGACGTTCATCCTGGCCTGGAGAGGCAAGGCGTGGCACATCGTCACCAGCCCGAACCGCGGGACGGGCGACAACGCGCTGACCGCGATCTCGTGCCCAAGCCCCCGGATGTGCCTGGCGGTCGGAACCGACGGAAACCCCGCCGACGGCCCCCTGGTCGAGTCCTGGAACGGAAGCGGCTGGGCGCTGGCCGGCATCCCGACGACGAACCCGATTGCTACCCAGCCCGTCGACCTTGCAGCGGTCTCCTGCCCGACGCCCGGCCGATGCGTGGCAGTCGGCCAGTACTCCCCCGACGGGCAGCAGGTGCTCAACCTGGCAGCTGCGGAAGTCGAAGGCGGGCTGGTCCTTCGCGACGCTCCCGACCCCCGGCACCGAGTCCAACCAGCTGACGGGAGTGAGCTGCGCCGACGCCCGGCACTGCATGGCAGTCGGCGAGCACAGCGACCGCACCCACACGTTCGCGACGGTCACGCTCGCCGTGTCGATGACCGGCAAGAAGTGGAGGCTCACCAAGACCCCGAACCCGACCCCGGCCAACGCCTCCGGCATCCCCTACAACCACTTCGCCGGCGTCTCCTGCCCGACACCGACCCGCTGCGTGGCCGTCGGCGAGTACCACTCCAACCTCACCGCGGACCTGCAGACCCTCGTCGAGACCTGGAACGGCCATCACTGGGCACGCGTGAAGAGCCCCAACAAGCCACAGATACACAACAACGACAGCCGGCTCCGAGCGGTGTCGTGTGCCAGCCCGGTCGCATGCACAGCCGTCGGCAGCTTCAATCCGAACAACCCGTCACAGACACTGGTAGAGACCTGGAACGGCGTCCGCTGGGCAATCCGACCCAGCCCGAACGCCAAGCCCGACGGGATCATCACGACCAACCAGCTCGCCAGTGTCGCGTGCGCCAGCCCGTTCGCGTGCGTCGCAGCCGGCGGCACGATGGCCGGCTTCAGCGGCAACAACACGATCATCCACACCCTGATCGAACGCGGCCCTGCCGTTCCCAGGCCGCGGGTGCGCTGAACCGTGCACGCCTGGGGCGGGCGAACGGCCGAGGCCCGATCGCGTGCACGCCAGGTCACGGACACCGCTGAACCCCCGGGCATGTTGCACGGCAGGTCGCGTCGGGCCGCGACCCGGCGTTCTGGTTGCTACGCCAAAGGATTCGAACTCCGACCAGCTGGACCAGACCCAGTCGTGCTGCCAGTTACACCATGGGGCATTGCGGCACCCCTAGGGGCGCCTGAGGTCGACGACCGGAGTGGTCACAGAGGAGTGTGGGGGGTCTCGAGACCACCAGGATGTGCCGCCGGAGACCTGGGTGACAGGCTGGAGCGGCCTCCGCCATTCGAACGCTCACAAAACGAATGGACGCCGCGTGCCCTGCCAGTTCGCCGGCACCCGTGGGGTGCTCCGCGGACTCGATCCCGCCACGTCCGCCTCCGCCTCCGCCTCCGCGTCTGTGTCCGTGCCCTGGTGCTCAGCGCCAGCGATGTCCGTCCCAGTGCTCGATCAGGGTGTGGCAGTGGTTCGCCCGACATCCAGTCTGCCCAACCGCCCACGCGTTGCGGGGCGAGGTGGCAACCACCGACTGGAGCGAGGGACTCGCGCCGGGGCTCGGGGCCGGCACATGCTTCCAGCCGTGTCCGCGGGACTTGAGGATGATCGTGTGCTTGGGTCCGTCGCCGCCTCCGGACTCGCCCACCGCCCAGGCCGTGCGGGCACCGACAGTGGCCACGCCTAAGAGCACAGCGCCGCCGTTCGGGCTCGGGCTGTGCAATCGCCGCCAGTGCTTCCGGTCCCAGTGGAGAACCAGACTCGGCCCGGGGCCGCAGCCGCAGCTGACGTCGCCGACGGCCCAAGCCCGGCCGTGCGGGGCCACGGCGACACCGACGAGGATCTTCTCCAGCCCTCCGGTGTGGGGCACGCGAACCGTCAGGCGTTTCCACGTGTGACCGTTCCAGTGAAGAACTTGCGCCCCGAGGCGGCGGCCGGTCCCGACGGCCCAGGCGTCATGCGCAGAGCGTGCCGTGACCCCCAGCAGCGCGCCGGCAAACCTCACCGAGAGGCGCTGCCACGTCGTCCCGTTCCACTGCAGGACCAGGTCTCGCCCGTTCGCGGTGGAGCCGACGGCCCAGGCCATCTGGTCGCTGAGGGCGGCGACGCTCCTCAGCTCGCCGCCCACCGGGGCGTCCTGTGGAGTCCAGGACTTGCCGTCCCAGTGCAGGACGAGCGCGGCCAGGTTGGGGAACGTGCCGCTGGTCCCCACGGCCCACGCGTTGTTTGACGATGTGGCGGCGACCGCGTTGAGGCTTCCGGTGACAGGATTCGCGACCGGCACCGTGGACCAAGCGGCCCGGCCGCGGTGCAGGACAAGCGGCCCGGAGGCACCGGTGGAACCCACGGCCCAGACGTCGTGGCCCGAGGTAGCAGCCACGCCGTTCAGCACCCCGGAGGTCGAGACCGACCTGGGAGCTGATGTGTGCATCGGCCCGACGCGAGCCCGAGCAGCGGCTGGCGGAAGGAGCATGCCGCCGATCGTCACCGCCACGACACTGGAGACGAGTACTCGTCGAGCTCGCATGGTTCCTCCGATCACAATCGACAGAAATAGGCGTCCTGATTCCCGATCTGGCCGTGGAAGGTCCTCGTGAACGGCGGGTAGTGGGCCCGGGTCTTGACGAAGTACGGCCGGATGGAGAAGCCCTTGGTGGGCGGCGGGATACCAGCCGAAGGGAAATGCTCGACCCGGACCCGCAGAGTGATCGAGGTCTTGTGGGTGCCCGCCCAGCATCCTGTGGCGTGCGTCTTGTGCTTGGCGACTCCTGTCGGCACGCGGTCGCCGACGGCCAGGCCGCGGTAGGCCACGACGATGTCGGGCATGGCGCCGACGTTGACCGCCCCGGGGTCGTTGATGTCGAAGCTCATCCCGACGGTGCGCCTGGTCGCCACCTTCCAGTGCACCGAACCGTTGCGGACCCTCTTCATCTTCCCGCGCCACACAGGGACTTCTGTCGTCGTGCCAAAAGTGGCTCTCACCGGCTGGACGACGCAGCCCTCGCAGCCATTCACCCTGAGGGTGAGCGTCGTCTTCCTCACCGCGCCCTGCGCATGGCCGTCGACGGCCGGAACAACGGCGAAGGCCGCGGCCGCCAAGGTCGCCACCGTCAGGATGCGCAGGCCGCGTCGGTGCATGACAGGATCCCTCCGTTCACCCGAGATCAGGTCAATGACGCTGGCCACGAGTGCGCCGACGGGCACTGCCCGCTCAGAGCCCCACGCTCGGTGTGGGCATACCTCATCGGAGAACTTGGGCCGACCGTGTGCTCCGAGGGCGTACGGACCCTGGCATCACAGCACTGCGGCCAGTCACACGCAACCCCGGCGACGACTAGACCCGCCGGGCCCCGTGGTCATAACGGTCGGGAGCCCGGTTGCGATGGGTCCGGGTGGCCCAAGCACGCCTTTCAGCCAGGCCCAGGGTCGGTGGACGTCGAGTGGTCGGCGACACGAGCATCCGCTGTGTCTCGGCGCGGACGTTGGCGGCGCACTCAGGCAGCGTGGTCGCCTCGCTGACCCGGCCCACAACCCCAGCACGTCGTTCTCACCGGCCCCCGATCGCTGCGTAGACAGGGCGATAGGCGACCTGGCCGTCACGGGATCTTGACCATCAGGCCGCTTCGACGGGGAACCCCTTCGGGGTTCTTCCCATCCGGCGCCGTCATCAAGATCGAGGGCCGGATGCCCTCGTCGGCGAGATGGTCGGTGCAGGTGATGAAGGACGCCTTCTTCGTGGTCTGCGACGGCCTGAAAGGGCCACCCGAGGTTGTCGGGAACGTGTGGCCGCTGACCACGGTACAGACCTGCATCATCCATCTGATCCGCCACACGTTCCGGCTGGCGTCGCGGAGGGACTGGGACGCGATCAAGCACGACGTGAAGCCGATCTACACCGCGGTCAAAGCCACCGCTGCGAGGGCCGCCCTAGACGAGCTGACCGAGAAGTGGGGCACCCAACACCCGACGATCATCCGGCTGTGGAACAACGCCTGGGAGGAGTTCATCCCGTTCTTGGACTACGACATCGAGATCCGCACCACTGTCCCGTTCGATTGGCGTTGGACAGAGGGAAACAGAGGGATCCTGGAACCGACGCCGAACGATCGTGTGCGGGAGTTGGTGAAGGCTGGCGCCCTGATAGCCGCCGAGATCGACAGGATGCTGCGCGCTGGGTGAATTGCAGCCCGTGCCGCACGATGTCGGGTAGCCAGCCGAGTCCCGTACCTGTGACGGTGAGCCTGAGCCGCCGACACTCCCGCCACCGAGATTCAAACGGGCACCGGAAGACCTAAGAGTGTGCACATGGCCGACTAAGCTACGGCGCGCGACCGGCGCGGAGCGGAGCCTGGTGAAGTCCGCCGGCCACGGTGGGCGACCGGCGGGCTCCACTTCGAGCGTAGGGACAAGCGGAGTCTCCGCGCATCACCAGAACGGGTCAGGACGTGGGTGCGCCGCGCCGCGCAGTGTGAGCAGGAGCGACGGTGCGCGTTCCCCCTTGGTCTGGGCTGGCGCGACGCCCCGCTGATGTCTGGGCCCTGCACCCCCGGGGCGTCATTTTCGAGTCCGGGACTCGACACCCAAGGAGAGCACGCGCGTGCGGGTCAGTGCACCACCCGCACGGGGCCGCAGCAGTCCCGCACACCGCAGCGCCCGCCGGCCCATGGTGGCAACCGGCGGGCGCATCGCGTTCCCGAGCGACGAAGAGACCGGCTCTTCCTACGCCGTCCGACGTAGCAGGAGTCCCCCGGGGGCAGATCGTCTGAGTCGACGATAGTGACAGAACCACCTCGGCAACAACGGCGAATATTGGTGCCGGACACCAGTACAAATGAGGTGCGCCCCGCCGGCTGTGTGAGCAGGAGCGACGGGGGCTGCGCCCCGCACTCGGGCGTTGGAGGCCATCCCAGGCTAAGCCGGGCCGTACTTCGCTTTGAAGACCTTGAGCTCGCCTCCACTGCTCCGTTGGAGCAGTGCTCTGCCGCCGGCAAATGGACAGTGCGGCTTGGGGTCAGGGACCCTAGGGCTTCCCCCTCACGCAGCCGCCAAACGACCATCGACTCAACCGGCACCACATGGTCGGCTCGATGGGCCGCGGCGGCTCAGACGCGCCTTGCTTGGAGCATGTGGGAAGCGATCGGCGCGCTCTGGGACGGCCGAAGGGAAAGTCATCGGTCAGTCGGACTGCACGTGTTGGTGGGCCAGCTCGTTCCAGTCGTGGAGGAAGATTTGATCGAAGTAGGTGGCGGCTGCCGGGTTGTCGATGATGAGGCCAGCGTCACGGTTGTAGAGAGTGCCGTCGGTTGACCAGTTCTGGCTGGAGACCAGGACGCGAGTGCCATCGACCACGATGCCCTTGTTGTGGACGTTGTTTTGGATCTTGAGGTTCGTTTCCACGTTGAGTCCGAGCTCTTTGAGTTGTTCTAAGTAGCCCGCTTTCTGGAACTCGCTGGTGATGATCTTGATCTCGACGCCGGTGTTCTGGCGCTCGATCACGGCGCTGATGAGGTCGACGAACGCTTGCGAGGCGGCGTTGGTGATTTTTGGTGGCTCGATGTACTGGAACTGCATGTGCAGTTTGGTCTGTGCGCTAGCGATGAGTGCTTTGACCGCTGTTGCGTACTCCCCTGGGTCAGGAGTGAGCAGCGGAGTCAGCGTCATCATGTCGATGATGGTGGTTTCGCCGAAGAACTCGGTGAATGCCGGTGTCTTCGTGCTCCCCAGGGCAGGCGGTGGCAGCAGCACGCCCGGGACCTCCGGGGAGTCGTTGTGGGTCGCGGCGATCTCAAGGTCGTTGAGAAGGTAGGCCTCCATGGTGGCGGCCAGTCCCGGGTGCTCGACGATCACATGCCAGTCCCGGTCGCCGTGACGTGCGGCTTCGGCGTCGGGTGAGCCAGATCCTGCGCCGACAGGGTCGATGGCGGGTTGGTTGGAGTTGTTCCAGTTCCCGCTGGAGAGCCAGAACCGCACAGAGTCGGCCACGGCGACCTTTATGTGATAGGCGGTGGCGAAGATCCAGGCCGACGCCTCGGGGTCCATCCTCGACAACGCCCACGCCTGCGCGCAGGTCGATCCAGTGCTGCTCGACAGAGCCTGGTCGAGCGCCTCCACAGCCTGAGCGTCGGTCTGGTCCGCGGTGGGGTTCTTGGCAGGATGGTCCAACGTCAGGTTCAGCTTCTTCCCGACCAGCGCGGCGGTCACGGCGTCCAGAACGTGGGCCGAGGTGAAGTCGTACAAGCCCACGGTCAGAGTGCCGGTCACCCCGCGAAGGAACTGCTGAAGCAGGCTCCAGCCGGCGTCGGGACTCGCCGCCAAGTGGATGGTCACCTCACCTGTGACCGGAACAAGCCTCGCGCCTGCCGGGCTGGAGTAATCCAGCTTGACCTTGGCCACGGCGGCAGCTAGCGCCTGGTGTGCGGAGGCGCCCACGCCGATCGGAGCACCGTCGGGCCCGACCTCATCGGCGAAGTGCGGGACCGAGCCGAGGTCCGGGGCCACCCGGAGCTCGCCGGCATAGTCGGCAGGTGTGAGGAGCTCTTTGACCTTCGCCAGCGACGCCTGCCTCACGTCCACCCGAACACCCTCTACGGTCTCAGGCAACCTCTCCTCGGGGGCGATGTCCCGCACCTTCTTCTCGACCGTCACCACCACCGCACGGTGGCCCGTCAGCCAACCATCGGCGATCTCCCAGCCCGGGCGGATGCTCAACACCCCAGGGCGCTGAAACTCCGCCTTGTGTGCCGCAATGACCGCCCTGAGGTCTGCCCGTTCCATGGCATGCTCCCAGATAAGCGAGAATGCCCGATGGTGTTCCCGATTGGAGTCCCACGTCAACCGCCCTGCGCGGGCGCGACGGGCGAGTTGGACGAACTACGCAGCGTCCGCAGGACGAGCGGATACCCGGGCCCCCGGCACACACGTTCGAAAGCTTTGGCTCGAGTGACTATGGCTCCCCACAGAAGTTGTCGTGCCTCTCCCCGAGGTGCTGCCTGGGCCCGCAGGCATGAGCCGGCAACAGCCGCAGCGGGGTCAGGATCTGGATGACTCGTTCCACGGTGAGGCGAGCTCGAGTCCCACCAGCTCCTAGCGATTGACCAGTTCAATGGCCGCCGACGCGTCCGATGCTAGGCAAGCGCTCCGCACGTTGGCAGGAATGTTGTGATTCACGTGTGCGGCAGGGATCCTTCACGCGCGTGAATACTCAAGTCGCTCAGTGATATGACTTCCCTTGAGGCACAACATTCCGGACACACGAAGAATGAACATTCGCTACTCGGGAAGCAGCGTGGCGGAAGTCAACCACGCTCTCCACTCCGAGGCGAAGGGGATGGAGGACCGACAGATCGTCTTCGGCTTGGTCCCACGCAACCCCCAACTTCTAGCCAAGATTCAACGACGTCATTTGAAAGTGTTCCCAACCGCGTCCTACTCGGCGGCAACGAGGACGGCGCAGATTGCCATCGCATAGATCCCGCACTTCCGCGACCGCCGGCTCTGCTGCGTGCCCGCGGCTGTCCCGTCCGACAACCAGTGTCCCGCTTCGTCTGGCTTGTGTCATACCGCGATTGCGGCCAGGTCATGACGCCGCGTCGGTGGCCATCAGCTGCCTCGTCGCCGACGTGGTGTCATTGACTGCCAATGGCGGCTTCGTTCCGCTCGACCGCAGCGCGACGAGGCGCGTTAGCAGGTCGAACCAGAAGGGAGCGCCGAACATGACCAGTAGCGCTGTCGCTAACCAGCCGAAGAGGGTGGCCCACCAGGACGAGTGCGGGAACTCCTTCATGAACTTGTGGAATCCTCGGTCTCCAGTCCAGCCGACGGGTAGCCCAACCTGGGTCAGCTTGTCGGTGGTGTCTGCAACGACCTTGAGGTCCGCGGGGGTGAGTTGTCCGGTAGTCCCGGTGTTGTCGCCTGAGTTGGCCGCTGCGGTGGTCCCATCAGTAAGGTTTGCGGCCGACTGTGTGACCGCCTCGCGTGTGACCGGGTCCTGCCACAGGTCGCGTGCCACGTTGACCAGTGAGGCGTTGACCGCGACCGTGAGGAGCAGCCCTATTACGAACAGGACGAGGGTTACCCACCGCTTGTAAGCCCCCTCAGCGCGCGTCATAGTTTCGTCGAACCACGACTCCAGCCCGCTCTTGATCGCCGACAACTCCGTTTTGCCCTCGGCGACGAGCGCTTGTACCCGTTTCTCCAGATAAGGGAACCGGTGGAGATCCTTGCCGACGATGTCGCCGTTGGCGATCTCGCTGATTGCGTCAGCGAAAGCCTTGGCAGACAGGTAACTCGGGCCGACCTCATTCCGGAGGATCAGGCTCTTACCTGCAGCGGCCTGAGCCATCTTCCATACCGATGTTTCCTTGAAGGCGTCCATGGGCGTATCAGCGGCGTCGATGATGGGGGTGCGGGCTTTGCGGGTTGGCGGTTGACCCTCATGAGGGGCCGCACCGCCGCGGCCCTTTGGCTCCGGACCGGAGAGCATGACATTGATCGCATGCTCCAGATTCCCGGCGCGCTTCGTGAACAGCCGGGAGATCACTTCGGTGACGGCCGATGCCGCAGTCGCGACTATGAAGAACATCGCCGAAAGACCTATGAGCGTTTCTAGAGCCTGCGACCCGAACATATGAACCTCCCCGATGCGATCTTCGCGAGGGAACCCGCGACGTCGCGCTCACGCCATTTCCTCTCGCCACGTATGAAGTTGTCAAGGTCCTGTGCGTGCAGCAAACCCTTCTCGCCGCCTAGGTCAGGCGTCGGACCATCCAGGTACCTGCGATGGAGCGTGTTCGCGCTTTCGGCGAGATGAACGCGGCAGTTGCCGAGGCCCTCGCAAAGCATCCGGACGTTTCGCAGACTTGCTTCATGCAGGCTGAGGCACATCCCCAGACGGGCGTCTATCCGCCGCCAGTCCCGGTGCCGCATGGCTTCGGCGTCCTCTACTGGGATGGCAGTCATTGGACGCATCACGCGGCCAGGCAGGGCACCAGAGGTCACGCGCCAGCGAGGCGAACTCATGTACTTCTATCTACAACAGCTCGCGGGTATCAACCGCTTCCGGCCGAGCCTCCTTTGAACGACTAGCAACCTAAATCCTGGGAGTGCCCTCACATGTCCTCTGAGACTGACTACCTGGCTTCGTTCCTTGTCAACCCCTTCGAGCTTTCTCTTACAATCACCTCGGCCCAGCGACCGCGGAGTCGACCCGGGCAGGACCGCACCTGGGAGCCTGGCCTAGCGTCTTACGGGTGGGCGAACCTTGGCAGCCGTCAACACACTGGCAACGCAGTCACGGGTCTGGTGTTCTCTGCCCGGGTGTGGTTCAGCGACCGCCGCACCAACTCCAGCGTGAGCCCCACGGACTGGCAGCAGTTCGCGGCACACCAGGCCGATCCCATCGTCTTCACGTTCACAGAGAGTGGGGATCACGTCCGCCTCCACGCCGAGCTGACCCGGTGGGGATCTCGCTGGGACGCAGACAGCTTCGCCTTCGACCCACAATCAGAGCAGTTGCTGTTCAAGATCCCTGGCGCGGGCGCAGGGGCTCCGCCGGCCATTCTCTTGTCATCCTTCGGACCGGGAGCCGGCCTCTTGTGATCAGACAGGCGACGGCCCGATGACGATGGCCGACGCGGGCCGCGACCTGAAACCAACCTTGGGACGGTGCTGGGCAGCCGCACTCCAGGGCGAAGGCCGACCCGGAGCATGCGATCACGCCTTCCCCAGCGGGGCTCCATTGCAATTGCAGGCAGCATGCGCCCTCCGGACGGTTGTCGACGTACTATCTGGGCCTCCATTAACTCGGGATAGCGGTCGCGCCAGCGGACACACGCTCGTGAGCGGGCGCTACATGCGCCCACGCCCGATCTCGTCATGGCTAAGGAGCAGGCAGTGAACATCGACCCTCGCGCTTTCTGGCCAGATCCGGTACTCGGAAAGCCCGCCCAGATCGTTTCATCGTGCGGCGTGGGTCGAACCCCCAGCTTCTTCAGTTCCCTCCGAGAACACCGGCGAATGCAGGGGCCCGGGGTCACGGGTGCCCTCCGCGCCACACGCGCCACCGCGCCGAAAGTCGAATCCACTGTTTGGGGCGGGGCACCGAGAGGTCGATCACAGGTGCGACAAGAGTCTGAACCGGGGGCCCGGATGTATCACGAGCGCGCCCGGCGGACTCTGACTATCGTGAACCGGTCAGGCCAGGGCCCACGCATGTACGCCACCGCCGCCAAGGACTCGCCGACCCGGTTGCCGCGCGGTCGGCGAATGCTGAGGGCCGTCCGATGATCGCGGTGGCGTCCGCGGAGTCGCGGGCATATCCGTCCGACGACGAGCTGCCGCGGCTCATTCTTCTCAACCACCCGCTCGCCGCGTACCCGATCCCGCTAGGCCCCGTGGGCAGCAGGTTCGCAATGTGCCGTGTCGGCCTGCTGCGGGAGCAGCAGGCCTTCGAGGAGCTACGCGACGAGCACACGCCTCCACCACCCGAGTACGTCTCCGCGCTGCTCGACATCATCGCGGACCTCGGCTTCGCAGGCCGACACCACGAGGCCATGCTGCTCTCCGAGATGCTCTGGACCCTGGTGACACCAGGCCCAGGAGCCCCGTTTGACGACACGGCGGTCGACGTCGCCGTGAGCCACATCCAGGCCGCGGCCCGTCTGATCGACCTCGGCGCCAACGGCCCGCTCTTCACCCGGGTCGCCATGATCGGGCAGCAACTGCTCATGGAGCTAGATCCCACCCGCTCGCCGGAGCCACGTGCGCGCGCGCTCTCGGTGATGGCTCAGTGCATCCTGCAAGCCTACGGAGGAAACGAAGGCGGCATCCGGTGGTGGTCAGACCCGGAGAACTGGCGGACGCAGCTGTCGATCGTCCTTCCAAAGGAGCTGCACGATGACCTGGACCGGTACGAGATGCCGCCGGCACTACCCCAGGTGCACGCGGCCGTCGGGATGCTCGCCGAAGCCTCCGACCTGCGGACCGGCGCCGCCCGGGCTCGGACGCTCGCCACCTACGCGCAGGCCCTCGCCCTGCTCCGCACGGGCACTGACGTGCCACCCGCCCTCATCGCCCATGCGGCTCGCGGCGCCCTCCACGATCTTGACATCGACGATCGGCCCGGCCAGTGGGCGGCCTGCCTCGAGCTGCTGGCCCGGTTCGACCCCGAGAGCATCGAACACCTCTCCCTGTCGCCGATCGACATCGGGGCGATCCGGGAGCGTCACGGCGGCCCGGCCGCCGCCAGCATCGTCGCCAGGCTGGCCGGCCTGCGCTCCGGGTGCGGTGCCGACCTCGGTCTGGGGCGTGCCGCCGCAGACCTCGCAGCAGACCTCGACCAGATAGACCTGCCACCGCACAAGGGCACGGAGTTCCTCGCCGCCGCCGCCCACCTCCTGCACGAGGAGGTGCTGTCGTGCAGCGAGCTCGAGGCACTGCGCGACCCGATCTCCCTGCTCAACGAACGACACGATGGCGGCGCCATCACCGACCACCAGTACGGGCAGCTGCTCGCCCACGCCGCGCGCCATATGGAAGTGACTCTCGAGGAGAAGCTCCAGATCGCACGAGCCGCGACAGCGTGGTGCGCCGGCGACCCCGCTCGCGTGGTCGCCGACTTCATGCTGGCAATCACAGCCCTCGAAACAGCGACGGACCTCGACGACCCCTCCCAGGCGTGTGAGGCCGCGGCCGAGGCCGCGACCGCCTACCTGGACATGGGGCACCACGCCGAGAGCCAGGTCGCGGTCAACCTTGGCGTCGACGCCTCGTCACGAGCGGGCGACGACGCCGACGTGGTGCTGCTGCAGGCCTTTAGCCGTCGGCTGCTGCGGCTCGAGGTCCAGGGAGACGCCATGGACCGCGAAGGGCTGCACGGGATCGCTCTTCGCTGCTCGGCAGCGACGCTCACCCGGGGGGCGTTCAATCCCGAGCTCCTCATCAACGAAAGCCAGCTCTTCAAAGCTCTGCTCTTCTCCGCCGCGCTCGACGTGCGCGGCCCGTGGCCGCCCGACGAGTTCGAGCAGGAGCAGGTCGCTCAGATCGCCGAGCTCGAGCACCTGGCCGCCGGCGACTTCGCGGACGGTCAGGACGGCTGGGACGAGACCGGCTTCTTCGAGGAGCGCCCCGAGCTCCTCCGCTGCGCCTACCTCGGCAGCCGGGAGCAACTAGCCGGGAGCAGTGTCGCCGACCAGTTAGGCAACGCCCGCCTCGCCTTCGACGAGCGCACCACCACCCGCCGCTATCGCGAGATCTGGGGCCCGCGCCTCGACCGCGTTGACCACCTCACCCCGTCCATGTCCTATGAGACCGTCTGCGAGCAGTTGGGCGACGACACCGTGCTCCTCGACATCTTCCTCGGCGTGAGCAACCTCCGACCCGACGGGCACGCAGCCGGCAAGGGGCAGCACCGCACCCCGACCGCCTACGTGACCCTCCACGCGGGCGACCGCAGCATGCTCGGCATCGCCGCGCTCGGCTCGAGCGGTGACGCGCACGCCTTCCGCGATCCCAGCGAGCACGGGCGCTTGGTCGTGCTGCACCCGACCTCCTACCTCGTGGCAGAGCTGCGCGCCTCTCTCCAGGAGTACGCCGCCCCAGATCTCGTGACCCGCGACGCCGACCACCTCCTGAATGAGCTGAGCGGCTACCTGCTGGAGGCAGTGGGCCCGGCGCTCACCGATCTTCACGCCCTGGGATACCGCCACCTCTGCCTCTGGCCGCACGGCCCGATGCACGTCGCTCCGCTGCACCTGCTGCGCAACGACGGCCGTCTGTTGGCCGACGACTGGATCGTCACTACGATCCCCAGCACACGGTGCCTGTTGCCGCCCCGGTTCCGCTCGGAGACGCCTCCGGAGAAATCGGTCGTCTCGGTGGGCGTTCCTGACGGCGGGCTCGCATACGGCCTCGCGCGCGCCGCGTCGCTGCGCACCCAGGCCGATCTGGTGGCCGCCCGACTCGAGACGGCCGCCCTGCCGGTCGAGCAGTGCACCCCCGAGGTCGTACTCGAACGGATGCAGCACGCGCGCTACATCCACCTGGCGGCGCACGGAGCCGCCAGCGGCGGCGCACCTCTATGGCACCACGTCTACCTCATGCCGAACGGTGAAGGCGAGGGGCGCCTCTTCGCCCACGCCGTCCTCGGCGCGGACCTGCACGACGTGGAGCTCGTGACGCTGAGCGCCTGCGAGTCGGCCCTCGGTCGCGTCGACGTGCTCGACAACCCCCGAGGGCTCCCCGCCGCCTTCCTAGCCGCGGGCGCCCAGGCAATCATCGGCACTCTGTGGCAGGTCCACCCGGACCCGGCGGCGCACTTCTTCGGCCATCTCTACGACGCGCTCTCCTGCGAGGAGTCTCGCTTGGAGGCCTTCCGCGCGGCACAGAACGCGACCCGGCAGGCCTTCCCGGAATACCGCCACTGGGGAGCCTTTACCTACGTCGGCGGATGGAAGTAGGTCGAGCAGTGTTCACCCTCACCACCACCGACCCGCCCCTCGTCGAGGTCGCGGTCGAGACCGAGCCCAGCCTCGGGTCCCTTGACTTGATCGAGCACGACGTTCGGCTCTCCTTCGGCCAACCCATGGTGGCGCGGGTGTCCACGGAGGCGATGCGCGTCAGCGACGCCGGCCTTGCCGACTTCGTCGACGGGGCCGACGCCGACTTCTACCATTGCAAGTTCATCTGCAGCCTGGCGGGCGGAGAACACGTGCGGATCGAGCGCGTTACCTTCCGGCTCACCCTCGACGGCGACGGCGACGTCGACGACCAGCCCGCCCCGGCGGCCGTGTGGTCGATGGCACCGCAGCAGCTCATCAAGCGCTCCCCCCAGCCACTCGGCGTCAGCGTCGGCGTGAGCTTCGGCCCATTCCTTAAGATCGCCGGAAGCTGGGCCGAGGACACCGATCGTGAGCGCTGCTATGTGTTCGCGCTCGGCGAAGGCGAGTCCAGGGCCGAATGGCGCTACACCCGCCAGCCGGAGGTGCCGCTCGACGGCCCCCACCGGATGGATGCCGTGATCCGCCTCCCGCGACAGGGATCCAACCAGGCGAAGTTGGCTCTCACCGGCACCGGCCGCCGCAAGAAGATGGGGCTATTCCCATTTCGTGCACGCCTCGAGCGCCAGCTGAGCGAGCTGAGCATCGGCCCGTAGCGCCGACCGATGCTCGTATTGCCGCGCGACCCTGTGTGTCCGAGCTGTCGGTTAGGAGCAGCTCGAGGCAGTCGCCCTGCGCCGAGGACTGAGACGCGGCCAACACGTGAGCGCAGCGCGACCTTGTCGGTTGACCAACAAGCCAAGGCGCGCGATCGGGTCGGCATAGTCGATGATCAGCGCCTCCCAGTCGGTTCCGCGAAGCATGCGCGGCCTTGACGAGCAAGACTCTGGCGCAGTCTCCATACCAGATCCGGGCACTTCCAGACTCGCGTCACTTCGCCGCGACGAGGCCGCCATCCAGCCCGGCCTAGGTTTCCGTTCAAGGCGCCTCACATTTTTGTGTTGCGGTCCGCGACTCGGGGGTGATCTGCAGATCGCCAGGAGCACGCCATGTCGCACACCACCTTGTTGCTCTTCCAGCCAGACGCCATGAGCCCCACCCATCTGGCCGCAGTCTCATACCTCGCCCGCTACTCCAGCCGCACACATACTTGTATGCCTTCCAACTGCGGCGTTGGTTCGGCTGGTGGGAGACAACAGGCTCGATCCTCTGGTCGGGATCCAACGTGCCCACGTCGAGCTCTAAATCCGGCACCTGGGCGACTGCGGTTTGATGGCCTCGTCGGTCAACACCTCGATGCACGCCGTTCGCGAGTTCTTCCGGTTTGCCTACATCGACGACCTCATTCCCAGCGACCCTGCCGTTTACGCCCGGCTGCCCAAGATCGAGTCAGACGAGTCCCGCACCAGGGGCTTGGACCGGCTCGAGCGGATCAGGTTCCTCCAGGTCGCCCAGACTATCTGGCCAATCGCAGGGCTCACTGCCGGACTGGTCGTGCTGCTCGCCTTTGAGACGTTTCTCCTGGTCGGGATCGGGACGCCAGGACCTGTGTCGTGGTGGGCTACTGGGTGGTGCCGTGCAAGCGGGGATGTCCGCGATGTACCTGCTCCTGCTTCACAACGCGTTCCTTGCCAACGACCGCGCAGGCCATCTGTCACCTCCGTGGCGCCTGGGGCGAAGACAACGCCGCAGCGAACTCCAGGCGGCCAGACACCGGCGCTTGATCTGGGCTGGGTCGACAGCATCACCCTCCAAAACTGAGACATCGACCATCTAGTCATCACCCGCCGCGGAGGCCTGGTCGCCATCGACACCAAGTGGCGCACCGATACCCACGAGGTCATCGACGTGGCCCGGCCGCCCAGCGGGCCAAGTCGCGCGCCGAAGCACTTGCCCAAACGGTGCTCACCCGCGAACGGGGCGCACGCCACCGATCGAGAGGGCAATCCTCTTTAGGTCACCCCCCGTTGTAGTGCTGTGGGGAGCCGCGCAGCGCACACCATTCCCGATGGCCGCCCAACGCGATGGCATCGAGTTCATCACCGGTCGATCCCTCAGACGCTGGCTAGCCACCCTCGACAGTGAGCCAGTCTCCAAGACCGCCACAGCTGACTTCTTCCAACGCCTCGACCACTGCCGAGCCACGTGCATTGGAGAACGCTGGCGGCTGAGCGCAATACATGCGTCAATCCGGGTTTGCACTCGGAAGCTAGGCCAGCAGCAATCGCCAGCCAGTTTTTGGTTGTCGATGCGTCGGATCGCTTCGGCTCCTGGCCGCTTCCCAAGAGGCACCCGGGCATCCAGACCCTCCCGGTCACGTTGGCCGGCCACTTCACCCGACGTGGACTGCTCCAAGGCCGCTTCGCCGCGATGCTGACTTCCGCCACGCCGCCTGGACTCGATTGACTGGAGGTGGCTGGTGTGCAAGATTCTATGACTAGTGGCGCCGCCGTTTAGCCCTCTGGATCGAAGTCGAATCTGGAGCCTTTTCAGCGGCAAGCGTGTTGACGGGGCGCCCTGCGGTGGCCGGGCGCATTATGCGATTCGAGGATGCCATCGTGCATCTCGTGGTGGGCCAAGCTGGGGACACGTGCTGTGTAGGCGTGCATTCTCGCCTCGTCTCGCGTGGCCTGCCCGCCCGCATCGTCGCTTCGCCGCTGGCACCGCCCGCACGCTTCGCCTGGCACCTCAACGACGATGGGCTGACGAGCCAGCTCGATCTCGACAATGACGGCGCCGACATCGCCGGCGTCCTGGTGCGCGCCACGGCCTGGTTGGATCCCGCCGGCTGGGCACCCGAGGATTACGCATACATGCAGGCGGAGACTCTCGCTGCCACCCTCGCCTGGCTGACCGGCTTGCGCTGCCCGGTCATCAACCGTCCCTCCGCCGCAATCTGGTACCGGGGCCGTGCCTCGCTGCTCGACTGGACCCCGATCCTGCGCCGGTGCGGGCTACTCGTCCCCGACCAAGTCATCACCAACGATCCTGCCGAGGCGCACGCGTTTGGCCGGCGTCTCGCGGACGACGGCATTTCCGGCGTGGTTTACGCTCCCTTGACTAGCGAGGCCACCTATCTTGTCGCCACCGACGCCGCCTGGCAGGGCCTGGCCGAACTGCAGGAACGGTCGCCGGTCCGTCTCAGCGAGCCGCACGGCCCGACATCGCCGGCCTGCGTCGTCGGCGGCCAGATCTTCTGGGACCACGACGCCCCGCCCGAGACACATGCGCTCGAGCCGCACCTCCGCGGTCTAGCCGCCGCGACCGGCCTTGACTTCCTCGAAGTCGTGATCGCCCCCCTGCGAGGGGGTCTGGGGGTCGTGATGGTGGAGCCGATGCCAGTGCTCGAGCACTTCGCGGCGGCCACCCGCACCCGCATCCTCGACGCACTGGCCGCCCTACTCTCGCCAGTGGCTGCCGCACCGGGGGCGATCGCATGATCCTGGTCTGTGGCGGCCTTGCCGACGGCGTCACCGAGTTCGTTTGCGCCAGGCTTGAGCACGCCGGGTATCCGTACCGGCTGCTCGACCTCGCCCACTATCCCGTCGGCTACCGCGTTGCCTGGCGCTGGACCAACACCGGGCCCACTGGAAGCATCGCCGGTCCCAACTGGGTCCTCGATCTCGATGAGCTCACCGGCGTCTACGTCCGCTTCATTGGCCCCGAGGGCCGCATGCCGCCCGTAGGCGATCCCGAGGACGCCGCGGCACTGCAGCTCGAGGCAGATGCTGGGCTCATGGCGCTCTTGGAAGACTTGCCGTGCCCGGTGGTCAACCGCGTCGGCGGCGGAATGTCGAACAACAGCAAGCCCTACCAGTCCCTGCTGCTTCGCCACGCGGGCCTCGCAGTGCCGGCCACTCTGGTCACCAGCGACCCCGAAGCAGCTCGCGCATTCCAGACCGAGCACGGCGACGTGATTTACAAGTCCGCCAGCGGAATCCGCTCGATCGTCCGACGTCTCGGCCCTGACCAGCTCACTCGCCTCCCGTTTCTACATCATGGCCCCGCCCAGTTCCAGGGCTTCGTTCCCGGACGCAACGTGCGCGTGCACACGGTCGGCGACGCGGTCTTCGCCACCGTGATCGAGACAGAGGCAGTCGACTACCGCTACGCACGCCACGATGGGCTCGACGTCGCCATGAGGCCGATGAACCTGCCCACGGCGGTCGGCGACGCCTGCCTCCGCGCCGCCCGCTCCCTCGACCTTCTCTTCGCCGGGATCGACCTGAAGGAGACCCCGGACGGGGACTACGTCTGCTTCGAGGTCAACCCGTGCCCGGGGTTCACCTATTACGAGCGCCACACCGGCCAACAGATCAGCACGGCGCTCGCCGACTTGCTTAACGGCACTCCCCAGGCCGCCTAGCCAGACCAGGAAGCCACACCAACAAAACAACCAGGAGGGAAACGACATGGCCGACAACGAAAACGAAGAGACCTCGAAGGAACCCTTCGTCTCTCAGGCCGACCGCCCAGAGGTCCGGCTGAAGTCCGACACACCGGTGGCTGAACTTACGGTACGCGACCTCGCCACCCTCCTCGGCCAGCTTGGCCCCACCCGCAAGGACTTCTGGGACGGCAAGGACTGGATCAAAGACGACGTCGACGGCCCAGGCACCAAGTGGAAGGACAAAGAGAAGGAGAAGCCCGAGAAGTGGGAGAAAAGCGAGAAGTGGGAGAAGAACGAGAAGGCGGAGAAGAACGAGAAGCTGGAAAAGCGCGAGGTCAAGGAGGCCAAGGCGGAGAAGATCGAGACAGACGGCGTGTTCGAACCCGACTTCCCGCCGGGCCCTGACCCGCGCCTTGATCAGGTGATCCAGGCCCTGTCAGGCCTCACCGGGCAGGTCGCACAGCTCGCCGACCAAGTCGAGGAGCTGAAGAAGGCCCGTGAGAGCTGACCAACCGTGCCAACAGGCGCGCTGGCCCGAGCAACTCGCAGACACCCCGCCTCGAGTCCACGGTGGGGAGGCTATGCCCATGCCTACTGAACCGGTGTCGGCCTGCGTCTAATCGCCGCAGATTACTGTGTAAGGGCTTAGCCGGAACGATGGAGGAGTCGCCTGTGCACTCTGCCTTCTCCGTTGATCGTCGCCGGCCAGCGGGCCAAATCCCACTACCCCAGACTCTGTCTATCGGAGCTCGGCCGTCTGGAGACGGCGCTTCGGACCGCTCCGTGCCACGGCCGCCAGAAGGTCGGGTCGAGGTCGCGCGCGGCGCGACCAGCCGCCCGGCTCCGACTGCGGTGATGGTCACGCGCGGTATCTGCTGATGCTCGGTGCTACTCCTTGATTCTGAGGACCCAGCCGGAGGGGGAACCATGCCTGCACGATCACGCCGAAACGCTCCGACCAGCAAGGCCCGCGGGCCACGCGCGGGAGTCGGGCCGCAACTCGCGAAGCGGCGGGTGCCTCTCGGAGGGGTCCACCAGCTGCCACAAGGCGCCGCCGCCACTCCGGGCGCCCATCCCGGCTTCAAGCATCACCCTGGCGGTCGGGTGATCGTCAACGCCGCCGCGCGAGCTCTCTTTGTCGGGGACTGGACGAGCACGGCGAACCAGGACCGTGCCACCCGACTCCAACTCTTCCTCACCGACTACTTTGCCAGTACCCGGATGAACCTGCTCTCTCAATACGGATGCGGCACCTCGCCCAGCCTCGCCGGGACGCTCTTCCGCAGTAGTTCCGACCATGACCTCAGCGGCGCGGACATCCACGCGTTGATCCAGGCTGCCATCGACGACAGCAGCATGCCGGAGCCAACGAATGGCAACGAGGTATGCATCCTCTTCCTGGATGACGCCACCGCCGTCCACGACGGATCTATCACCATGTGCGCGCCGAGCAGTGACAGCGCCTTCGGGTACCACGGGTCGTTCACGACGTCCGCGGGACACGACATGCCGTTCGCGGTGATCCCCGGGCTCACCGACACCTGTCTTCAAAACTCCTGTGCCAGCGACGGCTCCTGCTCGCTGCACCTCGGCCAGACCCGCGAGCAGCGCCAGACCCAGGTGACCAGCCACGAGTTCGACGAGATGGTCAGCGACCCGAACTTGAACGCGTGGTTCGACGACGCCACCGGGAACGAGAACGGCGACATCTGCAACGGGCAGTCCGGCACCATCACCGTCGGACCGAACACCTGGACCGTCCAGCTCGAGTACAGCAAGTGGCACGACCAGCAGTCGGGTGGAGCGACCACTTGCCTGGCCGACGCGGCCACTCCGACGCCGTCACTGTTGCCGGCGTGCACGATCGTGCTGGACCGCAGCACCTTCGGCAAGGACGAGGTGGATGCCCTGTTGCACCTGTCCAATCCGGGGAGCATCTCGGCCGCCTTCTACGTCGTCGTCGACGGCTTCACCCCCGCTGAGCTCGGCATCACCGCGGCATCGTTGACCGGCATCCCCAACGTGCAGCCGGGCTTCAGCACGTCGCCGGGACTGTCCGGCGTCCAGTTCCAAGCGACCTCGCTGATCGCCGAAGACCCCAGCCTGGCCGGTGGGATCCAGCGTTTCACGTGGGTCTGCTCCGTCGTGTTCACCAGCAGCGCGGCGTTCCCCGCCACCGCGGGGGCGGACCTCGAATGTCACGCTGACCGCGAACGTCTCCACCCAGTCCGGACAGGCACGGATCGACCTCATCCACGAGCCCAACCCGTACGAAGACGACGGCGCCACCTCGTGGCTCAGCACGGACCTGCGGGTGTTCCGGGTCGATGCCAACCAGACGTTCTTCGGCGCGACGATGGGTAGCGGCCCAGCGCAGGCGCCCGCCTTCATCACCCAGGCGATCGCCAATCTGAACAGCCACGACGTCACGGTCACCGGCGGCCAAACCTTCGAGGGGCTCTCGACCGACGAGCAGGTCTCCTTCGTGGAGCTCTCGGAGCAGGTGAACGGGACCCGGGTCTTCAACTTCGCGGTCGCGAAGGTGCGGTACCGGTCACTGACCACCCAGGCCCAGGATGTCGGGGTCTTCTTCCGACTCTTCCCGGCCGCCACCACAGCCACCGACTACCACCAGGCCACGACCTACCGCCGGGCCGGTACGGGTGCCACGGCCATCCCGTTGCTCGGGACCCAGAGCGGCAACACGGTCACCATCCCGTGCTTCGCCAGTCCGCGGGTGGACACCGCTGCGGTTTCGATGACGACGCAATCGGACGCGCCCAACCGACAAACCATCCCGGCCGACCCAAGCGGCAACGAGGTGACCAGGTACTTCGGCTGCTGGCTGGACATCAATCAGCCGACCCAGCCACAGTTCCCCATCGTCCCCGGTACGTCTGACGGGCCATTCCCAACGGGCCGACAGACAATCCAGGAACTGGTCCGAAACGCCCACCAGTGCCTGGTAGCAGAAATCGCCTTCGACCCGGATCCGATCCGGGACGGCGTCAGCCCAGGTGGCTCGGACAACCTGGCACAACGAAACCTGAGCCTGGTGGCCTCGGACAACCCCGGAAGCCCCGCCTCGCACCGCATCCCGGTCACCTTCGAGATCCGGCCGACCGACGCCAAACTGGCGCTAGCCGGGGCCGTCCCGGACGAGCTGCTGATCGACTGGGCCGGCCTTCCGGCAGGCTCGTCGGCCACGCTGTACCTGCCAGGAGCCAGCGCACCGGACATCGTGGCGCGCGCAGACGCCCTCTACACCGCCCACTCCCTGGTTGCGGTCGACCAGCACACGCTGACCTGTCCGGCTGCGGGCCTGACGTACCTCCCCATCCCGGACGGGCAGCAGGTGCACCTGCCCGGCCTCCTCACCGTGGACCTGCCGCCCACGGTGCGCAAGGGGCAAGCATTCTCGGTTCTCGTCCGCCAGATCACCAACGCGGTCGCCCAAACGGTGAAGCCGCCACCCGAGATCGGCGCCGAGACAGACGACGTGGACAAGGACACCGGCAACCCTGCCGCCGAACGGCTCCAAGTGATCCGGTTCAGACGAGTGATCGGATCCTTCCAGGTGTCCATCCCCGTCAGCGTGAAAACCCAACTGCTCGATCCGGAGATCCGCCTCCTCGGAGTGCTCAAATGGATCGAGCTGGCGATCCCGGAGACCGACCGCTGGTTCGACGTGTTCGCCCGGTACGTCGCCACCGTGGCCGACCGGGTCCGGGCACTCGGCGGCGACCCGGACGCCGTGAAGCCCGACCCCCACGGTGGCGGAAAGCGCGACCACGACGGTCACCATCGCGAAGGCGGGGGTCAGCACGACCAAGGACGTGACCTGAGCGGCAAGGTCGTCGAGGTGCGCTTCGACTGCGCCGGCGACTTCACCGGCTTCGTGCTCTGGTCCTGCGGGCACCGGCACCACGTCGCCAGCGGCCGCAGAGGTGTGGAGCGATTGCTGCTGCAAGCTCTCGAGCGCGATCTCACCGTCAGCGTCGAGCGCGATCAGCATGGCGAGGTCTGTGGGATCACCATCCACGGCTGACCACCGCGAGCGGTTCGTCCGAACAATCCCGGCGTGGCAACTGACGACCGCACCGGTTGCGCCCGCCAAACCAGCCGTACACCACCCAGCAGACCGACTGGGTGGTAACGGCCGGGCCTGCAATCAACCCCGGGTTGGGCCGCCCTTCCCCGCGTCACACCGCGGCAGAACGCGTGGCACGTCGCAAGAATCGTGTGGCCTAACGACGGTGGCAAGGCCGAGGTCCCAGGGTTGACGAGAAGCTGCGGCGGGCAGATGCTTCAAGCACGGGTTCGCGCGAGAGATCAGTTTCTCCGGAACTCGTTCCGGGACGGGGGCCGACTATGACTCGGGGTGCCACGGGCAGGACCTTTGGTGCGGCACGTAGAAGCGCTGTGCCCAGGTTCGTATGGTCGGGAGCCCGTTCCCGATCACGGTGCGTTCGGGCGTCGCTTCCGCTTAGCGTCGAGTTCACGCCGACGTGGGAGTTCAACCCGAGTGCGAGCTTGTTCTCAGTTCCGACGACGCGGAGCACGATCGAACGACCATCTCCGTCCTCGGCCACCGAACCGGACGCAGGCGTCGGAATGCACGCCATCGGACACGTCATTTGGGAGGAGTCATCATGACAGCAAGTACGCAGACGGACTCGGACTTCGCGTTCGCGGGTTTGGCCACGCCCGAGGCAGAGTCGGCGAAGGCGGTCGCGGCCGCCAATAAACCCGGTCCGCTCGGGGCGTTGGTAGGCCTCTTGGGCACCTGGAAGGGCCATGGATTCAACGCCATCTGGAGGCCGCACCGGGTCACCCAGCATGACCGCTTCCTGGAGTTGAACAAGACCGACGAGACGTTGGTGTTCACCCGGATCAAGGGCCCCATCCCCAACCGCGGCCTGGCGATGCACGACATCAACATGCACGGCCTGACCTACATGCAGCAGATCAGCGAGTCCAGCACCGGTGCAGGACTCCACATCGAGCCCGGCATCTGGGCCAGGGTGCCGGCGACGACCGATCCCCACGAACCGGCATCGGTGGTCCGGATGGCGTCGATTCCGCACGGCACGGTCATCTTGGCCCAGGGCATCGCGTCGACGCAGCAGGGAGGATCTCTGCAGATTCCGGACAACAACATCCTGCCGTTCTTCTTCGGCAGCCCAGCGCCTGCGAACAACCAGTTCCAGAACGTGGCTGTGACGTTCAACGAGCTGGACCTGTCCCAGCCGACCCAGTTCCGCTTCGTGGCTCCCGGGGTGACGCAGGCCATCGTCAAGAACCCCAACAGCGTGCTGCAGAAAACACTCCAGTCCTCGCTCCAGGGCACGACCTTGAAGAGCTTGACGGTCCTGCATGTGGCCACGAACCACAGCGTCATCAAGGCCGGAGGCGGAACTGCCAATACGGCGTTTCTGGCCACGAGCGGCAATCCTCCCGGAGGCAACGCCAATGCCGTGCGGGCCGAGGCGACCTTCTGGATCGAGACGATCGCCGGCACAGGCGGCCAGCCGGACACGCACCAGCTGCAGTACACCCAGCTGGTGATGCTCGACTTCAACGGCATCCACTGGCCGCACGTCACGGTCGGCACACTGGTCAAGGAATAGGTCGATACCCACTCTGCCAGCGCCACGAGATCATGGCGCGGGGCGATACCCGAGCCATCGCTGCCGTAGGGAGAACCGACCGTCAGGAGACTAACCGCCACAAAGTATGAAGGGGCGCTCGTCGACAAGCTATTCGAAGAATCAGGCGAACCCCGTGATGCCGAGCCCCAGGAGCTGCTCGATGAAGCCGCCGATGCCTACGAGGTCCTTCTGAGCATCATTGCGACGCAAGGTTTTCAATGTAGACGAGCTGGGGAGCGCCACCGCCCAACAGCGCGCGCCTAAGGCGGCCTTGAACGCTGATGGTGGTGGGAACAAGACGACTGACGCAACCGCAGACCCGCCCGCTCAAATGCAGCGACGTTGGTGGCCCCCTTAGAGGCGAGCGCTTCCGTCCGCACGGTGTAGAGCGCGGCGCGCGGCGACTTTCGAGCGATGGCGACTGCGACGGTTATGCCTATCGCCAACGGCTATTGCGCTGCCTGACCCCACCGACACCTGGCGTGTGGCTGTTCCGGGCCGGCTCGTTCGGCGGGCGGAGTCCGCCGCCGCTAAGGCCCAGCCGAGATGGCCACAAGCGCCGACTGCTCGAGGCGTTGCCAGCAGCCTCGTCTCGTTCGTCTCCGCGGCGGTTCTTCAGGGTTGGCCGTGTATCTCTCGCAGGGTCCGGTGCTCCTTTACTGGAAGGCCGAGTTCCGCGAAAATCTCGGTCAAGGTCACCGCGCGTCTGGGGAACTGCCATGGACCGTCTTGTCGCCACCCACGACCAACTCGGAGCGACTCGGGAGACGTCTTTCTCCGTTGAGCGGTACGACTTTGAGCGGCGCGGCCGCACGAAGGCGTTCGTGGTCACCGGCCTCGTGGCCTTCACGTTGTTTTGGCTGCAGACCTTGCCCTGGCTCGTCTCGACCGGGCGCTTGGGGCCGCACGAAACCGTCCAGGCGACGGCGGTGCCCGCAACGATCGCACCGAGGCTGTCGCTGCTCTTCGACTTCCTGTTCCTGGTGGCACTCGCCTACCACGGCGCCCGCACCAGCGAGCTTGGGGCGATGGGAGTGAGGACCGCCGAGCGCGACGACATCGAGCTGAACATCAAAGTCGCCAAGGTGTGGCGGCGGACGGGTTTGTGGGCTCTGATGGTGGGCATCGGCCTGGATGCGGTGGAGAACGTCTGGTTGTGGGCGTTCGCGCCTGAAGGCCAGGCCGAGAAGCTTTTCGTTCCGGTCCTGACGTGGGTCGTCTGGTTCGGGTTGCCGCTGGGCGTGGTCTCGTTGTGGGGGGTGACGGGGTGGGTGTGGTGGAAGATCAAGCGCCACCACGACTTAGAGAAGAAGGACCCGGCCAACACGAAGGCGGAGGAAGCGGCCGAGCAGAGGAGGGCCGCTCTGCCTGCCCCCGATGGCACCGTCATCACCTGCTCCGGCGGCGGTATCCGATCAACGGCGTTCTGCCTGGGGGGCCTCCAAGTGCTCACCGGCGAGAATATCTACCAAGGCGCGCGGTCGGTGATCGGCGTCAGCGGAGGCGGTTACATCGCTGCGGCCATGCACATCGTGCGCTACCAGGCCAAGTTCGAGAAGCTCGACCCAGAAGCCTTCGCCGACTCCAGCCCCGAGGAGGCGTGGCTGCGGCGCAACACGCGCTACCTGCTCGAATCCGTCCGGGTGGCCGCCCTGGGTGGCCTGTCCCTGCTGTACGGGATGGTCGTCAACCTGTTCCTGGTGGGCAGCGTGATGCTGTTCATCGCCTGGTGGCTGGGCTGGTTCTACTCGGTCTCCGGCGGGTTGACTGGCTGGGACACGTGGGACGCGACAGCTGTGGCCTATAACCAGTCGTGGATCGCGGTCACGTGGACATTGTGGCTGGCTCCCGCTGGCCTGGCCGTGTTCATGGTCGAGGACGCGTGCGATCGGCTGTTCAAGGTGCCGCGGCTGCTGCGCACGGGAGCGCGTGAGGCCAGCGTCCTGCTGCTGGCGCTCGGGGCCGTCTCACTCCTCGTGTTCTACGCGATCCCCTGGCTCCTGGTCTCCGCCCACAACTACGCCGCAGGTAGCAGTTCGGCCTGGGCACGACTGATCACGGCGGCCGGGCTGATCCCCAAGAATGTGTGCACCGACCTGCTGAACCAAGGGCATGATGCCTGCGGCTCGGCGGCTGGCCTCTCGGTCAGCAGCGCTTCGCTGGTGTCCCTGGGCGCGATCGTGGCTGCCGCCGTGACCGTTTTGCGGTCGGCACGACGCTTCCTACCCGACGCCGCGACCGCGCCCCAGGACGGCGGCAGGCTACGCAAGGCCCTCGACAGCCTCTTCATGAAACTGCTCCCCTGGGTCGCCCTGATTGTGATCGTGCTCGTCACCATCACCCTGCTGCTGCGCTGGACCACGGCCCTGGTCGCCGACCCGACCCTGCTGGGCCACTGGGGCTGGTTCTACGGCGTGGCCATCGGATTCCTGGTGCTCAAGGTCAGCACCGACGCCAACCGCACCTCGCTGCATTACTTCTACCGTGAGCGGCTGTCCAAGGCGTTCGTCCTCGAACGCGCAGACGCTGGGGTCAAGCCAGTCCCCTACACCAAGGCACTCCGCTTTTCCGAGACCAAGCCACCGATGGACAAGGGCCCCGAGCTGATCGCCTGCGCGTCGGCCAACGCCAGCGACAACGATGTCGTGCCAGCCGACCGCAACTGCGTCCCCTACAGCTTCAGGCACGACAGCACCGGACTGTCCGGCGAGCTGTTCCCGGACGAGGCACGCACCAGCAGCAGCCTGTTCGAGTTTAACGCCGACCAGGCATACCGAGTCGCCACCGTCCCGGCCGCGATGGCCATGAGCGGCGCCGCGTTCTCGCCGCTCGCCGGCCGCTACACCAAGCGGCTCGCGCCATACCGAGTGGTGATGGCGCTGGCCAACGCCAGGCTTGGTGTCTGGCTACCCAACCCGCTGTGGATCGAGGACGACGTCGTGTTCCGCCGCCTCGTGAAGCTCCGGAAGAAGGACGAGGTCACGAAGTATCTGGCCGAGGTCGCGCCCAAAGTCCCCACGAATCGATTTGCCGCACGTGACCTGGTCTGGCTCCAGTCGCTTCTGCCCCAAACGTCGATCAGCAAAGAGACCGAAAGCAAGGTCGCCGAGATGCTCGCCACGGCGCTCGCCAAGGAACTCAAGAGGAGCCACCGCAAGACTGTTCCAGACAAGAACTCCGCTGAGAGCAAGAAGGCGAGGGACACCGTCAAGGGCTGGTGGCGGAACGTGGTCTGGCGGCCCGGGGCCTTCCACCTGGCCAAGGAGGCATTCGGCCAAACCTCGATCTACGACCGGTACCTCTACATCACCGACGGGGGACACTACGACAACCTCGGACTCGTCGAGGCCCTACGGTGCCGCCCAAGGGAGGTCTACGTCCTCGACGCCTCCAGCGATCCGCCGGACACGTTCAGCACGCTCGGGCAGGCGATCGCGACCGCTCGGATGGATCTGGGCTGCGAGGTCGAACTGAACCCGCGCCTGTTGCAGCGTGGCGAGAACGACAAGCCTCCGCTGGCCTGCTACGGGATCGGCAAGGCGGTATACGCCGACAAGGCCGAGACCGACCTCTACTTCCTCAAGGCGATCGTCACCCAGACGCTTCCCTGGGACGTCGAGGCGTACGCGAAGGAGCACGACACCTTCCCCAGGACCGCAACCAGCAACCAGTTATACGGCGAGTTCGACCTCGAGGCGTACCGGGTTCTGGGTCGGGAAGGGGCTCGCGCGCTCCTCAAACACATCCGCAGTGAAGCTGCTGGACAGCTGGACCCGGCGAGTCCCGTCACCGGCTCACCCGAGGCGTCATCCGACGTCGATGGGCAACCCACAAACGCCCGGGTGCCCGCAGGCAAGGCCGACTGAGGAACTCCCACTTGAGAGGACGCCAGGCGTGCCTTGAGCTTCCCATCTGCAACCGGTCCAGCGTCACGAGGCGTCTGAAGCGCGGCGAGACGCGCTCTCGTTCCGCTCAGAGCTCCGCGCCGTCCAACTCTTCTGCCCAGCGCAGCGGTGCAAATCCCAACCGGCTTGAGGCGGTCTCCGAGTTGCGGTCTATCACCTGGCCATGCTGGTCGACCGCCGCGTGTTGGGCGAAGTCTCGGTTTGAACCGTCGAGCGGCGCTAAGGTCGAGGCCGCAACGTCGCCTCGGGTCGGACATTGCGAGCTGATATCGCCACTCTTCCGGCCCAGGAGCAACGCATGAAGGTAACGATTGACACCCGGCACGACTCGTTGGAGGAGGCATTGGCAACCGTCCACGCAGCATTCGGGTCCAGCACCACCCAGCCAGCGCCCGCCGCCGTCGCGACAGAACCCGGAACAGTGCCGGCAGCCACGCGCCCGGTAGCCAAGCGAGCCGGATCGCGCAAGAGGGCGGCCGCAAGGCCAGAAACCAAGACGCCACCCGCAAAGAGGTCCCCTGCCACCAGCGCCGCGAAGAAGACTGTCCCAAACGGCACATCTGGGTCGTCAACGAACCCTGGCAAGAAGGCACAGGCCAAGGCGGCGTCCGCTCGCAACGGAACGAAAGCCACGAGTTCGATGACCCCAACCTCGAACATTGCTCCTCCCGGCCAAGCGGACGCGATCCGCGCCTGGGCTAAGGCGCGGGGCATGAAGGTCAAGCAAGCCGGCCGACTGCCTGCCGCGGTGATACAGGCCTACCAAGATTCGATGACCCCTTAGTTGACGGTCGCAGCCCGCGAACTGCTGAGGCCGCCGACGGTGGTCGCTCCATCCAAGCACCCACCCAGCGCCTTGCAATGCACTCAATATCCCGATCTTGTCTCCGGACAACATGCGATAGGGAGAGTGCAAGTCTGATGGGCCAAGTCAGGATCATGGACCGCTGTCGATGGGCTCGATCCCGACGCGTGTCAGGCGAGCGTAGGCCTTACGGAGCCGCTGCTTACCGCCCAGAGTGACGCGCCCGGATCGAACCCTGTCCCGGGAACGCCGCCGGACGGGTGTCGAAGAAGCCGAAGCGGATGCGCGAGGCACGCAGGTGCTCACGCTCGGCCGAGAGCGTGGTCGCGTACGGCGGAGGCGACGGTCAGTCGACGAGGCGCTGGATCAGGTCGGCGATCAGCGCGCCGACGTCGGCTGTCGAGGCGGCGGCGAGTTCTGGGAAGGCGCCTGAGGACCGGCTGATGATGATCCCGGCTATGGCCGCAGTGACGAGCTCGGAGCGGAGCTGGGGGTCGTCGAGCCCGGCCTTCGTCGCACGCTCCTGGAACGGGTCGAGGAGGCGATTGCGGAGCAGGCTCATGGCAGTCGACTGGAGCTCGGGGTCGTCGTGCGGGCGGATCGCAGCGTGCAGCGCGGGTGTGGGGCCCTTGGGGGCGATCCGGTCGAGGAACAGCCGGACAGCCGCCGCGCTGGTCCGCTCCACGAGCTTGCCGGTGGAGTCCTCGGGTCGGAGTGCCTCGAGGTACAGCGCGGCCTTGCTGCCGAAGTAGCGCGCGATCAGCGCCGGGTCGACGTCGGCGTGCTGGCCGATCTCCCGGACCGTCGTGTGTTCGTAGCCCTGTTCGGCGAAGAGCCGCTTCGCAGCCTCGAGGAGGCGGGAACGACTCTCTGCGGAGCCATGTCGCCGGACTGTCATCTCGCACTGCGCTCGTCGGGCTCGTCGGGCTCGTAGGCGAGGACGCCGGCGATCGCCGAGTCGACGCTCTCGGTCACTGCCAGCTTGTCGTCATCGGAGGCGACTACGTACGCGGTGTCGCGCGCCTGAAGCACCAAGGCGACGATTCCGGCGAGTGCGACGAGCCCGATGGCGACGATGGCGCCGACCGTGTAGCCACTGTTCGTGGGGAACCGCGAGGACGCCGCCGTGTGTGCGGTCAGGATCGCGGCCGAGAGGGCACTGCCGACCGAGAAACCCACGGTACGGAGCACCTGGTTCATCGCCAGCGCGCTGCCGGTCTCTTCCGGGGCAACGACACTGACGATCATTCGCGGCATGACCGCGAAGGAGCAGCCCATCCCGACGCCAGCAACACCCATCACGACGAAGATCTCCCAGAGCTGGTCGCGATGGGTGGCGAAAAGGGCCAGCGCCACGATGAAGCCAAGGAGCCAAGCGGCAGGATCTGCCCGGTGGCAGCCAGCGACCCAGGTAGGTGGCGAGTTTGCTCGAGAAGCTGGCGATCGACAGGGGCAGCAGCACCAGGCTGCCGACGAGCACCGAGAGCCGAGGCCGTACCCGGTCGAGGTGGGCGTCTCCACGAAGCGGATGATCATCGACATCAGCATGTACATGCCGATGCCGACGACGACCCGTGAAGTTGGCGGTCAGTACCGTGCGGTTGCGCATCAGGCGCAGATCGACAGCGGACGGGTGATGCGGAGCTGGTGCCAGGTCCATCCGGCGAGGACCATCACCGATGCGGCTGCGAGTACGATCAGCCTCGCCGAACCCCAGCCCCAATCTCGCCCTCGCTGATGCTCACCAGCAGGCCGACCAGACCCAGGCCGAGCAGGAGCGCACCACCGAGGTCGAACTTCTCCGAGCGCCGGTGCATGCTCGTCGGGACGACCAGGGCGGAGGCGATCAGCGCGATCAGCCCGAGCGCGGCGGCGAGCCAGAACGCGATGTGGAAGTCGAGGTGCTCAGCGATCACCCCGGTCAGCGGGTAGCCGAGCCCGATGCCGACGACAGCGGTCACCGACAGGGTGGCCAAGATCGCGCGGGCCCGCTCAGGTTCGAAGTGGTCGCGGGCCACGCCCATCACGAGCGGCAACAGAGCAAGGCCGACGCCCTGCATGGCGCGGCCGGTCAGCAGCAACGCGAAGACACGGCGGGCAGCGCGGCGAGCGCACTGCCCGCGGCCATCACGGCGAGCGCGGCGATCAGCACGTGGAGGCGACGGGGGCCGTCGGCGAGGCGGCCGATCGCAGGCGCGAGACCGCGCCGACCAGGAGCGTGATCGTCAGCGACCACTGCGCCGTGCCGAGGGAGACGCCGTAGTCGTCGGCGATCGTCGGCACCAGGGGGGCGCCGAGGCTACTGATGACGGCCACGAGCAGGCCGATGTAGACCAGGACCGGGACCAGCGCGCGCCCACGCCAGGTCGAGGGATCAACGAGCGACGGAGCCGTGTCTACAGTTGATGTCATCGCTTGTAGACTACCGCATCGGTCGCCGGGCAGTGCCGCCCTGCGCCAAACCCTGGACATGACCCCTACATCCGCCCGACCCCCAGCCCCCTACCCAGCCGTGCGCGACCCAATCGCATACGACCACAGCCGGTAGCGCGGCCACACGCTGACTGGCGGCTGCGTGCAATGCCGGACCGATCGCGAGCCGACGAGGTCTAGACCGTGGGGCCAACCGGCCATCGACCGAAGACGAAACCGTCACCCGGATCTGTCCGAACTGCCCAATCAGCTGTTGCTATCGGAGATGACAGATCAACTGACGACTCCCTCGTGAGCTTTCAACCATCAGGACAGGGCATTGACGTGAGCAGACAAGAGACGCTACTTCCGATCGAACGACCGGCGTCCACGCTCGGTGCGCACGCAGTCGTCCCGGCCACCCTGAATATCGCTGAAGCGGCTACGTACCTCGGGATCGCGAAGTCAACGCTCTACACCTGGCGCACGCGCCGCCCGGGATTCGGGCCACGCGCAGTCAAGGCAGGCGGCGCGCTGCGCTACCGTCGCTCGGATCTCGACGCGTGGATCGACGCCCACGCCGAGGCGCGTGTCCTCGATCCAGACGACCGCGCCGAGAACGACCAGGACGATGTGATGCGCGGGGCGCCTAGCGCGCTAGTTTCTTTGTCGAGACAGTCACGACCAAGACGTCGCTAGCCTGCGACACGACACGAGGAATCCCATGGCACGTCCCACGCTCCCCATCGGGACCTTCGGGAGCATCAAGACATGGGAGGTACGCCCCGGTGTCTACCGGGCTCGAACTCGCTTCAGAGACTTCGACGGCGTCACTCGTGAAATCACAAGCACGGGTCGAAGCTCAGCGGCCGCTGAACGAGAACTGAAGGTCAAGATCGCCGACCGCAGCGCCCCCGCCGGAGAACTGATCGGCCCCGACATGCCAATATCCCAAGTGGCTGACGTCTGGCTGTCCCTGTACCGCGGAGAACAACGTGCCGAACGAACCACAGCGAACGAATACCAGCGCATCATCGAGAACGTCATCAACCCTGCGATCGGGCATGTCCGGTTGCGTGAGGCGACGGCAGGGCGTCTGGAGCGACTCATCAAGGCACAGGAGTCCCACAGCCGCCGAAAGAAGACCAAGACCGTCCTCAAGATGATGCTCGACGCTGCAGTCATCGACGATGCGCTTCCGGCCAACCCCGTCTCCTCCACCTCGCGACTACGAAGCCAGCGCAAAGAAGTCCGAGCCCTCTCGGTCGAAGATCTCAACGCAGTCCGCTCAGCCGTGGACACTTGGATGACCAAGAAGCGGCCCGGCCCCAAGCCCAACATGGACATGCCCGACATCGTCGACCTCCTGCTGGCAACTGGCTGCAGGATCGGAGAGGTGCTAGCCCTCCGATGGAACGACATCGACTTCACCGCGACCCCGCCGACCGTCTCCATCACCGGCACTATCAAGACCGAAACAGGGAAGGGCACCTACCGGAAGCCGAAGCCGAAGACTGACGCCTCCCAACGCCACATCGCACTCCCTCCGTTCGCGCTCGACGTACTGATGAGACGACGCATCGAGCAGCCCGCAAACCACTACAACGCCGTCTTCGCGACGCGGAACGGAACCTGGCACCAGGTCGGCAACATTGAACGGCGCTGGCGCACCATCCGAGCCGACACAGGCTTCGAGTGGGTGACCCCACACACCTTCCGCAAGACAGTCGCGACGTTGATCGACCGCCTCGTTGATGCCGACACCGCCGCCCGGGTCCTCGGACACACTTCGGACACGATCACCAAAGAGTTCTACATCGAAAAGAACCGGGCAGCGCCCGACGTGACACACATCCTTCAGTCATTCGCTGGCACGCCCACAGCCTCGGACTGAACACCCGGGCCGCCTTACCTCGCCTGGCAGCCGTCTGATCCCGCGCGGCTCAACAGCGCCGCCAACACGGCGCCCGACCCCAGTAGCGCGGAGGTTTCTGGGGAGTAAACGGGGAACAACGCCATCTAGTTCAAGAAACCAAGTGGCCCCTGACCCGAGTTTCCGCAGGTCAGGGGCCACTTTTTCGTAGCGGGGGCAGGATTTGAACCTGCGACCTCTGGGTTATGAGCCCAGCGAGCTACCGAACTGCTCCACCCCGCGTCGCTGACGCCCACTGTAGAGGGTGGACGGGGGCGGCTCAAATCCGCGGGCCTACTGGAGCAGGTTCAGCGCCCTGGCCACCTCGACCCGGGCCTGGTGGCTGAGCTTGACCCAGGCGCCGGCCTTGCCTTGCTGCAGCGCCTTGTCGGCCGCGGCGAAGTCGTCCTGCGCCTTTTGCAGCAATGAGCGTGCTTTGGCCCGGTCTCCCTGGGTCGGTTGCTGGTTGCCCTTGGGCGGCGGGTTCTGGTCGGGGGGCGGGGTCGCGCCGGCCATGTCGGTGATCGCGTCAACAAGAGTGTCGCCGATGCCGACGTCGTTGCCGTACTGCACCATCACGTAGCGCAGGGTGAGGTACGAGGTGGCGTCGCTCTGCGAGCGGGTCGCGTACACCGGTACGACGTACATCAGGCCCGACGAGAGCGGCACCGAGGTGACGCTGCCGTACTGCGTGGTGGCGTCGCTGAGCTTGAACTTCTGCGTCTTGCGGCTGATCTGCGGGTCCGAGATCAGGTTGTTGAAGGCCTGCGTCGGCCCAGGGACGTTGTCGGTCTTCGGCTCCTCCACCAGGATCTTGCCGTAGTCGGGTGAGGTCGCGTCGGAGTCGGCGGCGACCACGCCGACCAGGTTGGACTTGCCGCGCGGCACGTAGTTGGACAGCAGCGACCAGACCGGCTGGCCGGTCTCCGGGTCGCGGCTGTACATCCGGGTCGGGGTCTGCGCACTGCCGGTGCGGACCGGGTCCTCGGGCACCGCCCACTGGTTGGTGGCCGAGAAGAACTGGTTCGCGTCCTGCACGTGGTAGCGCGCGTACTGGAAGCGCTGCACCTTGAACATGTCCTCGGGGTACCGCAGGTGCTGCATCAGGTCGGGCGGGATCTGGTCCTTGCCCACGACGCTGCCGGGGAAGGCGCCGCGCCAGGCCTGCAGCATCGGGTCGGTCTCGTCCCAGGCGTAGAGCGTCACCTTGCCGGAGTAGGCGTCGACGGTCGCCTTGACCGCGTTACGCACGTAGTTCACCTGGTCCGACGGCAGGGTCCGGACCCCGGACGGCTGGGTCAGCGAGTCGGTGGTCATGTCGTGGTAGGAGTCGCGCTCGGCCTGCGGATAGCGGTCGGTGGTCGTGTAGCCGTCGACGATCCAGAGGATCCGGCCGTCCACGATCGTCGGGTAGACATCGCTGTCGACCGTCAGCCAGGGCGCGACCTTCTCGACCCTCTGCACCGGGTTGCGGTAGTAGAGCACCTTGCTGTCGGGGCCGACCCGCTGGGAGAGCAGGAAGTTCGAGTCGCCGAACTTCACGGCGTACATCAGCTTGTTGAAGAAGTTGCCGACCGAGACGCCGCCTCCCCCTTCGTACGTCGTCTGCGCGCGCGTGCCGTTCTCGGTCAGGTCCAGCTCGACGTCCTTGCCCGTCGGCGTCTTGCCGACGATCGAGTAGTTGGGGCTGCCCTCGCCGAAGTAGACCCGGTTCTCGAAGGTCCCCGTGGACTGCTGGAGCGAGTTCTGGTCGGGGCCCTGTCCCTCGGCCCACTGGATCTGCTGGCTCTGCACGACGTTGTCGGGCGGACGCTGGTTGCCGAACGCGGCGATCACGCCGTTGCCGTGGGTGTAGACGGTGTGCAGGTTGGTCCAGTTCTGCTGGCTCGGGGTGATCCCGGTCTGGTCGAGCTCGCGCACTCCGAGGACGAGCGCCCGGTCCGTGCCCTGGATCGAGTAATGATCGACGTCGAGGACGTCGGGCACCGAGTAGTACGAGGCCACCTGCTGGATCTGCTGGAAGGCCTGCGAGATCCGCGAGGGGTCGAGCACCGGCGTCGACTGCGTCTGGTCGATCAGGTCCTGCACCGTCGCGGCGGTGACCTTGGTGGGCGCTTTGACCTCCTGGATCTTGTTGAGGTCGTAGGCCTGACGCGTGGCGATGATGTTCTGGGTGATGTACGGCGACTCCTTGTCCAGCTCGCTCGGGTCGACCTTGAAGTGCTGGACGAAGGCCGGCCAGATCAGGCCGAGCAGGATCGAGGTGACCACCAGCAGCGAGATGCCCACCCCGGGCAGCAGCCAGGTGCGGCGCCAGATGGTGAGGAAGAACAGCACCGAGCAGATCAGTGCGACGCCGACCAGGATGTTGCGGGCCGGCCACACGGCGTGCTGGTCGGTGTAGCCCATCCCCGTGACCACGCTGCCCGGACCGGTGACCAGGTCGAAGCGGTCGAGCCAGTAACCGACCGCCTTGGCGAGCAGGATCAGGCCGACCAGCACTGACAGCTGGATGGTCGCGGTCGGCGACATCCGGTCGCTGGTGACCTGGAGCCGGATGCCGCCGTACAGGTAGTGCACGACCACCGCGCTCAGCGCCGACAGCACCAGCACTGCGATCACGAAGCCCACCAGGAAGTGCAGCCAGGGCAGGGTGAAGACGTAGAAGCCGACGTCCTTGTGGAAGTAGTGGTCGGAGGTATGGAACGGCACGCGGTTGGCCCAGAGCAGGAAGGTGCGCCACTGCCCGTTCGCGGCGACACCGCCGAAGAGGCCGATCACGCCGGCCACCGAGACCACCAGCAGGGTGCGGATCGGGGCAACGGCGTCGCGGTAGCGGTCCAGGCCCGTCTGCTCCGGGGAGTCGGGGCGGTGGAAGGGCCGGGCGCGATAGGCGATCACCATGTTGGCGGCGACCGCGCCGCCCATCAGCACCCCGAAGCCGGCGAACAGCCCGACCCGGGTCCAGAGCATGGTGTCGAAGACGTGGGAGTAGCCGACCGAGGAGTACCACAGCCGGTCGGTGTAGAGGGAGGCGAACATCGTCACCAGGAAGATCGCGGCGATCACGCCGAGGACGGCGAACAGCAGGATCCGGGCCCGGCTGGTACGACGCGGCGCGAAGTCGTCGAACTGCTGCTCCAGCGACTCGCTCATGCGGTGTTCCTCCTCGAGGGTGGCCCGGACCAGGTCGACCAGCTCGGGCACGAGCACCGCGCCGGTCAGCACCGAGGTGTCCTCGTCGTGCGCCCGCAGGCGCAATGCACAGTACGACGCGCCGGTGCGCGTTGCAGCAGCAACGATCCGCACCTCCTGCCGGTCGGGATGCTCCGCGGCGTACGTCGCGGCCTCGCCGGGGTCGCCGGGCAGCTCCGCCTCCACGTCGGGAGGCAGTACGAAACGCTCGACCAGGGCCGCGCAGCCATGGACCGTCTCCGGCCAGGTGATCGCCGCCAGCTGCTCCTCGAGCGGCCGTCCGGGCAGCAGGCCCTCCTGCTCGACAGCAGTCAGCGACCCATCACCCAGGCTGGCGGCAAGCCGGGGCTCGCGGGCGGCGAGCTCCGCGGTCTCGACCAGGGCGAACAAGCGGGCCGGCTGGTCCCAGCCGGCCTCGGCTGCATGGCGCTCGATCTCCAGCACGGCCATGGCGAGTCCTGGCTCCCCCGCACTTCCGGTGCCGGTCACGACGCCGCCTGCTTCGAGGTCGGCTCGCACGACAGCAGCGGGGCGTCATGGTTGGCGGCCCAGGCCTTGACCTCGGTGATCGCCTTGGCCAGGGTCGGCGCCTTGACCAGGCGCATCGAGCCGTTGTCGCCACCCAGCGCGTCGGCGCAGTTGGCCGGCGGGACCAGGAAGAGCTTCGCGCCGTCCTGCCGGGCGCCGGCGATCTTCTGCTGGATGCCGCCGATCTGGCCGACCTTGCCGTCCGCGGTGATGGTGCCGGTGCCCGCGACGACCTGGCCGTCGGTGAGCGATCCGGGCGTGAGCGTGTCGTAGATCGACATCGCGAACATCAGGCCCGCGCTCGGGCCGCCGATCGAGTCGGAGATGTTGACGTCGACCTTGAACGGGAAGGTGTAGCTGGTCTGCAGCGTGATCCCGACCAGCTGGTGGCCGTCCTTGGTCACCGGCGTCAGCCGGACCGTGACCGGCTTGCCGTCGCGCTCCACGGTGATCGGCACCGACGACCCGGCGGGGACCTTCGCGATCAGCGCGCCGACATCGGTCTTGGCGGTGACGTCGGTGTCCCCGATCTTCTTCAGGACGTCGCGCACCTCCAGCTGGCCGTCGGCCGGCATCCCGTCGGTGACGCTGACGATCTCGATCGCGGGATGGATCGGGATGCCCAGCTGGCTCAGGGCTGCGGCGACCGCGGCGTCCTGGGAGGTGACCATCTCGACCTGGCCCTCCTGGGTGTCCTGCTGCTGGCTGCCGCTGGTGCCGTACTGCGCGAAGAAGGGGTAGACCGCGTCGTCGCGCGAGACCCAGGTGCGCATCAGGGTGAACAGGTCGAGGGTGGCGTCGCGCTGGGTCACCGAGACGGTGGTCATCCGGAGCTGCCCGTCGTCGCGGTAGGCCGGGTGGCCCTGTACGTCGATGATGGGCTTCCCGCCGTTGTCGCCGAGCACGTTCACGGTCGGACCGGGTGCATAGGTGACGAACGGCAGACCGGTGAGCGCGACGTACAGGCCGAGACCGACGAACAGCGGCACGGCCAGCACTGCGGCCCAGGTGCGCTGAGTCATGCGAGCAGCCTCTCAGACACCATGAAATCCTCAGTATCTCAGGGCGTGCTCAGGAAGCGCGGCGGGTCGTCCCCGCCGTCCGGCTGGACGGCCGTACGGCGATCCCGGTGCCGCGCTCCTCGGAGACCTTCGGCGCTGCGGCCACCGGGCGCGAGACCCGGGTGGGCCGGGCGATGGCGTCGCCCAGTCGGCGTACGGCGACCTCCGGGTCGACCTGGCCGCGACCGGGCCGGCCGAGCCAGGACACCCAGCACATGGCCAGCCCCGTCGCCGCGACGGGCGGAGCGAGCCACCAGAGGATCTCCACCCCGACAGGGTAGGCACGGCGGGCGCCCAGCGCCGCGAGGCGCGCCTGGTCAGGGGGTGCCGACCCACTCGTCGGTGCCGTCGCTGAACTGCTGGTGCTTCCAGATCGGCACCTCGTCCTTGAGGGTGTCGATGAGGGCTCGCGAGGCCGCGAACGCCTCACCGCGGTGCGCCGCGGTGGTCGCAACGACGACAGCGATCTCACCGATCTCGAGCCGGCCGACCCGGTGGACGGCGGCCACGCCGTGCACGTCGTACTCCTCCGCAACCCGGTCGCAGACCTGCCGCAGCGCGTCGAGCGCGGTCGGGTGTGCGGTGTACTCCAGGCCCCGCACGCCCAGCCCGTGGTCGTGGTCGCGGACGCGGCCGACGAACAGCGTCAGCCCACCGGACGACTCGTCACCGAGGGCATCCAGCACCTCGGCGACGTCGAGCGGCGTCTCGCGGAGGTCCACGAGCCGCACGACCGGGGTCGGGTCGGCGGTCTCGGCACGGTCGGGCACGACGCCGACCCTAAGCCATCTCCGTGCCTAGCCGGATGCCTCGTCCGCGGTCAGCGAACGCCCGGGATCGGTGCCCGGCGACGGCGTACCGTGGGGCCATGACCAACGAGCCGCCGCAGGACGACGACCCGAACGGCGCCAACCCGTTCCGCGGTACACCGTTCGAGCAGTTCTTCGGCGGAGGCACCCCCGACCTCGGCCAGATCTTCAGCCAGCTCCAGTCGATGATGCAGCCGTACGACGGCCCACTCAACTGGGACGTCGCGATCGACATGGCCCGCAAGACGGTGGCCCAGCAGCCCGACCCGAGCCCGTCGCAGAAGCAGAACGACGAGGTCGCCGACGCCGTACGCCTGGCCGACCACTGGCTCGACGAGACCACCCACTTCCCCTCCGGCGTGACCTCCACGGCCGCCTGGAGCCGGGCGGAGTGGATCGTCGGCACCACGGACGTCTGGAAGGTGCTGGTCGAGCCGATCGCCGCGTCGTCGGTCGGTGCGCTCGGCAACGCGCTGCCCGCTGAGGCCGCGAGCATGGGCGGCCCGATCATGGCGATGCTCGGCAAGGCGATCGGCGCGATGCTCGCCCAGCAGGTCGGCTCCGGGCTCGGCGCCCTGGCCGGCGAGGTGCTCACGGCCTCCGACATCGGCCTGCCGCTCGGCGCCCCGGGCAAGGCTGCTCTGGTCCCGGCCAACGTCGCCGGCTTCGCCGAGGGTCTCGACGTGCCCGACAGCGACGTGCTGCTCTACCTCGCACTCCGCGAGGCCGCCCACCAGCGGCTCTTCGCCGGGGTGCCGTGGCTGCGCGACCACCTGATCGGCGCCGTCACCGACTACGCCCAGGGCATCGAGATCAACACCGCCGGCATCCAGGAGACGATGGAGGAGCGGCTGCGCGGCGTCGACCCGAGCAACATGGACGCCATGCAGCAGCTGATGGAGGGCGGGCTGTTCGACATCCCGCGCTCCCCTCAGCAGGAGGCCGCGCTCCGGCGCCTCGAGATCGCGCTGGCGCTGGTCGAGGGGTGGGTCGACGAGGTGGTCAGCCAGGCCACCGCCGAGCGGATGCCGACCGCCACCAAGCTCCAGGAGGCCGTACGCCGCCGCCGTGCCGCGGGTGGTCCGGCCGAGGAGACCTTCGCCTCGCTGGTCGGCCTCGAGCTGCGACCCCGCCGGCTCCGCGACGCCTCCACGCTGTGGGGCTCGCTGCGCACGCGGCAGGGCGCCGAGGCCCGCGACGGTGTCTGGATGAGCCCGCACCTGCTGCCCACCGACGCCGACCTCGACGACCCGCTGGGCTTCCGCGAGGGCTCGGAGGCCCCCGAGGCCCTGGCCCCGGACGACTTCGACGCCGAGCTGCGCACCCTGCTCGAGGGCGGGATGAGCGGCCCCACCGGCCCGGACGACGGCCCGACCGACGGCCCGACCGACCCTCCGACCGACCCTCCGACCGACCCTCCGACCGACGGGGAGTGACTGCCCACGCCGAGGCGATCGCCCTCCTGCGTGGCTGGACCCCGCCGACCGCGGAGCAGGCGGTGGTGCGTGATCGCTACGTTGCGCACCTCGAGAGCCATCCCGACGGGCTGACCCGCGCCTGCACGCCCGACCACCTCACCGCCAGCACGCTGGTGCTCAGCGCGGACGGCCGCCAGGTGCTGCTCACGCTGCACGCGAAGGCACGGCGGTGGTTCCAGCTCGGCGGCCACGTCGAGCCCGGTGATGCCACCCTCGCCGCGGCCGCGCTCCGCGAGGCCACCGAGGAGTCCGGCTTGGGGATGCTGACGCTCGACCCGGTGCCGGTGCAGCTCAGTGAGCACGCGGTGCCGTTCTGCGGCCCGGACGGCGACGTGCACCATCTCGACGTACGGTTCCTGGCGCTCGCCCCGGCCGACGCAGCGCCCCTGGTCACCGAGGAGTCGCTCGACGTGGCGTGGTGGCCGGCGGACGCCTTGCCGGACCCCGAGCCCGACCTCGTGGAGCTGGTCGCGCTGGCCCGCGCGCGTCGTCAGTCGTCCCCTTGCGAGCAAGCTCGCGGCGGCGCTCAGACCGACGCTGAGCTCCTGGCTTCGCCGGGACCTCAGCCTCCCGCTTCGCCCTCGAGGCGGGCGCCCGACGGAGTAGCCGTCGAGCCAGGCCTTGGCCTGCTCGGCGCGCGGGTAGTGGGCCACTAGCGCCCAGAAGCGCGGGTTGTGGCCGGGCTCCAGCAGATGAGCCAGCTCGTGGACGAGCACGTAGTCGACCACCCAGGCCGGCATGTCCTGGAGCCGGCGGGACAGCCGGATGGTGCGGTCGGCCGGGGTGCACGAGCCCCAGCGGGAGCGCTGGTTGTCGACCCACCGCACCGAGAGCGGCTCGGCCCGGCCCTCGAGCCAGGTGCGGCTCAGGGCCGTGGCCCGGCGCATCAGGTCGTCGTCACCGGGGCGTCGGCGCGCCTCGGCCTTCTCGACCCGGGCGACCATCGTCTCGACCCACTCGGCCTCCTGGGCCCGGCTCATCCGCGCGGGGATCAGCACCACGATCCGGTCGCCCTCGCGGTAGGCCGAGACGGTACGGCGACGACGGGCCGAGCGGCGCACCTCCACCGGGGTCTGGGTCGACATGGCGGTCACGCTAGCCGCTGTCACCGACAGCCCAGGCCAACAACCGCTCGCGCGGCCAGGTGTTGACGATCCGGTCGGCCTCGATGCCGGCCGCCTCGGCCCGCTCGCAGCCGTAGTCGAGGAAGTCGAGCTGCCCCGGCGCGTGGCTGTCGGAGTCGATCGAGAACAGGCAGCCGAGGTCGCGGGCGAGCTCGAGGAGCGCCGTCGGCGGGTCGCGCCGCTCGGGGCGGGAGTTGATCTCGACCGCGACGTCATGCTCGAGGCAGGCCTCGAAGACCGCCTTCGCGTCGAACCGGCTACCGGGCCGGGTGCCGCGGTTGCCGGTCACCAGCCGGCCGGTGCAGTGGCCCAACACGTTGGTGCGCGGGTTGCGGACGGCGCCGATCATCCGGCGCGTCATCGCGTCGGGCTCCATCTTCAGCTTCGAGTGCACGCTCGCCACTCGGACGTCGAGCCGCGCCAGCAGCTCGTCGGTCTGGTCGAGGCCGCCGTCGTCGAGGATGTCGACCTCGATCCCCTTCAGCAGCGTGAACCCTCCGCCGGTGAGGTGCTGGTTGACCGCGTCGACGACGCCGAGCTGCTTGGTGAGCCGGGCCGGGCTGAGCCCGTTGGCGACGGTCAGGCGCGGCGAGTGGTCGGTGAGCACGAGGTACTCGTGGCCGAGCTCCATGGCGGTGAACGCCATCTCCTCGATCGGAGAGCCGCCGTCGGACCAGTCGGAGTGGGAGTGCAGGTCGCCGCGGAGAGCCCGGCGCAGGTCCTTCCCGCCGACGGTGAGCGGCCCGGCGTACTCCTTCTCGAGCTTGGCCAGCCGCTCGGGCACCTCGCCGCGGACCGCCGCTGCGATCACCGAGGCGGTGCTGGGGCCGATCCCGGGCAGGTCGGTGAGGGTGCCGGCCTCGACCCGGTCGGCCACCTCGTCGTCGGACAGCGGGAGGACCGTCGCGGCGGCGTTGCGGAACGCCTGCACCCGTCGGGTCTCCTCACGGCCGCGCTCCATCAGGAACGCGACGCGGCGCAGCGCGGCGACCGGACCCGCGTCGTACGGCGTGTCTGGCGGGGTCATCGGGCTCCTCCCCCGAGCCCAGGGCTCGGATATTTTCTGTCCACACCCGGTGCACAGCATTGTGGCTGGTCAGCGGCTCGCGCGCCTCCCGGCCCGGAGCGGCTCCACAGGTGTCTCCCCAGCCGGACGCCCGCGCTCCACCGGTTATCCACAGGCTTCCGGGTGGTTGTCCACAGACTTGTCCACAGGCTCGAGGGGCAACCTGCCCCGTCGCGTTGACCCCCTCTCCGGCCGTCTCCTAGCGTGACGCCCAGACGGGGCCCCAGGCCGCCGGACGGCGTTCGCAAGGGGAAGGCAAACGGCGTCAGGTACCTGGGTCCCCGTCTGAGAGCCTCGTCCGCACACCCCCATGCCGGACGAGACCTCACCGGCCGGTGAACCTCGGGACACGACGCTCGCGGGCCGCGCGGATGCCCTCCAGCAGGTCGTCGGTGGCGAGCGTGACGGGCTGGGCGAGCGCTTCCCACCGCACCGCCGAGCCCAGGTCGGCGTGGCCGCCACCGCGCAGTGCGCGGGTCGTCAGACGACTCGCGACGGGCGCGGTGGCGGCGATGCCGACGGCGGTCTCCAGCACCCGGTCGAGGAAGCCCTCCTGCTCGTGCACGCCGGAGACCAGGCCGAGCCGCCACGCCTCGTCGGCGTCCACCGTGCGCCCGGTCAGCAGCAGATCGCGGGCATGAGCCGGGCCGACCACGTCGGGCAGCAGCCAGGTCGCGGCCATCGCCGGGTGCATGCCGAGGCGCACGAACGGAGCGGCGAACCGGGCGCCGGCTGCGGCGTACCGCAGGTCGCAGGCCAGGGCGAGGCAAAGCCCGGCGCCGACCGCTGCGCCGTTCACTGCCGCGATCGTGGGCACGTCGAGGTCGAGGACAGACAGCCAGGACCGGTAGAAGGGCAGCATCCGGGCCCGCAGGTCGGCCACGGACGCGTCCGGATCGCCGGCGATCCAGGAGGTGTCGCCGCCGGAGCAGAAGGCGCTGCCCGCCCCGGTGACCACCAGCACCCGCAGGTCGCGGTCGTCGGCGAGCTCGGTCATCAGCTCGTCCCAGGCCTGCGTCATCGGCCCCGTCATCGCGTTGCGCTGGTCGGGGTTGTCGAGCGTGGCGACCACCACTCCGGCGCTCGGGCGGTCGACGCTCAGGTGGGTCTCGGGCATGCCCGGAGCCTACGACGCGAGCGCCGCGGAACCCCCTCCACACCCGCGCGGGCGCTGAGCGTGAAACCGGGTCGTTCCACGCTCAGCGGTGCGCCGTGTGCGCGGGGCGCCCACGGTGTCGTAGGGTCGATGCGACCGGGCGGCAACCGCTGCCCGGCCCCGGCGGGTTTCCCCGGCAACATTCCCGTCGCGACGACCACGAACGACAAGCAAGGAGGCCGTCATGGCGGAGACCTGGAGCGGCGAGTTCTACTGCGTGAAGTGCAAGGAGAAGCGCGAGGCAGAGGGCGAGGTGCGCGTCAACGACAAGGGCACCCGGATGGCCAAGGCTGTCTGCCCCGTCTGCGGCACGAACCTGAACCGCATCCTCGGCAAGGCCTGAGGCACACGCACCAGAGACCAAGACGACCCCCGGACCTCACGGTCCGGGGGTCGTGTCGTTCCTCGCCCGGTCAGGGCGCGAGCTCCCGGACCAGACCCTCCACGCGGCGGCGGATCTCGTCACGGATCGGTCGCACGACGTCGAGGTCCTGGCCGGCCGGGTCGTCGAGCACCCAGTCCTCGTAGCGCTTGCCGGCGAAATGGGGGCACTCGTCGCCACAGCCCATGGTCACCACGACGTCGGACTCGAGGACCGCGGAGTCGGTGAGCAGCTTCGGGCCCCCCCGGTGAGGTCGATGCCCTCCTCAGCCATCGCCGCGACGGCGACCGGGTTGACCTGGTCGGCGGGCTGGGAGCCGGCGGATGGGTCGACCGGTGTTCGCGGAGTGCGAGAGCAGGACGAGGCCGGCGGCGAGGAGGCCGAGTAACCCGACGTCGGGGTCACGCCGTGACGCCACCGAGCAGGCCGGCCAGGTCACTGAGTACCGCCGTGTTGACGCGGTAGTAGAACCACACGCCGCGCTTGTCACGATCCAGCAGCCCCGCGTCGTGCAGGAGCTTGAGGTGATGGCTGATCGTGGGTTGGGACAGGTCGAAGGCGTCGTTCAGGTCGCACACGCACGCCTCGCCGTCGGCATGGGAGGCCACGAGGCACCCCATGTCCCGTGTCCAGCTTGCGCTCAAACGTCGAGGTCGCCGACACGGCCACCGTTGATGCCGAGCAGACGCGTCTCACTGCGGTGGGGCTCACCTCGGTCGACGAGCGCAGTACGACGTGCTGCTACGCCACCCGGGACAAGTTCTGGGTCGAGGGCGCCCCCGACGCGGAACGCTGGGAGGTCTACACCGTGCTCGCCGACAGCGCCACTGCCGGGGAACCGGATGGCTCGGCCTCGTGCTGCACGGACGGGTCCACCCCCGGCGACCGGCGAGAGCGGAGCCCGCTGCTGCTGAGCGTGGCCGTCGCTGCTCCCTGTGGAGGGAGCACGCCGCGTTTCCACGAGCCGTGGCAGCGTGTCCGGCATGGCGACGCGGACCGGGTGGTCGGGGCTGGCCCGACCGGTGCTGCGGTCCGGGCTGCACGTCGTACGCCGTGACGACGCGCACCTGCAGATCGGCCTCGACGAGCCCGACCGGCTCGTGCTGCGCGACCGCCCGGGGCTGTACGCCGCGCTGACCGCACTGGACCTTCCGCCCGCCCCCGAGGTACGTCCGGTGCTCGACCGGCTGGTCGACGACGGCTGGGTCGTCGACGCCGGCGACCCGGCTCGTGGCGTCAGGGAGCGGGCGGCCCAGCGGCCGCCGGCCGCCCTCGAGGCGGACACCCTCGTGCGTGACACCGTGACCCGGACCTGTACGGCGGCCGGGCTCGGCCTGTCGGACACCGCCTCCGCCACCACGCTCGTCGTCACGCTGGGCGAGCCGCGGCGGCGCTCCTCCGACCGGCTGGTGCGTGAGGACGTCGCCCATCTGTGGCTGGCGGTGCTGCCCAGCGCGGTGCGGATCGGGCCGTTCGTGGAGCCGGGGCGGTCGGCCTGCCTGCGTTGCGTCGACGCGCACCTCGGTGAGCGGGACGCGCGCCGGGCGACGGTGCTGCACCAGCTCGACGACCTGCCGGTGGCGCCGTACGCCGTCTGGGACCCGTGTCTGCTCGAGCTGGGCGTCGCCTGGGCGGTGCGCGACGTCGTACGCCGGCTGGACGGCGAGCCGCCGGCGCTGCGCTCGGCGAGCGTCACCGTGACCGCCGACCTCGAGGTCACCCGGCGCGACTGGCTACGTCATCCGCACTGCGGCTGCGCCTGGGGCTAGGGCTTGTCACCACCACTCGCTGTCGAGCTTGCCCTCGATCGCGCGCAGGTGCTCGCGGGAGCAGGTGTCGCAGTAGGTGCGGGTGCGGCCGTTCTCGACCGACGTGGTCCAGCTCAACGTCTCGGCGTCCTCGGCCTGACGGCCGCAGAAGTCGCAGGTCTTCACGGGCCAAGGGTAGGCCCGGACATGGCTCCGGACATGGCGGAGCCCCGGTACGAACCAGTCGTACCGGGGCTCCGGGGAACACGCGCGATCAGGTCGAGGCGGTGTTCGTCAGAGAGCGCGGGCCAGGGCCAGACGCGCCTGTCGCGCAGCCTGCTCGGCCTTGCGACTCAACCGACGGGCCGCCGCCTGCTGGCGGCCACGGCGGAGCTGCTGCGCCTCTCCCAGGCGCGCGGACATCTGCGCGCGTGCCAGGTCTTCGTGCATCAAGTTACTCATCATGGTCTTGTTTCCGTTCTGGTGAGTGATCAAGGAAGTGCTTTCTTGGTGTGGGACATGGTCGGGTCGCTGCTGCTCACGCGGCCTGCTCGTTCTTGCGAGGCCGTCCGCGTGGACGCTTGCGGGGGATCACCACTCCTTGGAGGAACAGCTCTCCGCCCCAGACGCCCCAGGGCTCACGCCGCTCCAGAGCTCCGGAGAGGCAGAGGTCCCGCACGGGGCAGTCCTGGCACAGCGCCTTGGCGAACTCGACGTCGGCAGGAGACTCGGCGAACCACAGCTCCGAGTTGTTGGCTCGGCACGGCAGCAGATCGTCACGTTCCTGGTCGGCCGCGTCGTGGAGCCCTCCGAGCGTCGCAGGCAGCGTGTCGGTGGTCCGGTCCCGGCGGTCGAGAACAGTGATGGTCATGTCTTTCACCTCCTTGTCGTTGACCTGATCGCAGTTGTGTTGAAAATCTAAAAAGGCCGCGGATCCCGGTGTCGGGTTCCGCGGCCTGGAGGCTGCCGGTGGCTGTTGAGAGTCAACAGGTCGGTGGTCTCCAGGCAGAGGTACCCGGGAAGTCCTTGGTCGTGAGGCGCATGCCGCCGATGAGGCGGATGCGGGCACACGTCGACACCTGAGCGGCGACAACGGGCGCGCACGAAGCACCCCGCACGACGGAGGAGTGGCCATACGCGGACACGCCAAACGCCGGGCTGACTGCCTTCACGGACTGGGTGTTGTTGATCATGCGGGCCACCTCCTTCGGGGCATCGGGCGCGGACCTTGCCACAGGTCCTGGTGCGCGTTCTGTGATGCAGGGAACGCTACCGGCCGGGGTTCGTAAGCAGCAAACGATTTAGTGGGTATTTCTGCAGAAGTTTCCGGACCGTGACCTTGGGCCCTGGTCGATGAGCGTGGAGCCCTACTCGACCTCGGCGAGCAGTGAGTCGCCGTACCGCTCGAGCTTGGCCGGGCCGACGCCGTTGATCCGCAGCAGGGCCGCCGCCGAGGTCGGTCGCTGCTCGGCGATCAGCTGCAGGGTGGCGTCGCTGAAGACGACGAAGGCCGGCACCTCGTCCTCGTCGGCCCGCGCCTTGCGCCACACGCGCAGGCGCTCGAACAGCGCTTCGTCGTACGACGCGGGGCAGTCGGCGCAGCGGGCCCGCTTCTTCTCGGCGGCCGAGGACAGCGGCTTGCCGCACTCACGGCAGTGCACCGCGCGCCTGGCCTTGGGCCGCGCGCTCGTGGCGCGCGCGTCGTCGGGGAGCAGCCGGTCGAGGAACCGGGAGGGCTTGCGGTTGCCGCGTCCACCCGGCGTACGGGCGGCCGCCCAGGAGACCGTGAGGTGCACCCGCGCCCGGGTCATCCCGACGTAGAGGAGCCGGCGCTCCTCCTCGATCTCGGCCGAGGTGGTCGCGTGAACCAGCGGCATCGCGCCGTCGTGCATGCCCGCCAGGAACACCGCGTCCCACTCCAGCCCTTTGGCCGCGTGCAGGGTCGACAGGGTGACGCCGCCCGCGGCGGGGGCGTGCTGCTCGGCGGCGCGGCGTTCGAGCTCGGCCACGAACTGCGCCGGCGTCAGCTTCGCCGACTCCTCCCCCATCGCAACGAGCGCCTGAAGGGACTCCCAGCGGTCGCGGGTCTGGCCCCGGGTCGCCGGAGCCTCGGGAGTCCAGCCCATGCCACCCAGAGCCGCACGGACGAGGTCAGGCACCGAGGTCGTGCCGTCGTCGGTGTGGGCAGCTCCTCGAATCAGGGTGACGGCCTGGCGCACCTCGGCGCGATCGAAGAACCGCGCGGCACCGCGGATGACGTAGGGGATGCTGCGGCTGCCCAAGGCGTCCTCGAAGGCCTCGGACTGGGCGTTGATGCGGAAGAGGACGGCGATCTCGGAGCTGGGGGTGCCGCCGGCGACCAGACGACCGACCGCGTCGGCCACGGCGCCGGCCTCGGCGACCTCGTCAGCGGTCGGCAGGTAGCGGACCGCGGAGCCGGTGGGGCGCTGGGCGCGCAGCCGCACCGTCGTCGTGGCTGAACCGGCGAGCACGGTGTTGGCGGCCTCGACCACCTCGGGTGTGGAGCGGTAGTTGCGGTTGAGCTCGACGGAGGTGGTGCCGGGGAACTTGCGGGGGAAGTCGCGCAGGTAGTCGGCGTTGGCGCCGGCGAAGGAGTAGATGGTCTGGGCGGGGTCACCGACCACGCAGATCTCGTCGCGACCGCCGAGCCACAGGTCGAGCAGCGCCGACTGGATCGGCGAGACGTCCTGGAACTCGTCGACGACGAACCACTTGTACTGGGCGCGGACCTGGGCGGCGACCCGCTCCTCCTCGGCCAGCATCCCGGCGGTGAGAAGCAGGACGTCCTCCATGTCCATGCGCGACTGGGAACGCTTGGTCTCTTCGTAGCCACCGAAGACGCGGCCCACGACGTCGAGGTCGAGGTCGGCCACCGCACGGCCGCGCTTGGCGGCCTCGACGGCGTAGTCGTCAGGGCCGACGTTGCTGACCTTGGCCCACTCGATCTCGGAGGCCAGGTCGCGCAGCAGCGCCTGGTTGGGCTGAAGCCGGAGCCGCCGGGACGCGGCGGCGACCATCGCCAGCTTGGACTCGGTCAGGGTCGGCAGCTCACCGCCGTACGTCGTGGGCCAGAACCAGCGCAGCTGACGCAGCGCCGCGCTGTGGAAGGTGCGCGCCTGCACCCCGGGGGCGCCGAGGCCGTGGAGGCGGCCGCGCATCTCGCCGGCCGCGCGGGTGGTGAACGTCACGGCCAGCACCTCCGTCGGGGCGTAGATCCCCTGCGCGACGCCGTGGGCGATCCGATGCGTGATCGCCCGGGTCTTGCCGGTGCCGGCGCCCGCGAGCACCCGGACGGGCCCGCGCAGGGCCTCGGCCACCTGGCGCTGCTCGGGGTCGAGGGCGTCGAGGAGGTCGGGGGCGGTCACGACGTGGAACAACTCCTGCACGAGATTGGTTGAAGGTGACATCACAGTAGACGTCGGAAGGGACAGTCACAGATGAGCGGCTCGGTCACGATGTATTCGACTCCGTGGTGTGGGTACTGCCACCGCCTCAAGGGTCAGATGGACCGGGAGGGCATCAGCTACGAGGTGGTCGACATCGAGCAGCAGCCCGACGCCGCCGAGATCGTTGAGCGCGTCAACAACGGCAACCAGACCGTCCCCACCCTGGTGTACGCCGATGGATCGGCTCAGACCAACCCGTCCGTCGCGCAGGTCAAGGAGAAGCTGGCCGCGCTCGCCGTCTGAGCGGCTCACCACGAGCCCGGGAGTGGCCCGCCGTACCAGTGCTCGACCAGTGAGCGTGAGATCGAGATCCCGCCGGGGAGCACGAGCGTGCCGGCGGTCGCCTCGTCCCTCATCTGATCGCGGGTGAACCATCGTGCGTCCTGGATCTCGCGGCCGTCGACCGCGATCGCGTCGGACGAGGCTCGGCCCTGGAAGCCCACCATCAGGCTGGCCGGGAGCGGCCAGGGCTGGTTGCCGAAGTAGGTGACCTCGCCGACCACGACGCCGGTCTCCTCGGCGACCTCACGACGTACGGCGTCCTCGAGCGTCTCGCCCGGCTCGAGGAATCCGGCCAGCGTGGAGTAGCGCCCCTCCGGCCAGGCCTCGTGGCGCCCCAGCAGCAGCGCCTCGTCCGCCGAACCCGGCTCGCCCGCGGGTGATGGCCATGATCACGGCCGGGTCCGTGCGCGGGAACTGGCGGCGGTGGCACTCGACGCACTGGAGCTCGTGCCCGGCCAACCGGACCTCGAGCCGGCCACCGCAGTGCGGGCAGTGCCGAGTCGCGTACAGCCACTCCGCCAACCCGATCGCGTGGAAGACCAGCGGCGCCTGTTCGACCCCGTCGCCGGCCAGGTGCGGGAGCAGCCCACGGAGCCCGACCCAGTCGTCGTTGTCCGCCTCGCCCGGATCCAGGACGAGTGCGAACCAGACGCGCCCGTCCCGCTCGCCGAGCAGCACGCGCGTGCCCGCGTCGGGCGCGTCGGCCGGCGACACCCAGTGCACCGCCTCGTCGACCGGCCGTACGCGGGTGCCGGCCACCACGAGCACCCGGGTCTCGGGATCCGCCCAGGCGGCGTCGAGCCACGCCTCGTCGGCCCGGCGCTCCCCCACCCGGTCGTGCGGGTCTGCGGCCAGCTCGACGTGCGGGTATCTCACGCCAGGAAGGCTAGTCGGCAAGCCATCGGAGCCGCACAGACGCGTCATGCTCTGCGCACAGGGACCGCGCAGTATCGTCGGGCCACCGCCACCACCACGTCTTGGAGATGCCGCATGACCCCCGCTCGGCGACTGGTCGCCTACGTGCTGCCCGTCCACAACGAGGCCGCCGGCATCTGCGCGTTCCACGAGGCGCTCGTGACCGCGACGGAGAAGCGTCCCGACCTCGACTTCGAGTTCGTCTACGTCGACGACGGCAGCCGGGATGAGTCGCTGGAGCTGCTGCTGGGGCTCCGGGAGGCCGACCAGCGGGTCACCGTCATCGCGCTGGCCCGCAACTTCGGGCACCAGATCGCAGTGACCGCAGGGCTCGACGCGGCGGTGGGACGCGACGCCGTGGTGATCATGGACACCGACCTCCAGGACCCACCGGAGGTGAGCCTGCAGCTGATCGAGACCTGGGAGACCGGGGCCGACGTGGCCTACGCGCAACGCCGTACCCGCAGCGACGCGCCGTTCAAGAAGGGCACCGCGTTCGTCTTCTACTGGCTCCTGACGCGGCTCGCGTCGATCGACATCCCGCGCAACGTCGGCGACTTCCGGCTCTTGGACCGGCGAGTGGTGGCCGAGGTGGTCCGTTACCGCGAGCACGACCGGTTCCTGCGCGGCATCGTGGCGCACGTCGGTTTCCGGCAGGAGGCGGTGCCGTTCGACCGCGACCCGCGCTACGCCGGCTCCTCGTCGTACCCCCTGCGGACCATGCTGAAGCTCGCCGCCGACGGCATCCTCGGGTTCTCGACGTTCCCGTTGCGGCTGATCTCCCGGCTCGGGTTGCTGATCTCGTTCCTCAGCGTGCTCGGTGCCGTGTTCGTGCTCTACGTGCGGCTCTTCGAGCCCGGCCAGGCCGTCCCCGGCTGGGCCTTCATCGCGGTCGGGATGTTCTTGCTCGGCGGTCTGCAGCTGCTGATGATGGGCGTGATCGGCAGCTACCTCGGGCGCGTGTACGTCGAGACCCAGGACCGCCCGCTGTACTCCCTGGCGATGATGGCCCGCGGCGAGCGGGGTCCGCGTCCATGAGCACCCACATCGCTGCGGGTGCCGGTGAGATCGCGCCCGTCGTGCTGATGCCCGGCGACCCGCTCCGGGCCCGGTGGATCGCGGAGACCTTCCTCGACGACGCCCGCTGCTACTCCGAGGTGCGCGGGATGCTCGGGTTCACCGGTACCTGGAACGGTCAGCCTGTCTCCGTCCAGGGCAGCGGCATGGGCCAGCCGTCGATGGCGATCTACGTCAACGAGCTGTTCCGCGACTACGACGTGCAGTCCGTCGTCCGGGTCGGCTCCTGCGGCGCGCTCGTCGACGGACTCGCCCTGCGCGACGTCGTGATCGCCTCCGGCGCCTGCACCGACTCGTCGATGAACCGGATCGCCTTCGAGGGCCTCGACTACGCCCCGGTCGCCGACTTCGGGCTGCTCCGTGGAGCCGTCGAGGCCGCGGAGCACCGCGGCACGGCGGTCCACGTGGGGCTGCTCTTCTCCAGCGACTCCTTCTACGCCGCCCGCCCCGAGCTGGTCGCGCGGATGACCGGGTACGGCGTGCTCGCGGTCGAGATGGAGGCCAGCGCGCTCTACACGCTGGCGGCCAAGCACGGCCGCCGTGCGCTGGCGATCTGCACGGTCTCCGACCACGTCCTGACCGGCGAGGAGACCACGGCCGCCGAGCGCGAGCAGACCTTCGGCGAGATGGTCGAGATCGCGCTGGCCGCGGCCGTCACCGACTGAGCGGCCGGCTGGTCGGGCGGGTTGCGGGCCGGCGGTGAGACTGCCACCGAACTCTGCCCCCAGAAGGTGGCTCACCCACCGCCGCCCCGGGGCGTCGCCGTACACCGGTGAGACAGCCACCGTTGCATCGACCCAGAACGTGGCTCACTCACCGCCACAGGATCACCTGAGGCGCAGCGCGTGCTCCAGCTCGGCCCGGCCGGGCAGGTCTGTCGGCTCGACGACGGTGCCGGGGCGGACGTAGTAGAACTGTGCGCGCACCCGCTCCAGCGGTACGCCCATCAGCTCGGCCCACGCCAGCCGGTAGAGGGCGAGCTGCCAGGGGTCGGACTCCGGCGCCCGGTTGGTCTTCCAGTCCACGACCAGCCAGTCATCGCCGCCGGCACCTGGCTCGGCGTACACCGCGTCGATCCGGCCGCGCACCACCTGCCCGCGCAGCACCAGCGCGAAGGGCGCCTCGACGGCGTGGGGGATGCGGTCTGCGAAGGGCCCGGCCTCGAAGGTGTCGATGAGGTCCTGAAGGTCGGCGTCGTCGTCGATGCCGGCGTCGCCGCGACCGGGCAGGTCGTCGGGGTCGAACAGGTCCTGCTGGCCGAACCGGCTCTCGACCCAGGCGTGGAACCGGGTGCCGAACCTGGCCGCCGGAGACGGCTGTCGCGGCATCGGCCGGGCCAGGTCTGCGGCGAAGAGAGCGGGCGCGTCGCGCAACCGGGCCACGGCGGTCGCGGACAGGCTGGACGGCAGGGGTACGTCGATCACCGGCGACCGGTCGCGGCTCGCCTCCTCCACCAACCGGGTCAGCTCCGCGTCCCACTCCTCGATCCGGGCCAGGACGATCATGTCGTCGGTCTGGTCGGCCCACGGCGTGCCGGCCTCCAGCGCCTGCGCCGCACCGGCGACGAGGGCGGCCGCCTCGTGCCGGCGGGCCACCTCGGCGGTCTGGTGGGACATCGGCCACGGCAGGTCGGGGTCGAGCGCGTGATAGGGGTTGGCCGCCCCTTTGGCCGGCCGGTCGCACCACGGCTCTGGCAGCAGGCCGCGTCCGGCCAGCGCCTCCACCGTCGCCTCGAGGTACGACGAGGGACCGCGCCCGGCCTTGATGGTCGGCGAGAAGCACCACCCGGTGACCCGCAGGCGGTGGCGCGCGCGGGTCCAGGCGACGTAGGCCAGGCGGAGCTCCTCGATCCGCTCGTGCTCCTTGGTCGCGGCCAGGAACGCGGCGATGTCGGCGGGGGTGTGGCCGGCCAGGACCGGCCGGTCGCGTGCGTCGCCACGCAACGAGCCTGGCATCACGAACGGCACGGTCAGCCAGGTCGACCGGGTGCGCTCGGTGGGGAACTTCCGCTCGGTCACCCCGGGGATGAGAACGACGTCCCACTCGAGGCCCTTGGCCCGGTGGACGGTGAGCAGCTTCACGGAGTCGGCCTCGGAGGGCGTCGCCACGTCGAGCCCCTGGCCGAAGCTGTCCTCGGCCTCGAGCCACGCCAGCAGCGCGGCCAGCGTGACCTGCCCGTCGACGGCCTGGAACTCCGAGACCGCCTGCACGAAGAGGTCGAGGTTGTCGCGCCGCGCGGACGCGGCCGGGCTCGCCGACGACGCCAGCTCCACGTCGATGCCGCAGGTGTCGATGATCCGGCGGACCAGGTCGAGGATCGGCTCCCCCACCGCCGACCGGAGCCGGCGCAGCTCGGCGGCCAGCAGCGCGAAGCGGGCCCTGGCCTCGGGCGAGTAGGGGAGCTCTCCGGGCGACTCCAGGGCATCGCCGAGCGAGGCGACCTCGGCGGGGTCCGAGCCCGAGACCGCGGCATCGAGCTCGGCCCGGAGGTCGTCGTAGGAGATGCGCCCGCGGCGGCCGGACAGGTCGGAGGCGCGGCGGCCGAGCAGCGCGAGGTCGCGGGTGCCGATCGCCCAGCGCGGCCCGGCGAGCAGGGTCAGGAGCGAGGCGTTGGCCGTGACGTCCTGCACCAAGGTCAGGGTCGCGACCACCTCGGCCACCTCGGGGAGGCGCAGCAGGCCCTTGAGCCCCACGATCTCGACCGGGATCTCGCGCCGGGTCAGGGCGTCGAACACGTCGGCGGCGTGGGAGTTGTCGCGGGTGAGCACGCCGATCTCGCGCCACGAGGGCTCGGCCATCGCTGTGTGGGCGGCGGCCACCGCGTCGCCCAGGGCGGCGAGCTCCTCGTCGTACGTCTCGTACAGCCCGGCCGACACCTGGCCCGGCGCGGCGCCCGGCTTCGGCTCGAGCGGGAGCAGCTCGGGCCGCAGGTCGTACAGCTCGGCGGCGAGCAGGTTGGCGGTGTCGAGGACGGCGACGTCGGAGCGACGGTTGACCGTGAGGGGGTACGACGCAGCGCGGCCGTCCGTGGAGGGGAAGGCCTCGGGGAACTCCAGGATGTTGGAGACCGAGGCGCCCCGCCAGCCGTAGATCGCCTGGTTGGGGTCGCCGACGGCGGTGACCGGATGGCCGAGGCCGCGCGCGGCGTCGGGGCCGCTGAACAGCCGCGTCAGCATCAGCGCCTGGGCGACCGAGGTGTCCTGGTACTCGTCGAGGAGGACCACCTTGAACCGCGTCCGCTCGACTCCGCCGACCTCGGGGCAGTCGCGAGCGAGCCGTGCCGTCAGGGAGATCTGGTCGGAGAAGTCCATCAGTCCGTGGTGGCGCTTGAGCGCGCGGTACTCCTCCACCAGGTCGAGGAGCTCCGCCCGCCGATCGATGGCCAGGATCGCCTTCTCGTTGCGCTCGCGGTAGGTCTTGCGGCTCTCTCCCACCATCCCCTCGACGAACAGCTCGCGCTCGCGGACGTCGAGAGCGCGGACCTGGTCGGGGGTCACGAGGTGCTCGGAGAGCTCGCCGTCGAGCGCCAGCAGCCACTGCACCACGAGCTGGGGCGCATCACTGAGATGGCGGACCGGCGCGGTGTGGCGGGCGATGGTGCGACCGGCCAGCTGGTAGCGCGAGGCGTCGGCGATCAGCCGGGTGTCGGGCTCGTGGCCGATCCGGAGGCCGTGCTCGGTGAGCAGCCCGGCGGCGTAGGAGTGGTACGTCGCGACGGTCGGCTCCTCGATCTCGTCACCGCTGTCGAGCCGCTGGCCGCGGACGGGCAGCAGCCCGGCCGCGCGCAGCGACTCGCGGATCCGGGTCGCCAGCTCGGCGGTGGCCTTGGTCGTGAAGGTCAGGCCGAGCACCTCCGCGGGCGCCACCCGGCCGGTGGCGACCAGCCAGACCACCCGCGCCGCCATCACCGTGGTCTTGCCCGAGCCCGCCCCGGCGATGACCACGGCCGGCTCGAGGGGTGCGGTGATCGCGGCGAACTGCTGGGCACTGAAGGTGAAGTCGGCGTGCAGCAGCTCCCGCAGCTGCTCGGGCGTCTCGACGGCGGGGGTCACGACAGCACCGAGCCCGACGACTGCGCGGGGCACACGGCGTGGAACTCGCAGCGGTCGCACTGCGAGCCGGGCCGGGCCGGGAACTCCTCGTTGCGGACGGCGCGGACCGCGTCCATCAGCTGGTGCTCGATGACGGTGACGCCGTCGGCGTCGGGAACCTGGGGTGACTGAGGCTGGACCTTGGGCAGCTCGCCCCCGAGCCGGAGCTGGACCAGCTCGGCTCCTCCCGAGCGGACCGGCCGGCCGACGGCCTCGTCGGCGGCCCCGTGCTCGACCGCGAGCTGGTAGAGGCCGAGCTGGGGGTTCTCGGGGAGCGAGGTGTCGGACGGGTGGTACTTGCCGGTCTTGAGGTCGACCACCACGACGTCGCCGGCCTCGTCGAGCTCCAGTCGGTCGACGTAGCCGGTCAGATGCACCTGCTGGCCGTCGGGCAGGCCGACAGTCGCGGTGATCTGGCCCTCCGAGGAGACGAACGTGCGGGCCCCCGGGCGGGACTGCCAGGCGACGAAGCGGGCCAGTGCGTCGCGGACGGCGTCGCGCTCACGCTCGCCGGACCACGGCGTACGGAAGGACATCCGGTCCCAGACCTCGTCGACGAGCGCCATCAGGTCGGGCATCAGCTGGGGGCCGAGGCCCAGCTCACCCTTGGCCATCCGGTCGGCCAGGGCGTGGACGATGATGCCGAAGCCCTGGGCCGTCGAGCTGACGACCGTGCCGCCCGCCTCCTGCTGGAGGAACCACTGGGCGGGGCAGGTGATCAGCCCCTGCAGCGCGCTGGCCGAGAGACGCACCGGCTCGCCCTCGGGCCGGAGAGGGGTCGTCGACCGACTGGGGGCGCGCAGGCCCCACCAGGTCGCGGGGTCGGCGGCGGGCGCGAGGGGCCGGCCGTGGACCTCGGTCGCGGCGAGAGCGGCCAACCGGTGGGCCGCGGACCGCCGCAGGTCGTCGGGGTGGGTGGGGTCGGCGGCGGTGCGTCGAAGCTCGGAGACCAGGCCCGCCAGCGACAGCGGGCGCCGGGGCCGGCCGACGTGGTGGTCGGGCTCACCGGCGCCGAGCTCGTGCAGGAAGCGGGAGGGCTGCTCACCGTCGTCGTCGGGCGAGGCGACCGCGGTCACCACCAGCCGGCGGCGGGCGCGGGTGGCGGCGACGTAGAAGAGCCGACGCTCCTCGGCGAGCAGGGCTGCCGGCGTGAGCGGCGGGACCAGTCCGTCGCGGCCGATCCGGTCGGCCCCCAGCAGGGTGTTGCGGCGGCGGAGGTCGGGCCAGGCGCCCTCCTGCACGTGGGCGACGACCACGAGGTCCCACTCCAGGCCCTTCGACCGGTGGGCGGTCAGCAGGCGTACGGCGTCACCCCGGACGCCGCGCTCGGCGAGGGTGTCGGCGGGGATCTCCTGAGCCGACAGGGTGTCGAGGAACTCGCGGAGCCCGACGTGGCCGGCCTGCTCCTCGGACCGGGCGGCGGCGTCGAACAGCGCGCAGATCGCGTCGAGGTCGCGGTGGGCGAGCCGCGCCGACTGGCCGCCGAGCTCGGTCTGGTGACGCAGCCGGGAGCCCCAGTCGGTGCCGTCCCAGAGCGTCCAGAGCACCTGCTCGGGGCTCTCGCCCGCGTCGAGCCGGTCGCGGGCGGTGCGGACCAGCGCGACCACCCGCCGGGCCCGGTCGGCCGGGTCGCCGCGCACGCCGTCGAGGAAGCCGGGGACGGTGACCGCACGGCGTACCAGCTCAGCGGACGGTACGGCGTCGTCGCGGCTCCGGAGCGCACGCGCCAGCCCGCGGAGGTCGTGGGCGTCGAGGCCGCCCAGCGGAGAGGTCAACAGCGCCTCGGCCCGGTCGGCGGCGATCACGTCAGGGTCGTCGAGGTCCTTGATGTCGAGGTCGACCACGACGCGGAGCGCGGCGAGCAGCGGCAGGACGGCGGGCTCGCGCACCAGCGGCGTCTCGTCGCTCGAGACCTCCACCGGCACCCCCGCCGTGCTCAGTGAACGGCGCATGGCGGGGATCGAGGTGCGGCCCGACCGGACCAGCACGGCCATGTCGGACCAGCCGACGCCGTCCTCGAGGTGCGCGCGCCGGAGCAGGTCGGCGACGTGCTCGGTCTCGGCGCGGGCGGTGTCGTAGGTGAGCACCTCGACGCGTCCGTCGCCCAGCCCGGGCGCCTCGGCACGGGGGTCGCGGAAGACCCGGAACTCCGCCAGCGGGATCGAGCCGGTGACACCGATCGAGGCGGCGATCGAGCGCGACGCACGGAGCAGTCGCGGGCCGAACCGGCGGGTGGTGCCGAGCGCGATCACCGGCGCGGGCTCGCCGTCGCGGGTGGGGAACGCGGTCGGAAAGTCGAGGATGCCCCGCAGGTCGGCGCCGCGGAAGCCGTAGATCGACTGGTCGGGGTCGCCGACGACGGTGAGGTCGCGGCCGTCGCCGGCCAGCGAGCGCAGCAGGTCCACCTGGGCGGGGTCGGTGTCCTGGTACTCGTCGACGAAGACCTGCCCGAAGCGACGACGTACGTCGTCCCGGTGCTCGTCGGCGAGCTGTCCGGCTCGGGCGATCAGGTCGGCGTAGTCGAAGGAGTTCGAGAAGCCGAGGACCTGGAGGTACTGCTGCATGAACAGCCCCGCGACCTCGAACTCGGGCACGTTCTCGCGGCGCCCGAGGTCGCGCAGGTCGGCCGGGTCGAGGCCTCGCTCACGTGCGCGGGCCAGCACCGACTGCACCTCGGCCGCGAAGCCGCGGGTGCCGACCGCCGCTCGCAGTGCGTCGGGCCATCGCACCGACTCGGGTGCGTCGGTGAGCAGGGCATGCAGGACGACGTCCTGCTCGGGGGCGGACAACAGCCGCAACGGCGCGGTGTAGAGGTCGGCCGGGCTGTAGGCGCGGACCAGACCGTAGGCGAAGGAGTGGAAGGTGGAGCACATCGTGGTCGACGTCGTACGCCCCACCCGGGCCGTCACGCGGTCGCGCAGGCTCTCGGCCGCCTTGCGGGAGAAGGTGAGCGCCAGGATCTGCGACGGGTCGACGCCGCGGTGCTCGATCCGGTCGGCGATCGCCTCGACCAGGGTGGTGGTCTTGCCGGTGCCGGGGCCGGCCAGCACCAGCAGCGGGCCGCCGGCGTGGTCGACGACGCGCTGCTGCTCGGCGTCGAGGGCGACCGGCTCCGTGGCGGCATGGGCGGGCCGCACGAGGTGGTACGTCGTGGGCCCGCTGGTCATGGCTCCACCCAACCATCCGGGACCGACAGATCCGGGTGCGCCACTAGGTTGAGCGTCATGAACGAGGGACCCCTGGCCGATGTCGTCGTCCTCGACCTGACCCGCGCCCTGGCCGGGCCGCAGGCGGCGATGATGCTCGGCGACCTCGGCGCCCGGGTGATCAAGGTGGAGAGCGCGACCGGCGACGACACCCGGGCGTGGGGGCCGCCGTGGGCCGGCGCCGTGGTCTCGACAAGCTCGACCGACGAGACACGCGACTCGACGTACTTCATGTCGGCCAACCGCAACAAGGAGTCGATCGTCCTCGACCTCAAGGACGCCGACGACGCCGAGGTGCTCGCCGCACTGGTACGACGCTCCGACGTGCTGCTGGAGAACTTCCGGGTCGGCGTGCTCGACCGGCTCGGCTTCACCGTCGAGCGGCTGCACGACCTCAACCCGGGTCTGGTCATCGGCAGCATCACCGGCTTCGGACACGACGGACCGGAGTCGGGGCGGGCGGGCTACGACCAGATCGCGCAGGGCGAGGGCGGGCTGATGTCGGTGACCGGCACCGAGCAGCCGACGAAGGTCGGGGTGCCGATCGCGGACCTGCTGGCCGGGATGAACCTGGCGTACGGCGTGGTGGCCGCGCTGCACGAGCGGCACCGGACCGGCCGCGGCCGCGTCGTCCGCACGTCGTTGCTCTCGGGTGTGGTCGGGGTGCACGCGTTCCAGGGCACCCGGTGGCTGCTCGGCGGCGAGGTGCCGGGCATCGCCGGATCGCACCACCCGGCGATCGCGCCGTACGGGATGTTCGAGACCGCGACCGTGCCGGTGCAGGTGGCCGTGGGCTCGGAGGGGCTGTGGCAGCGCTTCGCGGCGGCCGTCGGGCTCGACGCCGACGAGCCGCGGTTCCTCACCAACCGCGAGCGGGTGGCCCACCGCGACGACCTGGTGGCGGTGATCGAGGAGATCTTCGCGGCACAGCCCGCCGAGCACTGGCTCGACCTCCTCGTCGACGCCGGGATACCGGCCGGCAAGGTGCGGTCGATGGACGACGTCTACGCCTGGGACCAGGTGCGCTCGCAGGGACTCGTGCTCGAGGTCGACCACCCGTCGTACGGTCCGCTGGAGCTCACCGGGTCAGCGCTGCGTTTCGACGACAACGCGTTCAGCGGCGGCCGCGAGCGGCACCTGCCACCGCCGCTGCTGGGCGAACACAGCGCCGCGATCAGGGAGTGGCTGGAGGGCTGACAGTCAGGCGCGCGCGGCGACCATGTCGACCAGGTCGGCGACGGAGTCGACGACGCGGGTCGGGCGGTAGGGGAAGGTCTCGATCTCGTGCGGCTTCGTCGACCCCGTGCTCACCAGGATCGTGCGGAGCCCGGCCTCGAGGCCGCTGACGATGTCGGTGTCCATCCGGTCGCCGACCATCACGGTGGTCTCGGAGTGGGCCTCGATCCGGTTCAGCGCGCTGCGCATCATGAGCGGGTTGGGCTTCCCGACGAAGTACGGCGCGCGCCCGGTGGCGCTGCTGATCAGCGCTGCCACACTCCCGGTGGCCGGCAGGGTGCCCTGATGGCTCGGCCCGCTCCGGTCGGGGTTGGTGGCGATGAACCGGGCGCCGCTCTCGATCAGCCGGATCGCCTTGGTGATCGCCTCGAAGGAGTAGGTGCGGGTCTCGCCGAGCACGACGTAGTCGGGGTTGCGGTCGGTCATCACGTAGCCGATGTCGTGCATGGCCGTGATCAGCCCGCTCTCCCCCACGACGTACGCCGTACCGCCGGGGCGCTGGTCGTCGAGGAAGTCGGCGGTGGCCAGGGCGGAGGTGAAGATGTTCTCCTCCGGTACGTCGATCCCGCTGCCGAGCAGCCGCGCCCGCAGGTCGCGGCGGGTGAAGATCGAGTTGTTGGTGAGCAGCAGATACTTCAGTCCGGAGGCCTGGAGCGCGGCGATGAACTCGGCCGCCCCGGGGATCGGGTCCTCCTCGTGCACCAGCACGCCGTCCATGTCGGTGAGCCAGGTGTGGATCGGCTTCTGCTCCGTCATGGCGCCCATCATCCCCGACCACCGGAGCTGGGATGTCTGCAGGGATCGCCGGTCGACCGGCGATCCCGTCGCTTCGTAGGGGTTCCAACACCTGACAAGCAACAGGAACGCGTGTGTCATGTGAACCTCGGGACACGTGTGGCGACACCGAGCATCGCCAGGACGCGAGCGATGGTGGCGCTCGGGCGCTCAAGATCCGCCCAGGTGATGCGGATGCAGCGCCATCCGGTGAGCTCGGCGATCCGCGACTCCCGGCGCTTCTCGCGGAGCACCGCGTCGACGACGGACTCTCCCTCTCGGCGGTACTTGAGGTACTTCTCGCGGCCGTCGAACTCGAGCCACACCCCGAGCTCGGGCCAGGCGAAGTCGAGCCGAGCGATCAGCTCGCCGCGATCGCCGTACAGCTCGTACTGCGGGACCGGGGCAGGTACGCCGCCTCGGTAGAGAAGGAACATCGTCCGGACCTCCCCGACCGACTCCAGACGAGCGTCCGCGAGCCTGAGCACAAGGTCGGTCTTCAGGGTGAACGGGTCGTGCACCATCGGCGCGTAGCGCTCCCGTAGGTCGTCGAGGGTTGTGAAGCCCCGACGGAGCAGGTAGTTGACGGCGACCAGGCTCGCCTCCATCCCCGCGCAGCGCGTGACGTCGAGCGCGGTTTTGGTGCCGGATGTGACCTCGAGACCTCTGCGAGTTGTCACGTCGCACGCGAGCAAGAGACCGCGATGCTGCCTGACACCGCGCTCCTTGCGGCCGCACCGCGCGTCGGGCCTCGATACATGCACATCGTCCAAGCATTGGCCCCAGGTGGGCGCACCGAAGAACGGCAGCGCCGAGGCGTGGCTCACCACCAGCCGCGTCTGCCCTTGCTTGACCACCGCGTGCGCGACCAACACATGTCGCTCGTCAGCGCTGGCCGCCGCCCACACACAGGCGTCGACGTAGGCGCCCCTTCGTACGCGGTGCAGTACGCCGGCCTTCACCAGTCGCGAGATGTCGCGGTCGGAGTGCCCTGCCGTGAGCAACTCAGACCGCATGATGACGGGGGTGTCGGCCGGACCGAGGATCTCGTTCATGAGACTGAGACTTACTCGGACGTGAGCTCGCTCCGCTCGGTCGACGCACCCGCCTGTGGACAACGCTCCGTCGCCCACGTCACACCGCTTCGGCTGATTGCCCCACACGACGCATCAGTCACAGGGCACCAGTGCTCCCGGCGCTTCGTAGGGGTTGCAACGGCTGACAAGCGACGGGATCGCCGGTCGACCGGCGATCGCGACGCCAACCTCAGCCGAGGTCGACGATGGCGGCGACGGGGCCGCCGCCGTCGGGGCCCTGGTGGGCGGCGGAGACGGAGACGAAGACGGCGGGGTCGCCGGTGACCGTCGCGGTGACGCCGCCGACGGCGGCCTTGATCTGGCGGTGCCAGTGCACGTCGGAGTCGTCGAGCATCGCGTTGCGACGTCCGCGGACGTGGCCGTCCTGCGAGGCCTCGCACTTGAGGAAGACGTTGACCAGCCGCCCGTCGAGGTCGGAGGAGTGGGGCCGCTCGGGCAGGTCGAGCCCCGCGGAGCGGATCGCGTCCCAGATCCCGTCGGCGTCGAGGGCGTCGTCCATGACGGCGTGCCCGATCCGGTAGCGCCCGCCGACCCCGGTCGCGTTGCCGACCACGACCACCTGCGCCCGGTCCAGCTCCACCCCCGACGAGCACGAGGCGACCGACGAGAAGAGCGTGCGGTCGCGGAGCACGTCATCGTCCGAGGGCATCGAGATCTCGCCGAGCGCGACGGCGATGCCGAGCGCCGTACCGCCGTTGGAGACGTCCATCGAGGTCAGCGTGTCCTCGGTGAAGACGTCGTGCCCGCGGCTCTTCGCGTCGCGGATCGTGTCGATGGTCAGCAGCGGGGTCTTGGTCTGCACGTAGTGGACGTCGGCGGGGTCGGTGATCCCGGCCCGCTCCATCGCGACCTCGACCGCGGCCGCGACCTTGGTGATCATCGCGGTCCGCCCGATGTCCTCGGGCAGCAGCACGTCGCTCATCGCGAAGCCGACGGTCAGCCGCGGCTCGTCGGACGGTACGACGTCCTCGTCCGGCACCGTGGCGAACACCGTCGCGTGGGGGCTGATCACGCCGTCGGTGCCGCCGGACCACACGATCGGGATCTCCTTGACCGCCTCGGCATCCGCGCCGCGCGCGACCAGCGCCTCCCGGAACGCCCGGTCGGCGATGATCCGCGTGTAGTCGTTGACCCCGCCGTTGCCCTCGGTCTTGCCGATCACCGCGATCACCCGGTCGGCGTGGATCACGCCGTCGTCGATCAGCTGGGTCAGCTCGGAGGCGTCCGAGACGGAGTGAAGGGGGATCTTGCGGACCTCGATGGCTGGCGGTCGGGAAGGCATACGTCGATCCTGTCAGGTCTCGAGTCCACTCGACCAGCGACCACGTTGTACCTAGTCCGCGACGACGACCGTCCCGGTGCTGCCGACGTCGGTGACCGCGTCGACGATGCGGTCGAGGCTGGTGATCACGGCGGGCTGGTCCGTGGCCTGCACGAAGCGGCACACCGCGTCGACCTTCGGGCCCATCGAGCCGCTCGCGAAGTGGCCCTCCTCGGCGTACTCCATCATCCGCGCCAGCCCGACCCGGCCCAGCGGCTGGGCGTCCGGGGTGCCGAAGCGCAGCACCGCCTGGGGTACGTCGGTCGCGACGACCAGCACATCGGCCCCGACCAGGACGCCGAGCAGCGCCGCCCCGAGGTCCTTGTCGATGACCGCCTCGACACCCGACAGCGACCCGTCCTCCCGGCGTACGACGGGGATCCCACCGCCCCCGTTGGCCACGACGACGAATCCCGCACTGATCAGCTGCAGCACCGCTGGGGCGTCGAGGATGTCGACCGGCTCGGGCGAGGCGACCACCCGCCGCCAGCCCTTCTCGCCGCGGTCCTCCCACGTCTCACCGTGCTCCGCCAGCAGCGCGGCCTCGTCCGCCGGCAGGTACCGGCCGATCGGCTTGGTCGGCCTGGCGAAGCCGGGGTCGTGCGGGTCGACCAGGGTGCGCGTCACCACCGTCGCGCAGCGCTTCTCGATGCCACGCTCCGCCAGCGCCGCGTCAAGGGCGTTCATCAGCACGAACCCGAGGGTCGCCTGGGTCTGGGCGCCGCACCAGTCCAACGGCACCGGGGGTACGACGGCCGCGGCTATCTCGTTCTTGACCAGCAGGTTGCCCACCTGCGGACCGTTGCCGTGGGTGATCACGACCTCGACGTCGTGGTCGAGGAGCTCGGCGACGGCCGCCATCGCGACCTCCGCGGCCGCGATCTGGTCCTCGGGCCGGGCCCGGCCGTCGACGTTCGTCATCGCGTTTCCGCCCAGCGCCAGCATCACCCGCACGGGCCGAACCTAGTGGACCTCACCAGGTCCAGCGCACCCCGAGCATCCCCGGCCCGAAGCCGCGCGCCAGCGCATGCGCACCCGACCCACCGCCGAGGGCGACCTCGTGGACCTCCTCCAGCCCGTCGACGACGGTGTACCGCTCGACGTGCGTCGGCAGCCGGGACGACGAGAACCGCACCCACACCAGCAGCTCACCCAGGCGCCGGGCGGCATAGTGGTCGAAGCAGGTCTCGGTCCACGGCTCAGGCAGCTGGATGACATCTCGTACATGAGGTCTGTTGCGCGAGGGGGTGATAGCAGTGGGCGAACAAGCTGAGATGGTGCGCGGAGCGCAGAGGGGGGAGAAGGTCGGCGGCGGTCTCGTAGGGTCACGATCAGAGGCGTACGGCGGGCACCGTCGCGGCGCGCCTGGACGACACCGCACCTGCACGGTCGTCGCCGACCGGTCTCGTCGACGTCGACGGTGAGGTGCCGCAGCACCTCGACCAGCTCGTCGTACAGGCCTTCGAAGCCAGCGCGTGAGGGCGGACTGGACACCCGAGATGTTGCCGAACAGCTCGCGGACGGTCTTCTCCCGGGGCGCGGTCGGGCGGCGCGAAGGCCCGAGTCGGTCGATGAGCGAGCCCGGAGCGACCGGAGCAGCCGCTCGATCTCGACCAGGGCCTCCCGTGAGGTGCCGCGCTCGGGCTGGCTCCGACCGGAGCGCCAGTAGCTCAGCGCCGCCGGGCTCACCGGGCGGCCGCGCTCGACCAGACGCTCGTGCAGCCAGGCCAGACTCACTCCGCGGCGCCGGAGGGCGTCCGCAAAGGCCACGGGGAAGCTCCGGGGGACGGCGGGCTCGTCCGCCATGGTGTCCCTCCTCCGATCTCCGCGACGGGGCGCCGACGCAGGGGGACGGGGTCCATGACAACGTGAACGGGGCATCACACAACCGATTCCGCGACAAGTGATCGGCCAATGCCCAGGCTCCCGTTCCGAGCGGTACGCCCGCTCGGACAGATGCCGGGTGCCGGGGGTCCCGGCATCTGGTCCGTCCCGTGGCAGTGGGTGTACTGCCCGGTTCCTGCAGTCGCGGATGGCGTCGGCCACCGCGCCCTCGAGCTCGGTCACGAGCCGCGCTGCGCCCGGTAGGTAGTGGGCCGCTCCCAGCCTCTAGCTCCGCACAGACCGACTGCACCTGAGCGCGCCGAGGTTGCAGCGCTCCCCCCGAGGCTGTGCGCCAGCGCGCGGAGCTCGGAGACGTCGCCGAGCTCGACTGCTCGACGCAGGCGCGTCAACGACTCGTCCGCGCGGGTCACGAACCGCTCGACAGCCCGCTCGACCAGAACCGACGCGTAGGACCCATCGCCCGCAAGGTGTCGAGACGCGAGCCGTCCCGACGAGTACCGCGGACTGCGCCGCCTCAGAGCGCCGCAGCCGCGCCGCGATCTGAACGCGCAGGGTCTCCTGGAGCTGCTCGGGCTGGAGCGGCTTGGTCAAGAACGCGTCTATCCCCGCTGCGAGACACCGTTCGCTCTCACCCTCCACGGCCGCTGCGGTCATCGCGATGATCGGCACCCGAGCCTCACCCGACGCCTGTGCTCGGATCGACTGGGTGGCGGCGTACCAGTCCATGCGCGGCATCTGGAAGTCCATCACGATGGCGTCATACGTAGTTCGCGCCGCCATCGCCACGGCCTCCTCGCTGTCAGACGCGATCTCGACGCTGTAGCCGAGGGCCTGGAGGACCCCGAGGGCACCAGCTGGTTGATCTCGTTGTCCTCGACGACCAGGACGCGTTGGCCGAGCAGATCCACGCGCTCCTCCGGCGCAGCTCTCGTGAGCGCCTCCACACCGTGCACGTCGGCCAGGATCTCGACGAGCTCGTTGAAGAGCGCCGAGCGTCTCACCGGCTTGGTGAGGCTCCGTGAGATCCCTGCGGCCTCGAGTAGCACTCTGTCTACGCTCTGCGCGGACGAGAGGAGCAACATGACGGGCCACGGCTCCTCTGTCGTGGCGGTGATGATCGAGGCGAGCTCGAGGCCACTGTGATCGGGCATCACGAGGTCCAGGAGGACGGCGTCGAAAGCCTGGCCACGCGCCGCTGCCTCGCGGATTCGGCGTACGGCGTCATCTGACCCCGCAGCAGACTCGACGTGCGAGCCGCCACTCCCCGAGGATCTCGGCGAGGATGCGCCGGTTGCTCGCGTTGTCGTCCACGACCAGCACGCGGCGCCCTTCGAGGACGTGACTCGCGGCGCCGTTCGAGGCCGCGACCAACGTCGGGTCGCCGATGGCGAACCTGCCGGTGAACCAGAAGGTGCTGCCCTTCCCCGGCTCGCTGTCCACACCGATCTCGCCGCCCGATGGCAGAGACCAGCTGGCGGCAGATGGCAAGCCCGAGCCCGGTTCCACCGAAGTTACGCGAGGTTGAGCGCTCGGCCTGGGTGAACGGCTCGAACAACCCGGGCTGTACGTCGGCTCGGGATCCCGATGCCGGTGTCGGTGACCTCGACACGCAGCACGACGACGGCCGGGTCGCGCTCGGGTACGGACTCTGGGTCAGATCGGCGGTGCAGGTGACGATGACTTCTCCCTCGTGCGGTGAACTTCACCGCGTTGGAGACCAGATTCGTGATGATCTGGCGACAGGCGCGTCGGGTCGCCGCGGACGAACTCCGGCACATCGGCGTCGTACGTCGGCCGCAAGCTCGATCCCCTTGGCGTGGGCACGGTCGCCACTGCAGGGCCAGCACGCGGTCGACGAGCGGTCGCACCTCGAAGTCGACAGTCTCCAGATGGAGCTTACCGGCCTCGATCTTCGAGAAGTCGAGGATGTCGTTGATGACGCGCCAACAGGGCCTCGCCCGGCCGCCTGGACACCCTCGGCGTAGTCGACGCTGGTTGGCATCCAGCTAGGTGTCGCAGCAGCAGGTCGTTCAGCCCGATCACGCCGTTCATCGGCGTCCGGATCTCGTGGCTCATGGTGGCGAGGAAGTCGGACTTCTGCCGGGAGGCAGACATGGCGGTGTCTCGGGCCTCCGCGAGCTCGTTGTTGACGAGCTCACGCTCCATGACCCGCTCGGCCTGAGCGGCTGCCGCTGACGAGACCGCCAGCCATCGGTCGTGGCTCGTGGTGTCGTCGGTCATCGTCAGCACGACCACGGCCACGACCTCGCCCCGGTGGCGGACGGCTCGGGCGACCAGGACGCACCGGGAAGAATCTGGTCATCGAGCACGGTCTCGCTGGTGGAGTAGGCCTCCTGTGCCAGCTCCAGCTCGCGGGAGGTCGGTGTCCGCTGCTCCTCGCTCAGACCTGAGTAGTCGCGGCCCGGGTAGTTCGCGTCGAACTCGACGGCACGTCTGCGAAGACCAGTGGCTGGAACGTAGTCAACCGCGCAGACGGGTCGAAGGCCCCATCTGCTGGAAGGAGAGGTAGAGCGTGCCCGAAGGGTGGCGGACTTGTTGGCAGCACTGGAGATCGACCGCAGGAACGCGCTAGTCTCGAGCGCTTCACGCAGGCGGAGCTCGACTCCCTTCTGCGCTGTGACCTCCTGCACGGTGACGAGCAAGGTCTCGCGCGCCCCACCCCGCACGCCGGTGACTTGCTCTGCATCCGGAGCCAGACCACGTCACCCGATGGGCGGCGGATCCGCACCTCTAGCCGAACGCGCCGACCTCGGTCAGAGCGCCGATCAGCTCCCTGTCCTGGTCGACGACCAGCCGGATGAACTACTCCAGGCTGAGCGGACTCTTCGCAGGATCTCGGCCGACCACGCGGTAGAGCTCGTCGGACCAGGATGACTCGCCGGTTCGGAAGTCGTAGCGACAGCTGCTCATCCTGCTCAGAGTCTGAGCCTGCTTCAGCTCGTGGCTGAGCGAGAGGCGCTGGTCGTAGTCGACCACTCGGAGGACGATGAGGGACCGCTCTGCTCGGGTCAACGTGGAGGCGGTGATCAGGACTCAGGTGATCGAGCTGTCCGGGCGGTGAAACAGGCACTCGACCGCTGGCTCGGTCTTCGGAAGCACGCATCCGCTCCAGGAAGAAGTCGAACTGATGCTGACTCTGCTCGTCGAACGCGACGTGGGCGCGCAGACCGTCGAGCTCGGCGGGCGACCGGCCGAGGAACGTGCACATCACTGAGTTGAACCACACGGTGGTCCCGTCCCGCTCCAACACCCAGGCTCCGACGGGGGACGACTCGACGAGATGGCGGTCGATGCCGGTCAGGTCTACCACGAGATACCTCCATCGGCTCGCCGGCACTCAACGACGTCGTTCGACAGGTACAGGTGGCACGGCTCGCCAGCCACGACCCTATTCCGGTTTCCACATCGAATGGACCACACTGCGACATATGGCCACTCCGTATAGGATCCTCGTCGTCGATGACGACGAGGACGTACGGAACCTCCTGACCTACCTCCTGGTCCAAGAGGCGGGTACGACGCGATCGCTGCCTCGTCCGCCGAGGAGGCGTTGCAGCGCATCGAGGCCGAGGACTGGAACGTCGTCCTCACCGACATGCACATGCTGGGCGCCAGCGGTCTCGCTCTCGCCGAGGAGGTGCACCGCCAGCAACGAGGGCTACAGGTCCTGCTGATGACCTCCCAGCGCAGCGTCGACACCGCTGTGCTGGCTGTGCGACAGAGCCTGACGGACTTCCTGGTCAAACCGCTAGACCCCGACTAGGTACTCAAGTCCGTAGCCCGTGCGCTGACGCTACGGCGTGGGCACACCGCAGGGTGCTGCGATCGGCGCGCATCCCGACGACGTCGAGATCGGTGAAGGCGCAACGCTCGCCGACCATGCGAGGCGCGGTGACGACATCAGGATCCTGACGATGAGCTGGGGTCGGATCGGGGGCGATGCCGAGACCCGGGCAGGAGAGGCGGCTGACGCCGCGAGGGTACTGGGCGCCGAACTGGTACTCGGCGATAGAGGACACCAACATCGAGGAGCACGGCGAGAGCGTCACCATGGTCGAGGACACCGTGGCCTCGTTCGAACCGGACATCGTCTACGTGCACTCCGTGCACGACGTGCACCAGGACCACCGCGCAGTGCACCGGGCCTCCCTGGTCGCCTGCCGCAGCGTCGCTCAGATCTTCTGCTACCAGTCCCCCTCGGCGACGGTGGACTTCCGGCCGACGCGCTTCGTGTCCGTGGAGGGCGTCCTGGACCGCAAGCTGGAGGCGATCTCGGCCTTCGCCTCCCAGGTCCAGATCCGGGACTACCTCGACGAGGACCTGCTCCGGTCGACGGCCAGGTACTGGGGCCGCTTCGGAGGCTGCCGGTACGCCGAGCCGTTCGAGGTCGTCCGCGACTCGCAGGAGGTTCCCCGTGCCAGCCGATGACCCGTCACTCAAGGTGCTGGTCACCGGCAGCGGCGGCTCAGCGGCGGTGAACTTCCTCCGCATGGTCCACCGCACGGACGTCACGTGGTTCGCCGCCGACATCGAACGGTAGCCTCCGGCCTCTACCTGGTGCCTGCCGAGCAACGCCTACTCCTCCCTCGCGGAGACGATACCGGCTTCGCCGAGACGCTGTTGTCCCTGTGTCGTGAGATCGGCATCGACGTTGTCGTGCCGACGGTAGACACCGAGCTGCTCCCGCTCGCTGCTCGCCGCGACGACTTCGCTGAGCTCGGCATCCGGCTGCTGAGCCCCTCGTCCGCCACCTTGGAGACGACACTCGACAAGTGGCGCCTGATCCAGCTGTGCCACGACCAGGTACGAGTCCCTGCGTCGGTCCTCTGGACCGGCAGTGAGACGACGACGAGCTCGCCCGCGCCGGGATCACCTGGCCGCTCGTAGCCAAGCCGCGTCGCGGCAGCGGCTCGACGGGCGTCTACGTCCTCGAATCCTTCGACGAGCTCGACCGCCTCCCCGCCGACGGCAGCCAGCTGCTCCAGGAGCTCCTACCCGGTGACGAGTTCAGCGTCGACGTCCTGGTCCGCGGCGACGGACAGGTGATGGCGGCCGTACCCGGACCCGCGACTGGATCGACTCGGGCGTCGCCATCGCGGGGCGGACGGTGCGCGACGAGGAGCTGATCACGGCCGCCACCAGGGTCGTGGAGGCCATCGGGCTGACGGGGATCGGCAACGTGCAGTTCCGGCGCGCCAGGGACGGCACGCCCGGCTGCTGGAGGTCAACCCCCGAGTGCCCGGGACGTTGACCCTCACCGCTGCGGCCGGGGTCGACATGTGCTCGCTCGCTCTAGCCGATCTGCTGGGCGAGCCCGTTGCGGACACCGTAGACTGGGTAGAGGTCGCGGTGGTGCGGCACCTGGCCGACATCGTAGTCCAGATCGAGGACTACCGGGTGACTCGGCGGGACCGCGAGCCGGCGACACCGTGAGCGAGCCCCTCTTCGATCTGAGCGTGGACGTGCACTGCCACACCTCCACCAGCGATGATGCACACGACCCTCTGGACGCCGTCATCGCTGCCGCTCAGGCGCGGGGCCTCACCGCACTCTCGATCACCGACCACGTCCGCGCGTCCACCACCTGGTTACCGGAGTACGTCGACGAGGTACGCCGGGCGGCTCGGAGCGCCGGTCTCCGGGTGATCTGCGGGGTGGAGGCGAAGATCCTCGACGCAGCCGGCCGGGTCGACCTGCCGAGCGACCTCGCCGGGGTCGACGCAAGTCACGATCTCCGACCACCAGTACCCCGGGCCAGATGGCCCGCTCACGCCGCGGGGGTGCGCGCGCAGCTGACGGCAGGCTCCATGTCGCCCAGGCGACTCTGGAGGGACTCCTAGACGCCACCGCGCGTGCGGTGTCGCGCCACCAGGCCCCCGTGGTGGGGCACCTGTTCAGCATCCTGCCGAAGATCGGGCTGGACGAGTCTTCGGTCGATGACGGCTCGCTCGAGCACCTGGCCGCGGCCTGCGTCGCTGTCGATGCCGCGGTCGAGGTCAACGAGAAGTGGTCCACCCCGTCGGCAGCGACGGTCGGCCGGCTCGCGGCGCTGGGGGTGCGTCTCGAGGCGGGCAGCGACGCCCACCGGGCCAGCGACGTAGGACGTTACCGCTACGTCGCCGACGTCGCGCGCGGTCGGGGCGGCCAGGGTGCCCGCGTGACCACCCTCGTGCAGACGTACGCCGCGCTGTCCACGGCGGGCACGGTGGGCATGTGGATCCTCACGGCGCTGGTCATGCTCGGTGCGGTCCCGCTGCTGGTCTCGACGTACCAGTCCCTGCTGATCGGCCTGCACCGCTTCCGCAACCACTACGCCGCCGCCACGCCGTACCTGCCCCGCGTCGCGATCCTGGTCCCGGCCTGGAACGAGGCCGCGGTCATCGGCCGTTCGGTCGACAGGCTGATGTCGCTGGACTACCCACCGGAGGCGCTGCGGGTCTACGTGGTCGACGACGCGAGCACCGACGACACGCCCGACGTGTGCTCGGGCGAAGGCAGCGCGAGTACCCCGACCGGGTCGTTCCATCTCCGTCGCGAGAAGGGCGGTGAGGGCAAGGCGCACACCCTGAACCACGGGCTCGCGCTGATCATGGCCGAGCGACGTGGATGGAGGCGCTGCTGATCATGGACGCCGACGTCATCTACGAGCGGGACTCGCTGCGCAAGATGACCCGGCACCTGGCCGACCCGCGGGTCGGAGCGGTCACCGCCTACATCAAGGAGGGCAGACGACCGGGCGAACTGCCTGCAGCCGCTTCATCGGCTACGAGTACATCACGGCCCAGGCGGCAGCGCGACGGGCGCAGAACGTGCTCGGCGCGATGGCCTGCCTGGCCGGCGGCGCGCAGCTGCACTCCCGGGAGAACCTCGAGGCACTCGGCGGCCGGATCGACATCGACGACGTCTGGCCGAGGACACGTTCACGACCTTCAACACCCAGCTCAGCGGCAGGCGGGTCGTGTTCGAACGGCAACGCCGACGGTGCTGGGCCGAGGAGCCGGACCAGCGTCGTCGGGCTGTGGAAGCAGCGGTCTGCGCTGGGCCCGTGGGAACGTGCAGGTGACCTCGCGGTTACCGGCACGCTGTGGTTCCGGCCGTCGTCGCGGAGCACCGCCTGGGCAGCATCTCGTTCGGGCTGGTGTGGTTCAGCCTGTTCCTGCTGCCGTTCCTCATGCTCGGCCTCCGCTGCGTCCCTGGTGGCGCTCTACTTCATCGCCGACGCGACACGCCGTACGAGACCTTCCGGCTGTTGTGGGTGGTCACTGCATCGCCTACCTGTTCGTGACCGTCCTTCGCGCTGTGCATCGACACCGGAGACGGCTCGCAGGTGCTGGCTCCAGGCGGATCCTGTTCCCTGGCATCGTGTCGACCGTCCTGATCGCGTACGGCTGCGCGCCGGCGCCGCTTCACGCTCCGCTCGCACATCGACTGTTCGAGCAGCTCGGGCATCCCGTTGCAGCGGCACCGTCGCATGTCGAGCTTGCATGCTCGTGGCCTACTCCGTGGGTGGCTCTGTGCATGCCAGTCGCCTGCGCCGGCAAGAAGCTCGACGAGTGGGGCCATCGCGGTCTCAGCCGCCTGTTCATCTACGTGGGCGGCTACGGCCCGCTGCTGTGCGCGGTGACCTTCGCGGCCTACATCCTCGAGGCGCGGGGAGCGGAGATGAGATGGGACAAGACCGAGAAGACCGGGAAGGTGCGGATCAGCCGATGAACGACGAACCGGTCACCGATGTCGACAAGCTCCCCGAGGTGCACCGCCTCGAGATCCGCGCCGCCGTGAAGGCGGAAGGTCGCCTCCTGAGGGCAGAGCTGAGTTGGTGTGGGGGTGTTTGGTGTGGGGTGGTGGTGAGGTCCAGGTCAGAGCAGGTCGACCTCGGCGTACGCCGCGCCGCCGGCGAGGCGCGCGTAGCCCGCCCCGCGGTCGAAGAAGGACCCGGCGGGTTCGTCGAGACCCCTTCGCTCGCGCTCCGCTGTTGTCGCCGAGGCGTCGTACCCCAGGTCGTCGCCCGCCCCGGTCAGCACCACGCCGTAGTCGCGCAGCGCGGCCTCGGGCGAGACCTTGCACCACCGCACGTCGCGTACGACGAGGCCGGGATCGCGGGTGAGCGGGTCGCCCCAGCCACCGCCGCCGGTGGTGCGGATCCGGATCACCTCGCCAGCCCGCACCGGTTCGGCGTCGGCCAGGGCGTCGACCTCGCGCTCGTGCGGGCCGCCGGGGTCGATGGTGACCTGGAACGGGCGCCCGGCCTTGCCACCGTTGACGCCCCAGCAGGACAGGATCGACCGGTCGGCGATGGACATGAAGTGCGCGTCGCGCAGCATCCGGATCTGCTTCTCGTAGCCGCAGCCGCCGCGGTGGAGCCCGGCTCCGCCGCTGTCGACGGCCAGCGAGAGCGCCTCGACCCGGAACGGGAAGCGGGCCTCGGTGAACTCGGTCGGCAGGTTCCGCGAGTCCGGTACGACGTGGATGGTGTCCTCGCCGTCGGCGTACGGGCGCCCGCCGGAGCCTCCGCCGAGCACCTCGCGCATCAGGTAGCTGCGGCCCTCGGCGTCCTGGCCGTACACGCCGGTGTAGCGGATCGTCTCCTGGTCGGCAGGCATCTGGCCGTCGACGGCCTTCGCGAGCACGCCGGCGAGTACGCCGAGCAGCCGGAGGATCACGAAGGTGCGGGCGTTGGTCGGCGCCGGGAAGACCGGGGTGAGCAGGGTGCCGGGCTCGGGGAACCGCATCTCGATGAGCGGTACGACGCCCTCGTTGACGTCGAGCTCGGCCATCCGCTCCGGCGTCTCGGCGAGGTTGCGCAGGATCGGGGCGAGCCATTTCTTGAGGAAGACGCCGTCGCTGTAGTCGCCGCAGTGGTTGATCGGCCCCTTCGCCTGCGGCCCGGTGCCGTCGAAGTCGATCACCAGCCGTTCGCCGTCGGGGTCGTCGACCGCGGTGCGGGTCAACGTGATCCGTTGCGTGTGCAGCCGGGGTTCGTCGACGCCGTCGTGCTCGGCGTAGTCCTCCCAGACCCACGAGCCGACCGGGATCCGGCCCAGGATCTCGCGCCGGTAGGTCTGCGTCGTGCGGTCGATGATCGCGTCGAAGCAGGCCTCGACCTCGGCGACGCCGTACCGCTCGAAGAGCTCGCCGAGCCGCCGCGCCCCCATCAGGCAGGCCGAGCACTCCGCGTCGAGGTCGGCGGCCAGCGACTCCGGCATCCGGGAGTTGCGCGTCATGATCGCCAGCGCAGCCCGGTTCGGGACCCCGGCGTCCCACAGCCGGATCGGCGGCACCATCAGGCCCTCCTCGAACACCGACGTCGCCGCGCTCGGCATCGAGCCCGGTACGGCGCCGCCGATGTCGTCGTGGTGGCCGAAGGCCTGGACGAAGGCGACGACCTGTCCGCCGGAGAACACCGGCACCGTCACACAGAGGTCGGGCAGGTGCCCGATCCCGCCCTCGGAGCGGTAGACGTCGTTGTGGAAGAACACGTCACCCTCCCGCATCTCGGCGATCGGGAAGTCGCGCGCCACCGGGTGCACGAGGGCGGAGTAGGAGCGACCGGTCAGCTTGCGGAGCAGGCGGTCGTGGATGCCGGCCCGGAAGTCGTGGGCATCGCGGATCATCGGGCTGCGACTGGTGCGTGCGATCGCGGTCTCGACCTCGGCCTCCACGCTGGCCAGGGTTCCCTGCACGATCTCGACCAGCACAGGGTCGGCGGCGGCGCCGACGTCCGCGGTCAGCGGCCCGAACGGGAACTCGGTGGGGATCCGGCGGCTCATCGGCGCACCAGCAGGTTGCCGAAGTCGTCGACGGTGGCGGTGAAGCCGGGATGGAGCGGCACCGTGGAGCCGTACTCCTCGATCACCGCGGGTCCCGTGACGGTGTCGCCGGGTGCGAGGTCGGTGCGCTGGTGGATCGGGGTGTCGACGTACCCCTGCTCGGCGTCGAAGCAGACCGGGCGCGAGACCGGTGGTTTCGAGACAGGCGCCAGCGCGCCTTCCTCAGCCACCGGTGGTGGAGGAGGTCGCTCTGCGACCGTCTCGAAACCACCCGCAACCCGGCGGATCTCGGGACGGGTGATCGGGCCGATCCCGGAGACCCGGAGGTTCACCCACTCGACCTGCTGGGTGGGGTCGCCGGCGAAGTCGTAGCCGTAGAGGCCGCGGTGCTCGGCGTGGAAGGTGGCGGCGACGGTGTCGAGGGCGGCGCGGTCGAGGTCACCGTCGGGTACGGCGACCCGGACCTCGAAGGCCTGGCCGAAGTAGCGCAGGTCGGCGGTGCGCACGAACACATGGGCCTCCTCGGCGAACCCCTCGCGCAGCAGGGCGCCCCGCGCCTGCGTCGTGAGGTCGGCGTACGACGTGCGCAGCGCACCCGGGTCGAGGTGCTCGTCGAGGCAGACCCGGGTGAGCACGTAGTCGTTCTTCACGTCGACGGTGAGCAGGCCGAACGCCGAGACGTTGCCCGGGTCGGGCGGCACCAGCACGGTCGGGATGCCGAGCACGTCCATCAGCCGACACAGCAGCAGCGACCCGGACCCACCGAACGTGGTGAGGGTGAAGTCGCGGACGTCGAGGCCGCGCTTGACCGTGACCTGGCGCAGCGCGTTGGCCTGGTTCCACGCGGAGATCTCGAGCACGCCGGCCGCCGCGGCCTGGGGGCTGAGACCGAGGTCGGCGGCGAGGCGCTCGATGCCCGCCCGAGCGGCGTCGACGTCGAGCGGGATCTCGCCGCCGAGCAGGTGGGGCGGGATCCGGCCGAGCGCGACGTGGGCGTCGGTGATGGTGACGTCGGTGCCGCCGCGGGCGTAGCAGAGCGGCCCGGGGTCGGCGCCCGCCGACTGCGGGCCGACCTTGAGCGCACCCTCGGGCGACAGCCAGGCGATCGAGCCGCCGCCCGCTCCGACCGTCACCACGTCGATCATCGGGATCTTGCTCGGGAAGGCTCCGACCGTGCCCTCGGTGGTCAGCGTCGGCTGACCATCGACGACCACCGACACGTCGGTCGAGGTGCCGCCGCCGTCGCAGGTCAGCACCCGGTCGAAGCCGGCCACCTGCGCGATCAGGGCCGCGCCCAGGGCGCCCGCGGCCGGACCGCTGAGCACGGTGGTGATCGGCTGGTGCACGACCTCCTCGGCGCTGAGCACGCCGCCGTTGGACTTCATCACGTAGAAGGGCACGTGGTCTCGACTTCGCTCGACCGACGGAGGACCGTCGGTCGAGCCTGTCGAGACCACGTACGCCTCCAGCCGGGCGGCGATGTTCGCGACGTACGCCGAGAGCCGCGGCTTCACGGCCGCGTCGACGAGAGTCGTCATCGCCCGCTCGTACTCGCGGTACTCGCGCAGCACCTCGCTGCTGATGCTGACCACCGCGTCGGGGTGCTCCTCGGCCAGGATGTCGCGCATCCGCTCCTCGTGCCGTGGGTCGGCGTACGAGTGCAGGAAGCAGACGCCGAGGGTGTCGACGCCGCGGTCGCGGAACCAGCGCGCGACCTCGCGCGCGCCGTCCTCGTCGAAGGGCCGCACCTCGGCCCCTGTGAAGTCCAGCCGGCCGCCCACCGAGCGCACCAGGTCGCGCGGCACGATCCGAGGCGGCTTCACCCAGAAGTAGGAGTTTCCGTAGCCGTCGGGCACCGACTGCCGCGCGATCTCGAGCATCGCGTCGTACCCCTCGGTGGTGACGAAGCCGAGCCGGTCGACCTTGCCCTCGAGCAGCTGGTTGGTGGCGACGGTGGTGCCGTGGCTGACCGCGCCGATCGCGTCCCCGCCGAGGCCTCCCATCAGCTCCAGCACCTTGTCGATGCCGGCCAGGAACCCGTCGGCCGGGTTGGAGGGCGTCGAGGGGGTCTTGGTGGTGACCAGCTCGCCGGTGTCTTCGTCGAGCGCCACCACGTCGGTGAAGGTGCCGCCGGTGTCGATGCCGACCCTGATCCGGCGAGGCGACTGCATGAGGTCGATTCAAGCAGGCCGCGGACCCACGGCGCCCGGTGCAGACTGGTGCGGTGAGGCTGGTGATCCGCGGGAGCGACCTCCCGGGCACGTCGTACGGCGGGCGCGACCGGATCGGCGTCGCCCTGCAGGTGCGCGCCGAACCGCTGGGAGTGGTGGCCGGAGACGCACCGGGAGCACGTTGGGAGACCGACGTGGCCGTCGTGGGCGACGACTTCCGAGGCCCGGCGGTGCACGGCAAGCGGGGTGAGCGCTTCGTCTACCTCACCTGGGGCGACCTGTCCGGCGGCGGCTTCGCCATGTTCCGACGGGCGAAGCTGATGCTCTCGCGCGTCGACCCCGCCCTGGTGAAGGAGGCGGCCGCCTCGAACCGCGCCCTGGTGGCCGACGTCGTGCTCACCGACGAGAAGGGCGGCCCGCGCTGCGCCCGGGTCGACCCACCGGCCGTCCGCTGGAGCGTCGAGCCGACGTGAGGGTCAGGCGTCGGACGGACGCTCGTTGTAGACGCCGGCCGGCTCCTGGCCGCAGAGGCGCTGGATCTCGGCCATCACCTGGTCGGTGATCTCGCGCCGCGCCTTGCCCGGGGGTACGCCGTCGTACTGCCCGCGCACGTCGATCGGCTCGCCGAACTTCACGGTCACCCGGACGAGCCGGGGACGGTTGGAGCCGACCGGCTGCAGCCGCTCGGTCCCGATCAGCCCGACCGGGACGATCGTGGCACCCGAGGTCAGGGCGAGCTGGGCCACACCGGTGCGACCGCGGTAGAGGCGGCCGTCGCGTGAGCGGGTGCCCTCGGGATAGATGCCGAACGCGCCACCTTCGGCGAGCACGCCGAGTGCGGTGTCGAGGCTGGCCAGGGCCGCCTTGGAGTCGTCGCGGTCGACCGGCAGGGCACCGACGATCTCGAACCAGGTCTTGATCAGGAAGCCCTTGATCCCCGGACCCTCGAAGTAGTCCTTCTTCGCCAGGAAGCTGACCGGCCTGGGCGCCACGGCGGGGATCACCACGCTGTCGATGAAGCTCCGGTGGTTGCTGGCGATGAGAAGAGGACCCGTGAGCGGGATGTTCTCGGTGCCACTGACTCGCGGCCGCCAGATGGCGCGCAGCAGCGGCGGGACCAGCCGATGCATGAGGCCGTAGAGCACCAGTTCATCTTGCCGCATGCCCTCGCGGGCGTCGGCCGGGTCTCAGCGCTTCCAGACGTACGGCGTGCTCGTGGTCACCGCGACCAGACCCGAGCGCTCCAGGATCGGGCGTGACATCGCGGTGCAGTCGCTGTTGATCAGGCGAACACCCTCGTCCAGGGCTGCGGCCGCCCGGGCGGCGGTGAGGGCGCGGTAGATCCCCTTCCCACGCCACTCGGGCAGCGTCGAGCCGCCCCAGATGCCGGCGAACTCGGTGCCCTCGACCAGGGCCAGCCGTCCGGAGCAGATCACGTGACCCTCTGCCTCGGCGACCCAGAACTGCTCGAGCCCCTGCATCCGGTCGAGCCGGTCGAGCATCTCGGCCCCGGACGGCCCACCGCCGAAGATCTCCGCCGCGACCGCACTGGCCTCGGTGACGAGGGCGTCGCGCTCGGGCAGCTGGTCGACCCGTCGTACGGTCACGCCGTCGGGCAGGTCGACATCGACGGCCAGCGCGCGGGCCTCCCCCACCATCACGGTCTCGACCTCCTCGGGCTCGAGGCCCTGCGCCTCGAGCCTCGCTCCGAGGTCGGGCGGCCAGTCGTGGCCGCGGGTCTTCCACTCGAACTCCTCCATCGCCGGATCGCCCGCGAAGAAGGCCACGGTCTCGGCGATCAGGGCGTCGACGTCGGCGACGTCCTCCAGCGTCTCGTAGCTGACGAAGCCGCTGGTTCTGAAGCGGGCACGCCACAGCGGACCGGAGCGGTCCCAGCTCACCGCCCCCTGCACCTCCGCGGCCCCGCGCAGCTGGGCGTCGTACGCCGCGAGGAGGGCGGCTGCGTCGTCGGTCATCGTTCTCCCGGTCGTCGTCGAATGGTCATCCGTGCGACGCCCAGCATTGCCGGAGGAGACGGTCGGGTGCGAGTGGATAACGAGGCAGGCCCGGAGACGCGAGAAGGGCCCTCGTAGGTATGAGCTACAAGGGCCCTTCGCGTGGTGGTCCGCTGGGCCTCGGCACAAGTCCGGGGTCCGGCGGCTCACCTGGCGATCGGTACCGGTGACACTCCCGATCGATCCAGTCCTCGGCTCCGATCCCGGCGGCCTTGTCACCCGGCCTCCGCGACCCTCGTCCAGCAAGCTGGCCGAGCGTCGTACGGATCTTCGTCTCCGACCGATCCCGCTCTCCCCGGAGGGAGTGCGTGAGAGAAGTTCTACGGCCTCGAACGCCACTCCCACAAGGGGTTCCGGGCCTCGTTCTCGACGTACTCGTGGTTCCACCGGTTCGTCCACAGACACGCCCGGATCCGTCCACAGCTCGGGCCGGGATGTCCACAGCGGGACCCGCCCGCTGTGGACGAGTGGCCTAGACCAGTCGGGCCGGGACAGGGCCGGGCTGGTGGCGGGCCGCGGTCTGGTCGCCGGCCTGCCCGGAAATGGGAGAAGGGCCCTCATAGGTATGAGCTACAAGGGCCCTTCCACTGGTGATCCTCCGCAGGCAAGCCCGCGGGTCCTCACCATTGACCGGTACTGGTGACGCTCCCGATCGATCCAGTCGACTCCTCCGACCCCGGCGGCCCCGTCACCTGGCCTCCGCGGTACCTCTCCCAGCAAGCTGGGCGGCCACCGTAGGGATCTTCGTCTCCGACCGATCCCGCTCTCCCCGGAGGGAGTGCGTGAGGAGAGTTCTATGGCGTGGAACCCCACCGCCACAAGGGTTTTCCGGCCTTTTTCTTCACATACTTCGGGTTCCGGCGTGTCCTCCACAGAAACGCCGGGCTTCCTCCACAGGGATCGACCCACCCTCCACAGGATTCGGCATCGCCTGTGGACAAGCGCCGGTCACGGAGCCGACGCCTCGAACGCCCCAGCGACCTCGAGCAGGCGCCGGTCGGCCCCGAACGGCGCGACGATCTGGACCCCGACGGGGAGGCCGTCGGAGGTGGTCCCGGCCGGCACCGAGATCGCCGGGCACCCGGTCACGGTGATCACGTAGGCCGAGCGCATCCAGTCCAGGTACGTCGTCATCGGGCGGCCGTTGATCTCGGTCGGGAACTCCTGGTCCGCGGGGAACGGAGGCACCTGCGAGGTGGGCAGCACCAGCACGTCGTACGACTCGAAGAAGCGGCGCATCCGCTCGGCCAGCGCGGTGCGCTGGGCGTAGGCGCGCGCGACGTCGGCGCCGGTGAGGCTCTCGCCGGCCCGGATGTTGTCGGCGAGCGACTGCTTGAACTCGTCGGGGTGGGCGGCCAGGAGCTCGCCGAAGGTGCTCTGGAAGAGCCAGGCGCGCAGGGTGCGGAAGGTGTCCTCGGCCTCGACGAGGTCGGGGTACGCCGGGTCGACGTGTGCGCCGCCGGCCGCGAACCGGGCCCCGGCCTCCTCGACCACGCGCGCTACCTCGGTGTCGACGTCGAAGAGTCCGCCGAGGTCGGGGCTGAGCGCCACCCGCAGCCCGTTGAGGTCGGCGGCGACCGGTGCCGTGAACGTCGAGCCCGGCTCGGCGAGCGCGGTCGGGACCCGCGGGTCCGGGCCGGCGATGACCGAGAGCAGGAGCGCGAGGTCGCCGACGTCGCGCGCCAGCGGGCCGCTGGTGGCGGTGGTCTCCCAGAGGTTGTCGGTCGGCCACGACGGCACCCGACCGAGCGACGGACGGAGTCCGACCACGCCGCAGAACGACGCGGGGTTGCGCAGCGAGCCGCCCATGTCGGAGCCGTCCGCGAGCGGCACCATCCCGGCCCGCAGCGCGCACGCCGCTCCGCCGCTGGAGCCCCCGGCCGAGCGGGTCGGATCGACCGGGTTGAGGGTGGTGCCGAAGACGGTGTTGAAGGTGTGGGAGCCAGCGGCGAACTCCGGCACGTTGGTCTTCCCGATCGGCACGCCGCCGGCCGCGCGGATCCGGGCGACGATGAGGTCGTCGGTGTCGGAGACATTCTCGGCGAGCAGGGGCGAGCCGTACGTCGTACGCCAGCCGGCGACCTCATGGGTGTCCTTGAACGCGAACGGCAGTCCGTGGAGCGCGCCGAGGTCGTCGCCCCGGGCCGTCGCTGCATCCGCCTCGGCCGCGCCGGCCCGTGCGCGCTCCTCGTCGAGGCTGACGATGGCGTTCAGCTCGGGGTTGCGCTCGGCGATCCGGGCGAGGTGGAGGTCCATCAGCTCGCGCGCCGAGATCTCCTTCCGGCGTACGGCGTCCGCGAGGGCGCGGGCGGTGGAGTCGACGCCGAGCCCGGTCACCGCTGCCGCCGGCCGAAGAGGGAACCGGCCACGACGCCGAGCAGGACCAGCCCTGCGCCGACCAGGAGGCCCTTGACGAAGCCCTCCTGCGCGGTGGCGTGGGTGGGAGCGGTGAACACCTGACCGACGGCCGGTACGCCGACGGGGGCGGCTGCCGGGGCGACCTTCCCGCCACCCATGGCGCCCGCGACGTTGTCGAAGAACTCCTTGGCCATCCGGTTCGACACCGAGGCGAGCATCCGCTGGCCGACCCCGCCGACCATGCCGCCGACGGTCGCATCGGCGTCGTAGCCGACCGTGGTGACGTCGTCGACCTGGCTGAACGAGACGCGGACGGTGGCGTCGATCGTGCCGGGCGCACCCGCCCCCTGGAGCCGCATCACCAGCGACTCGTGCGGCACGAGGTCCGCTATCGCGCAGGTGCCGTCGTAGGTGCCGCGGATGGCGGCGACGCCGGCACTGACCGTCATCGCATAGGTGTGCTCCCCGGTCGTCTCCAGCCGCTCGCAGCCGGGGATCGTCCGCACCAGCACCGCCGGGTCGAGGAGGGCGTCCCAGACGGTCTCGACCGGGAACGGGATGGACTGCTGACCAGTGATCTTCATGGCTGCTCCTTGGTCTCGACAGGCTCGACCGACGAGAAGGGACGCTCGACCGACGAGAAGGGACGCTCGACCGACGAGGAATCCGGCTCGAGCGACGAACGGGCCTCGCGCAGCGTGAACAGGTCGGACGGCGAGATCGGCATCGCGGTGATCGCGAACCCCTCGGCGTCGGAGATCGCCGAGGCGAACACCGCGGCGGAGGGGATCACGCCGGCCTCGCCGGCGCCCTTGATGCCGAGCGGGTTCAGCGGCGACGGCGTCTCGAGGTGGTCGATGTCGATCCGGGCGGGGACCTCGGTGACGTAGGGCATCAGGAAGTCCATGAACGACGCGTTGAGCAGCTGGCCGGACTCGTCGTACGCCATCCGCTCGTAGAGCGCCCCGCCGACGCCCTGCGCGACGCCGCCCTGGATCTGCCCCTCGACGATCATCGGGTTGATCAGGGGGCCGCAGTCGTGCACCACCGCATACTTCAGGATCGTGATCTCGGCGGTCTCCGGGTCGGTCTCCACGATCGCCGCGTGCATGCCCGAGGCGAACGTCGAGCGCTCCGGGCTGTAGAAGTCGCGGCCCTCGAGACCGGGCTCGTCGTCCTCGGCGACCGGTGGCTTGCCGGGGTCGCCGACCGAGAACTGGGTGGCCGCCTTCGACGCCTCGTCGAAGGCGTAGCGCAGCGGGTTCGACAGCACCGCGATCGTGCCGAGGTCGATCGAGGCATCGGTCCCCCGCACCGAGACCACGCCGTCCACGATCTCGAGGTCGTCGGGTGAGGCCTCCAGCGCGTCGGAGGCGATCCGCAGGATCTTCTCGCGGGTGCGGGTGGCCGCGAGGTGGATCGCCGAGCCACTCATCACCGCCGCCCGCGAGGCGAAGGTGCCGACGGCGTACGGCATCCGGCGGGTGTCGCCGGTGACCACCTCGACGTCCTCGAACCGGCAGCCGAGCACGTCGGCCGCGATCTGGGCGAAGACGGTCGCGTGGCCCTGGCCCTGGGTGGTCAGGCCGGTCGCGACCTTGACCTTGCCGGTGGTCTCGATGGTGACGTGGGCGCCCTCGTAGGGACCGACGCCGGTGCCCTCGACGTAGCAGGCGATCCCGATCCCGACCCGGCGTCCCTCGGCCGCCATCTCCTCGCGGAAGCGCGGGAACTCGTCCCAGCCGACGAGGTCCTTGAGCTTCTGGAGCGACGCGGGGTAGTCGCCGGAGTCGTACTCCAGCTCGCGGCCGTCCTGGAAGATCAGGCCCTGGTCGAAGGGGAACTCGTCGGGCTGGATGAAGTTCGCCGCACGCACCTCGGTGCGGTCGCGGCCGAGCGCGTCGGCGATCGCGTCCATGGTCCGCTCCATGACGTAGCAGCCCTGCGGCCGCCCGGCCCCGCGGTACGGCGTGACCATCACGGTGTTGGTGTAGAGGCTCTCGAAGACGACCCGGTAGGCGCCCGGCTTGTAGGGCCCGAGCAGCTGGGTCGAGGTGATGATCGGCACGATCAGGCCGTACGGCGTGTAGGCACCGTTGTCGTGCCAGAACTCCACGTCGAGACCCAGCACGCGGCCCTCGTCGTCGTACCCCACCTCGACGTGGTGGACCTGCCCCCGCTCGTGGGCGGAGGAGATGAAGTGCTCGCGCCGGTCCTCGGTGAACCTCACCATCCGGCCCAGCTGCCGCGCCGCGAGCGGGACCAGCAGCTCCTCGGGCCACGGATGGTTGATCTTGACGCCGAAGCCACCGCCCACATCGGGGGTGACCACGTCGACCTGGCCGAGGTCGAGCCCCAGCTTGACGGCCACGGCAGCCCGGACGCCGGTCGAGGTCTGGGTGGAGGTCCAGACCGTCAGCCGGTCGACGTCGGGGTCCCAACGCGCGACGGTGCCGCGGCCCTCGAGCGGCATCGAGGCGCTGCGCTCGATGGTGAGGTCGAGCGACAGGGTGTGCGGGGCCGCTGCTATCGCGGCCCGCGCGTCGCCGTTCTCCTGCTCCAGGCGGGCGGCGACGTTGCCGGGCACGTCGTCGTGCACGAGCCGTTCGGCCGCACGCGCCGCCTCGATCCCCACCACCGCCGGCAGCAGCTCGTAGTCGACCCGGATCCGGGCGACGGCGTCCTCGGCCAGGTAGCGGTCGTCGGCGACGACGAAGGCGATCGCCTCGCCGACGTGGTTCACCTCGTCGCGGGCCAGCGCGTACTGCGTGCGCCCGTGGGTGAGAGACGGGTGCGGGATCAGCAGTGGCAGCGGCTCCGCCATCGGGCCGGTCAGGTCGTCGTGGGTCCAGACCAGGTGAATCCCGTCGACGTCGAGCACTCCCGAGACGTCGATGTCGACGATCCGGGCGTGGGCGTGCGGCGACCGCAGCACCGCGGCATGCAGGACGTCGCTGCCGGCCCCGAGGTCGTCGGCGTACCGCCCCTGGCCGCGCAGGAACCGCTGGTCCTCGACCCGCTGCACCCGCTCCCCGAACATCCTGGTGGTCACGAGCCGCCCCCGTCGGTCGAGCCGCCCCCGTCGGTCGAGCCGCCCCCGTCGGTCGAGCTTGTCGAGACCACGGCGCTCCCGCCCGCCAGCTCGGCCGCCCGCAGCACCGACCGCACGATGTTGGTGTAGCCGGTGCACCGGCAGAGGTTCCCGGCGACCATCTCGCGGGCGTCGTCCTCGGTGGGCGCCGGCTGGTCGCGCAGACCGGCGGTGATCGTGGTCAGGAAGCCGGGGGTGCAGAAGCCGCACTGCAAGCCGTGGCACTCCAGGAACGCCTGCTGCACAGGCCCCAGCGAGCCGTCCGCCTCGGTCAGCCCCTCGACCGTGGTGATCTCGCAGTCGACGGCCGAGACCGCGAACATCAGGCACGAGCGCACCGGGCGGCCGTCGACCAGGACGGTGCAGGCGCCGCAGACACCGTGCTCGCAGCCGACATGGGTGCCGGTGAGGCCGAGGTCGTGACGCAGCGCGTCGGAGAGCAGCCGGCGGGCGGGCAGTCGCACGTCGTAGGCGATCCCGTTCACGACGAGGCGGAGGTCGTGCAGGTCTTCAGTCACGGTCTCGACTCCGCTCGACCATCGAGTGCGTCGTCGTACGCCGCCCGCAGCACCTGCGCAGTGAGCACCCTCGCCAGCTGTGCGCGGTACGCCGCGGTGGCATGGATGTCGTCGGCGGGGTCCAGCCGACTCAGCGCGAGCGAGCTCGCGGCGTCGGTCGAGCTCGTCGAGACCACCCCGCCCATCACCTCGGTCACGTCGACCACGGTCGGGGTGTCGCACACAGCGAGGTAGCCGACCCGCGCCGAGACCAGCTCCTCACCGTCGACCCGCACGACCGCGGCGACGCCGCACAGGGCGTAGTCGCCGTGCCGGCGGGCGATCTCGGCGAAGCCGATCCCCTCCCCCGACGACAGGGCGGGGAAGAACGCCTCGGTGGCGATCTCGTCGTGCGCCACCGTGGACTCCAGTGGCCCGGCGAACAGGTCGGCGGCCGCGATCTCGCGCGTCCCGCGGATCGACACCGCCGTGACGCTGCCGCCGAGCAGGGCGAGCACGACCGGCAGCTCCGCGGCGGCGTCGGCATGGACGAGCGACCCGACGACGGTGCCGCGGTTGCGGATCGTGGCATGGGCGACGTGCTCCAGGGCGATGCTGAGCAGCGGCTGCACTCGTCGTACGTCGGGCGAGGCGAGCACGTCGGCGTGCCGCGCCAGCGCGCCCACGCGGACGCCGTCGGGGTCGGCGCGCACGTGGTCGAGGTCGGGCAGTCCGTTGATGTCGACCAGCGTGGACGGTGCGGCGAGCCGCATGTTGAGCAGCGGCACCAGGCTCTGCCCGCCGGCGAGCACCTTCGACCCCGGATCGGCCGCGAGGGCCTCCAGCGCGTGCTGGAGGCCCTGCGGTCGGACGAATGAGAAGGGTGCGGGCTTCACATCACTCCTGGTCGGGCTCCGCACGATGGCCGGGACGGTGTCCCTCGTCGGGCTCGTCACGATGGGACAGCGCCTCGGTCGTGTAGTGCGGTCCAGCGCTGCGCCGCCAGTTGACGAGGTGGAAGTAGACGATCACCAGGATGGTGCCGAGGGCGATCCCGCTGAGCGAGAAGTCCTTCGTGATCACCAGGGTCACCCCGCCGATGCCCGCGATCAGGCCGGGCGCCAGGCCCACCAGGTTGACGGGGTCGCCGAAGTCGACGCCGTTCTCGACCCAGATCTTGGCACCCACCAGACCGATCATGCCGTAGAGGATGACCGTGATGCCGCCGAGCACCCCGCCCGGGGTCGCACTGACGATGGCCCCGAACTTCGGGCACAGCCCGAGCAGGATCGCCACGATCGCGGCGACGTAGTACGCCGCTGTCGAGTAGACCTTGGTGGCACCCATCACCCCGATGTTCTCGGCGTACGTCGTGGTCGGCGAGCCGCCGAAGGCGCTCGACAGCGCCGTCGCCGCGCCGTCGGCGAACAGCGCCCGCCCCATGTAGGGGTCGAGGTCGGTCTTCGTCATCTCGGCGACCGCCTTGACGTGGCCGGTGTTCTCCGCGATCAGCGCGATCACGCCGGGCAGCACCAGCAGGATGAACGTCAGCGAGAAGCTCGGTGCGTGCACCACCGAGACGCCGTCCGACAGCTTCCCGCTCGGGAAACCGACGAGGTCGGCCTTCCTGACGCCGTCCCAGCTCACCCGGTAGTGCTCGACCTTCTGGCCGTTGCTGGTCGGCGCACCGAGTTGATCTTCCCGAAGAGCAGATCGCAGACCCACGACAGCAGATAGCCGAAGACGAGCGCGAGCAGCACCGCGATCCGGGCCCAGAAGCCCGGCAGCAGCACCGCGGCGCAGACCATGAACGTCGCGACGGCGAGCGCGATCCACTGGTCCTGGGGCCAGTAGACGCCCGGCGACGACCGGAGCCAGGTTGAACCCGATCAGCATCACGACGGCCCCGGTCACCGCCGGGGGCAGCAGCGTGTGGATCACCCCCGAGCCCGCGACGTGCACCAGCACGCCGACGACCGCGAGGACCAGGCCGGCCACCAGGATCGAGCCGGTGACGTCGGCGGAGTCGCCACCCTGGGCGCGGATCGCGAGCACGCTGGCCACGAACGACGCGCTGGTGCCGAGGTAGCTCGGCACCCGGTTCGAGGTGATCAGCAGGAACAGGATGGTGCAGATCCCCGAGAACAGGATCGCCAGGTTGGGGTCGAGCCCCATCACCACCGGGAACACGAACGTGGCGCCGAACATCGCGACCACGTGCTGGGCGCCCAGGCCGATCGTCCGTCCCCACGGCAGTCGCTCGTCGGGTGCAACCGGCTCTCCGGGGGCCGGATCGACCTCTCGCCAGGTGAACATCGTCGACATCTGGATCCTCCTGAGGGTGAAGGGGAACCGATCTGGTGACCCACATCACACACCCACGCGGCTGCGAATCGGCGGAGGAACGCCGTACGTCGCTCACCGCCGGCAGGCGCGGGGCCCGGTGGACAGCCGCTAGCGTGGCCGGATGAGCAGCCCGCCGATCCTGCCCGTGGCGGCCCCGCCGCGGGTGGTCACCTGGCTGCGGGCCGTGCCCGACCAGGAGGCACGCGTGCTGCACGCCTGCGCCGACGCCGTCCACCTCGAGGTAGCGGGTCGCTGCGTCAGTCTGGTCGGTCCGCACGGCCCGCGGCTGCCGGTCTCTTTGCGAAGCAATGTGCCGCTGATGTCGTCATTCCGCCCCGGCACGCCTTATGTTGAAGGTGGGATCCTTCGCTGGGGTGGACGCACTCTGGTGACCCGTCGGCTCGTGGATGTTCGCGCGCCACGCTTCGATGCGGCATGGGTTCCGAAGGCGAGCCCGGTCGTTGCAATGGGAACCCCCCGGTCCCGCACGGCCGGGCTCGTCGCCTTCGCGCCACGCATCGACGCGATCGCCGTGGCTGATCTGGTCGGGCGCGGCGACGGGCTGACCCCGCTGGGCGACGACGTCGTCTGCGGCTGGCTGGCCCTCCACCGCGCTGCCGGCGTCCCGACTCCCGACGTCGACGCGGCCGTGCGCCGGCTGCTCCCCCGCACCACCACGCTGTCCGCGACCCTGCTCGAGTGCGCCCTCGAGGGCGAGGTCGCCGACCCCGTGGCGGCATACCTCCGCGTCCTCGGTACGCCGCGCGAGGCCACCGCGCGCTCGGCCCTCGAGAGCTTCGGCCAGAGCTCCGGTCTCGGGCTGGCCCACGGCATCGACCTCGCGCTCGCCGACCTGAGCGTGGAGCAAGCGGCATGAGCACCGACCACGTCGAGCTCCGGGCCGGCGCCTACGCCGACTCGGTGACCCTGCTCCAGGTCAGCCGCCAGGTGCAGCAGCTGCCCGGGGTGGTGACGGCCCAGGTCGCGATGGCGACGCCGCTCAATGTCGAGGTCCTCGAGCGGATGGGGTTTGCGGTGCCCGGCGACGCCACCGTCAACCACCTCGTGGTGGCGGTCCGCCTCGACAGCGCCGACGGCCTCGACGGCGTCCGGGCCGAGGTCGACCGCGCCCTGACCGACAGCCGACGCGCGGTCGCAGGTCCGTCCGAGGAGGCACCGCCGCGCACCACCGGCGCGGCGCTGCGCCGCGATCCCGGTGCCGTCGTCCTGGTGTCGGTCCCCGGTCCCAGCGCCGCGGTCGAGGCGGTCGACGCCCTCGAGGCCGGGAGCGACGTGATGGTCTTCAGCGACCACGTGCCGGTCGAGCAGGAGGTCGCCCTCAAGACGCTGGCCACGGAGCGCGGCCTGCTGGTGATGGGACCCGACTGCGGCACCGCCGTCGTCGACGGGATCGGGCTCGGCTTCGCCAACGTCGTCGCTCCCGGGCCGGTCGGCATCGTCGCGGCCTCGGGCACCGGCTGCCAGCAGGTGCTGGCGCTGCTCGACCATGCGGGCGTCGGCGTCGCTGCGGCGTACGGCGTCGGGGGCCGCGACCTGTCCGCCGAGGTCGGCGGCATCTCGACTCGCACGGCTCTGGCCCGGCTCGACGCCGACCCGGCGGTGGAGCTCGCGCTGCTGGTCTCCAAGCCGCCGGCCGCCGAGGTCGCCGCCTCGCTCACGTCGTACGCCGAGGGGCTGGGCACCCCGGTCCTGACCGCCCTGCTGGGCCCCGGCCGCCCCGACCTCACCGCCGCCACCGAGGAGGTGCTGCGCCGGCTCGGGCACGAGGTGCCGGAGTGGCCGGTGGCCGGACGCGCCGAGGCCGGTAGCGGCTCCCGGCTGCACGGGCTGTTCGTCGGTGGCACCCTCAAGGAGGAGGCCGTGGTGCTGTGCGCCGAGGCCGGTGCCGACGCCACCCTCGTCGACTTCGGCGACGACGACTACACCGAGGGCCGCGCCCACCCCATGATCGACCCCAGCCTGCGCCTCGAGCGGCTCGCCGAGGTGGCCGGCGATCCCGATACCGGCGTGATCCTGCTCGACGTCGTGATCGGACACGGCGCGGAGGACGACCCCGCGGCCTCGCTCGCACCCGCCCTGGCCGGCCTGCGCCCACCCGTGATCGTCGCCGTCGTCGGCACCACCCACGACCCCCAGGACCGCGACCGGCAGGTCGCTGCGCTGGTCGCCGCCGGCGCCGAGGTCCACCTGTCCAACGCCGGCGCCACCCGCCGCGCGCTCGCGCTGCTGGGAGGCAGCCGATGACCGTCGTCAACGTCGGACTCGACCTGCTCGCCGAGGCGGTGGCCGGCCAGGCCGCCGACGTCACCCGCGTCGACTGGCGACCGCCGTTATCCGGCACCGAGGACGACCTGGCCACGGTCGCCCTCGACCCGCTCCGGGCGACGGCCAACGCGCAGGCGCTGGAGCGGATGCTGGCGGTGCAGGCACGGCTGGTCGACGTACTGCCGGCCCACGAGGCGATCGGGCTGGAGCGCGGGGAGTTCCTGCACGCGGGGCCCCCCATCACCTGGGAGCGTGCGTCGGGTCCGCTCCGGGGCGCCCTGATGGGGGGTGCGGTGCTCGAGGGCCTCGACGACACTCCCGAGGAGGCGGCAGCACTGTTCGAGGGCGGCCTCCATGTGCGCCTCGAGCCCTGCCACCACCGGCGCACGGTCGGCCCGATGGCCGGCGTGGTCACCCCGAGCATGTGGATGTTCGTGCTGGAGGACCCGGCCACCGGGGCCCGCTCCTTCTGCACCCTCAACGAGGGCCTGGGCAAGGTGCTGCGGTACGGCGCCTACTCACCCGACGTGCTCGAGCGCCTGCGCTGGATGAACGACGTCCTCGGTCCCCTGCTGCAACGGGCCGTCCGGGCCAGCGACCCGGTCGACGTCACGGCGATCCTCGGCCAGATGCTGCAGATGGGCGACGAGGCCCACAACCGCAACCGCGCCGGCACCCTGATGCTGCTGCGCGACCTCGGGCCGGCGCTGGTCAGCAGCGGTGCCGATGCCGCCGACGTGGCGGAGGTGCTGCGGTTCGTCGGCGGCAACGACCACTTCTTCCTCAACCTCGCGATGCCGGCCTGCAAGCTGGCCCTCGACGCGGCCCGCGGCATCGAAGGCTCGACCATGGTGGTGGCGATGTCGCGCAACGGCACCGACTTCGGGATCCAGGTCTCCGGCACCGGCGACGAGTGGTTCACCGGGCCGGCGCAGGTCGCCGACGGGCTCTACCTCGGCGACTACGGGCCCGACGACGCCAACCCCGACATCGGCGACTCCGCGATCACCGAGACCGCCGGGCTCGGCGGTTTTGCGATGGCCACGGCGCCCGCCATCGTCCGCTTCGTCGGCGGCTCGGTCCCCGATGCGCTGGCGACCACGCGCCGGATGCGCGAGATCACCCTCGGCGACAACCCGCGGTGGAGCATCCCGGTGCTGGAGTTCGCCGGCGTGCCGACCGGCATCGACGTGACCAAGGTGTGCCGTACCGGGATCCTGCCCCAGATCAACACCGGGATGGCCGGCCGCGAGGCCGGCGTCGGTCAGGTCGGGGCCGGGCTGGTCACACCGCCGGAGAGCATCTTCCCGGTCGCGCTCACCCGGCTCGCGGAGCTGACCCGGGAGCGTTCGGCCGCCAGAACGCCTGGCTGAGGTCGACGTTCCCCGAGGGGCGCAGCGGCGTGCCCTCCTCGAGGTAGGTCTGCCGCGCCTCGTCCTGGTGGCTCGGCGGCAACGAGCCGTCGGACCGTACGACGCGCCACCACGGCACCGGCCCGCCGTGCGCGGCCATCACCGACCCGACCAGCCGCGGCCCACCCCCACCGACCAGTGGCCCGACCACCTCCGCGATCGCGCCGTACGTCGTGACGCGGCCGCGCGGCACCTGCTCGACGCAGCCCAGCACCAGCTCGACGTACGCCTCGTGGTCGAGCCGGTCCTGATTCATCTCTCCTCCTGCATGTCCCGCGTCGGGATGAGGACGGCTGCGACCACCGCCCCGACCAGCGCGGCGCTCAGCCCGATCAGCCAGAAGCGCCCCCGGGATCGAGTGCCCGGCGTAGGTGCGTTCGGTGACCCAGACGACGAGAGCCGCCACCCAGACCGCGGCCCCCCGGGTCACCCAGGTCAGCACCAGGTCGGATCCGACCGTCATCCGGGCCGGCCCGTACCCCAGCAGCACCGCGGCCAGATGGCTCGCCAGCAGGCCGGCGGCGGCGACCAGCGCACCGTCGGGGAACGCCGACTTCACCACCAGCGTCCACCAGATCAGGACCAGCGTCGGCGCCACCGAGCCTACGAAGAACTCCGGTCGCAGCGCGAACGCCACCGCGGTGGCGAGCACCACCGCGGTCATCAACACCGAGGGCACGAAGCCCTCCGGGGCGGCCGCCCACAGCGCCACGAGCAGGCCGAGCACGACGACTGCCCGCAGCAGCCACACGCTGCCCGGGACGTCGCGGATCACGACCGACCCCCGACCCGGGGCAGCTGCGTCCTCCGGGCGAGCCGGCGCAGCACCTCCTCGAGCGTCCGCGGGCCGCTCCACGGCACGACGGGGCAGCCGGCCGAGGCCAGCGCGGCGAGCAGGTGGCTCCGGTCGAGCAGGCGCATCCGCCAGGCCAGCTCCGCGATCCGCGGGTCGCTGTCGGGCCACAGCACCGGGGTGGTGCCGGCCGGCAGTGGGTCCACCACGATCACCGACAGGCCGCGCCGGACCAGTCGCACGGTGGCGCTTGCCAGGGCCTCGGAGAGCATCGGGCTGAGCACCACCACGATGGTCCCCGCCGTGGTCCGGAAGTCGATCCGGTCGATCTCCACCTCCCGCGGCAACCCGGGCCGGACCCGCGCCAGCAGGGTCAGGATGCGGCGCAGGTGCGAGGTGCCGGTGCCATATCCGGCGTACTCACCGCCGGGGCTGAGGACCCGGACCGAGACCCGGTCGCCGCCCTGGAGGTACTGCTCGGCCAGGGCGGCGGCCGCACGGACGGTCACGTCGAGGCTGCTCTCCTGGCCGCCGACCCCCTCCGAGGCGCCGAAGTCGGCCATCGCGTCGACGATCAGCAGGACCGCGGCGTCCTCCTCGGCCCTGGTCGACTCCACGTGCAGCGCGCCCTGGCGCAGCGAGACCCGCCAGTTGATGCGCCGGAGCCGGTCGCCGGAGTGGAAGGCGCGGATGGAGGAGAACTCCGAGCCGTCCCCGTCGCGGCGGGAACGGTGCGCGCCGATCAGGCCGATCGGCTGGGGGGCCTCCCCGACCGACCGCAGGTGGCTGAGGGTGGGCAGCACGAACATCTCGCGCGGTGGGATCGACAGCGGCCCCCAGCGGTAACCCGCCCAGGGCGTCATCATCGCGACCTTCTCCGAACCGAGCATCCGGCTGCCCCACCGGCGCGGCGACAGCTCGATGGGCTGCTCGTCGCCGGGCCGGAAGTAGACCGCGCCCTCGGGCGGATGCAGGGCTACGTACGGCGCGGGCCCCATCGCCCGGGTGATCACCTCGACGTCGTCGTCGTCGATCACCTGGAGCCGGCTGCGGCTGCCCTGCCCCTCGTGGAGCTGCACGTGGGCCAGCATGGTCTGCACCTGCGGCTCGTGCACCGGCTTGTACAGCAGCCCCAGCGACCCCGCCACCAGCAGCGGCGCGATGAGCACCACCACGGCCGGCCGCCCCAAGGTCAGTGCCAGCCCGATCCCGACCCCTGCCACCGTCAGGCTGCGGGCCAGCGCGGACGTGGGTCGCCAGCGCGACCGGGGCTCGCTCACCTGTGCTCGAGCGCGCGCGGGGTCGGGACGGACGCCAGCACCGCGTCGACGACCCGCGGACCGCTGGCCTGGGTCATCCACAGCTCGGGTTTGACCGTGATCCGGTGCGAGAGCACGGCCCGCGCGACCACCTTCACGTCCTCGGGAATCACATAGTCGCGGCCACGGATGACCGCGAAGCCTCGCGCCGCCAGAGCCAGGCCCAGCGAGCCACGCGGCGAGGAGCCGGTCAGCACGTCCTTGTGGTCGCGGGTCGAGGTGGCCAGCTCCACGCAGTAGCGGGCCACCGACTCGTCCATCGACACCGTCTCGACGGCGGCCTGGACGGCCCGCAGTCCCGCCGCGTCGGTGATCTCCTCGAGGTCGACCTCCTCATGCTGACGCTCGAGGCGGCGCTGGACCACGTCGTACTCCTGGTCGGCGGTGGGGTAGCCGAAGCTGACCCGCATCAGGAAGCGGTCCAGCTGCGCCTCGGGCAGCGGGTAGGTGCCCTCGTACTCGATCGGGTTGGCGGTGGCGAGCACGTGGAAGGGGTCGGGCAGCGGGAACGTCTCGCCCTCGACGGTCGCCTGGCGCTCCTGCATGGCCTCGAGCAGGGCGGACTGCGTCTTCGGCGGCGTCCGGTTGATCTCGTCGGCGAGCACCAGCCCGGCGAAGATCGGACCGCGCCGGAACTCGAAGGTGCCCTCCTTCTGGTTGTAGAGGAACGAGCCCGTGATGTCGGCCGGCAGCAGGTCCGGGGTGAACTGCACGCGGGCGAAGTCCAGCCCCAAGACCCGGGCCAGGCTGCGGGCCGCCAGGGTCTTGCCGAGGCCGGGGAAGTCCTCGAGCAGCACGTGCCCCTTGGCCAGCACGGCCGAGAGCACCAGCGTCAACGGCGCTCGCTTGCCCACCACGGCCTTCTCGACCTCGTCCAGCACCCGGCGGGCGAGGTCCGACGCGTCGGTCACCGAGATCCGGTTGACGGGGCTCTGGTCGTCGGGGGTTCGGGTGGCGGGGGTCTGGGTCATGGGGACAGCTCCTCGATCCGTCTGATGCATTCCTCGATCTCGGCCGGCTTCAGGTCGCGAGGCGGGCCGTCGAGGACACCGGTGAGGGTGGGCCCGAGCCGTTCCGCGACTCCGGGATCGCCGCGTCGGAGGCCGAGGCGAGCGAGCCGGTCGTCGGTGAGGCGGGTCAGCTTGGCCCGCAGCAGCGGGTCGGCGTCGCGCGCACTCAGGTGGTTCTCCAGGAGTCGGACATTAGTGGCCAGACTGCTGTCCTGTCCGGACGACGACGCCGTGACGTTCACCGAGATCCCCCACTCGGGCGGGTCGGCACCGCCACTGTCGAGGACCATCCCGGCGATCGCCACCACCACGCACACCAGCAGCGCCGTGGGCAGCAGCTGCGGCGAGGCCTGCTCGACCAGGGTGAACGCGGAGATGACGGCGATCACGATGGCAGCGAAGACCGCGCGACCCCACCAGCGCCGTCGCCCGGTCATCCGCGCCCGGCCTTGACCCCGAGGGAGCGATGGATCGCCTGCAGCGCCTCCACGGCGGTCTCGCGCCGACCCTCGTCGATCTCGTGGGAGGAGAACCGCGCCTCGTGGTACAGCGACTCGAGCCGCGACACCGCCACCGGGTCCGCATCGACGCGGTCGAGCAGCCGCAGCGTGAACTCCGAGGAGGTCTCCCACGGCTGACGGGCAGCGTTGACACGCTCGGCCTGCTCCTCGAACCGGTCCCAGCAGGCCACGATCGCGTTGCGCGGGTTGCCGCCCAGCAGCAGCGCGAGCTGTTCGCTGGCGTCCTGCCGGATCTCCTCGGCCAAGGGCTCGGGGTCGTCCAGCACGTCGAAGTCGACCGGCTCGGGGCGCGGCGGCGTGCGTCGCCGGTCGCTCACGAGCTCACGCACCCACTTCAGCCCGCGCAAGACCAGCCAGCCGGCCAGGACGACCAGCGCCAGCCGGATCACCAGACCGAGGGCGCGGAACACCGGGTTGTCGTGGAGGCGACCTGTCCCGCGATGATCCCTGCCGAGCGCCGCCGGGCTCGGGCGAAGCGAGAAGATCGGGAGTCGACCCCGCTGGAAGCTCGGGTCGACCAGCGCCCCGTGTTCGATCCGCTGCGGGCCGGACCGTGCCGCGAACATGATCATCAGCAGCATCAGGCCCACCGCCAGCACGGTGAACACGACGGCGCTCACGCTCGCACGCCGGGCCGCCGTCATGGCATGCACGGTATCCGTCCGGCCGCGCCGCGATCCATCACGCCGAGGTCACGGTTGCGGCACGCCGCACCCGCGGTGGGATCAGTACGACGGCTGGCTGGGGTCGATCTGGTTGACCCACGCGACCACGCCGCCACCCACGTGCACCGCGTCGGCGTACCCCGCGCCCTTGACGATCGCCAGCGTCTCCGCGGACCGGACTCCGGTCTTGCAGTGCATGACGATCTGCTTGTCGCTGGGAAGTTTCTCCAGGGCGGACCCGTTCAGGAAGTCGCCCTTGGGGATCAGCACCGAGCCGGGGATGTGGTTGATCTCGTACTCGTTCGGCTCGCGCACGTCGACCAGCACGAAGTCGCGCTCGCCGTTGTCGCGCTCCTTGAGCATGTGCTCGAGGGTGGTCACCGAGATCGTCGACCCGGCGGCGGCCTCGGAGGCCTCCTCGGAGACGGCGCCGCAGAAGGTCTCGTAGTCGATGAGGCCGGTGACGGTGGGGTTCTCGCCGCAGAGCGCACAGTTCGGGTCCTTGCGGACCTTGAGCTTGCGGTACTCCATCTCGAGGGCGTCGTAGATCATCAGCCGCCCGATCAGCGGGTCGCCGATCCCGGTGAGGAGCTTGATCGCCTCGGTCACCTGGATCGCGCCGATGCTCGCGCAGAGCACGCCCAGCACGCCGCCTTCGGCGCAGCTCGGCACCATGCCGGGCGGCGGGGGCTCGGGGTACAGGCAGCGGTAGCAGGGGGCGTCCTCGGCAAGGGTCGGCGCGAACACGCTGGCCTGGCCGTCAAACCGGTAGATCGAGCCCCAGACGTAGGGGATGCCGAGGAAGTACGCCGCATCGTTGACCATGTAGCGGGTCGCGAAGTTGTCGGTGCCGTCGACGATCAGGTCGTAGCCCTCGAAGACCTGCATGACGTTGTCGTTGTCGAGCCGCTCGTTGTGCACCACGACGTTCACGAGTGGGTTGGTCTCAGCGATCGACTCCTTGGCCGAGATCGCCTTCGGCTTCCCGATGTCGGACTGCCCGTGGATGATCTGGCGCTGCAGGTTCGACTCGTCCACCTCGTCGAACTCCGCGATCCCGAGCGTGCCCACACCGGCCGCGGCCAGGTAGAGCAGGGCCGGGCTGCCCAGCCCGCCGGCGCCGATCACCAGCACCTTGGCGTTCTTCAGCCGCTTCTGACCTCCCATCCCGACGTCGGGGATGATCAGGTGCCGGCTGTAGCGGCGTACCTCGTCCAGGGTCAGCTCGGCGGCCGGCTCGACCAGCGGCGGGTAGGACACGTCGTACTCCTGTGAGTCTCGAGAGAAGCTGTGCACCGATGGCAACAGGCGGTGCGCCCTCCATGTTCCCCACCGCACGCCCGGGCGCCAACCGCGTCCGTCATCCGGACCTGCCCGAACGGCCAGTAGGGTGCCTTGCGTGGGAACGACGGACCAGAAACCGCGCGGCGGCAGGCTCCCGCGCCGGGAGCGCCGCGCCCAGCTGCTCGACTCAGCGCTCGAGGTGTTCGTCGCGCAGGGCTACCACGCCGCCGCGATGGACGACATCGCCGAGCGGGCCGGGGTGTCCAAGCCGGTGCTCTACCAGCACTTCCCGGGCAAGCTCGACCTCTACCTCGCGCTGCTCGACGCCGCCTGCGACGACGTCATCGACAACTGCCGCCGGGCGCTCGCCGCGACCCACGACAACAAGACCCGCGTGGCGGCCGCGATGGCGGCGTTCTACACCTACGTCGCGGCGGATGGCGGCGCGTTCCGTCTGGTCTTCGAGTCCGACCTGACCAGCGAGCCGGCAGTCCGCGAGCACGTCGATCGGGTCACCACCGAGTGTGCGGCGATGATCGCCGACGTCATCCACGACGACACCGGGCTGCCGGGCGAAGCCTCGCGGCTGCTCGCGGTCTCGCTGGTGGGAATGGCGCAGGTCAGTGCCAGGTTCTGGATCTCCGAGGCCGCCGGCATCGACCAGGCCCAGGCGGTCGAGCTGGTCAGCGGGCTCGCCTGGCGCGGGATCCGGGGCTACCCCCTCACCGACGAGCACTGACCACACCACCAAGGCCACCCGAAGGAGAGACATGGAAGTCAAGATCGGAGTGCGCCACGCACCCCGCGAGCTGGTCCTGGACGTCACCGACACCGCCGAGGACGTCGAGAAGGCACTGGCCGACGCCCTGGGCACCGAGGACGCCACCCTCACCCTCACCGACACGCGCGGCCGCCGCGTGATCGTGCCCGCCCGTTCCATCGCCTACGTCGAGATCGGCGCCGGTAGCACGGGGACCGTCGGCTTCCGCGGCTGACGCCACGCCGAACACCCCGGTCGCCGTCTGCCGACCGGGGTGACGGCATGATCGACGACAGGTCCGGGCCCCGACGTGGGGCCACGGCCGACAAGGGAGGCTCACATGGGTTGGTTCTTCGTCATCGTGATGGGCGTCATCATCGGGCTGCTCGGGAAGTTCGTCGCACCCGGAGACCGCGACAACATCCCGCTCTGGCTGACCGTCGTCTGCGGCATCGTGGGCGTGCTGATCGGCTACGGCTGGTTGGGTGACACCAAGGGGATCGACTGGACGGCATTCTTCGTCTCGATCATCATCGCCGCCGTGCTCGTGGTGATCGCGGCCGGCGTGACCGGACGCACCAAGAAGGTCTGACCGACAGATCTCGTCGACCCCACTCCGGCTCTGCCGGAGTGGGGTCCTCGTTTATCGCAGGCGCTGTCGGGGAACGGTGGTCGCGGCGCCGACCCCACCGGGTCGGCCCCTGACCTGGAGGGAACAACGTGCAATCCACCATTTCGTCCATCTCGCCGATGGCCTTGACCTCGGGCGCGTGTGACAACCACGCCTGGAGCATCGGCTCGCTGATCGTCCTGCTGATCGGCGGCGTGATCATCGGGCTCCTGGGGAAGTTCGTCGCCCCGGGGTCACGCGACAGCATCCCGCTGTGGCTGACGGTGCTCTGCGGCATCGTCGGCATCCTGCTCGGCAACTGGCTCTACGTCGACGTCTTCGGCGGCAAGTGCGCCACCAGTGGCATCGACTGGCTGCGCCACATCGTGCAGATCCTGACCGCCGCGGTCCTGGTCGCGATCGCCGCCACGGCGACCGGCCGCACCCGGCGCGTCTGACCCAAGCAGCGGCGGATGGCCGAGATCAGGCGGAGAGCCCGATCTCGGCCATCCGCTCGTTGTGCCGCTCGGTGATCCGCGTGAACATCCGGCCGATCGCGGCCAGGTCGAGCCCCGGCCGGTCGATGCCGCCGGCCAGCAGCGCGGTGAGCGCGTCCCGCTCGGCGGCCACCCGCTGGGCCTGCGTCAGCGCCTCCCCCATCAGCCGCCGGGCCCACAGGGCGAGCCGGCCGCCCAGCTTCGGGTCGTCGGCGATCGCCTGCCGGATCCGGCGTACGGCGAAGTCGGCCTGGCCGGCGTCCTCGAGCGAGGCGATGATCAGGTCGCGGGTGCCGGCGTCGAGGTACGCCGCGATCTCCCGGTAGAAGTCCGCGGCCAGGCCGTCGCCGACGTAGGCCTTGATCAGCCCCTCGTACCAGTCGGCGGGAGCGGTGTGCACGTGGAAGGAGTCGATCGCCGCCTCGAACGGCTCCATCGCCTCGAAGGGGTCGGCACCCAGCTCGCGGATCCGGTCGTGCAGCCGCCTGACGTGCCCGAACTCCAGGCTCGCCATCCCGCTCATCTCGACCTTGTCGCGCATCGTGGGCGCGAGCTTGGCGTCGTCTACGAGCCGCTCGAACGCCGACAGCTCGCCGTAGGCGACGGCGCCCAGCAGGTCGAGCACGGCCAGGCGGTACTCCGCGTCCTCGAAGACCAGCCCGGATTCCGTCATGCTCACACGCTACCGATAGACTGGGGTGGTCCCCGCGTGAGCGGTGAGGACGCGCGCTCTCTCGAGCGAGTCAGAGAGCGCCGTGGCATGTGCGCGGCAGACGCAACGGTTCGAGCCTGGGTCAGCCGCACGAACGGCTGACTTGGCAAAGACTCAGAACTGAAAGCGAACTCCACAACGTGACCACCACCTTCCGAGAGCTCGGGGTGCTCCCCGAGATCTGCGACGCGCTCGAGCGCGGCGGCATCACCACCCCCTTCGCCATCCAGGAGATGACCCTCTCGGTCGCCCTGCTCGGCACCGACCTGATCGGCCAGGCCCGCACGGGCACCGGCAAGACCCTCGCCTTCGGCATCCCGGTGATGCAGCGCAGCGTCGTCTCCACCGACCCGGCGTACGCCGACCTGCCGCAGGGCAAGCCGCAGGCGCTCATCGTCGCCCCGACCCGTGAGCTCGCGCTCCAGGTCAGCGGCGACCTCGCGCTGGCCAGCAAGGACCTCGGCCTCCGCGTCCTCACCGTCTACGGCGGGGTCCCCTACGAGCCTCAGCTCGACGCCCTGGTGCGCGGCGTCGACATCGTCGTCGGCACGCCGGGCCGCCTGATCGACCTGTGCAACCGCCGCTCGCTCGACATCTCCCACGTCCACGCGCTGGTCCTCGACGAGGCCGACGAGATGCTCGACCTGGGCTTCCTGCCCGACGTCGAGAAGCTGCTCAGCATGACCCCCGAGACCCGGCAGACGATGCTGTTCTCGGCCACCATGCCCGGCGCGATCGTGGCCCTGGCCCGCACCCACATGCGGCACCCGATGAACATCCGGGCCGAGTCGTCGTACGACACCCAGCTGGTGCCGGCGACCGCGCAGTTCATCTTCCAGGCCCACGACCTCGACAAGCCCGAGATCATCGGCCGGATCCTGCAGGCCGAGGACGCCGAGAAGATCATCGTCTTCACCCGCACCAAGCGGCAGGCCCAGCGGATCGCCGAGGACCTCGCGGAGCGTGGCTTCAGCGCCTCACCCCTCCACGGCGACATGGCCCAGGTGGCGCGCGAGAAGGCGCTCACCAAGTTCCGCGACAACAAGTACCGCGTGCTCGTCGCGACCGACGTCGCCGCCCGCGGCATCGACGTGCAGGGCGTCTCCCACGTCATCAACTACACCTGTCCCGAGGACGAGAAGACCTACATCCACCGGATCGGCCGCACCGGCCGCGCCGGCGCCACCGGCATCGCGGTGACGTTCGTGGACTGGGCCGACCTGCACCGCTGGAAGATGATCAACAAGGCGCTCGACCTACCCTTCGACGAGCCGGAGGAGACCTACTCGACCTCCGAGCACCTCTTCCACGACCTCGGCATCCCGGCCGGCACCAAGGGCCGGATCGTCGACCCCGCCCCGGTCGAGCCCAAGCCCCGCAAGGACGACGGCCGGCCGGCGCGCTCGGGTGACCGCCCGCCACGCAACCGGTCGCGCGCGCGCACCCGCGGTGGCCAGCAGGTCGCGGCCGGCGATGCCGCGTCGACGACGGCTGCACCGGCCGCCACCGATGGTGCCGAGCGTCCTGCCGGTCAGTCCCGCCGGCGCCGCCGTCGCCGCAGCCCCGGCACGTCCGGCCAGGCCTGATCTCCGAGTCCGTCGCTCAGGCGACGACGACGACCTTGGTGCCGACCGGCGCGTAGTTCCACAGCGCGATCGCGTCGGGCGTGCGCTGCCGGATGCAGCCGTGCGACTCCGCCGTGCCCAGCTGCGCGGTCGTCTGGAGCGGTACGCCGTTCTGGGTCGGGATCGTGTGGAAGCCGATCGCGGCTCCGGTCGGGCCCTGGGTGAAGCGCACGAAGTACTGCATCACCCCGGAGTCCTCGACGCCGGTGGCCCAGCGCGACCGGGAGTAGACCGAGTAGCTGCCGGGCTGCAGGTTGTCGGTCACGCTGCCGGAGACCGGATAGCTGCGCTTGACCGCCTCGTTGGTGCCGACCAGCCACACGTGCTGGAGACCCTGGCTGAAGACGATCCGACGACCCGTGCCGCTCGCGGCCGGGACCGCCACGTCGGCTCCGGCGCCGGCCTGACCGCGGGTCGCCGACTCACCGGTGGTGACGCCGGTCGAGGTGACCGGCTGCTCGAGGGTCGTGGTGGTGTCAGGGGTCGTCGCGCTGCTCGGCGGGGTCGCCTTCCCGGCCTCCGCGCCGGCGGTCGCCGTACCGGAGGTGAGGACGCCCATCCCGGCGAGTGCCGCGACGACCGTGACGGTCAGCGCCGACGCCAGGGCCGCGATGCGTCCGTAGCGGGGCTTGACCTCGCGGCGGTGGTTGCTCATCGGGCCGCCTCGCCGGCGCCGCGCTTGCTGCGCTCCAGCAGGGTCTCGGCCACCTCGCGGTAGGCACGCGCGCCCTTGCTGCTGCGGCTGGTGGCCAGGATCGACCGCCCGGCAGCGGGGGCCTCGGCGAACTTGATGGTCTTCGGGATCGGCGGGCCGATCACCTCGAGGTCGTAGGTGTCGGAGATCGTCTCCAGCACCGTCCGCGCGTGGTTGGTGCGCCCGTCGTACAGCGTCGGCAGCACGCCCCAGACCTCGAGGTCGCGGTTGGTGAACCGGCGTACGTCGTGCACGGTGTCGAGCAGCTGCCCGACGCCCCGGTGCGACAGCGTCTCGCACTGCAGCGGGATCAGCACGCCGTCCGCCGCTGTCAGCGCCGCAACGGTGAGCACGCCCAGCGAGGGCGGACAGTCGAGGAGCACCCAGTCGTACGTCGTGGTGCCGGCGAGGTCCTCGAGGGCGCCCTTGAGCACGTGCTCGCGCCCGGTGCGGGTCAACAGGTCGGCCTCGGCCCGAGCCAGCTCGATGGTGGCCGGCATCAGGTCGACGCCGTCGTCGGTCGCGAGCACGACCTCCGCCGGGTCGAGGCCCTTGGTCAGGACGTGGTGCACCGACAGCTCGAGATCCTCGGGGTCGATGCCCAGCGAGAAGGTGAGGCAGGCCTGGGGGTCGAGGTCGACGAGCAGGACCGACTGGCCCAGCTCGACCAGCGCGGCACCGATCGAGGCGACCGAGGTCGTCTTGGCCACGCCGCCCTTCTGGTTGGCGACCGCAAGTGTGGTGCTCATCGAGACCATCATGCCGGACCGACTTGCTCTGCGTGGGCAACCGCGGGTTTGCTGTGCCGCATGTCACCGGCCGATTTCCGACCCGTCGCCCTCGTCACCGGACCCACTGCCGGGATCGGGCGCGTCTTCGCGCTCCGGCTGGCCGCACGTGGCTACGACCTGGTGCTGGTGGCGCGCGACCGCGACCGCCTCCAGGCCCTGGCCGACGAGCTCGCCCGCACCTACCAGGCGACGAGCGAGGTGCTGGTCGCCGACCTGTCCGATCGCGCCGGGATGGCGCTGGTCGAGGACCGTCTCACCGACGAGTCCCGGCCGGTGGACTTGCTGGTCAACAACGCCGGCTTCGGGCTCAAACGACGCTTCCTCCACAACTCCATCGACCAGGAGCAGGCCGCCCTCGACATCCTGGTGGTGGCCGTGATGCGGCTGACCCACGCCGCCCTCGGCCCGATGACGGCGCGCGGGTCGGGCGGCATCCTCAACGTCGCGAGCGTCGCGGCGTTCCAGCCGCGCGGCAGCTACAGCGCGGCCAAGGCCTGGGTCACGACGTTCGGCGCCTGGGCCTCCCAGGAGTACGGCGCGCAGGGCGTCCACGTGATGACGCTCTGCCCCGGCTTCACTCGCACCGAGTTCCACGAACGCATGGACGTCGCCCGCGAGTCCGTGCCCCGCCCGCTCTGGCTCGACGTCGAGCGGGTCGTCGACGACGCGCTCGCCGACTGGGACGCCGGCAAGAGCCTGTCCATCCCGAGCAAGCGCTACAAGGTGATCGCGAGCGTGAGCCGGCACGTGCCGACCAGGGTCCTCCAGCGCTTCCAGTCGCTCGGCCGCCGCTGATCGCGCACCCGGACCGGGCCGTCCGTACCTCCAGACACACGTTGCTCGCCTGTGCAACGCGCGGGAAGCACGATCCAGCGACCAACGTGGGTCCGTAGGGCGTCGGGCGCGATCGCCTAGCCGTCGTCAGGGCACCCCGGCGTACGCCGCCAGTGGCTCCTTCAGCACTGCCGCACCGGGAAGGGTCCGGCAGTTCTGAGGCTAGGAGCGAGCGCGGAGACGAGGCAGGGTCGGTCGTCCCCAGTGACCTGTGATTTCCCCTCACCAGGATTGTCGGACAACAGTCGGGACGGTGTCACCAGGTCGGCCGCGGCCCTCCGAACGAGAGCTCGACGAGGGGCGGGCCGATCCCCGAGGCGTCGCGCAGGATCCAGTCGTCGCGCAGCAGCAACATCGCCGAGGCCGGGCGGAGGACGACCCACAGCCACCGTCCGCCGGCCTCGCCGGCGAACACCGAGCGGTCGAGCTCGACGTCGGAGGACGAGGTGGAGACCGACCACAGTGGCACCGACTGGCTACCGATCCGCACCCGCACCGGCGGGCGCCCGACGCCGAGCTCGGGGCCGGGGTCGAGGTGCGGCGAGCCGGCGCAGCGGGCACCCAACCCGACCCCGGACTCCTCGCTGACCACGAACACGTCCACCGGTCCGTCGAGGGCGCTCGTGCCCGAGCTGCAGGTCAGGGTGGCGCGACCGCGTCCCTGGTCGCCCACCACAGCGAAGTCGCTGACCGTCCAGCCCGGGCTCATCGGCCAGGGCAGGTACGTCGGGACGTCACCGGCCGCGACCAGGGCCTCGACGAACCCGTCGTACGACGCAGCGTCCGGCCGCAGCAGCGGTGTCGTCACGCCGTGCTCCGGGCAGGACCAGCCACTGTCGCCGAGAGGGCCCACCGGCAGCGGGCAGCGGGGGCACTCGACCTGGAGCGGCATGGCTCCACCGTCGTGGCCGGGGCTCGGCCGGTCAAGGGCGGCTCAGGAGTTCCAGCGGAGGACCACCGGCGTCTCGCGCTCCCAGCCGAGCACCGAGACGGTCGCGGTGTCGAGCTTCAGGTGCCGGCCGTCGGTGACCGGCAGCTCGAGCCAGCGGGCGGCGAACGCCCGCAGCGAGTGGCCGTGCCCGAAGACCAGGACGCGCCCGTCGGCGGCGCGACAGCGCGCGACCACCCGGTCGAGGCGGGCCGCGACCGCGGCCGCGTCCTCACCGCCGGGCACCGGCCCGGTCCAGATCGTCCAGTCGGGGTAGGTCTCCCGGATCTGCTCGGTCGTCTCGCCCTCGAGGTCGCCGTAGTCCCACTCGGCGAGGTCGTCGTCCACCTCGGCGTCGCCATGGCCGGCGAGCCGCGCGGTCTCCCTGGCCCGGAGCCGCGGCGAGGTGAGCACCAGCGAGAACCGGTCGTCGTCCAGGCGGTCCCGCACGCCGGCGGCCACCCGCTCGCCGTCGGGGGTCAGCGGCAGATCGGTGGTGGAGGTGTGCCGGCCGTCGCGGCTCCACTCGGTTTCACCGTGCCGGACCAGCCAGACCTCGTCGCCCTCCCCGTTCGCTTGCATGGGGGCCATCTTGGCCCCGTCGATGACCCAGCGGCCGGAGGCGTGCCACGATGCGGCCCATGGCGACGACCCCGGACCTCAGCCTGCCGGTCCTCACCCGGCAGCGACGCGCGGCCGCGGGCGCGTTCTTCACCCAGGGCTTCGTGTTCATCAGCCTGACCACCCGCCTGCCCACCGTGCAGGACAAGTGGGGCTACAGCGACACGACCCTCTCCCTGCTGCTGCTGATGATGGTGCTGCTCGCGGGGCTCGGCTCGGTGCTCGCGGAGACCGCCTGCAAGCGCGTCGACAGCGCGGTCATCCTGCGGGCCGGGCTGATCGGGATCGCCGTCGCGGTCCCGATCTTCGCCTTCGCCCCCGACCGCGGCGTGTTCATGGCGTCGATGGCGATCTACGGCGTCGCGCTGGGCGCCGTGGACGCCACCACCAACATGCAGGCCGTCGCTCTCGAGCACCTCTACGACCGGCCGATCCTGCCGTCGTTCCACGGGGCCTGGACCCTCGGCGGCCTGCTGGGGTCGGCGTTCGCCCTCGCCACCGGGCACCTGCCGCTGTCCGTGGTCGCGGTGGTGGCCGTGCTGCCGCTGACGCTGACCTTCGCGCCGTACCTGCGTCGCGCCGAGCAGTCAGTGGTCGCGGCCAGCACAGTGCAGGTGCCGTGGCGGCCGATCATCATGGTCGGCCTGGCGATGGTCCTCTTCTACATGGTCGACACCGCCGCCTTCACCTGGGGACCGCAGTACCTCGACCACGTCTTCGACACTCCGTCCAACCTGGTCGCCCTGGCGGTCTTCCCCTACCTGCTCGCCAGCGGCACCGTCCGGCTCTCCGGCGACAGCCTGGTCGCGCGGTACGGCGCGGTGAGGGTGTTACGCGTCGGCACCGTGGTCGCCTTCTTCGGTCTGGTGATCACCGTGTTCGCGCCGGTGTGGCCGGTGGCGGTGCTCGGCTTCACCGTGATGGGCGGCGGCGTCGCGGTCGTCGCGCCGCTCAGCTTCTCCGCCGCAGCGCGGATCGCCGGGTCCGACGAGCCCGACCCGGTGGTGCGCCATGCCCGGGTGGACGCGGTGATCGGGCGCTTCAACCAGTTCAACTACGCAGGCTCACTGCTCGGCGCGGTGATGACCGGCCTCGCCGGCGCGGGCAACCTCCGGATCGGCTTCGCCGTACCGATGGTGCTGGTGCTGGGGATCCTGCCGCTGGCCCGCGGTTTCGCGCCGGTCGACGCGGTCAGCGCACGCCCTTCATCATCCGGCTGATCGGCCGGGTCAGCGCCAGCATCACCACGCCGGTCAGGACGGCGGCCAGCCCGATCCAGAGGAAGAACGGCGTCTCGTCGTCCGGCTTGTAGTACTCCGCGAGCTTGCCCGACATCGCCGTACCGAGCCCGACCGAGAGGAAGAACAGCGCCACCATCTGGGTGTGGAAGAGCCGGGGTGCGAGCTTGGTGGAGAGCGACAGGCCGACTGGCGAGATGAGCAGCTCGGCGACGGTGAAGACCAGCAGGATCGCGGCGAGACCCAGCAGGGGCACTGAGTTCTTGCCACTCGGCATCAGCAGGAACATCCAGAAGGCGACGCCCATCAGGATGGTCGCGAGCCCGAACTTCACCGGGGTGCGCGGCTGTCGGTCGCCGAGCTTGGTCCACAGCGCCGCGAAGGCACTGGCCAGCACGATGATGAAGACCGGGTTGATCGACTGCACCCACGACACGGGCATCTCCCAGCCGAACAGGTTGCGGTCGAGCCGCTGGTCGGAGTAGATCGTGACCACGGTGAACTGCTGCTGGTAGAGCGACCAGAAGACCGCGCTGCACACGAACATCGGGATGAACGCCAGCACCCGCGACCGCTCCGTGGGCTCGAGGTCGTGGTTGGACAGGATCACCGCGAAGTAGGCGATGGCCGCCAGCAGGCTGACCCAGATCACGATCGTGGCGAGCCGCGGCGCAGTGATCACGTGGGTCAGGCAGAGCACCACGACCAGGACGACCAGGCCGAGCAAGGCCCCGGCGTACGGGAGCCGCCGGTTCGCGGGCAGCGGGTCGACGACGTCGTGGGTGCTCTCCGGCAGCTTGCTGCGACCGAGCGTGTACTGCACCAGCCCGGCGGCCATGCCGACCGCCGCGAGCGCGAAGCCGGCGTGGAAGCCCCAGTGCTTCTGGAACAGGCCGGTGAGCAGCGGGCCGACGAAGGCACCGAGATTGATGCCCATGTAGAAGATCGTGAAGCCGGCGTCGCGGCGCTCGTCGTGCTCGTCGTACAGCGAGCCGACCAGCGACGTGGCGTTCGCCTTGACGCCGCCACTGCCCAGCGCGATCAGGCCCAGCCCCACTCCGACGCCGACCAGGCCCGGCAGCAGGGCAAGGCCGATGTGGCCGAACATCACGACCACTGCTGCGTAGAACAGCGTGCGCTCCGGCCCGATCAGGCGGTCGGCGATCCAGGCACCGAGGATGGTCGCGAAGTAGACCGCGCCGCCATAGGCGCCGACGATGCTGGTGGCGGTGGCCTCGCTGATCCCGAGACCGCCCTGCGCGGTGGAGTAGTACAGGTAGATCAGCAGGATGCCCTGCATGCCGTAGAAGCTGAACCGCTCCCACAGCTCGACCCCGAAGAGGTTGGCCAGCACCGTCGGCTGACCGAAGAAGCCGGTGTCCGAGCGGTCGGGGCGCGCGCTGACATCGGTCCGAGAAGCGGTCATCCGAACACCGTTCCCGCCGTACGGCGGGACAAACGGTCGCGCGCGGGGGCTACGGCTGGGCGGGTCCCGGCCAGTTCTTGTCCGGCTGGGGCACCGGACGGCCGGGCTGCTCGCCGCCACGGGCCTCGAGGTAGCTGTTCTTCGGCACCATCACCTTGCGGCGAAAGATGCACACGACCTTGCCGTCCTGGTTGTAGCCGATCGTCTCGACGTGGACGACGCCGCGGTCGTCCTTGCTCTTCGACTCCCACTTGTCGAGCACGGTGGTCTCGCCGTAGAGGGTGTCGCCGTGGAAGGTCGGCGCCACGTGGCGCAGCGACTCGATCTCGAGGTTCGCGATGGCCTTGCCGGAGACATCGGGCACGCTCATCCCGAGCAGGATCGAGTAGACGTAGTTGCCGACCACGACGTTCTTGCCGAACTGCGTGGTCTCCTCGGCGTAATGGGCGTCGAGGTGCAGCGGGTGGTGGTTCATGGTGAGCAGGCAGAACAGGTGGTCGTCCGCCTCGGTCACCGTCTTGCCGGGCCAGTGCCGGTACGTCGCGCCGACCTCGAACTCCTCGTAGCTGCGTCCGAACTGCATGGCCGCCATCCTGCCGCAGACGCAGCGCCTGTCCGATCACCGGGGGGCGCGGGCGTCGACCGTCGGTCGAGCCTGTCGAGACCACCGGGTCACCGGCGCAGCCGCCACCGTGGGTCGAGCCTGTCGAGACCCACCACTTCCCGGCGGCCCTGGCACCGTCGGTCGAGCCTGTCGAGATCCACCAATTCCCGGCGGCCCTGGCACCGTCGGTCGAGCCTGTCGAGACCACGGTCACCGGAAGGTTCGGGCGTCGCGGATCCCCTGTGGAGACTGGGGATTCGGCGAGGTGGAGTGTCGGTGGTCGGTGCTTGGATCGACTCATGACGGTGATCGCCACAAGCACGACGGCCGAGGTGGACGACCTCGGGCGGGCGGAGCTGCTGGCGCGCGTCACCGGTGCCGAGCGAGCGGAGCGCATCGCCGCCCGCGGCAAGCTCGAGCTCGCCCTGCAGTGGTGCGTGCTCCACCCGGCGACGGCAGACACCGGCGCGGCGACCTGTGCCGTGAGGCTGCGGCTCACGTCGACCTCCGTCTCGCGGGTCGCCTCGGCACCGGCGGCTCGCGGATGCTCGAGCAGGCCGTCGCCCAGGCCGCGATGTTCGACCCCGAGGCGCATGCGGCGGCCGAACGACGCGGACTCGACACGTGGGACGTCACCCTCACCCATCCCACCGACGGCACCTGGGCCGGCACCAGCCATCTCGAGGCCATCGGCGACACCCTCGACCTGACCCGCTTCTACGACCTGGTCTGCGACCACGCCGCCCACCTCGCCGCTCTCGGTGACCCAGGCGACATCGGTGCCCGTAAGGCCAAGGCGCTCGGCGTGATCGCCGACGCCCAGGGGCTGCTCGACCTCGCTCGTGGGGGCGCGTCCGAGCCGGTTCGCCGGCCCAGCCCGGCCAAGACTCGTCTGTACCTCCACCTCACCGGAGCCGACCTGCGCGACGACCCTCCACGCGCGTCGGCCGTGGGCCGGGCGGAGCGGCTGGGGCCGGCGACGATCGCCCGGATCGCGGAGTGGCTCGGCCGGTCGCGGGTGACGGTCGTGCCTGTGCTCGACCTCCGGCGCGACGATGCCGTCGACGAGCACGACCCGCCGCCCTGGATGCGCGATGTGGTGGTCCTCCGCGACGAGCACTGCGTCTTTCCGTGGTGTGCTCGCGACGCCCGTGCCTGCGACCTCGACCATCTCGAGCCCTACGTCCCGACGGACGAGGGAGGCCCCCGCACGCCACCCGGCCCACGGCAGGCGTCTGACGCGCGCTCGCCTGCTTGGTGGGAGCATGCCGTCATGGACGTCCTGTGCACCGGCTACGGCCTGGTCGAGTCGCCCCGGTGGCACGAGGGCCGGCTGTGGTTCAGCGACTGGACCGGCGGGCAGATCGTCGCGGTCAACGACACGGGGGCCACCGAGGTCGTGGTCGAGCACCGGTCGCTGCCGATGTGCTTCGACTTCCTGCCCGACGGGCGACTGGTGCTGGTCTCCAACGCCGAGCGGGCGCTGCTCACGCTCGAGAGCGACGGCAGGCTCGTGCCGTACGCCGACCTGGCGCCGCTGTCGTCGTACGGCTGCAACGACGTCGTGGTCGACGGCCTCGGCCGCATCTTCGTGAACAGCCCGAACTTCGACTTCGCCGCCGGGCCACCCGAGGGTGACGTGCAGCCGGGGCGCGTCGGCCTCGTGACCTCCGACCGCGAGGTCCGGGTCGTCGCCGAGGATCTCGCGTTCCCCAACGGCATGGCCGTCACCGCGGACGGCGACACCCTGGTGGTGGCCGACTCCTACCGCCACCACCTGGTCGGCTTCACGATCGGAGGCGACGGCTCGCTGTCGGACCGCCGGGTCTGGGCCGACCTCGGCGACCACAACCCCGACGGCATCTGTCTCGATGCCCGCGGCGCCGCCTGGTACGCCGACGTGCCCCACCAGGTCTGCGAGCGCGTCGCCGAGGGCGGCGAGGTGCTCGACACCGTCGACCTCGACCGCGGCGGCTTCGCCTGCATGCTCGGCGGCAACGCCACGCCCGCCCTGTACGTCGTCGCGGCGGTGTGGCCGGGCGCGGCCGGTCTGATGACCCACACCGAGTGGGACGGGCAGGTCCTCCGACAGCCGGTCGAGGTCCCCGGCGCGGGCTGGCCCGCAGGCTGAGCCGGCCCCCGTGCGCGCCTTTCCCGGCCTCGACCACCTCCACCACTACCCACGGGCGTGGCTGCGACATGACGCCGTCGCCGGGCTGGTTCTGGTGACCCTGCTCGTGCCCCAGGGCATGGCGTACGCCGAGCTCGCCGGGCTCCCGCCGATCACCGGCCTCTACACCACCTCGGTCGGGCTGCTGGCGTATGCGCTGTTCGGACCGTCACGGGTCCTCGTCCTCGGGCCGGACTCGTCCCTGGGCCCGGTGATCGCGGCGACGATCTCGCCGTTGCTTCTGCCGGGCAGCAACCCGGAAGAGGCGGTCGCCTACGCGTCGGTGCTGGCGCTGCTCGTCGGCGCGCTCACCGTGGTCGCGGGGTTGTTGCGGTTCGGCTTCGTCGCGGACCTCCTGTCGCGCCCGACACAGCTGGGATACATGAACGGGCTGGCGCTGACGATCCTGGTCAGCCAGCTGCCCAAGCTCTGTGGCTTCTCCGTCGACGCCGACGGCCTGCTGCCCGAGGCCACGGCGTTCGCCCGTGGGGTCTCCGACGGCGACGTGGTCGCGGTGGCGGCCGTCCTCGGCGCAGCCTGCCTGGCGCTCATCCTGCTGATCCAACGATGGGTGCCGATGGTTCCGGGCGTGCTGGTGGCCGTGATCCTGGCGATCGTGGCAGTGCGCGTGTTCGACCTCACCAGCCACGGTGTCGACGTGGTCGGGGTGATGCCGCAGGGCTTCCCGCCGCTGACCCTCCCGACGGTCCCACTCCACGACCTGCCCCTCCTCATGGCAGGAGCGATCGGGATCGCCGTGGTGTCCCTGACCGACACCATCTCGACCGCCAGTGTGTTCGCCGCTCGGGCGGGAGCCGAGGTCGACGGCAGCCGGGAGATGGTCGGGGTCGGTGCTGCCAGCCTGGCGGCCGGGCTCTTCCAGGGGTTCCCGGTCTCCACGAGTGGGTCGCGCACCGCCGTGGCGGTGCAGAACGGCGCTCGGAGCCCCCTGACCACCCTGGTCGGGGCCGCAGGCGTGGTCGGGATGCTGCTGTTCGCGCCCGGTCTGCTGCGGAACCTCCCACAGCCCGCCCTGGCCGCGATCGTGATCGCGGCGTCGCTGTCGCTGGCCGATCTGCCGGGGTTGGCCAGGCTGCGCCGACTGCGGACCTCGGAGTTCATCCTCGCCGTCGCCGCGTTCCTCGGTGTCGCACTGCTCGGAGTGCTGCCGGGCATCGGCATCGCGGTGGCGTTGTCGATCCTCAATGTGTTCCGCCGCTCGTGGTGGCCCCACCAGGCCGTGCTCGGGCGCTCCGACGAGGTCTACGGCTTCCACGACGTGTCGTTCCACACGGAGATCGAGCACCTGCCCGGGCTGGCCCTCTACCGGTTCGACGCGCCCCTGCTCTTCGTGAACGCGCGCGCGTTCCGTGAGCAGGTACGACGGCTGGCCCGGGTCACCCCGCGGCCTCGTTGGCTGGTGGTCGCCGCCGAGCCGATCACCGACATCGACACGACGGCGGCGGACATGCTCGCCGACCTCGACCGGGAGCTGACCGAGGGCGGTACCCGGCTGATGTTCGCCGAGCTCAAGGACGCCGTGCGCCACAAGATCGAGCGCTACGAGCCGATCGACGCCCTCGACCCGAGTCGCTACCACCCGTCGGTGCGAGCGGCCGTCGAGGCCTACCAGACCGAGACGGGCACGGCGTGGGTCCCAGGGCCGGGTCCCTACCGCCTCGACTGACCCCCGGCGAGTAGCGTGACGCGCACCACGGCTGGTTCGCCGACAGGCGTCGACCGGTGGATCCGAAGGAAAGGGCCTGCGTGCGGCGATGTCGGCGAGTTCGGTGATGTCACGTCTCGTGCGGCGGTGGGGCGTTCGCACGGTCAGCCTGGTGGCGACCGCGTTCGGCCTCTACATCGTCGCTCCCGGACTACTCGCTCTGTTCGGGTCCTTCCCCCGGCTGCGTGACGTCGAGCTGTGGTGGTTCGCTGTCCTGGTCGCTCTCGTCGGCGGCAGTCTCGCGTCGATGTGGTGGCTGACCCGACTGGCTCTCCGTCGCCCCGTGGGCCCGGGTGAGGGCTACACGACGATCGCCTGGGGGACCGCGGCGACGGCTCACCTGGCGGGCAACGCCGCCGGCAAGATCGTCCCGGGCGGCCCGGCGACCGCCGGCGTCGTCCAGGCCAAGGTCCTCATCGACGCCGGCGAGCCACCGGCCGCCGTCGCATCGGCGATGACAGCCATGGGCCTTCTCACCACCGGCGTCCTCCTGCTGCTGCCCATCCTCACCATCCCCGCCCTGCTGATCGGTCCACCACCGGCCCGACAGCTCGAGCTCGGGCTCGTCGTGTCACTGGTCGTGGGCGTGGTGATCGTGGCGCTCGGCGTCACCATCCTCGTCTGGACGCCGTTCGTGTCCGCGGTCGGTCGCCTCGCCGGGCGGGCGATCCATCTCGTCAAGTCAGGCGTCACCCCCGACTCGGCCTCGCGGGCCCTCATCAACGCCCGCGACAGCGTCGCGACGTCGTTCGAGGGGCGCCGGACCCGGGCCCTGGTCGCCGCGGCCGCCAACCGGATGTTCGACTTCGCCGCACTGGTCGCCGCGTTGACCGCGCTGGGCGCTCACGCCCGTCCGTCGCAGGTGATGATGGTGTACGCCGTCGCCCAGGCGCTGGCGCTGATCCCACTCACCCCGGGCGGGCTCGGGTTCGTCGAGTCCGGGATGACCACGCTGCTGGTCCTCATCGGGGTGACCCCCGACCAGGCCGTGGTCGGCACCCTGCTCTACCGGCTGATCGCCTTCTGGCTACCGATCCCGATCGGCGCGCTGCTCTGGGCAGGGTGGCGGGTCAACCTCCATCTGTCCCGGTCGCGCTGACCGGCCTCAGGAGCCACCCCCGCCGGCCTTGCGGCGGTGCATCTTCGGGCCACCACCGACGACCTCGGAGCCGTGCGCCTTCTCCTTGAGCGGAGCGTCCTCCTGGACGCCCTTCGCCTTGGCGTTCTTGCGGTCGAGGGCCTCGCGCATCTTGGCCTTCATGTCGGCGAGGTCGTCGTGGGCGTCGTTGTCCTCAGTCATGCCACCCACCATGCCACCCGCCCGGTGGCGGGGTCGAGGGAGTTCGCCGCTACTGCAGGGGCTGCCCGCCGCCGTACGGGTCCGAGCCGACCGGAGCCGGCTGGGGCGCCGGAGCCTGGCCGTAGCCGAGCCGCTGGGCGGTCTCCCGGGCCGCGTCGGTGACCGGTACGGCGACGACGGCCGTGCCATAGGCGCAGATCTCGGTCCAGGTGTCGCCCATCTCGGAGGTGTCGAAGCGCATCGCGGTGACCGCGTTCGCGCCGCGGTTGCGGGCCTCGTCGATCATCCGGCCCATCACCTCGTTGCGGCTGTTCACCAGGTTGGACGTCATGCCCTTGAGCTCGCCGCCGACGAGCGACTTGAAGCCCGCGCCCATCTGCGAGAACGCGTTACGGGAGCGCACGGTCAGCCCGAACACCTCCCCGCACACCTGCCTGATCTCCCACCCGGGGATGTCGTTGCTGGTCACCACCAACATGAGGCCCTCCGTGACTGCGTGGTCCGTGTCGCCCGCGGCTGCGGACGCAGAGCCAGCGTAGGGGCGGGAGCAAGCGTGGTCTCGGCTTCGCTCGACCGACGATGCGCCCTCATTCCCAGATGACAGGGAGCCCGTGCGCCGCCATCCGGCCCAGGAACTCGCGCTCGCCGGAGCCGGGCCAGGTGTGGGCACAGACCCAGAACCGGTGGTGGTCCCCCGCCGTGCGCCGAACCGGCTCGGCGTACAGGTGCACGAGGGGGGCATCCTCGGTCGCGGTCCGGCCGAGCTCCTCGAGCCGCGCGGTGATGCGCTCCTGCTGGGCCTTCTCGACGTACTGCCACATGACGGAGTGCCAGAGCACGGTGAGGGTGCCGGGCCGGACCACGAGCTCGTCGACGACGTCCGCGGCCGACTGCTCGCGTACGACGTACGGCGTCTGGTCGGCGAGGGCGAAGGCGCCACGTAGCCGCTCCAGCCGGTGCACCTGGTCGGGCCAGACGTACGAGGTGAGGACCAGCCGGCCCTCGGTGGTCCGCACGTCCACCGGCCGCAGGTCGCTCCCCCATCGTTCGACGATCGTCGGCGGCACCGGCGACAACAGGGGCCGGCCCGTCCAGGCCGGGTCGAGCACGACCGGTGAGTCCAGCGGGCCCACGGAGCCCTGGTCGTCGACGTAGCGGAACCGGTCGAGGAGGAGGTTGAGCCCGGCGGAGGAGCCGATCTCGGCGAGCCGGACCGGCAGCGGATGCCGCGACCCGAGCTCGAGCAGCCCCGCCATCAGGGCGGCCGCGCGACCCACCTCGTTGGTCTGCGGCGGTCGGTCGAGCCACTCCCGCACCGCGTCCGGCTGGTCAAGGAGCAGGCTGCGGAACACCGGCCAGCCGTCGCTGCTCCACGTCCCGCCCACGCTCGGGTAGAAGGCGGCGAGAGCACCCGCGCGTCGCTCGAGCACGAGCCGGTGCACGCTGCCCAGCAGCCGCAGGGCGAGCCCCGACGGTCCGGAGTCCGACTCGTGGCCGCGCAGGACCGTCGCCGTGGGCCCACCGGCGTCCAGGTCGCCGGCCACCTGGTCCAGCAGCTCGCCGTACATCGGTGAGCCGAGCTCGCGACAGGCGCGCGCCTGGTTGCGGACGTAGACCGACTGCGGGTGAGTCATCGTGCGGCGCTCAGAGCTTGTAGTCCTCCAGCAACCGGCGGCCGATGATCATCCGCTGGATGTCGGCAGTCCCCTCGCCGATCAGCAGCATCGGCGCCTCGCGGTAGAGGCGCTCGATCTCGTACTCCTTGGAGAAGCCGTAGCCGCCGTGGATCCGGAAGGAGTCCTCGACGACCTGGGAGCAGTACTCGCTCGCGAGGTACTTGGCCATACCGGCCTCGAGGTCGTTGCGCTCGCCCTTGTCCTTGGTGCGGGCGGCCTTGACCATCATCTGGTGCGCGGCCTCGATCTTGGTCGCCATCTCCGCGAGCCGGAACAGCACCGCCTGGTGCTCGGCGATCTTCTTGCCGAAGGTCTCGCGCTGCTGGGCGTAGGAGACGCCGAGCTCGAAGGCGCGGTTCGCCACCCCGCAGCCGCGGGCCGCGACGTTGACGCGGCCGACCTCGACGCCGTCCATCATCTGGTAGAAGCCCTTGCCGGGCTCGCCGCCGAGGATCTGGTCGGCCGAGATCCGGTGACCCTCGAGGATCATCTCGGTGGTGTCGACGCCCTTGTAGCCCATCTTCTCGATCTTGCCGGGGATGGTGACGCCCTGGGCCGTCTCTCCGAAGCCGACCTCCTTCTCCACCAGGAACGTCGTCATGTTCCGGTAGACCGAGTCGGCGCCCTCGTCGGTCTTGACCAGCACCGCGACCAGGTTCGCCGAGCCGCCGTTGGTCAGCCACATCTTCTGGCCGGTGATCTCGTAGGAGTCATCGTCGCTCGAGCCTGTCGAGACCACGGCCTTGGTGGTGATCGCCGCGACGTCGGAGCCGCAGCCTGGCTCACTCATCGAGAACGCACCGCGCACCTCGCCGGTGGCCATCCGCGGCAGGTACTTCTGCTTCTGCTCCTCGGTGCCGTGCTGCAGCAGCATGTACGCGACGATGAAGTGGGTGTTGATGATGCCGCTGACGCTCATCCAGCCGCGGGCGATCTCCTCGACCGCGAGCGCGTAGGTGAGCAGCGACTCGCCCAGCCCGTCGTACTCCTCGGGGATCATCAGCCCGAAGATGCCGAGCTCCTTGAGCCCCTCCACGATCTCGGTGGGGTACTCGTCGGCGTGCTCGAGCTCGGTGGCGACCGGCAGGATCTCGCGCTCGACGAAGCTGCGGACCGCCTTCAGGATCTCCGTCTGGTCATCGGTGAGACCGTCGGTCTGGCAGAGGCGGCCCATGGCGTGGCGGGTCCTTCCGTCGAGGGGATGGGGGGCCATCAGTATGTCCGCGCGGGTCCACGGCAGGGAAACGAATGTGACTTGTTCGTTCCGAGGGTCCACCCCGGCCGACTGGCAGACTGTGGCCCCACAGGTGACCGGGACGACGAGAACGAGGGCATGCATGGCCGAGCGGGTGGTGGTGCACATCGGCCTGATGAAGTCCGGTACGACGTTCCTCCAGGGTCGCCTCGACGCCAATCGGGAGCAGCTGGCCGCGCAGGGCGTGCTGTTCCCCGGGCCGGACCGGCGCCGCCACGCCAACGCCGCCGCCGACTTCGCCGACGCCGAGGATCGTCAGCCGGGCTCGTGGGAGTCGCTGCGCGAGGAGACCGACGACCATCCGGGCACCGCCGTCCTCTCGATGAGGCGCCTCGCGACGCTGGGCCCGGAGCGGATCGCGCTGCTCGCCGAGAGCTTTCCCGCCGCGGACCTGCGGATCGTGGTCGCGGTGCGCGACCTCGGCCGGACCGTGCCCGCGATGTGGCAGGAGACGATCAAGAACCGCCAGACCTGGACCTGGACGGAGTACGTCGAGTCGATCCGCACCGATGGCGAGGGCGGTCGGCGCTTCTGGCGCCAGCAGCACGCCGGACGGATCGTCACCCGGTGGGCGAAGGCGCTCTCGCCCGGCGAGGTGTACGTCGTGACCCTGCCGCCGGCGGGGGCCTCCCCGGAGACCCTCTGGAACCGGTTCCGTGAGGTCGCCGGCATCGGACCCGCGAGCTGGCGCGAGGCACCGCGGGGCAACGAGCCGCTGGGAGCCGCGTCGGCGATGGTGGTCCGCGAGCTGAACCTGCGCACCCTCGACCTGTCGGCCGCGGACCACCGGCGCCGCGTCAAGGCGCTCGCCCAGGCCCTGATGCCCCAGCACCGGCGGGCGGAGGACCCGATCGGCTTCGCGGTCCCCGACTGGCTGCGTCAGGAGTCCGAGGACATCCGGGCCCAGATCCGGGGTGCCGGGGTTCGCGTGGTGGGCGACCTCGACGAGCTGACCCCGCTCGACGTACCCGGTGCCGACCCCGACGCCGTGGACACCGCGGCCCGGCTCGAGGCGGCGCTGGCCGCGCTCGAGACCACCCTGCGTCACGTCCCGAGGGTCAGGCCCCAGAGCTAGGTGCCGGAGCTAGCGGCCGGAGCGGTCTCGACCTCGGGCGCGGCGTCCTCATCGACCTCGGCCCGGCCGTCGTCGCCGTCTTGGCCGACCTCGTCGTCCGCGTCGTCCCGCGGACGCCGTCGCCGGCCGAACCAGCCGAGCGCCACCGCACCCAGCAGACCGACCGCAGCGGCGGCCACTCCTACCCGCAGACCTGGCGGCGTGAAGGTGAGCTCCAGCCGCCCTGCCGAGTTCGGTGGCAGCGTCACCGTCAGCAGGCCGGTCGCGGTGCGCCCTACCGGCACCGAGTGCCCGTCGAAGGTCGCGGTCCAGCCCGGCCAGCCGAGCATTGCGAAGACGACCGAGCCGCCCTGCCCGGTGGCGGAGATGTCGGCGTGCTCGTGGCGTACGTCGTCGGACCGGGCGGCGGTGACGGTCGTCCCGGTCGGCACGAAGCTGAGGTGACTGCCGGACCACGGCAGCGGCTTGTCACGGTGGAGGACGAGCACGTGCGGCGTGGACTCCTGGGTGCTCCAGCCGGACGGCACGGTCACGCCACGGGTCATCCTCGGCCCCGCGACGACGGTGTCCACCTTCATCAGGTCCACCAGGGGCGGGAGCCCGGGCACCGGCGACTGCCAGATGCTGCGGTAGCCGCACGGCTGGGTGAAGCCCTCGTAGGACATGCACAGACTGCGCTGGAAGCGGACCAGCCCGATCCCGGTGTAGTGGTTGACCGCCTGCACACCGGTCACGTCGTACATGCTGCCGGGCAGGTAGTTCTGCCACTGCCTCTCCAGCAGCCCCACCGGGACGCCACGCTTCTGGAGCTTGCTGAAGTTGGAGAACTGCATCACGGTGCCGGTGCGGTCGGAGAAGTCGCTCTGCAGGGCGGCGACGTCGCTGGGGACGTGCCACACCCGCGAGCTCTTGTTCTCCCCGAACATCGCCAGCTGCGTCGCCACGGCCAGTCCGGTGCCCACGATGAACACGCAGGCCAGCGCCACTGTGCGGAGCGCGCCCAGCCGGGAGGTGAGCAGCGCCAGACCGGTGAGGACGACGACCAGCGCCGTGCCGATCACGATCCGGTGCAGGGAGGCGGGGGTCTGCGCCCAGGCCAGGTACGCCGGAGTGACGACGAGGGCCGCCGAGGCGACCAGCCGCCGTCGGGCCCAGGTCGTGGCCAGGCCCTCGCTGAGGAGGATGGCGAACAGCACCGCGACCGCGAGGTAGAGGTACTCGCTGACCCTCAGCGGCCAGCGGAACAGCCACAGCTTGGAGGGCGCGAGGGTCAGGGCGAGGTAGATGACCCCGACCACCAGCGGGCCGGCCAGCGAGCGGGTCCGGCCGCGGAGGGCACCCCAGCGCAGCCACGGCAGCAGCGGCAGCACGAACCACGCGAGGTAGGTGGCGGGCACCGCCATCGGCCCGACGATCGCGTCGATCGGCGGCACGCTGCTGGGCAGGCTGAGCTGGAGCAGGTCGCCCGAGGTCGGCTGCATCTTGCCGGTGTTGGCGATCAGCGCACCCAGCGAGCGGACCGTCAGGCTGCTGGTGCCGAGCAGGGGCAGGTAGACCAGCGGCAGCACGAGGGCCGAGCACACGCCGGCCCCGACCAGCTTGAGCACGCCGGGCAGGTCGTGGTCGAGCAGACCCTCGACCACCAGCGCCAGGCCCACCACGACCAGGGCGAGAACGCCGTACGGGTTGCCCTGCGTGACAGCCAGAACGCCGAGGACGAACCCCCAGAACGGGTTGGCGGTGCCACGCAGAACCTTGCGCAGCACGAACCAGACCCACGGCGTGTACGCGAACGCGATCAGCCCGGAGGCCCACGACCCGGCGTCCCAGAACAGGGTGAAGCCACCGAAGGGCAGCGCGACCGCGAGCGCGGCGGCGGCCCAGCGCTGCGCGCCGTAGTCCACACAGAGCAGGTAGGTGCCGAGGGCCAGCAGGACCAGGAAGACGAGCTTGATCAGGAACATCGTCGTCATCAGGTCCGACGCGCTCGACATGGCCAGCCAGACCGGGATGTTGAGCGGGTCGTAGATGCCGAACAGCGACTCCGCGGCGTAGTTGCCGCCCCCCCAGGTGCTCGGGTCGAGCCACGCCGGGAACACGCCGTCGCGGGTCAGCCGGCCCAGGTGGTACCAGGTCGGCGCGAACTGCACAGCGGTGTCGCCGCGCTGGTAGAACCAGCGGCTCGCGAGCTTCGGGATGGTGGCGAACGCCGCGGTCGCGACGACCACCACCACGGGCCACACCAGTCTCGGCGTGGCCGCGAAGCGGTTCTTCACTCGTCCTCCAGGAGGTCGTGGGCGGCCAGCCGGTCCTCGTGCTCGGGGCCGAGCGCCGTCGTCACGTACAGCGGGGTCCCGGGGCTGGTCTCCTTGAGCAGGAACAACGGCCGGCGCTTGACCTCGGCATAGATGCGACCGAGGTACTCCCCGATCACGCCGAGCAGGATCAGCTGCACCCCGCCGAAGCCGGTGACCGCGCAGATCGTGGTGACATAGCCGGGCACCGAGTTGCCGCTGACGATCGCCGAGCCGAGCACCCACAGGGCGTAGAGCGTGGCCACCGCGGTGACCAGCACACCGAACCAGATGGAGAGCCGCAGCGGCCGGTAGTTGAACGACACCACGCCGTCGATGCCGTAGTTGAAGAGGTCGGAGAGCCGCCACTTGGTGGTGCCGGCCACCCGGGAGACGTTCTGGTAGTCGACCACCGCGGTGTCGAAGCCGATCCAGGCGAACAGTCCCTTGGAGAAGCGGTTGGTCTCGCCCAGGGTGAGCAGCGCGTTGACCGCCGTACGGTCGAGCACCCGGAAGTCGCCGACACCGTCCTCGAGCCGGACGTCGATGAGCCGGTTGATCAGGCGGTAGTAGGCCCGGGAGAGGAAGGTCCGCAGCGGGGGGTCGCTCTCGCGGGTACGGCGCGCGACGACCTGCTGCACGTCGCCGTCGAGCAGCGGCAGCATCTGCGCCAGCAGCGTCGGCGGGTGCTGGAGGTCGCCGTCCATGATCGCGACCTTGTCGCCGCGGGCATGGCTGAGGCCCGCCAGCATCGCGGACTCCTTGCCGAAGTTGCGGCTCAGCGCGAGGTAGCGGAACTCCGGGTGGGTGCGCGATATCTCGCGCAGCATCGGCAGGGTCCGGTCGCGGCTGCCGTCGTCGACGAGGATCACCTCGTAGCTCGCCGCGATCTTCGGTAGCTCGTCTGCGAGCACGTCGACCAGCGCCGGCAGCGAGTCCTCCTCGTTGAAGCAGGGCACCACCACCGAGAGCTCGGGGTGACGGCGACCGGCCCGCGGCCCGGGCTCAGTCGTCATCGTCCGGCTCCGCAGCCTGGCCGAGGGCGGCCTCGAGCACGGGCACCAGGGCCGCCTCGAGGCGGCCGACCTGGGCACCGAGCGGTACGGCGAGGGCAGCGTTCTCGGCCACCGCGACCTCGAGCTCGCGGACCCGTCGGGTCAGGCGTCTGGTCGGCAGCGCCACCTGGGCCCCGGCCCGGGCCAGCTCGCGCGGCGGTCTCACAGCGCCCCTCGGCGGTAGCTGCGCAACGCCTTCTCGGTGACCCCGGCGTCCTGCTTCGCCGGGTCCAGGAGCAGCTCGGTCACGACGTCCTGGAGGGTGGCGACGCGCAGGTGCAGCCGGCGCGACTCCTGTACCTCGCGCTCGAGCTCCTCGACCCTCAGCGTGAGCCGGCGGACGCGGCGGTTGGCGTACGGCGCGGTGGCCCGCTCGGCGAGGTGGCGGAGGCGGGCCCGGCCGCCGACCGGCTGAAGGGTGGCCCGGTCCGCGACGGTGCGGTCGCGGGCTTCGACGACCAGGGCCGTGATGCAGCGGGTGGCCGCCTCCACCAGCTCGGCGTCCTCGACGTCACCGGGGAGCCGGCCAGACGGCTCGGCCGGCCGCAGGTCGTCGAGGTCGCCGTGGACGACGTACCCAGCGGCCCGGATCCGCTCGACCGAGCGTTCGGCCGTCGTGCGCGCCGCCGCCACCTGGGTCTCGGTGGTGCCGATCGGCTCGTGGCCCAGCGGTGCCAGCACTCCCTGGGCGAGCAGGTCGCGGATCCAGACCGACCGCTGCCGGCTGCCTTGGATCTCCTCACGCAGCAGCTGGTTGGTCCGGCGGAGGAGCTCCGCCTGGACCACCCCCAGCGACTCGTTGGCGCGGGTGACATCGAGCGCCATCGGCAGGTCGCCCAGCCCGCACGCCTCCGCGAACCGGTGCCAGAGCTCGTCCGCCGGTGCCCCGGGCTGGGGGGCGGTCACCACGTGCACGTGGTCGGCGGGGAGGGTCGACCCCCAGCGCTCGGCCACGGCGGCGGGGTCGAGGGTGTACCAGCCCCACTCGCCGCCCTCCGCCTCGTCCTTGGGTGCCCACTTCTCCAGCGGCGTGGTGAGTCCGAACTTGAGGCGCTCCTGCCAGGCGGAGACGCCGGCCCGTCCGAGGTCGCGCGCACCGACCACGACGTGTACGTCGTACGCCGCGAGGTCGGCGATCGCCCGCTGCGCCTGCTCGGCGGAGGCGGCCGCGAACAGCTCGTAGCTGAGCACCGCGGACTCGCCGGGCCATTCCCCGATCTGGCGCACCAGCGTCGTCCAGGCGTGGCGCGCGGTCTCGGGGAGGTCAGCGAGGCGCTTGTCCTCACGGACGGCCAGGGCGGCGTGGATCCGGTCGAGGTGCCGGTCGCCCACCAACAGGACTCCCGCCCCGGCGAGCACCGCTCGGTTGGCCTCGAGCACGCTCTGGAGGTAGGTGGTGCCGGACTTCGGCGGGCCGACGTGCAGGTACACGCGGGTGGTCATCGTCTGCTCCTCCCCGATGGCCCTGACGCCTCGAGCTCTGGCCACTCCACGGTCATGCGCCACGTGGCGGGGGGACCTGTGCGGGCGGCTCGCGCGGCCTCGTCGAAACCGGCGCGGGAGACGATACGCCCTCCGGCGGCGGCCACCGCAGCCACCACGCGGTGCGGGTCGAGCGAGTGGAGCGGTCCTGACTCGTGCTCGGCCTGCCAGGCCCGGCTGTCGCGTGGCGTCCTCGCCACCCCCTCCAGGTAGAGGCGGCCGCCTCCACGCAGCACCATCGAGCAGAACCGGAAGAAGGAGTCGGTGGCCGTCGGGGTCAGCGCCTCGAGCAGGTGCCGCGCGACCACGGCCGGACGGCCCCGACGGCGCGACAGCACCGCGCCGTAGGAGAGCACGTCGCGGAGATCCTCGAGGTTGAGCGACCGGGTGTGGATCTCGAGCGCCTCCTGCTCTTCATCGTCGTCGGCGTCGCCCTCGGTGTCCGCGTCGGCCGCTCCCCGGGGGCGGGCGTACTCGAGCCCGAGCACACGGCGGCCCGGGGCGGCGTACGCCGGCAGGTCGAGGCCGGGACCGCTGCCGACCTCGATCACCCGGCTGACGCCGTCCAGCTGCGGCGCGACCCATCGGGCGAAGTCGGACGGCGCTCCGCCCTGCGTGGCGAGCCGGGTGTTGAGCAGCGTCCAGTCGCGGCGCCCCTTCATCAGCGAGCCGAACCAGCCGTCGAAGCGCTCGGTGATCTGGCGTCCGGGCAGGTGGCGGAACGACGGGTCGGGGACGCGCCACTGCGGTCCGTAGGACACCGTGAGCATGGTGTCGGGATCGGCGGGGGCGGGCAGGAGGTGGCCCTCGAAGGGCAGCTCGGCCAGCGGCAGGATCGCCGAGCGCGGCACCACCTGGCGGACGGTCGCCGTCTCGTGCAGCAGCTCGCCGACGTAGAAGCAGGTGTAGATGTCGAGACCGACCTGACCGCCGTCGGGGGCCTTGACCCGCACGGTCAGGAAGCTGGCCGACTTGTGCTGCACGCGGAGTCCGGCCGCGCGCAGCGCCCGGCCGATCCGCCACAGCTCGGCGGTCATCTCGGCCGGTGTCTCGCGCTCGCTGAGGAAGCACAGGTCGATGTCGGAGTCGTGGCCGATCACTCCGCCGTCGCGGGCCGCGCCGAGCAGGGTGCCGAAGGAGATCCAGCCCTCGATGCCGCACTTCTCGCGCATCACCGTGAGGACCTCGCGGGACGCGTCGACGAGGGCGTCGACGACACCGGCCTCTCGGCGCCCGGAGAACGGCCGCTGGATCAGCCCCCACTTGTCGACGAAGATCGGGATGCCGTGCAGGTCGACGAAGCTCGGCCGGCCCTGGCCGCTGCCGAACACCACGGTGCCTTCGAACAGCACGTCGTCACCGGCGACGATCCGGACCTCGGCGGTGCCGTCGAGCAGCCGACGCAGTCGCTTGGGCCACGCCATCGTGCGCACGGTGCGGTGCTCGTCGGTGGCGAAGGACCAGACCCGGTGGTCGTCCATGAAGACGTCGAAGGAACCGGAGAACGCCTCACCGAAGTGCAGGCCTTCGTCGTCGACCCGCATCGGACCACGCGTCGTGCGCGCCCGGATGAGCCTCACGTTCTCTCCTCGCCTGACCGGGTCCGATACGTCGCGCGCCCGATGGCGTCCGCGGGGTGCTCCGAGTCCCGGAGACTACCCGGTCCCGAACCGGGCAGACACCACGGCGTGGTCGGTGGTGCGGGCCACCTGCGCCGAGCGATCCGCGAAGGTGTGGGTGAACGGCTGCAGCGAGCCGAAGATCCAGTCGATCCGGGCCTTCGGCGGCAGGATGCAGTGTCCGCCGTTGTTGCTGCCACCGTTGGACGCCCGCAACGCGGTCTTCGCAGTGATCTTGCAGAAGGCCGGGGCGATCTCGTTGAAGTCGCCGGTGAGCAGGATCGGGAGCTTGTCCTTCTGCAGCTTGCGGATCGTGGGCAGCAGGACCTTCATCGCCTTGTCACGCTGCGCCTGGTGGGCCGCCCGCGGGAAGAAGTGGACGTTGATCCAGTACAGCTGCGCACCAGTGGACACCTGCTGGAGCTCGACGACCGGCTGGGGCCGGAAGCCGTCGGTGAAGGGGATCGAGATCGAGCTCTTCCAGACCAGGTTCCACTCTGCCGTGCGCCACATCACCGACTGCGGCGCACCCGGGTAACCCAGCGTCGTACCGGGATAGAAGGTGTAGGCCTGGCTGGTGGCGGTCGCCAGCGCCGCGATCTGGTCGGGCTGGCTCTCCTGGGTGCCGACGAGGGAGGCGTTCTTGTCGCGGAGGATGCTGCTGGCCCACTCCGCCCGGATCCGGCCGGGCGCGAACTGGGGCGAGTCGGCGCCCGGGGCGGTGTGGTTGCTGCCGAGCACGTTCATGGACACGATCGAGAACGGCGTGAGGGTCGCGCGCTTCACCGGGTGCCGGGCGGCGGGCCGCGACCCCAGCGCCCGGTCGACCACCTGGGTGGGGCTCGCGTGGGCGAGGAAGCGGTGGCTGGGCAGGCGGGGGAACGCCTCCTGGTGCCGGACCGACAGCGCGCCCACGGTCTGGACGACGCCGTTGCCGACCTGGCCGACCTCGTTGTTGCCCCAGCACGTGAACGGCACGCCGGTGGGGACCGCGCAGGTGTGCAGCCAGCCGGCGGAGGCCAGGGACACCGGGCCCGCGAGCGTCGTCACCGGGATCGGGGTCGGGGTCACGGCGGTGGAGGCCGGCAGGCCGAGCTGGCCGTAGCGGTTGTCGCCCCAGCACCACATCTGACCACCGCTGTCGACGCCGCAGGTCGAGCCGTCACCGGTGGCGACCTGGGTCCACACCTGGGTGCCGGCGACGGCCACCGGCAGCGCGGAGTTGGTGGTGTCGCCGCGGCCGAGCTGTCCTTGGCGGTTGAAGCCCCAGCAGAGCATCCGCCCGGTCTGGGTGACGCCGCAGGTCTGGCCCCAGGCTGCGCTGAGCTGGAGCCACGAGGTGTTGCCCGCCACCGGGGTCGGGGTGGGATGGGTGGTGATCGTGCCGTCGCCCAGCTCGCCGAAGTCGTTCTGACCCCAGCAGTACGCCGTACCGCCGATCGTCAACGCGCAGGTGTGCCAGCCGCCGGTGGTCACCGACTCCCAGCCGGTGCCGGTGCCGACGCGGACGGGCTTGGCGTGCAGCCGGTCGACGGTGCCGATCCCGAGCTGACCACGGAGGTTCTGGCCCCAGCACCACAGGGTCCCGTCGGTCATGGTCCCGCAGGTGTGGCTGTACGCGGCCGAGACCTTGGCCCAGGCGTGGCTGGTGCCGACCTGGCGCGGGGCCCGGATCGGCGCACCGGTGCCGACGCCGGCCTGGCCGAAGTTGTCGAGTCCCCAGCACCACAGGGTGCCGTCGTTCTTGACCCCGCAGGTGGTGCTGCCGCTCGTGCTGATGTCGACCCAGCCGGTGCCGAGCACCAGGGTCGGTACGTTGCGGCCCAGGATCGTGCCGTCACCGAGCTGCCCGAAGTTGTTGCGTCCCCAGCATCTCGCCGTGAGGTCGGACTGTGTGAGGCAGGTGGCCTGGCCGCCGGCGGACAGCGACACGGACGCCGCGGTCACCTTGACCAGGACGGTGCCGGAGTGTCCGGTCGTCGCCGGCGCGGTGCCCAGGGTCTGGTAGGAGACGACGAAGGTGCCGGGCTGGGTGGGCGTGCCTTCCAGCAGACCGGCGCTCGGAGAAGGTGAGGCCGGGCGGGAGCCCCGCGACGTTGCTCCAGACCGAGCCGGCGGGCGCGGCCGGGCCCAGCGCGAGCTGGACGTGGACGGCCTGGCCGACCGCCGTGGTGACCACCTGGCTGCGCAGCGCGGGCACCGGCCACAGGGAGAGCTGGCGCCAGGCGGCGGCGGCGACCTTCTTCAGCACCACCCGGTGCTCGGCGTCACCACGGGCGGCCTTGAGCGAGTCGTGGACCGAGGCGCGGGAGGGATGGCAGACCAGGTCGGCGCGCTGGCACACCGACCACACGCCGAAGGACCCCTGGGCGGCCGGCACGTCGGAGGTGGCCTTGAGGAACGTCGGGAAGATGCCGCCACGGCGGCCCGGCGCGGGCGGGGAGCCCAGGACCGGCCGGGCGACCGAGTGAGCCAGGCGGTCGGGGTCGGCGATCACGATGCCGCCGATCAGGTGCGGCAGCCCGCCGCTGGCGGCGACCCGGCCCAGGACCCGGTGCACCACGGCTGCGCCCTGGGCGTAGCCGACCAGCAGCACCGGGCGCTCGGGGCACCGGGCGATCTTGGCGTTGAGCAGGGCGAGGGTGCTGCGGACGCCGGCGGCGACCGGCTTGCCCCAGGCCCGGACCCCGTGCTTCGAGATCGCCTTCAGGGTGCTCTGGCGGGAGCTGACGTGCCGAGCGAGGAGCGCGGTGGGTGGGAGCGTCCGTAGCCGGACGCGAGCGACCGAGACGCTGTGGCCGTGCCCCTCGGCCTTGGCGACCACACGCCGTACGACGCGGTCGACGGTGGGCCCGAAGAAGTGGCCGTGCGCGCGCCGCTGACCGTTGCCGTCCAGACCCACCACCAGGGTGTCGGCACACCCGGCGGTGGAGCGCTTCGCAGCGGCGACGGCCTGGGCCTGGGCCGGCTCAGATGCGCCGGAGGACCAGGGGACCAGGGCGACGGTGAGGATGAGGGCGACGACAACTGCCGCGGCCCCGGCGCCCGAACGCCGGTCCCGCAGCAGGTGTGCCCGCCCTCGGGTCACCTCAGAGGTCCTGCTTGATCAGTGCGTAGGGGTCCACGTGGCGGGCCCGAGCGCGGTCGGTGACGCTGCCCTGGCCGATGCAGTGGCCGGGGATCCAGGCGGCGGGCACGTGCGTGAACAGGAAGTCGATCCAGTTCGAGTAGACCTTCGTCACCTTGCCGCTCACCCAGCGTCCGACCACCTCGTCGCTGGCCAGCGAGACGGCTGTCCAGTTGGCCGAGCCGTTCCAGGTGATGCGCGCGTGCGTGTCGTTGCCGTAGACGCCGCTCACCGTCATCGACTTCATGTGGACGTACTTGTCGTAGATGCCGTCGCAGTTGCGGTCGTAGGCCAGGTGCGTCAGCGGAATCCCGGCGCCGCGGAGCATCTTGAGCACGTCGCCGCCGAACATCGCGTACACGATCCGGATGTTGCAGCCACGTCTGTGCATCACGGCCAGCCGCTTGGCGATCGCATTGCCTCGCGGGCCGTACGTCGCGGTCTGCGCGATCCGGATCTCGGTGTGGCCGCCGATGCCCGTGCCACCGGTCGCGCCGGTGCAGCGGATCTTGTTCAGCGTGCTGAGGACGGGGTCCTTCTTGGTATGGGCCCCTCGGTACGGGTAGAAGCCGAGCTGCAGCTGGCCCGAGTCGATGTGGAGATACCCCTGCTTCACGGTCCTCTGCTTGGCCATCTGGTTGAAGACGGTGATGAACTCGTTGTACCTCGACTCGCCCTTGATGGTGTAGATGTCGTTCCACTGGATCGTGGCGGCCAACAGGGTGGCGTTCGCGGAGCCGTACATCGAGACGAACTTGGTGTTTCCCACCTTGTCGAAGGTGTAGAACTTCGTGTGCGCGATGCCATGCGGGCCCCGGCAGGCGCCGTGGCAGCGTCGCAGCCAGCTGGTCATGTCCTTGGGCCGGTGCTTGTTGCCCTGACGGAGCTCGGCTTGGGTGCGCCTCGCGATCCCGTTCACGATGTCGGGGTTCCAGTTGCTGTAGTCCATGATCAGCCGCACGCTGACGCCCCGGTGGTGGGCCGCCACCAGCGCGTGGGCGATGCCGGTGCTGCGGAAGTTCCAGGACGCGATCCGGATCTTGTGACCACGCTTCACGCTGTTGATGGTCTTGATCAGCTTGTTGTTGATCGCGAACCGGGAGGCGTTGGTGCCGAAGGGGTTGTTGAACGTCGCTCCTGTGTGGGGCTTGTAGTGGGCAGGCGTGGCCTGCGCCGCACCCGACCCGGTCACCACCAGGCCCAGCGCGAAGAACGGGAGGACGAGGACGAGGCACAGCGTCCTGCGCACAGAAGCGGTCATGTTTCGGGAATCCATCCAGGTGTCGTGTGGGGCTGCTGGCGGCGTGGGTGAGGTACCCCAGGACACGTCGCAGGGATTGTAACCCACCAGCCACACCAGCCCCATTGTTCACAGGCAGGCGTGCGTCGGCCGGTCAGGCTCCGCAGACCGCCATCAGGTGCCGGAACGCGGGGTCCTTCGCCAAGGTGGTGTCGGACCGGGTGATCTTACGCCCAGGTTGGGCATAGAACGCATGCGCGAACGTCATCACCCGGTGACCGTCCGAACACTGGTACACCTGGGCCTTGACCCAGCCCTTCGGGGTGGCACATCCGACGTACTTCGTGTCGAGCACCGCACCGTCGCGCCACACGGTCGCGCAGGTGGGGCTGGTGGGATCGCTGCTCGGGTCGCTGCTGGGCGAGGACGCGCTCGCGGACGGCGAGGTGCCGGCCGCCGGGTCGGCGGCGGTGGTGCTCGAGTCGGACGACCCACAGGCACCGAGGGTGAGCACGGCCGACAGGGCAGCCACGACAGCGCCGGCGCGTGCGTCGATCCTCATACGGCGATGGTACGCCGTCACGGCGCGTACCAGTCGGACGTCGCGGTCGCCGTCGCGTAGAGGTAGTAGTGGTCGCTGGCCCGGCCGAGGCCCGAACCGTCCTGGCGGTAGCTGCTGAAGCTCATCCCGCCGCCGCCCATGATCCAGTCGACCCGGAGCGGGCCAGGCGGGAGGTGGCAGCCACCGGAGCCGCTGCCGCCGTTCGCTGCGACCATCCCGGTGGCCGCGGCGACCCGGCAGAAGAACTCGGTGTGCTCGTTCATGTCACCGGTGATGATGACCGGCTGGCCCTTGGCCAGGAGCGTGTGGATGAGGGCGATCTCGACCGAGGTGCCGGAGTCGCGCTGCGACTCCAGGCCGCCGGCAGAGTTGTGGGTGGAGATCACCCAGAACTCGGCGCCGGTCCCCCGGTCGCGGAGGAGGACGTAGGGGAGCGGGATCCGCTGGCTGGCGAAGGTGTAGGTGGTCGAGCCGCTGTCCTTGAGCGCGAACTGCGAGTCGCGCCAGTAGATCTGGTTGCGGATGCCGTTGTGGCCCAGCGCCGCGGCGGGCCAGATCGAGTAGCCGCCCATCCGACCCTGGAGGGCGCGCAGCTGGTCCTCCTGCACCTCCTGCATGCCCCCGACGTCGGCGCCTTGGTTCTCCAGCAGGTTCACCGTCATCGCCGCGCGCTCGGCGCCGCCCCCGAAGCCGCCCCTGCCCTGGGTGTGGTTGCTGCCGAGGATGTTGGACTGGGCGATGGTGAAGGTGGACGTCGCGGGCGACAGGTCGGTGACCTTGCGGGCGAGGACCGCCGCGGGCCGCAGGGCGAGCTTCGCACCCGACTTCACGTGGTACGGCGCCACGGCCGGCCGGTCGCCGTGCCGCGACAGGTCGGGACGCCGGGTCGCCGTCGACCCGGCCTGCTGCCCGGCCCGCTGCTGGGCCCGCTGCTGGGCCCGCTGCCGGGCGGATGGCGCGGCCTGCTGGCGCGCCTGCTGGGTCGGCGTACGCACCTGATCGGTGCCGGCGGTGGCCGCGCTCAGGTCGGCGGGTCCGTGCTTCGCGACGCCATGGATCACGGCCGCGACGGTGAGGACACCGACCAGCGCGAAGACGCCGAGACCCCAGGACAGCCGGCGCGGCAGACCCCGCGGGGCGGGCCGCGCACGCTCGCCGAGGTGCTTGGCCATGCCGGGGCGCTCCCTTCCGCGGGGCTTCGTGGGGGTCGGTCGCGGCCGGGGGCCGCGCAGGCCCACGAGTCTAAACGGCCTTCGCGCGAGGCGGGTAGTTACCGGAAACTCCGTGGGGGCGACGGTAGCGTTGGCGGTTGTGAGCGAAGCGAGAGCGCGCGGCGGCCTGCACGTTCGCGGCGACCGTGACGTGGCGCGCGAACTGCGAGCTCACCGGAGGGCACCGTGAGCGAAGCGAGAGCGCGCGGCGGCCTGCACGTTCGCGGCGACCGTGACGTGGCGCGCGAACTGCGAGCTCACCGGAGGGCACCGTGAGCGAAGCGAGGACGGGGCCGGGCAAGCCCGGCCGCGTGTACGCCGCCCGGCTGGTCGGCCTCCCCATCTACGACCCCCAAGGCGACCAGGTGGGCAAGGTGCGCGACCTGGTGGTCGCGATCCGCTCCGAGACCAGCCAGCCGCGGGTGCTCGGACTGGTGGCCGAGGTGCTCGGGAGGCGCCGGATCTTCGTGCCGATGACCCGGGTCACCAACATCGACAGCGGCTCGGTCTACACCACCGGGCTGCTCAACATGCGGCGCTTCGAGCAGCGCCCGACCGAGACGCTGGTGATCGGGCAGATGCTCGACCGCACCGTCGAGATCGAGCCCACCGGGGTCCGCGGCGTCGTCTACGACGTCGGGATGGAGCAGGCGCGCACCCGCGACTGGGTGATCAGCCGGGTCGCCATCCAGGAGCCGGGCAAGGGGCTACGGCGTCGCGGTCAGACCTACGTCGCGGAGTGGCGCGACGTGGTGGGGCTGGTGGCCCCGCAGCCGACCCAGGGCGCCACGCACCTGATCGCGGCACTCAACGAGATGCGTCCCGCCGACGCCGCCAGCGTGATCCACGACCTGCCGACCGAGCGCCGTAACGCCGTGGTGGCCGCGCTGGACGACGAGCGTCTGGCCGACGTCCTCGAGGAGCTCCCCGACGAGGACCAGGTGGAGATCCTGGGATACCTCGGCAGCGAGCGGGCCGCCGACGTGCTCGAGGAGATGTCGCCCGACGACGCGGCCGACCTGATCGCCGACCTGCCGCCGGAGGTCGCCGCCACCCTGCTGAGCCTGATGGAGCCCGACGAGGCCGAGGACGTCCGCCGGCTGATGTCGTACGCCGAGGAGACGGCCGGCGCGATGATGACGCCGGAGCCGGTGATCCTCGGGCCCGACGCCACCATCGCCGACGCGCTGGCCCAGATCCGGCACGTCGACCTGCCGGTCTCGCTGGCCGCGATGGTCTACGTCTGCCGGCAGCCGCTGGAGACGCCCACCGGCCGGCTGCTCGGGGTGGCTCACTTCCAGCGCCTGCTGCGCGAGCCGCCCTCGACCCTGGTCGCCGCGGCCCTCGACCACACCATGGACCCGCTCCATCCCGAGGCCACGATCGACGAGGTGGCCGCCCACCTGGCCACCTACAACCTGGTCGCTGCCCCCGTGGTCGACGACGCCGGGCGTCTGCTCGGCGCGGTGACCGTGGACGACCTGCTCGACCACCTGCTCCCCGAGAACTGGCGCGACCAGCCGATGGGCAGCGCCACCCCGCCGGAGGTGAGCCATGGCTGAGCGCCGGAGCGGCCGGCTCGACACCCCCAAGGAGCAGCGGCGCCCGCTGCTGCGCGCTCCGTCGTACGACACCGACCGGTTCGGCGTCTTCGCCGAGCAGTTCGCACGCTTCATGGGCACGGCACGCTTCCTGATGTGGATGACCGTGTTCGTGGTCATCTGGGTCGCGTGGAACACGCTGGCCCCGGAGCAGGTGCGGTTCGACCCGTTCCCCTTCATCTTCCTGACCCTGATGCTGAGCCTGCAGGCGTCGTACGCCGCGCCGCTGATCCTGCTGGCGCAGAACCGGCAGGAGTCGCGCGACAAGGTGATCGCCGAGCAGGACCGCCAGGCGAACGCCCGAGCCCACGCCGACATGGAGTTCCTGGCCCGCGAGGTCGCCTCGTTGCGGATGGCCGTGGGTGAGGTCGCGACCCGCGACTTCCTCCGCTCCGAGCTGCGCACCCTCCGCGACGACCTCAGCGAGGTCGACGAGGACGAGGCGGCGACGCCCGCCTGAGGACCGCCGACTAGCCTGGAGCCACTATGAGTGTCCCCACGACCGACCGGCTCACCCAGGCCCTCGCGACCGTCCAGGATCCCGAGATCAAGCGGCCGATCACCGAGCTCGGCATGGTCGACCATCTCGAGGTCGACGAGGCCGGCCTGGTGCGGGTCACCGTGCTGCTCACCGTCTCCGGCTGCCCGATGAAGGACACCATCGACCGTGACGTCCGCGGTGCGCTCACCGCCGTCGACGGCGTCACCGCCGTCGAGCTCACCCTCGGCGCGATGACCCCCGAGCAGCGGGCGGAGCTCCAGACGAACCTGCGCGGCGGCAAGCCGGCCAAGGAGATCCCGTTCGCCCAGCCGGGCTCGCTGACCAAGGTGTTCGCGATCGCCAGCGGCAAGGGCGGTGTCGGCAAGTCCTCGGTGACGGTCAACCTGGCCCTTGCGATGGCCAAGGCCGGCCGCACGGTCGGCATCGTCGACGCCGACATCTACGGCCACTCGGTCCCGGCGATGCTCGGCATCGCAGACTCCCGGCCGACCCAGGTCGAGGACATGATCATGCCGGTCCCGACGCCTTCGGGCGTCTCGGTGATCTCGATCGGGATGCTCAAGCCGCGGCGCGACCAGGTCGTCGCCTGGCGCGGCCCGATGCTCGACCGGGCCCTCGTGCAGATGCTGGCCGACGTCTACTGGGGCGACCTCGACGTGCTCCTGCTCGACCTGCCGCCGGGCACCGGCGACATGGCGATCTCGCTCGGGCAGCACCTCCCGAACGCCGAGATCCTGGTCGTCACCACCCCGCAGGAGGCGGCCGCCGAGGTCGCCGAGCGGGCCGGGACGATGGCCTCGATGCTCCATCAGCGGGTGGTCGGCGTGGTCGAGAACATGAGCTTCCTGGTGTGCCCGCACTGCGGCCCGTCGCACCAGCTCGAGCTGTTCGGCAAGGGCGGCGGCGAGCGGGTGGCAGCGACCCTCTCCGGCCGGTTCGGGTACGACGTACCGCTGGTGGGGCGGATCCCGATCGAGGAGACCCTGCGCGAGGGCGGCGACTCCGGCAAGCCGGTCGTCGAGTCCGACCCGACCGCCGACTCGGCCCGGGTGCTGTCCGAGATCGCCGACCGGCTCGACTCACGCGGACGAGGTCTGGCAGGACGCCAGCTGGGCCTCACTCCGAGCAGTAGATTCTGACCCGTGTTCGGAGTCGGGCTGCCCGAGTTGGCAGTGATCGCGTTCGTGGCCATCTTGGTGTTCGGACCCGACAAGCTTCCCGACTTCGCCCGGCAGGCCGGCCGGATGGCCCGCAAGGTGCGCGACTTCGCCAACGACGCCCGTGACGAGCTCCGCGAGGAGCTGGGGCCGGAGTTCGCCGACCTCGACTTCAAGGACCTCGACCCCCGCGCGATCGTCCGCAAGCACATCATCGAGGCGATGAACGAGGAGGACCCCGACGAGGCGCTCACGCCCGCGGTCGTCCCCCTCGCCGACGACGAGCTCCCGCCCTGGGACGCCGAAGCGACCTAGCGGCTCTGGACGGCGGCGATCGCGTCGCGGGCCAGCAGCAAGGAGCGCCCCTCCCCCGTGCTGACCTCGACGAAGTCGGCGCCGACGCGCAGCACCACCGCGTCGCGGGAGGTGCCGTCGAGGCCGTGTACGACGCAGCGCTCCCCCGCGTCGGCCAGGCGCCGCAGCGCCGAGCCGAGGCCGAGCCGCGACACCGGTGACCAGGCGACCTCGGGGACCGCCCGGCTCGAGGCGCCCTCGACCCGCACCACCGCCGCGAGCCGGACCACCCAGTCCTGCCCGGAGCCGTGCGCCAGGCACCAGTCGGGGCCGACCCGCTGGAGGACGCCGGCGACCGGACCCACCCCGAGCACGTCGAGCACGACGTCGGAGCCCACCGAGGCCATCAGCCGGCTCGCCAGCGAGACGGCGGCGTACTCGGTGCGGCTGCGGTCGACCAGGTCGGTCTCGCGCTCGGCGTCGTAGAGCGCCTCGGCGCGGCCCTCGAGGTCGTCGAGGAAGGCGAAAAGGCCCTCGTCCCACTCCACGGAGCCCACCCTGCCACGCGGCCGGTGCGGCCGTGAGTTCTCCACAGACCGCTCCGCACCTCTTGCCAAACCTTTCATAGAGGCTTTGACTGAAGCAAACACAAGCAAACGAAAGGTTCTGCGGTGCTTCTCGGGAGCCGCGGCAGCCGGATCCGCTGCCTGGTCGTCTGGACGGCCGCCACCGCTGGGCTCGGCGCGACCGCTGTCGCCGCCCACGCCTCGCTGGCCCACATCAGCCTCACCACGACGGCACTGCGCCGCACGCCGCTCGACGTGGCCCTCACCCAGGTCGCCGCGCTGGCCCTCCTCGCGTGCGCCCTCTGGCTGTGGGCGGCGACGACCGCGGTAGTGGTGGAGGTGCTTCGCGGGGGCGCCGGCGCCGGTCGTGACGCCCGCGGCGTCCCGCCCGGCGTACGGCGAATGGTTCTCGCCGCCTGCGGGGTCGCACTCGTCGGTGGGCTGGCCCAGCCGTCGTACGCCCACACCGCGCACGGACACCGCTCCCCACTGGTCGGGCTGCCGCTGCCCGACCGTGCGGTGGCCGCTCCGCTCCGGCCCACACCGCTTGGGGCCGGGGCTCCGGAGCGCCCGATCCGCGTGCAGCCCGGCGACACCCTGTGGTCGCTGGCGGCACGCGACCTGCCGCCCGGCAGCCCGGATGCCTCCATCGCCCGACGCTGGCACGCGATCTACGCCGCCAACCGCTCCGTCATCGGCCCCGACCCCGATGTGATCGACCCGGGTCAGCGGCTGCGCCTCCCCGGAAAGGAACCGTCATGATGCTGCACCCCGTCCCGGCGACCGCCTCCGCGAACGGCACCGTCGTCACCCTCCCGCTCACACCGGTCGCCACCGTGCAGGGCACGCTGGCGCTCGACCTCGGGCCGCGCCTCGACGTGCCCGAGCCCGAGGTGCGCGGCCGTCCGGGCGACTCGGCCCTCCTCGACGTGGTGCACGTCGACCTGCTGCGGCGTCGCCACTTCGAGCAGCACGCGGCACGCATCGGCGCCGCGGTGGTGGAGATCGTGGGCGGGGACCGGCCGGTCTCCCAGCTGCTGCGCTGGACCACGCCGGAGGTCTACCAGGACCTCGCCCGCCGGGCGCACCTGGTGGCGCAGGCGGTCGGGCGCCGGGCCGGCAGCGGCGGCATCCAGTCGGTGCGCCCGCAGCTGGTCGCGGCCCACACCAGCTTCGTCTCCGAACGCTGTGCCGAGGTCAGCCTGCACGTGCGCTACGGCGACCGCTCCCGCGCCGTAGCGGCGAGGTTCGAGCTGATCCGGGACCGCTGGCAGGTCTCCGCGCTCGAATTTGCCTGAGCAGCAGACCGCGAGGAACGAGAGGGCTGCGTGGGCTCAGGCAGGTCGAGCAAGCGCGCGACCGAGCTTGCGAGGTCGCGACCGCATGTCGAGACCCGGTGACGTGCCTGTGGTCTCGACTTCGCTCGACCGACGAGCTTCGCTCGGCCCGTCACCGGGTTTCGACACGCCCAGCACGGCTTCGCAGGCTCAGCCGTGGGCTCGCTCAACCTTGACGCGCGACGCCGAGCCCTCGTTCCTCGGGCTCGGCTGCGCCTCAACCGTTGATGCGGGCCGTCAGCCCCGTCGGGCCGCCGGGGGCGCCGTGGCAGCGCTTGTACTTCTTGCCCGAGCCGCAGGGGCACAGTGCGTTGCGGCCGACGTCGGCGAACTCGTCGCCGGCGTTGGTCACCGTGACTCCGGCCGGACGGCGGTCGTCGAGGTCGGCGCGCGCGCCGTCGCCACCGAACGCCGCGGGTACGGCGAGCGCGGTGTCGTCCTCGGACGGCGCGGAGTAGGTCAGCTGCTGCTGGGGCGTCCGCGGTGCATCGAGCCCCTTGGCGCTGATGTGCGGCCGGTGCTCGTGGGCGTCGGGCTGCTCCTCGGAGCGCAGCTCGCGGCGGAGCGGCTCCAGCTCGTCCTCGTCCTCGACGAACCCCTGCTCCTGGTCCTCGTCGTCGATCAGCTGCACCTCGAGGTTGAACAGGAAGCCGACCGACTCCTCCTTGATGCCGTCCATGATCGCCATGAACATGTCGAAGCCCTCGCGCTGGTACTCCACCAGCGGGTCGCGCTGGGCGTAACCGCGCAGGCCGATGCCCTCACGCAGGTAGTCCATCTCGTAGAGGTGCTCGCGCCACTTGCGGTCGAGCACCGACAGGACGACGCGGCGCTCGAGCTCGCGCATCGCCTCGGAGCCGATCTCCTCCTCGCGGCGGGCGTAGGCCTCGTGGGCGTCCTTCTGCAGGGCCTCGATCACGTCGTCGCGGTCGAGCCCCTCGACACCGCCGACCTCGCGCGCCATTCGGTTGAGGTCGAGGGAGAGCGGCCACAGCTGCTTGAGCTGGGCCTGCAGGGCATCGAGGTCCCACTCCTCGGCGAAGCCCTCGGTGGCCCCGGTGACGAAGCCCTCGACGACGTCGTCGATGAAGGTGGCGATCTGCACCTCGAGGTCGGCACCCTCGAGCACCTTGCGGCGCTCGGCATAGATCACATGACGCTGGCGGTCCATGACGTCGTCGTACTTGAGGACGTTCTTGCGGGAGTCGAAGTTCTGCGCCTCGATCTGGCCCTGGGCGCTGGCGATCGCGCCGGTGACCCGCTTGTTCTCGATCGGGACGTCGTCGGGGATCTTGAGGACCTGGAGGATCCGGTCGACCCAGTCGGACTTGAACAGCCGCATCAGCTCGTCCTCGAGGGACAGGTAGAACCGCGACTCGCCGGGGTCTCCCTGGCGGCCGGACCGGCCACGCAGCTGGTTGTCGATACGACGTGACTCGTGCCGCTCGGTGCCGACGACGTAGAGGCCGCCGACGGAGCGGACCTCGTCGTGCTCGGCGGAAACCTGGGCCTTGATCGTCTCGACGGTGCCGGGCCAGGCCGCTTCGTACTCCTCGGCGGTCTCGCCCGTCGGCTCGAGGCCGCGCTTGCGGAGCTCGGCGTCGGCGAGGAACTCCACCGAGCCGCCGAGCATGATGTCGGTGCCTCGACCGGCCATGTTGGTGGCCACCGTGACCGCACCCTTGTGGCCGGCCATCGCGACGATCTTGGCCTCGTCGGCGTGGACCTTGGCGTTCAGCACCGAGTGGGGGATGCCGCGCTTGCGCAGCTTGTCCGACAGGTGCTCGGACTTCTCCACCGAGACGGTGCCGACCAGGATCGGCTGGCCCTTGCCGTGGCGCTCGGCGATGTCGTCGCTGACCGCTTCGTACTTGGCCTCCTCGGTGCGATAGACCAGGTCGGGCTGGTCGACGCGGCCGACCGGCTCGTTGGTCGGGATCGGCACCACACCGAGCTTGTAGATCTTGTCGAACTCGCTGGCCTCGGTCATCGCCGTACCGGTCATGCCGGCGAGCTTCTCGTAGAGGCGGAAGTAGTTCTGCAGGGTCACCGTGGCGAGGGTCTGGTACTCCTCGCGGACCTCCACGCCCTCCTTGGCCTCGATCGCCTGGTGCAGGCCGTCGTTGTAGCGGCGGCCCGCCAGCATCCGGCCGGTGTGCTCGTCGACGATGAGCACCTCGCCGTCCATGACGACGTACTCCTTGTCGTTGTGGAACAGCTCCTTGGCCTTGATGGAGTTGTTGAGGAAGGAGATCAGCGGGGTGTTGGCCGACTCGTAGAGGTTCTCGATGCCGAGGTGGTCCTCGACCTTGGTGATGCCGGGCTCGAGGACGGAGATGGTGCGCTTCTTCTCGTCGACCTCGTAGTCGACGTCCTTGGTCAGGGTCTTGGTCAGCTTGGCGAACTCGCCGTACCACCTGACCTCGTCCTGGGTGGGGCCGCTGATGATCAGCGGGGTGCGCGCCTCGTCGATGAGGATCGAGTCGACCTCGTCCACGATCGCGTAGTGGTGGGTGCGCTGCACGCACTCCTCCAGCGAGCCCGCCATGTTGTCGCGCAGGTAGTCGAAGCCGAGCTCGTTGTTGGTGCCGTAGGTGATGTCGCAGGCGTAGGCCTCGCGGCGCTCGTCGGGCTTCATCGACGGCAGGATCACGCCGGTGGTCAGGCCCAGGAAGTGGTGGATCCGGCCCATCCACTCCGCGTGGTACTTCGCCAGGTAGTCGTTGACGGTGACGACGTGGACGCCCTTGCCGTCGAGGGCGTTGAGGTACGCCGGAAGGGTCGCGACCAGGGTCTTGCCCTCACCGGTCTTCATCTCCGCGATGTTGCCGAGGTGGAGCGCCGCGCCACCCATGATCTGGACGTCGTAGTGGCGCTGCCCGATGACCCGCTTGGCCGCCTCGCGCACGGTGGCGAACGCCTCCGGCATCAGGTCGTCGAGCGACTCACCCGCGGCCAGACGCTCCTTGAACTCCGCGGACTGGCCTCGCAGCTCCTCGTCGGTCATGGCCACGAAGTCCTCTTCGATGGCGTTGACCGCGCGCGAGACAGCCTCCAGCTGACGGATGATCTTGCCCTCGCCGATGCGGAGGAGCTTGTCGATGATGGCAGGCACGGGTGGGCTCCCGGTGTGGACGTCGGATGAACTCAGGCAACTCTACCCAGCGGCCGGAACCGGGCCGATTCCTCAGGTCAGCGGGCCGCGACCGCTGCCGACAGGGCGGGAGCCAGGTCGCCCCGGGGCTCGACGACCACGGTGTGGAGACCGAGCCAGCCGGCGAGTCGCTCCAGCTCGGCCGCGAGCTCCTCGCCGGTCTCGGGCGGAGCGCCCGGCTCGGCGTACGCCGCCTTCACCAGCAGCAGCCCGGTCTTCCGGTCGGCCTTGAGGTCGACCCGTCCGACGATCTCGTCGCCGAGCAGGAACGGCAGCACGTAGTAGCCGTGGATGCGCTTCTCGACCGGGGTGTAGATCTCGATCCGGTAGTGGAAGTCGAACAGCGCCTCGGCCCGCTCCCGCTCCCAGACCACCGGGTCGAAGGGGCTGAGCAGGGCCCGGGCGCCGATCCGGCGCGGGAGCCGGGCGTCGCGGTGCAGGTACGCCGGGCGGCTCACCCCCTCGATGGTCACCGGGATGAGCTCACCCGCTTCGACGAGCTCGGCCACCACCGGCAGGGCACCGGTCTGGCTCTGGCCGGGCACCGAGCGCAGCCGGTAGTAGTCGGCGAGGTCACGGACCGTTCCGACACCGTGCGACCTGGCCGCGCGGCGGACCAGCTCCTTGACGGCGTCGTGCTCACTGGGTGTCGCCGCCTGGAGGTACTCGGCCGGGATCACCCGCTCCGGCAGGTCGTAGCGGATCTCGAACTGGCTGTTGCGGCCGGCGATGGCGACCTCACCGACCATGAACAGGTAGTCGAGCGCGCGCCGGGTGTTCGACCAGTTCCAGCCCCAGTGCTCCTTCTCGCGCGGCAGCCCGTCGTCGAGGTCGCGGGCGGTCGAGGCGCCGCGGTCGGAGATCTCCAGCAGCAGGCTCTCGGTCAGCTCGTCGGTCACGACGCTGCCCCACCACTTGTGCTTGCCGTCGCGGTAGCGGGCCATCCGGTGCTGCATCACCGGCCAGAGGTCCACCGGCATGTAGGCCTGGACGTGGGCCCAGTACTCCACCATCCGCCGCGGGTTCGTCTCCGACGCACGGCGCACCAGGTCCACGTCGTACGGCCCCATCCGCGAGTAGAGCGGCATGAAGTGGGCCCGCTGGAGCACGTTGACCGAGTCGACCTGCAGCACCCCGGTGCGCGCCAGGGTGCGTGCCAGGGTGCGCATCGTGGGCCGCTCGTGCGACGGGTCGAGGAAGCCCTGGGCGGCCAGCGCGATCCGGCGGGCCTGGGCCTGGGAGAGCGAGCGCACGAGGCGAACCTAACGGGCGGCGGGGACAGCCGGCCCCGTCGGTCGAGCCTGTCGAGACCACTCGGCCGTCGGGCGAGCCTGTCGAGACCACGGTCCCGCCTTCGGTCTAGGTCGGCGCGGGCGTCACCGGGTCTCGACACGCTCGCGCGACTTCGTTCCTCAGTCGCTTCGCTTGCTCGACCTCCTTGCGCTACGCGCCCCTTCGTTCCTCACGGGGCGCTGCTCACGGAAGTTCGACGAGCTTCTCCCTGACCGCGTAGAGGACGGCCTCCATGCGCGAGTGCAGCTGCAGCTTCTCCAGCAGGTTGCGGACGTGGTTCTTCACGGTGTTCTCGCTGATGAACAGACGCTTGGCGATGTCCTTGTTGTTCAGGCCCTGCGCGACCAGGCGGAGCACCTCGAGCTCGCGCTCGGTGAGACGGAAGGTCGAGACCGGGCCACGGTCGGGCTGGGACATCTGCTTGAACTCGTCGATCAGCTTGACCGCCATCGACGGGCTGATCAGCGACTGGCCGTCGGCGACCACCCGGATCGCCTGTGCGACCTCCTCGATGGAGGAGTCCTTGAGGAGGTAGCCGCTGGCACCGCTCTTGACGGCCTCGTAGAGGTCGGACTCCTCGTCGGAGACGGTGAGCATCAGGATCTTGGCGGCCGGGACGGCCTCCTTGATCGCCACGCAGGCCTCGATGCCGGAGACCTTGGGCATGCGTACGTCGAGCAGCACCACGTCGGGCGCGACGGCGCTGGCGAGCTCGATGCCGGTGGCACCGTCGCCGGCCTCACCGACCACCTCGAGGCCGGACTCGGCACTCATCAGCATGGTCAGGCCGCGACGGAACAGCTCCTGGTCGTCGACGATGATGACGCGGATCGGTTCCGCGTCAACGCCAGAGGAAAGAGGCACGGACCTAGCATGTCATGATCCCGGACGGATATGGGCCCGATGGGCGATATGTAGACGCCCCGGCCTGACCCGTACGGGCCATGCAGGCTGGTCAGCCCGCGCGCTCCACGTCGAGCGAGATCACCCCGTAGTCATAGCCCCGCCGGCGGTAGACGACTGCCGGTCGCTGGGTGTCCTGGTCGACGTACAGGTAGAAGTCGTGACCGACCAGCTCCATCTCGTAGAGGGCCTGGTCGAGGGTCATCGGGCGAGCACTGTGGGTCTTCTCGCGCACCACCGGCGGACCGTCGCCGGTCACCGTGAGTGAGCCGACCTGGCGCTCGGTCGCCACGTCGTCGTCGAGACCCTCGGGCTCGGTGAGCGTGGGCAGCTCACCGGTCGCCGTACGGCTGCGGTGGGAGCGGGCACGACGGTCGTTGGCGCGTCGCATCTGGGCCGCCATCTTGTCGACGGCGAGGTCGAGGGCGCCCATCTTGTCGTCGGCCGCGGCCTCGGCGCGGATCACCGGACCCTTGGAGTACGCCGTCAGCTCGACGCGGACGGCCCGGTCGGCCTGGCGGGGGTTGCGTTCGCTCTCCACCTCCACCTGGACGCGCATGATGCGGTGGTCGTGCTTCTCGAGCTTGCCGAGCTTGTCGGCGACATGGTCTCGGAAGCGCTCCGACAGCTCGATGTGCCGTCCGGTGACCACCACGTCCATAGATTCCTCCTGTTGAGCGGATTGTCGGCCTTCGTGCGCGTCAGGTCGTGCTGGCTGGAGCCCGCCCGGCCGACCTGGTCTTCGTCCCCACACCCGCCTGCTGAGGGTCTCGCAGCTTGACTGCCACTACTCCCCTTCTCCCGCAGGTCCCCGTGTCTGACGGAGGCTGCGAGGCAGGACTTACGACTAAGCCGCACCGTGATCGGCGTACCGCCGGCGAGCAGGTCGAGACCTGCCGTACGACGCTGCGCCTTACGTGGACCGCTTCGCCTGCGACTGGCATCGGCTTGCCGTCCAGACGCCCCGGAGGACCGGGGCGTCTGCACGACGCAACCACGGACCCGGACGGACTCCATGGTCCGACGCTAGCCCTCGGCAGGGCATCGTGGAACCTCGCCCCGGATCGCGGACCTGGCTGGTGCGTCACTCCTCGCGTCGACCGGCACGCCGCCGGGTGGCTGCCACCGCCACGACCGCCAGCGGTGGCAGCCCGACCGCCCGCAGGGCCCGCTGCGCCTCGGCCGCGGTCGCGCCGGTGGTGAGGACGTCGTCGCAGACGATGACGTGCGCCGGCGGGAGCCGCCCGGTCTGCGTCAGCCGCGCGAGCCGGCGTACGGCAGGCGGGTGGGCACGGAGCGCACCGGCCAGGTTGGCGGCACGCGCGGCCGCGTCGAGCCCGGCCTGGTCGGCGAGGCCGCGCCGGGTGCGCAGCAACGGCTCGCACGCAGCCGGAACGCCGAGGACCGCGAGGTGGGCGGCCGCCACCCGGGTGAGGGCCGTCGTGGGCTCGTAGCCGCGCTCTCGCGTGCTGCCCGGACGCGACGGCACCGGCACCAGCAGCACCGGGGCCGGCGCGGCACACAGATCGGTGAGAGCGGCCGAGACCGCCTGCGCCAGCAGGGCTCCCAGCGGGCGGGCCAGCGCGAGCAGTCGCCGCTCCTTGTGCCCGAGGACCATGGCGCGCACGCACCCGTCGTACGCCGTCGCCGCCCAGGGCGCGACCAGGCCCGGAGGCACCGGCGTCGGCCAGGCGGGGTGGGGCACGACCTCGAGCGCGCCCTCGCAGCCGCGGCACAACAGGCGGCCCGGGCGGTCGCAGCTCACGCACCGCCCGCCGAGCATCAGGTCGCGGAAGGCGTCGAGCACCTCCGGAGCCGACCACATCGCCCGCCGGCCGTCGACGCCGACCGACGCCGGCTGTGGATCACCCCGCGTACGTGATGTGGCGCAGGCCCTTGACCGGCTGCTGGACCGTGGTGTCCACCTGCGCGAGATCGAACAGTGCTCCGCGCTGCACGGCGTACGGGGTCTGGGGCACCGGCGAGGTCACCGGCGAGGTGACCAGGCTGAAGGCCCGACCGGGGACGAAGATCGGCGGGGTCTCGACGGGCGAGGTCGAGCCGTCGACGTCGAGCACCCGCACCTCGGCCTGGGCCGGAGTCGCCTGGTCGAGCACCGCGATCGCGGTGGGCGAGGTCCACCAGCCGATGTCGCGGATCCGGGTGCTGCCGCCGGCCGACCAGGACAGGGTCCGCGCGCGGGTGCCGGACACGCGGCCGCCGCTGAGGTCGTAGCGCAGCCGGCTCACCACCAGCCGGTCGCGAGTAGGGCCGTGGATGACGGCCACCAGTCGCGACGCGTCACGCGAGACCACGAAGCGGTCGACGTCCTGACCGCTGATTCCTGGCACGTTCACCTGGTGCGGGCGGCCCTGTGCGACGTACAGCACCGTGGCGCCTGCGCGGCCCGTGTTCTGCACCTCCCAGAGGCGGTTCGCGAAGTCCCAGGCGGGCGGGAGCAGACCGCTCCCTCTCAGGACCGTGGTCGGGTTCGCACCGCTCCGGACCGGTCCGAGCAGCAACTTGGTGGAAGTCGTGGCAGCGACCTGGTCGTCGCCGAGGCTGACGGCGAACGGGCCGATCCCCTCCACCTGCGACCCGAACGGCCCACCGACCGGTGTGAGGTGGTTGGCCTGGCCTGAGACCAGCCGGCCCCGCCGCAGTGCGTAGAGCTGGCTGCTGGCCCTCGGCCAGGCCGGGTCGTAGCGGACGATCTCCCGGGCGTCGACGCGGAACGTCGACGAGCCCGACGCGTCGGTCAGCTGGCGGCCGGCGATGTTCACCGTGATCGCCTTCACCGACCGGTCCTGGCGCAGCGTCCAGGCCAGCTGGGTCACCATCAGCCGGGTGCTGCGCCGGCTCATCGGACCGGGGTCGTGACCGCCGAGGTTCACCGCGGCCACGCCGTCGCGGACCACCACCGGGCTCGCGGTGAGCCCCGGCGGGATGAAGCTGCGGACCACGCCGTCCAGCACCCGGCGGGGCCCGAGCACCAGCGCCTGCAGCAACGACGTGGTGAGCTGCTGGCCCTGCGGCATGTGCACGACCTCCGGCACCAGGATCCGGCCGCTCGGGTCGAAGAAGTACAGCGAGGCGTCCTGGAAGTTCTCATCGAAGAAGTCCGCGGGCACCAGCAGCGCGTTCGGCGCCTGCGCGATCCGCCACTCGCCGTCCTCCACCTGCATCGGGAAGCTCACCCGCGACGCGGCGGGGCTGAGCCGCCCCACCCAGTGACCCGCCGGGCCCACGAGCTCGGCGGCGCGCAGACCGACGTGCACGGTCTTCGAGCCCCGCGGCTGCGGACGCAGGCCCGTGTAGGCGATGACGCTGCTCGGCTGCCACAGCGCGCGCCCCGCCGTGGTCAGGTACTGCTGGGCGGTGCTGGTCTGGAGCGGGGTCGCGGTCATCGCGTCGAGGAACCCGTTGACGATCTTGGTGGGCGACATCCCGGGCCGAGGCGGTGGCGGGTTGTTGTCGGGGTTCGTGTTCGGGGACGCCTGCACCAACTGCTGGGTCTGGACCACGGGTCCGGACGAGGGCACCTGGACGCAGGCGGTGAGAGAGGCGGCGGCGAGCGCCCCCACGGCCGCGGCAGCCCACGGCGTACGGCGGCTCACGCGACCACCTCCTTCGCGTCCTCGGGCACGAGGGACAGGGGGCTGTGGCGCAGCGGGTAGCCGGCATGCCGGGGCAGGGTGAGCCGGAACTGGGCGCCCTCGAGGGGTTTGCCCCACGCCTGCAGCCAGCCGCCGTGCAGGTGGGTGTCCTCGAGCGAGATCGCCAGGCCGAGGCCCGTCCCGCCGCTGGTCCGCGCCCGGGCCGGGTCCGCGCGCCAGAACCGGTTGAACACCATGGCGGACTCACCGACGGCCAGGCCGAGGCCGTGGTCGCGGACCGCGATCGCGGCGGCCTGCTCGTCCGCCGCCACGGTCACCACGATCTCGCGACTCTCGGCATGGTCGATGGCGTTGACCACCAGGTTGCGCAGGATGCGTTCCACCCGGCGTACGTCGGCCTCCGCGATGCACGGCGTCTTCGGAGCCCGGATCACCACCCGGGTCTGGCGCGCCTCGGCGAGGGGGCGGGTCACGTCCACGACCCGCCGCGCCACGTCGGTGAGGTTGACGTCGTCGAGGTCGAGGGCGGCAGCACCCGCGTCGAACCTGCTGATCTCGAGCAGGTCGACCAGCAGGGTCTCGAACCGGTCCAGCTCGCGCTGCAGGAGCTCGGCCGCACGGCGCGCCTCGGGGTCGAAGGTGTTCTTCGCGTCGTGGAGCACGGCCCCGGCCAGCCGCACGGTGGTCAGCGGTGTGCGCAGCTCGTGGGAGACGTCAGAGACGAACCGGCGCTGCACGCGGCTCAGCTCCTCGAGCTGGCGGATCTGGCGCTGCAGGTTGGTCGCCATCTGGTTGAACGACGTCGCGAGCCGGGCCAGGTCGTCCTCGCCGGTGACCCGCAGGCGTTCCTGCAGGTGCCCGGCCGCGAGCCGCTCGGCCACCCGCCGGGCCATCCGGATCGGGGTCACGATCTGCCGGGTCAGCAGCCAGGTGAGTGCCGCGATCAAGGCCAGCAGCAGGACGCCGGCGGTCAGCAGGGCCCGGGTCACCAGGGCGAGCGTCTGCTGGACGTCGTCGAGCGGGAACAGGTAGTAGACGGTCCGGGTGGACTTGTCGGCCGGGATCACCACCGTCGAGCCGACCACGATGCCGGGGGTCGAGCTCAGCACCGTTCCCTTCTCGTCGCTGCTGCGCGACTTGATCGTCGTATAGGTCCACGCCGGTTTCTTCGAGGAGTCGAAGTGGTCGACCAGGGAGGTCGGGACGCTGTCGAGGTCGAGCTGCTGGGTCTGGATCGTGCCGCGGTTCGCCAGGGGTGTATCGCCCGGCCCGGCCATCACGACGCTGAACCCGCGGGCCTGGCCGCTGACGATGATCGGGTCGGCCACCAGCTGGCTGGCCTGGCGGTTGGCGTCGGTGTCGGTGCCGACCACAGCCTGGAGCCGGTCGTCGGCCGCCCGGTTCTCGGTGGCGGCCTCGCGCAGGACCGTCTCGACCCGGTGGTCGAGGAGGCCCTGCTGCACCTGGCGGAGGAGGAACCAGCCGACCGCGAGCAGGACCACGGTGGACAGCAGCACCGTGCTCACCACGACGCGCGCCTGGATCGACCGGCGCCAGAAGGTCAGGCCCCGACGGAGCGTCTCGGGGACGCTGCGTCGGAGCGTGTCAGCCACCGGTCATCTCCCTATCAACACCAAAGTCATCTCACTGCTGCCCGTTGGTGCCGGCCTTGTAGCCCACGCCGCGGACCGTCAGCACGATCTCGGGGTTCTCCGGGTCGGCCTCGACCTTGGAGCGGAGCCGCTGCACGTGCACGTTGACCAGCCGGGTGTCGGCGGCATGGCGGTAGCCCCAGACCTGCTCGAGCAGCACCTCGCGGGTGAACACCTGCCAGGGCTTGCGGGCCAGGCAGACCAGCAGGTCGAACTCGAGCGGGGTGAGGTTGATCGGCGCGCCGTCGCGGGTCACCGCGTGGCCGGCCACGTCGATGGCCAGCGGGCCGATGGCGAGGGCGTCCGCGCCGGTCGCGTCGTTACGACGTACGCGTGCGCGGATGCGGGCCACCAGCTCCTTGGGCTTGAACGGCTTGACGACGTAGTCGTCAGCCCCCGACTCGAGGCCCACCACGACGTCGACGGTGTCGCCCTTGGCGGTGAGCATCACGATCGGGACGCCGGACTCGGCGCGGATCTCCTTGCACACGTCGATGCCGCCCTTGCCGGGAAGCATCAGGTCGAGCAGGACCACGTCGGGCTTGTAGGCGTGGAACGCCTCCAGCGCCTCGTCGCCGCGGTCCACCAGGTGGGCGTCGAAGCCCTCCTGGCGCAGCACGATCGACAACATCTCCGACAAAGAGGCGTCGTCGTCGACGACGAGCACACGTGCACGGAAGTCCTCGCCCTGGGTCACGGCCTCAATCTTGTCACGCCCCACTGACTGAGCCTGCGAAGTCAGTGATCAGGGCGGGAGGTCGAGGAGCGTCGGCTCAGACATGAGCTTGCGAAGGACTGAGCGACGCGTCTCGAGACCCGGTGAGACGGGCAGCCGAGCACGAGGAACGAGTGCACGGCGTGGGCCGGCCAGGTCGAGCAAGCGACGCGACCGAGGAACGAGGTCGCGTGAGCGTGTCGAGACCCGGTGAGACGGGCAGCCGAGCACGAGGAACGAGTGCACGGCGTGGGCCGGCCAGGTCGAGCAAGCGACGCGACCGAGGAACGAGGTCGCGTGAGCGTGTCGAGACCCGGTGACGTGCCTAAGCCTCAGGCACGTCACCGGGTTTCGAGACGGTCGCAGAGTCGACCTCCTCAACCACCGGAGGTCACCGGGCTTCGAGACGGCGTGGTCTCGACTTCGCTCGACCGACGAAAGTCGCCGGGCTTCGAGACGGCGTGGTCTCGACTTCGCTCGACCGACGAAAGTTTCGAGACGGCGTAGAGCGACCTCCTCAACCACTGAAGGTCGCTCGGAGTACTGCACGCCTGTCATCACATCGTTGACAGCTCTGCAGTACTCAGTGGCGACGCCCCGATTAGTAGCGGTACTGGTCCGACTTGTAGGGCCCCTGGACGTCGACGCCGAGGTACGACGCCTGGTCGTCGGTCAGCTCGGTGAGCCGGACGCCGAGGGCGGACAGGTGCAGCCGGGCGACCTCCTCGTCGAGGTGCTTGGGCAGCACGTAGACGCCGACCGGGTAGCTCTCGGGCTTGGTGAACAGCTCGATCTGGGCCAGCACCTGGTTGGTGAAGGAGTTCGACATCACGAAGCTGGGGTGGCCGGTGGCGTTGCCCAGGTTCATCAGCCGGCCCTCGGAGAGGACGATGATCGACTTCTCGTCGGGGAAGGTCCAGACGTCGACCTGCGGCTTGACGTTCTTGCGGACGATGCCGTCGAAGGTCTCCAGGCCGGCCATGTCGATCTCGTTGTCGAAGTGGCCGATGTTGCCCAGGATCGCCTGGTGCTTCATCTTCGCCATCTGCTCGACGGTCACGACGTCCTTGTTGCCGGTCGCAGTGATGATGATGTCGGCGACGTCCACGACGTCGTCGAGGGTGGCGACCTGGTAGCCGTCCATGGCGGCCTGCAGCGCGCAGATCGGGTCGATCTCGGTGACGATGACGCGAGCGCCCTGGCCACGCAGCGACTCCGCGCAGCCCTTGCCGACATCGCCGTACCCGCAGACGACCGCGACCTTGCCGCCGATCAGCACGTCGGTGGCCCGGTTGATGCCGTCGATGAGGCTGTGCCGGCAGCCGTACTTGTTGTCGAACTTCGACTTGGTGACCGAGTCGTTGACGTTGATGGCCGTGAAGAGCAGCGAGCCTTCCTTCATCATGTCGTAGAGGCGCAGCACGCCGGTGGTGGTCTCCTCGGTGACGCCCTTGATCTCGCCGGCGATCTGGGTCCAGCGGTCCTGGCTCTCGACGAGCGAGGCGTTGAGGACGTCGAAGACGACCTTCTGCTCGTGGCTCTTCGCCGTGGCCGGGTCGGGAGCGACGCCGGTCTTCTCCGCCTCGACACCCAGGTGGACGAGCATGGTGGCGTCGCCACCGTCGTCGAGGATCATGTTGGCGAACTGCCCGGCGGGCCAGCGCAGGATCTGCTGCGTGCACCACCAGTACTCCTCCAGGCTCTCGCCCTTCCAGGCGAAGACCGGGACGCCCGCGGGGGCGTCGACGGTGCCCTGCGGACCGACGGCGACGGCGGCCGCAGCGTGGTCCTGGGTGGAGAAGATGTTGCAGGAGGCCCAGCGCACCTCGGCGCCGAGCGCCACGAGGGTCTCGATCAGGACCGCGGTCTGGATCGTCATGTGGAGCGAGCCGGCGATCCTCGCACCCGCGAGGGGCTTGCTCTCGGAGTAGCGCTCACGCATCGCCATCAGGCCGGGCATCTCGTTCTCGGCCAGGGTGATCTCGGTCCGACCGAAGTCGGCCAGGGCCAGGTCTGCGACCTTGAAGTCCATCTGTTCTGTGCCTCCCGCTCCTCCGGTCGCCCTCGCCGCGACCCATGTGATTCTCAGGTTAGGACGGGGGTACGCCGACCGAAGAATCCTCGCGGACCCTGCCCGCGGGCGGCAGGTGGCGGGCCACGGCAGCCGCCACCACGAGCACCGGTACGGCGAGCAGGGCGACGAGTGCGGGGAAGCCGAGCACGTGCGAGCCGAACGCGAACGCGGCGTAGACGAGGAGCGCGACGACCTCCTCGAGCACCCCCAGCACGCTGGTGACGGTGGCCCGGGCCGGCCCGGTGATGGTGTCCTGCAGCCGGGTCTCCCCCACCAGCATGGCGTTGTTGAGCATCCCGTAGCCGATCCCGATCGCGACGAAACCGACGTACGGCGTGACCAGGGCGCCGAGCGAGACGAGCAGCGCCCCGGCCGCGAGCATTGCTCCGATCGTCGGAGCCGGCAGCCGGGACGTGCGCCCGACCAGTGCGGTGCCGAGCGCCTGGCCGGCGACGGTGATCGCGACGAGCAGCGGGATGTCGGAGGTGGTCACGCCGTGCGCGCGCGCCACCAGCGGGAAGTACTCGTCGTACGCCGTGAGGCCGACCATCGCCGCGGCCAGCAGCAGCACCCGCCGCACGTCGGGGTGGTGCCGTGACTCGGCGAGGCCGGCCCGGAGCATCGCGAGGTAGCGCGACGTCGCGCGCTCGGTCTCCTCGACCGGGGAGTCAGGGGCCGGGCGGCGCGCGGCCTCCGAGACCGGCAGGGTCGCGGCGAGCAGCGCCTGCGCACCGCAGATGGCCACGCTCGCCCAGCCCACGAGCTGGTAGCCGCCGGCCGCGAGCAGCGGTGCGGCGACCAGGGTCGCGGCCAGGTTGGCCAGCATCGCCGTGGACTGGGCCCAGCCGATCAGCCACGGGTAGCGGCCGGTCTCGTCGCGCTCGACCAGCTCGTCGTACACCAAGGACTCGAAGGTGCCCGACATCAGCGCGCTCGACAGACCCCAGAGCACGAACCCGAGCGCGAAGCCGGTGAAGGTCTGCCAGGTCATCCAGGTGGCGAAGCCCGCGGCGTAGACGAGGGCCGACACGACCAGCAGGTGGCGGCGGTCGAACGAGTCAGCCCAGGCGCCGGAAGGGATCTCGAAGACGAAGGACGTGCTCGACCAGATGATGAGGAGCACCGAGAGGTGCGAGGCGCTGATGCCGTGGTCGGCGAAGAGCAGCGAGTAGATGCTGTACAGCGGGACCAGGTCCCGCGAGGCGTGGTACAGCAGCACCCGCGGCACGAAGCCACCGGTGCCGGGCCTGGGGACCCTGAATCAGGTGTGGCCGGAGAAGTGGCGCATGGCGGCAGGCTAACCGCGCCCGGGTGGTCCCGGCCAGGGGTTACCGACGGCCGCTCCGGTCACTCGCCGGTGCGGCCGTCGATGCACTCGCGGAGGAGGTCTGCGTGGCCGACGTGGCGGGCGTACTCCTCGACCATGTGCACCAGTACGTCGCGGACGCTCACGACGCCCTCGCCCAGCGGCACCTCGCGCGCCAGGTCCTCGTCGGTCTGGGTCTCGAGCCAGGCGTCGGCGTCGGCGATGGCCGACTGCCACACCGAGAAGGCCTCCTCGACCACGTCCGGGTCCGCGACCGCGCCGTCGAAGTCCTCGTCCCTGACCCCGGTGTCTCCTCGGAAGAGGAACACCCGTTCCCGCGGACCCTGCAGGACACCCAGGAACCAGCGGGTCTCCACGTTGGCCATGTGTCGCACCAGACCCAGCAGGCTCAACGTGCTGGGCGGGACCGATCGGCGGGCCAGCTGCTCCGCGTCGAGCCCGTCGCACTTCAGCTGGAGGGTGAGGCGATAGTTCCGGAGATACTCGGCCACCGTGGCCTTCTCCCCCTGCGGGTTGCCGTAGGTACGGGGATCCTCCGATGGGTCGAGCCACATGTCACTCATGCCACGACTGTGGCGTCGAAGCCCGACCCGCGCAACCGGGTCGGCTCCGCTCGACCGGGCGCTCAGCCGCGGTAGATGTCGGGCTCGAGGTAGATCACGGTGGCGATCGGCTCGACGACCCGGATGGCAGCCTCGGCGTCGTCGATGGCGGTCGCGATCCCGCTGGCGGTGGCGTCGCGGCGGACGCCGATCTTCGCGCCGACGAGCAGCTCGTCGGGGCCGAGGTGCAGCGTCTTGAGGTGGATGATCCGGTCGACGCCGTCGGTGCTCCGGAGCGCCTCGGCGATCCGGTCCTCGGCCTCGACGGAGGCCGACTCACCCAGCAGGAGGCTCTTGGTCTCGATGGCCAGCACGATCGCCACGGCCACCAGCAGCAGGCCGATCAGCGCGGTGCCGGCCACGTCGAACCACAGGTTCTGGGTGATCAGCGAGACCCCGACCCCGAACAGGGCAAAGACGAGACCGACCAGGGCGGCGAAGTCCTCGAGCAGGATGACGGGGAGCTCGGGCTGCTTCGCGCGCCGGATGAACTCGACGTACGACGCGTCGCCGCGGATGTGCCCGGTCTCGCGGATCGCGGTGCGGAACGACAGAGACTCCATCACGACCGCCGCGAGCAGCACCACGATCGGCACCCACCACCAGCGGCTGGTGAGCAGCGAGTCGTCGGGGATGCCGTGGGTGGCGTGGAGCTCGTGGCCCTTGTGGTAGGCCTCGTAGAGGGCGAACAGGCCGCCGACGCTGAACAGCACGATCGAGACGATGAAGGCGTAGATGTAGCGCTCGCGGCCGAAGCCGAACGGGTGCTCGGCCGTCGGACGCTTGCGGGCCTGCCGGCCGCCGAGCAGCAGCAGGGCCTGGTTGCCGGAGTCGGCGACCGAGTGGATCGCCTCGGCCAGCATCGAGGACGCACCGGTCAGCAGGAACGCCGCGAACTTCGTGATCGCGATGCCGGTGTTGGCCAGCAGGGCTGCGACGACCGCCTTGGTGCTGCCTTCGGTGGACATGCGCGGAAGGCTACCGGGACGGCCGGGGTGGCTCAGTCGTCGACCAGACCGAGCCGGAGGTACTCCGCGGCGTACCGGCCGTTGAGCACCAGCGAGGCGTAGCGGGCGATCTCGGTGTCGGCCTCCGTGGTCAGGGTCTCCACCCGTACGCCGTGCTCCAGGGCCGTCGTGCGCAGTCGCTCGTGGTCCTCGCGCACGACGTTGTCGACCGTGCCGTCGTCGAAGATCAGCAGCATCGGCCGCACCTCCCCCTCACCGTCGGCGAAGGGATCGTCGAAGACGTCACGGGGCCGGGCGGCCTCGATCACCGGCAGCAGGTGCTCGGCGTCACCGGCGATCGCCGACTGGCCCGACGCGCGGCGGATCGTCTCGGCGAGCCGGCGTGCGGCGCGGGCGGCCAGCGAGGACCCGCCCCAGACGACCGGGTTGGTGTCGGCCAGGGCGATCGCCAGCATCTTGGCGGGGTTGACCGCGAGGTCGCGGTGCGGCGAGCAGGCGACCGCGACGTCGTCGAGAGCGTTGGCCACGTCTGCGTGGTCGGCGCGCGGCCCGAGCCCGACCTGGTCGAGGTACTCCAGCAGGACGACGGCCGTGGCCAGCTGGTCGCGGGCCACCGTGGGCACGATGGTCGACCAGCGGCCCTCGGCGTGTCGGGCGACCAGCGAGCCGTCCGGGCAGGCGACGACCACCTGGCAGCCACGACGTACGGCCTCGGCGACGGCAGCGGCAGTGCCCCGGTCCTTGCCGTCCGGGGCCAGGACGACGACCAGGTCGAGGCCGCCCGCCCAGCCGGGCAGCGCGGGGCCGGGCCAGGCGACGAACGGCACCGGGCACCACGGCTCGAGCACGGCGCGCAGCAGCCGCGAGTCGGGACCTGCCGCGACGATGGCACGCGGTCGCGCGGCATCACCGGCGGCGGCCACGGCGGCGGCGATCCCGGGAGCCGCCTCGACCGCCTCCCGGCGGACCCGGGCACCCGCCTCGGCGAGCTCGCGCAGGCGGAGGTCGGCGGTGGCCAGTGCGGCCTCGTCGTCGAGGCGTGACTCGTCGAACCAGGTGGCCATCTGGTCAGGCCGGCCGACGTGCCTCGTCGACCAGCAGGACGGGGATGTCGTCGCGCACCGGGTAGGCCAGTCCGCACTGCTGGCAGACCAGCTCCTCGCCGACCGCGGCGAGCGTGCCGTGGCAGTCGGGGCAGACGATGATCTCCATCAGCTTCGGGTCGAGGTTCATCGGGGACTCCTGATCAGGGCGAGGACGTCGTCGCGGACACGGGTCATGATGGCCTCGTCGGCGCCCTCGACGTTGAGGCGCAGCAAGGGCTCGGTGTTGGACGGGCGGACGTTGAACCACCAGTCGTCGGTGGTCACGGTGAGGCCGTCGAGGTGGTCGACCTCGGCGCCGGAGGTCGCGGCGTACGCCGTCTCGACGGCGGCCGTCGCCGCGCAGGTGTCGGCGACCTCGGAGTTGATCTCACCGCTGAGGCAGTAGCGCTGGTACTCCGCCAGTAGACCGGACAGCGGCCGGTCGGTCTCGGCCAGGGCCGCCAGCGTGTGCAGGGCAGCCAGCATCCCCGAGTCGGCACGCCAGAAGTCGCGGAAGTAGAAGTGCCCGCTGTGCTCGCCGCCGAAGACCGCGTCGGTCTCGGCCATGGTCGCCTTGATGAAGGAGTGCCCGACCCGGGTCCGGACCGGGCGGCCGCCGAGCTCGCGGACCAGCTCGGGGACGAAGCGGCTGGTGATCAGGTTGTGGATCACCGCGGAGCCGGGCTGCTTGGCCAGCTCGCGGGCCGCGATCAGCGCGGTGAGCGTCGAGGGGGATACGGCGTCACCGCGCTCGTCGACCACGAAGCACCGGTCGGCGTCACCGTCGAAGGCCAGCCCGAGGTCGGCGTCCTCGGCGAGCACCCGCTTCTGCAGGTCGACGAGGTTCTCCGGCTCGATCGGGTTGGCCTCGTGGTGGGGGAAGGTGCCGTCGAGCTCGAAGTACATCGGCACCAGCTCGACGCCGGCACCGATCCGCTCGAAGACCACCGGCGCGGTGTGTCCGGCCATCCCGTTGCCGGCGTCGACGACGACCTTGAGCCGGCGGCCCTCGACGGGGGCGAGGGACAGCAGGTGGGCGGCGTACGCCTCGAGCACGTCCTGCTGTGAGATCCGGCCCGGCCGCGCGACGGCGTCCGGCTGGGGTCCGGAGACGGCGTCGCGGATCGCGTGGAGCCCGGTGTCCGCGCCGATCGGCTGGGCTCCCTCGCGGCACAGCTTGATCCCGTTGTACTGCGCAGGGTTGTGGCTCGCGGTGAACATCGCGCCGGGGTGGCCGAGGTGGCCCGAGGCGAAGTAGAGCTGGTCGGTCGAGGCGAGCCCGATCATCACCACGTCGGCGCCGGCATCCGCGGCGCCCGCGGCGAAGGCCGCCGCGAGGCCCGGCGAGCTGGGCCGCATGTCGTGACCGACCACGACCGTCCGGGCACCGGCCACCGGCACGAACGCCAAGCCGGTACGACGGGCGAGAGCCTCGTCGATCTGGTCCGGCACGGTGCCCCGCACGTCGTACGCCTTGAACACGGCATGGGTGTTCGCGGGGTCGGTGGTGGTCACAAGGGCGAGCCTAGTCACCGGGCTGCCTGCGGCTCGCGTCACTCCGAGGTGAGCATGCGCAGGTGACCGCGCCGTGCGGTCTCATGACCCGCGCCGGCGTCGGCCCCTGAGCCCGGGGGCGGCCCGCCGGGCGAGCGGGTGGCGGCGACCATCGGCCGACCCGCCTCGCGGACGGCGTCGGCCAGGGCGAGCAGGTCGTCGGTGGACGGAGCCAGCGAGCTCGGGTCGGGCGCGAGCCGCAGCACCTCCCAGCCGCGCGGCGCCGAGAGGCGCTCGCCATGGAGCTCGCAGAGGTCGTAGGAGTGAGGCTCGGCGTACGTCGCGAGCGGGCCCACCACAGCCGTCTGGTCGGCGTACACGTAGGTGAGCGTGGTGACCGCGGGACGGCCACACGCCGTGCGCGAACATCGCCGGCTGGGACTCACGGCGCCGACGGTACCGCCGACCTCGGCCCGCGCCGATCAGGCTCGCGGGTGGTCAGGCATCCCCTAGGCTCGGGGTGTGACTTCCGTGGCTGCGGCCGAGGGCGCTGCGCCTGCCCCCCGACGTCGCCTCACCCGCGACCGCCGCGGCCGCGGGATGCGCGGGCCTGCCATCGCACCGGAGCTGCCCGGCCGCCCCGAGCTGCCGACCAAGGGCGAGCGCTTCGACCTGCTGGTGCTGGAGACGGTGCGCGACATCGACACCCGCTGGCAGGACCGGCTCGGGCTCGTGGAGTACGCCGTGGAGGACACCCCGCAGCTGCCCGACGACTGGTCGGGCGAGACCGTGCCGCTGGCCTCGCTGGTCCGCGGGCAGAGCGGCACCCCGACCCGGCTGGTGCTGTTCCGCCGCCCGATCGAGCACCGCTGCGAGACCCGTGCCGATCTCGAGGCGATGGTCCTCACCGTCGTCGTCGAGCAGGTCGCCGAGCTGCTCGGCATCGACGCCGAGGACGTCGACCCGCGCTACACCAAGGACGACTGAGCAGGGTCAGCTCAGGCCCGGCGAGATCTGGGGCACCAGCCCCTGCGTCAGCAGCTCGGAGAGCGGGACCACCGTCGCGCCGTCGCCGCTCAGCACCACCGCGCCGCGCACCGGCGTACCGCGCGGCACGACCTGGACGAACCCGGTGCCGCGTGGCAGCGCGAGCGCGACCGTGTGCCCCCGCTGCGAAGCGACGGTCTTGCGCAGCACGCGCTGGCCCGAGGCGTCGTACGCCGTCACCTGCGCCGAGCCGGCGGCGTCCGCCGACAGCAGGAGCCGAGCCTGGACCGGGCTCTTCTTCGCGGCCGGGCCGGTGGCGACCGGCAGCAGCGTCGCGGCTTGGGCGGTCACGTCCGCGGCGGGGACGGTGATCACACGGTCGCCGGCCAGGCTCGTCGTCAGCGAGGCGGTCAGCGGCTCGTCCGCCTCGACGGAGACGCCGAGCGCGCCGTCGGCCAGCGCCTTCGCCAGCTCAGCGCTCAGCGGCACCTCGACCGTGGCGCCGGGCGGCACCGAGACCGGCGCCAGCCCGTCGGGGGTGAAGCTGGTGTCCGCGGTGACCACCTTGACCTGGGCGCGCACCACGTTGTCGCCCGGGTTGGCCAGCGCCAGGGTGCGGGTGCCGGCCCCGGTGGGGAGCCCGAGCAGCTCGTTGCTGGTGGCGGGGGCGAGCTGGCGGGGCAGCCACTCCCGGGTGGTGCGGTGGGTGACCAGGCTGGTCAGGGTGTCGAGGACGTCGACCGAGAGCCGTCCGCGCGAGACGACCACGTGGGCGCTGAACAGGCCGCGGCGTGGGACCACGGTGCCGAGGTCGAGGGTGATCGTCTTGTGGCCGGGGATCAGGATGCCCCGCAGCCGACCGGTGCTGACCAGGTGCTTGCCGAGGAGGGTGATGTCGGCGACGGCGGGGCCCGCGTCGGGGTTGACCAGCTCGACCACCGAGTCGTGGTCGGCGCGGGCGCCGACCCCGGTGAACCACTGGTCCGGCGAGGGCACCGTGCAGGCGAGGGCGCCGAGCGGCGCGGTCCCCGACCGGAGGCCGACCAGGCCCGGAGCAAGGGCGTCGGAGCCGCGGACCACGAGCGCCGCCTGGCTGTCGACCGGCGAGGTGGCTCCGGTGCTCACCGAGACCGACTGCGGCTGACCACCGGCGAGCACGGAGAGGTCGCCGGATGCGCCGGAGGCCGTCGAGACCGCGGCGTCGGTCGAGCCGGGGCGGCCGGACGGGCAGACCACGAGCGCGTTGGTGAGCTTCGTCAGCGCGGGAGGTTGGGTGGTGTCGTGCACCGGCGGGATCCGGACCAGGGCGAGCAGCCCTACCGTGAGCAGCGGGATCAGGACGGCCAGCACCGTGGTCAGGTCGAGGCGTGGGGTGCGGCTACGACGGACCACGTCGGGGGCGCGCATGCGCTTGCCGCGGCTCATGCCACCTCCTCCTGGCGTCGGCTGGCCCGCCAGGTCGGGAGGCAGAGGACCAGCACCACCAGGACCGCGATCCCCTGGATGACGAGCAGCACGGCGCGCGCGAGCGAGCCCGGGCCGTCCATCGCGTGCGGGTCGACCGGCGGCGCGACCGACCAGGCGCGCGTCGTACGGCTCTCGGCGCTGGCCTGCACCAGCCCGTCGGTGGCGTCCAGCCCGGCGGCGACGTCGCCGTCGGCCGGTGACGGCAGTACGACGTACCGGATGCCGGCCTTCGCCAGGTCCGACACGACGCCGGCGGTGGGCCTCGACACCAGCGCTCGCACGTCGGCGTTGAACGCGGGGTCCGGCTCGGAGGCGTACTGGATCTCGTTCTCGCCCAGCGTGTCGCCGTCGCCCCGCCGGATCGTGTAGCGCAGGCCGTCCGCCACGCCGCCGCGGATCACCAGGATCCCGTTGGCCTCCGAGGCCTTCGAGGCATCGGTCATGTACGCCGGGATGCCGGTGTCCTCGGTGCTGGCCAGGTTGCCCGGGCCCTGCCAGACGAACCAGCCGAGACCGATCGCGGGGATGATCGCCGCGACCACGGCCAGGACCACGAGCAGCGCCTGGTGGTGCTCGGCCCTCGAGCGCCGCAGGATCGTGACCAGCCCCTGCGCGCCGAGCATCGCCGCCAGCACGAAGCACCCGTGCAGCACCACCAGCATCACCGCGATGCCCGGCCGCACCGAACCACCGGGCAACGGGAGCCGCACGAACGACAGCACGGTGGCGGTGAGCGCGGCGACCGCGGCCACCACCCAGGCGACCAGCACCGGGATCCGGGTGGCCCGCGGGATCAGCGCCAGCGCCGCGAGCAGCACCAGCAGTGCGCCGAGCCACCACGGGCCGCCGACGCCGCTGCCGAAGCGGCCGACCAGGAGGTCGCTGAAGCCGAGGGAGGGGTAGGGCTGGCGGCCCGTCTCCATCAGCAGCAGCGAGCCGGAGCCGTGCCAGAGGGCGGCGAGCCACCACGGCGAGAGCAGCACCGGGGTGACGCCGAGCGCCACCGCGGGCGGACCCCAGATGTCGCGGTCGCGCGGGAAGCTGCGGGTGATCGCCACGGCGAGCGCGGTGAGCACAGCTGCCAGGACGATCGCGAAGACCCAGGTGACCGGGGTGAAGGCCGACGTGATCGCGAGCAGCAGGCCGGTGCGCCAGGCGGCACGCCAGCGCCGGTCGCGCTCGGGGTCGCCGAAGCCGAGGGCGGCGTGGGCGATCCACGGCACCAGGATCGCGGCCACGACCACGCCGAGCCGGCCGTCGCCCCAGGCGCCGGAGGTCACCGGTACCAGCGCGTAGGTGACCGCCCCGAGCGCCACCAGCCAGCGCGGCGAACCGCCCGGGTCGACCAGCCGGCCGACGACGCGCAGCAGCCGCCAGGCCCCCCACAGCGCCAGCGGTACGGCGAGAAGGAGCAGCGCGGACACGGCGGCGGAGGCACTGTTGCCCAGCACCGAACCGAGCACCGCCATCGGCACGACGTACGCCGGTGCGGGCACGGCGGTGCCGGTGCCCAGCGGGTGCCACGGCTCGATCCAGAGCCGCCACAGCGCTGCGGCATCGGCCGGCGCGGGGGCCAGCCCGCCGCCGGTCACCAGCCCGAACGCCTCGCGCACCCCGATGATCGAGAGCACCACGACCACGCCCAGCGCGACGGCGAGCGGGTTGGTGAAGAAGCGGGCGACCAGCCCGGTGTCCTCGGCCACGGCGTCGTCGTCGTCGGTGACGACCGGGCGGCGCAGCGGCGCCGGGGCCGCCGCCTCCTTGGCCGCTCGCCGTCGGTCGGCGACGTCTTGCGCCTGGTTCGTCGCGGCCGCCGCGATGTCGCCGACGAAGTCGAGGCCGTGCCGGTAGGGCACCCACCAGGGCGCCAGCAGTGGTGTCGGGTCGTGCTCGCCGGACCGCGTGCGCGCCTTCCGGGCCCGCCGGATCTGGCCGGGGCTGGCGTAGATGGAGAACAGCGCCGCGAGGTCGTCGAGCGCCTCGCCCACCGAGCGGACGACCAGGAACCCGATCATCCGGAGCAGGGTGCCGAAGAAGAGGCGCACCGTCCGCCAGAGCAGGGACCGGGCCGGGGCGTTGGCCAGCAGCGTGAAGAGGGCCGCTCGGCGCTCCTGGTAGTGGGTGTGCCGGCCGGTGAGCGGCGTCCGCCGGACGCCGCGGTGCGCGGCCTCGGCGTGGAAGACGACGGCCTGCGGCACGACCACTGTCTTCACGCCGTTCGCGGCTGCCCGCCAGCCGAAGTCGAGGTCGTTGCCGAACATCGGCAGGTTGTCGTCGAGGCCACCGAGGTCGTCGTACACCCGGCGGCGCACCAGCATGCCGGCGGTGTTGACGGCCAGCACCTGGCGGACCTCGTCGTGCTGGCCCTGGTCGTACTCGCCGGCCTCGAGGCCGGTCTCACGCCGGCCGGTGCCCGAGATCGTGACGCCGACCTCGAGCAGCCGCTTCAGCGACGGCCACTCACGGAGCTTGGGGCCGAGCACGTCGGCGGCCGGGTCGGCCGCGGCCGCCTCGAGCAGCCGCTCGAGCGCGTCGGGGGCCGGGTTGGAGTCGTCGTGGAGCAGCCAGATCCACTCGGCCGCGTCGGCCGGGACCTGCTCGAGACCGATCCGCACCGCCTCGGGGTACGCCGTACGCCCGGTGACCGTGACCACCTCGTCGAAGGCTTCGAGCAGCAGGTCGGCGCTCTCGTCGCGGCTGCCGGTGTCGACACAGACGACGCCGGACAGGGGCACGGTCTGGCTGCGCAGGCCGTCGACGACAGCCGACAGCCACCGGGACCCGTCGTGGCTGACGACCAGTGCCACGACCGTCGGATACACGGTGAGTCACCCTAGCGTCGGGCCTGAAGGCCTCCCCATTCGTCGCGGCGGTGACCCGGGTCACCGCGCGGCGACGTCAGACCGCGCGCTTCTTGAGCTTGCGGCGCTCGCGCTCGGACAGCCCGCCCCAGATGCCGAAGCGCTCGTCGTTCATCAGCGCGTACTCGAGGCAGTCACCCCGCACGTCACAGGTGAGGCAGACCTTCTTGGCCTCACGGGTGGAGCCACCCTTCTCGGGGAAGAACGCCTCCGGATCGGTCTGAGCGCACAGGGCGCGCTCCTGCCATCCCGCTTCCTCGGCGTCCGCGTCGAGGAGAAACAGTTCCCTCACGGTTTTTCGCCCTTTCGACCCTGGACCTGCCACCGGTTCGAGCGCCCATACGCTCGAAGAACACTGTGGGAATTACACGCCTGTCGTACACCGGAAGTCAAGGTGTGATCTGGTATTGGCCGTTTTGCTGCCAACCGAATGACATCTGTGTAACATCCTCGGTTTCCGACCACGGGTCGGGGCCGGACGGCGGGCCAGGCACCGGTGCGGCAGGCTGAGCCCATGCACTCGCTCACGGTCCTGTCGGGTGGCGTGGGCGGGGCGACCTTCCTGCGCGGCCTGCTGTACGGCGTACGCCGCGGCGAGCTGCGGGGCGTCGACCCCGACGCCGAGATCACCGTGATCGCCAACACCGCCGACGACATCTGGCTGCACGGGCTCAAGATCTGCCCCGACCTCGACACCGTGATGTACACCCTCGGCGACGGGATCGACCCCGACCGCGGGTGGGGGCGGCGCGACGAGACGTGGAGCACCAAGGAGGAGCTGGCGGCGTACGGCGTGGAGCCGACCTGGTTCGGGCTCGGCGACCGCGACCTGGCCACCCACCTGGTGCGCACCCAGATGCTCGACGCCGGGTTCCCGCTCTCGCAGGTCACCGAGGCGCTCTGCAAGCGCTGGGAGCCGGGCGTCCGCCTGCTGCCGATGACCGACGACCGGGTGGAGACGCACATCGCGATCGCCGACCCGGACAGCGCGAGCGGCCGCCGGGTCGTGCACTTCCAGGAGTACTGGGTCCGGCTGCACGCCGAGGTGCCTGCCGAGGCGGTGCTCGTGGTCGGGCTCGAGGAGTCCTCCCCCGGCCCCGGGGTGATCGACGCGATCACCGACGCCGACCTCGTCGTCGTACCGCCGAGCAACCCGGTGGTCAGCGTCGGCACCATCCTGGGCGTCCCCCGGGTGCGCGAGGCCCTGGTCGCCACCCGCGCGCCGGTGGTCGGCCTCTCGCCCATCATCGGCGGCACCCACGTGCGCGGGATGGCGCACCAGATGCTCACCGCGATCGACGTCGAGGTCTCGGCAGCCGGCGTAGGTCTTCACTACGGCGCGCGCTCCGCGGGCGGGGTGCTGGACGGCTGGCTGGTCGACACCGTCGACGAGGCCGACGTGGACCGGGTGCGCGCTGCCGGCCTGGCCTGTGCCGCCGTACCGCTGCTGATGACCTCGCTGGAGGCCACCGCGGCGATGGCCGCGGCCGCCCTCGACCTGGTGACGTGACCGCCAGATGATCACGATCTGGTCTCCCGACGGGGTCGGCGAGGTGCGCGAGGGCGACGACCTGGCCGACCTGCTCCTGGGAGCCGTGGTCTCGACGGGAAGCGGCCTGTCCGACGGCGACGTCGTGTGCGTGACGAGCAAGGTGGTCAGCAAGGCCGAGGGCCGGGTCGTGAGCGGCGACCGCGCCGAGGCGATCGTGCGCGAGACCCGCCGGGTCGTCGCCCGCCGCGGCCCGCTGACGATCGTGGTGAACCGGCTCGGTCTGACCATGGCCGCCGCCGGCGTCGACGCCTCCAACGTCGAGCCCGGCCGGGTCGTGCTGCTCCCCGAGGACCCCGACGCCTCCGCCCGAGCACTGCGCGGGGCCGTCGCGGCCCGGGCCGGCGTCAACGTCGGCGTGCTCGTCACCGACACCGCCGGGCGCACCTGGCGCGAGGGCCAGACCGACCTCGCGGTCGGCGCGGCCGGCCTGGTGGTGCTCGACGACCATGCCGGGCGGGACGACGGCTACGGCAACGCGCTGGAGGTCACCGCGCCGGCCGTGGCCGACGAGCTGGCCGGCGCGGCCGAGCTGGCCGCCGGCAAGCTCGGCCGCCGGCCCTTCACCGTGATCCGCGGGCGCAGCGACCTGGTGCTTCCTGCGGGCGACCACGGCGCCGGTGCCGTCGGACTCCTCCGGCCCGAGGGTGCGGACCTGTTCGGGCTCGGAGCCCGCGAGGCGGTACTGGCCGCGCTCGGCACCCGCGAGGACGACCGGACGGCGTTCGGCGCGCCCGTGGCGACGGACACGCTGGCCGCGATCCTGACCGAGCTCACCGGGGCGGACGTGACCCACCGGCACGGCGAACTCACCCTGACCACGGACGATGACCGGGTGCGCTGGGCGGCCCAGGTCGCGGCGTACGCCCACGGCTGGGAGACCACGAGCACCACCGGGCGCGAAGTTCGGTTGCGGCCCTCCGCTCCGTAGACTCAGCGCTTCCACCGGTCCGGCACCCCGGCAGCAGAGAGAGCACTTCATGGGAAAGTCGTCCAGGTCCTCCCGCACCGACCGTCAGAAGGTCGTCGAGGAGATGCGCGCGAAGCAGAAGGCGGCCGAGCGTCGCCGCGGGACGATCATCGTCGTGGCCTGCGTGCTGGTGGCGGTCGGCATCGTGGCCGCGGCCGCGATCGGCCCGATCCTCGACCACGTCCGCACGGCGAAGTTCAGCGGCAAGCCGCTCAGCGACATCGGCGCGCCCGCCTCGGTCTGCCAGCCGGTGACCACCAAGCCCGCCGACGGCCAGCAGCAGCACCTCGCCGACGGCTCGGCGGTGACCTACCCAGACGCCCCGCCGGCGTTCGGCAAGCACTACATCACCCCGGACGCGATGGCCCGGAAGTTCTACACCGCGGCGGACCGGCCCGCGCTCGGCACCCTCGTCCACAACGAGGAGCACGGCTACACGATCCTCTGGTACGACGACTCGGTCGCGAAGGACTCCACGAAGACGGCCCAGATCAAGGCGATCGCCGACAAGTTCGCCGGCACCTCCGACCTGCGCGACAAGTTCAAGGCCGTGCCGTGGACGGCGAAGGACGGCAGCGCCTTCCCGAGCGGCCAGCACATCGCCTTCACCCACTGGTCGGTCGGCGGCGTCGAGAACGCCTCGGCGGGCGCGGCCAAGCAGGTCGGCGTCTGGCAGTACTGCTCCGACGTCTCCGGCGCCGCCCTCAAGACGTACATGGACGACTACCCGTTCAGCGACTCCCCCGAGCCGAACGGGGCGTAGTCAGGTCAGGTCGGCGCGACCGGTCTCTCGGAGCAGGTCCACCATCGCCTTGACCTCCTGCGCGCGCGCTCGCGTGGTGACCAGGAGCGCGTCCGGGGTGTCCACGACTACCAGGTCGTCGACCCCGACCACCGCGACCAGTCGCCCGCTGTTCGGTACGACGAGTCCCGACGCTGCCTCGGCCCGCACCAGGTCGGCGTCGCCGAGCACCTGCAGGTCACCGCTCGCGCCACCGAGCACCTCGGCCAGCGAGTCGAAGTCACCGACGTCGTCCCAGGCGAACTCACCCGGCACCGTCGCGACCCGGCCTGCGGCCGCGGCGGGTTCCGCCACGGCATGGTCGATGGCGATCTTCGGCAGCGTGGGCCAGACCTCGTCGAGCCGGTCGGGTGTCTCCGCGAGGTCGCGCAACGACGCTGCGAAGCCCGGGTGGAGGGCGCCCAGCAGATCGAGCAGCACGCCGGGCCGTACCACGAACATCCCGGCGTTCCACCGGTAGGTGCCGGCGGCGACGTACCGCTCTGCCACCTCGGCGGGGGGCTTCTCGACGAACTCCTCGACCACGAACGCGCCGTCGTGCCCGGCCAGGCCCTCGCCCTGGCGGACGTAGCCGAACGCGGTGGACGGTCCGGTGGGGCGGATGCCGAGGGTGACCAGCCAGTTGTCGCGGGCCACCTCCACCGCAAGCCCGACGGCCTGCTCGAAGAGGTCGAGGTCGCCGATCACGTGGTCGGCCGCGAACGACGCCATCACGGCGTCCGGGTCCTGTCGCTCGAGCAGCGCCGCGGCGTACCCGATCGCCGCCATCGAGTCGCGCGGCGAGGGCTCGGCGACCACCCGACCGGCCGGGAGCTGGGGCAGCTGGGCGACCACGTGCTCTCGATGGGCCGCGCCGGTCACCACCAGGACTCGGTCCTCGGCGGTGCCGGCCACCCGCGCGACGGTCTCCTGGAGCAGCGAGCGCCCGCTGCCGGTCAGGTCGTGCAGGAACTTCGGGGAGGCCGATCGTGACAACGGCCAGAGCCGGGTGCCCGCACCGCCGGCCGGGACGACGGCCCAGAAGTGCTCGATCCCTGCCATGTCGCTCACCCTAGAGTGACCACCTGATGACCACGTTCCCGCAGGTGCTGTCGGGGCTGCTCGCGCGTGACGCCGGGCGGCCCCTCGTCACGTTCTACGACGGTGCCAGCGGCGAGCGCACCGAGCTCTCGGTCACGACGTACGCCAACTGGGTCGCCAAGGTCGCCTCGCTCCTGGTCGACGAGCTCGAGGTCGAGCACGGCAGCCGGCTCCTGGTCGACCTGCCGGTGCACTGGCTGGCGCCCGTGGTGCTGGGTGCCGCCTGGGCCGGCGGGCTCGAGGTGGTCTGGGACGGCGACGCCGACGGGGTGGTGACCGGGCCCGACGGGGTCGAGCGCTGGTCGGCGGAGGCCGCACGGATCCCGGTGGTCGCGAGCGCACTGCTCCCCCTCGCCGGTCGGTTCGGGGAGCCGTTGCCCGACGGCGTCCACGATCTCGGCGTCGAGGTGTGGTCGCAGCCGGACGCGTACGTCGCCTGGCCGGCACCTGCGGACGACGACCCGGCGGTGCCCGGCCGCACCCAGAGCGAGCTGTGGAGTGCGGCCGCCGTCGGGAGTCAGATCACCGACGGCGGCCGCCTCCTCTCGGAGACGAGCCCGGCTTCCCCTTCCGGACTCGCTTCCTTCACCGAGCCGCTGGCTCGCAGCGGCTCCATGGTCCTGGTCACCGGCGCCTCGCCGGAGAGGCGGGAGCAGATCGCGGCCGACGAACGCGTCACCGCCCGCTTCGACCCCGGTCAGCCCGCCAGGTCGTAACCTCCCAGCCCCTGGCCGAGATACAGCGGGGGGAGGAAGCCTGTGGGCGTGCCCTGCAGGGCGAAGAGCAGGCCGGTGCCCTTCTGCCGCACGATCAGGTCGGGGTGCCCGGTCAGGGTCAGGTCGCTGACCCCGATCACCCAGTCGTACGGCGTGAGGTCGACCGGCAGCCGGGATGGCGACGAGAGGCCGCCGGGACCGTTGCCGGCCAGCAGCGTCAGGGTGCCACCCTGCCGGACCAGGCTGTCGGGGGCGCCGTCGGTGTTCCAGCGACCGACGCCGATCTGGGTGCCGGAGGCGATCGAGCGGTACGCCGGGTAGCTGGTCTGCAGTCCGGCGAGACCGCTGCCGGGGTAGAGGGTGACCACACCGCCGCGGGGCTGACCGAGCAGGTCGGGGTAGCCGTCGCCGGTCATGTCTCCCACCGCGGCGAGCCCGTCTACGGCGCCGAAGCCGTGGGCCAGGGTCTGTGCGGGCTTCAGCCGGCCGTGCCCGTCACCGAGCCAGAGCAGGAGGTCGCCGGTGGACGCCTGCCGGGTGACCACGTCGGCGTAGCCGTCGCGGTCCCAGTCGCCGACGTCGAGGATCTGGTCGGCCCCCGCGAAGCTCACGCCGGTGTCGATGGGGCGGCCGAGGTTGAAGCTGCCGGGGTTGACCCAGGCCGCGACGTTGCCGCCGACCACGGAGACCACGTCCGGGGTTCCGTTGCCGCCGACGTTGCCGACCGCACCGCCCCGGGCCGCACCGAGGTGGGCGACCGGGCCGAGCCGGCGACCGAAGGTGCCGTCGCCGTTCCCGGGCAGCACGTAGCCGTTGCCGTTGGTGCGGTCCCAGGCCAGCAGGTCCGGCTTGCCGTCGGCGGTGAAGTCGCCGCCACCGGCGATGGTCGAGTAGCCCGCGAAGGCGCCGGGGACCCGGACCGCCTTGGCGAAGCCTGCGTGCCCGTTGCCGGCGTAGAGCCACAGCGCTCCGGACGCGTCGCGGGCGACGAGGTCGGGGTGCCTGTCCCGGTTCACGTCGCCGACGGACGCGATCCGGTCGTAGCCACCGAACTGGGTCCCGACGGACACGCGGTGGAACGAGCCGCCGCGCCGTTGCAGGTAGACCAGCAAGGCACCGTTGGCGGGGCTCCGCGCGGTCAGGTCGGCGCGCCCGTCGCCGTTGAGGTCGCCCGGCGCCGTCACCTGGTCCTTGCCCTTGAACCCACCGATCACCCGCGTCGTCGCCCCGAACCCGCCGGTGGAGAGGCCGGGCCGGACGGCCAGGCTGCCGTCGGCCTGCCGGAGCAGGAGGTCGCTGCGGTGGTCACCGGTCAGGTCGGCGGTCACCAGGACGCCGGTGGCACCGCTCGCGCCGGTGGCGACCGTGGTCGGCGCCGGGAAGTGCAGCAGGCCACCGGTGGGGACCACGAACGCCTCGCCGTCAGCGGCCCGGCGTACGACGATGTCCGGCGCCGGGGTCGAGGCGAGGTTGGACTCCAGCTGGCGTCCGCTCCAGCCGCGCTGGTTGGCCGCGGCCAGCTGCCGGATCACGGGCAGCTTGTCGTAGAGGAACTGGCCAGGACAGGCGGTGGCCGCGGCGTCGCGGTGGCCGTTGATCGCCTGGAACCAGCGGCTCGTGACGTACTGGCGGGTGGACGAGGCGTCGACGCCGTGCAGCGAGAGCTTCCAGGCGAACAGCGCACCGTAGGCCTGCAGCAGCGCCGCGCTCGGGTGGGCGGTCTCGTAGTTGCCGATGGCCGAGGCGGCGAACGCGTCGTCGTTGAAGCCCTTGGTGTGGGCTCCCACCACCGACCGGTCGATGCCGCCGTACCGGCCCTCCCAGATCCGACCGAAGCGGTCGATCAGGTAGTTGTAGCCGATGTCGCTCCAGCCGCGGGACTTCACGTGGTAGGCGTAGATGCTGCGGAGGAGCCCCGGCACCTCCGCCCGCGTGTAGTCGTTGGCGTTGACCGTGTGGTGCACGAAACCGGCGTGTACGTCGCCATAGTGCAGCGAGGAGGCACTGCGCATCTGCTCGTCGGCCCCCCACTGGGCCCGGGAGTAGATCACCGGCCGCGGGGTGAAGACCGCAGCGGCCAATCTTGCTGAGTCGCCGGCCCCCGGCTGCGGGTCGACCGCCCGGTAGACCGAGTCGGCGCCGGTGTCGCCGTCCATCGTGCTCGTGTCGAGTGCGGCACGCTCGGTCGCGCTGTGCGCCGCGCGGCCGGGACTGATCACGGCGAGCTTCATGTCCGCGGGCAGCGGGCGTCGGCTGACGGCGCGCACCTGCACGCGGTCGACCTTGCCGACCAGCATCGGCTCGGTGCCGGGCCGGGCGTGCCGGGCCTCGACGGAGCCGGGGTCGGGACCGTGCTCGGGGTCGTAGGGGATGGAGCTCCAGGAGCTCCAGGTGCCCTGGGTGCGGGTCCGGGCGGCGACCGTGATCGTGCCCTCGGGCAGGGGGTCGCCGTGGGCCCAGGTGACACCGACCTCACCGAAGCCGGCGACCTTCTGCGGAGTGGTGGTCAGCCGGCTGGCGCCGCCGGCCGAGCCGACGACGCGAGCCGCCGAGGTCGGTGAGACCCTGCGGCTGCTGGAGGGGGTGGCAGAGGTGAGCTGCACCTCGCGGACGTGGGGCTTGACCGGCGCGGTCGGCACCCGCGAGGGGCGCACGGCCTCGGCGGTGTACGCCGCGGTGCGCGCCGTCGGCCGGAGCACCGAGCCGGCGCCCGCCGTCGTCCCCGAGCCGACCACGTCGAGCGTGACGATGCTGGCCGCCGGGGTGAGCACGGCGAGCACCACGGCCAGGGCCAGCAGCTGCTGACAGGCCGTGACGAAACGCGAACGCGAGGGGGTCAAGACGGCTACTCCAGTGCGGGGGAAGAGTCACACGAGTAGCAAGTTTCACACTGGTCACACGAGCAGCGATACAGTTTCTGAGTAACTACAAACCTGTAATTTCCACTCGACACGCCCAGAAGCGCGAGATTTCTGAGCTGCAGCGCTCAGATATCGGCGCCTATCTCCTCGTCGGCGGCCTCGTCGTCGGTCAGCTCCGGATCGTCGCCGTCGTCCTCGTCGTAGTGGAGGAACCTGATGCCGTCCTCGACCGGGCCGTCGAAGGCCAGCGTGCCCTTGTCGAGCACCAGCACCCGGTCGCACATCGCGCGCACGCTGCCGGTGGCGTGGCTGACGTAGAACAGCGTGGTGCCGCCGTCGCGGATCTCCTGCATCTTGGCCAGGCACTTCTTCTTGAAGGGCCGGTCGCCGACGGCCAGCACCTCGTCGGCCAGGAAGATGTCGGCGTCGACGTGGATGGCCACCGCGAAGCCGAGGCGCGCGAACATGCCCGAGGAGTAGTGGCCGACCGGGGAGTCGAGGAACTTGCCGATGTCGGCGAACTCCACGATGTCGTCGAACTTGCGGCGGGTCTCCGCCTCGGACATCCCCAGGATCGCGGCGTTCAGGTAGACGTTGTCGCGCCCGCTCAGCTGCGGATGGAAGCCGGCGCCGGTCGCGATGAGTCCGGCGACGCGGCCGCGGGTCAGCACCTTGCCGGAGTCGGGGCGCATGACCCCGTTGACCATCTTCAGCAGGGTGCTCTTGCCCGAGCCGTTGAGGCCCATCAGCCCGATCGACTCCCCCTGGTTCACGGTGAACGACACGTCGTTGACGGCCAGGAACGAGTTCGAGAGCTCCTGCTGCCGCACCATCGCGACGCTCATCTGCTTCAGCGTCCGGTGGTAGCGCAGCGTGAACGTCTTGGAGACGTGTCGCACCACGATGGACTTGTCGGCCCGGCTCACAGCAGCCGCTCCGGGATCCGCTTCTCCAGCCGGGAGAACGTCGACTGCGCGAAGATCAGGACGGCGATGCTGATCAGCAGGGCCCGGATGGTCAGCATGAACAGGTTGGGCGGCATGTCGATGGCAGCGGTACGGGCCGGGTTGCTCGTCGCACCGACCCAGAACGCGCGCTGGAAGCCGAGCACCGCCTCCACGATCGGGTTGAGCAGGTAGATGTTGGTGTGGTCGCGGAACCGGAGCGCGACCAGCGTGTAGGGGTACATCATCGGCACCCCGAACCGCACGAAGTTGCTGAGCACGTTGACCGCGTTGGACACGTCGCGCAGGAACACGTTGGCGGCACTGAACATGAGGGCTAACGCCGTACCGAGGCACATGCTGATCAGGATCGCCATCACGCCGTAGAACATCCCCCACGGGTCGGGACGCCAGCCGCTGAGGGTCGTCGCGACCAGCAGGATCGCCACCTGCGGGCCGACGTGGAACAGCGAGACCAGCATCGAGGCGACGGGGAACATCTCGCGTGGCACGGCCATCTTCTGCACCAGCGACTTGTTGCGCACGATCGAGCGGGTGCCGGCGTTCATCGTCTCGATGAAGAAGTGCACGATGATCAGGCCGGCGAACACGTGGATGGCGAAGGCCTCGACCCGGTTCGCCCGGCCGAACAGCACGCCCATCACGAAGTAGTAGATGAAGAACTGGGTGAGCGGGTTGACGTAGGACCAGACCAGACCGAGCACCGAGCCCTGGTAGCGCGCGGCGATCTCACGACGTACCAGCAGAGCCAGGATGTAGCGGTGCCGGAAGACCTCGAGCAGCCCCTGCTGGGACCACGGCGGCCGCAGGGGCGCGTTGACCACACGACGCTTCGCGCCGGCCGGCTCCGACAGGACGTCAGTCACCGAGACTCCTGTCCGTCCTACTCATCGGTCGCCTCGGTCCAGGGCCGGAACGTCTCGTCCCACGCCTCGGGTGAGGTGATGTCACCCAGGGCCGCGCGGTACTCGGCGGCCAGGCGCGGCCATTCGCGGCGGATCCGGGCGTGGATCTCGAGGGTACGGCGCAGCAGGTCGCGGAACTTCTCGGGATCGCGCTGGTAGAGCGCCGCGGAGGTGCCGTCGTTCATGGAGACCACGGCCGCGTCGTACGACGCCAGCCGGTACCACTGGGCGTCCATCGCGGTCAGGTCGGACTCCGGAAACTCCTTGGCGAGCTCGCGCACCGGTCGCAGCTGACGGAGCGGCGCAAGCCCGGCGGTGACCAGGATCGAGAGCCGGCCCGGGATCTCAGTGGAGTCGCGCCCGCGCTTCGGGGGCTTCTTCCGGCGCACCGGCGGCAGGTCGTCACGATCGGGCTTCAGCTGCATGTCGCTGAACTGCTTCGCCAGCGCGTTGACCTCGCCGAGCTTGCCGGCCAGCTGGCCGTGCAGGGCGTAGGGACCGGCGAGCATGTCCTCGAGGGCCTGGTGGCGCATCTCGACGGTGGCGTACTGCATCGAGACCAGGTGCTTGATCTGGTGGTTGAGCGACTCGCGCACCATCCGGCCCCCGTGGGGGTACCTCGAATGGAGCAGCGCCGCGACGAAGCGGTTGCGCTGGTGGAAGTAGGACTGCCAGTCGAGGCCGTCGTTCTTGTCGGTCCACGGGATGTGCCACACGGCCGCACCCGGGAACGACACGGTGGGGAAGCCGGCCTCCTTGGCCCGCAGCCCGAACTCGCTGTCGTCCCACTTGATGAACAGCGGTAGGGAGAGCCCGATCTGCTCGAGCACCTGCCGCGGGATCAGGCACATGAACCAGCCGTTGTAGTCGACGTCGGCCCGCTTGTGCAGCCAGCGCGCGGAGCGCAGGTTGCGGTCGGCGAAGTCCCACTCCTTGTAGCCGTCGAGCCGGGTGGTCCACCAGAAGCGCCACGGCTGCACGACCTCGCCGAAGCTGTGCAGCTGGGAGCGCTTGTAGATGTTGAACATGTGGCCGCCGACCAGGGTCGGGCGCTTGGCCAGGTCACCGAAGGTGACCGCCCGGATGATGCCCTCGGGCTCGCAGACGACGTCGTCGTCCATCATCATCGCGTACGTCGCGGTGCCCTTGCGGACCGACTCGAGCTGGCCGCGGGCGTAGCCGCCGGACCCACCCAGGTTGCCCTGCTCGATCACGCGCAGGACGTCGCCGAGCGACTTCTCGGCGGCGGGGTAGAACTCCGAGTCGCGCATCAGCTGGGTGCCCTGCTCGATGGCCATCACCGAGTCGAGGTAGGGCCGCAGCTCCTCGGTCTCACCGATCTGGGTGAGCAGCTTGGAGACGTAGTCGGGCCGGTTCATGGTGGTGATGACGATGTCCACGGTGCCGTGCTCGGCGCGGTCGGCCGGGACCTCCGCGGTCCACTCCCCCGACGAGACGACCACGTCGTCGTCGCCGGCGACCACGTCGTACCAGTACCAGCCGCCGTCCATGAACGGCTTCAGCGGCAGCTCGAAGCTGAACCGCGTGCGCTCGGCGTCAGACGTGGTCTCGGCCGCTACCCGCTGCGAGTGGCCCTTGGCCATCGACTTGTAGACGATGACCGTCGCGCCCGAGCCCTGGACCTCGACGGTGAGCGTGACGTCGGTGACGACCGACCAGCGGCGCCAGTAGCTGGCGGGGAAGGCGTTGAAGTAGGTGCCGAACGACAGCCGCTCCCCGGACTTCACCCGCAGCGCGGTGCGCGACTCGATCTGGTCGGGATGGATGGACGCGCCGGTCGCGGTCGACTGGCGGATCGCGGCGTTGTTGAGATCCTTGGCCGCCTGGCTGCCCCCGATCGCGTAGCGATCGGCGTCGAGGCGTGTCTCCTCAGGGTCGACGTAGAGCGCCAGGACGTCGAAGTCGCGGTCCAGCGGCAGGACCTGCCGCATGAGGAGACGGGTCACCGTGCCCGAGCCGTGCGAGACCGTCATCCGTCCACTCCTCCGCTGGTCAGCGCGTCACCCTCGGTGAAGTGCGGCCACAGCTTGTTGTCGAACATGCTCAGTGCCGAGCCGATCGCCATGTGCATGTCGAGGTACTGGTAGGTGCCGAGCCGGCCCCCGAACAGCACCATCGGCTCCTGTTTGGCCAGGTCGCGGTACTTCAGCAGCCGGGCGCGGTCCTCGGCGGTGTTGACCGGGTAGTACGGCTCGTCGTCGGGGCCGGCGAAACGGCTGTACTCGTGCACCACGACGGTCTTGCCCGGCAGGTAGGTGCGCTCGGGGTGGAAGTGCTTGAACTCGAGGATCCGGGTGTAGGGCACCTCCTCGTCGTTGTAGTTGACCACCGGCGTGCCCTGGAAGTCGTCGACGTCCTTGACCTCGCGCTCGAGGTCGACCGTGCGCCACGAGAGCCGGCCCTCGCTGTTGTTGAAGTACTCGTCGACCGGGCCGGTGTAGACGATCGGGACCTTGCCCTTGAACTCGTCCGCGACGTCGAAGAAGTCGGTGTCGAGCCGGACCTCGATCCGGGAGTGGTCTGCCATCTTGGTCAGCCACGCGGTGTAGCCGTCGGTCGGCAGACCCTCGTAGGTGTCGTTGAAGTAGCGGTTGTCGAAGGTGTAGCGGACCGGGAGCCGGGTGATGATGTCGGGGCTCAGCTCCTTGGGGTCGGTCTGCCACTGCTTGGCGGTGTAGCCCTTGACGAACGCCTCGTAGAGCGGGCGCCCGATCAGGCTGATCGCCTTCTCCTCGAGGTTCTGCGCGCGGTCGGTGTCGATCTCGCTGGCCTGCTCGGCGATCAGGGCGCGGGCCTCGTCGGGGGTGTGGCTCGTGCCGAAGAACTGGTTGATCAGCGCCAGGTTCATCGGGAAGGAGTAGACCTGGCCCTGGTAGCGCGCGAAGACGCGGTGCTGGTAGCCGGTGAACGTGGTGAACCGGCTGACGTACTCCCACACCCGCTCGTTGGAGGTGTGGAAGAGGTGCGCCCCGTAGGTGTGCACCTCGATGCCGGTCTCGGGCTCGACCTCGCTGTAGGCGTTACCACCGAGGTGGGATCGCCGCTCGAGGACGAGCACGTCGAGGCCGAGGGCGTTGGCGCACCGTTCTGCGATGGTGAGGCCGAATAATCCCGAGCCGACGACGACGAGGTCGGGCTTGGACAAGGTCAGAACTCCTGATCGGTCGTGGCCCGTCAGTCTAGCGAGGGGGAGGGTCCGAACCGGGAATCGAGCGCATGCCCCGGGCGCCGCGGATGGCGCGGATCACGTTGCTCGCCTCGGCCCGTCCACCACGTACCGGGCTCATCGCCACCACCGCTGCGGCGATGGCGTACGGCTTGGCGCGGACCAGCGCGTTCTCGCCGTACCGGAAGTGCACCGCGAACAGGTTGCGGTACATGTAGTAGCCCTTCCAGCCCGACAGGTCGTGCTGCTGGCTGAAGTCGAGCTGCCGGACCAGCACCGCGTCGCGGACCGCCCAGATCCGGAACCCCGCGCGGCGGGCGCGCAGGGCGAAGTCGACGTCGTCGTAGAAGATGAAGAACGACGAGTCGGGTAGGCCGATCGCGTCGACCACCTCGCGCCGGAAGAGCGGTCCCTCGAAGGCGATGTTGTGGAGCTCGACCTTCGGCGGCATCGCGTGCCGGTCGCCGTAGTCGGTCTCGACCATGCTGCGCTTCGGGTGCACCGACCAGGGGTGGGTCAGGTCGAAGTCGGTCGCGGCCTTCTCCACCAGCCGGCCGTGCACGTCCTCGCGCACTGACATCACGAACGCCTCGTCCTCGGCCATCAGCAGGGCGAGACAGTCGGGAGCCGGGATGACGTCGTCGTCCATCAGCCAGATCCGGTCGTAGCCCTGGGCGTACGCCGCCTCGACTCCGGCCCGGAACCCACCCGCGCCACCGGTGTTGTCCTCGAGGTGGATCCGCTGGAGCTCCAGACCCCGGTGGGCGTCCAGCACGTCGCGGGTGTGGTCCTCGCTGGCGTTGTCGACGACGATCACGGCATCTGGCGCGTGGGTCTGCGCCGCCAGGCCGTCGAGCATCCGGCCGAGCAGGTCGGCGCGGTTGTAGGTGACGATCACCACCGCGACGGTCTCGGATCGTCGGTCGAGCGGACCTTCTCGTCGGTCGAGCGGACCTTCTCGTCGGTCGAGCGGAGTCGAGACCCCGTCCTCGCTCATGACAGGAACCTCTCGTGGCCGGTGAAGTCGCCGCGACGCGCGGCCCGCCAGGCATCCAGACTGAGCCGGATCCGCGAGAAGTCGCGGCGGGTGAAGGTGTAGAACCACAGGGTCTTGGCCACGAACGCGCCCGCGTGCAGGCGCCCGCCGTACTCGCGGAGGTTGAGCAGGTTGTTACGTGCCATGCAGTAGTGCTTGAGGTCGCTCGGGGTGTCGTTGTACGTCGTGCGCCCGAAGGCCATGGGGGTGCCGAGCGCGCCGACCGACGGGTGCCGGACCGTCGCGTCCACGACGGTGGCGATCCGGGCGCCGCTGCGCTCGGCGCGGAGCCGGTACTCGTGGTCGTCGCCCCAGATGAAGAACTCCGCGCGCGGCAGGCCGATCCGCTGCACCAGGGACCGGGTGAGCAGGACGCCGTTGAACGGGATCACGATGTCGCGGATCACCCCGTCGGTCGCGGCGGCACGGACGTCGGCCATCGCGTGCACCACCCGGGTGCCCCCGGGCAGCCGGATCGGGAAGACCAGACGCTCGGGATCGGTCTCGTCGACGACGACCGGACCCCAGAAGTCGAGGTCACCCGCGTGGTCGAGCAGGGTCCTCAGGCAGCCGGGCTCCGGCAGGCCGTCGTCGTCCATCAGCCAGACCAGGTCGGCGCCGCGCTCGACGGCCCAGCGCAGGCCCTCGTGGAAGCCGCCCGCGCCGCCGGTGTTGTCCGAGAGGTGCCGTGCGTGCAGGCGCTCGGTGTCGGCCTCGGCGGCTCGGAGCCACTCCGTCGTACCGTCGGTGGAGGCGTTGTCGACCACGAGGATCTCGTCGAGGCCGTCGGTGTCGGCCAGCGCGCCGACCAGGCGCCGGAGCAGGTCGAGACGGTTGAACGTGACCACGACCGCGGCGATGCGGCGGTCGTCGGAGGTCACCTGCGGAACCCTAGTGCGGACCGGGGCGCGCCGGTCCCCCGCGCGGTAGGCTCGACAGATGGCACACCTGCGGGAAGCGTGATCCGCCTCGCGATCGTGAACGACTACGAGCTGGTCGTTGCGGGTGTCGCTGCCATGCTCTCCGAGGATCGGTACCGGATCCAGGTCACCGCACTCGACACCTCCGTCGCCGACCTCGACAGCGTCGACGTGGTCCTCTACGACACCTTCGGACCCGCCAACAGCTCGATGGACCGGCTCGAGCAGCTGATCCAACGCAGCCGCGTCCCGGTGATCGTCTACTCCTGGAAGCTCCGAACGGACGTGGCCCGCGAGGCCCTGGCCCGCGGCGCGGCCGGTTACCTGTCCAAGGCGCTGACCGGCAGCCAGATCGCTGACGCCGTGCAGGCCGTGGTGGACGGCGAGATCGTGGTCAGCCCGGAGATCCTCCCGGCCGAGGCGCTGGTCGGCGGTGACTGGCCGGGGCGCGTCGTCGCCGGTCTGACCGCTCGCGAGGCCGAGGTGCTCACCATGATCGCGGCGGGGATGAGCAACCAGGAGATCGCCGACCGCAGCTACCTCAGCATCAACTCGGTGAAGTCCTACGTCCGCAAGGCCTACCGCAAGATCGGGGCCGAGCGTCGGTCCCAAGCCGTCCGGTGGGCGATGGAGCACGGCTTCGCTCCGACCCCGGACACGACCGCCGCCTCCGAGGCCGTCTACCGGTGACCGATACCCTCGTCCTCGACGGAGGGCTCTCGACCGCGCTCGAGCAGCAGGGAGTGGACCTCGGCGGAGCGCTGTGGACGGCCCGGCTGCTCGGTGAGGAGCCGGAGCGGATCGCCGCGGCCCATCGCGCCTACTTCGACGCCGGCGCACAGGTCGCGACCACCGCGAGCTACCAGGCCAGCGTCGAGGGCCTCGTCTCCGCGGGGTACGACGCGACAGAGGCCCGACGCCTGATCACCCGGAGCGTGACGGTGGCGCAGGAGGTACGCGACGAGCTGGCAGACAGCCGTCCCGGTCTCCTGGTCGCCGCCTCGGTCGGGCCCTACGGCGCGTTCCTGGCCGACGGGTCGGAGTACACCGGGCGGTACGGCGTGCCCGCGGCCCGGCTGCGCGAGTTCCACCAGCCCCGCCTCGAGCTGCTCGCCGCGGCCGGCCCCGACCTGCTCGCCGTCGAGACGATCCCGGACGCCGACGAGGCCGAGGTGCTGGTCGACCTGCTCGACCGGCTCGGCGTCCCCGCGTGGTTCAGCTACTCGGTGCAGGGCGACACCACCAACGCCGGACAGCCGCTGGCCGAGGCGTACGCCGTCCTGGACGGCAGCCGCTCGGTCGTCGCCGCCGGCGTCAACTGCTCGGAGCAGTCCGACGTGCTCGGCGCAGTGCAGACAGCGGTGGCGGTGACGGGGCTGCCCGCGGTGGCCTACCCGAACCGCGGCGGCAGCTGGGACAGCGACACGAAGACCTGGAAGTACGCGGGACCGCTCGACCTCGACCTCGTCGACGACTGGATACGTGCGGGCGCACGTTTCGTCGGCGGCTGCTGCGGGACCGACCCGGCCGACATCGCGCTGCTGGCCGAGCGCGTGCAACGGACCGGCTGACGGACCTCAGACGTCCACGGTCAGGTGCACCTCGACGACGTCGCCGAGCTCCAGCCGCTCGGGCTTCCGCACGGCGTCCTTGACCGGTACGACGTACCCGCCGTCGTGCGGCCAGAGCGAGGTGGTGAAGGCGGTCGCACCGATCCGCCCGCGCACCGGGATCATCCCCCAGCCGTAGGTGACCGCCGCCGCGGTCTCGCGGAGCTGGTCCACCTCGTCCTCGGGCACCTCCACGAAGTGGTACGGCGCGGGGCCGCGCCACTCGACCAGCGGTCCCGAGAACACCAGCTCCATCGGACCAGTTCAGCAGACGGCGCCGAGGTCGCTCGCGTCGTTCGCGGCGTACCCGTCCTGCAGCGAGCCGATCGAGCCGCCGGTCACCGTCGACGGTGACTTCCGGTGGTGGTGCGCCGCCGGGTGCTGCGACGCAGCCAGGGCTGCGGCGACCTTGCGGTGGATCAGGCCGATGTCGGGATCGGCGGTGTTCACCAGCGGCGGCACCAGCGACAGGGTCGCGACCGGCTGGCTCTTGGCCTTCAGCGCGAGCGCCATGAAGCGGTCGACCTCGCTGGCCGGGATGTCGGTGGAGATCATCTGCGAGGAGGCCTGGGCGATCTTCTCGAAGTTCGTGAGCACGGTCTGTGGGCTGACCTGGTGGAGCATCGCGTTCATCACGCACTTCTGGCGGGCCATCCGCGAGTAGTCGTCGGAGCTGTCGCGTGACCGGGCGAACCACAGAGTGTCCATGCCGTTCAGCTTGCGGACCCCGGGCGCGATGTAGCCGGTGACGTCGGCACCGAGGCCGCCGACCGGGATCGGCTGCCGCACGTTGAGGGTGACCCCGCCGACCGCGTCGACCAGGCCTCGGAAGCCGGCCAGGTTGACCATCGCCCAGTAGTTGACCTGGAGCCCGGTGATCCCCTCGATCGCCGAGATGGTGCCATCCATGGCGGGGTCGTCGACGCCCTTGAACAACGCCGCGTGGTCACCCACCCAGGTCGGCACGCCGTTCAGCTCGCACGCGGGGTAGCCGCAGTCGAAGCCGTGCGGCCAGGCCTTGTGCATCACCGAGCCCTGGCTGAACGGGAAGTTCGTCATGTTGCGGGGCAGCCCGATCAGGACGGTCTTGCCGGTCGTGGCGTCGATGCTGGCGACCGTCATCGAGTCGGTGCGCATCCCCCAGCGTCCGGCACCGGAGTCGCCGCCGACCAGGAGCACGTTGTAGCGGCCGTCGTGCTGCCCGGTCACGGTGTCGCCGGAGAACATGGTGAGGATGAAGTCGCGCTGGACGCCGACCAGGTGCGCGCCGAAGAGCAGGCTGCCGGCCACTGACAGGCACAGCACGCCGTTCAGGCCCACCACCGTCCGCCGATGGGTCAGTGAGAGCGACAGCGGCTGGCCGATCCGCCAGGCGTCGACGAAGAGGGCGGCCCAACCGGCCGCCAGCAGCATCAGCCCGAGCCGCAGCCAGCCCAGCACGGTGGTGTCGGAGGCGAACCAGAACGCGTACTCGTGGTGCCCGGCGCTGGCCAGCACCGTCCCGAGGCCGAGCACGACGAGCACCGCCCAGAGCCGCGTCGCGAAGCGCCCGACCCGCCGGTTCCCGGCGACCAGCTGGGCCGAGCCGGGGACCACGCAGGTCATCGCCAGCAGCATCAGGGCGCGCCGGTAGCGCACGCGCGCGGCGCGGTCGCCGGCGGTGGCTCGATCAGAGGGCAGCCCCATGGGCGTGTCTCTCCTGTGCTGGGGAAGTAGCCCCGCCAGTATCACGAGCCACACCGGTCACACGGCGGTACGACGCGCCGAAGCAGGTGGTTTGGGTCGATCCCGGTAATCTGCGCCTCATGTCCGACGACTGGCTGTACGGCCGCTCGCCGGGCGGCAGGCAGGACGGAGGTCGGCCCGGGCCGTCCGGCTCCGACCCCGATGCCACCCGCCCCGTGCCGCGCCGGCCGGGCCCCGACGAGACCCGGGTGATGCCGGTCCAGCCGCGTACGCAGAGCAAGCCGGGCCCGACAGCGGCACCGATCTCAGCGACGCCGGCACCGACAGCGGCCCCGACCACAGCGGCACCCCCGCGCCCCAGGACCTCCCCCGCGCCCACGCGCCCGGTCCCGCCCCCGGACAGCACCGGCGGACGCTCGTACGGCGGCTGGCGGCCGCACTTCCGGCTCCGCTACCTGTGGATCCTGCTCGCGCTCTGGCTGGTCTACCTGATCGCCGTACCGTTCTTCGCATGGTCGAAGGTCGACCGGATCAACGCGTTCCCGTCGGGACAGCGGCCGGCCGACCAGGCCGGCACCAACTACCTCCTCGTCGGCAGCGACTCGCGCGCCGGCCTCACCGCCGAGCAGCGCAAGAAGCTGCACACCGGCAACGCCGCGGGCCAGCGCACCGACACCATCGTGCTGGTGCACACCGGCAGCGGACCGACGTTGACGATGTCGATCCCTCGCGACTCGCTGGTGCCGATCCCGGGCCACGGCACCACCAAGATCAACGCCGCGTTCGCTTTCGGCGGCCCGAAGCTGCTGGTCAAGACCGTCGAGCAGAACACCGGCATCCACATCGACCACTACGTCGAGATCGGGCTCGGTGGCTTCGTCAACATCGTCGACTCCGTCGGCGGGATCACCATCTGCCCGAACCACCGCATGGACGACAAGCTGGCCAACCTCCACGTCAAGAAGGGCTGCCAGCACGCCGACGGCACGGTCGCCCTGGCCTACGCCCGGTCCCGCCACGCCGACCCGGCGCTCGGTGACATCGCGCGCGGTGGCCAGCAGCGCGAGGTGATGGCCGCGGTCGGCCACAAGGCGCTGTCGCCGTGGACGGTCATCAACCCGTTCCGCTACTGGAACCTCTGGACCTCCACGACCGACAACCTCAAGGTCGACCAGGACATGGGCGTGGTGGCGATGGGCCGCTTCGGCTGGGCGATGACCCACAGCGACCTGACCTGTCCGGTGCCGCTCAGCAACCTCGCGGTGACCTGGGACCCGACCCGGTCCAAGCAGATGTTCCGCGACATCGTCAACGACAACACCAAGGCGATCGGCAAGGGCCTCTGCACGAAGTCGGGTCTGCCGAAGGGCTGATCAGCGCTGGTCGCTGATCCGCCGCGCCTTGCCGGTGGAGCGCTCCAGGGCGTGCGGCGGCACCACCTCGACCCGAGCGGTGACGCCGGTGCGGTCCTTGATCCGCCGCGCGAGCGTCGCCTCCATCGCCGCCGACGCCGCGCCGACCGGCTCGCCGATCGACTCCACGCGGACCGTGAGCTCGTCGAGGTTCCCCGGCCGGGTCAGCACGCACACGTAGTGCGGCGCCAGGCCCTCGACGGTGAGGATCTGCTCCTCCACCTGGGTCGGGAACAGGTTCACCCCGCGCACGATCATCATGTCGTCGGTGCGGCCGGTGACCTTCTGCATCCGCCGGAAGGCGGGGTACGCCGTACCGGGCAGCAGGCGGGTCAGGTCGCGGGTGCGGTAGCGGACGACCGGCATCGCCTGCTTGGTCAGGCTGGTGAACACCAGCTCCCCCTCCTCGCCGTCCGCGACCGGCTCGAGGCTGAACGGGTCGACGATCTCGGGCAGGAAGTGGTCCTCCCAGACGTGCAGCCCGTCCTGGGTCTCGCCGGACTCCTGGCTGACGCCGGGCCCCATCACCTCGCTGAGCCCGTAGATGTCGACCGCCTTGAGGTTGGTCCGCGACTCCACGGCATGGCGCATCTCGTCGGTCCAGGGCTCGGCGCCGAAGATGCCGACCTCGAGGCTGGTCTCCTTCGGGTCGACGCCCTGCGCCTCGAGCTCGTCGAGGATCGACAGGAAGTACGACGGCGTCACCATGATCACCCGCGGCCGGAAGTCGATGATCAGCTGCACCTGCCGCTCGGTCATGCCGCCGCTGACCGGCACCACCGTGCAACCGAGCCGCTCGGCGCCGTAGTGCGCGCCCAAGCCGCCGGTGAACAGCCCGTAGCCATAGGCGATGTGGACCACGTCGCCGGGCCGGCCGCCGGCTGCGCGGATCGACCGGGCCATCAGCTCCGACCAGGTGTCGATGTCCTCAGCGGTGTACCCGACCACGGTGGGCTTGCCCGTCGTACCGCTGCTGGCGTGCACCCGGTTCACCTGCTCGCGGGGCACCGCGAACATCCCGAACGGGTAGTTCTCGCGGAGGTCGGCCTTGGTGGTGAACGGGAAGCGGGCCAGGTCCGCGAGCGACGTCAGGTCGTCGGGGTGGACGCCGGCGGCGTCGAAGGCCCGGGTGTAGTGCGGCACCTTCGTGTACGCCGTACGCAGCGTGTCGCGGAGCCGCTCGAGCTGGAGGCCCTCGAGCTCCGCACGGTCGATCGTCGGGATCTCACCGGTCATGAGGAGCAGGCTAGATGGCCCGCATCCGGTTGTTGCGGGCCTGGTGCTCGACCTCGGCGAGCCCGAGCGCCTCGAGCACCGGTGGCACGTAGTTCCCGAACCGCCCGCGCAGCCCCTTCTTCAGGCCGTACCAGCCGCCGACCGGGTTGTCCTCCGAGCGCCCCCAGGCCTCGACGGTGTCGGGCTTGGCCTCCTTCTGCTCGTCGGCGTTGCCGAGCAGCACCCAGTCGCCGCGCTCGGCCAGCATCGCGTGCAGGTCGTCGATGCACCGCAGGTGGTATCGCAGCTGCGTGGCCCCGACCTGTACGACGAGCGCGGGCGGGTCCTGCTCGGCGTCGCGGTAGGCCTCGAACTCCGAGGTGCCGGGTGGGGTGGTCAGTACCCAGGGGTCCTCGCGGGTGCCCGCTCCCTCGACGTCGACGGTCATCTGCGCGTCCTCTCCTCGGTGCGGGCCGGGTGCCCGTCCTCGGACACGCTAGGGCCGATACCTGACATCACTTGTCAGGTATCGCCACTCCGGTCATCCTGGGCGGGTGCGCGCCGGACGGCTGATCAGCCTGGTCTCGATCCTCTCCCGCGAGGGCCGGACCACTGCGGCCGCTCTCGCCCAGCGGCTCGAGGTCAGTGAGCGGACCATCCTGCGCGACCTCGAGGTGCTCTCCGGCTCCGGCGTCCCCGTCTACACCACCCGCGGCGTGGGTGGCGGTGTGCAGCTGCTCGAGGGCTACACCCCGACGCTCCCCGGCCGCACCTGGGTCCGCCCCGCCTCACCCCGGGCGGCGACCGCACGGATGACGCTGCTGATCAGCGAGGAGGGCCGCCGGACCGCGGCCATCCTGGGCTACCTGCAGCCGCTGCGGGTCAGGCCCGAGCCGGCCGGACGGGACGGCTGGGTGACGGCCACCTGCCGGCTGAGGTCGACCGACGCCACCGCCCTGGAGGTGCTGGCGCTCGGGCCGCTCGTCGAGGTGGTCGCCCCGGCCGCCCTGCGCGACCACGTGGCCGACCTGGTACGCCGTACGGCCGAGCTCTACGCCGCCGGGCGGTGAGCCTGCCACCTTCTCGCGGCCGCAGACGGTGGCTCAGCCACCGCTCCCCACACCGACCAGCCGCGGGCGGTGAGCCAGCCACCTTCCGACCGCCGCAGACGGTGGCTCAGACACCGCCACCCTCATCAGCCGGATCGAAGAGGATGCCGCCGATCTCCTTGCTGCGGCCGGTGAACACGGCGACGACCTCGTCGCCCACCGTGACGTGTACGTCGTAGACGCCGTCGCGGCCGTCTCGCTCGCGCTCGGTGGCGGTGGCCACGAGCCGGTCACCGAGCCGGGTCGGCCGGCGGAAGCGAATCTCCGCGGACGCGGCGACGGTGACCCGGTTGTAGGAGTTGCAAGCGAAGGCGAACGCGCTGTCGGCCAGAGTGAACGTCAGCCCGCCGTGCCCGATCGCGTGCCCGTTGACCATGTCGTCGCGCAGGACCATCGACAGCGTTGCCGAGCCGGCACCGACCTCGTCGAGCGTCATCCCCAACGAACGGCTGGCGCGGTCGCCAACCCACATCGCGTCGGCGCTGCGCCGGGCCGTCTCCTCCGGCGTCACGTCTCTGCGCGGTCGGGCGTGGGATCGAGAAACACGTGTCGCACCTCGGGAAAGCGTTCGCGGATCAGGTCGTCGACCTCGTCGGCGGCCTGCTCGATGCCCTCCGGCGACAGGTGGTCGGCGAGGTCGACCCTAGCGGCGACGAGCACCTGCTCGGGCGAGAGCTGCATGGTCATCAGCTCCAGCACCGCGTCGATCCCCTCGGTGCCGCGGATCGCCTCGACGATGCCCTCCCGCACCTCGGGGGAGGCGGCCTTGCCGATCAGGAACTGCTGGTTCTGTCGGCCCAGCCCGTAGGCCACGACGATCAGCAGCACCGCGATCGCCAGCGAGGCCACGCCGTCCCACGTCCGTCCACCGGTCAGGGTGTCGGCGACGAGCCCGGCCGCGGCCAGGAGCAGCCCGACCAGCGCGACGCCGTCCTCCCACACCACGGCGCGGAGTGCGGGGTCCGCAGCGTGACGCAGGTGGTGCCGCAGGCTCGAGCCGCTGGCAGCGGCCTCGCCATGCAGCTGACGCACCGCCTTGAGGAACGACGCCCCCTCGAAGACGAACGACGCGCCCAGTACCACGAAGGCCCAGGTCGGCGACCCCGACTCCCCGGAGCTGGTGAGCGCCTTGACCCCTTGGTACGCCGAGAAGCCGGCGCCGAGGACGAAGATGCTCACCGCCGCGAGCAGCGACCAGAAGTAGCGCTCCATCCCGTAGCCGAACGGGTGCTCCTCGTCCGGCGGCCTGCGGCTCTTGCGCAGCGACGTCAGCAGGAAGACCTGGTTCATGGTGTCGCCGAAGGAGTGGGCGGCCTCCGACAGCATCGCCGACGAGCCCGAGACGACGCCTGCTACGAGCTTCGCGACCGCGATCGCCAGGTTGGCGGCGCCCGCCACCAGGACGGTGGCGGTGGACTCCTCGTCGCTCAGAGGTTCACGCCACCGAGCTCGTCGCGGAGCCGGGCGAGCAGCGCCGAGAGCAGGCGCGAGACCTGCATCTGGGTGACGCCCAGCACCTCGCCGATCTCGGACTGCGTGGCGCCCTTGAAGAAGCGCATCTCGAGCATGATCCGCTCGCGCTGGTCGAGGTGGCTGAGCAGCGGCTTCAGCGCGACCCGTGCCTCGGCGCTGTCGAACGACGCGTCGTCGTCACCGAGCCGGTCGCCGATCGCGGACTCACCCTCGGCCGGCGTGCTGTCGAGAGAGGTCGGCGCGAAGCAGCCGTTGGCGGCCAGGGCCTCGACCACCAGGTCGAGGTCGAGGTCGAGGCGGGAGGCGATCTCGCTGGGCCGGGGGGCCCGTCCGAGCTCCTGGCAGAGGTCGGACTCCACCGCGGTGATCCGGGCCTGCGCCTGCTGGACGGTCCGCGGCGGGCGGACGACCCAGCCGTGGTCGCGGAAGTAGCGGCGCACCTCGCCACGGATGGTCGGGACGGCGTAGCTCAGGAAGTCCGTCGCCCGCTCGGGGTCGAAGCCGCGCACGGCCTTGACCAGCCCCAGGTAGGCGACTTGCTCGAGGTCGTCGATGGACACGCCACGCGACCGGTAGCGACGAGCCACGTCGACCGCGATCTGCATGTTGAGCTCGACGACGCGGTCGGCGTAGCCACGCCGTACGTCGTCGTCCTCGGTCGCTGCCGCCAGGGCCAGCAGTCGCTGGGTGGCCTCCCGGCGTGGGAGGCTCTCGATCGCGGGCTGGAGTAGGTCTGAATAGTCCGGGGGTGACTCAAGTACGGAGGCTGCCACAGCACTCCCTCTCCGGGATATGTGCGTTGTGTGGCAGGGGGTCTCGACCACTCACCTCTAGGTCTATCACCGCGGGGAGGCCCGCCCACACACCCCAAGGGGCGTAAACGTGGCCCTTGCGGTGTGCTCGACCCGGTCAGGCGTGGGCGTGCTCGGGCTGACCCCCGGTCTCGGCGTCCTCGGCGGTGAGCGGCTGAGCGATGCTCTCCAGCGACTGCCCCTCGGCCTTGACGCCCAGGAAGGCGGCGACGATACCGCCGGCGATCATCAGGCCCGCGCCCAGGAAGTAGCCCGGCGCGATCCCGGTGATGTCACCGCTCGCGGAGGCGTTGTCGATCAGCTTGCCGAACAGCAGCGGGCCGGTGATGCCCCCGACTGCGGTCCCGATCGCGTAGAAGAACGCGATGCAGAGGGCGCGCGTCTCCATCGGGAACACCTCGCTCGCGGTGAGGTACGCCGAGCTGGCACCGGCCGAGGCGAAGAAGAAGATCACCGCACCGAAGATCGTCAGCGTGGTGGCGGTCAGATCACCGAGCATGAAGCCGGCGATCCCCAGCAGCACCCCGGACAGCACGTAGGTGCCGGTGATCATCTTGACCCGCCCGACCGAGTCGAACAACGGGCCCAGGAGCAGTGCTCCGGCGAAGTTGCTGACCGCAAAGACCGCGATGTAGTAGCCGGTCTGGCCGACGCCCATGAACGTGGTGAGCGTGTCGCCGTACGTGAAGAAGAAGGCGTTGTAGAGGAAGGCTTGGCCGACGAACAGCGAGAAGCAGAGCACGGTCCGCTTCGGGTAGAGCGTGAACACGGTCTTGGCGATCAGCGGGATCCCGATCGTCTTGCGCTGCCGGATCGTGATCGTGTCCTCGACCGACGGCAGCTCCTCGCCCGACTCCTCGGCCACCTCGCGCTCGATGTCGCGGACGATCTCCTCGCCCTCGTCCTCGCGACCGTGGATGAACAGCCAGCGCGGGCTCTCGGGGACGTGGCGGCGCACCAGCAGCACGCCGACCGCCAGGATCGCGCCGAGGCCGAAGGCGAGCCGCCAGCCGAGCGAGGCGCTGACCACGGTCGGGTCCAGCAGCGGGATCGTGAGCAGGGCGCCGACCGCAGCGCCGACCCAGAAGGAGCCGTTGATCGCGACGTCGACGCGGCCGCGGTACTTGGCCGGGATCAGCTCGTCGATCGCGGAGTTGATGGCGGCGTACTCACCACCGATGGCGGCGCCGGTGAGGGCGCGGGCCGCGAAGTACCAGGTGGGGTTGATCGAGAACGCCGTCAGCACCGTGGCGAAGATGTAGAAGGCCAATGTCAGCAGGAACAACCGCTTGCGGCCGAACCGGTCGGTGAGCTGGCCGAAGACGAGCGCGCCGACGCAGGCGCCGGCGACGTACATGGCACCGGCGAACCCGATGTCGGAGCTGCTCATCCCGAGGCCGGTGGTGGCCGGCTTGAGGGCGTCGGACATCGACCCGACGATGGTCACCTCGAGCCCGTCGAGGATCCAGACCGTGCCCAGGCCGACCACGATCATCCAGTGCCAGCGCGTCCAGGGCAGCCGGTCCAAGCGGGCCGGGATGTCCGTAGTGATCTGGCCGGTCTCCACACCGCTCGACATGTGTCCTCCTCGGGGCAGGGCTTCTGCGTCGGACGTCGTACCCCCCGCCCCCGGAAGGTATGCGCGGCGGAAGGTCGGGGTACGGGTCGGGCAGACGACGAGACGAAGGAGCTGGACACGCATGGCGCAGCTGGACGGAAAGACGATCGCCTTCCTAGTGGCCTCCGAGGGCATCGAGCAGGTGGAGCTGACCGAGCCGTGGTCGGCCGTCGAGGAGGCGGGCGGCACCCCCAGGCTGCTCTCGGTGGAGTCCGGCAAGGTGCAGGCGTTCAACCACCTCGACAAGGGTGACTCCTTCGCCGTCGACGCGGTGGTGGCCGACGCCGACCCCGCGTCGTACGACGGGCTGGTCCTGCCCGGCGGGGTGGCGAACCCGGACGCGCTGCGGCTCGACGAGGACGCGGTGTCCTTCGTCCGCGAGTTCGTGGAGTCGGGTCGGCCGGTGGCCGCGATCTGTCACGCGCCCTGGACGCTGATCGAGGCCGACGTGGTGCGCGGCCGGCGGATGACCTCCTGGCCCAGCCTGCAGACGGACCTGCGCAACGCGGGAGCCGACTGGGTCGACGAGGAGGTCGTCGTCGACGGCAACCTGGTGACCAGCCGCAAGCCGGACGACCTGCCGGCGTTCAACGACGCGTTGGTCACCCTCTTCGCCGGCTGAGGCGGCAGGGTCAGCAGGCAGAGTCAGCCGCGGCCGGCGGCCGGGAACGCCCGGCGGCGCAGGTGCACCACGATCTCGTGCTCCACGAACGGGACCGCGAAGTCGGCGAAGTCCTCGTCGCCCGACGGGTCGAAGAACCACAACGCCTGAAGGAGGGCGTCGAGGGCGTCCGGCTCGACGGCAGACCGTTCGGCCGGTTCGAGCCCGAGCCCCTCGGCGAGGTCGCCGATCAGCGGGAGGTTCAGGTGCAGCGCCCGGAACTGCAGGGCGTGGCACTCCATCGGCTGGGCATGGTGGGCGCGGAGCAGTAGGTCGCGGGTCAGTATCCGGCGGGTCTGGTCGGCCCAGTCACCCCGGTCGCCCGCCCGATCGACTGCAAGGTCGACCGCTCGGTCCGAGGAGCCGGAGGACTCGTCGGCGAGTCGCATCGCCCATCACCTGCCCGTCGTCGGAGGTCGTGCGGGCGATCCGTACCCCGGCCGCTCGGCAGACAAACCCGGCAGACGAACGCGGCGGCTCCGGAGGAACAGAACCCTCCCGGCTGCTTGCTCAACCTGGAGGGCCCATCCCCCCGCCAACGCGGCGGGAGACAGGTTCGTGCCCACCCTCGCCGGTTGCAAACCGGCAGCGCGGTCGGATCAGTCGCGCAGGGTCCGGTCCAGCAGGGCGTGCAGCTCGGTGAACGAGCGCTCGGCCCCGGGCTCGTGGTACATCGAGGTGTCGTTCATCGAGTAGCCGTGCGGCGAGTCGGGGTACACCTCGTTCTTCACGGTGAGGCCGGCGTCGGCCAGCACCTGGCCGAGCTCCTCGACGGCCTCGGGCGGCATGCCGCGGTCGTTGTCGGCGTGGCCGAAGACGAACTCGGCGCGGGCGTTCGGCAGCCCGGCGTGCGGGCTGTCGGGGTCGTCGGTGACCAGGCCGCCGCCGTGGAAGCCGGCCGCCGCGACGACCGCGGGGTCGAGGTTCGCGGCGCGGACCGCCAGCCGGGCGCCCATGCAGTAGCCGACCACGCCGACCTCCTCGCCGTCGGTGTGCTCGCGCAGGGCCGCGAGGTACGCCGGAAGGTCACGGGACAGCGCGTCGGGCGTCAGCGCACCCAGCCGGGGGCCGACCGTCTCGAAGAACGCCTCGCGCGCACCGGGCTCCCGGAGGTCGCCGGTGGGTGAGGTCTCCTCAGCGGTGCCGGAGCGATAGAGAGTGTTGGGGGCCAGGACTGTGTAGCCCCAGGCCGCGATCCGGTCGGCCATCTCGGCGATCTGCGGGCGCAGCCCGATCGCGTCGATGAAGAACAGCACGCCGGGGCCGGAGCCGGTCAGGTACGCCTCGGCCGTGCCGTCGGGCGTCTCGATGTCGATGAGGTTCACGGCGCCGAGGCTAGCGCCGAACTGGTTGTCCGGGTCAACAGGTGGGACAGGTCGACGGCTCAGGCGGCGTCGACGTCGTTGCCGTTGATCCGGCCGTCCAGCTTGGCCTGGTCGAGGTGGTCGGCCGAGAGTCGCTTGAAGCCGCTGCGGTGGAAGACCAGCGGTGACTCGCCGCCTCCGTCGGTGACGTGGTGCAGGGCCAGCACCACGATCAGGTGGTCGCCTGCCTCGACCTCCTGGGCGATGGTGCAGTCGAAGGTCGCGACGGCCTCGTCCAGCAGGACGGCGCCGTCGTGGGTGGAGCGGAACGGAAGGCCGGTGAACCGCTGCTCGGTGGGGCCGGCCAGCTGACGGCACACCGAGTCGTGGTGGTCGGCGAGCACGCTGACGCCGAGGTGGGTGGCCTCGCGCAGCTGCGGCCAGGTGTTGCTGGTGGCCGCGATCGAGAACGACACCAGCGGCGGGTCGAGGCTGACCGAGGTGAAGGAGCTGGCGGCGATGCCGGTCAGGTGACCACGCACCTGCGCCGCCACCGCGACGACGCCGCTGGGGAAGGCTCCGAACGCGGAACGGAGGGTGTGCGGGTCGAGGCCGTGGGCGACAGCAGTCGCGGTCATGAGACTCCTTCGAGAAGCGGGGGTTCCAGGAAGGCGCGGACGACCGGACGCGCGGTGGCGAGCCAGTCGTCGTACGCCTCGGGCCGGTCGTGCTGGCTGTCGATCACGTAGAGGGCGCGTACCGGCACCACGCCGCCGAGCTCGGTCAGCAACGGTCGCAGGTACACCTCGGGGGCGAGCGCGTGCGTCGGTCCGGCGCCGAGCATCAGCGGGATCGCGACGCCGGTCAGGCCGGTGCCGCCGGCGAACCGGTCGAGGAAGAGCTTCAGCAGGCCGGTGTAGGTCGCCTTGTACGTCGGGCTGGCGACGACCACGAGGTCGGCGTCCCCGACCTCGGCGACCAGCCGCGACACCTCGGGGTCGGACCAGTCCAGCAGCCGTACGCCGAGGTCGGCCAGGTCGACGACGAGGTCGGCATCGCGCCCGGTCAGCTCGCGGGCGACCCGAAGCGCGGCGTCGAGGGTCCGCGAGCCGGGCTTCGGGTTGCCGACCACCACGGCGACGTGGGCGGTCATGACGCCGCTCCTGCTGCCGCGAAGGGCACCGACTGCTGCCGAAGACCGCTCGGCGCCGGGTGCTGCCAGCGGCCGCGCGCGGCCAGGATCGGCAGCACTCCCTCGCCGAACCAGTAGGCGCCTTCGAGGTGGGGGTAGCCGGAGAGCACGAACTCGTCGATGCCGAGGTCGGCGTACTCCTCGATCCGGTCGGCCACCTCCTCGTGGCTGCCGACCAGGGCGGTGCCGGCGCCACCGCGGACCAGACCGATCCCTGCCCAGACGTTCGGATGGATCTCGAGGTCGGCCTTGTCACCGCGGTGCAGCGCGAGCATCCGGCGCTGCCCCTCGGACTCGCTGCGCCCTAGGCCGTCCTGCACCCGGGCGATGGCCGCGGGATCCATCGCGGCCAGCAACCGGTCGGCCTCGGCCCACGCCTCGGCGGAGGTGTCGCGGTTGATGGTGTGGATCCGCAGGCCGAACCGGAGCTCGCGGCCCTCCCGGGCGGCGAGGCCGCGGATCCACTCGATCTTCTCGCGTACGGCGTCCGGCGGCTCGCCCCACGTGAGGTAGACGTCGGCGTGGCGGGCCGCGACCTCGGCGGCGGCCGAAGACGAACCACCGAAGTAGATGGCGGGCACCGGGTCGGGGATCTGCCCCAGCCGCGCGCCCTCCACCCGCAGGTGCTCGCCGTCGAGGTCGACGGTCTCGCCACGCCAGAGCGCGCGGACCACGGTGAGGAACTCGTCGCAGCGTGCGTAACGTGCGTCCTTGTCCTCGAAGTCCCCGTACATCCGCTGCTCGTGGCTCTCTCCCCCGGTGACGACGTTGAGCAGCAGTCGTCCGCCGGAGAGGTGCTGGAAGGTTCCGGCCATCTGAGCGGCCAGGAACGGTGAGGTGAGGCCGGGCCGGAACGCGACCAGGAACTTCAGCCGCGCCGAGACCTGGCTGAGCATCGCCGTGGACAGCCACGCGTCGTCGCACCAGGCACCGGTCGGGGTCAGCGCAGCCTCGAAGCCGAGATCCTCGGCGGCTCGGGCGATCTGCCCGAGGTAGGAGACGCTGGCCGGCCGTCCGGACGGACCGGCACCGACGCCGTGACCGCCGCCGACGATCTGCCGGCCGTCCCCACCGTTGGTGGGCAGGAACCAGTGGAAGGTCAGGTCGCTCATCGAAGCGGCCGATGGATGGTCATGGGGGTGTCTCCTCGGGCGGGTGTCGCAATGTCAACTAGATTGATCGACTTTGTGCCTTGGTTCAAGCAGGCGACACATCTGTGGCGCACGGATCCTCCGAACGGGTGCACGGCGGTGCCTGTCACCCGGGCCGGCCGGCCGCGTCGTCGCGCTGCGTCGTACCGACGTCCCAGACGTACGGCGGTGGGGTGCCGTTGACCAGGTGCGCCCCGACCACCCGGGCCTTGAACAGCCGCGGGTTGTGGGAGGCGACGGTGCGGGCGTTGCGCCAGTGCCGGTCCAGCGCCCGCGCCCGCGACGTACCGGAGGCGCCCAGGGTGTCGAAGAGGTCGGAGGTCGCCTTGAGGACCAGGTCGCTCACCACCACCTGGGCGGCGGCGGCCTCGACCTCGACGGCCTCGTTGGCAGCGGTGATCGCGTCGGGACCCTTCTGGGCGGTGATCGAGACCTCCTGCACTGCGTCGGCGACGCGCAGGGTGGCCGCCTCGGCGGCGTACGTCGCGGCCGCGATCTCGCCGACGCGGGCCAGCACCTGGGCGTCGTCGCGCGCCCTCGCGGCGTTGGCGTGGGAGTAGTTGCGCTCGCGCCGGCGTACCTCGTCGACGGCGTCGGCAAGGGCGGCACGGGCGATGCCGGCGAGGGTCGCGAGCAGGTTCAGCTGGTAGACCGCGGACTGGTAGGGGAATCGGTGGTCGAAGGCGAGCACGTGGTCGGCGGGCACCGGCACGTGGTCGAACGTCGTGGTGCCGCTGCCCGTGCCGCGCTGGCCGAAGCCGTCCCAGTCGTCGCTGACGGTCACCCCCGTGGAGCGGGTGTCGACGATCGCGATCGCGAGGTCGTCGTCCTGGCCGTGCCGGTGGCGGCGGGCGCGCACGTCGGCCCACTCGGCGAAGATGCTGCCGGTCGTGTAGTACTTCGTGCCGGTGAGCCGGTAGCCGTCGATCTGCGGGTCCAGCACCGTCTGGAGCGTGTCGATAGGCGTGTCCCCGACCTCCGACCAGGCGTTGCCCGCGATCTCCCCGTCCACGAAGCGCTCGAACCAGACCGCCTGGTCGTGCCCGCGCCGGTGCTGCCAGAGGCGGTCCTCGGCGAACGCGAAGTGCCCCCGGAACGCCTGCGGCAGGTTGGCGTCGGCGGCGGCCAGCTCGATCCAGAGGGCGGTGACCTCGGGCCAGGTGGCGCCGAGCCCGCCGTACGCCCGCGGGACGCGGAGCGCGCCGAACCCCCCGTTCTTCAGCCGACGCACCGCCTCGAACGGCAGGGCTGCGTCGAGCTCGCGCTGGACGGCACCCGCGGCGATGTCACCGAACAGCCGGGCCCAGTCCTCGTGCAGCCGGTCGAGGAGCTCGCTGCGGTACGGCGGCCGGTCCAGCAGGGAGCGGGTCGCCGGTGGTGTGATGGGTGGGGTGCCGTGGGCGGTCTGGCTCATCCGGTGCTCACTTCGGGATCGAGGCACGCCGGACCCGGTGCGGGCGGAGCCGGTCGGCGTACGTTATGTTGAACAATGTCAATCAACATACATGACTTTAGCCAGCAGGACCGGCAGCACCACTCCCCCGACGGCAGTTTCTCCCTCTCGGACGTGGCAGCCGTCCCCTGCCGAGGAGTGGCGCATGCGTCTGGAGCAGCTGGAGTACCTGACCGCGGTCGTACAGCACGGCTCGCTGCGCCGCGCGAGCGAGCACCTGCACATCTCGCAGCCCGCGCTGAGCGAGGGGGTCGGCAAGCTCGAGCGGGAGCTCGGGGTCACCCTGCTCGACCGGCACCGCACCGGCGCCCGGATCAACCGCTCGGGCCGCGAGCTGCTGACCCACATGAACGAGGTGCTCGAGGCCGTCGAGCGGCTGCGGGCCGCCGCGGGCGACCAGAACGGCGTCGCCCGGACCGTGCGCGTCGGCACCGTCAACACCGGTACATCGTCGGTCGTCGCCCCGGCGGTCCTGGCCTTCCAGCGCGGCCGGCGCTCCACGACCGTGGAGGTCCTCGACCTCACCCACCGCGGCGTCGTCGACGGGGTCACCGAGGGCACGCTCGACCTCGGCCTGGTCAACCTGCTCAGCGGCGACGAGCTGCCGGCCGAACTCGCCGCCTCGGTCCTGGTCCGTGGCACTCCCGTCGTGGTGATGCCGCCCGACCACGCGTGGGCGGCTCACGAGATCGTGACGGTCGACGACCTGCGCGAGGAGCGGTTCGTGGCGATGCGGCCCGGCTACGTGATGCACCGATTCGCCCAGCGCCTCTTCGGCGACCGGCCGCCCGCCACGACGTACCGCACGGACGGCGCGGCGATGGGCAAGCTGCTCGTCGCCGACCGGATGGGCGTCACCGTGCTCCCCGACTACAGCGTCGTCGACGACCCCCTGACCCGCGCCGGCCTGCTGGTGCACCGACCGCTGGCCGAGGACCACACCACGATCACGCTGGCGCTCGTCGAGCGCCGGGCCCAGCGGATGCCGGAGTCGGTGCGCGAGCTGCGCCACGCGCTGGTACGCCGCGGGCAGGCCTACCGGACCCGCGGCTGAGCGGGGTGGGACCGGGTGTCGCGAGGTGCCCCGCACACGCTATTTTCGAGGCTCACCTCACAGGTGCCGGCATGGCGGCGCGTATCAGGGGTGCCCGGACCGGACTCCTCGGGGGATGTGATGACGATGCAGGGCGCACCGGGGGGACCCACCTCCTCGGGGCTCTACGACGCCGCCACGGACGCGTTCCGACGCTGGCGTGACGACGAGGACGCCGCTCTCGACGACCTCGTGCGCGTGATGAGCCCCGTGCTCTGGCACGTCGTCCGCGCCACCGGCCTCGACAAGGAGGCCGCCGAGGACGTCGTCCAGAACACCTGGATGACCCTCGTCCGGTCCGCGGACTCCGTGCGCGACCCGCAGGCCATCACCCGCTGGCTGTGCACCGCCGCCCGCCGTGAGGCGTGGCGGGTCAGCAAGGCCTCGACCCGCACCCGTCCGGTGGAGGACGAGGTGCTCGACGCCCGGATGCCGGCCCAGACCTCACCGGAGTCCGTGGTCGTCACCGACGACGAGAACTCCCGCCTCTGGCACGCCCTCGGGCGCCTGCCGGAGCGCTGCCAGAAGCTGCTGCGGATCGTGGCCTGGGAGCCGCGGCCCGACTACTCCGTGGTCGCCGACACCCTCGAGATGCCGATCGGCAGCATCGGACCCACCCGCCGGCGCTGCCTCGAGAAGCTCCGGGTCGAGCTGGGAGGCGCGACATGAGCCAGACAGACGAGCAGCTCCTCGACGCGGTCGCGGTGCTCTACGCCGCCCTCGACCCCGTGCCCGACGACCTCGCCGACAACGTCCTGGCCCGGCTGGCGATGGAGCACCTCGAGTCGGAGTACGAGCTGCTGACCCTCACCGAGCGGGTCGACCACGTCGCGGGCACCCGGGGCACCGACGTGATCGCTCCGGGCGCCACGGGCACGGTCGCTCTCGAGTTCTCCGGTACGACGTGCCGGCTGCTGGTGCGGCTCAGCACCGTCGGCGGCGAGCGCCGCCTCGACGGCTGGGTCCTCCCGCCGGTCCCGGTCCAGGTCTTCCTCGGGCCGCACGGAGTCGACGCACAGACGCAGGTCGGCCAGTCGGCCGAGGCCGACGCCGACGGGCGCTTCGAGTTCTCCGTCCCGGTGACCGGGCAGGTCCGGCTGTGGCTGCTGCCGCAGGCCGACGACGGGTCCGCGCCGTTCGTCACCCCGCCGTTCGCGGTCTGACGAACAGCCGGAAATGATCCGTCCGGGGCGTATCAGGACACCCTCGATCGGCTCCTGAGTTGTCAGAGGCCGGGTTGCTGATTCGGGGGAACAGCAAACCGGACCCACACGAAGGGCCGCGCCACGGTGCGGCCGGCCGCGGAGCACCGGGGGGATGCGCCGAGGCCGGCCCCGTGGCCGGTTCTCATTTCGGACCGTTGTCGGGCCGGGCGGTCGGGAATCAGCCACTCCGGCGGGATGTTTGAAGGTTCAACATCTTCGACCGGATCCGTGGAGGCTCCTCATGTCCCATCTCGTCATCGTCGGCGGCACCGGCTACGCCGGCTCGCACATCGCGGCCGAGGCGGTACGTCGTGGCCACCAGGTCACGTCGTACTCCCGCTCCGAGCCGACGACCCCGTTGGACGGCGTGGAGTACCGCACCGGTTCGATCACCGACCCGACCGTGCTGGCGGCGGCCGCCCGCGACGCCGACGACCTGGTGCTGTCGGTGCACCACGCCGACACGGGTGGCGCGCCGGTCGTCGACCTCCTCCCCGCGCTCATCGAGGCCGCGACCGCCCACCATGCCCGGCTGTCCTTCGTCGGCGGCGCCGCGTCGTCGTACGTCAGCCAGGGTGGACCGCGCCTGATCGAGAGCCCCGACTTCAACGAGGAGTGGAAGCCGGAGGCGAGCGCCGGCCTGGCCACCCTGGAGGCCCTCCAGCAGGCGCCCGCCGAGCTGCGCTGGTTCTTCGTCAGCCCTGCGGCGCTCTTCGGGTCCTACGCGCCGGGCGAGACGACCGGGGAGTACCGCACCGGCGGCGACGTGCTGGTGACCAAGGAGGACGGCAGCTCGGAGATCTCCGGCACCGACTTCGCCACGGCCTACGTCGACGAGATCGAGCGGGTCGCGCACCCCAACCAGCGGTTCACCGTCGGTCACTGACCCGGGGCGAGTCTGTGCGCTTCCTGTGAGCGACCACAGCCTCGCCACAGCGGGCACCCCTAGCGTGCGGCGCGTGACCATCAACGGAATCCCGCTCCATCCTCTGGTCGTCCACGCGGCGGTCGTCCTCGTGCCGCTCGCTGCTGTGTTCGCGATCGCGTACGCCGTGCTGCCGTCGCGCCGCTGGCAGACCCGCACCCCGGCCGCCGTCCTGGCCGTGACGGCGGCGGTGGCCGTGTGGCTCGCCAGCGCCACCGGCGACAGCCTCAAGGAGAAGCTGAACGAGAACACCTCGCTGATCCAGACCCACGAGCACTATGCCGGTCTCCTCCAGGCGTCGATGTGGGTGCTGGCCGCGCTCGTCGCGGTCGCCTGGTGGTCGCTCCCGCACCACAACCCGCTCCCGGACAAGGACCACCGGCGCGGTGTCACCACGCTCGCGAAGCCACTGGTGATCCTCCTCCCGGTCGCCGCAGTAGTGACGCTGGTCCTGGTCGTGCTGACCGGTGACGCGGGGGCTCGCGCGGTCTGGGGCTCGAACGGGCGCAACGCGGCGCAGCCGGCGCTCACCTCGGTGGTCCGCTGAGCCCCGCCCTTGTCGGGGACCCCGCGGACCCCGACGATGGGCCCATGAGGTTCTCCACACGCAACCAGCTGCCCGGCACCGTCGTCTCCGTGACCCTCGGCGAGGCAATGGCGGTGGTCCGGATCCAGCTCGACGAGGGCGGCATCCTGACGTCATCGATCACCCGCGACGCCGTGGAGGACCTCGGCCTGGCCGAGGGCAGCAAGGTCACCGCGCTGGTGAAGTCGACCGAGGTCTCACTCGCCGTCGAGTAGCGCCTGCACGTGCGGCGCCCACCACCCGGCGTACCGCTGCCGGAGCTGCGGGATCCGCCAGTCGGTGCCCTCGACCATCTGCCGGCAGCGGTAGCTCGGGCAGTGGCAGCGCAGGAACCAGTCGGGCTCGACGGTGCTCAGCGCGTAGTCGGTGACCAGCTCGACGCCCGCCGCGACGTCGGTCATGACGGCCAGGGAGTGGTCGTCGACCCAGCCGAGGTCGGCGTCGCACGAGTGGTTGACGAACCGGACGTCGCCCGGAGCCAGCACCAGCCGTCCTTCGTCGTCGAGCGGCGCACCGCTGAGCCGCCACACCACGGTGCGCGCCGGTAGGTCGGCGGTCGCGAACAGTCCCCGCCCGGCGATCTCCGAGGTGCGCACCTCCACCTCGGGGTGCAGCCAGCAGTCGATGTCACCCACCCAGGTACTCGCTCAGGGCCTCGAGCAGGCGGTCCACATCGGCGTCGTCGTTGTACGGCGCGAGCCCGACCCGCAGCCCGCCCTCGGCGCCGAGGCCGAGCCGGCGCGCCGCCTCGTAGGCGTAGAACGAGCCGGCCGGTGCGTTGACGTTGCGCTTGGCCAGGTGACGTCGTACGTCCTGCACGTCGTGACCCTCGAACGTCACCAGCAGGGTCGGGGTACGCCGTGCCGCGCGCGACCAGAGCCTGGCACCGGGGATCGCTGCGAGCGCGCCCTCGACCCGCTCCCGCAGCCCGTCCTCGTGGGCCTCGAGCGCGGTCAGCGACGCGGTGAGTCGCTCGCGCCGGGTCGCGCCGGCAGGGAGGTCGTCGGAGGCCGCGTCCGCGAGGAAGTCGACGGCGGCCGTGGTGCCGACCATCAGCTCGTAGGGCAGGGTGCCGAGCTCGAACCGCTCCGGCACGTCGTTCGACGACGGCATCAGCTTGTCGGGGCGCAGCGGCTCGAGGGTCTCGGGGCGGGCCGCCAGCACGCCGCAGTGGGGGCCCAGGAACTTGTACGGCGAGCAGGCCAGGAAGTCGGCCCCGAGAGCGTCGAGGTCGGCCGGCGCGTGCGGCACCAGGTGGACGCCGTCGACGTAGGTCTGGGCGCCGGCGGCGTGGGCGAGGTCGGCGATCGCCCGGACGTCGGGCATGGTGCCGAGCAGGTTGGACGCACCGGTGAAGGCGACGAGTCGGGTGCGGTCGCCGAGCACGGCCTCGACCTGCGCCGGGTCGAGCTCACCGGTCTCCGGGTCGAAGTCGGCCCAGCGGACGGTGGCGCCGACCGCCTCGGCCGCGATCACCCACGACCGGACGTTGGAGTCGTGGTCGAGGCGGGTGACGACGACCTCGTCGCCGGGTCCCCAGCCCTTGGCGAGGGTGCGGGCGAGGTCCATCGTCAGCTGGGTCATCGAGCGCCCGAACACGATCCCGGCCGGGTCAGCGCCGAGCAGGTCGGCCATCGCGGCCCGGGCCCCGACGACCGCCGCCTCGGCGTTGCGCTCGGCCGGGGTGGTGTCGCCGAGGTTGGCCAGAGGGGCAGTCAGCACGTCGTACATCGCTCGCGCGACGACGTCCGGGGTCTGTGAGCCTCCCGGCCCGTCGAAGTGGGCAGCACCCGTGCCGGGGCCGTCCTTGAGCTGAGGGAAGTGGGAGCGCACCCGCGCGACGTCGTAGCTCGACACCCTGGGAACCCTAGTCCCGGGGCTAGTCCGAGCCGCCCAGCACCTGCTGGTCCCAGTCGATCACCGAACCGGTGACCACGCCGCTGCGGTCCGAGAGCAGCAGGACCACCAGCGCGGCGGCGTCCTCGGGCTGGCCGAGGCGTCCCATCGGCAGCGCCGCGGCCGCTCGTTCCCGCCAGTCGTCGCCAGCGCCGTGGAACTCGCGCTGGATCGCGTCCTCCCCCTCGGTCTCGGTCCAGCCGATGTTGACGCCGTTGATGCGAATCCGGTCCCACCGGTGGGCGTGGGCGGCGTTGCGGGTGAGCCCCGCGAGCCCGGCCTTGGTGGCGGCGTACGGCGCGAGGTGCGGCTGGCCGCCGTGCGACGACATCGTGATCACGTTGACGATGGTGCCCGGAGCCCCGCGCCGGAGCATGTCGCGGACGGCCGCCTGCATGAGGAAGAACGGCCCGCGCAGGTTGACCGCCACGTGGGCGTCGAAGAGCTCGGGAGTGGTGTCGACCAGGGACCCGCGAGTGGTGAGGCCGGCGGCGTTCACCAGGCAGTCGATCCGGCCGAACCGGCGTACGACGGCCTCCACCGAGGCCTGTGCCTGCCCGACGTCGGCCACGTCGGCGGCCACGAACAACGCCTCGCGGCCGCCCCGCTCGGTGAGGTCGGCGGCGAACGCGCGCCCGACGTCCTCCCGCCGGCCCGAGACCGCGACGGTCGCCCCGGCGTCGACGGCGGCGCCCGCGATCGCCCCGCCCATCCCCTGGGTGCCGCCGCTGACCAGGACGACCCTGTCCTCCAGCAGACCGGTCACGAGGTGGCGCGGCGCGCGGCGTACCCGTCGAGCACGCCGGCGAGCTCCTCGGCCGGCGTCCCTGTCGCGAGGGCCTCGGCGGCGAGCTCGGCCTGCGAGGCCGGCGTCATCCCGCCCACCGGCTGGTCGAGGTCGAGGTTGGTCGGGAACGGGTAGCCCTCGGCCGCGGCCGCCAGCGCGCGGCCGAGCGCGTCCTCCGCGACCCCGGCGGCCTTGCGGTCGAGCAGCACCGGGTAGACCGAGCGGAGCACCCGGTCGCGGTCGACCGTCTCCATCGCCCGCCCGAACGCCGAGGAGACCTGGAGCAGGTTCGCGACCCGCTGGATGTCGGCCGAGACGTTGGTGCCGGCGCCGTGGAAGAGGGCCGGGTTGAAGAACGCGGCGTCGCCCTTGGCCAGTGCGAGCTGCACGTAGTGCCCGCCGAAGTACTCGGCGAACTCCGGCAGCCGCCAGGCGAGGTAGCCCGGGGCGTACTGGTGGGAGTAGGGCAGGTACATCGTCGGCCCGCTCTCGACCGGCATGTCCGAGTGCGCGACCGCGCCCTGCAGGGTCAGCACCGGCGACAGCAGGTGGACGTGGGTCGGGTACTGCTCGACGACGTCGTTCTCCAGGAAGCCGAGGTGGTAGTCGCGGTGCGGGTCCTGCGCCTGACCACCCGGGCGTACGACGTTCACCTGCGAGGTCACCTGGTACGCCGGGCCGAGCCAGGCCCGCGAGATCATCGCGATCACGTCGTTGCCGTAGTAGTCGACGAACGTCTCGGGGTCGCTCAGCGCGAGCTTCTCCAGGGCGTTCCAGACCCGGTCGTTGGCGCCGGCCTTGGCGAAGTGGTCGCCCTTGGCGCCACCGGCCGCCTTCTCCTCGGCGATCATCGCGTCGAACGCGGCGGTGGCGCGGTCGACGACCGCGGTGTCGGGGAACGCGCCGCGGATCGCGACCACGCCCGGCCCGTCGGTGAGCGCACGCACCAGCTCGGCCGCGACGGTGTCCGCGCCGTCCGCACCGGCCGCCTCGGACCGGAGCCGGTCGGCGTCGTAGACCAGCACCCGGTCGACCACCTCGGTCGCCAACGGGAAGTCGGCGAGGTCGGTGGTCTGCTGGACCAGGGCGACGAAGTCGTCGAGGTCGCAGTCGGCGGTGCGCAGCCGCGCGGCTCGGGTCAGGGTGTGGGGGACGGACATCGGGACGCCTCCTGGGCAGGGCGGGTGGGCGAGTGGTGTCTGTCACACTAGGCGCCTGCGAGGCGTACGACGTGTCGCGAACGCCTCAAGAACGCCTCAGCGAGAGGTCCGCCATGGCCGCTCCCCGCCGTACCCACCGGGTGCTCGACATCGCCGCCCAGGCGGGGCTGAGCCGCGCCACCGTCGACCGGGTGCTGCACGAGCGGCCCGGCGTCCGTGCCGCCACCGTGGCCCAGGTCGAGCAGGCCGTCGCCGAGCTCGACCGCCAGCAGTCACAGGTGCGGCTGTCCGGCCGCACCTTTCTCGTGGACCTGGTGATGCAGACCCCGGACCGGTTCGGGACGGCGGTCCGCACCGCGCTCGAGCTGGAGCTGCCGTCGCTGCGGCCCGCCGCGTTCCGCGCCCGGGCACGGCTCAGCGAGGAGAGCGACCCTGAGGCCGCGGCCGCCGACCTGGTGGCGATCGCCAGGCGCGGCTCGGACGGCGTGATCCTCAAGGCGCCCGACAGCCCGCGCGTGGTCGAGGCGGTCGATGCCCTGGCAGCGAGCGGCATCCCGGTCGTCACTATCGTCACCGACCTGCCCTTCAGCCGGCGGGTGGCCTACGTCGGCGTCGACAACCGGGCGGCCGGCGCCACCGCGGCGTACCTCGTCACGCGCTGGTCGGGCTCGGCGCCCGGCGGGGTGCTGGTCACCCTCAGCAGCGCCACCTTCCGCGGCGAGGAGGAGCGCGAGGTCGGCTTCCGGGCGACGTTGCGCGAGCTGGCGCCGCGGCGCCCGGTGGTCGAGGTGACCGACACCGACGGTCTCGACAGCAGCATGCTGCGCGCCGTCGGCGAGGCGCTCGAGGCGAGCCCATCGCTGGACGCCGTCTACTCGATCGGCGGCGGCAACACCGCGACGCTCGCCGCCTTCGCGGCCGTGGGGCGCACGCCGTCGGTCTTCGTCGCCCACGACCTGGACGGCGACAACCGTGGGCTGCTCCGCTCCCGGCAGATCTCGGCCGTGCTCCACCACGACCTGCGCGCCGACATGCGCCGCGCCTGCCGGCTGCTGCTCCAGGCCCAGGGTGCGCTCCCCGGCGTACCGGTCAGCGTGCCGTCGCAGATCCAGGTCGTGACGCCGTACAACGAGCCGGACGCGCTGGTGCCCCTCGACTGAGGGCCGCCGCCCTCAGAGCTCGGACTGGACTCCGGCCAGGAGCTGGCGGGCGATCACGATCCGCTGCACCTGGTTGGTGCCCTCGTAGATCTGGGTGATCTTGGCGTCGCGCATCATCCGCTCGACCGGGTAGTCGCGGGTGTAGCCGTAGCCGCCGAGCACCTGCACGGCGTTGGTCGTGACCTCCATGGCCACGTCGGAGGCGAAGCACTTGGCGGCGGCACCGAAGAAGGTGAGGTCGGGGTCGCCGCGCTCGGAGCGGCCGGCCGCGGCGTACGTGAGCTGGCGGGCGGCCTCGACCTTCATGCCCATGTCGGCGAGCAGGAACTGCAGGCCCTGGAACTCCGCGATCGCGTGCCCGAACTGCTGGCGCTCCTTGGCGTAGCCGAGCGCGAAGTCGAGCGCACCCTGCGCGACGCCGACGGCCTGCGCGGCGATCGTGATCCGGGTGTGGTCGAGGGTCTTCATCGCGGTCTCGAAGCCGGTGCCCTCCTCGCCGATCATCCGGTCGGCGGGGATCCGCACGTTGTCGAGGTAGACCTCACGGGTCGGGCTGCCCTTGATGCCGAGCTTCTTCTCCTTGGCCCCGAAGGTGACACCCTCGTCGTCCTTCTCGACCACGAACGCCGAGATGCCGCGGCCGCGCTTCTCCGGGTCGGTCACTGCCATCACCGTGTAGAACTCGCTGACACCGGCGTTCGTGATCCAGCGCTTCACGCCGTTGAGCACCCACTCGTCGCCGTCGCGGACCGCGCGGGTCTTCATCGCCACCGCATCCGAGCCGGCCTCGGGCTCGGACAGGCAGTAGGAGAAGCCGCCGTCGCCGGCCGCGAGCCGGGTCAGGTACTTCTTCTTCAGCTCCTCCGAGCCGCCGATCATCACCGGCAGCGAGCCCAGCTTGTTCACCGCCGGGATCAGGCTCGCGCTCATGTCGACCCGGGCGATCTCCTCGATCACCAAGACCGTGGCCAGGGCGTCGGCACCGGCACCGCCGTACTCCTCCGGCACGTGGGGCGCGTGGAAGTCGGCCTGCTGCAGCGCCTTGGCTGCCTCCTCGGGGTAGCGCGCCTCCTCGTCGACCGCTGCGGCGTACGGCGCGACCTTCGCCGCGCACAGGTCGCGCACCGCCTCCCGGATCGCCTGGTGCTCCTCCGAGAGGGCGAACAGCGGGTACTCGTTGGTCATGCGCGGATTCTACTCGTGGGTAACCGCAGTCTCGCGGCGGTCCTGGCGGCCGCTCCTAGGCTGGTGGCATGGGCGAGTGGCAGCGCACGGAGTGGGTCGACCTGATGCTCGACGAGCTCGACACCTGGGCGGTGGTGGGGCTGTCCGGCAACACCGGGCGCACGGCGTACACCATCGCCGGGCTGCTGCAGCGGCGCGGCAAGCGGATCGTCCCGATCCATCCGCGCTTCGCCGACGAGGACGGAGAGGTGCTGGGCGAGAAGGGCTACCCGACGCTGGCCGACGTGCCGTTCCCGATCGAGGTGGTCGACGTGTTCCGGCGCTCGGAGGCGGCCGGTGAGTTCGCCGACCAGGCCGTCGCGGTCGGCGCCAAGGCGGTGTGGTTCCAGCTGGGGGTCGTCGATCCCGACGCGTTCCGGCGTACGACGTCCGCGGGCGTGCCGATGGTGATGGACACCTGTCCTGCCATCGAATGGCGCCGCCGCGAGCTGACGCGCGCCTAGACCGCGTCCTCGTCGACGGTGTGTACCGCGGCCTCCTCGGCCGAGGCCCCGGCCCCGTCGATGCCGGCATCCTCGGCCATGGGCGTCTGGGTGGCATCGTCGGTGGAACCGCCGTCCGGCGCGACCAGACGGCCCGTGCGGTCCTCGCCCACCTCCAGCCCGTCGGTCGGATCGGCGTTCTCGTCCGCGTCTGCGATCTCGTCCGCCTGCGCCTGAGCGCTGTGGTCGATCCGGGCCACCGGATCCGGCTCCTCCTGCTCGAGCCGCTCGTCGAGGGTCTCGCCCTCGGCGTCCTCGCGGGCCGTGATCCCCTGGGCGGTGGCCCGGCTCGGGCGCTCCGGGGGTGACATCCCCTCGTCGAGGACGTCGTCCACGCCGCGCTCGTCGAGGGTGTCCTCCGGCTGGAGCTGGTCGTCGCTGAAGCTGCTGCTCATGCGGCGGTCGTACCCAGGCGGCCGAGCGCCATCCCTCACGCCTTGGCAGCTCTGACAGCGGTACGACGCAACTCGTCCTAGTGGCCAGTCCTTCGGCACCTGCGGTGGAGGCGGGCACCCACGTGGGGTTCCTACCGTCGTGGCATGACCATCCTGCTCTCGGACCCAGCGGCCGCCACGAGCGGACCGCGCCTGGACGTCGACCTCGGTGCGGTGGCCGACAACACCCGGCTGATCGCCGCCCGTACGGCGGGGTCGGTGATGGCCGTGGTCAAGGCGGACGGGTTCGGGCACGGCGCGCTCGACGTGGCACGGACCGCGCTGGCGAGTGGCGCGACCTCGCTCGGTGTCACCGCGCTCACCGAGGCCTGGCCGCTGCGCGACGCCGGCCTCGACGTCCCCTTGCTGAGCTGGCTCAACCCCGTGGACGCGGACTTCGCCGAGTCCGTGCGCCGGCATGTCGACGTCGCCGTACCCGGGCTCGAGCACCTGGCGGCCGTGGCCGCGGCGCCCGGCAGGGCTCGGATCCACCTGCATCTCGACGCCGGCATGGCCCGGGACGGTGCCGCGCCCGCCTCGTGGCCGCGGCTGTGTCGCGCCGCGCGCCGCGCCGAGCAGCGGGGCGAGGTCGAGGTGGTCGGTCTGATGGGCCACCTCGGCTGCAGCGACGACCCGAGCGACGCGTGCAACGACCTGGGCCGGAGCAGGTTCGCCTGGGCTCTCGAGACCGCCCGAGCCTGCGGGCTGCGCCCGGCCCAGCGCCATCTGGCCGCGACCGCCGCGACGCTGACCGACCCACGCACCCACCACACGATGAGCCGGGTCGGCGCCGGGCTGGTCGGGATCGACCCGAGCGGCACGACCCGGCTGCGGCCGGCGATGACGTTGACCGCACCGCTGGTCTCGGTACGACGAGCGCGCGCCGGCACGGCGGTCGGCTATGGGCACACCTATCGGCTCCCGTCGAGCACCTACCTCGGGCTGGTGCCGCTCGGGTACGCCGACGGGCTCCCGCGCCAGGCCTCGGGCCGGGCCGAGGTCCAGCACCGCGGCCGCCGGGCGCCGGTGGTGGGCCTGATCTCGATGGACCAGGCGGTGGTCGACCTGGGGCCGGACGGGTCCGATCCCGGCGAGACCGTGACCGTGTTCGGCCCGGGTGAGAGCGGAGAGCCGACCGTGGCTGACTGGGCAGTGTGGGCCGGCACCCTCGAGCACGAGATCGTCACCGGCCTCGGCGGCCGGGTCGCGCGCCGCGCGCTCGCCGTACCGAGGCTGAGGAGCGTGCGGTGACGACCCGGGTGGCGGTCATCGGGGGCGGGCAGAACTGCGAGCACGAGGTGTCGCTGGCCTCAGCGGCCGGGGTCGCCGCGGCGCTGGACCCCACGTCGTACCAGGTCGTGCCGCTCACCATCGGCCGCGACGGCACCTGGCGTGACCGCGGCGGCCGGCCGATGGGACTGGCCGGAGTCGCCCAGATACTGCGCGGCTGCGAGGTGGCGTTCCCGCTCGTGCACGGGCCGCGCGGCGAGGACGGCACAATGGCCGCGCTCTGTGAGCTCGCCGGCCTGCCGTACGTCGGCTCCGGTGTCGGCGCCGGAGCCCTGGCCATGGACAAGTGGGTCACGAAGCTGGTCGCCGAGGCGGTCGGCATCGCCACCGCACCGGCCCGACTGGTCACCGGCGCGACGGCTCACCTCGAGCTGTGGACCTCCCCGGTCGTCGTGAAGCCGGTCGCGGCGGGGTCGAGCCGCGGCGTGACCCTGGTGCGGGAGCCCGCAGCGCTGGGTGCGGCGCTCGACGCCGGCCTCGCGCTCGGACCGCGCGTCCTGGTCGAGGACGTCGTCGCCGGGCGCGAGATCGACGTCGCGGTCCTCCGCCGGACCGACGGCTCGCTGCTGGTCTCGCCGCCGCTGGAGATCGTGGCCGACGGGATCTTCGACTACGACGCCAAGTACGGCGGCCGGGCGGACTTCCGAATCCCGGCGCTCCTCGACGAGCGCGACACCAAGGCCCTGGAGGACGCGGCCCTGGCGATGTTCGACGCGCTCGGGTGCTCGGGGGTCGCCCGCGTGGACTTCTTCCTCACCCAGGACGGCCCGGTGCTCAACGAGGTGAACACGACCCCCGGCATGACCGGCAGCTCGCAGGTGCCGAGGATGTTCGCCGCCATCGGCCTGCCCTACCCGGACCTGCTCGGCGAGCTGGTCCGCGGCGCCCACCGGTGACGGCGAGCATGGTTCGATGACCGCGTGAGCACGTGGGTGCCGGACCGGGAGCAGTGGTGGCGCTGGGGCCCCGATGTCGCCGCGGCCCTCGTCGTACTGCTGGTCGGCCTGTGGCAGGTCAACGGCGACACCAGCCCGACCTCGCCGTCCGGCTCGGTGGTCATCGTGTTCGGCCTGGCCCTCGCCGTCGGTCTCACGCGTGTCGCCCCCGGTGCCGCGCTGGCGACCGCCTGGTGCGTCGGCGGCGTCCACGTCTTCACCGAGGCCGGTCCGCTGGTCGTCGAGGTGCTGCTCGCGTACGTGGCCTTCGGCTGCGCCCGCTGGGGTAGCCGGACCGTGGTCTGGCTGAGCGGGCTGTCCATCCCGCTCGGGGCGGCGATCGCCGTCGTCTGGCTCGACCCCAACGTCTTCTACGACGCCCTCGACACCGCCGGGGTCGCCGGCCTGGCCCGCACCCGGTACGACGGCACCAACGGCTGGCGGCTCCCGGCCGGACTGCTCGGGACCGCACTGCTGATGGCGCCGTGGCTGCTCGGTCTCGCGCTCCGGTTCTCGGCCCGGTCGGAGGTCTCGCGGCGCTCCCAGGTGCAGGCCGAGGCCGAGCGCGACCAGGCAGCCGAGATCGCCCGGCTGCGCGACGAACAGACCCGGCTCGCGCACGACGTACACGACGTGGTCGGGCACTCGCTCGCGGTGATCCTGGCGCAGGCGGAGTCGGCCCAGTTCCGCGAGGACGAGGACACCGCGGCGCTCAAGCAGACCATGGCCAACATCGCGACCTCGGCCCGCGGCTCGCTGGAGGACGTGCGCCAGGTGCTGGCCGCGACGTCCGGCACCCACGCCCCCGCGGCTCGCCAACCCGACCTCGAGAGCCTGGTCGAGGGCGTCCGCGCCAGCGGGCACGAGGTGGACTCGACCGTGATCGGGACGCCCCAGCCGATGCCACCCGAGCTCGAGGTGGTGGCGTTCCGGGTGTTGCAGGAGATGCTCACCAACGCGATCAAGCACGGCCGCCGGGAGCTTCCCGTGCTCGTCGAGCGGCACTGGGAGGGCGACCTGCGGATCGAGGTGCAGAACGCCGTCGCCACGGCCTTCGAGGAGACCCAGCCGATCACCGTGGGCGCCGGGCCCGTCGAGCATGGGCCTGTCGACGGTGGCGGGCAGGGTCTGGTCGGGATGCGGCGCCGACTGGAGTCGGTGGGCGGCCGGCTCGACGTACGACGACGCAACGACCCGCCGACCTTCACCGCGACCGCGTGGGTGCCGGTCCGGGCGGCCCGGTGAGCGAGACCATCCGGGTGCTCCTGGTCGACGACCAGGACCTGTTCCGCGAGGGCGTGCGCGTCATCGTCGACGCCCAGGAGGGCCTGGAGGTCGTCGGCGCCGCCGCCGACGGAGCCGAGGCGGTCCGGCTGGTCGACGACCTGGCGCCGGACGTCGTCCTGATGGACATCCGGATGCCCGACATGGACGGGGTCGAGGCGACCCGGCAGATCTTCCTGCCGGACCGTACGGCGCGCCGGGAGCGCCCGGTGCGGGTCGTCGTCCTGACGACGTTCAACCTCGACGACCGGGCCGCCACCGCCATCCGCTACGGCGCCAGCGGGTTCCTGCTCAAGGGCACCACGCCCGTCATGCTGCGCGACGCGATCCGCACCGTCTACGCCGGCAACGCGGTGCTCGCGCCCCAGGACCTCGCGACCCTGCTCGACGGGCAGTTCCAGTCGCGCACCCCGGCACCCCCGGCGTACCTCTCCCTCACCGAGAAGGAGCGCGAGGTGTTCCAGGCAGTCGCGCAGGGCCTGTCCAACACCGAGATCGGCGCACAGATCTTCGCCAGCGAGTCGACGGTGAAGACCCACGTCGGCGCCATCCTGCGCAAGCTCGGGCTGCGCGACCGGGTGCAGATCGTGGTCTTCGGCCACGAGCACGGGGTCGTCGCGCGCTGACTCAGAAGCCGAGCTTGCGGCCGCCCGCGGACGAGCGGACCTGCTTGCCCTTCTCCTGGGCCGTGGTGCGCAGGTCGGCCTGGAAGTCCAGCATCCGCTGGCGCAGGTCCGCGTCGGAGGCCCCGAGGATCCGGACTGCGAGGAGGGCGGCGTTGCGGGCGTTGCCGACCCCGACGGTCGCCACCGGTACGCCGGCCGGCATCTGCACGATCGAGAGCAGGGAGTCCATGCCGTCGAGGTGCTTGAGCGGCACGGGTACGCCGATCACCGGCAGCGCCGTGACCGCAGCCAGCATCCCGGGCAGGTGGGCCGCGCCACCGGCCCCGGCGATGATCACCGCGAGACCTCGCGAGGCGGCGTCGCGGCCGTAGGCGAGCATCTCGTCGGGCATCCGGTGCGCCGAGACCACGTCGGCCTCGTAGGCCACCTCGAACTCCTTGAGCGCCTCGGCCGCGGCCTGCATCACCGGCCAGTCGGAGTCGGAGCCCATCACGATGCCCACCCGGGGGATCTCAGTCATTCGCTCTCGTCTCCCAGCTCTCCGGCGAACCACGCCGCCGCGTGGCGGGCGCGCTCCAGACAATCTTCCAGGTCGTGGCCGTAGGCGTTCACGTGCCCGACCTTGCGGCCCGGCCGTGGCTCCTTGCCGTACAGGTGCACCCGAAGCAGCGGGTCACGCGCCAGGGCGTGCGGGTACCCGTCGTACAGCCGACCCCCGGAGTCGGTGGGGCCACCCAGGATGTTGACCATCACCGTCCACGGCACGCGCGCGACCGGCGAGCCGAGCGGCAGGTCGAGCACGGCGCGCAGGTGGTTCTCGAACTGGGAGGTGACCGCACCGTCCTGGGTCCAGTGGCCGGTGTTGTGGGGGCGCATCGCGAGCTCGTTGACGAGCACGCCGTCGTCGGTCTCGAACAGCTCGACGGCGAGGATCCCGGTGACGTCGAGCTCGCGGGCGATCCGCAGCGCGAGCGCCTCCGCGCGGGCGGCCAGGTCGGGGTCCAGGCCAGGGGCGGGGGCGATCACCTCGCGGCAGATCCCGTCCGTCTGGGTGGACTCCACGACGGGGTACGACGCAGCCTGGCCGCTCGGGCTGCGGGCGACCAGGGCCGACAGCTCTCGCCGGAACGCGACCTGCTCCTCGGCCAGCAGGCGTACGCCGGTCTGCTCGGCCGCCGCGAACGCCGGCGCGCACTCCTCCGGCGTACCGACGAACCAGACGCCCTTGCCGTCGTAGCCGCCCCGCGCGGTCTTGAGGACGCACGGGAACCCGAAGTCCACGACCTCGCTCACCGACGCGACGGCGCGATGGCGCGGCGTGGGCGCGCCGATCCGGTCCAGCGCCTCCCGCATCACGATCTTGTCCTGGGCGTGCACGAGCGCCTCCGGCCCCGGCCGCACGGCGGTGCCGGCGTCGGCGAGGGCGTGCAGGTGGCCGGTCGGCACGTGCTCGTGGTCGAAGGTGACCACCTGGCAGCCGTGGACCAGGCCCTCGAGGGTGGCCAGGTCGGTGTAGTCCCCCACGACATGGTCGGGGATCACCTGCGAGGCGGACACGCCCGGAGCCTCGGCGAGGAGCCGGAGCGGGATGCCCAGGGCCGCGGCGGGCTCGGCCATCATCCGGGCCAGCTGGCCGCCCCCCACGACGGCGACGACCGGCGCGTCGGGCTGGGCAGCACTCACGCGCGACAGCGTAGAGGTGGAGCGGCGGTCAGACCGCGGCGGCCTCGGTGGGGCGTACGACGCCCGGGTAGCTCGGGGCCTGGAGCTCGAAGCGCAACCCGTGGCCACGCAGGGTGGTGATCAGGTTCGGGCGGCTCGGGTCGTCGCCGAGCTTGCGGCGTACCCAGCCCAGGTGGACGTCGATGGTCTTCGACGAGGTCCAGAACGTGGTGTTCCAGACCGTCATCATCAGCTCGTCCCGGGAGACGACCGCCCCCGCGTGCTGCATGAGGTGATGCAGGAGGTCGAACTCCTTGCGCGAGAACACGATCTCGCTGTCGCCGCGCCACACCCGGCGGGTGGCCGGATCGAGACGGACGTCCTGAACTCTGAGCACACGTTGAAAATAGGTAACTACCACCCCTTCGCGCCGGGGAATCGAGCAACTCGCGGTCCACCGAAGGTAAAATGTTGGAAACGCTGCGCCGTCGTCCCGGCGTGTGTTCAGTGCCGCCGGACGGCCACCGGCTCGACCAGACCGAAGCCGCGCACCGGCCGCGCGGGCAGTGCCCGGGCCTCGAACTGGTCCTCCGGGAGCAGGTCCGCGGTCTCCTGGTCGACGATCACCCGGTTGCGCCGGGCCACCGCGGTGAGCCTGGCCGCCATGTTCACCGGCCGGCCGAACACGTCGCCGAGGCGGGTGACGACCGACCCGGTCGAGAGGCCGACGCGCACGTCGGGCATCCGCGGGTCGCGTCCGACCACCGCGATGATGCCTTCGGCGGTGTCGTAGGCGCGGATCGGGTCCTCGTTCACGAACAGCACGGCGTCGCCGATGCTCTTGATGACCCGACCGTGCTGGCCGGCCACCACGTCGGCGCAGCGAGACTCGAAGATCTCCACGAGGTCGCCGATCCGGTCGTGGTCGAGCTGGTTGGTGAGGGCGGTGAACGCCACGATGTCGGCGAACCCGACGGTCACCTGCGTGGTGTGCAGGTCCTCCTCGTTGGCGCCCAGCGCCTCGACCCGGCTCACCGCCGCGGCCAGGTGCCGCTTCCAGACGTAGACCAGTAGCTCCTCGAACGGCTCGTTGAGGGCGTCGACCATCTGCAGCGCGGTGGTGGCGCGCGAGCCGGTGGCGTCGTCCCCGGCCTCCAGCTCCTGCACCCGGTGCACCAGGGTGGCGACCTCCCAGTCGGCCAGCCGGGCCATGGTCTGGCCCACGGCGCGGGTCAGGTTGACCGCCATGTCGAAGTCGATGACCCCGCCGTCGACCAGCCGCAGCAACGTCGAGACCGCATCGGCGTCGGCCTGGGTGAAGGCCCGCTCGCTGCCGCGGTCGGGGAAGCCGAGTGCCCGCCAGAGCCGGCGGGCCTGGTCGATGGACGCCCCGGTCTCGTCGGCCACCTCGAGGGCGTTGAAGACCAGGTCGTCGCCGAGGATCGCCTGCTCGAGCCGATGCACCGGCTCGGGGCCGGACGTGGGCTCCGGATCGGCCGGTGCGGGCGGGTCCGGCCGCTCGTCAGGCGTCGTCGTTCCTCCCCGACTCGTTGCCGTGAAGGCCGCCGAGCAGGTCCATCAGCTGGTGCTGCACCTGCTCGACGTCGGGGATGTCGTGGAGCTCCACCTGGCCGTGGGTGCTGGCGTCACTGATCACCAGCGTGCCGCACCCCAGCACCCGGTCGATCGGGCCCATGTCGTAGGCCACGTCGCTGATCCTCAGGAGCGGGATGTCGTGCCCGCGGCGCGCGATGAGGCCCTCCCGGGTGATCAGGCGCTTGGTCGTGATCGTGTACGTCGCGGTCAGCCACTCGAGGAACGGCTTGACCACCCACACCACGAGCACCGCGACGGCGATGATCCACACCACCCACCGGACGTACTTGTTGCCGACCAGGGCGGTGAGGTAGATCGCCACGGCCAGGGTGATGACCAGGAGGATCGCCGGCCAGAGGATGGCCTTCCAGTGGGTCCGGGTGTCGACGATCACCGTCTCGCCGTCGGTGAGCTTCGGGATGTTGGCCACGGCAGGAGTCTGTCACTCCAAGGGACGCAGATGTACGACATCACCCGCGCTGAGCGCGGTCGTGCCCTCGGCCGTCTCGAGCACGAGCCGCCCGTGCGGGTCGAGGTCGACCACCCGGCCCTCGACGACCCGGTCGCCCGGGAGCGCGACCTGGACCTCCCGGTCCAGGGTGGCACTGCGGCCCCGGTAGGAGCTCATGAACGTGTTCGGCGAGCCCGCGAACTGGCCCAGCCAGATCCGCAGGTGCTGTACCACGTCGCCGAACAGCGCGGTCCGGTCGACCGGGTGCCCCTCCAGCGCGAGCGACGTGGCGGTCGGCACGGGCAGCTCGTCCTCGGTCTGGTCGACGTTGATCCCGATCCCGATCACCACCATCGGCGGGCGGGTGTTCACCCGTTCGACCAGGATGCCGCAGACCTTCCGGTCGCCGATCAGCACGTCGTTGGGCCACTTCAGCCTGGCGTAGCCGCCCAGCGCTCGGGCCACGGCGTACCCGGCCACGAGCGGTACGACGGGCCACCACTCGACGTCGACGACCGGGTCGAAGACCGCCGAGAAGGTGAGGGCGACCCCGGGCGGGGTCACCCACTCGCGGTCGAGGCGCCCGCGACCGGCCTGCTGGTGGTCGGCGACCACGATCCGGTGGCGCATCGGGTCGGCGGCGGCGAGCGCGTTGGTCGACCCCGCCTCGGCGTACAGGCGCACCTGCCACTGCGGCCCGGCCACCGCCTGGAGGGCGACCTGGTCGAGCGGTGACCGTGCGGAGGAGGCGGAGTCCATGGCACTAGATTGGCCCGGCAGACACCAGGAGGCCACACGTGAGCGCGGAACCCACCACGGCGAAGCCCGGCGAAGGGACCGACGTCCCCGCTCAGGAGTCGGGCATCGACATCCACACCACCGCCGGCAAGCTCGCCGACCTCGACCGGCGCCTCGACGAGGCGGTGCACGCCGGATCGGCGAAGGCGGTCGAGAAGCAGCACGCCAAGGGCCGCAAGACCGCCCGCGAGCGGATTGCGCTGCTCTTCGACGAGGGCTCCTTCGTCGAGCTCGACGAGCTGGCGCGGCACCGGTCGACGGCGTTCGGGCTGGAGAAGCGGCGCCCGTACGGCGACGGCGTGGTCACCGGCTACGGCACCGTCGACGGCCGCCAGGTGTGCGTGTTCAGCCAGGACTTCACGATCTTCGGCGGCTCCCTGGGCGAGGTGTACGGCGAGAAGATCACCAAGGTGATGGACCTCGCCATCAAGACCGGCTGCCCGATCATCGGCATCAACGAGGGCGCAGGCGCGCGGATCCAGGAGGGCGTGGTCTCCCTCGGCCTGTACGGCGAGATCTTCCGGCGCAACGTGCACGCCTCCGGGGTCATCCCCCAGATCAGCATGATCATGGGCTCCTGCGCCGGCGGCCACGTCTACTCCCCCGCCGTCACCGACTTCACGGTGATGGTCGACGGCACCTCGAACATGTTCATCACCGGCCCCGACGTGATCAAGACCGTCACCGGCGAGGACGTGACGATGGAGGAGCTCGGCGGCGCGCGCACCCACAACACCAAGTCGGGCAACGCCCACTACATGGGCTCCGACGAGGAAGACGCCATCGAGTACGTCAAGGCACTGATCTCCTACCTCCCGCAGAACAACCTCGACCCCGCACCGTCGTACGACTCCCCGGCGGAGCTCGAGATCACCGACCTCGACCGCACCCTCGACACCGTGATCCCCGACGGGGCCAACCAGCCCTACGACATGCACGAGGTGATCACCGCCGTCCTCGATGACGAGGAGTTCCTCGAGGTCCAGTCGCTGTTCGCGCCCAACATCGTGGTCGGGTTCGGCCGCGTCGAGGGCACCTCGGTCGGCGTCGTCGCCAACCAGCCGATGCAGTTCGCGGGCACCCTGGACATCGACGCCTCGGAGAAGGCGGCCCGGTTCGTCCGGTTCTGCGACGCCTTCAACATCCCGGTGCTGACCTTCGTCGACGTACCCGGCTTCCTGCCCGGCACCGACCAGGAGTGGAACGGCATCATCCGGCGCGGCGCCAAGCTGATCTACGCCTACGCCGAGGCCACGGTCCCGCTGATCACGATCATCACCCGCAAGGCCTACGGCGGCGCGTACGACGTGATGGGCTCCAAGCACCTCGGCGCCGACCTCAACCTGGCCTGGCCGACCGCGCAGATCGCGGTGATGGGAGCGCAGGGCGCGGTCAACATCCTGTACCGCGCCGAGCTCAAGGACGCGGACGACGCGGAGGCGAAGCGGGCGGAGCTGATCCAGGCCTACGACGACACCCTGGCCAACCCCTACATCGCCGCCGAGCGGGGCTACGTGGACGGGGTCATCTCCCCCCACGAGACCCGACTGGACATCGTCAGGGCGCTCCGGCTGCTCCGCTCCAAGCGGGAGATCCTGCCGGCCAAGAAGCACGGGAACATCCCGCTGTGACGGCGTCGGACGAGCAACCCTCCCCGCCTCTCCTCCGCGTCGTGAAGGGCGATCCCTCCGCCGAGGAGCTCGCCGCCCTGGTCGCGGTCGTCGCGTCGCTGGGCGGTCCCGCCGCGCCGCCCGCACGTCGTACGCCGGTCTGGAACGCGCCGCAGCGTTCTCACCGCACCCCGCTGCGCGCAGGGCCGGGAGCCTGGCGGGGATCGGGCCTCCCGCACTGAGGGTGCCCCGGTCCAGCCCCCCCAGATGAGGGTGTCGGCCCTCGGCGCCGCGCAAGTACCGTTCGCCGGTGAGCCTGCGCTCCCGACTCGTCGCGATCGAGTGCCTCCTGGCCGCGATCGTCGTCGCGGCCGGGTTCGTCCTGGTGGCGCTCGGGAACCAGGTGGAGTCGGAGTCTGCGGCGCAGACGCAGCGGTGGCAGCCGGCGTCCCTGGCCGCGCGGGCCCTGGTGACCAGGGGGTACGACGTCTGGAGCCGACCGGTCCGATCCTCTCCGCGCTGCAAGGCACCTGGCACATGGCCACCACCCGGATCGCCGCGGACGAGCTCGTCGCCCTCTACAGCGACGGGCTCAGCGAGGCCCTTGACCAGTCGTCGGAGCGAACTCGGGGAGGACGGCATCCTGCGCGCCCTCGAGCGGCTCGCCGACGCCGACCCGGAGAGCCGTACGACGCTGCCAGCGGGCGTTCGACCTGTTCGCGATGGACCCCCGACGCGACGACGTGACCGTGTTGGCCGCAGCCCTGGACGCGTCGACCTTTCTGGCGCAGGTCGGTGCGAGAGATCGGTCCGGAATCGAGAAGCGACCCGTCACCGGTGCGGCCTAACCTTTCGTGGGTAACGACCACGACGTACCGCACACGGAAGGACCAGACCATGGCCACCAAGAGCACGTCCGAGGGCTTCAGCGCCGACGAGCGCGCCGCGATGAAGGAGCGCGCCGCCGAGCTGCGCGCGGAGGGCAAGAAGGGCGCCAAGAAGGCCGACGGCCTGCAGGCCGTCCTGGACGCGATCGAGAAGATGGCGCCGGAGGACCGCGCGCTCGCCGAGCGGGTGCATGTTGCCGTGACCGAGACGGCGCCCGGGCTGTCGCCGAAGACCTGGTACGGGATGCCCGCCTACGCCAACGAGGACGGCAAGGTCGTCGTCTTCTTCCAGGACGCCGGCAAGTTCAAGTACCGGTACTCCACCCTCGGCTTCCAGGAGGCCGCGAACCTCGACGACGGCGACCTCTGGGCTGCGTCGTACGCGCTGATGAGGTGGAGCCCGGCGGTGGAGAAGAAGGTCGTCGCCCTGGTGAAGAAGGCCGTGTCCTGACGGTGGCCGACGATCCCGGACCCTTCTTCCACGGCACGAAGGCCGACCTGACCACCGGCGACCTGCTGGATCCTGGCTGGAGCTCCAACTTCGGCGAGCGGAAGCGGGCGAACTTCGTCTACCTGACCGCCACCCTGGACGCCGCCACCTGGGGAGCGGAGCTCGCGTCGGGCGATGGACCCGGCCGGATCTACCGGGTAGAACCCACCGGTCCCTTCGAGGACGACCCGAACCTCACGGACATGAAGTTCCCCGGCAACCCGACGAGGTCCTACCGCACCCGGCAGCCCCTGAAGATCGTCGGCGAGGTCGAGGACTGGGAGGGCCACCCGCCCGAGGTGCTCCAGACCATGCGCGACCGCGTCGAGGAGATGAGGCGGCAGGGCGTCGAGGCGATCAACGACTGAGTGATGCCCCGCTCAGCTCTTGGGTGCCGATGACTCGCAGCAGGGCCAAGGACTCGGCCTCGTGGGTGCCGGGAGCCGCGGAGTAGACCACCAGGAGCTGGTCGGCATCGGGCACGTGCAGGGTGTCGCACTCGAGCGTCAGCTGTCCGAGCGTCGGGTGCACGAGCTTCTTGGTGTGGCTGCGCCATGCGCCGGCGTCGGTGTCCTCCCAGAGGTCGCGGAACTCGGCAGACCCGGCGCTGAGGTCGGCGAGCAGCCGCTGCAGCCCGGGGTCGCCGGGGTAGCGGCCGACGGCGGTGCGCAAGTTGGCGACGGCTTGCACGGAGGTGCTCGCGCGCTCCTCGGCGCTGCCGCCGACGACAGTGCGCGGTGGTTCTGACGCGTCGGGCAGGAACCGCAGCCGAGGTTGGTTGCGACGTTCCGGACGGAGCAGCGACCAGTCCCCGTGCAGTGCCGACGACATGGCGTTCCACGCCAGGATGTCGCCCTTGGCGCTGAGGACCATCGCCGGGAGGTCGGTGAAGCGGTCGATGAGGCGGAGCACACCGGGCTTGACGTGGAGGTCGATCAGCCCCTGTTGAGGCGGCGTCGAGCCGGCCAGGTGGAAGACATGGTCACGCTCGTCGGTGTCGAGCCTCAGTGCGCGGCACAGGGCGGTCAGCACCTGGTCGGAGGGCTGCGGACCACGCGCCTGCTCCAGCCGGACGACGTAGTCGACGCTGATCCCGGCCAGCATCGCCAGCTCCTCGCGCCGTAGCCCTGGCACCCTCCGGCGGATCCCGGCCGGTAGCCCGACGTCCTCCGGCCGCACCCGGTCGCGGGCACGTTTGAGCGCCTTGGCCAGCTGCTCCCGGTTCGGTCCCACGTCCCCAGTCTGACGCGCGGGCGAGCGGCTCGGGTAGGACTGCCGGTCCCACGATCGACAGGTCCTGGTGCCGTCCTTGCCGGCGAGCCACGGTGGAGCCATGACTGACACCCACACCACTGCCCTGGTCACCGGAGCCAACAAGGGCCTCGGCCTGGAGACCGTACGACGTCTGGCCGCCCTCGGCTGGACGGTCTGGCTGGCCGCGCGCGACGAGCAGGCCGGCCGGTCTGCCGTCGACTCCGTGCGCGCGGTCCAGCCCGACGCTGACGTCCGGTTCGTCCGGCTCGACGTGACCGACGATGCCTCGGTCGAGGCTGCGCTCGACGTCGTCCACGCCGCCGGGACCGGCCTCGATGTCCTGGTCAACAACGCCGGCGTCAACGGCGGCGGCACGACGACCCTGGACACCGTGCCGGCCGACTTCATCGCGCCGTACGGCGTCAACGTGCTCGGCCCGGTCCGGGTCACCCACACCTTTCTGCCGCTGCTGCAGAAGTCCGAGCGACCGCGGCTCGTCATGGTCTCGAGCGGCCTCGGGACGCTCGCCTTCGTCAACGACCCCCAGCGCGCCGAGTACGGTGTGCCCGGCATGGTCTACCAGTCCTCGAAGGCCGCGCTGAACATGATCGCCACCCAGTACGCCAAGGCGCTCCCCGAGGTGCGGGTCGCGACCGTTGACCCGGGCTACACCGCGACCGACCTGAACGGGTTCCGCGGCCCCCAGACCGTGACCGAGGGAACGGATGCCATCGTGACTGCGGCGGCCGCCGACACCATCCCGGCCGCCCACTTCGACCGGCACGGCCCGACCCCGGGCTGAGCGGGCGCCGTTGGCTTCGGCCGAGGGTGCGCATTCTCCACAGATGTCGATCAGGGGTGGCGGCCGATCTGGCGGTTGACTAGAATCGAACACATGTTCGACCCCTCTCCGTCACCCGATCCCTCTGGCTTGGCCGTGGGTTCGACGCTGCACGCCGAGGCGATCCTGTCCTGGCAGCGCACGCTGTCGGCGGCGCTCGAGGCGCCGAGCGGCCTGGACGACGCCGACCGGATCGATGCCCTCCGGGCGCTGGAGACGCTCGGCTGCGTCGTCTCGGCAGCGCAGGCCCAGCTGAGCGTCGAGCTCGATGCTTCGCAGCGCGCGCAGCAGGAGGCTGGCGGTACGCCGCCTGCCCGGGCCGGCCGCGGGGTGGCCGCCCAGATCGCCTGGGCGCGCCGCGAGTCGCCGCACCGCGGCCAGCGACACCTGGGTCTGGCGAAGGCCGTGTCCACCGAGCTCCCACGTACCTGGTCCGCCTGGCGCGAGGGCCGGATCACCGAGTGGAAGGCCATTCTGATCGCCCGCGAGACCGCCTGCTTGAGCCGTGACGACCGGCTCGAGGCCGACACTCGGGTCGCAGGCGATCCCGACCGCCTCGAGCGCCTGGGCGTACGCGGGCTGGTCTCGCAGGTGCAGGCCGAGGCCTCCCGCCTCGACCCGGCGTCGGTCGTGCAGCGACGCCGCAGCGCCGAGGTCGACCGCCACGTGACGCTACGTCCCGCGCCCGACACGATGACCTGGCTGACCGCCCTTCTGCCGGTCAAGGAGGGCGTCGCCGCGTACGCCGCGCTCACGCGAGCCGCTGACTCCGCCCGAGCCGGCGGCGACCGACGCAGCAAGGGGCAGGTGATGGCCGACAGCCTGGTCGGCGCGATCCTCTCCTCGGGCGCCCACGGCGAGCCGGCGATCCCGGTCGCGCTGAACCTGGTGATGACCGACCACGATCTCTTCGGGAGTGCGGACGAACCCGCCCACCTCGACGGGTTCGGTGCCATCCCGGGTGAGCTCGCTCGCGAGCTGGTGGCGGGTGCCTGCAACCGTGGCGAGCGCGTGTGGCTGCGCCGGCTCTACGCACACCCGGGCACCGGCGAGCTGGTCGCGGCCGAGTCGCGCGGTCGGCTGTTCCGCGCCAGCCTGGCCCGCTTCATCCGGCTTCGCGACCGCACCTGTCGGACTCCCTGGTGTGAGGCTCCCGTGCGACACGTAGACCATGCCCTGAGCAACGAGCGGCTCGGCCCGACCAGTCTCGAGAACGGCCAGGGCCTCTGCGAGGCCTGTGACTACGCCAAGCAGGCGCCGGGCTGGCGCGCTCGCCCGTCACCGGACGCGGTCGGGCACGAGATCGAGACGACGCTGCCGACCGGCCACCGCTACCGGTCCCGACCACCCCCGATCGTCGCCACGATCCGGCGGACGCCGATCCGTCTCGACTACGTGCTCACCGGCTGAGCGGGCCTCGCCCTCGCCCGCCGCCGCCGTACGGCGTGCGTGACCGACCAGACCGCGCCACCGAGCAGGGCGAGCACCCAGGCGGCCACCTCGAGGTTCCACCGGGGCGGGTGGAAGCCGACGTGCACGGTGCTGCCCTGCGCAGACCCGGGCAGGTGCACGGTGACCAGGTAGCCGTCCACCGGGTCGGCGATGCTGCCCACGTCGGTGGCGTAGCCCGGCCAGTCGAGCAGGCTCAGCACCACCGTGCCTCCGGTGGCGGGAACGGAGTCCACGCGGAACGACGTACCGGTGGCGCCGGCGTCGACGGCCGACACCGAGGTGCCAGGAGACGCCCATGCGACGTTGCCGGCGCCCGGGATCGGCGAACGACGCGTCCAGAGCACCGTGTACGGCGTGCGCCCGGCCACCTGCCAGCCCGGCGGCGGGTGCGACAGCCGGTGCTCGGTGAAGCTGGGCCGGATCAGCAGCAGCGAGCTCACCCCCAGCAGGTCGACGCGCTGCTTGCCGGTCGTCGGCTCGGTCGTGAAGAGGGTGTGGAGCAGGCCGCGACAGGTGGCGCCCTGGTAGTAGATGCAGTACCGGTCCTTGTAGGCCCGATGGCTGACCGCGGTGTAGGTGTTCTGCACCGGGTGGGAGTTCAGGTACCAGGCCGAGCCGATCGGGATGAAGCGGGCCGCCCGCGGGTTGCCCTGCACGAGCGCGTCGATGGTGCCTATCTGCAGCACGTCGCCGACCGCGTGTGGGATCAGCGACCTGTAGGTGGCGAGCTGGGTCGGGGCATGACGCTGGGGCGACGGCGGGGTCGGGTAGAAGACGTGCATGAGGGCGAAGGAGGCCAGCGTGACGACGCCGACGGCCGGCAGCAGCCACCTCGCCCTCCCGCTCCGCAGCAGCCACCAGAGCAGCCCGATCCCGGCGCCGACCAGCGCCACGGACCACACCTGACCCACCCACGAGGACGGCGACCGCAGCACCGCCTGCACGCCGGCGAGCACGACCCAGCCGAGCGAGAGCACGAGCCGACGCCGAGAGGGCACGCGCACCCGGAACCGGTCCCACGCGACGGCGAGCAGCACCACGAAGGTCTCGACGAGGAACGGCTGGAGGCGCATCGGCCAGCGCAGCACGCCCAGCCGGGACGGTCCGTCCACGATGAGCAGCACGATGAGCGTGGTCAGCAGCAGCCCGCCGAGCGGTCGCCACCCGCGCCGGGCCCTGCCCCAGTCGAGCCACACCGCCACCGGCAGGAACCACGCGACGTACGCATAGGGCAGCACGTGCGCCGAGGCGCCAGGGTCCACGGCGGTGGGCAGCACCGACGAGAACAGCACGAGGGGGTCGGTACTGAACTGGCCGCCGAACAACCCGCCGAACGACTCCTCGCGCGCGGTCACCGGGGCGGTGAGCACGCCGGGGAGGAACACCGTCAAGGCGACCAGCCCGAGCAGCGCCCCGATGCCGACGGCCCGCAGCAGCGCCGCGCGGTCGCGTCGGACGTAGCACTCGAAGAGACAGCCGACCAGCAGGACGATCAGCATGATCGTGCCGTAGACGTAGCCGACGGTGACCAACAGGTAGCCGAAGCCCAGCGCTGGCAACGGGTTCGCGCCCAGCACCAAGGTACGGCGCACGGCCCACCACACCCACGGCCAGAGCGCCCAGATCGTCAGCCCGTTCACCCACGACGGCAGGTCGAGGTACTGCGTCATCCCGCCCAGCGGGACGGCGATGGCTGCGACGTACGCGACCGCCGGCGACGCGTCGTAGGAACGGACCAGGCGGAAGATGCCGAGGGCGCCGACCACCGCCAGCCCCATCTTGACCGCGGTGGTGACGAGCAGCAGGTGCGGTACGACGGTCGTCACCAGGCCGATGGCGATCGTCAGCGGCGACCAGAGCCCCCACTGGCCCTCGGCCGCAATGTTGCCGGCCCGCCAGGCGTGCGGGTCGATGGTGGCCCACTGGCCGTGCCGCACCATCTCGCCGAGGTGGTACCACCAGCCGTAGTAGGCCGCCGCGGTGTCACCGCGCCAGAAGTAGTAGTGGTCGCCGGGCAGGAGCGCCGCCAGCAGGACGACGACGGTCAGCGCGGCGGCCGCCATCCACGTCGCCTCGGCCCGAACCGAGAGACGAGTCATGACCTGACCGCCGCCAGGAAGACCGACGAGCCGAACGGCAGGTCCCGCCGCGTGAGGATCCGCTCGTCCCACCGGCACAGGCCGAGCAGCATCTTCTCCAGCCCGGGCCCGACCTCTGGTACGTCGACGACGTCCGCAGGGCGGTGGGTACGGCGTGCGACCCGGTGCCGGGCGCCGCGGACGGCCCGCTCGGCCACGAACATCGGGAAGACACCGGCGAACCCGTAGGTCGCGCGTCGTACCTCGAAGCCGGCGGACTCCAGGGCGGCCACGGCGCGCTGGCGCGTGTAGCGGCGGTGGTGACCGTTGGCGACGTCGTGGTCGCTCCACGCCCACTGGTACGCCGGCACCGAGACGAGCAGTCGCCCGCCCGGCTCGAGCACCCGGTGGAGCTCGCGCAGCGCCTCGTCCTCCGGCTCGCAGTGCTCGATCACGTCGAACGCACTGACCACCTCGAAGCTCGCGTCGGCGAACGGCAGGGCGAGCAGCGAGCCGCACACCCCTTCGGGCGGCCGGAGCCCGCGCGGGTCGAGGTCGAGCGAGACCTTGTGGGGGGCCGTCAGCCACGCGACGCTCGGCCCGTCGGCACTGCCGACATCGAGCAGCCGTCGGGCGTCACCCACGAAGGGTCCGAGGACGGTCTGCAGCATCTCCGACCGGGCGCGGTACCACCAGTAGTCCGGCTGCAGGATCGACGGCGAGCCTCCGTGCGGAGCGGGGGGCGCGTCGGACACCGAGGAAGGGTAACCGCCGGTGAGAATGCAGCCGTGACCGCCCTTGTCCTGGCCTCCGCGTCCCCCGCTCGGCTCGCGACGCTCCGCGCTGCCGGGGTCCACCCCTCGGTGCTGGTCTCCGGCGTCGACGAGTCCGTCGTCACCGGGCTGGCCCCCGCCGAGCTGGCGCTCCGGCTCGCGGAGCTCAAGTGCGACGCCGTGGCCGACGCGACCACCGACGGCTCGCTGGTCCTGGGCTGCGACTCGGTGCTCGACCTCGACGGCGAGGCGCTGGGCAAGCCCGACGACGCCGCTGACGCCGTACGACGTTGGCAGGCGATGCGCGGCCGTTCCGGCGTGCTCCGCACCGGCCACTGCCTCCGCGACACCGCGGTCGGGACCCGGGCCGCTGCAACAGCGTCGACCGTTGTGCACTTCGCGGACGTGACCGACGCCGAGATCGCGGCGTACGTCGCGACCGGCGAGCCGCTCGACGTCGCGGGCGCCTTCACCGTGGACGGTCTGGGGGGCGCCTTCGTGACCGGGATCGAGGGCGACCACCACAACGTCGTCGGGCTCAGTCTTCCGTTGCTGCGCGACCTGCTCGCCGAGCTCGGCCACGCGTGGACCGACCTCTGGGACCCGCGGGCTCAGTGACGCTCGGCCGTCCGCCCGGTCGGGGGGTCGACCTCCTCGACCTCGCGGTAAGGGTCCATCAGCGGGTGACGCACGATCTCGACGACCGTCGCGGGCTTGCGGAACACGTAGCGGCGGAAGAGATAGAACCGCGCCGCCTGGCCGATCAGCGCGCCCACGACGTTCGCCGCGACGTTGTCCGCGAGCGGGTCGGTGAGGTGCAGGACGTGCCGGCTGAACCACAGGCAGAAGATCGAGATCGGCATCGTGACCAGGTTGATCACGAAGAACGCCGTACGCCCGCCGTCGGCGTGCACCGGCGGCCGGTGCCGGAAGGTCCAGTTCCGGCTCAGCCGGTAGCTGACGACCATCCCGACCAGGCTGGCGATGACGAACGCCGCGATGGGTTGGGAGCCCAGCCACGGGTTGCTGGTCATGTAGAGGCCGTGGACCAGGAAGTTGAAGATCGTGAACGACGTGATCGTCGCCAGTCCTCCGGTGACCATGAAGCGCCAGATCTCCGCGAAGAGGTGAGGCAGGCGCGACGGCACCCTTGCAGTCTAGGGAAGCGGATCGCGGATCTCGGTATCAGCAGGCGCAGACGCCCGTTCCAGCGTCTCCGGCGCGGCCAGGACCACGAACACCGGCAGCGCGCACACCGCCGCGCAGAGGACGAAGGCCGGTGAGTAGCCGGCGGCGTCGGCCACCAGGCCGGTCACGACCGGACCGAGGACCAGCCCGAGGTCGCCGGCCATCTGGAACACCGCGACCACGGTGCCTCCCTTGCCGGCCACGACGTCGCCCATCACCGCACCCGGCGCCACGGAGTCGGACGCGGCGGCCACGCCCATCAGCGCGGTCGCGGTCACCAGCCCGGCGATCGCCGGGAGCGTGGGGAGCAGCAGGAACGACAGGGCGCCGACCAGCAGTCCGACCACGATGACCGGCCGCCGGCCGAGGGTGTCCGCGATCTTGCCGGTCGGAAGTAGCAACGCGCCGCTGACGAGGCTGACGATGAGGAACGCGGCGTACGCCCAGCCGGCCGAGAGGTGGAGGCTGTCGCGCACATAGAGCGGCACCATCGCCGAGCGGGCGCCGACCAGGGCGAAGTCGCCGGCGAACGCTGCCGCCAGGGCACCGAGGTAGGCCCTGCTGCGCAGTGCGACGGCCAGGGCCAGCGGCTCGGACCGGTCGGACTGTCGAGCGGCCAGCTCGCTGTGCCGCAGGGCTCCGAGCCCGAGCGCCCCGGCGACGACGAGCGTCCCGGCGTACAGGAAGAACGGCAGCCGCAGCGAGAAGCTCGCCACCGTGCCAACCGCCGGACCGGCGACCAGGCCGATCAGGAAGGCTCCGGCCCAGACCCCCTGGGCCCGACCGCGGAGGTGGCTCGGCGTGACCCTCACCAGCAGGCTGGCGGCGCTCACGCTGAACATGATCGACCCGATGCCGCCGGCACCGCGCAGGACGAGCAGCTGCCAGTACGACTGCGACAGCCCGGCCAGGGCGCTGCTCACCGCCACCACCCCGATGCCGGCGGCCAGCAGCACCCGCTCGCCGAAGGCGTTGACGAGCCGACCCACGAACGGCGCCATCACCAGACGCATCAGCGCGAAGACGCTCACCACCGCGCCGGCGGCCGCTCGGCCGACCCCGAACTCGCGGGCGAACAGCGGCAGCGCCGGCGCGACCAGGCCGAACCCGAGCGCCACCATGAAGGCGACGCCGGTCAGCGCCCGGACCTCGGGTGGGAGGTCACGGAACAGTCGCACCCGGCGACGCTACTCGACCGGCAGGCCGAGGCCCCGGGCGATCAGCATCCGCTGCACCTCGGAGGTGCCCTCGCCGATCTCGAGCACCTTGGCGTCACGGTAGAGGCGCGTGACGGGGTACTCCTCCATGAAGCCGTAGCCGCCGAAGACCTGGGTCGCGATCCGGGTGGCGGTGACCGCCGACTCGGTGGCGTAGAGCTTGGCGACCGCGGCGGCCTGCTTGAACTCGCCGGCCTTGGGGCCACCTCCGTCGCGCATGGCGTCCTTCATCGCGGCGGCCTGGTAGGTCAGCAGCCGGCTGGCGCGGAGCATCACCTCGAGGTCGGAGATCTGGAAGGCGACACCCTGCTTGCGGCCGATCGGGACGCCGAAGGTCTGCCGCTCGCCGGCGTACTGGAGCGACGCGTCGAGGCAGGCCTGGATGCAGCCGACCGCGAGCGCCGCGATCGCGACGCGGCCGTCGTCGAGGGTGGCCAGGAACTGCGCGTAGCCGCGGCCGCGCTCGCCGAGCAGGTTGCCCTCGGGCACGTGGCAGTCGTCGAAGCTGAGCGGGTGGGTGTCGGAGGCGTGCCAGCCGAGCTTGTCGTACGCCGGCTCGACGGTGAACCCGGGCGTGCCGGACGGCAGGATGACGGCCGAGATCTCCGGCTTGGATTCGGTGGTCGAGCCTGTCGAGACCCGCTCCCCCGTCTTCGCCGTCACCGTGACGCACGAGGTGATCTCGGAGCCGGAGTTGGTGATGAACTGCTTGGCGCCGTTGACGACCCACTCGCCGTCGCGAAGGTCGGCGCGGGTGCGGGTCGCGCCGGCGTCGGAGCCGGCCCCGGGCTCGGTGAGGCCGAAGCCGGCGAGCGTCCGGCCGGCGACGAGGTCGGGCAGCCACTGCGCCTTCTGCTCGTCGGTGCCGTAGGTCTGGATCGGGTTGATGCCGAGACCGACCGCGGCCTCGAGGGTGATCCCCATCGACTGGTCGACCCGGCCGATCTCCTCGATGGCAACGCAGAGGCTGGTGAAGTCGCCGTGCTCGCCGGCACCGCCGTACTCCTCGGGGGCCGTCAGGCCCATCAGCCCGAGCTTGCCCATCTGCTGCACCACGTCGACCGGGAAGTGGTGGTCACGGTCCCACTGCGCGGCATGGGGGGCGATCTCGGCCTCGGCGAAGTCGCGGACCGAACGCCGGAACTCCTCGTGCTCGCGCGACAGCTCGTACGTCATGGCCGACATGCTAAACCCGAGCGGTTAATGATCGCTAACCATGGCGGGTCACTAGGGTCGAGGCTTCTACAAGGGGCTCACCCGTCGCCACCACCCTGACCGGCCGCGTCGCGGCGTACGGCGGCGCGACCGGGCTGCTCTACGCCGGGATCGTCGCGCTGATGGTCTATCAGCCGGGCGGCTGACCGGTCCCGCGACGGAGCACGTGCACGACGTACGTGCTCTCGTCGGTGAACGGGCGCAGGTCGTACGACGAGAACCGCGACTCGACCTCGAGCCCAGCGGCCGTGCAGTCGGCGACGAACTCGGTGACCGGGTAGGTCCGCGAGGTGGCGGCCGGAGCGCCGGAGAGCGCGAATCCGACCAGCAGCCTGCCCTGCGGCGCGAGCAGCGAGGCCATCGTCGCCAGCACGGTCCGTTCGGTGTCCGGCGCGAGCAGGATCATCACGTTGCCGACGCAGACCACCACGTCGTACGACGTCGGGAACCCGGCTCCTGTGAGCATCTCGGGCGTCAGCTCGTCCAGCCGCGACGGTACGACGGGCAGGTCGGGGAAGGTGGTGCGTGACTGCTCGATGACCTCCGGGTCGAAGTCGACCCCGACCACGTGATGGCCACGCGACAGCAGGGAGGCGCCGACCCGTCCCATCCCGGATCCCGCATCGAGGATCCAGCCGCCGCGCGGGGCCAACGCGTCCGCCAGCCGCGCCTCACCCTCGATGTCGACGCCCTCGTCCATCAGCCTGGCGAAGTGCGCGCCGTACCCGCCCTGCCCGGCCGCCCGCTCCTCGGCCCGCGCCTGCTCCCACCTGGTCTCGCCCATGCCGGTCACCCTAGGACGCTCAGGCCAGCAAGGAGGCGCTGGCCATCCGGACCAGCCAGTCCGCCACGTCCTCGCGGCTCCAGCCACGGTCGACGCGCAACCGGCCCTGGAGCAACGGGTTCATCAGGATCCAGCAGATATCGGTCGCCTGGTCGACGGTGAGGCCGTCGCGGAGGCCGCCGACGGAGGCCAGGTGGGTGACGAACATCCGCGCGCCGCCTTGCCGTTCGACGTCGATCCGGGCACGAAGGTCGGCCGCCTCCGGGTGACCATCGACGGCGCGGTTCAGCACCACCTCGAGGGGCGCCAGCCGTGCGGCGACGTCGAGGATCTGGCCCACCCAGAGCCGGACCAGGACCGCGGGGTCGGTGATCTCCTGCATCGCCAGCACATGAGGCCGCTCCGCCATCGGGACCGGCTCGTCGTCTCCGACCACGCTCCAGTCCCACGCGGTCTTGAGCAGCTCCTCCTTGGAACCGACCGAGAGGAAGACGGTCCGGCGGCTCACCCCGGCCGCCTCCGCCACGGCGTCGATCGTGGTGCCGGCGTACCCCCGCGCCACGAAGAGCTCGCGGGCCGCTTCGACGATCCGCCGTCGGGTCTGCCGGGCGCCCTCGGCACGCGAGGCCGAGCGATAGGTACGTGGGCCGCTCACCGGCGCTCCTGAAAAGGCGTTGACGGGTGTCGAAGATTCGCTGCATCCTCAGTGTAGTGAAAGTTCGACGATGGGGGAGAAGAAACATGCAGATCGTGATCATCGGTGCCGGACCAGCGGGGCTGTTCCTGGGCAGCGCCCTGGCCCGGCGTGGCCATCGGGTGACGGCCGTGGACCGCGACCCGGGCCCGGCCGACGACGGCACCTGGGCCCGTCGCGGGGTGATGCAGTTCCACCACGCGCACGCCTTCCGGCAGACGGTCGTGGAGGCGCTCGGCCGCGAGGTGCCCGCGGCACTCGACCTCTGGCGCGCCGCGGGGGCCGAGGCCATCGAGTTCGAGGACTACGGCGGCGCGGTCACCCGGCTCGGGCTGCGCTCGCGGCGTGAGACCTTCGAGCGTGCACTGCGCACCGCCGCGATCGCGACGCCCGGCTTCACGCTCCGACGCGGTCATGTCGAGTCCGTGCTCGACGTCGGCGGTCGTGCCGCCGGCGTGCTGGTGGACGGCGTACCGGTGCCGGCGGACCTCGTCGTCGACGCGTCCGGCCGTGCCGGCCGCGCGACCCGCGGCCTGGCGGAACGTGCCGGACTCGGCGGGCCGTGCGGCCTGGCGTACGTCGACCGCGTGTACCGGTTGAAGCCGGGCGCCGAGCCCGGTCCGATGACCAACCCGATCGCCTGGCAGGCCGACTTCGACGGCTACCTCTCGCTGGTCTTCCGGCACGAGCAGGGCCTGTTCTCGGTGCTGGTCGTCCGGCGCTCCGACGACACGGCGCTGCGTGCGCTGCGCTACGAGGACGCCTTCGAGGCCGCCGCCCAGGCGATCCCTGGCCTCGACGTCTGGACCGACCCCGAGCGCTCCGAGCCGGTCACCGACGTGCTCGCCGGTGGCGCACTGCTCAACGTCTTCCGCAGCCAGTGTGACGAGGCCGGCGACCTGGTGCTGCCGGGCCTGTTCTTCGTCGGCGACAGCGTCGCGACGACCACGCCGATCTTCGGCCGCGGCATCACCACGACGCTCTGGCAGTGCGAGGCGCTGCTGAGCCTGCTCGACCACGACACCGCCGACCTGGCCGGCGCCGGGTACGCGTTCGACGCCTGGAGCGCGGACGCCATGAGGCCGTGGGTCGAGGACCACCTGCACATGGACGCCGTGCGTCTGGACCGGTGGAACGGCGCGGACATCGACGCCAACGCCGCGCTGCCGTCGGACCTGATCCTCACCGCCGCCGAGGTGCGGCCCGAGATCATGCAGCACGCCGGCGGCTACCTCTCGATGGCCGCCCTGCCGGCCTCGCTGCGGGCGGCCGAGCCGATAGCCCGCGAGGTGTACGCGAGCGGCTGGCGACCGTCGTACGCGCCGGGACCCACTCGCGACGAGCTGGTCGAGATCGTCGGTCGGGTCGTGGCCCAGCCTCAGCCGGCCTGAGCCGGGGAGCCTCACCACCGAGTCAGAGAATGGTGCCCGGGTTGAGGATCCCGTCGGGGTCGAGGGCGTCCTTGATCCTCCTGGTCAGCGCCATCACGTCCGGGCCGAGCTGGGCGGGGAGGGCGCCGGCCTTGGCCTTGCCGACGCCGTGCTCGCCGGTGATGGTGCCGCCGAGCGCGATGGCCGCGGTCATCACCTCACCGAAGGCCGCCCGGGCCCGCCGTTCGGAGTCGGCGTCGGTCGGGTCGTAGATGATGTTGGGGTGGGTGTTGCCGTCGCCGGCGTGCGCGACCACCGGGATCTCGATGTCCCACCGAGCCGCCACCGCGCCGATGGCGTCGAGCAGGTCGGGTAGCAGCGGGATCGGGGCGCCGACGTCCTCGAGGAGCAACGACCCACGTGCTTCCATTGCCGGGAACGACATCCGACGCGCCTGCACGAACATCTCACCCTCGGCCGGGTCGTCGGTGCTGAAGCACTCGACCGCGCCGGCCGCGGTGCAGGCCGCGTGCATCGTGGTCATCTCGCCCGTCCGCGCCTCACCCGGCGCGTCCGACTGCACGATCAGCAGCGCTCCGGCGGTGCGGTCGAGCCCCATCGGCCGGTAGTCCTCGACCGCGTTGACCGACGCACGGTCCATCAGCTCACACAGGCACGGCCGCATCGTGGACCGCATCGCGACGACGGCCTCGGCGGCCGCGCGCACACTCGGGAAGGAGGCGACCAGGGTGGACCGGGCGGCCTGCGCCGGCACCAGGCGCAGGATCGCGCGGGTCACGATCCCAAGGGTCCCTTCGCTGCCCACGAACAGCTTGATCAGGGAGAGCCCGGCCACGTCCTTGATCCGCTTGCCGCCGAGGGTGATCAGGGTGCCGTCGGCCAGGACGACGTCGAGCCCGAGCACGTAGTCGGTGGTGACGCCGTACTTCACGCAGCACAGACCACCGGCGTTCGTCGCGACGTTGCCGCCGATCGAGCAGATCTCGTACGACGAGGGGTCCGGCGGGTACCAGAGCGCCGTCCTTGGCGGCCGCGGCCTTCACGTCCGCGTTGAACGCACCCGGCTCGACCACCGCCACCTGGCACGCGGTGTCGATCTCGATGTCCGTCATCCGCTCCAGGCTGAGCACGATGCCGCCGTCGACCGCGCTCGAACCTCCCGAGAGCCCGCTCCCAGCGCCTCGGGGGACGACGGGCACCCGATGGGCCGCGGCCCAGCGCACCGCCGTCTGCACCTGCCCGGCGTCCTCCGCGCGCACCACCGCGACGGGCGTCCCGGCCAAAGGGTCCCGCGACCAGTCGTGGCGGTACTTCTCGACCGCGGCCGCCTCGGTGACGACCACGTCGCCCGGCAGTGCCGCCCGGAGCTCGTCGATCGGGTCCCCGTTGGTGTGCATGGGGTCATGCAACCACGCGGTCAGGCCTTGACGCCGGTGGGCGCCCCCGCCGCGAGGTCGATCCGTACCGCCTCGGCGGTGGGGGTCGGGACGAGACCGAACGTCTCCTGGGCCGCGCTCGAGTCGAGCACGAACGGGCGGCGGAACTGGTGCTGGGTCTCGCGCAGCTCCTTGGCCATCGGGTTGAACAGGCCGGCGACCCAGAGCACCGGGTACGGCATCGAGGTGAGCTTGGGACGCACCCCGAGCTGCTCGGCCGCGACCGCGGTCAGCTCGCGGAGGCTGAGCGGCGCCGGGCTGGGCACGTGCCACGCGCGGCCCCAGGCGCGCTCGTCGTACACACCGGTGACGAGGAGTGCGGCGACGTCCTCGGTGCAGGTCCAGGTGTGCGGCGCATCGAGGTCGGCGGGCGCGAACGCACGGCGACCCTTCCGCAGCGCGGGAGTCACGACGTAGGACAGCAGCGAGTTGCCGCCGAGGTAGTCGCTCCCCCGCACCTCGAACGTCCGGATCCGCCCGGCCTCGTGAGCCGCCAGGGCGTCCCGCCACATCGCGATCCGCACCTTGCCCTTGTGACCGGTGGCGGCCAGAGGGGTCGTCTCGGTCATCGGCGCGTCGACCACTCCGTAGCCGTACAGGTTGCCCACCGTCGCCAGCACGGCGCCGCTCGACTCGGCGGCCGCAAGCAGCGCCGAGGCCACGGGCGGCCAGTCCTGCTCCCAGCGGGAGTAGGTCGGGTTCACGCAGTTGTAGATCGCGACCGTGCCGTCCGCCAGTTCGCTGAGCCGGGCCGCGTCGGCGGCATCGGCCGCCACGCACTCCGCACCCTCGGGCCCACTACCGCTCCGGGTGACAACGCGCACGTGGTGACCGTCGGCCATCAGCCGACGCGCCACAGCGGTGCCGACCGGTCCGGCTCCGACGACGAGATGGGTGTCCATGAGGTTCCTCCGTAGTGTGAACAGTGCTCTCGTTTCAGATCATTGCTCACATCTGGACGCAAAACAAGAGCACTGCTCACATTTATGTGTGATACTGGATCCATGCCAGAGCCCACGGGCACCCGCGCCCGAGCACGCGCCCAGACCATCGAGGACATCAAGCGCACCGCCCGCCACCATCTCGCCACCGACGGCGCTGACCTCTCGCTGCGCTCGGTGGCCCGTGACCTCGGGATGGTCTCCTCGGCCGTCTACCGCTACTTCGACAGCCGCGATGCCCTGCTCACCGCGCTGATCATCGACGCCTACGACGACCTGGGCGAGGCAGCCGAGCAGGCGGAGGGCGCCGTACGACGCAGCGACCTGCGCGGGCGCTGGCTCGCGGTCTGCCACGCCGTCCGCGACTGGAGCACGGGCCACCCGGCCGAGTACGGGCTGCTCTACGGCACGCCGGTGCCCGGCTACTCCGCACCTCAGGACACGGTCGGGCCCGCGGGCCGCCCCGTGGTCGTGATGACCGCGATCCTGCGCGACGGCTTCGACCGCGGGGTCCTGGCGCCACTCCCCCACGAGCGGCTGCCGGCGCCCGTCAGGTCCGACCTGGAGGGTGTGGTCGGACTGCCGGGCTTTGGCGGCGTGCCCCCGGCGCTGCTCGCCCGCGGGATGGGGGCCTGGGCGGCCGTGTTCGGGCTGGTCAGCTTCGAGCTGTTCGGTCGCCTCACCAACGCCGTGCACGACTACGACGCGTGGTTCGACTACCAGCTCCGGCTGCTCACCCGCGACCTCGGGCTCTGACTGCCGCAGCGGAGCCCGGAGCCTGGGCGATAGTGTGCACGGCGGAGTCCGAACCCAGACCCGGCCCCGAATCAGGAGTGCGCCTTGCCCGACGTGAAGCCCTTGCAGAAGGTCCTGATCGCCAACCGAGGCGAGATCGCCGTTCGCGTGATCCGAGCCTGCAAGGACGCCGGCATCGGCAGCGTCGCGGTGTACGCCGACCCGGACCGCGACGCGCTCTTCGTACGGCTCGCCGACGAGGCCCACAGCCTCGGCGGCGCGACCCCGGCCGACTCCTACCTGGATATCGCCAAGATCGTGAAGGTCGCGCTCGACTCCGGCGCCGACTCCGTTCATCCCGGCTACGGCTTCCTGGCTGAGAACGCCGGCTTCGCCCAGGCCGTCCTCGACGCCGACCTCGTCTGGATCGGTCCGCCGCCGGCCGCCATCGAGGCCCTCGGCGACAAGGCGAAGGCCAAGCAGATCGCGCAGAAGGCCGACGCGCCGCTCGCCCCGGGCACCAAGGACCCTGTCAAGGACGCCGACGAGGTGGTCGAGTTCGCGAAGGCCAACGGCCTGCCGGTCGCGATCAAGGCCGTGTTCGGAGGCGGCGGGCGCGGCCTCAAGGTCGCGCACACGCTCGAGGAGATCCCCGAGCAGTACGAGTCAGCCGTCCGTGAGGCCATCTCTGCCTTCGGCCGCGGCGAGTGCCTCGTGGAGAAGTTCCTGGACCGCCCGCGCCACGTCGAGACCCAGTGCCTCGCCGACCAGCACGGCAACGTCGTCGTCGTCTCGACGCGCGACTGCTCGCTCCAGCGTCGCCACCAGAAGCTGGTCGAGGAGGCGCCCGCGCCGTTCCTCAGCAGCGAGCAGACCGCCCGGCTCTACGAGGCATCGAAGGCGATCCTCCGCGAGGCCCACTACGTCGGCGCCGGCACCTGCGAGTTCCTGGTCGCCCGGGACGGCACGATCTCCTTCCTCGAGGTCAACACCAGGCTCCAGGTCGAGCACTGTGTCTCCGAGGAGGTCACCGGCATCGACCTGGTGCGCGAGATGTTCCGGATCGCGGCCGGCGAGGAGCTCGGGTACGACGACCCCGAGGTCCGCGGCCACTCGATCGAGTTCCGGATCAATGCCGAGGACGGCGGTCGCAACTTCATGCCGGCCCCCGGCACCCTCGCCGCCTGGAGCCCGCCCCAGGGTCCGGGCGTCCGGCTGGACGGCGGCTACGAGAACGGCGAGACCATCCCGGGGGCGTTCGACTCATTGATCGCCAAGCTCGTGGTGACCGGCAGCACCCGGACCCACGCGCTGGAGCGGTCGCGCCGCGCGCTGGCGGAGTTCGTGGTCGACGGGATGCCGACCGTCATCCCCTTCCACCGCGCAGTCGTCGACGACCCGGCGTACATCGGTGCCTCGAACCCCAGCGGCGAGGGCTCGTTCGACGTCTACACGACCTGGATCGAGACCGACTTCGACAACCAGATCACGCCGTACGACGGGCCGGGCGCCGAAGGCGCGGAGCCCGAGGAGCGACAGACCGTCGTGGTCGAGGTCGGCGGCCGCAGGCTCGAGGTCAGCCTGCCGGGCGGCCTGGGTGCCGGCGTCTCGACCGGCTCGACCGCCGGGGCCAAGAAGCCGAAGCGGGCCGCGGGCAAGAAGGCCGGCGCCACCGCGAGCGGTGACGCCGTGACCAGCCCGATGCAGGGCACCATCGTCAAGGTGTCGGTCGAGGAGGGCCAGACCCTCGCCGAGGGCGACGTGGTCGTCGTGCTCGAGGCGATGAAGATGGAGCAGCCGCTCAAGGCCCACAAGGCGGGGACCGTCACCGGGCTCCAGGCCGAGGTCGGTGCCACGGTCACCAACGGCGCGGTCATCTGCGAGCTCAAGGACTGACCAGAGCGATGTCCGTCTCGGATCCGGCGCGCCTCCGCCAGCCACGCGAACGGGTGAGCCCCAAGGCCCGCCTGATGTGGCTGGTCAACGACGCCTTGCGGGGTGTGGTGATCATGGCGTTCCTGATCCTGACCAGCGGGCCGTGGAACTGGTGGACCATCCCGCGGTGGGCGCTGGTGGTGGTCGGTGTCCTCCTGCTGGCGTACGCCGTGCTGGTGCCGCAGTGGCGCTACTACGTGCACCGCTGGGAGGTCACCGAGACCGCGGTCTACACCCAGACCGGCTGGTGGGCACGCGAGCGCCGGATCGCCCCGATGTCACGGGTGCAGACCGTCGACCACCGCGAGGGGGCCGTCGCGCGGCTGTTCGGGCTGGCCACGGTGCGGGTCACCACCGCGTCCTCGGCCGGTGCGCTGACCATCGAGGGCCTGGACCAGCAGCGGGCGCTGCAGATCGTCGCGGACCTGACCCGGATGGCCGACTCGGTGCCGGGTGACGCGACCTGATGGCCGCGTTCGACGAGGTACAGGACTGGCAGCGTCTCGACCGCCGGATGTTGCTGGTGCACCCGGTCAAGGAGCTCGGCCGGTTCCTGCCGGTGCTGATCGCGCTGGTGTTCTTCGGCCAGAACACCGACGGACCGTGGGCGCTGATCGGCGTCGCCATCCCGATCGCTCTCGGCCTGCTGCGCTACCTCACCACGACGTACCGGCTGGCGGGTGGGCGGATCGAGCTGAAGCGCGGCCTGCTCAACAAGCGCGTCCTGTCGACCCAGCTCGACCGGGTCCGCACCGTGGACCTCACGGCCTCGCTGATCCACCGGATGCTCGGGCTGGTGACGGTGCGGATCGGGACCGGGAGCACCAAGGACGAGGACAAGCTGGTCCTGGACGGTCTCTCGGAGCCCTCGGCCGACCGGCTGCGCGCCGCCCTCCTCCACGCCTCACCGTCCGCCAAGAAGGAGGCCGATGCCGACACCGGCGTTCCGGCCGAGCAGGCTGCGCGGGTGGTCCTGCGGCTGAACCCGGCCTGGGTGCGGTTCGCGCCGCTCACCACCTCGGGACTGGTGATCGCGGGTGCCGCGCTCGGGTTCGCGGCCCAGGCGATGCGTACCTTCGCGATCCCGGTCTCGGTGAACACCGACGAGTTCGCCGGCACCAGCATCGCCCTGCTCGTGACGCTGGTGCTGCTCATCGTCCTGGTCGTGCTCTGCCTGCTGGCGGTGGTCGGCTACCTGGTCTCGAACTTCGGCTTCGAGCTCTCCCACACCCGTCGCGACGGCTCCTGGCACCTGCGGCGCGGGCTGTTCACCACCCGGCTGACCAGCCTCGACGACGCCCGTGTGTCCGGGGTCAGCATCGGCGAGCCGATCGGCCTGCGCCTGGCCGGCGGCGCTCGACTGTCCGCGATCGTCACCGGTCTCGGCAAGAAGCAGCAGGGCAGCTCGGTGCTGGTGCCACCCGCGCCGCGGGCCGAGGTCGACCGGGTCGCCGTCGAGGTGCTCGGCAAGGCGGCGCCGGTGACCGGCCGGCTCCGCGCGCATGGCCCTCGCGCCGTACGACGTCGCTGGACGCGCGCGCTCGTGCCTGCCGCAGCGCTGGCGCTGGCCGTCGTCGCGCTGGCCTACGCGGAGTCGCCGTGGCTCGCGCTGCTGGCCCCCGTGGTCCTCGCCGTCGGCGCCGTACTCGCCCTGGACCGCTCTCGGGGTCTCGGTCACGACCTCGTCGACGGCTGCCTGGTGGCCCGGTCGGGCAGCCTGGCCCGGCGCCGAGAGGCGCTGTCCACCCCGTCGGTGATCGGCTGGAACCTCCGGTCGACCTGGTTCCAGCGACGGGCCGGGCTCACCGACCTGGTCGCCACCACGGCCGGCGGCCGGCAGTCGGTGCGGGTCCTCGACCTCTCCCCCGAGGAGGCCGTCGCCCTGGCGCGCGAGGCCCAGCCGGGCCTGCTCGAGCAGTTCCTCGAGGTCGGCCCCGAGGTCAGCTCAGCGAGAACGGTGGGTACCGGTCGGTGATCAGCAGGAACGCGTAGGCGTCCACCCGGACCCACCAGCGGCCGACTCCGACCACGAAGTCGAACAGACCGCGCGGGTAGCTTCCGGTGAACAGGATCGCGAACCAGGCGATCACCACCGCGAAGAACGCCCCGATCGACAAGAAGAACAGCACGACGAGGTGCGGGATCGCCAGCAGCCACTTGACCAGGGGCAGCCAGCGGTTCAGGCTTGCCAGCAAGGGCTAGGTCGTCGCAGCGACGACCGTCCGGAACTCGCGGGTCGTCATCGTCTGGCCGAACTGGTAGCGGAACCGGGCCAGGGCGAAGGCGTGGGCGTCCTGCGCAGAGAACCCGTCGAAGGGCTGCGAGGCGCAGGCATCCTCCAGGATGACCACCTTGACCCCGGCCATGCTGAGCGCGTCCGCGGTCGTCCCGACGCAGATCGGGGTCGTCAGCCCGCCCATGACCACGGTGTCCCAACCGTGCTCCGCGAGGATCTCGAGCAGGTTCCCGGCGGCGACCGCGGAGAACCCGGTCTTGCGCATCACCACGTCACCGGGCTCGACGAGGCCGGGGTAGAACTCGGCGTTGTCGCGCCCCGACATCAGCGGATGGTGGTCGACGACCTCCGCGAGGGGCAGGCCGTCGGGTCCCGGGTAGTCGCTGGGGAAGTAGATCTCGCGGCACATGATCACCCGGCCGCCTGCGGCGCGCCAGGTGGCGGCAGCCTCCCCGAAGCGAGCGACGGCGGCGGGAGCATCCGGGGTGTGCTCCCAGCCGCCGTCGGCGAAGCCCTGCTGGAAGTCGACGCCCAGCAGGACCGTGTGGTCGGGCCCCAGGTCGTAGGGATCCTCGACCCGCGGGTTGTTGCCCACGCCGGTCAGCGGGCGCGGTCGGAGAGGATCCGCTGGGCGGCGAGCTTCCCCGGCCCGCCGGTGACGCAGCCGCCGGGGTGGGTGCCTGACCCACACTGGTAGTAGCCCTCGATCGGGGTGTTGTAGCGCGCGTAGCCCGGCGCCGGCCGGTTGAAGAACATCTGGGGCGCCAGGAACTCGCCGTGGAAGATGTTGCCCTCCGTCAGCCCGGCCACTCGCTCGATGTCGAGCGGGGTGACGACCTCGCGGTGGAGCACGAGGTCGCCGAAGCCCGGGAAGTGCGACTCCAGCACCGCCTGCACGGTGTCGCCGAACGGCTCGCGCTCGGTGTCCCAGTCGCCACCCTTGAGCTCGTACGGCGCGTACTGGATGAAGCAGCTCATCACGTGCTTGCCGGGCGGCGCCATGTCAGGGTCGACCACGGACTGGATCGCGCCGTCGATGTAGGGCAGGCGGGAGTACCAGCCGTACTTGGCGTCGTCGTAGGCCCGCTCGAGGTACTCCATCGACGGGCCGATGTTGACGAACCCGCCGAAGTGGTCGATCCGGCCCTTGAGCGTGGGGTAGATGGGGAGGTCGTCGAGGGCGAAGTTCACCTTCGCCGAGGTGCCCTGGAAGCGGTAGCGGTCGATCGCCTCGTTGAGGTCGCTGGGCAGCTCGCGGGGGTCGACCAGCTCGGTGAAGGTACGACGCGGGTCGAGCGCGCTGACCACGATCGGCGCGGAGAACTCCGTGCCGTCGGTGAGCACCACCCCGGTGGCCCGGCCGTTCTTGGTGATCACGTGGTCGACCGGGGCCTCCAGGCGCACCGTCGCGCCGTACGACTCGGCCGCGCGCTGCAGCACCTGGGTGAACCCGCCGTTGCCGCCCTTGTGGAAGCCCCAGGCACCGTGGTGTCCGTCCTGCTCGCCCATCAGGTGGAAGAGCAGGACGAGGCCGGAGCCCTGCGACATCGGGCCGACCTTGTTGCCGATGATGCCGGAGGAGGCGATCGACGCCTTGATGATGTCGGACTCGAAGTAGTCGTCGAGCAGGTCGGCGCAGCTGCCGGTGAGGAAGCGCATCAGGTCGTGGAGGGTCTTCCGGTCGGCGCCCCGCAGCTGCTTGACCATCCAGGCGACGTCGGCCTGGTCGGCCGGGTCGTCGCTGAAGATGTCGGGGGGAGCGTTGTTGAAGAACGGCATGGCCAGCTGGATGACCTTCTCCAGGTCGTGCTCCCAGCGGTGGTAGCCGTCGACGTCCCGCTTGCTGTGCCGGGCGATCTCCTGGTCGTTGAACTGCTCGTCCTCGGTCAGCAGCAGGTAGTCGCCGTCGTCCATCGGCGCGAAGTGGGTCGGCATCAGCAGCGGCAGGAAGCCGTGCTTGACCAGCTCGAGCTCCTGGATGATCTCCGGCCGCAGCAGGCTGAGGGCGTAGGAGAACGTGGTGAACGAGAAGCCCGGGTGCAGCTCCTCGGTGATCGCTGCTCCCCCGACGAACCCGCGGCGCTCGAGCACCAGCACGTTGAGCCCCGACTGGGCGAGGTACGCCGCGTTGGTGAGGCCGTTGTGGCCGCCGCCGACGACGATCGCGTCATAGGTGTTGGAAGGCATGGGTCTGCTAGCTCCTGGTGGTCTCGACAGGCTCGACCGACGACGAGCTCATGCGGTACGAGATGGGCGCGAGCTCGACGGTCGAACCGGTCTTGCGCGCGGGGTTGTAGAGGGGCAGCCGGTCGGTCGTGGCCGGCACCGTGAGGTACTCGTGGTCCACCGTGATCTCCAGGTGCACCGTCGAGCCCTTGGCGGCGTACTCGGGCAGCACGCGCGCCATGCCGATGTGGCGCTGGAGCACCGGGGAGTACATGAGGCTGGTGGCGTAGCCGACCCGCTCGTCGCGGTCCGTGCCGCCGTACAGCATCGACTCCCACGGCACCGGGTTCTCGTCCTTGGGCACGACCAGGCCGCGCTCGAGGTGGAGCCGCTCGAACTCCTGCCAGTCGACCCACAGGCCGACCGTGGCCCAGCGCGAGGTGCCTTCGCGGAGCTCGCGCTCGATCGCGCGGCGGCCGATGAAGGGGCGGTCGTCGCCCAGCGCCGACCCGTTCTTGCCGAGCATCCAGCCGAAGCCGAGCTCCTTGGGCGTGAACCGCTCGGCGTCGGTGAACGCGTAGCGGGCCGAGGAGAACTCGACGTTGATCAGGGCCAGCCCGGCCTCGATCCGCAGCATCAGCAGGGCGTCCTCGCCGAAGGCGCGGAACCCCTGTCCCTCACCGGCCTGGATGATCTTGTCGAGCACCGCCAGCGCGTCGTCGGCCTCGACGAACACCTCGAAGCCGAGGTCGCCGGTGTACCCGGTGCGCGAGATCGTGACCGGGGCGCCACCGACCTTGGCGGGGGTGAGCCCGAAGTAGGCGAGGTCGTTCACCTCGGGGGCGAGCTTGGCGAGGATCGCGCGCGAGCGGGGGCCCTGCACGGCCAGCACGCCGTAGTCGGCGCTGACGTCCTCGATGCTCACCCGGAGGCGACCCACGAGCGACTCGAGGTAGCCGAGGTTGGGGTCAGCGGCGGTGAGCAGCCAGTCGTCGTCGGCGTGCCGGAACAGCACGCCGTCCTCGAGCACGTAGCCGGCCTCGTCGCACCACACGCTGTACATCGCGTGGCCCGGTCGACATCGTCGTACGTCGCGGGTCATCACCCCGGCCAGGAAGCGCTCGGAGTCCGCGCCGGTGATCCGGTACTTGTAGAGCGGCGAGGTGTCGAAGTAGCCGGCGGAGTTCCGGACCGCGAAGTACTCGTGCTTGGCGGAGAGGTCGTAGCGCAGCGCCGAGAGATGGCCCGCCCAGTGGCCGTAGAGGCCGGTCTGGTTGAGCTCGTTCAACCGCGGATAGAAGGGCGTCGTCTTCATCATCATGGCCCGCTCACCCTAGCCTGAACGACTGTTCAGGTCGATGGGTTCGGGACGCTCGAGCCCGGGGGCGGCATCGCGTTGCCGCCCAACGGGGCGACCCGACCGGTCAGTACGTGGAAGACGTGGCGGGCCATCCCGCGCTCGCCCTTCTCGAAGGGGTGGAAGGCCGCGGCCAGGGCGGTGTTCTGCGGGCCGTTGATCCAGGCGTGGCCGCCGGCGCAGACGTCGTGGCCGCGGGAGACGCCGTACGTGCTGACGTACCTCGCGCGATGCGCGGCCGCGGCGCGACGCAGCGAGCGGTTGAGCAGGACTCCGACGTGGCGGGCGAACGGGTAGTCGCCCCGGGCGAACGGCGCCGCGGCGCAGGTGCCGCGGTCGGGGAGCAGGCGCGGGTAGCCGACGACCACGACCCGCGCGTGCGGGGCGGCGCGATGGATCTCACGCAGGGCGGTCGCGACGTGCGCCTGGACCCGCGTGGCGTCGCGGTACTTGGTGTTGACGCCACGCGCGTTGGTGAAGTGGTCGCGGCACGGCGCGCCGTGTGGGTGCTGGAGTGCCAGCGCCGGGCAGACCGAGGTGAGGTCACCGAACAGGCCGAAGTCGTTGCCGCCGATGCCGACGGTGACCAGGTCGGTCTGCTTCGACAGCGCACGGAGCTGGGGCCGGACCTTCGGGCCGGGGATGACCGGCGTCTGCCGGAAGGCGAAGTCGCGTACCCGGGCGCCGGAGCAGGTGACGTCGCGGTACGTCGTGACGCCGAGGTAGCCGGCCAGGAACGCCGGGTAGTTGTTCACCGACCGCAGGCAACCCAGCGGGTCGGGGCGCTGGATGGGGATGAGTGGGCCCGCGGAGTAGGAGTCGCCCAGTGCGACGTAGTCGACTGCCGCGGCCCGTGCTGCGGGTGCCTGGGCGGAGCGCGCGGGGGCGGCCGACAGGGTGAACCAGGTGGAGCGCAGCCCGAGGACCGATCGGAAGGAGTCACCCGTCACGCTCACGTCGTGGCTGCTGCCGAGGAGGGTCAGCTGCTCGACGCGGCCGCCCCACTGGCCGTGACCGTCACGCTGGTCGATGCTGATCGAGGTCAGGTTGCCCAGCGCCGGCCACGCCTTCTCGATCGCACTCGAGGGGACGTTCGTGGCCCAGGTGTGGTTCGGGTTCCCGGAGAACTTCTCGTACGGGTCCTTCTGCGCGGGCAGGTACGGCTCGCCGCCGTCCGCAGCCCACCCGCCGTTGCTGGAGCTGAACTGGGTGAAGGCGGGGGCGCCGTGGAAGAGCCGGACCTGGCGCGCGGTCGCAGCGACCGCCGCGTTGGAGGTCGGGAACTCCGCGGACCTTCCGCCGTACACCTGACAGGAGGAGGTGTCGCAGAGGTTCCAGCGCGGGTTGGTCGAGCTGCGCGCCTCGAAGGCCGCGTAGGTGCGCGCGGCGATCGCCTGGGCGCGCAGCGCTGCCTGGTGCCACAGGGCCGGCATCTCCCGCGGCACGACGCCCTGCACGTAGGCCTCGAGCGACACCTGGTTGACGGTCACCCGGTGGGTCGCGGGGGCGCCGACGGGAGTGCGGGACTGCAGGCTGCCGCGGTAGGTGACCCGACCGGAGCCGACCACGAGCGTGATCGGCTGGGCCGCCGTGAACTCCGCGTCGCCCGGGAGGGTGCGCCAGGTGTGCCAGCCGTGGTGGCGGTAGGCGACCCTGGTGGCACCACTCGCAGCGGGCGAGAGCCGCCACTGGGTCGCCGCGCGGGCGGCGCCCTTCGCCGGGAGCGCCCGGGTGCGACCGCCCTTGCCCAGGCTGTGCACCTTGAGGCCGGAGCGGTTCACGACGGTGGTGTTGTCGTCGGTGTCGGCGGAGATCAGCACCCTCACCCGGCCGCCGACCCGGCCGGTCTTCGTGTGCGGGTAGTAGAAGCCGACGATCTGCTTCGCGCTGAGACCGTGCGCGGCGGCGCCCTGTGCGCCGTACTGGCTGAGGCCGTGCCCGTGCCCGAAGCCGTGGCCGGAGACGGTGATCGTCGCCTGGTCGGGGACGGTCAGCACCGCCGTGGGAGCGGCCGCGGTGGCCGGCTCCCGGCCGAGCCCGGCGGCGGCGAGGGCCGCACCGACGACGACAGCGGTCGTGAACGTGGTCGCGACAGTCGTACGACGCGTGGTCATGGTCTCGGCCTCCCCGGACGGCGGCGCCCAGGTCATCACGAAGTCAGACGCGATGCAACCTGCGGGCGGCCTCGGCCACCGAGCCGCTCAGCGAGGGGTACACCGTGAACGCCTGGGCCAGCTGGTCGGCGGTCAGCGACTCTGCGACCGCGAGCGAGACCGGGTGGATCAGCTCGCTGGCCTGGGGTGCGACGACGACGCCGCCGACGATGATGCCGGTGCCTGGGCGGCAGAAGAGCTTGACGAACCCGTCGTGGACGCCCTGCATCTTGGCCCGCGCGTTGCCGGCGAGCGGGAGCAGGACCTCGTTAACGGCGATCTCGCCGTGGTCGACGGCCTCCTGCGACCAGCCGACGGTGGCGATCTCGGGGGCGGTGAAGACGTTGGAGGAGACGGTCTTGAGGTCGAGCGGCGACACGGCATCACCGAGGAAGTGCCACATCGCGATCCGGCCCTGCATCGCGGCCACGCTCGCCAGCATCAGGACACCGGTGCAGTCACCCGCGGCGTACACCCCGCGCGCGGTGGTGCGGGAGACCCGGTCGACGGTCACGAAGCCGGCGTCGTCGGTGGCCACGCGGGCGGTCTCGAGGCCGAGGCCCTCGGTGTTGGGGACCGAGCCGACGGCGAGGATGCAGTGGGAGGCGTGCACCGCGCGGCCGTCGGTGAGGGTCACGGTCACCGAGTCCGCGTCCCGGGTCACCGTCTCCATCCGGGAACGCGAAAGGACGTTCATCCCGCGCCGGGTGAGCACCTCCTCGAGCACTGCGGCGGCGTCGGCGTCCTCGCCCGGCAGCACCCGGTCGCGGCTCGACACCAGCGTCACCTCGGCGCCGAGAGCGAGGTAGGCGCTCGCGAACTCCGCACCCGTCACACCGGAACCCACCACGACCAGGTGGGACGGCAGGTCGGTCAGGTCGTAGACCTGCTCCCAGGTGAGGATCCGCTCGCCGTCGGGCTGCGCGGTCGGCAGGGTGCGCGGTGACGCACCGGTGGCGAGGAGGACGGCGTCGGCCTCGAGCGCCGACTCGGAGCCGTCGGCCTCGGTGACCACCACCCGGTCCGGCCCGTCCAGCCGCCCGCGGCCGCGGATGACGCGCACGCCCTCCTTCTCCAGCCGGCGGGCGATGTCGTCGGACTGGTCCTGGGCGAGCTGCTTGACGCGGGTGTTCACGCGGGCCAGGTCGACGTGGACGCCTGGTCTCGACTCCGCTCGACCGACGGAGGTCGTCTCCGTGAGGTTGACGCCGAGCTCGCCGGCGCCCGAGACCTCGGTCATCAGCTCGGCGGTGGCGATGAGGGTCTTGCTGGGCACGCAGTCGGTGAGGACCGCCGAGCCGCCCAGCCCGTCGGTGTCGACGATCGTGACCTCGGCACCGAGCTGTGCGGCAACCAGTCCCGACTCGTACCCCCCCGGCCCTCCCCCCACGATCACGACGCGGGAGGGGATGGCGGCCATGCCGTCATTGTGTCAGGGCGCCTCGGCCGCGGCCGACGTGCGGGCATCACCTCGTAGTAACGCGGGGTTAGCACCGCCGAAGTGCCGGCACAGGCCGCACCCAGTAGCAACACCACCGCACCAGACGGCGGCCACGGGCCCCGACGACCTAGAGTCTCGGCATGGGCAACCCCGAGGTCGATGTCATCGATGTCGAGCGCGGCGGGCGGTGGTGCCAGGTCCTGCTGGCGGAGGCATCGGCAGCAGCGGGAGTGAGCACGGGTCCCTACGTCGGTGTGGTCTCGGCCGATCTGGGCCCCGCGAGCGCCGAGCTCCTGGCGGCGCTGCACCCCGGGCTGCAGGAGATCGTCTGCTTCGACTCGCTCGCGGCGCCGGTGGTCACCGGCCAGGACTTCGCGATGGCTGCACTCGAGGAAGGCCGCTTCGGCCAGGACTTCGTGTTCACCGTCGACACCCTCGAGGGCGCGATCGACCACGCCGTGGACACGCTCCACCAGCCGGACCACGGGGGCTGGGAGGGTCGGCTCGTGGTGGTCATCGGGCCCCCGCCGGTACTCGCGAGGGCCCACGGGCACCTGACGCAGCCGGCCAGAGATTGATCTAGAGGTTGATCATGTGCCCGGCGATGCCGTGCACCGCTTCCTTGACCGCCTCGGTGAGGGTCGGGTGGGCGAAGACGTTGCGGGCGACCTCGTCTGCGGTGAGGTCCCACTTCTGCGCCAGCGTCAGCACCGGCAGCAGCTCGGTGACGTCGGGGCCGATCAGGTGGGCGCCGAGGATCTCGTTGTACTCCGCGTCGGCCACCACCTTGACGAAGCCGACGGCCTCACCGAGGCCCTGGGCCTTGCCGTTGGCCGAGAACGGGAACGACGCCGTCTTCACGTCGTACCCCTTCTCCTTGGCCTGCGCCTCGCTGTAGCCGAAGGAGGCGATCTGCGGCTGGCAGTACGTCGCGCGCGGGACGAAGTCGTAGGCGACCGGCATGGTCTCGGCGCCGGCGATGGTCTCAGCGGCGACGATCCCCATCGCCTCCGCGACGTGGGCCAGCATCAGCTTCCCGGTGACGTCGCCGATCGCGTAGACGTGCTCGACGTTGGTGCGGCAGAAGTCGTCGATGACGATCGCGCCGCGCTCGGTGGCCACGCCGAGCGACTCCAGGCCGTAGCCCTCGAGCCGCGGTGCGAAGCCGATCGCCTGCAGCACCTTGTCGGCCTCCAGCACCTGGGACTCGCCGTCCTTGGACACCGTGACCTTGACCTTCTCGCCCGACTCGGCGCCGGCGTCGGAGATCGACTCGACCTTGGTGCCGAGCAGCACCTTCACGCCGAGCTTCTTGTAGTGCTTGAGCAGCTCCTTGGAGACGTCGGCGTCCTCGGTCGGCACCATCCGGTCGAGGAACTCCACGATGGTGACGTCGACGCCGAAGTTGGCCATCACGTAGGCGAACTCCACACCGATCGCACCGGAGCCGGCGATGATGACCGACCCGGGCAGCTCGGGGTCGAGGATCTGCTCCTCGTAGGTCACCACGCGCTCGCTCAGCGTGGTGCCCGGCACCAGGCGGGTGGTGGCGCCGGTGCCGATGATCAGGTCGTCGTAGGTGTACGTCGCGGTCGAACCGTCGTTGAGCTGCGACCTCGACGGACCCAGGGCCGTCACCCTCGCGGGGCTGCAGGGTGCCCCACCCGTCGATCTCGGTGATCTTGTTCTTCTTCATCAGGAAGTGGACGCCCTTGACGATGCCGGCGCTCACCTTGCGCGACCGCGCGTGCGTCGGGCCGAACGCCATCGTCGCCTCGCCCTCGATCCCGAAGACGTCCTTCTCGTGGGTCAGCACGTGGGCCAGCTCGGCGTTGCGGAGCAGCGCCTTGGACGGGATGCAGCCCACGTTGAGGCAGACGCCGCCCCAGTACTTCTTCTCGATCACCGCGGCGGTCTTCCCGAGCTGGGCCGCCCGGATCGCGGCGACGTAGCCGCCCGGTCCGGCGCCGAGGACGAGGACGTCGAAGTGTTGCGTGTCGCTCTGGTCAGTCACATCTCCAGCCTAGGGGAACGCACTAGCCTGTCGCCGTGCCCCTCTACGCCGCCTACGCGTCGAACCTCGACCCGCGACGGATGGGCATCCGCTGCCCCCACTCCCCGCTGCAGACCACGGGCTGGCTGACCGGCTGGCGGCTCACCTTCGGCGGCGAGGACCTCGGCTGGGACGGTGCCCTCTCCACGATCGTGGAGGACCCCATCGAGCAGGTCTTCGTCGCGGTGTACGACGTGTCGCAGGAGGACGAGTCGGCCCTCGACGGCTGGGAGTCGACCGAGACCGGTCTGTACCGCAAGACCAAGGTGCGGGTGTCGACGTTGACCGGCGAGCTGCTGTCGTGGACCTACGTGCTGGACGCCTTCGAGGGCGGCCTGCCGAGCGCGTCGTACCTGGGTGTGATCGCCGAGGCCGCCGAGGCCGCCGACGCACCGGACGACTACGTCGCGAACCTGCGCCTCCGCCCCTGCCGCTCGACCGGTCTCTAGCCGGCGAACGCCACCTGGACCGTCGCCAGTCGCCCGGCGGCGACGGTGGTCAGGCGCAGGCCCTCGGGAGTCGTGATGCTGCCGCCGACCGGGAGCGCGGGGTTGCTCAGGTCGCGGTCGGGGAAGCCGAACGCGGAGGGGTTGCCGGGTGAGGCGTCCAATATCTCGACCGGGCCCTGCCCGACCTGGCGCCGGATCGTCACGCCGGGGATGCTCCGGCCGATCAGCGGGCTGTGCTCGGGCTGGTACTCCACCCAGTAGGTGACCCCGCCTCCGACCGGGATCCGCACCCCTTGCAGATGCCGCCCGGAGTGCTCCACGTCGGCGAGCCGGAACGAGCCCGACGTGCTGGCGGTGGCGACTCTTCCGGCCCAGCGCAGTCGGGCCAGGACCGGCACCGAGAAGGAGGCGTTCGAGTGGCCCATGGCGTCCCAGCTGTCGCCGTACTGCACCCGGCGGCAGCGACCGCCGAGCGGTACCCGGAGGTCGCCCTCGCGGCACACGACGCCGTAGGCGTGCTGCAGCCCGAGGTTGTGCCCGAGCTCGTGGACCAGGGTCGCCATGCCCGGGTCACGGAAGCGGATCCAGCTCAGCTGCCCGGACTGCTGGCCGACCGACACCGCCGCGTTGCACTGCTCGGTGAGCAGCATCAGCCGGTTGTAGCGCTGCGGGTGGTAGCCGGCGCGCGCCAGCGCGCGGCGAGCGATGCGGGCCGACGCGCCCTGTCTGCTGCACATGGTCTCCGCGCTCGCGCGCACGTGCACCCAGCGGGTCAGCGTGACCTGGAACGACTCCTGGCCGCGCGAGACCCGCTCGTAGTACGCCGCGGTCTGCCGCAGGTCGGTGCGCGCGCTGCGCGTGGTCGGGTAGGCGGGAGGGGCGTCACCCCAGTAGAGGCGCGCGGCCAGCAGATGGATCGAGGCGGGAGGCCGGAGCGGCGACAACCGGAAGGAGGTGTGCCGGGTCGGGTGCTCGGCAGGCGCCGAGCCCGCCCCGGAGGCCACGGTGGGCAGGGCAAGCAGAGGCGCCACGAGCGCAAGCGCTGCCCAGCGAAGAACCCCCACGGTCCGATCCCCCCATCGACCTGTCCCCAGCCTCCTCCCCCACTTGCAGGCACGGCAAACCCCGACGTGCAAAATCTCGGACCCCGTCGGTCGAGCGAAGTCGAGACCACGGCGACCGACCCACCCCCTAGGCTCCCGGGGTGACCTCCCAGGACCTGGCCCAGGAAGCCGCGGACACGATCGCCCGCCTGACCGGTGTCCAGCACCACGACGTGGCGCTGGTGCTCGGCTCGGGTTGGCTGCCCGCCGCCGCCTCGCTGGGCGAGGCCACCGCCGAGATCGACTCCACTGATCTGCCGGGCTTCTCCGCGGCCGCCGTCGCGGGCCACTCCGGCACCATCCGCAGTCTCGAGACCGGTGGGCGCCGGCTGCTGCTGTTCGGCAGCCGCACCCACTACTACGAGGGCAAGGGCGTGGCCGCCGTCGTCCACCCGGTCCGCACCGCCGCCGCGGCCGGATGCCGCACGATCGTGCTCACCAACGGCTGCGGCGGACTCAACCCGGCCTGGTCGCCCGGCACTCCGGTCCTGATCCGCGACCACATCAACCTCACGGCCCGCTCCCCCATCGAGGGCGCGCACTTCGTCGACCTCACCGACCTGTACTCCCCGCGCCTGCGGTCGATGTGCCTCGAGGTCGACCCGAGCCTCGACGAGGGCGTGTACGTCCAGTTCCCCGGCCCGCACTACGAGACCCCGGCCGAGATCGAGATGGTGCGCCGGATCGGCGGCGACCTGGTCGGCATGAGTACGACGCTCGAGGCGATCGCGGCCCGGGAGGCCGGGATGGAGGTGCTCGGCATCTCGCTGGTGACCAACCTCGCCGCCGGCATCTCCGGTGAGCCGCTCGACCACGCCGAGGTGCTGGAGGCGGGCCGCGCCGCCGCGAGCCGGATGGGAGACCTGCTCGGGCGGATCGTCCCCCGCCTGTGACCGCGCGCCCCGACCCCGGGGCCGGGGTCTTCGACACCCTGCTGGTGCAGGCGGGGGTCCCGGTCGCCGTCGACGCCCACCTGGCGCGGCTGGCCGCCAGCGTCCGCGTGCTGTACGACGTCGCGCTCGACGAGAACGCACTCACCCGCGAGGTGGTCGCGACGGCTGCGGCCGGGCCACCACTGCAGCGGGTGCGGGTGGACTTCGTGCCGGGCAGCGGCCCGTCGGTCGAGTCCCAGCCGATCGCCGCGCGCCCGCGCGAGCCATGGCACCTCGTCGTACGCCGACTGCCCGGCGGGTGGGGACATCACAAGTGGCGCGACCGGTCCGGGCTCGAGGCGTTGAGCCCACCTGACTCGTCGACGGACCCTCTCCTCGTCGACGAGACCGACCTTCTGCTGGAGACCGGACGGGGCTCGGTGTTCGTGGTGCGGGACTCGGTGGTGAGCACGCCCCCGCTCGACGGCCGGATCCTGCCCGGGGTCACCCGCGCCGCCGTACTGGAGATCCTCGACGCGCTCGGCCTCGACGCAGACGAGAGGGCGATCCCGCTCGCCGAGCTGGCCGAGGCCACCGAGGTGTTCGTGTCGAGCTCGATCGGCGGCGTCCGCCCGGTGACCAGCTGCGACGTCGCCGGCCCCTGGCCGACCGGCCCGGTGACCCGCGCCGTCGACGCCGCCCTCGAGCACGCGTGGACGTCGTGACCGCCCCCGACGTGGTGGTGGTCGACCACCACGACTCCTACACCTGGAACCTCGTGCACCTGGTCGCCGCCGTGACCGGGGTGCTGCCGGTCGTCGTCGAGCACGACGAGGTCGACGCCGACGAGGTGCTCGCCTTCACCCACGTGGTGCTCTCGCCCGGTCCCGGCCACCCGGCCGACCCGCGCGACTTCGGCGTCGGCGGCGAGGTCGTACGCCGGGTGTCCGCCGGCGTCGACGTACCGGTGCTCGGCGTGTGCCTGGGTCTGCAGGGCATCGTCACCACCCTGGGCGGGTCGGTGGAGCGGGTGCGTCCTGCGCACGGCGAGGTGGCCGCGGTCGAGCACGACGGGGCGGGCGTCTTCGCGGGGCTGCCGAGCCCGTTCCGCGCCGTCCGCTACCACTCGCTCGCCGCGGTCCGACTGCCGCCGGAGCTCGCGGTGACTGCGACCGATGCCGACGGCACCGTGATGGGCGTGCGCCACCGCTCCCGGCCGTTGGAGGGCGTCCAGTTCCATCCCGAGTCGGTGCTCAGCGAGCACGGCCGGCGCCTGGTGGCCACCTTCCTGGGCGGCGGCGATGGCTGACCCGGAGGAGACGTTCCGGGTGCTGGCAGCCGACCACGCGCGGTGCTTCTGGCTCGACCGCGTCCACGAGCGCGGCTGGCCGGGGCTCGGGCCGGTGCTGGGATGGCTGGCCGACGACGACGTGTCGCTCACCCTCGACGCGGCTGCCGGCTTGGTGACCCGGCACGCGTCGGGCGTCTCGGAGGTCGTCGGCACCGACGTGTTCGCGGTGCTCGAGGACGAGATCGCGGCCGGTCCGGCCGATGCGCTGTGGGTCGGGTACCTCGGCTACGCCGCGCGCCCCGATCTGCCCGCAAGGCCCGGTGCGGAGCAGCCGGACGCCCTGTGGCTGTGCGTGTCTCCGAGCCGCCTGGTCACGCCGACGCCCGACCATCCCCTCGCCACGGCGGCGACCACGCCGGCGGCCACGTCGGAGGAGGGCCCGCTCGTCGACGAGGAGTGGTACGCCGGGGCGTTCGACGCCGTGCAGGAGCACCTGCACGCCGGCCGCAGCTACGAGGTGAACCTGACCTATCGCGTGTCCGCGGCCGGCGAGGCCGACCCCGCCAGCGTCTACCTCGGCCTGCGCCGCCGCAGCCCCGCGCCGTACGCCGGGTTCGTGCAGCACGACGTCGAGGGCGCCCGCGGCTGGCTGCTCAGCGCGAGCCCGGAGCGCTTCGTCGGGGTCGACGGACACCGGATGCTCGAGACCCGGCCGATCAAGGGGACCCTCCCGCGAGGGCGCACGCCCGAGGAGGACCGCGACCTCGCGTCACGGCTGGCCACCGACCCGAAGACGCGCGCGGAGAACCTGATGATCGTCGACCTGCTGCGCAACGACCTGAGCCGCGTCTGCGACCCGGGCACGGTCGAGGTGCCGTCGCTGATGGCGGTGGAGTCCTATGCCCAGGTGCACCAGCTGGTCTCCGTGGTGACCGGGCACCTGCAGGACGGCATCACCACGGTCGGCGCGCTGCGCTCGGTGTTCCCGCCCGGCTCGATGACGGGGGCACCCAAGCTGCGGACGATGGAGATCATCGACGAGGTGGAGACGACACCGCGCGGGGTGTACGCCGGGGCGTTCGGCTGGGTGCGGCCAAACGGGCGGGCCGACCTCGCCGTCGTGATCCGCTCGCTGACGACCGCCGGCGACGGTCGCTGGGTGCTGGGCACCGGCGGCGGCATCACCGTCCGCTCGGAGGCCGCCGACGAGCTCGAGGAGACCTACGCCAAGGCCCGCGCGATCCTGGCCGCCCTCAGGCCTTGATCGCAGGGTCGTCGATGCCGGGCAGGTCGAGCCGCGCCGCCAGCTGCTCGTAGGCACTCGCCGCGTGCTTGCGCACCGACGCGTCCGGGTCGTCGAGGGCGGCCAGCACCACCTCGGCGTGCTCGGTGTCGCCGACCACGCCCAGCGCCCGGACCGCAGCAACCCGCACCCGCGGCAGCTCGTGGCGGGCGAGCGCCGCGGCACCCGGGCCGGTGCCGGCCACGTCGTGCTTCGCCGCGACCTTGAGGCACATCTCCGCCGGCCGGTAGTGCTCGTCGTCCAGGCCGGCGACCACGGCGGAGGTGGCGGCGTCGTGCCAGCAGTGCAGGAGCCCACGGGCGCCCCAGGTACGGACCCAGTAGTCCTTCCAGACCGCCGGGTCGCGGACCGGGTCGTCGGGCGCCCAGGTGTGACCGGTGAGGTAGGGCAGCTCCGTCAGGTACGACGTACGGTCGGCGCCGCCGAGCAGGTCGACGCACACCTCGACGAACCGGTCCCTGCCCACCAGCGCGTCCAGCTCGCGGATCTGATCCGCCACCGGTAAATCACTCACCCTCCGATCATGCCCGGACCTACCCTCAGCCGGTGACCGTCACGGCGTACCCCGAGCTCGACGACCTGCTGACCGAGCTGCTCGGCCACTGGCAGCGGATCCTGGGTGACGACCTCGTCGGCGCCTATCTGCAGGGCTCGTTCGCGCTCGGCGCCGGCGACCTGCACAGCGACTGCGACTTCCTGGTGGCCACCCGGTCCCGGCCCGGTGCCGGGCAGGAGGCGGAGCTCCGGGCGCTCCACGACGAGATCCCCACGCGATCCGGACACTGGCCGCACGACATCGAGGGCTCCTACGCCCCGGTCGACGAGCTCGCCGACGTGTCCCACCTGGGCCGGGAGTGGCTGTTCAACAACCACGGCCAGCGCACCCTGGAGTGGGACGACCACTGCAACCGGGCCTACACCCGCTGGATCCTCCGTGAGCGAGGGATCACCCTGGCCGGTCCTGAGCCGATGAGCTGGATGGCCCCGGTGCCGCCCGCGACGCTGCGCCGGGAGTCGGCGACAGCACTGCCGACGCTGCTCGCCGACCTCGCCACCTGGCTGGACATCGACGCCCTCGCGTGGGGGCAGCGCTACGCGGTCGTCACCGCGTGCCGGATCCTCTTCACGGCCGACACCGCGGAGGTCGCCAGCAAGCCCGGAGCGCTCGAGTGGGCCCAGTGGCGGCTCGACCCGCGCTGGCGCCCGCTGCTCACCCAGGTGCGGGACGACCGGGCCCTCGGCTTCGTGCCGGACCAGCGCCCGAGCCCGGGATCCGCCGCGGCCGCCCGCGCCTTCGTCGAGTACGCCGTGACCTGGGCGGAGCAGCACCACTAGCCTGCGAGGCGTGACCGACCTGGCTGACCTGACCGCGCTCGCCCGCGCCTGGGCCGCCGAGGACCCCGATCCCGAGACCCGCGCGGAGCTGGAGCGGGTGATCGAGGCCGGCGACACGGCCGACCTCGCCGACCGGTTCGACGGGACCCTGGAGTTCGGCACCGCGGGCCTGAGGGGTGAGCTCGGCGCGGGCTCGAACCGGATGAACCGGGTGGTCGTGATCCGTGCCGCGGCCGGACTCGCGGCGTACCTCCGGGACCAGGGCGCGGATCGCCACGCGTCCGTGGTGATCGGGTACGACGCGCGACACAACTCCGACGTCTTCGCCCGCGACACCGCCGACGTGATGACCGGTGCCGGGCTCCAGGCGCTGCTGCTGCCGCGGCCGCTGCCCACGCCGCTGCTGGCGTTCGCGATCCGCGAGCTGGGGTGTGTCGCCGGGGTGATGGTGACGGCCAGCCACAACCCTCCGCGCGACAACGGCTACAAGGTCTACCTCGGTGACGGCAGCCAGATCGTGCCGCCGGCCGACGGCGAGATCGCGGCCCACATCGCCGCGGTCGGGCCGTTGGCGGACGTGCCCCGCGTCGGCGGCTGGCGGACGCTCGCGGAGGACATCGTCGACTCCTACCTCGACACCGTGGCCGGGCTGGTCGGCGACGGTCCCCGCGACCTCCGCCTCGCCTACACACCCCTGCACGGAGTCGGGGGCACCTCGGTGGTGCAGGTGCTGGAAACCGCCGGCTTCGAGGCGCCGTACGTCGTGGAGCAGCAGGAGCAGCCCGACCCCGACTTCCCGACCGTGGCCTTCCCGAACCCCGAGGAGCCGGGCGCGATGGACCTCGCGACCGCCCTGGCCGCCAAGCACCACGTCGACCTGGTGGTCGCCAACGACCCCGACGCCGACCGCTGCGCCGCCGCCGTACCCGACGCCCACGGCTGGCGGATGCTGCGCGGCGACGAGGTCGGCGCGCTGCTCGCCCACCACCTGCTCAGCACCGGCCACCGCGGCACCTACGCCTGCTCGATCGTGTCCTCCAGCCTGCTCGGCAAGATGGCTGCGGCCGCCGGCCAGCCGTTCGCCGAGACCCTCACCGGCTTCAAGTGGATCAGCAAGGTCGAGGGGCTCGTCTTCGGCTACGAGGAGGCGCTCGGCTACTGCGTCGATCCCGAGCACGTGAAGGACAAGGACGGCGTCTCGGCGCTGCTCCTGCTCTGCGAGCTGGCCGCCGAGGAGAAGGCCCGCGGCCGCGGCCTGGTCGACGTGCTCGACGACCTCGCCCTCGCCCACGGCCTGCACGCCACCGACCAGCTGTCGGTGCGGGTCAGCGACCTCGGCCGGATCGCCGCGGCCATGGACCGGCTGCGCACCACGCCGCCCACCAGTCTGGGTGGGCTGCCGGTGGAGTCCGTCGACGATCTCGCCGAGGGCGCCGGCGGGCTGCCACCGACCGACGGCCTGCGCTACCGGCTCGGCAGCGGCGCCCGGGTGGTGGTGCGGCCGAGTGGCACCGAGCCCAAGCTGAAGTGCTACCTCGAGGTCGTCGTACCGGTGGACCCCGGCGCCGGCGTCGACGCGGCCCGGATCTCGGCGGCCGCGCGGCTGGACGCGCTGCGCGACGACATCAGGGCCGCCGCCGGCATCTGAGTCAGAGCAGGACCAACGACAGCACGAACGCCACCCCGAGCACGGCCAGCGCCCCGATCTCGAGCCAGGCCTTACGTCGTACCGCCTCGGCGCCGAGCTCGTACTCCTCCTCCGAGCGCGCCTCGATCCCGCGCCGGGCCCGGTCGACGTCGGCGAGCCGCATGATCTCGCTCTCCACGAAGTCGGCGTAGTCGAGGTCCTGACGGTCCTTGACGCCGGTCTTGGCGATGTCGTCGCCCTGGTAGCCGGTCGGCAGGCCCGGAGAGAGGAGGTTCGTGCTTCCTTGCCACTTCATCTCGGTACGCACGGTCTTGCGCAGGGAGCGGCCGATGGCGGGGCAGATGTACTTCACGCCGCCGGCGCGCACCACCAGGTAGCGGCGGACCAGCACCGTGTCGATCGCGGCCAGCGGGATGACGTCCTTCTCGGCGAGGGTCCACATCACCAGGTCCTGGCTGGTCGCCGCGACCCGGGGTCGCAGCAGCGCCGCCCAGATGAGCACGGCCGCGAACGCACAGCCCAGGACGCCGGGCAGGGCGACCGCCAGGTGCTCGGTGACGACGAAGATCACCGCGACGCCCACGCACATCAGCAGACCGATCACTCCGGTCACGCGGCCGTTGGTGACCCGGAAGGACTGGACGTCCTCGGACATCGTGCCATCACCTCGCAGTCGGATTCCTTGTCCCGGGTCCACAACTCTATGCTGGCAAGATGACCAGCACAGCCACGGCAGCGGCCGGCCCGGGTAACGATTGGGCCGACATCGCCGCCTCCGAGGCCTCGCTGCGGCGCTTCCTGCACGGCCTCCCCGGCGTCGACCAGGTGGGCGCCGAGGCCCGCGCCGCGAGCCTCGGGACCCGCTCGATCAAGACCACCGCCAAGGCCTACGCGATCGACCTCGCGATCCGGATGGTCGACCTCACCACCCTCGAGGGCCAGGACACCCACGGCAAGGTCCGCGCCCTCGCCGCCAAGGCGATGCGGCCCGACCCCGCCGACCCGTCCTGCCCGGCGACCGCAGCGGTCTGCGTCTACCCCGACATGGTCGCCACCGCCAAGGAGGTCCTCGGCACCAGCGGGGTCCGTGTCGCCTCGGTCGCGACGGCCTTCCCGAGCGGGCGCGCCGCCCTCGACGTCAAGCTCGCCGACGTGCGTGACGCGGTCGCGGCCGGCGCCGACGAGGTCGACATGGTGATCGACCGCGGCGCCTTCCTCTCCGGGCGCTACCAGCAGGTGTACGACGAGATCGTCGCCGTACGCGAGGCGAGCGGGTCGTCCCACCTCAAGGTGATCTTCGAGACCGGTGAGCTGCAGACCTACGACAACGTACGCCGCGCCAGCTGGCTGGCGATGATGGCAGGCGCGCACTTCATCAAGACCTCCACCGGCAAGGTGCAGCCGGCCGCCACCCTGCCGGTCACCCTGGTGATGCTCGAGGCGGTGCGCGACTTCCGGGAGCAGACCGGGCAGATGGTGGGCGTGAAGCCCGCGGGCGGCATCCGCACCACCAAGGACGCCATCAAGTACCTGGTGATGGTCAACGAGGTCGCCGGCCCCGACTGGCTCGACCCGGACTGGTTCCGGTTCGGCGCCTCGACGCTGCTCAACGACCTGCTGATGCAGCGCACCAAGATGCAGACCGGGCGCTACTCCGGTCCCGACTACTTCACCCTGGACTGAGAGGTCACCGTGGTCTCGACAAGCTCGACCGACGGACTTCGCTCGACCGACGGACTTCGCTCGACCGACGGACCGTTCGCGTACGCGCCCGCGCCGGAGTCGCGCGGGATCGTCGACATCAGGCCGTCGTACGGGTTGTTCGTGAACGGCGAGTTCGTGGACGGCCACGGCCGCAGCTTCAAGACGATCAGCCCGTCGACCGAGGAGGTGCTCGCGGAGATCGCGGAGGCCGACGAGGCCGACATCGACGCCGCGGTGAAGGCGGCCCGCAGGGCCCACACCAGAGTCTGGGGGCGGATGCCCGGCCGTGAACGCGCCAAGTACCTCTTCCGGATCGCCCGGATCATCCAGGAGCGAGGCCGCGAGCTCGCCGTGCTGGAGTCGATCGACAACGGCAAGCCGATCAAGGAGACCCGCGACGTCGACGTACCGATCGCGGCTGCCCACTTCTTCTACTACGCCGGCTGGGCCGACAAGCTGGAGTACAGCGGTTACGGCACCGAGTCCCTCGGCGTCGCCGCCCAGGTCATCCCGTGGAACTTCCCGCTGCTGATGCTGGCCTGGAAGATCGCGCCGGCCCTGGCCTGCGGCAACACCGTGGTGCTCAAGCCGGCCGAGACGACGCCGCTGACCGCGCTGCTGTTCGCCGAGATCTGCCAGCAGGCCGATCTGCCCGCCGGGGTGGTCAACATCGTGACCGGCGCGGGCGACACCGGCCGAGCGCTGGTCTCCCACCCGGACGTCGACAAGGTCGCCTTCACCGGCTCCACGGAGGTCGGCCGGGCGATCGCCAAGGCGGTGGCCGGCACCGACAAGCGGGTCACCCTCGAGCTCGGCGGCAAGGCGGCGAACATCGTCTTCGACGACGCGCCGCTCGACCAGGCCGTCGAGGGGATCGTCAACGGCATCTTCTTCAACCAGGGCCACGTCTGCTGCGCCGGCTCGCGGCTGCTGGTGCAGGAGAGCGTCGCAGACGACGTGCTGGCCCGGTTGAAGCGGCGGATGGCCACCCTGCGGGTCGGCGACCCACTCGACAAGAACACCGACATCGGCGCGATCAACTCCGCCGAGCAGCTGGCGAAGATCCGCGAGCTGTCCGACATCGGTGAGCAGGAGGGGGCCGGCCGTTGGTCGCCGCCCTGCGAGCTGCCCGACCACGGCTTCTGGTTCCCGCCGACGCTCTTCACCGGCGTCACGCAGGCGCACCGGATCGCCCGCGAGGAGATCTTCGGACCGGTGCTGTCGGTGCTGACCTTCCGCACGCCCGCCGAGGCGGTCGAGAAGGCCAACAACACGCCGTACGGCCTCTCCGCGGGCGTCTGGACCGACAAGGGGTCCCGGATCCTCAAGGTGGCCAACGCGCTGCGCGCCGGCGTGGTCTGGGCGAACACGTTCAACAAGTTCGACCCGACCAGCCCGTTCGGCGGCTACAAGGAGTCGGGCTACGGCCGCGAGGGCGGCCGCCACGGCCTGGAAGGCTACCTGCGATGAGCCGCGTCGACGTCCGCAAGACCTACAAGCTCTTCATCGGCGGTGAGTTCCCCCGCTCGGAGTCGGGCCACTCCTACGTCGTCAACGACGCCCGCGGGCGCTTCGTCGCCAATGCCGCGCTCGCCTCGCGCAAGGATGCGCGGGACGCGGTGGTCGCGGCCCGCAAGGCGTTCCCGGGGTGGTCCGGCAGAACGGCGTACAACCGCGGGCAGGTGCTCTACCGCGTCGCCGAGGTGATGGAGGACCGCCGTCCGCAGTTCGTCGACGCGGTCCGCCAGGGCGAGGGCGGCACGTCGGCGGCCGCCGGCAAGGTCGTCGACGCCGCCATCGACCGGCTCGTCTGGTACGCCGGGTGGGCCGACAAGATCACCCAGGTGGTCGGCAACGCCAACCCGGTCGCCGGGCCCTACTTCAACCTCTCCACCCCCGAGCCGACCGGCGTCGTCGCTGTACTCGCGCCCGCGGGTTCGAGCCTGCTCGGCCTGGTCAGCGTGGTCGCGCCGGTGGTCGTGACCGGCAACACCGCCGTCGTCGCCGCTGCCCCCGACCGTCCGCTACCGGCGGTGACCTTCGCCGAGGTGCTCGCCACCTCTGACGTGCCGGGTGGCGTGGTCAACCTGCTGACCGGCACCCTGGCCAACACCGCCCCGACCCTGGCCTCCCACATGGACGTCAACGCGATCGACCTGACCGGTCTCGCCGGCGACGCCGAGCAGGCCACCGCGCTCGAGGTGGCCGCGGCCGAGAACCTCAAGCGAGTACGTCGTGCACCTGCCGCGGAGCCGGACTGGTCCGACGACCCGGGTCTGGACCGGATGACGGCGTTCCTGGAGACCAAGACGGTCTGGCACCCGATCGGGGTGTGAGGTCTCGACTTCGCTCGACCGACGAGGATGGCTCGACCGACGAGGATGGCTCGACCGACGAGGATGGCTCGACCGACGAGGATGGCTCGACCGACGAGGATGGCTCGACCGACGTGTCAGCGGTTGGCCATCACCGGTCGGTAGTCGACGCGCAGGAGTGAGCCGCCCGTGACCTTTCTGGTGCTGCCGAGGAGCCCGTGCACGTGGCCCGCGCCGGCCGGGAGCCGGACGGTCGCGGTGTGGAACGGGTTCCAGTAGATCCGCCGGGTGCCCGAGCCATCGGTGACCACGCAGGTGTAGGTGCCGCGGGAGTCGCGCTGGCAGGGCCGCTCCCCGCCGGGGCCGACCAGGGTGCCGTGCATCCAGTGCTGCACGGTCAGGAACGCGGTGGCGGCCGGGGTCGGCCTGGCCGAGTTCGTCGGCTGGGTCAGCAGGGTGTTGCCGAAGGTGCCGCCACCGGGCAGCAGACCCCAGTCGTAGCGGTACCAGAACACCCGCTTCACGCCGTTCGCGGCGTTGAGGAGGTAGGTCCGCGCGATGTTGGCGGCCTGGCGCGCCTCGGAGACCGGGGTCGCCCGGGTGCCGCCCAGGGCCCCGGCCTGCAGGCCGTAGTTGATCTCGCTGTTCCAGATCGGCTTGCCGGCGGGGACGCCGTCGCGGTGCAGGATCCCCTTCACCTGGTTGAGCAGCGCCATGCTGTCCTCGGGGACGCCGATCCGCCGGCCGTAGGTCGGCAGCGGGTAGAGGCTGAAGGCGAGCGCGTCGTAGAAGCGCGACACCTTGGTGCCGTTCAGGCGTGACCGGTAGTACTGCTGGAGCCAGGTCTGCTGGTAGCCCAGCCGCGTGACCATCGACGGGGCGACCACCTGGGCGCCGGGGTCCACCCGGTTGCGTACGTCGTACAGCGTCCGGCTCAGCAGGGCCATCTGGCGCATGCTGCCGGTCCAGAAGGTCGAGATGTTGGTCTCGTTCCACACCTGGTAGCTCTCGATGCCGCGGGCGCCGTGGAAGCTCCGGTAGCGGTGCATCAGCGCGGAGACGAAGTCGCGGTAGCGGCCGAGGTCGCGGGGTGGCTGACGCGGATCGGCAGCGTAGAAGTCCGGAGTCATCGCGACCACCATCGTCACGTCGGCGTGCGCCGCCTGCGCCTGGCTCACCAGCTGGTCGAGGGTGGTCCAGGTGTAGTGGTGCGGGGTGAGCTCGATGTCACGCCACTGGACCCCGACGTCCCACAGCCGCACCGAGCCCTCGTGGAGGTGCGCGAAGGACTTCCCGCCGGAGCCGTCGTGCATCCCGAACAGGGTGTGGGACACGTGCACCTGGTTCGCCGACGCCGCGGCGGTGGTGGCGGTGAAGGTCCCGGTGAGGGCCACGATGACGGAGACCAGCCAGGTCAGCACGGCTCGCAGCGTGGAGCTCGAGACGAGGAGGGACGGCACGAGGCCGAACCCTACGTCCTCGACCTGACCAGGACCGGTTTCGCGCCGACCTTGAGCTTGGACCCGCCCCTGACCTTCTTGGTCGCGCCGTACTCGTCGACCTTCCTGGTCGCGGTCGGCGCGAGCCTGACCTTGCCGCTGGAGTAGGGGTTCCAGTACACGCGGCCCACGCCGTGGGCGTAGCGGACCAGGCAGGTGTAGGTGCCCCTGCGGTCGGTGAGGCAGGGCCTTTGGGTCGGGGTGCCGACGAGGGTCCCTGCCATCCACGACTGCACGCGCAGGAAGGCCAGCCCGGCCGGGGTGAGGACGCCCGCGGCCCGGTTGGACGGGTCGGTGAGCAGCGTGTTGGCGATCGGCCCGTCGCCGTGCGCGGGGTCGAGCTTGCCCATGTCGTAGGCGTACCACTCGACCCGCTTCACCCCTTGCGCGGCGTTCAGCAGGTAGGTGCGGATCACGTAGGCCACCTGCAGGTCGTTCGAGATCGGCACCGCGGAGTAGCCGCCGTGGGCACCGGAGGTCAGCCCGTAGTTGATCTCGGTGTCCCAGACCGGGAGGGTGCTCGGCACCTTGTCCTTGGCCAGGATCGCGCGGGTGGCCTTGAGCAGGGCAATGGAGTCCTCGGGCGTACCGGGCCGACTGCCGGAGCGGGAGGAATAGCGGTCCAGCGGGTACAGGCTGAAGCCGAGCGCGTCGACGTACCGCCACACCGGCTGGCCGGCCACCTGCTCGCGGTAGAAGTTCTTGATCCAGGTCTGCTGGTAGCCCAGCCGGGTCACCAGCGCCGGGGCGACCAGGGTGACGGCGGGGTCGGTGGTGTTGCGTACGTCGTACGCCGCCTTGATGAGCTGGGCCATCTGGGCCGAGGTGCCGGTCCAGAAGGTGCTGATGTTCGCCTCGTTCCAGACCTGGATGTTGGCGATGCCCGGCTTCCCGGATCCACGGTAGTTCTTGAAGTGGGTCATGATCGCGGCCAGGTAGGCCTGGTACTTCGCGACGTCGGGCATGTCCGTCGGGGCCGCCGGCACGCCCGGGTTCTGCCCGGCCCAGGACGGGGTCATCGCCGTGACCAGGGTGACCTCGGTGTGGTTGGCCCAGGCGTCTGCGACGACCTGGTCGAGCCGCGTGAAGTTCACCGGACCGTTGGTCGGCTGCAGGTCGGCCCAGGTCACGCCCGCGTCCCAGAGCCGGATCGAGCCGGTGCCGCGCCGCTTCAGCGAGTTCAGGTTGCTGTCGTGGAGGCCGAACAGGCGCGGGTCGACCTTCACCTTGATCGGCGCCTTGGCCGACCGGTCGGTCGGGTTGAGGGCCGACGCGGACTGGTGCGAGGACACCAGCACCAGCGAGGCGACGAGGGCGGAGGCGAGCAGCAGGCCGAGGCGTGCGGCGCGGGGCCGAGAGGACGACGAGACGGGCATGCGGGGTCTCCGGGGATCGCTGAGATGCGGGCGGCGGCGGCTCCGATGAGCCATTCAGCAGTATCTGGAGGATGTCGGCGACCCGCAGGAGAATCCTCGAAGAAGGTCCGAACGGTCGGGGGCCGTGGTCCGAGCGGTCCAGCGACCCGGCACAATGACGCGGTGCTCCCCCGTCCGGTCGTGGCCCGTGTCGTCGTCCTGGCCGGACCCTCGGGGGTGGGGAAGTCGCGGCTGGCGGCCGCGACCGGGCTGCCGGTGCTCCGCCTCGACGACTTCTACCGCAGCGGCGACGACCCGGCCCTGCCGGTCATCGACCACGGGGCCAACGCCGGGCTCGTCGACTGGGACGACCCGCGGTCGTGGCACGCCGACGCCGCGGTCCGTGCGATCTGTGACCTCGCGGCCGACGGCCGGACGGTCGCGCCGATCTACGACATCAGCCGCAACGGGCCCAGCGGCACCCACCAGGTCGACCTCGCCGGCGCCCGGCTCTTCGTCGCCGAGGGCATCTTCGCCCAGGAGATCGTGGCGGCCTGCGCCGAGCGCGAGGTGCTCGGAGCGGCCCTGTGCCTGCGCCAGCATCCGCTGGTCACCTTCTGGCGACGGCTCACCCGCGACCTGCGCGAGCACCGCAAACCGCCGTTGGTATTGGTACGACGCGGCTGGGCGTTGATGCGCGACCAGCAGCGGGTGATCGACGACGCCGTCGCGCACGGCTGCACTGCGGTCTCGCCGCACGAGGCGAGCGAGCGGATCCGGGCTCTGGGTCAGTCGACGGGCGGGGTCCAGACGTAGGAGGGCCGCCCGCGGAGGAGCACCTGCGGAGTAGTACGTCTTGGAGCCTGTGCGGGCTCATAGACGTACTACTCGAGGGGGGCCTCGTAGCCCGGCTTGATCACGTCGTCGATGATCGCGAGCCGCTCGTCGAAGGGCAGGAACGCCGACTTCATCGCGTTGATCGTGAACCAGCGCAGGTCGTGGAGGCCGTAGCCGAACGCCTCGCAGAGCGCGTCCATCTCCGAGGTCATCGAGGTCTGGCTCATCAACCGGTTGTCGGTGTTCACGGTCACCCGGAAGCGGAGCGCGGTGAGCAGCCCGATCGGGTGCTCGGAGATCGACCCGGCTGCCCCGGTCTGCACGTTGGAGGCCGGGGCGAGCTCGAGCGGGATCCGCTTGTCGCGCACGTACGCCGCGAGCCCGCCGAGGTGGGCGACGCCGTTCTCGTCGACGGTGATGTCGTCGACGATCCGGACCCCGTGCCCGAGCCGGTCGGCGCCGCACCACTGGATCGCCTCCCAGATCGACGGCAGCCCGAAGGCCTCGCCGGCGTGGATGGTGAAGTGGAAGTTCCGCCGCTGGAGGTACTCGAAGGCGTCGAGGTGGCGGGTCGGCGGGAAGCCCGCCTCGGCGCCGGCGATGTCGAAGCCGACGACGCCGGCGTCGCGCCACTTCACAGCCAGCTCGGCGATCTCGCGCGACCGGGCCTGGTGCCGCATCGCGGTGAGCAGCTGGCGGACCACGATCCGGCCGCCGGCGTCGACCATCCCCTCCTCGAAACCCGACCGCACCGCGGCCACGACCTGGTCGAGGCCGAGCCCGGCCTCGACGTGCTGCTCGGGGGCGTAGCGGATCTCGGCGTACACGACACCGTCGGCGGCCAGGTCGGCCACGCACTCGCGGGCGACCCGCTCGATGGCGGCCTCGGTCTGCATCACCGCCACGGTGTGGTCGAAGGTCTCGAGGTAGCGCACCAGCGATCCGGAGTCGGCCGACTCCGCGAACCACCGGCCGAGGCTGTCGGCATCACCGGCCGGGAGGACATGCCCGACCTGCTCGGCCAGCTCGAGGATCGTCTCCGGACGCAGGCCGCCGTCGAGGTGGTCGTGGAGGAGCACCTTGGGGGCCGCGCGGATCTGGTCTCGGCTCGGGCGTGGGCTAGGTTCGGCCATGTCCTTGATCCTCGCAGACCACCTGCGCCGTCGGTCGAGCCCGTCGAGACCACGGCCCCGATAGCCCGGAGACACGATGCGCATCCTCGACAACCTCGACGAGCTCACCGGCCTGACCGGCCAGGAGCTCGGCACGAGTGACTGGCTGGAGATCGACCAGGACCGGGTGAACGGCTTCGCCGACGCCACCGGCGACCACCAGTGGATCCACGTCGACGTCGAGCGCGCCGCGTCCGGGCCCTTCGGCGGCACCATCGCCCACGGCTACCTCACCCTCTCGCTGATCCCGCTGCTGGGCAGCCAGGTGTTCGCGCTCGAGACACCGGGGGCGAAGCTCAACTACGGCGTCAACAAGGTCCGCTTCCCGCACCCGGTGCGGGTCGGCTCCCGGATCCGCAACCACGTGACGATGGGCGAGGTGACCGACCTCCCGGCCGGCAAGCAGCTCACCCTGCGCCACACCATCGAGATCGAGGGCCAGGCCAAGCCCGCCTGCGTCGCCGAGACCGTCGTCCTGCTGCTCCCCTGACCCCTCTGGTGGTTGAGGAGCGAGCGTCAGCGAGCGTCTCGAAACCACCCCCCGCCGCCGGTGGTTGAGGAGCGAGCGTCAGCGAGCGTCTCGAAACCACCCCCCGCCGCTGGTTGAGGAGCGAGCGTCAGCGAGCGTCTCGAAACCACCGCCAACGTCCGCGCCGACGCCACGGGTGGTTTCGAACGGCGCGCCAGGGCGCACCTCCTCAACCACCAGTGACGCGGGTCAGCCGACCCGGTCGATCACCAGCGGACGCGGGGTGTACGACGACCCGTCCCCCACGTCGTACCCGCCCTCGAGCGCCTCGAGCGCCCGTCCGAACCGGTCGGGCTCATCGGTGAGCAGGGTGAACAGCGGCTCCCCCTCGCGCACCTCGTCGCCCGGGCGGGCGTGCCAGACGACCCCGGCACCGGCCTGGACGGCGTCCTCCTTGCGGGCCCGGCCGGCACCCAGCCGCCAGGCCGCGAGACCGACCGCCATCGCGTCGAGGCGGGTCAGCGTCCCCGACGCCGGCGCGGGTACGACGTGCGACTCACGGGCCGTGGGCAGCGCGGCGCCTGGGTCCCCGCCCTGGGCGCTGATCATGGCCCGCCAGCAGTCCATCGCCGAGCCGTCGGCGAGCTTCGCCGCCGGGTCCACGTCGGACCGCCCGGCGCCGGCGAGCATCTCGCGGGCCAGGGCCAGGGTCAGCTCCACCACGTCGGGCGGACCGCCTCCGGCCAGCACCTCGACCGACTCCGCGACCTCGATCGCGTTGCCGGCAGTGAGCCCGAGTGGCGTGGACATGTCGGTGAGCAGCGCGACCGTGTGGACACCGGCGTCCTGGCCGAGGGCGACCATGGTCGAGGCCAGCTCGCGGGCCTCCTCGACGGTCGTCATGAACGCCCCGGTGCCGACCTTCACGTCGAGCACGAGCACGCCCGTGCCCTCCGCGATCTTCTTCGACATGATCGACGAGGCGATCAGCGGGATCGCGGGCACCGTGCCCGTGACGTCGCGCAGTGCGTAGAGCTTCTTGTCCGCCGGGGCCAGGCCGTCGCCGGCCGCGCAGATCACGGCACCGACCGACTCGAGCTGCGACATCATCTCCTCGTTCGACAGCGCAGCACGCCAGCCGGGGATCGCCTCCAGCTTGTCGAGGGTGCCACCGGTGTGGCCGAGGCCGCGCCCGCTCAGCTGGGGTACGGCGACCCCGCAGGCCGCGACCAGCGGCGCCAGCGGCAGCGTGATCTTGTCGCCGACCCCGCCGGTCGAGTGCTTGTCCGCGGTCGGCCGCGACAGCGCCGAGAAGTCCATCCGCTCGCCCGAGGCGATCATCGCGGCCGTCCACCGGCCGATCTCGCGGCGTGTCATCCCGTTCAGCAGGATCGCCATCGCCAGCGCCGACATCTGCTCGTCGGCGACAGCGCCGCGCGTATAGGCGTCGACCACCCAGTCGATCTGGCTGTCGGTGAGCTCGCCGCGGTCGCGCTTGGCACCGATCACCTCCACGGCATCATGTCGTGGGTCAGGCGCCATCGACGGCCTCCAGGTCCTCGGGTCCGAACGCGTCGGGCAGCACCTCGGCCATCCGGCGTACGCCGTGCGCGGTCAGCAGCTGCAGGTCGGCGCCGCCGTTCTCCCACAGCAGCTGACGGCAGCGGCCGCACGGCATGATCACGTCACCGACTCCGTTGACGCAGACGACGTGGGTCAGCCGGCCGCCGCCGGTGGCGTGCAGCGAGCTGACCAGTCCGCACTCGGCGCACAGCGTCACGCCGTACGCCGCGTTCTCGACGTTGCAGCCCACCAGCAGCCGACCGTCGTCGGCCACGCCGGCAGCCCCCACCGGAAAGTGGGAGTACGGCGCATAGGCGTGGTGGGAGACCTCGACGGCGGCCTCGCGGAGCGCGTCCCAGTCGAACTCGTCCGCCACCATCACTCCTTGACGTACGGCTCGCCGTCGGCTGCCGGCGCCCGCACCTTCCCGACCAGACCGGCGACGGCCACGATGGTGGCGATGTAGGGCAGCATCGCGATGAAGGCCGACGGGATCGACGGCGCGTTGATCGACATCGTCACCTGCATCGCCGATGCGAAGCCGAACAGCAACGCCGCCGCCACCGCGCCACGCGGGCTCCAGCGGCCGAAGATCAGGGCAGCGAGGGCGATGAAACCCTGCCCCGAGCTGATGTTCTTCTGGAACTGGCCGACCTGGAAGATGAAGAAGGAGCCGGCGAGCCCGGCGATGGCGCCGCCGATGATGACGTTGCGGTAGCGCATCGCGAGCACGTTGATGCCGACGGTGTCGGCGGCCTTCGGGTGCTCACCCACGGCGCGGGTGCGCAGCCCCCACCGGGTGCGGAACAGCCAGACGTCGACGGCGACGATCAGCACGTAGGTGAGGTAGACGATCACGGTGGTGTCGAAGAACAGCGGGCCGATCACCGGGATGGACCCGAGGACCGGGATCTTGATGTTCTCCAGCAACGGCGGCTCGTTGAGCGCCGCGGCGTGCGGCTGCATGAAGGCGTCGTAGAAGAACCCGGTCAGGCCGGCCGCGAAGACGTTGAGGACGACGCCGAGCACCACCTGGTTGACGAAGTAGCGGATCGCGAAGACGGCCAGCAGGCAGCCGATCAGGGCGCCCGCGAACGCACCCGCGAGCATCCCCGCCGTGGCGCCGAGCAGAGTCCCGATCAGGGCGGCCGTCCAGGCGCCGGCCAGCATCTGACCCTCGATCGCGACGTTGATGACGCCGGACCGCTCGCACATCACGCCGCAGAGCGCACCGAGGATCAGCGGGACGGCCAGGTTGATGGTGCTGGTCAGCAGGCCGACCACGTCGACGAAGGCGAAGGAGCTGGCGGAGGCCAGCCAGCAGATCACTGCGATCACGAAGAGCCCGAGGCCCGCGCCCATCACGGCGCCGAACCAGCGGCGACGCGGGATGACCAGCCAGACCACGCCCAGCAGGGCGATCAGGACACCCGCGACGTAGGCGACCGGTACGGCGGGGACCGTGAAGTGCGGCACGTGGGCCGCCCCGGTGGCGCCCAGCTGGATGCTGGCGTCGTTGTCGTGGTGGCCGTTCAGACCGAACCGCCAGACGGTGAGGGCACCCAGCACGACCAACGACAGGCCGGCTCCGAAGCGCTGGGCCCGCGAGACCGGGACGCGGGTGACGACGTGCTCGACAACGAGCTCGTCGGGTGACGCAGCCGTGGTCGTCATCCGTTCCACCCCTTCGCGAGCTGGCCGCCGACCACGCTGGACGGACCCTTCAGCCGGAACATCACGCGGACCAGCATCGGGGCCGCGATGAACAGCACGATCAGGGACTGGATCACCTGGACCAGGTCGATCGGCGTGCCGGTGGCCGACTGCATCTGGGTGCCGCCCGCGTGCAGGGCCCCGAACAGCAGACCGGCCGCGATGATCCCCTTGGGGTTGGCCCGGCCGAGCAGGGCCACCGTGATGGCGTCGAAGCCGATGCCGGCGTCGATGTCGCCGGTGAGCTGGCTGTTGGTGCCGAGGATCTGGCTGACGCCGGCCAGACCGCACAGGGCGCCGGCGATCAGCATCACCGTGATGTAGCTGTTCTCCACGCTCATGCCGGCGGTGCGGGACGCGAACTGGTTCGCGCCGACCGCACGGAGCCGGAACCCGAGCGTGCTCTTCTCGATCAGCCAGTAGATGACCCACGCGGACAGCAGGGCCAGGATCAGGCCGCCGTGGACGCGGACGCTGTTGCCGAGCAACGGCGGGAGCTGCGCGCTCTTGAACACCCGGTTGGAGATCGCCTGGCCGTACGGCGGCGCCTGGAAGCCCTTCACCGACAGCAGGTAGGCCAGGAAGTAGACCGCGATGTAGTTGAGCATGATCGTGGTGATCACCTCATGGGCGCCGGTCTTGGCCTTGAGCAGACCGGCGAGGCCGCCCCACAGCGCCCCGCCGAGCATGCCGGCGAGGACCGCGAGCACCAGGTGCAGGCCCGGGGCCAGGTGCCAGTGGAAGCCGACGAAGCCGGCGAAGACCGCGCCCATGATGACCTGACCCTGGCCGCCGATGTTGAACAAGCCGGCCCGGAAGGCCAGGCCCACCGACAGGCCGCCCAGGATCAGCGGGGTCGCGTTGGTGAGGGTCTCGGAGATCGGGCCGACGTAGCCGGCGAGGGTCCCCTTCGACGCGGTGTGCGGGTTGAAGATCGCGCCCTCGAACAGCGCGACGTACCCCTTCCAGATCGCGGTGAAGCCGTACTGGAAGGTGTCCCAGGGGTAGGAGAAGAAGTAGTGGGAGGCGTCCTGGGTGCGGGGGTCGGCGACGGCGATCAGGATGCCGCCGAGAATCATCGCGGTGACGAACGCCAGCAGGGTGACGATCAGGCTGCTGGCCTTCATCCTGCCCCAGAGGCTGGTGGGTTCCGGCTGGTCCGCGGGTGGCGTCGCGGCCGGCTGCGGGGCGGCGGCCGGGTCGGCGGTCTGCTCGCTCACGGAGCCGACACCTCCTTGTCCTGGTCGTGGTCCTGGTCGTGGTCCTGGTCCTGGACGTTCCCGGCCATCAGCAGGCCGATCTCGGCGGGGTCGGCACCGGCCGGCATCTCGCCGATGATCTTGCCGCGGTACATGACGCCGATCCGGTCGGCGAGCCCGAGCACCTCGTCGAGCTCGGTGGACACCACGATCACCGCGGCGCCGTTGTCGCGCTCGGCGACGATCCGCTTGTGCACGAACTCCATCGAGCCGACGTCGAGGCCGCGGGTGGGCTGGGCGACGATCAGCACCTTCAGCGGCCGGGAGAGCTCGCGGGCGAGGACGACCTTCTGCTGGTTGCCTCCGGACAGGGTCGATGCCGGGTGGTCGATGGACGACGTACGGACGTCGAACTCCTCGACCCGCTCGGTGGCGTTCTGCCGGATCCGGTCCAGGTCGAGCGACATGCCCTTGGAGAACGGCTCGCGGTGGTAGAGGTCGAGGACGAGGTTCTCCGCGACCGAGAAGCTGCTGACCAGGCCGTCGTGCAACCGGTCCTCGGGCACGTAACCGACGCCCAGCCCGATCATCGCGTCGATCCCGGCGCGGGTCACGTCGTGGCCCTCGAGGACGACCGAGCCGGACTCCACCGGCTCCAGCCCGACCAGGGCCTCGGTGAGCTCGGTCTGCCCGTTGCCCTGCACGCCGGCCAGGGCGTAGATCTCCCCGCCGCGCACCGAGAACGAGACGCCGTCGACGGTCACCTGGCCGTTCGGGTCGACGACCCGCAGGTCGTTCACCTCGAGGATCTCGGCGCCAGGCTCGCGCGCCTCCTTCTCGATCTCGAGCTTGACCGGTCGGCCGACCATCATCGAGGCCAGCTCGGCCGAGGTGGAGGTCGGGCTGGCCTCGCCGACGACCTTGCCGCGCCGGATGACGGTGATCCGGTCGGCGACTGCGCGCACCTCGCGGAGCTTGTGGGTGATGAAGACGATCGAGGTGCCGCCGTCCTTGAGGGACCGCATGATCTCGATCAGGTCGTCGGTCTCCTGGGGGGTGAGCACCGCCGTGGGCTCGTCGAGGATCAGCACCTGGGCGTCGCGGACCAGCGCCTTGATGATCTCCACCCGCTGCTGGACGCCCACCGGGAGGTCCTGGACCAGCGCGTCGACGGGAACCTGGAGCCCGTAGCGCTCGGAGACGTCGCGGACCTCGCGGCGCGCGGAGCGGCGGCTGAGGAAGCCGAACCGCGTGCGTTCGTGGCCGAGCTCGACGTTCTCGGCGACGGTGAAGACCGGGATCAGCATGAAGTGCTGGTGCACCATCCCGATCCCGGAGCGCATCGCGTCACCGGGTCCGCCGAAGGTGACCGGCTCGCCGTCGATCAGGATCTCGCCCTCGTCGGGCTGGTAGAGCCCGTACAGGACGTTCATCAGCGTGCTCTTGCCGGCGCCGTTCTCGCCCAGCAGGGCGTGGATCTCGCCGGGCTCCACGACCAGGTCGATGGAGTCGTTGGCGACCAGGTCACCGAACCTCTTGGTGATGCCGCGAAGCTCGAGCCTCACGAAGGAACCTCCCCATCCTCTGGCCCGCCCGAGCGCGCCGACCTCATCATGGCCTACGACCGCGGGACGTGCCGAGGGGGAGCACCGGGCGTCCGGTGCTCCCCCGTGGCTGGTGCGCCGTGGGTCAGGCCCGAAGGCGTGACGTCACTGCGGCTGGCTGGGTGACGCGATGTTGATCTTGCCCGAGATGATGTCCTGCTTGACCTGGTCGAGCTGGGTCTTGAGGTCCGAGGGGACCTTGCTGTCGAAGTCGTGGAACGGCGCGAGGCCGGTGCCGTCGTTCTCCAGCGTGCCGATGTAGTTGCCGCTCGGGAAGGTGCCGCCGGCAGACTTCGTGGCGTACTCCTGGACCGAGCCGGTGAGGTTCTTGGTCACCGAGGTCAGGAAGTACTTGCAGTACTGCGGGACGCTCACGCAACCGTCGGTGTCGACCCAGATCACGGACATCTGGCCGTTCGAGGACTGCGCGGCCGCGGCCGAGCCGACCCCGGTGCCACCGGCGACGGGGAAGACGATGTCAGCACCCTGCTGCTGGAACTGCTGGGTGATCTGCTTGCCCTTGTTGGCGTCGGTGAAGGAGTTGGCGAAGGTGCCGCCCTTCTGGTTCTTCTCGTCCCAGCCGAGGACCTGGACGTTCTTGCTGTTCTGGGAGTTGTAGTACTGCACGCCCTCCCAGAAGCCGTCCATGTAGATCGTGACGGGCGGGATGTTGAGACCGCCGTACGTCGCGACCTTGCCGGTCTTGCTCATGCCGGCCGCGAGGTAGCCACCGAGGAAGCCGCCCTGCGCGGTGTTGTACTGCAGGCCGTAGACGTTCGGGCCCGACGACGACGAGTCGATCTGGGCGTACTGCTGGTTCGGGTTCTTCTTGGCGATCTTGGTGACGGCGTCGGTCATCAGACCACCGACGGCGATCACGGTGTCGCAGCCCTTGTTGGTCTCGGCCGTGAGGTTCGGGGTGTAGTCGTTCTGCGAGGACGACGGCACGTAGGAGATCTTGATGTTCGGGTTGTCCTTGTTGGCTGCCTGGAGGCCGCCCCACGAGGACTGGTTGAACGAGTGGTCGTCGACGCCACCGACATCGAGCACCATGCAGGCCTTCAGGCTCCCGCCCGCGGTGTCGGTGGAGTTGCTGGAAGGCGGCGACGTGGCGGTGCTGGAGTCGGCGGGCTTGGAGCACCCGGCGAAGAGCAGCGACGCGGCACCCACAGCCGCGGCGATCTTGAAGGCGTGGCGCAAAGGATTCTCCTCAAGTGACCCCACCCCCCGTGGGGCGGGAAAATGTTCGGGCTCACCTTAGTCCACACGAGCGGCCCGGGAGCCCGCCAGGGCCATTGGCCTCTGAGTGTTGTCGAACGGTGACCGAACCGGGCCAGGGGCGGGTCAGAGCGACCCGATCGCGACGGTCGCAAGCAGCTTCGCGGCGAGGCAGGTGGCGCGCTCGTCGACGCGCAGGTTGCCCTGGTGGATGTCGTACGTCAAGCCGCCGGGCTCACGGGTGCCGAGCCGGCCCATCGCCCCCGGGACCCGCGTCAAGTACCACGCGAAGTCCTCGCCGCCGAGGCTCTGGGCAGTGGGCGCTCGCCCGTCCGCACCGAGGACCGTGTCCACTGCCCGGGCGAGGAGGGCCACCGAGGCGGGGTCGTTGACGACCGGTGGCACGCCGCGCTTGTAGTCCACGACTGCCTGGACGCCGTACGGCGCCACGATCTCGCCGACATAGGTGCGGATCCGCTGCTCCATGTCGCTCCAGGCGACCGCGTCGAGCATCCGGACGGTGCCGCCGAGGGCGCCGGAGTCGGGGATCACGTTGATGGCCCGCCCGGCGTCGACGCGGCCCCAGACCACGCTGACGCCGGCGCGCGGGTCGAGCCGGCGCGAGAGCACGGCCGGCAGCTCGGTGACGATCTTGGCGAGGGCGAAGGTGAGGTCCTCGGTGAGGTGCGGCCGGCTGGTGTGGCCACCGCTGCCGGTGAGGGCTATTTCCAGGCTGTCGGCGGCGCCGGTGATCGGCCCGTCGCGCAGCCCGACCCGGCCGATGTCGATGGTCGGGTCGCAGTGCAGGCAGAAGATCCGGGTGACGTCGTCGAGGGCGCCGAGGTTCATCAGTCGCGAGGCGCCGCCCGGCATCACCTCCTCGGCCGGCTGGAAGAGCAACCGGACCCGACCCGGCAGCAGCCCGGCGGCGTGCACCTCGGACAGGGCGAAGCCCGCGCCGAGGAGCGCAGTGGTGTGGACATCGTGACCGCAGGCGTGAGCCACGCCGGGCACCTGGCTCTGCCAGGGGTCGCCGCTGGTGTCGTTGACCGGCAGCGCGTCGAGGTCGGCCCGCAACGCCACCCGGGGGCCGGCGTCACCGAGGTCGGCGATCAGCCCGGAGTCGCCGGTGCGGGTGAGGTGCCAGCCGATCTGGTCGAGGTGGTGGCTGACGAGATCGGTGGTGCGGGTTTCGCGCCACGACAGCTCGGGGTGCGCGTGCAGGTCGCGACGGAGGTCGAGAAGGTCGTCGGCGTGCTTGTCGACCACCGTCTCGACGAGGGCGAGCGCAGCGTGCGTGGACATGTCCCGACGAGGTTAGTTCACCGGTTCGCCGAGGCCCGCATCAGCCTCGCCGTCGTACGCCGCGAGGATCCGGTCGGCCGCGGCGACGGCGGGGAGCTCACCGCGGAGCACCTCCTCGCGCACCTCGGCGCGCACCCGGCGTACCGGCTCGGAGCGGCGGAGCCGCTGCTCGAGCTCGTCGCGCACCAGCGCCCACGCGAAGTCGAGCTGCTGGTGGGCCCGCTTCTCGGCAAGCCCGTCGGTGCCGAGGTGGGCCCGGTGCTCGAGCACCTTCGCCCACACCTCGTCGACGCCGGCGCCGGACTGCCCGGAGCAGGTGACGACGGAGGGCGCCCCGTCGCGGCCGTGCACCATCCGCAGCGCTCCCGACAGCTCGCGGGCGGCCACCCGGGCCTCGGTCTCGTGGTCGCCGTCGGCCTTGTTGACCGCGATCACGTCGGCGAGCTCGAGGATGCCGCGCTTGATGCCCTGGAGCTGGTCGCCGGTCCGGGCGAGGGTCAGGAAGAGGAAGGTGTCGACCATGCCGGCCACGGTGGTCTCGGACTGGCCGACCCCCACGGTCTCGACCAACACGACGTCGTACGCCGCGGCCTCGAGCACCAGGATCGCCTGGCTGGTGGCGCGGGCCACGCCGCCGAGCGTGCCGGCGCTGGGGCTGGCCCGGATGTAGGCGTCGGGGTCGACCGACAGGGTCGGCATCCGGATCTTGTCGCCGAGCACCGAGCCGCCGGTGCGCTGGCTGCTGGGGTCGACCGCGAGGACGCCGACCCGGTGGCCGGCCGCGGTCAGCTGCCGGCCCAGGGTCTCGATGAAGGTCGACTTACCCACGCCCGGCAGCCCCGAGATGCCGACCCGGACTGCCGGTTCGGCCGGAGCATCGAGGCTCACGAGGAGCTCGCGCGCCTGCGCCCGGTGCTCGGGCCGGCTGGACTCCATCAGGGTGATCGCACGGCTCACCGCAGCCCGCTGACCCGCGCGGACACCGTCCCCGATCGGGTCGGGAGACGTCATCAGTGGCCGAGCTGCTCGCGCAGCCGGGCGAGCAGGTCGAGCGCGGAGCGGGCGATCACAGTGCCGGGCAGGAAGACCGCGGCGGCACCCATCTCCTCGAGAGTCTCGACGTCGCTGGGCGGGATGACCCCGCCGATCACGACCATGATGTCGCCGCGGCCCTGGTCGGCGAGCGCCTTCTTCAGCGCGGGAAGCAGGGTGAGGTGGCCGGCGGCCAGGCTGCTCACCCCGACGATGTGGACGTCGGCGTCGACGGCCTGCTGGGCGACCTCCTCCGGCGTGGAGAAGAGCGGACCCACGTCGACGTCGAAGCCCATGTCGGCGAACGCGCTGACGATGACCTTCTGGCCGCGGTCGTGGCCGTCCTGGCCCATCTTGGCGACCAGGATCCGGGGACGGCGGCCCTCGGCCTCCTCGAACGCCGTGGTCGCGGCCAGCACCTCCTCGACGAGGGCGTCGCCGTCGGCGCCGGACTCGTCCCTGAACACACCGGAGATGGTACGGATCGTCGCCTGGTGCCGGCCCCACACCTGCTCCAGCGCGCCGGTGATCTCGCCGACCGTCGCCTTGGCGCGGGCCGCGTCCACCGCGAGCGCGAGCAGGTTGTCGCCCTCGCCCTCCTTCTCGCCCGCGGCCTGCGTCAGCGCCTCGAGCGAGCGTCGTACGTCGTCGTCGTCCCGCTCGGCGCGGAGCCGCTCGAGCTTGGCGATCTGCTGGCGGTAGACGTCGTCGTTGTCGACCCGGCGTACGTCGAGCGGGTCCTCGTCGGCGAGCCGGTAGGTGTTGACCCCGATCACGGCCTGGGTGCCGGAGTCGATCCGGGCCTGGGTGCGGGCGGCGGCCTCCTCGATGCGCAGCTTCGGGATGCCCTCCTCGATGGCCTTCGACATCCCGCCGGCCTGCTCGACCTCCTGGATGTGGGCCCAGGCCCGCTCGGCGAGGTCGTGGGTGAGCTTCTCGACGTAGTAGCTGCCGGCCCAGGGGTCGATCGTCCACGTGGTGCCGCTCTCCTGCTGCAGCAGGAGCTGGGTGTTGCGGGCGATCCGGGCGCTGAAGTCGGTCGGCAGCGCGATCGCCTCGTCGAGGGCGTTGGTGTGCAGACTCTGGGTGTGGCCCTGCGTCGCGGCCATCGCCTCGATGCAGGTGCGGCCGACGTTGTTGAACACGTCCTGGGCGGTGAGGCTCCAGCCGCTGGTCTGGCAGTGGGTGCGCAGGCTCAGGCTCTTCGGGTTCTGCGGCTCGAAGTCGCGCACCAGCCGCGCCCATAAGGCGCGGGCCGCTCGCATCTTGGCGACCTCCATGAAGAAGTTCATCCCGATCGCCCAGAAGAAGCTGAGCCGCGGCGCGAAGTGGTCGATGTCGAGACCGGCACGCACGCCGGTGCGGAGGTACTCCACCCCGTCGGCCAGCGTGTAGGCGAGCTCGAGGTCGGCGGTCGCCCCGGCCTCCTGCATGTGATAGCCGGAGATCGAGATCGAGTTGAACCGCGGCATGTGCTCGGCGGTGTAGCTGAAGATGTCACCGACGATCCGCATGCTCGGGCCCGGCGGGTAGATGTAGGTGTTGCGGACCATGAACTCCTTGAGGATGTCGTTCTGGATGGTCCCCGACAGCTGCTCGGGCTTGACCCCCTGCTCCTCGGCCGCGGCGATGTAGAGCGCCATGATCGGCAGCACCGCACCGTTCATGGTCATGCTGACGCTCATCTGGTCGAGCGGGATCCCGTCGAACAGAGTGCGCGCGTCGTAGATCGAGTCGATCGCCACGCCGGCCATCCCGACGTCGCCGCGCACCCGCGGGTGGTCGGAGTCGTAGCCGCGATGGGTGGCCAGGTCGAAGGCGACGCTGAGCCCCTTCTGCCCGCCGGCGAGGTTGCGCCGGTAGAAGGCGTTGGACTCCTCGGCGGTGGAGAACCCGGCGTACTGGCGGATGGTCCAGGGCTGCGTGGTGTACATCGTCGGGTACGGCCCGCGGAGGTACGGCGTGAGGCCAGGCCAGGTGTCGAGCGCGTCGAGGCCCTCGAGGTCGCTCGCGTCGTAGCGGGGCTTGATGTCGATCCCCTCGGGGCTGTGCCAGCGGTGGCTGGTCGAGCGCTGTCGAGACCCCCGTTCCGTCGGTCGAGCCTGTCGAGACCACGGCCGGCTCGCCGGAGGCCAACGGCAGCCCGGCGAAGCTCCTCGGGACCGTCATCACAGTGCCTCTCTGGTCCGGGTCAGGAAGTCGATCGCGTCGACCCCCAAGGCGCACGAGTCGTCGGCCCACTCGGCCGGCTTCCCCGCCACGACGACCCTCGTCGCGCCCGCCGCACGGAGAGCCGCGGCGGCCGCCTCGCCCCATTCGGCGTAGGCGGCGTCGGTGCCCGCCAGGCAGGCGACGGACTGCCCGTCGTAGGCGGCGACCAGGTCGTCGACCCCGGCGGTCGGTCCGGCGACGTCGACGGCCACACCGCCCGCGGCCATCAGGTTGGTGACGAACCCGGCACGCGCGGTGTGGGCCGCGACCGGGCCGAGGGTGGCCAGGAAGACGTGGGCGGCCGGTGGCTCGGCGCGCAGGGCCTCGAAGGCGGCGCCGTACCGGCGCACGTCGCGACTGTCGGTGGTCGAGCCGGTCGAGACCCGCTCGGGCAGCGTCTCGGCCAGGTTCGGGAACTCGCTGAGCCCGGTGATCGGACGCTTGCGTGTGGCGACCTGCCGGTCACGAGCGGCCACCGTCTGGGCGACGAGGGGGGCCAGGTCGGCGCCGTCGTCGAGCCGGCCGAAGAGGTCCCAGGCCGCGAGGGCGAGGTCGTCGGTGAGCTTCTCGACCGCGTAGGAGCCGCCGGCCGGGTCGGCGACCTGGGCGACGTGGGACTCCTCGATGAGGAGGGCACTGGTGTTCCGCGCGATCCTGCGCCCGAAGGCGTCCGTCTCGCCGAGGGGCGCGTCGTACGGCAGCACGGTCACGGAGTCCGCACCGCCGACGCCCGCAGCGAAGGCCGCCACGGTGGTGCGCAGCAGGTTCACCCAGGGGTCGTAGGCGCTCATCATCGGCCGGCTGGTCACGGCGTGCTGGCGCATCGGCCGCGGCTCCGCGCCGCTCAGCTCGAGGACCCGGGCCCACAGGCGACGCGCGGCCCGCAGCTTGGCGATCGAGGGGAACTGCTCGTCGGTCACGGCGAACCGGAACTCGATCAGCCCGGCAGCCTCGTCGACCGCCACGCCGCTATCGGTGAGGGACCGCAGGGCCTGGGCACCGACCGCCATCGCCGAGGCGAGCTCCTGGACATCCGAGGCTCCCTGGTCGTGCACGAGCGTCGCGTCGACCACGAAGCCGAGCACTCCGGCCCCGGTCGCGAGCGCCGCCTGCTCCCCCGTCGCCGTCCGGGCGTCGTAGCCGAGGTTGGTACCGGCCGCGAGCTCGCGGCTGTCCGCGTAGGAGAGGAAGCCCTCCGGGTCGGCGCCGTCGAGGACGACCGAAGCCAGGTCGAGCCGCACCTCGTCGAGCACGGTGGCCCAGTCGGGGGCGGACCCCGCCCGCAACCAGAGGGAGGTGACGCCACCGTTGAGGTCGGCGAGGGCGTCCGCGTTCGTGGAGACCTCGGAGCGGATCTCCCAGCCACCGGTTCGAGTCGGCCGGCCGGAGGTGGTGAGGTCGTCGAGCAGGTCCGGCGTACCGAGCGGAGTGATCTCGACGCCGTCGAGGGTGGTGCGGGTCAGCTTCGCCCAGACGGCGTCGTCGGGGTCATCGTCGGTGAGCCGCCGGGACTTCCGCAGGGCCGTCGCGGCGGCCTTCTCCCAGTCCGCCCGCGTCCACGCATCGCGTTCCGACGCGAGGGCCAGTGCGCCTGGCGAGGGCTGGAGCTCTACCGGGTCGTCGAGTCCACCTTCAACCTCGGTCATGACTCCAATGTAGGAGCGCGCCGGTGCCGGCTGCGAACCGGAGGGACCTTCGCCCTCATCGACAGGACCTTCTTCCGGGTACGTCGTGACGCGCGCCGCTCCGACTAGACCTCGGTGCGGCTGTCGCGGTCCTTGTTGCGGAGGCCGATCTTGTTGCCCAGCCACACCAGCGGGTCGTAGGACTTGTCGACCACGCGCTCCTTCATCGGGATGATCGCGTTGTCGGTGATGTGGATGCCCTCCGGGCAGACCTCGGTGCAGCACTTGGTGATGTTGCACAGGCCGAGGCCGGCCTGCTCCCTGGTCGCCTCACGACGGTCGAGGGTGTCGAGCGGGTGCATGTCGAGCTCGGCGTAGCGCAGGAAGAACCGCGGACCGGCGAAGTTCTGCTTGTTGTCCTCGTGGTCGCGCACGACGTGGCAGGTGTTCTGGCACAGGAAGCACTCGATGCACTTGCGGAACTCCTGGCCGCGCTCGACGTCCTCCTGCATCATCCGGCGCTTGCCGTCGGCGTCGCGCGGCGGGAGCTCGGCGTACGGGAGCTCCTTGGCCTTCTCGTAGTTGTAGGAGACGTCGGTGACCAGGTCGCGGATCACCGGGAAGGTGCGCATGGGGGTGACGGTGATCGTCTCGGTCTCGTCGTAGTCCGAGAGCCGGCACATGCACATCAGCTTCGGCCGGCCGTTGACCTCGGCGCTGCACGACCCGCACTTGCCGGCCTTGCAGTTCCAGCGGACGGCGAGGTCGCCGGCCTGCGTGGCCTGGACGCGGTGGATGGCGTCGAGCACCACCTCACCGGTCTCGACCTCGACGTCGTAGTCCTTGAGCTCGCCGCCGGACTGGTCGCCGCGCCACAGCCGCATCTTGAGCGTGTATCCCATGGGGTCAGTGCCCTTCCTCGAAGAACGCGGCCAGCTCGTCCGGCATCACCGGCAGGGGCTGGATGGCCAGGTCGACGCCGTCGCCGGCGGAGTTGATGGAGAGCACGATGTTCTGGGTGCCCCACTCCTCGGCGAAGCCCGGGTGGTCCTCACGCGTGTGCCCACCGCGCGACTCCTCGCGCTCGAGCGCGGCCTTCGCGATGCACTCCGAGACCAGCAGCATGTTGCGCAGGTCGATCGCGAGGTGCCAGCCGGGGTTGTACTGACGGTTGCCCTCGACGAGCAGGTTCTTCGCGCGTTCCTTGAACTTCTCGATCTCGGCCAGCGACTTCTCCAGCTCCTCGCGGATCCGGATGATGCCGACGAGGTCGTTCATCGTCTGCTGGAGCTCCTGCTGGATCGTGTAGGGGTTCTCGCTCTCGGTGCCGGAGCCGTCGAACGGCGAGAGCGCCAGCGTCACGGCGGCCTCCACGTCGTCGTCGGAGACGGTGGGGCGGGAGGCGCCGAGACCCTTGACGTACTCGGCGGCGGAGTCACCGGACCGCTTGCCGAAGACCAGCAGGTCGGACAGCGAGTTGCCACCGAGCCGGTTGGAGCCGTGCATGCCGCCGGAGCACTCGCCCACGGCGTACAGACCCTCGAGGCCGCTCATCTCGGTGTCGGGCTCGACCTCGACGCCACCCATCACGTAGTGGCAGGTCGGGCCGATCTCCATCGGCTCCACGGTGATGTCGACGTCCGCCAGCTCCTTGAACTGGTGGTACATCGACGGCAGGCGCTTCTTGATGAACTCCGGCGTACGACGCGAGGCGATGTCGAGGTAGACGCCGCCGTGCTCGCTGCCGCGACCGGCCTTGATCTCGGAGTTGATGGCCCGGGCGACCTCGTCCCGGGGCAACAGCTCGGGGGGCCGGCGGTTGTTCTTCTTGTCCTCGTACCAGCGGTCGGCCTCGGCCTCGCTGTCGGCCGTCTCCGAGGCGAAGAAGTCAGGGATGTAGTCGAACATGAACCGCTTGCCCTCGGAGTTCTTCAGGATGCCGCCGTCACCACGGACGGACTCCGTGACCAGCAGCCCCTTGACCGACGGCGGCCACACCATGCCGGTCGGGTGGAACTGGACGAACTCCATGTTGATCAGCTTCGCGCCGGAGCGCAGCGCCATGGCGTGGCCGTCGCCGGTGTACTCCCAGGAGTTGGAGGTGACCTTGAAGCTCTTGCCGATGCCGCCGGTGGCGAGGATGACCGCGGGCGCCGCGAAGGAGATGAAGCGGCCGGTCTCGCGCCAGTAGCCGAAGGCGCCCGAGACCTGACGACCGCCGGTCGAGCCTGTCGAGACCAGCAGGTCGGTGATCGTGCACTCCATGAACACGTCGATGCCGAGCTGGACCGCGCGCTGCTGGAGGGTGCGGATCATCTCGAGGCCGGTGCGGTCGCCGACGTGGGCCAGTCGGGCGTAGCGGTGGCCGCCGAAGTCGCGCTGCGAGATCAGACCGTCCTTGGTGCGGTCGAAGAGCGCACCCCAGTCCTCGAGCTCCAGGACCCGCTCGGGGGCCTCCTGGGCGTGGAGCTGGGCCATCCGCCAGTTGTTGAGCATCTTCCCGCCGCGCATGGTGTCGCGGAAGTGGACCTGCCAGCTGTCGTCGGGCCACAGGTTGCCGAGGGCCGCGGCCGCGCCGCCCTCCGCCATCACCGTGTGGGCCTTGCCGAGCAGCGACTTGCAGACGATGGCGACCTTGGAGCCGGCCTCCTGGGCGGCGATCGCGGCGCGCAGCCCGGAACCGCCGGCGCCGATCACGATGACGTCGTAGACGTGCTTCTCGACGTCGCGGTTCTCGTCGGAGGAGGTGGGTTGCTCGGTCATGTCAGAAGAACCTCGGGTCGTTGAAGGCACCGGACGAGATCAGGAGGACGTAGAGGTCGGCGAACGCGACCGAGAACAGCGACAGCCACGCGTAGCGGGCGTGGTGGTGGTTGATCTTGGAGACCCACGTCCAGGCCTTGTAGCGGACCGGGTGCTTGGAGAAGTGCCGCAGGCGACCGCCGACGATGTGGCGGCAGGAGTGGCACGACAGCGTGTACAGCCAGATCAGGATGATGTTGGCGAGGAAGACCAGGGAGCCCAGGCCCATGTGGATGCCGTCGGACTCACCCTCCGCCGGCCCGAAGGCCAAGATCGTGTCCCAGGTCAGGATCAGGGACACCGCGACCGCGGCGTACCAGAAGTAGCGGTGGATGTTGTTGAGGATCAGCGGCAGCTTGGTCTCGCCCGAGTACGACGTGTGGGGCTCCGCGACGGCGCAGGCCGGCGGGCTCATCCAGAAGGCGCGGTAGTAGGCCTTGCGGTAGTAGTAGCAGCTGAGCCGGAAGCCGAGCGGGAAGATCAGCACGATCAGGGCCGCCGAGAACGGCCACCAGCCGAACGGCTGGCCGAAGTCGGAGCTGCCCTTGACGCAGTCGCCGAGGCACGGCGAGTAGAGCGGCGAGAGGTAGGGCTGCGAGTAGTAGTGGCTGCCCATGAAGGCCCGGACGGTCGCGTAGACGACGAACGCCGAGAACACGATGAACGTGGTCAGCGGGTAGATCCGCCACCGGTCGGTGCGGAGCGTCTTCTCCTCGATGCGCGCCCTGGTCGGGCCGTGCACTCCAGTTGACATCGTCGTCCTTCCAGACCGGGGCGCGCCTCCGCGACGAGAGGCGCGAGCGCCTAGCAACTTATCGCGCGCTGCGCCGGCACGTCGTCCCAGGGGTCGTGTGAGAAATCGGACTCGGAGGCTGTCAACGACGTCGGCGTCGCGCCAGGGCCACCAGTCCCAAGGCCGTCGCCGCCCCGGCTCCGAAGGCGAGCCGTGGGTCCGTGCCGGTGCGCGACGTGTCGGCCGCGACCGTCGGCACGGACACCGTCCTGGTCGGTACGACGGATGGCTCGGGGGTCGTCGCGGTGTCGCGCGCTTCCTGCGACAGCCGGGACGTGTACGCCCAGGCCGCGGCGTACATGACGATCCGCGAGAAGTAGTTGATCCAGACCACAAGGATCAGCGCGATCCCGAAGGCCTGGAAGGCCGGGCTGCGTTGCGTGGCCGCCAGCAGGACGCTCGAGAGCTGCTTGAGGACCTCGAACGCGACCGAGCCGAGGAGCGCCCCCTGCCACAGCGCCCGGTCCGGAGTGTGCGGCCGGGCCAGCACCTTGAAGAGCACGAAGAACATGAGGGTCGTCGCGACCATGGCGACCACGACCGCGACCACCTCGACGGTCCACGAGAAGTCCTGGTCGAGCCCGACGAGATCGAGGACCTGGCTGGAGAAGCGGGTGACGACACCCGACACCGCCACGCTCAGGAGCAGGGTGGACCCGACGACGGCCAAGGTCAGCAGGTCGCGCAGCTTGCCGACGAAGAAGTTGGGCCGACGGTCGATCGGGAGCTCGAAGACCACGTGGAGCGCGGTCCGCATGCCCGACAACCAGCCCAGGCCGGCGTAGATCAAGGTGGCGACGCCGATGATGCCGACGGTCGCGGCAGCCTTCTGGATGGATTGCAAGGTGACCTGCCCCTTGCCCGAACCGATCAACCCGGGAAAGGCCTGCTCGATGACGTCGACGAGGTTGTTCTGGGCGTCCGGGAAGTAGCGGGCGAGGTAGCCGACCACGACGAACGCCAGGGCCAGGACGGGAAAGAAGGACAGGAAGGCGAAGTAGGTCACGGCCCCCGCTTGCGACCCGGCGTTGACCCGGCCGTAGTGCTGCTGCATCCGGATCAGGTGGTCGACCAGCGGGGACTCCGAGCGGGCATGCCCCAGCGCCGCCTTCCCCCGAGCCAGCGGCGAAGGCATCAGGTGCCGGGGCCGGTCAGGACGAAGTCGTGGGTGGCCTTCCACCCGTGGTCGGCGTGATGCACGTAGAGGTGGAACTCGGCGACCGAGAAGGCGCAGTCGAAGCCGTCCATCTCCAGGAACGCGCGGTCCAGTCCGTCATCGTCGAGGAGGTGCGCGACCGTGACGTGGGGGTGGTAGGGGTGCGAGAGGTCGAGCGTGAGGGGGCCGCGCCGGCAGCCGTGGGCGAGCCGCTCGGTCTGGGAGATGCCCTCGACGAGGCTGACGAAGACCACCGGCGAGACCGGGCGGAAGGTGCCGGTGCCGCGCAGGTGGATGTTGTACGACGGGATGCTCGCGGCCACCTCCTCGAGATGACGCTCCACGTCGGGCATCCGGTCTTGAGCTATCTCGAGTGGCGGCACCAGGGTGATGTGGGTGGGGATCGACGCACCCGCAACGTCACCGTTCGCGACCCGGAAGTCCTGCAGCCGGCTCCCCCACGGCTCGGGAACCGCGATCGAGACGCCGATGGTGGGCATGGATGACGACCCTACGCGCCGGCCGGCCGGGCGGCGGCGGCGAACCCGACCCGCTGGTAGACGTCGCGCAGGGTGGCCTCGGCGATCTCCGCGGCCTGCTGGCGGCCGCGCTCGAGGATGCCGCTGAGGTGCGCCTGGTCGGCGAGCAGCTCGAGGGTGCGGTCGCGGAACGGGGTGACGAAGTCGACGACGAGCTCGGCGAGGTCCTTCTTCAGGTCGCCGTAACCCTTCCCGGCGTACTCCGCCTCGAGGTCGGGCACCGAGCGGGCCGAGAGCGCGGAGTAGATGGTGAGCAGGTTGGAGATGCCGGGCTTCTCCTCGGGGTCGAAGCGGATCTCGCTGCCGGAGTCGGTGACGGCGGACCGGATCTTCTTGGCGCTGACCCGCGGGTCCTCGAGGAGCTCGATGATGCCGGCCGGCGAGGACGACGACTTCGACATCTTCGCGGTCGGCTCCTGGAGGTCGGTGATCTTCGCGGTCGCCTTGAGGATGTAGGGCTCGGGCAGCCGGAAGGTCTTCTTGTAGCGGTGGTTGAAGCGCTGGGCGAGGTCGCGGGTGAGCTCGAGGTGCTGGCGCTGGTCCTCGCCGACCGGCACGAAGTGCGGGCGGTAGAGCAGGATGTCGGCCGCCTGGAGGATCGGGTAGGTGAACAGGCCGACGCTGGCCGCACCCTCGCCGCCCTTGGCCGACTTGTCCTTGAACTGGGTCATCCTGCGGGCCTCGCCGAAGCCGGTCAGGCACTGCAGCACCCAGCCGAGCTGGGCGTGGGCCGGCACCTGGCTCTGCACGAAGATCGAGGACCGCTCGGGGTCGATGCCCATCGCCACCAGCTGTGCGGCGGCACGCAGGGTGCGCTCGCGGAGGACCTTGGGGTCCTGTTCGAGGGTGATCGCGTGCAGGTCGGCGATGAAGAAGAACGGCTGGTACTCGCGTTGCAGGTCCACCCACTGGCGCAGCGCACCGAGGTAGTTGCCGAAGTGGAAGGAGTCGGCGGTCGGCTGGATGCCCGACAGCACCCGCGGGCGGGCCCCGGAGGAGACGTCCGGGACGGTCAGCGCCGGTGACGTGGTGGTGCTGGGCATGGCGGGCATTGTGTCAGGCACCGGGGCGTCCCGACCCGGGAGGGCGAGCGGAAAGCGCTTGCCGGTGTCGGTGGCCCTTGGCAGGGTGCCCTGCATGCCCGCAGCCCCGACCCTGACCGACGGCACGGTGACGCTCCGGGCGCACCGCGCCGACGACCTGGACGCCGTGGTCGAGCAGAGCGTCGACCCCGACAGCGTCCGCTGGACGACCGTGCCCACGCCGTACACGCGCGCGGACGCCGAGGTGTTCGTGCAGGAGGTGATGCCGGGCGGCTGGGCGGAGGGGCGCTGGGGGTTCGCGGTCGAGGCGGAGGGGCGCTACGCCGGCACCGTCGAGCTGCGTGACCTGGGCGGCCGCCGGGCCGAGATCGCCTTCGGCTCCCACCCGTGGGTCCGTGGCACCGGGGCGATGGAGCGCGCCTGTCGGTTGCTGCTCGACTGGGGGTTCGCTCGGCGCGACGTCCGCACGGTCGTCTGGCACGCCCACGTCGGCAACTGGGCCTCGCGGCGGCTCGCCTGGAAGCTCGGCTTCTCCTTCGACGGCACCCTGCGCCAGTACGTCGTCCACCGCGGCGGTGAGCTCGTCGACGCCTGGACCGGCACCCTGCTCGCCACCGACGACCGACGGCCCCGCAGCACCTGGCTCGATGCGCCGTCCCTGACCGACGGCGTCGTCCGCCTCCGCGCCGTCAGGTCGAGCGACACCGACCGGGTGGTCGAGGCGGCCGGCGACCCACGGACACAGCGCTGGCTGGGGCGGATGCCCACGCCGTACACCTCGACGGAGGCGGCCGCGTGGCTGGAGCAGATCACCGAGGAGGCGGCTACGGGCCGCACCGTCACCTGGGCGGTCACCGGCGAGGACGACGTCCTCCGTGGGGTGGTCAACCTGTTCGACATCGCGCCTGGGACGTCCGCCGAGATCGGATTCTGGGCACACCCGGACGCGCGCGGACGCGGGCTCACGACCCGTGCCTGCGTGCTCGCTCTGCGGCACGGCTTCGAGGCCTTCGACCTGGTCCTCGTCCAGGGACATGCCGCGCTGGGCAACACCGCCTCCCGGCACGTGCTCGAGGCGTCGGGCCTGCGCGAGGCCGGGGTCGTCAGACTGGGCACGTTCGTGCGGCCGGAGGGCCGCGTGGACGCCATGAAGTACGACGTGCTGGTGGAGGAGTGGCGAGGATCTCGCCACTCCGTGGCCAGCGTGATTTCGGGCTGACGGGGGCGACTTGGCACAATGGCACAAGGCACGAGACGAGGGGGATGGGTGAGTCTGCAATCGACGATCTCGTCCGTGCGTACCCGACGGATGCTGACCTGGTTCGTTCCGGCCGTCGGGCTGGCCCTCTATCTGATCCTGGTGCCGCAGGTGCCGGACTTCGCGGCCCAAGCCACCCGGGCCGCCGTCTTCCGCCAGCTCGGGTCGGCCACCTGGTGGCCGGGCTGGTACGGCGGGGTCGAGCTCCCGACGTACTCGGTGATCGCGCCGGCCGTGATGGCGACCATCGGCGTCGCCACGACCGGTGTCATCGCCGCGGCGATCTCGATCTGGGCCGCGCACCAGATCCTGCGTGACGCGGCGCGCCCTCGCGCGGGCAGCGTGGTGTTCGCCGCGACCGTGCTGCTCAACCTCTTCGGCGGCCGGATCACCTTCTTGGTCGGCCTCGCCGCCGCGACGCTGGCGGTGCTGGCACTGGTCCGCCGGCACCCGTGGCTCGCGGCCGTGGCCACCGTGATCAGCGTGCTCGGCAGCCCGCTCGCCGGGCTGTTCACCGGCATCGTCGCCGCCGCCGTCCTGGTCTCCGACCCCAGCCGGCGCCGTGAGGCGCTGTTCGTCGGCGCCGCGACCGGCCTGTCGCTCGGCACTCTGGCCCTGCTGTTCCACGACCCGGGTGTGATGGCCTCACCGCCGATCCAGATCCTGTTGGCACTGGTCGGGATCTCCCTCGTCGCCGTCGCCTGTCGCGAGCCGACGATCCGCGCGGGCGCCGTGATCGTGGCCGTCGGCCTGGTGATCTGCCTCGTCATCCCCAACAGCGTCGGGCTCAACCTGACCCGGATGGTCTGGCTGCTCGCCGCGCCGGTGATCGTCGCCTACGGCCACCGCCCCGACAAGCACCTGGTTGCGCTCACCGGTCTGGCCCTGATCTTCCCGATGGTCGACGTGACCTGGCAGTTGGCCGAGGCCGACTCGCCGTCGGCTCAGCAGTCCTACTACCAGCCGCTGCTGGCCCAGCTCCACCAGCGCCTCTACACCGGCGACGCCGTCGGCCAGCGCGTCGAGGTGGTCGAGCCGCAGACCAAGGGCGCCGCCCGCTACGTCGGCGAGTCGATGCCGGTCGCCCGCGGCTGGGAGCGCCAGGCCGACACGGTCGACAACCCGATCTTCTACAAGGACGGCGCGCTCACCCCTGCGTCGTACCGCAGCTGGCTCGACGAGCTCGCCGTGTCGTACGTCGCGCTGCCGGCGACCAAGCTCGACTTCGCGTCGGTCGACGAGGCGAAGCTGATCCGCAGCGGACTGCCCTACCTGCACGAGGTGTGGAGCAACCCCGACTGGAAGCTCTACGAGGTCAGCGACTCCCGGCCACTCGCTCAGAACGCCCAGGTCATCTCGGTGTCGGGCAACCAGGTGCGGATGCAGGTGCCCAGGGCCGGGCTGGTGCCCCTTCAGATCCGCTGGTCGGACCACCTCGCGGTGCTCGACGGCACCGTGCCGGTGTCGTCCGGCGTGCGAGCGCACGGCTGCCTGTCACAGAACGGCGCGTGGACGATGCTGCACGCTCGACGCCCTGGCACCTACGTGCTGACCTCCGACTTCGACGTGATCCCGAACCGGACGCAGCGCGGCGGCACCTGCCCCGAGCCCACCTCCTGAGCCTTCGCTCAGCCCACGCGCACCGTCGTACGCCGGGCCGCGACCGCGGACAGCAGAAGGACGCCGAGCCCGGCGAGTGCCAGAACGACCCCGACGAGGGCCGGGGCGCGGTAGCCCCAGTTCGCGGCGATCACCAGGCCGCCGAGCCACGCGCCGAGCGCGTTGCCGAGGTTGAGCGAGGAGTGGTTCATCGCCGCGCCCAGCGTCTGGGCGTCTCCGGCCACCGACATCAGGCGGAGCTGGAGGTTGACCACGAGTACCGACGACGAGACCGCCACCAGGAAGGCCGGGATCAGCGCCCACCAGCCGGCGGGCGCCAGGGCGGCGTACAGCAGGAGCAGGGCCGCCATCGCCAGCGACGAGCCGAGCAGCGAGCGGAAGACCGACCAGTCGGCGAGCGCCCCGGCGACCCAGGTGCCGGCCACCATGCCGAGCCCGAAGGCCAGCAAGAAGACGGGGACCGCACCCTCGGGGAGGCCACCGACCTTGGTGACGACCTCGGCGATGTAGGAGTACAGGGCGAACATCCCGCCGAAGCCGATCGCGCCGGCGACCAAGGTGAGCCAGGCCTGCGGGCTGCGGAACAGCGCGAGCTCGCGGCGTCCGGTCGCCGCGGCGTCACCGGGGCAGGCAGGGAGGAACAGCGTGACCAGGGCAGTGGACGCCACGGCCAGGCCGGCGCCGACCCAGAAGGCCGCGCGCCAGCCGACGGCCTGTCCGAGCCAGGTAGCGATCGGGACGCCCAGGACGTTGGCCACCGACAGGCCGATCATCACCGTCGCGACCGCGCGTCCCTCGCGGCCGCGGGGCGCGAGACTGGCGGCGACGAGCGAGGCGACCCCGAAGAAGGCGCCGTGTGGGATGCCGCACAGGAAGCGGGAGAACAGCAGCAGTCCGTAGGAGCCGGCCAGCGCGGAGAGTGCGTTGGCGCCGGCGTACGCCGCCATCAGCGCGACCAGCAGGCCACGTCGCGGCAGCCGCGCGCCGAGGAACGCCAGCACCGGCGCGCCGACGACGACGCCGAGTGCGTACGCCGAGATCAGGTGGCCGGCGGCCGGGACCGAGACACCGACGCCGTCCGCGATCTGCGGCAGCAGGCCCATCGCCATGAACTCGGTGGTGCCGATGGCGAAACCGCCCACCGCGAGGGCGAGGACCGCAGGGCCGTACCGCGCCGTGGCTTCCGGCGCGGGGCTCGTCAGGGTCGTCGTCATGCTCACCTGAGTGTGAAGGCTGGCCGCCCCCTCGCGAATTCCGCGAGCCGCGTCACAGCGAGGCGAGGGCCTCGTTGAACGTGGTCGAGGGGCGCATCACGGCCGTGACCTTGTCGTCGTCCGGGCGGTAGTAGCCACCGAGGTCCACCGGGTGCCCCTGTACGGCGATGAGCTCGGCGGTGATCGCCTCCTCGTCGTCCGCGAGCCGCTGCGCGAGGGGCGCGAACGCCGCCGCGAGCTCCGGGTCGTCGTCCTGCCCCGCCAGCTCCTGCGCCCAGTAGAGGGCGAGGTAGAAGTGGGAGCCGCGGTTGTCGATCGAGCCGACCTTGCGGGCCGGGTTGCGGTTCTGGTCGAGGAAGGTGCCGGTGGCCCGGTCGAGCGTCTGGCCCAGGATGATCGCGTGCGGGTTGTCGTGGACGCGCCCGTAGTGACCGAACGACTCGGCCAGGGCCAGGAACTCGCCGAGGCTGTCCCAGCGCAGGTAGTTCTCCTTGACCAGCTGCTGCACGTGCTTGGGCGCCGAGCCGCCGGCGCCGGTCTCGAACAGGCCGCCGCCGGCGATCAGCGGGACGATCGAGAGCATCTTGGCGCTGGTGCCGAGCTCGAGGATCGGGAACAGGTCGGTGAGGTAGTCGCGCAGCACGTTGCCGGTCACCGAGATGGTGTCCTCACCCTTGCGAATCCGCTCGAGGGAGTACGCCGTGGCGAGCTGCGGCGCCAGGATCTGGATCTCCAGGCCGTCGGTGTCGTGCTCGGGCAGGTACTCGCGCACCTTGGCGATCAGGTTGGCGTCGTGGGCACGGGTCTCGTCGAGCCAGAAGATCGCCGGGGCACCCGTGGCGCGAGCGCGGGTGACCGCGAGCTTGACCCAGTCGCGGACCGGCACGTCCTTGGTCTGGCACGCGCGCCAGATGTCGCCGGCCTCGACGTCGTGCTCGATGAGGACGTCGCCGGCCTCGTTGACCACGCGGACGGTCCCGGCGGCCGGGACCTCGAAGGTCTTGTCGTGCGAGCCGTACTCCTCCGCGGCCTGGGCCATCAGCCCCACGTTGGGCACCGAGCCCATCGTGGTCGGGTCGAAGGCACCGTGGGCGCGGCAGTCGTCGAGGACCGTCTGGTAGACCCCGGCGTACGACGAGTCGGGGATCACCGCGAGGGTGTCCGCCTCCTGGCCGTCGGGTCCCCACATGTGGCCGCTGGTGCGGATCATCGCCGGCATCGAGGCGTCCACGATGACGTCGGACGGCACGTGCAGGTTGGTGATGCCGCGGTCGGAGTCGACCATCGCCAGCGCCGGACCGGCGGCGATCCCGGCCTCGAAGGCCGCCTTGATCTCGGCCCCGTCGTCCAGCGCGTCGAGACCGGCCAGGATCCCACCGAGCCCGTTGCTCGGGCTCAGGCCCGCGGCGGCGAGCTTGTCGCCGTACGTCGCGAAGACGTCGGGGAAGAACGCGGTGACGACGTGGCCGAAGATGATCGGGTCGGAGACCTTCATCATCGTGGCCTTGAGGTGCACCGAGAACAGCACGTCGTCGGCCTTGGCGCGGGCGATCGCGTTGGTGAGGAACGCGTGCAGGTCGGCGACCTGCAGGACGGTGCCGTCGACGATCTCGCCGGCCAGGACCGGTACGGCGTCCTTGAGCACGGTCACGGTGCCGTCGGCCGCCTCGTGCTCGATCCGGAGGGTGTCGTCGGCCTCGAGGACCACGGACTTCTCGTTGGACTTGAAGTCGTGCTCGCTCATCGTCGCGACGTTGGTCTTGGAGTCCGCGCTCCAGGCGCCCATCGAGTGGGGGTGGTGCCGGGCGTACTGCTTGACCGAGTCCGCGGCACGGCGGTCGGAGTTGCCCTCGCGAAGCACCGGGTTCACGGCGCTTCCCTTGACCCGGTCGTAGCGGGCGCGAGCGTCCTTCTCCTCGTCGGTCGACGGGTTGTCGGGGTAGTCGGGCAGGTCGTAGCCCTGGCTCTTCAGCTCGGCGATGGCAGCCTTCAGCTGCGGCATCGAGGCCGAGACGTTGGGCAGCTTGATGATGTTGGCCTCGGGACGCTTGGCCAGGGCCCCGAGCTCGGCGAGCGCGTCGTCCTGCCGCTGGTCGTCGGTGAGCCGTTCGGGGAACTGGGCGATGATCCGGCCCGCCAGCGAGATGTCGCGCGTCTCCACCGCCACGCCCGCCTGACCGGCGTACGCCGCGATGATCGGGAGGAAGGAGTACGTCGCCAGCAGCGGCGCCTCGTCTGTGTGGGTGTAGATGATCGGGGAGGGCTGCACGGCGTCGGTCACCTCTCGGACGCTAGACGTGCCCGCGCGGCTCGGGCAAACCGGGGTTGCCGCTACGGCTGGCGCACGCCGACCAGCGACAGGTCGGTGCTGAGCGTCTGCGTGGTCTGCTGGGCCACCAGCCCGAGGCCGCGGGCGTAGAACGACTCGACCACGCGCGTGGGGTGCAGCGGGCTGAGAACGCGGATCGCCAGGGTGCCGCGGTAGTCGCGGGTCGGGAGCGCGACGGTGGCGTCGACCGAGGCCACGGTGGAGTGGCTCTCGACGACGCCGCGCTGGAAGGCGTTGGCGTAGCCGTCACCGACCCTCGGCGGGGCCGAGACCACCAGGCCGGCCTCGGCGCCGTCGCTGCCCGCAGCCCAGGAGCGGGTCGCGAGCAGGTCGACCGGGGGTGTTGTGCGGAGGACCCGTTGCCCGAACCACCAGACGTTGCCCGCGGAGTCCTGGGCGTAGAAGCAGACGGTGAGCGGCGTCGTACGGCCGGAGCGTCGGCGGACGTCCCACCGGACGGCGGTGGTGTCGACCCCGGCGATCGGGTGAGGGTCGGTGAGGACGGTGGCGGTCAGCGTGCTGGAGCCGGTCGGGGTGGAGCGGCGGTAGGTCCACCGGGTGCCCGGGGCCAGCGGGAACCATGGGTTGTCGACGCCGCTGACGAAGTCCGAGGCAGTCGGGCTGGGGGTCGGGATGGTGAGCCCGTCGATGCCGGTCGGGGGCTGGGCGACGGGGGTCGCGCCGCAGGCTGCGAGCAGGGCGGTGACGACGACGAGGCCGCAGACGCGGGCCGTTCCCGCCCGCCGCCGACTCATGGGTGCAGCATGCCAGCCCGGCCGAAGCCCGGGACGTCGCCGCTGCTAGCGTCCCAAGCATCACCGTTTTCTTGGTGGTCGAGCGAAGTCGAGAACGACGTAGGAGTGATCCCCGTGAGCGCAGCTCCCCTCAAGGTCGCCGTCACCGGCGCCGCCGGCCAGATCGGCTACAGCCTGCTGTTCCGGCTCGCGAGCGGGTCGTTGCTCGGTGCGGACCGGCCGATCGAGCTGCGGCTGCTCGAGATCGAGCCCGCCCTGAAGACCCTCGAGGGGGTCGTGATGGAGCTCGACGACTGTGCCTTCCCGACCCTGGCCGGGGTGGAGATCGGCTCGGACCCGGAGCAGATCTTCGACGGCGTCAATCTCGCCCTGCTGGTCGGCGCTCGGCCGCGCGGCCCTGGCATGGAGCGTGGTGACCTGCTCGAGGCGAACGGCGCGATCTTCACCGCGCAGGGCAAGGCGCTCAACAAGGTGGCGGCGGACGACGTACGGATCGGCGTGACCGGCAACCCCGCGAACACCAACGCGCTGATCGCGATGAGCAACGCCCCCGACATCCCGCAGGCGCGCTTCTCGGCGCTGACCCGGCTCGACCACAACCGCGCGATCTCGCAGCTCGCCGCGAAGACCGGCGCCCCGGTCACCGACATCACCCGGATGACGATCTGGGGCAACCACTCGGCCACCCAGTACCCCGACCTGTTCCACGCCGAGGTCGCCGGCCGCAACGCGGTCGAGGTCGTGGACGACCACGAGTGGCTCGAGAACACCTTCATCCCGACCGTCGCCAAGCGCGGCGCGGCGATCATCGAGGCCCGCGGCTCGTCGTCCGCCGCCTCCGCCGCCTCCGCGACCATCGACGCCGCGCGCGACTGGCTGCACGGCTCGGCCGAGGGCGACTGGGTCTCGATGGCGGTCGTCTCCGACGGCTCCTACGGCGTGCAGGAGGGCCTGATCTCGTCGTTCCCGGTCACCACCTCCGGCGGCGACTGGACCATCGTCCAGGGCCTCGAGATCGACGAGTTCTCCCGGGGCCGGATCGACGCCTCGGTCGCCGAGCTCACCGAGGAGCGCGACGCCGTCACCCAGCTCGGCCTCATCTGACGGTTCTTCGGCCGAGCTCGCGAGGCCGAAGACCCAGGGCGGCAGGTCGAGGAGCGTCGGCTCAGTCCCGAGGAACGAGGGCCTGAGCGACACGTCTCGAGACCACTACGCCGAGTCGTCATATGACGACTCGGCGTGTTTCGGGCGCCTCTTTGCGCCGACTCGATGCGTTTTTCGTGCCTCTTTGCGCCGACTCGGCGTCAGAGGGGGGGTTGGTCGGGGATGGTGACGCTCAGGACGAACAGCGCGACCCCGACCACCGCGAGGAGGGCCACGTCGAGCGCGCGGCGGCGTACGGCGAGCATGCCGGCGTCGCGGCTCGGTAGCAGCAGCCGGAGCACGGCGGCGACGAGCAGGGAGACGGCGATCCAGCGCACCCCGAGCCGCCAGTTCCCACGTGCGGTGATCGCCAGACCGACGGTCGAGGTGCCGAGCAGCACGAGATAGCAGGCTCCGCCGATGGTCGACGGGTATCGGCGGCCGGGCGGCTCCGCACTCTCTTGCGCCACCTCGGGCTCGCGCTCCTCCACGGGGGTCAGTGTGCCGCCTCCTCGGCGATGGTGACGACGTTGGACAGCAGCATCGCCCGGGTCATCGGGCCCACGCCGCCGGGGTTGGGCGAGACCCAGCCGGCCACCTCCGCGACGTCGGCCGCCACGTCTCCCGCGATCTTGCCGTCGACCCGCGAGACCCCGACGTCGAGCACCGCGGCGCCCGGCTTCACGATGTCGGCGGTGATGATGCCGGGTACGCCGGCCGCAGCGACGACGATGTCGGCACCGCGGATGTGCGCCGCCAGGTCACGGGTACCGGTGTGGCACAGGGTCACCGTCGCATTCTCGGTACGACGGGTCAGCAGCAGCCCGAGCGGCCGGCCGACGGTCAGCCCGCGGCCGACCACCACCACCTCGGCGCCGGCGATCTCGACCCCGTGCCGCCGGAGCAGCTCGATCACCCCGACCGGGGTGCACGGCAGCGGACCGTGCTTGCCGAGCACCAGCTTGCCGAGGTTCATCGGGTGCAGCCCGTCGACGTCCTTGTCGGGATGCACCCGGGACAGCAGCGCGAACTCGTCGAGCCCGGTCGGCTGCTGCACCAGGAACCCGGTGCAAGCGGGGTCGGCGTTCAGCTCGTCGATCACGGCCTCGACCTCGGCCTGGGTCGCGGTCGCGGGCAGGTCGCGGCGGATCGAGGTGATCCCGATCGAGGCGCAGTCCTTGTGCTTGGCGCCGACGTACCAGTGCGAGCCCGGGTCGTCGCCGACCAGCACCGTGCCGAGGCCGGGCGTGACGCCGCGCTCCTTGCAGCGCTGCCACCCGCTCGGCGAGCTCGGCCTTGATGGTGCGGAGGGTCGCGGTGCCGTCCAGGATCCGTGCGGTCATGGGGTCATCCTGTCGTCTGTCTGTCTGGGAACGTCGGGTGGTGGGTTGCGGTCGGTGGGCGGGTCACCGGGTCTCGACACGCGCGTCACGACCTCGTTCCTCGGTCGTGGCGCTTGCTCGACCTGCGCACCTACGCCCGCGCTGGCGCGTGGGCTAGTGCGCAAAGTGGCGAGTGCCGGTGAAGTACATGGTCACGCCGGCGGCCTCGCAGGCCTTGACGGTCAGCTCGTCGCGCATCGAGCCGCCGGGCTGCACGATCGCGCGGATGCCGGCGTCGATGAGGACCTGGGGCCCGTCCTCGAACGGGAAGAACGCATCGGAGGCCGCAACCGACCCGGCAGCCCGCTCCCCCGCCCGCGAGACAGCGAGCCCGCAGGAGTCGACGCGGTTGACCTGTCCCATCCCGATGCCGACCGAGGCGCCGTCGTGGGCGAGCAGGATGGCGTTGGACTTCACCGAGCGGCAGGCCTGCCAGGCGAACGCCAGGTCGGCCAGTACGTCGTCGGGCGCCGCCTCACCGGTGGCGAGGGTCCAGGTCGCCGGGTCGTCGCCAGGGGCGTCGACGTGGTCGACCCGCTGCATCAGGACGCCGCCGGAGATGCCGCGGAACTCGACGGGGTCGGGGTGCTCGTCGACCGCGCACTGCAGGATCCGGATGTTCTTCTTGCCCTGCAGGATCTCGACGGCGCCCTCGTCGTACCCCGGCGCCACGATCACCTCGGTGAACACCTCGGCGACCTGCTCGGCCATCTCCACCGAGACCGGACGGTTGACCGCGATCACGCCGCCGAACGCCGAGACCGGGTCGCAGGCGTGCGCCTTGCGGTGGGCCTCCGCGACGTCGGCGCCGGTCGCGATGCCGCACGGGTTGGCGTGCTTGATGATCGCGACGGTCGGCAGGTCGAAGTCGTTCGCGGCGCGGCGGGCGGCGTCGGTGTCGACGTAGTTGTTGTAGGACATCTCCTTGCCGTGCAGCTGCTCGGCGTCGGCCAGGCCGCCGCGCCAGTGCGCGTAGAGCGCCGCCGGCTGGTGCGGGTTCTCGCCGTACCGGAGCACCGCCTTGCGCCGCCAGGTCGCGCCGGTGAACGCCGGGAAGCCGGTGCCGTCGCTGGTGTCGGTGAGCACGTTGCCCATCCAAGAGGCCACCTGTACGTCGTACGCCGCGGTGTGGGCGAAGGCCTCCGCTGCCAGGCGCTTGCGCTGCTCGAGGGTGAAGCCACCGGCGGCCACCGCCGCGAGTACGTCGGGGTAGGCGTCGGGCGAGGTGACGATCGCGACCGACGGGTGGTTCTTCGCGGCCGCCCGCACCATCGAGGGGCCGCCGATGTCGATCTGCTCGACGCACTCGTCGGGCGAGGCGCCGGAGGTGACGGTCTGGACGAACGGGTAGAGGTTGGAGACCACCAGGTCGAACGGCTCGACGCCGAGCTCGGCCAGCTGCTGCACGTGAGACTCGAGCCGCCGGTCGGCGAGGATGCCGGCGTGCACCTTGGGGTGCAGCGTCTTGACCCTGCCGTCGAGGCACTCGGGGAACCCGGTGAGGTCCTCGACCTTGGTCACCGGCAGGCCGAGCGACTCGATCCGGGCGGCCGAACCGCCCGTCGAGACCAGCTCGACACCGGCCTCGGCCAGGCCGTGGACGAGGTCGTCGAGGCCGGACTTGTCGTACACGGAGACCAGGGCGCGCCTGACCGGGATCTGGTCGACAGAGTCGTTCATGGGGGTCACTCCTGCGCTCGATCGGTCCGGGCACCCAGGCGGTCGATGCTCGGCGACGTCACTCCCTGGTGGTTGCCCACCTGCGCCAGTCGTGTGGAGCCACGATAACGGGTCTCGACAGGCTCGACCAACGAGGTCAGCGACCGAACCGCACCGTCCGGCCGTCGACCGTCAGTCCCTCGCGGGCGATCCGCCCGACGGCCTCGACGAGCATCAGCCGCTCCTCGGTCTTGATCCGTTCGTGGAGCGACTCGACGGTGTCTCCGTCGAGCACCGGCACCGCCGACTGGGCGACGATCGGGCCGGTGTCGACGCCGCCGTCGACGAGGAACAGGGTGCAGCCGGTGAGCTTCACGCCGTACTCCAGGGCCTCGGCCGGGCCGTGCATGCCGGGGAACGAGGGGCTGAGTGCCGGGTGGGTGTTGATGATCCGCCCGCTGTACGACGCCAGGAAGGCCGCCCCGACCAGCTTCATGAAGCCCGCGAGCACGACCAGCTCCGCGTCGTACGACGTCACCGAGGCGGTCAGCGCGGCGTCCCACTCCTCGCGAACGTCGAAGTCCTTGACCCGGTGCACGAACGTCGGGACGCCGGCCCGCTCGGCCCGCGCCAGCGCCTCGATCCCGTCGCGGTCGGCGCCGACCGCAACGACGTCCGCGCCGTACGCAGGGTCGGCCGCGGCGTCCAGCAGGGCCTGGAGGTTCGTGCCCGCACCGGACACCAGGACGACCACGCGCAGGGGGGTCTCGGGCACGGCGGGAGTCTAGGCGAGGTCGGTCCGGACCGTCGCAGAGGGCTTTTCGGGGTGTAGCGCGACCGGCGGTACGCGGCTAGCGTGGGAGGCCTTCCTGGGGGGACCGAGCAGGAAGGTCGCCCCCGTGCCGCTCATCGGCGATGGTGCCCGCGTCAGGCGGTGGGGCGCGTGGGACTCAGAGCACCGGGGCCGCCTCGCCGCCCTCCTCCTCGCGCTCGCCGCGCTCGTCTTCGTCGCCGTCCCGCTGCAGCCGGCCACCGCCTCCTCGACCAGCGCCTCGCAGACTTCGGCCGCCCACCACGCTCGCCAGGTCTCCCTCCGGGTACCGCCGGCGTACTTCGGCCTCCAGGACGGCTCCATGCAGGCCTACCAGCAGCTGTCCTACGGGTCCCTCCGGCTCTGGGACGCCGGTGTCACCTGGCAGGACATCGAGACCTCCCCCGGCGTCTACGACTGGAGCCACCTCGACAGTCTCGTCACCGCCGCCCTCCAGCACGGCACCCAGGTCACCGCCGTGCTGGCGATGACCCCGAGCTTCTACAGCGCCAGCAACAACCTGCCGCCCACCGACCTCAACGCCTACCGGGCGTTCGTCCGGGCGATGATGACCCGCTACCAGAGCTTCGGCGGCCAGCAGGGCATCGCGGCGTACCAGGTGTGGAACGAGGGCAACGTCCCCTACTTCTGGCAGGGCACCCCCGAGCAGCTCGCCCAGCTCACCGAGATCGTGTGGCAGGAGCGCAACGCCTACGCCCCGACCGCCCAAGTGCTGGCTCCGTCGTTCGCGGTGCGGATGGCCTACCAGCGCCAGTGGGTCTCGCAGTACCTCGCGCAGGTCGTCGACCAGCAGCCGGTGTGGCGGTACGTCGACGCCACCGCGTTCAGCCTGTACCCCGCCGCGACCATCGGCACCCGGATCGGTGGCCCCGAGGACTCGATGGCCCTGCTCGGGCTCACTCGACACCGCCTGGCCGCCGCCGGCGTGCCGTCGACGCTGCCGATCTGGTCGACCGAGGTCAACTACGGCGTGAACAGCACCGCGACCTCCGCGACCCCCATCAGCGAGCAGCAGCAGGTCGCGAACGTGATCCGCACCTACGTGCTCGGCGCCGCGAACGGGCTCGCCCGGATGTTCTGGTACCGCTACGACTGGAACACCATCTCGCCGGCCCAGGGCGGCGGCACCCTCGGCAACACCCTGCTCTCGGTGCCCGGCGCCCCCGACCAGATCACCCCCGCGGGCGAGGCCTTCGCCACCGCCCAGCAGTGGCTCCACGGCCGGCTCGTCGGCGTGGACGGTCAGGCGCCCTGTGCGCAGGACCGGCGCGGCACCTACACGTGCGTCGTCCGGTACGCCGGTGGCCGGCGCACCATCCTCTGGAACCCGCTCCACCACGCCCGCGTAGCGATGCCGCGTGGCGCCGAGACCGTGCAGACCTCTGCCGGCTCCACCGCCCGGGACGTCGCCCGCGCGTCCTCGCTCCGCGTGTCCTACCTGCCGGTGATGGTGGTCTCTCCGCGCTGAGCGACCGGCGCGGTACGGCGTACGCGCCAGGTGGCGGCCATCGAGCCGACCAGCCCGCCGAGGCCGAAGGTCGCGATCCCGTGGAGCAGGACCTGGAAGACGAGGGGACCCACCTCGGTCATCCGGCCCGGTCCGACCGCACCACGGGAGAGCGCCGCCAGGAAGGCGAACATGGCCGCGCAGATCAGCCCGGCGCCGACCCCGCGGAGAGCGGCGTCGTCCCAGCGGGTCGTCGGGTAGCGCAACAGGGTGCGGTGGACCGCCACCGCGGCGACCAGCGGCGGCAGCGCCAGCAGGGCGAGGGCCCAGCCCGGCGTCGGCCCGGTGCCGGGGAGGGCCGCCAGCAGGGGGAACAGCGGGAGCGGGCCGAGCACGACCGCGGTCGGCGTGACCAGGGTGTGCGCGCCGACGGCGAAGCCGGGGCCCAGCAGGTAGGAGCCGGTGAAGAGCGCGGCGTGCGGGAGCAACAGCACGGACAGGCCCACCAGCAGGGTGGCGGCACCCGGGCTGGTGTGCAGCTGTGACATCACGTTGGCGGCGTCGTCCCAGTGCAGGACCAGCGCGACCCCGAAGGCGAGGGTGGCCAGGACCAGGAACCAGACCAGGGTGCGCCAGGCGGCGGCCGTCGCGGCGCGCACCGAGAGCGGCAGGAACGACGTCCAGATGGCGGCCCGCCCCGAGCCGACCGCGACGGCGGCGCCGCCCACCGCTCCGCACAGGAGCACGGTCCAGAGCAGAGCGCGGGCCAGCGAGGGTGCGGTGGTGTGCGTGGCTGCCAGGTGGTGGGTGACGGCGACCACCACCGCGTAGCCGGCCGTGAAGAGAGCCGTTGCGGTGGCGACGGTCCAGTCCCGGACGCCGTCGGCGATCGCGTCCGCGTCGGGTCCGTGCCCGGAGACGGAGTCGCCCAGCCGCAGCCCGAGGCGCCAGACGACGGCGGCGGCGAGCAGGGTCAGCCCGAGCGGTACGGCGGTGACCGGGGTCCCCTCGACATGGACACCCGAGCCGTGGGCCATCAGCCAGCCGAGCGCGCCGACGCGCAGCCCGTCGCGGGGCGCGCCGTGGGCTCCGGCATCAGTGAGGAACCAGCCGATGACGCCGCCGGCGAGGCAGACCACGAGGGTGCTGGCCGCCGCGACCAGGCCGGCCAGCACCGCCAGCAGCACCAGCGGGCGGCGGTGGGCGGCGTCCGCCCCGGCCTCACCCGCGGGACGGGTACGACGCGGAGCGGGCAGCAGGGACGTCATGGCCCGCTCATCATCACCCGGTGATCGGGCGCGATCGGGGCTGCCACGCCGGGCGGCACGGGGCCGCCGGGGTTTTCGGGGTCCGTGGGGCCGCGACGTACCGTAGCGGGGCCATGTCCGATGCCGAGCAGTTCGACGCCTTCTATGCCGAGGCCCGTGACCGGCTGCTCGTCCAGGCGTTCGCGCTGACCGGTGACCTCCCCGCGTCGCGTGGCGCGGTTCGCGACGCCTTCATCGCCGCCTGGCACCGCTGGCCGAAGCTGCGCCGACTCGACGACCCCGAGTCGTGGGTGCGCCCGCACGTGCTCACCCATGCCCATCGGCGGCACACGGCCCGGATCTTCCACCGCGACCGCCAGCTCGACCCGGAGCTGCGCACGACCCTCGACGCGCTCCACAAGCTGCCTTTCACCGCACGCAAGGCCCTGGTGCTGGCCGACCTCTCCGCCGCCTCCCCGAAGGAGCGCGCCCGCGAGGTCGGGCTGCCGCTCGACGAGGCCGAGCGCCGCCTGCTGGACGCGCGGGTGAAGTTCCTCGACCTGCGCGGGGTCGCGGCTACCGAGATCCGGCCGACCCTCCAGCGGCTCGCCGAGCACTGCACCGACACCCGCTGGCCGCGCACCACGATCATCCGCCGCGCCGGCACCACCCGCCGGCGTACGCATGCGCTGGCGGGCGCCGCTCTGGTCGTGGCCACCCTGGTCGTCAGCGGGTTCCTGGTCGCGGACACGCACGGCGTACGGCCCACCCTGGCATCGGCCCGCGACCGGATCACCAGCGTGCCCAGGGCGCGACCCGCCGAAGCCTCCACGCAGGTGTCGGCCGTCACCACCGCCTCGATGCTCACCCAGGCGCAGGTCAGGCGCGCCGTACCGGGCCGCAGCTGGCGGGTGACCGGCACCGACCCCGCCCAGCACAGCACGCTGCCGTGCCAGCGCCGCGCCTACGCCGACCCGAAGGCGACCGCAGCCCTGGTCCGCAACTTCACGACCCGGCGCGCGAAGGGCAAGCCGCAGCTCGCGGCCGTGCAGACGATGGAGTTCTCGCACGACGCCACCGCGGCGAGCAAGGGCTTCACGACCGCGACCGGCTGGTTCGCCGGTTGCACGATGGCGCAGACCCAGCTGATGTCGGTACGCCGCGTGGCGCGGCTCGGCGACGAGGCCCAGCAGTACGCACTGCGGGCCTGGCACCGGCCCGCGATGACGTTCGTGCTCGGTGTGGCGCGCACCGGGCGGGTCACCACGGTGGTGCTGACCCGCACCACCGGGAGCACCGCTCCCGACCTGGCCGGCAACCTGCGGCTGCTGGTCTCCGCGGTGGACGACGCCTGCCCCACCTCGGTCGGCGGACCCTGCTCAGCGCTGCCGAAGGTCGGGGCGATGGCGGCGCCCCCGACCGGGAAGCTGCCGATGATGCTCAGCGAGCTCGACCTGCCGCCGGTCGCCGGCGTCGAGCGCCCGTGGGCCGGTACGACGCCGCGCCAGGCGCTGCAGAACGTCGCGGCCACGACCTGCGACGACAGCAGCTTCCACGGCCACGGCTGGAAGCACGACGCGACCCGCTCGTTCCTGATCCCGGGCGCCCACCTCGCGACCGCCTTCGGGCTCACCCAGACCGTCGGACGCCTGCCCGAGGCCAAGGCCAAGAGCTTCGTGGCCGGCGTCCGGTCCAAGCTCGCGTCGTGCGGCGACCGGCAGCTCGGCACCAAGGTGCTACGCCTGGCGAGCACCCCGACGACGTCGGTGTGGCGGGTGCGGACCCAGGTGACCGACAAGCAGACCGTCACCTTCTACATGGGCGTCGTACGCCACGGCGGAGCCGTCTCCCAGGTCGGCTTCGTCCCGGACGGCAAGCACACGATGACCCCCGCCGACTTCACCGCCCTGGTGCACCGCGCCGGGGAACGCCTCGGCCAGATGCGCTAGCCGGCCAGCACCTGGCGCATCAGGTCGGCGGTCTCGGACGGCGTCTTGCCGACCTTCACGCCAACGGCCTCGAGGGCCTCCTTCTTCGCCGCGGCGGTGCCGGAGGACCCGGACACGATCGCGCCTGCGTGGCCCATCGTCTTGCCCTCCGGCGCGGTGAAGCCCGCGACGTAGCCGATCACCGGCTTGGTGACGTGGTCCTTGATGTACGCCGCGGCCCTCTCTTCGGCGTCGCCGCCGATCTCGCCGATCATCACGATCGCATCGGTCTCGTCGTCGGCCTCGAAGGCGGCGAGCGCGTCGATGTGGGTGGTGCCGATGATCGGGTCGCCGCCGATGCCGATGCAGGACGAGAAGCCGAGGTCTCCCAGCTCGTACATCATCTGGTAGGTCAGGGTGCCCGACTTCGAGACCAGCCCGATCCGGCCGGCCTTGGTGATGTCGGCCGGGATGATGCCGGCGTTGGACTTGCCGGGGCTGATCAGCCCGGGACAGTTGGGGCCGATGATCCGCGTCGTGCCCCCACCGTGGCCGGCCTCGGCGTACGCCCGGAACTCCGCGGTGTCGTGCACCGGCACGCCCTCGGTGATGACCACCAGCAGGCCGATGCCGGCGTCGATCGCCTCGATCGCGGCAGCCTTGGTGAACGCCGGCGGCACGAAGACCACCGACACGTCGGCGCCGGTCTCGGCCATCGCCTCGGCGACGGTGCCGAACACCGGGACCGAGACGTCGGCGAAGGCGGCGGACTCGCCGGCCTTGCGCGGGTTGACGCCGCCCACGACGTCGGTGCCGGAGTCGAGCATCCGCTGGGTGTGCTTCATGCCCTCGGAGCCGGTCATGCCCTGGACGATGACCTTGGAGGTCTCGGTCAGCCAGATCGCCATCTCGTCAGTCCCTCGTCCTTCTTCAGTTCGCCGCGTGCGCGAGCTCGGCGGCCCGGTCGGCCGCGCCGTCCATGGTGTCCACGAGCGTCACCAGCGGGTGGTCCGCCTTCTGCAGGATCCGCCGGCCCTCCTCGACGTTGTTGCCGTCGAGGCGTACGACGAGCGGCTTGTTCGCCTCTTCACCGAGCCGGTGCAGGGCGCCGACGATGCCGTTGGCGACCTCGTCGCAGGCGGTGATGCCGCCGAAGACGTTGACGAACACCGACTTGACCTGCACATCGTTCAGGATGATGTCGAGGCCGTTGGCCATCACCTCGGCCGAGGCGCCACCGCCGATGTCGAGGAAGTTCGCCGGCTTCACGCCGCCGTGCTTCTCGCCCGCGTACGCGACGACGTCGAGGGTGGACATCACCAGGCCGGCGCCGTTGCCGATGATGCCGACGGCACCGTCGAGCTTGACGTAGTTGAGGCCCTTCTCCTTGGCCGCGAGCTCCAACGGGTCGTCGTCCTCGGTGACCTCGAAACGGACGTGGTCCTCGTGGCGGAAGTCGGCGTTGTCGTCGAGCGACACCTTGCCGTCGAGCGCCTCGAGCGAGCCGTCGGCGAGCTTCACCAGCGGGTTGACCTCGACGAGGGTGGCGTCCTCCTCGATGAAGACGGTCCACAGCTTCTTGATCGCGTCCACCGCCTCGTCGGCGATGGCGGCGTCGAAGCCGGTCGCGGCGACGATCTCGGCGGCCTTGGCGTCGTCGACACCGACCTGCGGGTCGATCGAGACCCGGGCGATCGCGTCGGGATTCTCGTGCGCGGTCACCTCGATCTCGACGCCGCCCTCGGTGGAGGCGATGCAGAGGTAGTTGCGGTTGGCCCGATCGACGAGGAAGGAGAAGTAGTACTCCTCGGCGATGTCCGCGGCCGGCGCGATCAGCGCGCGATGGACGGTGAGGCCCTTGATGTCCATGCCGAGGATCTCGCGCGCCTTGACGACAGCGTCCTGCGGGTCCACGGCGAGCTTGACGCCGCCCGCCTTGCCGCGGCCACCGGTCTTCACCTGCGCCTTGACCACGACGCGGCCACCCTCGGCCTCGGCCGCGGCCTCCGCCTCCTCGGGTGAGGTGATCACGGTGCCCACCGTGACCGGGACGCCGTGCTTGGCGAAGAGCTCCTTCGCCTGAAACTCCATCAGATCCACGATCCAACCTCCGCTGTCGAGACGGTTGGCACCTTAGTCCCGCGCCACGCGCGCCGTACCAGCCGGGTCGGCGTCACCCGGCCCACGGCGCAACCTCGGTCAAGCTGCTCGCTGTCGGCCGCCTCTACCGTGGCGGCATGACCAAGGTCGTGTACTTCACCGCCTGCACGCTCGACGGCTTCATCGCCGACGAGCACGACTCGCTCGACTGGCTCTTCGAGGTGCCGCACAGCGAGGACGACGGCAGCTGGGACGCCTTCATCGGCCGGATCGGGCCGATGGTCACCGGCACCACGACGTACCGCTGGATGCTGGACCGCCACTTCACCGAGCATCCCGAGCAGTTCGCCGAGTTCTACGACGACCGTCCGCTGTGGGTGTTCACCCACCAGGAGCTCCCGGGCGTGCCGGGCGCCGACGTCCGGTTCGTCTCCGGTGCCGTCGCTCCGGTGTACGACGAGCTGGTCGCGTCCGCGGCCGGCAAGGACGTCTGGGTCATCGGAGGTGGCGACCTGGTCGGCCAGTTCGACGACGCCGGCCTCCTCGACGAGATCCATCTCGGGCTGACGCCGGTGACACTCGGAGCCGGTCGGCCGCTCCTGCCGCGCCGCATCACGTCGAGCCGGATGCGGTTCCGCGAGGTCCACCAGTCCGGGCAGCGGGTCCGGGTCGTGCTCGACGTCGAGCGCGCGGCTCAGGACTGATCGGCGAACGCCTCGGCGACCCAGCCGGTGATCTCACCGGTCGTCGCGCCGGGGTGAACACCTTCGCGACGCCCAGCTCCTCGAGCACCGGGATGTCCTCGTCGGGGATGATGCCACCGCCGAAGACCCGGATGTCAGCGGCGTCGCGCTCCTGCAGCAGCTCGATCAGCCGCCGGAACAGCGTCATGTGGGCGCCCGACAGGACCGAGAGCCCGATCAGGTCGGCGTCCTCCTGGATCGCGGTCTCCACGATCTGCTCCGGAGTCTGGTGCAGGCCGGTGTAGATGACCTCGTGGCCGGCGTCGCGCAGCGCCCGGGCGACGATCTTCGCGCCCCGGTCGTGGCCGTCGAGACCGGGCTTGGCCACGACGATCCGGATCCGTGACGTGGAGGCCATGAGCGCAGACTAACCGACGCGACCTCCGGGCCCTTCCACGCCGTCGCGGGTGACTCCAGCCACACGCCTACCCCGTTCCACGCTGGTCATGCACCGTGTGTTCAGGGGTGATTTCACCCACCGTGACCTATCCGTTACTGTCGAGGCTCGCTGACTTCCCCTTCGATCTTCGGGAGCTTGTATATGGGTGACCTCCGCGCCGGCACGGGCGGCTCAGATGTCGCCCAGCCGACCGGAAAACGGGTTGCCCGTCATTCCGCGGAACGGGTCTCCGACCAGCCGTACGTCGGACGCCGGGTCGCCGCGCGGCCCACCGCCACCGCTCCCATCGCGGCTCCCGTCGTCGCTCCGCCGCGGGAGGTCAGCCCGCCGCAGCCCGGGCTCCGAAGAGCTGAGCCGTCCGTCTGGCCGACCGCACCACCGTCCCCCTTCTCCGAGGCAGCCGCGCCCGGCCGGCGCGCCCTCCGGGCCGACGTCGTGCCGTTGGCGATGAACCCCGCCGTGGTCGCACCCGCTGTGGTCGCACCGGTCGAGGTCGCACCCGTCGAGGCTCCGGTCGTCGAGACCCCGGTCGTCGAGACCCCGGTCGTCGTGGCTCCCGTGGCCGCGACCCCGATCGCCGTACCGCCCGACTTCGCGTTGGAGCCGATCGCGCTCACCACGCTCGCGGAGTCGCCGATGGCGGCCGAGCCGCCGGCGCCCCGGCCATCCTCGGCAGGCCGTCGCGCCGCGCGCCGCCGCTCCCCGATCCCGTTGCCGAGCGCCCCGCTGCTGATGGGGGTCGCCATCCTCGCAGTCTCGGCCGGTGGTGCCCTGCAGGCCGTTCACTCCAGCGCCGCGGACGCGGCTGCCGCCCATCACCTGGCCCCAGCCAGCGCCCTGTCCGGGAGCAGTGCGGTCGGCACCGCGAGCCTCCTCGGCGGCCGCCCAGCCATCGTCAGCCGTAGCTCCGACCGGCTCCAGGCCCGCGCCGACGCCCAGGCCAAGGTGCGCGCCGAGACGCTGTCCGGTTTCGCCTCGCAGGCGCAGAAGCAGGCCCACAAGATCAAGCTCCACTCATGGGTGTTGCCGGTGGCCGCGGGCGTCTACCACCTCACCGCCCGCTTCGGCGACGTCAGCTCGCTGTGGGGCAACTTCCACACCGGCCTCGACTTCGCCTCCCCGACCGGCACCCACATCATGGCCGTCGCCGCCGGCACCATCACCGAGGTCGGCTACTCCGGCGCCTACGGCAACCGCACGATCGAGACCCTGCCCGACGGCACCGAGCTGTGGTACTGCCACCAGAACGAGTTCGGCACCTCCGTCGGAGACACCGTCTCACCGGGCCAGGTGATCGGGTACGTCGGCTCGACCGGCAACGTCACCGGCCCCCACCTCCACCTCGAGGTCCACCCCGGTGGCGGCGACCCGGTCGACCCCTTCCCCGCACTGGAAGTCCACGGTCTGCACCCGTAGCGAGACCGCGTCAGCGGACCTGATCGATGGTGGTCGAGCAGCGAACGCGGCCGAGCTTGCTCGGACGCGACGGAGCGTGTCGAGACCCGGCTCTCGTCGGTCGAGCGGAGTCGAGACCCCACAGCCCGTAGACGGTGAGTCCGCCACCGAATCGCGTCCTCGTTCGGTGGCCAGGTCACCGCTCCGGACACCTCAGCCTCGGGAGCGGTGAGTGTGCCACCGAACCTCGCCCGTCTTCGGTGGCCAGGTCACCGCTCCCGGCGTCGACGCCCCCGGCACCACCGCCACGTGTGAAATGCTCACCTCGACAGCGACCGGCCGAAGGGGCTCGAGTGCGATGCAGATGAAGGTGGAGCTGATCCCGCTCCCGGTGTCCGACGTGGACCGAGCCATTGCGTTCTACGAGGACCGACTCGGCTTCCACAAGGACTTCGACGTGCAGCCCAGCGACGGCGTCCGCGTCGTCCAGCTGACACCCGAGGGATCGGGTTGCTCGGTCGGTTTCGGGACCGGGCTGGACGTGTACGGCGGAGAGCCCGGCAGCGTGAGAGGCGTGCACCTGGCCGTGGAGGACATCACCGAGGCACGGGCCGAACTGGTCCGCCGCGGGGTCGAGGTCACCGAGATCCAGGACTTCGGGGGCGGCGTCCGGGGAGCGGACTTCTCCGATCCCGACGGCAACTCCTTCGAGCTCCAGGAGATGGCGTGGCGCAAGGGCGAGACGTACTAGGAGCCTGAGCTCTCGATCGTCTCGGTCGTCTCGGTCGTCTCGGTCGTCTCGTCGGTCGAGCGGAGTCGAGACCACGAGACGAGGTCGGCGCGGGCGTCACCGGGTCTCGACACGCCGGTCGCGGCCTCGTTCCTCGGCCGCGCGGCTTGCTCGACCACCCTCAGCGGCCCTGCTGGCGCAGTGCCGCTAGAGCTTCTCCACCGGCGCATACCTCAGCAGCAGACGCTTGACTCCCTCGGAGCCGAAGTCGATCGAGGCGACCGACTTGTCGCCGACACCGTCCATCGCGACCACCGTGCCCATCCCGAACGAGTCGTGCACCACCCGGTCGCCCGGAGACAGGGACGGCACCGCGCGGGCGGGCTTGGACTTCGCGGCCGCATCCGCGCGCGCGGCCGCAGCGGTGAAGTTGCGGCGGCCGGCGGAGGTGGGTGCGCCCAGCCCTGTGGCCAGGCCCGTCGTACGGGTGAGGTCGGGGCGCTGCCAGTGGACCTGGTCGGCCTCCGTGCGGCGCCAGTCGACCAGCTCCTCGGGCACCTCGCCCAGGAAGCGCGAGGCCGGGTTGTGGGCCGGAGCTCCCCACGCCGAGCGCACCAGGGCCCGGGAGAGGTAGAGACGCTCGCGCGCGCGGGTCACCCCGACGTACGCCAACCGGCGCTCCTCCTCGAGCTCGCGGCCGTCGTCGAGGCTGCGTGAGTGGGGGAAGACACCGTCCTCGAGCCCGGTCAGGAAGACGGTCGGGAACTCCAGCCCCTTGGCGGTGTGCAGGGTCATCAGGGTGACCATCCCGCCGTCGTCCTCCCGGGGTGCGTCGGGGATCTGGTCGGTGTCGGCGACCAGCGCGACCCGCTCCAGGAAGTCGGAGAGCCCGGGCGAGACGGTGCCGGCGTCGACGTCGGCGGGGTCGGCGGACGGCCCGGCGACCGGGTCGTCGGAGAACTCGCGCGCGACCGCGACGAGCTCGGCGAGGTTCTCCAGGCGGGTGCCGTCCTGGGGGTCGTCGGACGCCTCGAGCTCGTCGAGGTAGCCAGACCTCGCGAGCACCGACTCGAGTACGACGTCGGCCCGCTCCCCCGCCTCGACCATCGACTGGAGCTCCTCGACCAGCGCCACGAAGCCCTGGATCGCCACCAGCGAGCGGGTGACCAGACCGGGCGCCTCGTCGGCTCGACGCAGCCCTTCCCAGAACGGGATCCGCTCGCGCTGGGCGTACGACGTGACGCACTCGACCGCGCGGTCGCCGATGCCGCGCTTGGGGACGTTGAGGATCCGGCGTAGCGAGACCTCGTCGTCGGGGTTGACCAGCATCCGCAGGTACGCCAACGCGTCGCGCACCTCGCGGCGCTCGTAGAAGCGCACCCCGCCGACCACGCGATACGGCATGCCGAGCCGGATGAAGACCTCCTCGAAGACACGTGACTGGGCGTTGGTGCGGTAGAACACCGCGACGTCGCCCGGCCGGGAGCCGGCGTCGGTGAGGGTGTCGATCTCACCGGAGACGAAGCGGGCCTCGTCGCGCTCGTCGTCGGCGACGTAGCCGACGATCTTGGCCCCGGCGCCGGCGTCCGACCAGAGGTTCTTCGGCTTGCGGCCCTGGTTGTTGCCGATCACGGAGTTGGCCGCGTTGAGGATGTTCTGGGTCGAGCGGTAGTTCTGCTCGAGCAGGATCGAGGTGGCGTTCGGGAAGTCCTGCTCGAAGTCGAGGATGTTGCGGATGTTGGCGCCGCGGAAGGCGTAGATCGACTGGTCGGCGTCGCCGACCACCATCAGCTCGGCGGGCGGGATCCGCTCGGCGGCGGTGGTCTCGACAGGCTCGACCGACGACAAGGGGTCCTCGAGGGCGTCGGCGCAGAGCTGGTGGATCAGGGCGTACTGCGCGTGGTTGGTGTCCTGGTACTCGTCGACCAGCACGTGACGGAAGCGGCGGCGATAGGTCTCGCGGACCTCGGGGAACGTCGCGAACAGGTCGACGGTGAACGTGAGGATGTCGTCGAAGTCGAGGGCGTTCGCGGCCCGGAGCCGCTCCTGGTAGCGGGTGTACGCCGCGGCGTACGCCTCCTCGAACTTGTTGTGGGTGTCGGCGGCGACCTCCTCGGGGCCGCGCAGCTCGTTCTTGTGGCTGGAGACCCAGTGCAGGACGGCGCCGGGTTGGTAGCGCCGGGGGTCGAGGTCGAGGTCCTTGATCACCATCGTCATCAGCCGCTTGGAGTCGGCGGCGTCGTAGATGGTGAAGCTCGACCGGAAGCCGAGCTTGTCGATCTCCTTGCGCAGGATCCGGACACAGGCCGAGTGGAACGTCGAGACCCACATCAGCCGCGCGCGTGGACCGACCAGCGCCTCGACCCGCTCCTTCATCTCGGCGGCAGCCTTGTTGGTGAAGGTGATCGCGAGGATCGAGCCCGGGTGGGCACCGCGCTGGGAGACCAGCCAGGCGATCCGGCGGGTGAGCACCCGGGTCTTGCCGGATCCCGCGCCGGCCACGACCAGCAGCGGCGAGCCCTCGTGCACCACGGCGGCGCGCTGCGGCTCGTTGAGGCCGGCCAGGAGGTCGTCGGCCGACGGCTTGCGCGGGCGCTCGGCCGGGGTCCCGGGATCGGCCGCCTGGCCGAGGGTCTGGCCGATGATCGGGAGGGTGTCGCTCATCTCCCGTCCACCCTACGTGCCGCCGCCCCCGGCGCGGACGACGTACCGGCGTCAGCCGTAGGCCACGCCGATGTTGACCACGGTCAGCACGAGGATCAGCCAGTAGAGCCAGGCCGGGATGGCGGGCTTGCGCAGGTTGGCCATCACCAGCACCAGGATCACCAGGCCGATCGCGAACATCACCGCGACCGTGACGTGGTCGAAGTCCTGGTCGCGCGCCTCCAGCACGCCGACCAGCAACAGGCCGGCCAGGAAGCTGGTGCCGATCCCGTCCCGCATCGGGCCGGTGACCCGTTTCTCCGGGTGCCGGACCTGCACGAGCAGACCGACCAGGAGTGCCAGTACGCCGAGCAGGTGCAGCACGAGGAGCACCACCTGCGCGACCTTCATGGCCGCAGCCTAGGGGTTCCGCGGTGGCCGCAGGACCCGTGCGGCGCGGGCGCTGATCTCCTCGCGGGCCGCGAGCTCAGCGTCGAGGAAGACGACGTTGTACTGGTTGCGACGCTGGATGTCGCGGATCGCGGGCACCTTCCCGATCTCGTGGAAGTAGCGGGCGACCTCGATGTCGAGCCACTGGCCCTCCCACTTGCTGACCTGCTCCACCTCGATGTAGACCGCGGCGGCCCGGCTGAGGACCTCGCGGCTGCCGGCCAGCACCTGGCCGGAGGCGCCCTCGACGTCGATCCAGGCGACCACGCGGTCCTCGGGTTCCAGGCTCACGAAGTCGTCCATGCGCTGGGCCTCGACCTCGACCGACTCGTGCTCGCGGTCCTGGAGGTGGGTCACCAGGCTGGCCATCCGGTTGGCCTGCTCCAGCGACCTGTTCCCGATCTGCCGAGGGATCGTGATGGTCACCGGGCCGTTGGTCGAGGCAGCCGCCAGGTAGTGGTACTCGACCCCGGCGTCGGACACGCGCTCCCGGTGCTTGTCGTAGACGTAGTGGTTGGCCTCCACGGCGATCGCCCGGGTCTGCGGGAAGCGTCTCCTTCGCCCACACCGAGAAGTTCGCCTCGTGGGCACCGAGCTCGAGGGTGATGGTCGGTGAGATCACCTCACACACGTCGTGGAAGAACGCGAGCACCCGCCGGTCGATCGCCTTCGTGGGCCTCCCGGTGTTGTGGGCCTGGGCGGCGGTCAGCCGCGACCAGAACAGGTAGCGGTTGTCGTCGGCGTCCGGAGTCGATGGCATCGGGCCACGCTAACGTGCGTCGGAGTCCGTCCGCACGCTCAGGCCGGGCCCCGCCGGGAGCAGCCAGGAGACCACCGCCACTGCCGCCGCGAAGATGAGGCCCACGAGGACGACCGCGGTGAAGACCACACCGAGCTGGCCGCTGGCTCCGGCAGCGAGGACGATGAAGGCGATCAGCAGAGCCGCTACGAAGCCACTCAGGGCCAGCGCGAAGCTGAGGACCGTGGCGAGCAGCCAGGGGCGGGGGTGGCCGCGGATCAGCCATCGTGCCGCCAGTCCACCACAGGCTGCGGCGATCAGGCCGGCCACGCCGTACGCGAAAAGCATGACGCGCCCCATCGGGGTGTAGCCCAACCCGGAGCGCTCGGCGAATTGCGCGCTGGCGGGAACGACGTTGAGCAGGAAGACGAGGCCGCCGAAGAACGTCACCGTGAACGCGACGACCACGAGCCACAGGTGTGCGTGCGCCACCGGCGGTCGTGTGGCGCGGGGCACGGACGCCCTCTCGATGCCCTCGGCGAGCAGGACGTCATCGGCGAAGTGCTCCGCGTGGATCCCGACCGTCTCGTCCGCGGAGGCTCCACCCAGCAGACCCTGCCCCAGGTCGGTGACCAGGTCGCGCCGCAGCCGGGTGCGCGTCTGCTGGTCGACCCCGCAGGCCTGCCATCGCGCGTCCACGCGGTCGACCCAGGCGGTGAGCCGAGGCGGCCACCAGGCCGGCTCAGCCACGGCCGGCCTCGGCCAGGTCGAGGGCGGCGAGTACGCCGGACACCGTCGCCGTGGTCCGCTCCCAACGCTCCCGCCAGTCAGCGAGCGCCCGACGGCCGTCGGCAGTGACGCTGAGGACGTTCCGGGCCGGGCCGCCGGGGCTCGGCCGCGACTCCTGCGCCAGCAGCCCTTGGCGTCGCAGACGGGTCACCAACGGGTACACGGTGCCGTACCCCACTGAGGCGAAGCCCTGGGCCCGCAACCGTTCGACGACGTCGTACGCGTGCGTCGGCTCGACCGCCAGCACTGCGAGCACGCAGGTGTCGAGCACACCGCGCAGCAGGTCGGCCTCACGCTGGGGTGCGACGTCGTCCGGCACTACCATGCCTCACATACTAGCGGACAGCACGTCACCGGGTCTCGTCTCGCCTGTCACGGCTTCGCAGGCTCAGCCGTGGGCTCGCTCGACCTGACCTCGCCCACGCCGTCCGCTCGTGCCTCGCGGACGGCTGCTCGGTCACAGCAGGCGGCGGTCCGAGGCCCAGCGGGTGAGCTCGTGGCGCGAGGAGAGCTGGAGCTTGCGGAGCACGCTGGACATGTGGGTCTCGACGGTCTTGATCGAGATGAACAGCTCCTTGGCCACCTCCTTGTAGGCATAGCCGCGGGCGATCAGGCGCATCACCTCGCGCTCGCGCTCGGTGAGCCGGTCGAGGTCCTCGTCGACGGCGGAGATCTCGATGGTGCCGGCGAAGGCGTCGAGGACGAAACCGGCCAGCCGCGGCGAGAACACAGCGTCGCCGTCGGAGACCCGGCGGATCGCGTCGACCAGCTCGGGGCCGGTGATGGTCTTGGTGACGTAGCCGCGGGCGCCGGCCCGGATCGTGCCGATCACGTCCTCGGCGGCGTCGGAGACGCTGAGCGCCAGGAAGCGCGGCGCGTCGACCGACGGCATCGTCGCCAGCCGGCGCATCACCTCGGCGCCGCCACCGCCGGGCAGGTGCACGTCGAGGAGTACGACGTCGGGCCGGTGCTCGAGGACGGCCGCGATCGCCTCGTCCACGTCGGCGGCCTCGGCGACGACGTCGACCGACGTACCGAGCTCGGCGCGGACGCCGGCCCGGAACATGGCGTGGTCGTCCACGATCAGGACTCGGGTGCTCATGGGGTGTCTTCCTCTCGCGGCAGCTTCAGCCGCACCTCGGTGCCGGACCCCGGCGTCGACCGGATCTCGGCGGTGCCGCCGTGGCGCGACATCCGGTCCAGGATGCTGTTGCGCACGCCCTGCCGGTCGGCCGGGATGCTCTCGGGGTCGAAGCCGGCGCCGCGGTCGCGGACGAAGACCTCGACCTGGGTGTCGCCGACCTCGGCGTAGATGTCGACGACGCGGGTGCCGGCATGCTTGGCGGCGTTGGTCGCGGCCTCGCGGGTCGCCGCGACGATCGGCGCCAGCGCCTCGCCCACGGTCGCCTCGCCCACGGTGACCAGCTCGACGTCGACGCCGTAGGTGTCCTCGATCTCGCGGACCACCTCGCGCAGGGCACCGGCCAGGGTGCCGTCGCCGACCGGGGTCGCGTCGAAAAGCCAGGAGCGCAGGTCGCGCTCCTGCGAGCGGGCCAGCCGGGCGACGGTCTGGGCGTCGCCGGCGTTCTTCTGGATCAGGGCCAGGGTCTGCAGGACGGAGTCGTGGAGGTGCGCGGCGAGGTCGGCGCGCTCCTGGGTGCGCACCCGCTCGGCCCGCTCGGCCGCGAGGTCGCTGGTCAGCCGCCAGACCCACGGGCCCAGGGTGATCGCCAGCCCGATGCCACCGAGGGCGGCAGCGACCAGCACCGTGTAGACGTCGCCCACGTGCCCGTTGCGGACGGCGAAGAGCGCCACGGCCCCGGCGACGAGCACCACACCCGCGGTGACCCGCACGTACGACGCCCAGCCCCCGGTCCCGAAGACGGCACGCACCGGGTTCAGCCGCTCGGACTGGTCGAGCCAGCGGGCTCGCTGCGCCTCGTCGGCCTGTCGCCACAGCAGCCCGAAGCCGACCACGGCGAGGACCATCGCCCAGATCACCACGCCGTTGCCGAAGATCGCCTCGGCGGTCAGCACCAGACCCAGGCCGAGCGCCACCAGTGCGATCGCCGGACCGGAGTCGGCGAGCCGCCGCATCCGGCCGGGGCGGCGACCCTGGCGCGTGGCACTCTCCAGGCCCGGCGCCTCCGACGCGAACGGCGACTCGGCGGGCAGCACCAGCCACAGCCCGGCGTAGAACAGGATCCCGATGCCGCCGAGGACCGCCCCGACCAGGAAGGCCGCCCGCACCCACACGACCGGCACCGCCAGGTGGCGGGCCAGACCCGAGGCGACCCCACCGATGATCGGGTGCTGGGTGTCGCGCACCGCCCGGCGTACGTCGCCCTGTGACGTGCCGGGCAGCTCGCGAGGCACGTCGTGCGCGGGCAGGGAGGTGGTCATGGTGCTTCCATCGTCGCAGAGCAGCGGGCCCCGGACCACGAGGAAGAACCCCTGCCCACCCCTGACCCGCACCCCGGCGGAACCAGCCGGGATCAGGGGTCTCCCCGATGGTGTACGGCGTGCTGGTGACGCACCGTTGTCACCATGAGCACGACACCGCCTGAGACCCAGCCACCGCCGACCCCCGGGCCCGACTCCGGTCCCCGCGTCGGCTGGGACGACATCCGCGACCTGGGCCGGATCCGCCGTACCACCGCTGACCGCCGCGTCGCCGGTGTCGCCGGCGGTCTCGCCCGTCACCTCGACATCGACCCGCTGATCGTGCGGGTCGCCTTCGTGGTCCTCACCTTCTTCGGCGGCGCCGGGCTGCTCCTCTACATCGCGTGCTGGCTGCTGCTGCCCGAGGACGGGTCCGACTGGGGCCGCGTGCCTCTGGACCGCCGCAGCCGCGGCGTCGCCCTCGGACTCGTCGGCGCGCTCGTGATCGTGATCCTGGCCGGGCACACGTGGTGGGGCAGCGGCTACCCGTGGGGCATCCTGATCGTCGCCGGCATCATCGCGCTCCTCGCCACCGCCCTGCCCCGGCGCGACCGGGTCACGCCCCCGGCCGGGAGCGTCACCGACCCCCCGACGGTCGGGGGCGACACCGCGACGTACGCCGTCCCGCCCGTCTACATCGAGCAGCCGAGGCCGGTGAACCCCCGGAAGAAGGGGCCGATCCTGTTCTGGTTCGCGCTGGCCGTGATGGCCGTCGCACTCGGCATCCTCGGCGTCGTCGACCTGGCCGGCGCGTCGGTCGCGCCCTCGGCGTACCCCGCCCTGGTGCTGGCGCTCAGCGGCGGGTTCCTGCTCCTCGGCGCCTTCTGGGGCCGGGCCGGTGGGCTCATCCTGATCGGCCTGGTGGCTGCCATGGTGACGGCCGGTGTCACCTTCGGCGACCGATGGGACCCACACAGCACCACCGTCGTCCCCACCGACAGCGCGCAGGTGCAGAGCAGCTACTCGATGGATGTCGGTGAGCTCGTGGTGGACCTGACCGGCGTGCGTGACCCGAAGACCCTCGACGGCCGCGAGATCACCGTCGACGGGAACGTCGGCCACCTCGATGTTCAGGTCCCGGACGACGTCACGGTCGTGGCCCACACCCACGTCACGGGGGTCGGCGGGATCAGCGCCTTCGACCGCAAGGGCGGGGGCGTCGACACCACCCTGACCGCCGTCCACTCCGGCGGGCCCGGAGCGCCTCGCATCGTCATCGACGTCGATCTGCACGTCGGAGGCATCGACGTGCACGCCGAGCCCAACCTCCGAAGGAGCCTGCCATGAGCGACCAGACCACCGAGATCGTCCCCGAGCAGCCCCAGCGACGCGGGTGGGACGCCGGCGTCCACCCGGTCAACATCGGGCACCTGGTGATGGGCGTGGCCCTCCTCGGCCTGGCCGTCATCTGGGCCCTCATCGAGTCCGACACCGCGTCGGCCTCCGACCTCCGCTGGCTGCTGCCGCTGCCGTGGGTGGCGGCCGGTGTGGTCGGACTCGTCGCGACCGCCCCGCGCCTACGCGGCTCCCGCGACTGAGGCGGGTCGAGCGTCGCCGCCATGCCAGAGTGAGCCCATGCCGCTGCCGCGCCTGGGCTCGCTCGAGTCCCTGCCCGCTCTCGCCCACCCCGACCTGCTGGCCCCGTCCGTGCACGCCGCCCTCGGCGACTGGCCGCACACCGACGAGATCGCGGTCGTCGAGATCGACCCGGCGTACGCCGACACCGCCGCGATGAGCGAGCAGTACGCGATCCCGATGGCCGCCGGCGCCAACTGTGTGGTGGTGATGGGCCGGCGCGACGGCGAGGAGCGGGTCGCCGCCTGCGTCGTCCGCGCCGACACGCGGGCCGACGTGAACACCCTGGTGAAGCGGACCCTCGACGTCCGCAAGGCGTCGTTCCTCTCCATGGAGCGCGCCGTCGCGGAGTCGGGCATGGAGTACGGCGGGATCACCCCGATCGGACTGCCCGACGGCTGGCGGGTGCTGGTCGACGCGGCCTGCCTGGACCTCGAGGCGGCCGTGATCGGCTCCGGCGTACGACGTTCCAAGCTGCTCGTCCCGGGCCGGCTGCTCGGCGAGATCCCGGGGGCGGAGGTGCTGGCCGGGCTCGGTCGCTGAGGTGCGTTTAGGAGGACGCTGCGGCGGGAAGGATCTCCCTGCTCGATGCGAGCGGACCGGCCGCCCCCGTACCGGTCTCGCTCTCGGCGGCGTGGGGGACTCGGGGCCCCGCGCCGGGCCGACTCGTGCAACGCAACGATTCGGCCACGTCACTTGCCGGTCCCTCTGCTCGGCCCCACAGTGAGCCCGAGGAGGCGCCGTGCGAGGTCGTGGGCTGGTGTGCGTCGGCGCGTTGGCCCTGCTCCTGACCGGTTGCGGCGGCGGCTCGTCCTCCATCCCCGCGGCCGCTCCGGCACCCCAGGTCGTGGCCGGGGACTTCCGATGCCCCGACCCGGAGGCCCCGGCCGCCGGCGACGACGGCAGCGACACCTTGCCGTCCGACGCGCAAGCCGCCGTTCTCTGCCTGCATGACAACCATGACGCCTGGGCACCCCCGACCGGCGTCCTCGTCACCGGCCTCGACGATCTGGTCGGGGTCGCCAACAGCCAGCGGATCTTCCACCCCGACCCGAACACCGGCTGCGGCGGCGTAGGCGCCCCGGCCTGGACCGTGGTTCTCCGCTACGCCGGCGGCATCCGCACGATCAGTGGTGACAACGGGGGCTGCTGGGACCTCCTGGTGGGGAGGACCCAGCGCTACGGCTCCGCGCACGTGTACGACGCCTACCTCCAGGCCCTGCTCCAGCAGCGCCGGGCCCAGACTCCGCCGGACGTGGCCCGGAAGCCACCGGCCTGCCCGAACGGGGTCTACCCGGCCGCGAGCCCGGCGGCCGATCCACGGCTGCTCGTGGCAGCGGCCTGGTGCCGCCGCGCGGGCGAGCACTGGCGGACCATCGGTGCGCTGAGCCCGGCCCAGCTGGCGATCCTGCGGCACGACGTCCGCACCTCGGCATCGCGCCATCGCGCGCTCCGGGTCGAGCACTGTCGAGGCCTCCGACCCAGCACCGTCGGCCTGCTGGTGGGCCGCGACGCGTGGGGCGACACGGTCGCCATCGACTTCACCTGCGACTTCTACCGGCTCTTCGAGCCGGCCCAGCCGCGCGCGTCGTTCGTGCGGATGCTCCCGTCGTCCCTGGCCGTCGTGACCAAGCTGGAGCACAGCTGATCTTGCGACCGTGACAGTGGTTCTGTCACAGTCGGGGCGTGAAGCTCTCGACCCAGCTGATGTACTCCGGCAACCCGCGCGAGGCCGCCGACCAGGTGCGCGCGCTCGAGGAGGCGGGGCTCGACACGGTGTGGGTGCCCGAGGCCTACGGCTTCGACTCCCCCACGCTGATGGGCTACTTGGCGGCGAAGACCGAGCGGGTCGAGATCGGCAGCGCGATCCTCAACGTCTACTCCCGCACCCCGAGCGCGCTGCTGCAGACCGCCGCCGGCCTCGACAACGTCAGCCAGGGCCGCGCCATCATCGGTCTCGGCGCCAGCGGACCGCAGGTGATCGAGGGCTTCCACGGCGTGCCGTACGACAAGCCGCTCGGCCGCACCAAGGAGATCATCGAGCTGATCCGGTCCGGCCTGCGCCGCGAGACGCTGGTGCACGACGGGATCTTCACGCTGCCGCTCCCCGAGGGCCAGGGCACCGGCCTCGGCAAGCCGCTCAAGCTCCTCACCAAGCCCGAGCGCCCGAGCATCCCGCTCTACATCGCGGCCCTCGGCCCGAAGAGCGTCGAGGGCGCCGCCGAGTACGCCGACGGCTGGCTGCCGTTCCTCTTCGCGCCGGAGAAGTCCGGCCAGGTCTGGGGCGACGCGCTCGCGCGCGGCACGGCCAAGCGCCAGGAGGGTCTCGGCCCTCTCGAGATCTGCGCCGGCGGCATGGTCGCGATCGGCGAGGGTCCCGAGACCAAGGCCCTCCTCGACTTCGCCCGGCCGATGGTCGCGCTGTACGTCGGCGGCATGGGCGCGCGCGGCAAGAACTTCTACAACGACCTGATGTGCCAGTACGGCTACGAGAAGGAGGCGAAGGAGATCCAGGACCTCTACCTCGGCGGCAACAAGCGCGACGCCGAAGCCCTGGTGCCGGCCGACCTCCTCGAGCTCGGCAACCTCGTCGGCCCCGCGTCGTACGTCAAGGAGCGCGTGGCGGCCTTCGCCGAGGCCGGCGTGACCAACCTCCAGGTGCTGCCGGTCAGCGACGACCCGCCCGCGACGCTGCGTCAGCTCCGCGAGCTCGTGGACTGACCGAGCCCCACCAGCCGGTCCATCACGTCGTTCCAGCCCTGCTCGGCGCCACCGTCCTCGACGTGGACGAGCGAGGTGTGCTCGACCGTGACGAGGGTGGCCTCACCGGCGGCCTCGAACGTGACGACGACGTCGTCGACCACGGAGCCGACGTCGGTCTCGCCCTCGCCCTCCCAGTTCCACGTGAAGGCCAGCCGCCGCGGCCGGTCCACGTCGGTGTACTCGCCCCAGGCTGTGATCCCGATCGCCGGGCTGTGGATCCGGTACCGGCCGCCTGCGCGCGCATCGACGTCGTAGGTGGTGCCGGCCAGCTGGGGCCACCACCATCGGGCGAGCTGAGCGACGTCGGTCCAGGCATCGAACACGCGGTCCGGCGTGGCAGCAACGGTGCGAGTGATCGTGATCGTGCTCATGATTCCTCCTCGGGGGACAGGTGCTGCTCCAGCCGGTCGAGCGCGTTGCCCCACATCAACCGGGTGCTCAGGGCCCAGGTGCCCAGCTCCTCCAGGCTTCCCGGGACGAGCCGGACGGACGTCGTACGCCCGGTCTTGTCCTTGGTGACGACTCCAGCGGCGAGCAGCACGCGGAGGTGCTTGTCGACCGCGGGCAGGGTGACGTCGAGGCGGTCGGCCAGCTCGCTCATCGAGGCGCCGCCCTCAGCCAGGCGTTCGATGATCGCGCGCCTGGGCGACGAGGCCACCGCGCCCGCGATCACGTCCAGATGAGACTTCACCATGTGGTGAAGTATATACCCTGTCGCCCATGCGGCTCACCCTGCACCATCCCCGGCGCTACGAGATCCGCGACCACATCCGCGCCCTCGACCCCGAGCGTGATCGCGACGAGATCGCGTGGCTGGTCAGCCGCCACGAGTTCCCCTGGGACTACACCCAGGGCACCGGGGTCGCCTTCCTGCGCGACTACGGCATCCCCACCATCTCCGCCCTGCTCGACCGCACCGGCGAGTTCGAGCACCACGGCGTCAAGCGGTACGACGACACCCTGCTGGTCGCAGAAGAGGCGTCGATCGAGAGCATCGACTCCGAGCGCGGTCACGCCACGCTCCGTCGACTGAACCGCATCCACGGCCACTACGACATTCCCAACGACGAGTTTCAGTTCGTGCTCGCCACCACCATCGTCGGGCCGGTGGAGTGGATCCGGGAGTACGGCTGGCGCGACCTCGACCCGGTCGAGGAGCAGGCC
>CAWCNW010000013.1:0-14010 GCA_963796975.1 uncultured Actinomycetota bacterium
CTGTCAGGGTTGCGTCATACCGCCGCGTGCTGGGCGGGGCCTACTCATTTGGCCTGTTGGGGTGTGGCGTCGTGGGATTCCGCGGCGCAGGATGTCTGTGGTGTCTCTCGGGGGACGACGCCCTGTAACGGTTCCGCAACATCTGGCCGACTGAGGAGTCGTCATGAGCCGAGGAGACGTCCGCGCCACAGTCTCAATCTCCGGGCTGGTGTTCACCGCGATGGTGGCCGCTCCGGTCCTCAGCGGGTCGGTGGGCGTGGGCGCTGCGGCCGCGCGGGTGGCTGCGCCCGTGTCGTCGGTGTCGGCTGAGAGCCGTGCCTGGATGGATCCTCACCTCTCGCCGACCCACCGGGCTCAGCTCCTGGTGGATCAGATGACCCTTGACGAGAAGATCAACGAGGTGCACGGCGCTGGATATCCCCTGTTCGCAGACCCCACGGCGGGGTACGCCGGCAAGATCCCGGGCAACGACCGGCTGGGCATCCCGACGGTCTACTTGGCCGACTCCCCTTTGGGTGTCGGCAACAACAGCACGGGCGTCACCCAGTGGGCCGACACCGCGGCCCTGGCCTCGACGTGGGACACGCGCATCGCCCACCGCTACGGCCTCGCCTACGGCGCTGAGCAGGCCGGCAAGGGCCACAACGTGGCGCTGGCACCGACGATCAACATCCTGCGGCTGCCGACGTGGGGGCGCGCGCCGGAGACGTTCAGCGAGGACCCGTATCTCACCGGCCACCAGGCCGCGGCCGAGATCCGAGGGATCCAGCACCAGCACGTGATCGCCACCGCCAAGCACTTCGTGGCCAACAACCAGGAGGTCGAGCGCAGCTCGATCAACGTGGTCGTCTCGGACAAGGCGCGCAAGGAGATCTACGAGCCGGCGTTCAGAGCGTCGGTGAAGGCGGGCGCGGGGGCGATCATGTGCTCCTACAACCGGATCGGCGGTGACTACGCGTGTGAGAACGCCCGCGAGCTCATCGGCACCCTGCGCAGGGCCTGGCACTTCGACGGCATGGTGATGTCGGACTGGGGCGCGCTGCACAGCACGGTCAAGGCCGCCCGGTCCGGCCTGGACCTCGAGATGCCCGGGGCCGCGGACGACAACAACCCCAGCCCGATCGACCAGCTCTTCGGGTCCTATTTCAACTCCAAGCTCAAGGCCGCCGTCCAGTCCGGTGAAGTAGCCACCGCGCAGCTGAACCGGATGGTGCGCCACGTGCTGACCGCGATGTTCCGGATCGGCCTGTTCGACCACCCCACCCCGGATCCGGCCACCGTGCTCAACTCGAACGTCAGCACCCCGGCCCACCAGCAGCTGTCGACCCGGATCGCCACCCAAGGGTCGGTGCTGCTCAAGAACCGGGCCCGCGCGCTGCCCCTGTCCAGCCGCCACTCCGGGTCGATCGCCGTCATCGGCGACGCCGCGAAGAACCCGCTGACCACCGGAGGTGGCTCCGCCACCGTCACACCTTCGAAGCCGGTAGTCACCCCGATCGCCGGAATCACCACCCGCGCCGGCGCGAGCAGCTCGGTCACCTACGCACAGGGGACGCTGGGCACCAACCCGTTGCCCGCGGTGCCGGCCAGCGCGTTCGGAGACGGGCTCACCGCGACCTACTACGCCAGCGCAGACCTGAGCGGCGCTCCGATCGCAACCGAGACGGTCCCCAGCCTCGACTACAACGGCAACCCGGCAGCAGTCGGTACGACGAGCGTGTGGTCGGCCCGCTACGCCGGCACCCTCACCGCGCCCGCCACCGGCACCTACCGGTTCTCCTTGCAGGCCGGCGCCCACGTCACCGTCTACATCGACGGCCAGCGGACGGTCACCTTCAAGCCGACTTTCGAGCCCACCCAGAACGGGCTCATCCACTTGACCGCAGGCGCTCACCGCATCCGAGTCGTGGTCACGCCCTACCTTCACGAGCCCGTCACCGTGGAGGCTTTCGCAGTCACCGCTGGGCTGCACCTGGGCTGGCAGCCCCAAGAGAACCAGCTCGTCAGCGCAGCCGCTAATGCGGCCCGGGCCGCAGACGTCGCGGTGGTGGTCGCCTCCGCTCCGGCGAGCGAGGGTTGGGACCGCAGCACCCTCGCCCTGCCCGCAGACCAGAACAAGCTCATCGCCGCCGTCGCCGCAGCCAACCCGCACACGATCGTCGTCCTCAACACGGCGAGCGCGGTGACGATGCCCTGGCTGTCCAAAGTCGCCGGGGTGGTCGAAGTGTGGTTCCCCGGTCAGACCGCCGGCACCGCGATCGCCCAGGTCCTGTTCGGCGACGTCAACCCCTCCGGCAAGCTGCCGGTCACCTTCCCTGCCAGCGACCGTCAGGGACCGGCCCGGACCCGAGCCGAGTACCCCGGCGACGGCACCAACGTCTACTACCGCGAAGGCACCCTGATCGGCTACCGCTGGTACGACGCCACGCACCAACATCCGCTGTTCCCCTTCGGGTTCGGACTGTCCTACACGACGTTCAGATTCTCCGGCCTCCACGTCACCCCCACCGAGCACGGCTACACGATCACCGCCCGAGTCACCAACACCGGCTCACGACCCGGCGCCGAGGTCGCCCAGCTCTACGTCGGCGCTCCCCGCGCAGCCAACGAGCCGCTCCGGCAGCTCAAGGCGTACGACAAGGTCTACCTTGCTCCGGGCCAGACCAGGACCGTTGACCTCCAGCTCGGCCGCCACGACATCGCCGCGTGGAACCCAGGCAGCGGGTGGCGGATCGCACCTGGGACCTACCGGCTCTTCGTCGGGGACTCCTCCAGGAAGCTGCCACTGCACACCTCCATCAACCGCTGACTCGAGCCCCAGCAGCGAGCGACCCTGTCCTGAACGGGCTGTCTCCAGCCAGACACGCTGGCCCCCAGTTCTGGTCTTCGTTCGGCTCCTGGCTCACAGCGGGGCACGGCCGCCGGGCGGCGCTGGCACCTCTGACCAGAAGGATGCGTCTTTCCGCCGGGGCTGCGGCCCGGTCACTCAACGAGGTTGGGCATGTCAGCTTCGAAGGTAGGCGAGCACGGCCAGGACGCGGCGGTTGCTCGCGGAGTCCGCGTGCAACCCGAGCTTGGTGAAGATGGTGCTGACGACGGGCTCGATGGTCTTGATGCTCAGGTGAAGTTCCGTACAGATGGCGGCGTTCGAGAGTCCCTGCGACATGAGCTGCAGAACATCGCGTTCCCGAGGGCTGAGGGTGTCGAGGTGACCGCTCAAGGACTGGCTGGCCGCCAGGTCGGCGAGAGTGAGGTGCTCGATGACCAGCGTCGCCTGGGCGGCAAGGTCGAGGAGTAGCTGGTGTTCAGCCAGCGACAGCGCGTCGGGCCGCTCCACGCTGACTGCGCCGAGGAGCTGGCCGTCGCGACACACCGGCTGGACGTGCAGCCCTGGGGAAGCCTCGAGGGCGGGGTAGCTGATCGGCACCAGCTCCTCGCTCGTCTCTGGCCACACGGCCACGGCGAGTAGGCTCTCCGGCGTCCCCATCCACAGTGCCGCAGGCCCCAACAGCGCCTCCGAAACAGCCCGTGTGACTCCGGCCGGCAGGTCGTCAGACCCCGGCTGGGCACGGGAGAGCCAGCTCAGCGCGGAGTACGCCGTCATGTGTTGGCCGTGCACGATCGCCCAGCCGGCGGCGACCGGCACCAGGGACACTGCCAGGAGCCCCGCCGCGGGACTGCCCCACCAGACCAGTCCGACGAGCAACGCGACGAGCGAAACAGTCGCCGCGACAAGAACCAACGCCAACTGTTGACGCACGTGTCCTTCCGCCACCCGCCAGCGTTGGACCACCACGACCACCCAGAGGACTTGGAAGGCGGCGTACGACGGGTGGGCAAGGTGGGACCAGACCGCGGAAGCGACCGCGTACCCACCCACGTGGAGCGGGTGGTCCACGGTCACCCCGACTGCCGCGTACTCCACAGGCCAGAGAGCCGACAGTGTCGAGCACACCACTGCGAGCGCGACCACAGCCCAAGCCACCCAACGCCAACGCGGCGACGGTAGTCGTCCGTCCGGGAAGCAGATGATCGACAGGGTGGCCAACGTCAGGCAGAGCGCGAGCGGCCAGACCCCCCACCAGGCCAACCAGGCGCCGCCCCCGTCGGTCGGTGTGTGGCCGACCTGGCGGCCGTAGAACATCACGGCCTCCACGACTCCCGTCGCCATGAGGAGCACGCCCTCCCGGTGCCCCGGCCGTTGGAACAGGACATAGGCACCCACGCCGGTGAAAGCGAGGGCCAGCAGCCCGTTGTGCAGGTTCTCGACCCAGACCCCACGGCCGAGTCCGAGCGCCACCAGCACCACCGCGCTACTGAGCAGCATCAGGGGAACGACTCCACGAGGCGGATGAGGGACCACGGCGACATCGTGTCATCGGTCGTCCGGCGCGGCATGCAGGGTTTTCCCTGGAGTCGCTCGCTTCTCACGTCCAGGGAAACCCCCGTATCGGCGGCCGTCTCGGTCGACGACTATCGGAGAAACGACCCACTACCTGCGAGAGGACTTGCGATGAGTGTCACCGACACACCGGTAGGCGAGCGCCTGGCGCCGACAACCCCCACCGAACGATTCTTGACCGCATCGTTGCTCTTCGCCCCCCTGCTCTACCTGGCTGCTGACGCCACTTACGCCGCCACGAGCTGGGACAACGCCACGGCCGGGGTCCTGCACGTTATCGGAGCCACGGCGTACGGCTTCGTCGTGTGGCGCATCGCGACCTGGCTGCCCCGCGAATCGATCCTCGCGCTGTCCATCATCATCACCGGCACGATCGGGCTCGCAGGGAACGTCGCCTACGGCTTCGACACCATCCACACCTCACTGGGCGACACCGCTCTCGTCGACCAAGCCGGCGCCGCCAACCTGATCAAGCCCTACGGACTGTTCTTCCCCCTGTCCCTGGCCCTCATGGCCTGGGGCCTCAGTCGGCTCGGGCACCGCTGGCAGGCCACCCTGGTCCTCATCGCCGCAGTCGCCTGGCCCGTCGCCCACATCGGCAACATCGCCTGGCTCGCCGTGGCGGTCAACATCGCCCTCGTCGTCGGGTACGGCAGCCTGGCCTGGGCCCACACTCAGAGCTCACCACCAAGCGGGCAGCCGACCAGACCCGCGTGACTCGCGTCATTCGCCGGGATTGGGCGGTACCGCAACGTCCGCCGTGCCTCGCGAGCAAGCACGCCGCGAGCCGCGAAACGTCCCGTCGCGCACCTGCACATTGGTCAAGCTCGGCCTGAAGGAGCTGGAAGTTCCTGCAGCTCCTTTCAGCCCCGTGCGGCCCGAGCACGGCCCAAGCCCATGCGCTGACCTGCGCAGACACCGCGCCGCGGCGAGCCGACTCGTGCTCTGCCTTGACCGCGAACGTGGGCTTCTGACCGAATACTTGGGGAACAAGTGCGGCGCGCTCGCGGCATTCGGCAGCACCCCAAACGCGGTCACGTGTTGGCGAACTCTGCGGCCGCATGTAGGTGCGCCGGGGAAGGACGCCACTTCCCCACAGAGGCTGCGTCGAACCGCCCAGAGTGATGCGGCAACGGAGCGCGCTGCCCAGCGAGCCTCGCATGCAGAGGCGCCGGCAGCACGGATCTGCGCGGTCAGACGAGCCTGACCGTGCTTGCGGTGCGCGCGCTCAGGCTTGGTAGATGGAACCGTGCTCGATTCGGGGCGGGAGTCCAGCTTCGGGCTGATATGACGAGGGCTGCCGATCAGTGCGGCCCACATCCGCACTCCACCCGGATCGTTGCCGACGGCCAGCCCAACCTCCTGGCCGATGCGGACCTACCCAGTCCGTGCCGGGCGCTGGGGAACCCGCTGGTCCGAGTTGGCTTCCTCATGAGCGGGAAGGTTGCCGGCCGCGCCGTCCAGGTCCCATGTCGGCAGCAGCCGGTCCAGCCACGCCGGGAGCCACCAGTTGGCGTGGCCGAGCAGTTTCAAGGTCGCGGGGACCAGCACGAGGCGCACCAGGGTCGCGTCGAGGAACACCGCGGTCGCGAGGCCGAGGCCGAGCATCTTCAGGAGGGGGTCGTTGCCGAACCCGAAGCCGATGAAGACCGACACCATGATCGCGGCACCGCACGAGATCGTCCGCGCGGTGACCCCGATCCCTCGCACCACGGCGTAGCCGTTGTCGCCGGTGCGCAGGTACTCCTCGCGCACCCGCGAGAGCAGGAAGACCTCGTAGTCCATGGACAGCCCGAAGAGGATGGCGAACATGAACAGCGGGATGAACGAGATGATCGGCACGGTCGACTCCAACCCGATCAGGCTCGCGGCCCAGCCCCACTGGAAGACCATCACCAGCACGCCGTACGACGCGGCGACGCTCAACAGGTTCAGCACCGCCGCCTTGAGCGGCACCAGGACGGAGCGGAACAGCACCATCAGCAGCAGGTATGACATCGCCACGACCGCGACCAGGAAGATCGGCAGCCGGTCCGCGACGCGCTGGCTGAGGTCGGACATGGTGGCGGTGTAGCCGCCGACATGGGCGGTCGCCGGGCTGCTCCCCAGCGCGGCGGGTATCACCTCGCGGCGTATCCGGTCGAGGGTGCGTGCGGTCTCGGCGTCCTGAGGTGTGGTCGTCGGTTGGGCGATGATCACGGCGACGTCGGATGTCGCATCCACCGGGGCGGCTGAGGCCGACGCGATGCCCGGGTCGGCAGCCAGGGCAGAGACCAACGGTTGCACCACCGACCGGTCTCGCGAGACGTCGACTGCCACGACCATGGGCCCGGTGGCGCCCGGCCCGAAGCCCTCGGCGACCAGGTCGTAGGCACGCCGCTCGGTACGCGCCTGCGGGTAGCTGCCCTGGTCCGGCAGTCCCAGCCGCAGGGCGAGGACGGGTGCGGCGAGCGCGAGGAGCAGCATGGTGCCGGCGACGGTGTACGCCGCGGCGTGCCGGGTGACGTGCGCACCCCAGCGGGACCACCGCAGCACCGCGGCGTCGGCCCCGGGTCCGGGTTGCTGCCGCCTCCCGCGCCAGAGTCGGAGCCGCAGCCGGGGGGTCTGGAGCCGATGTCCGGCCAGCCCGAGCAGGGCCGGCAGCAGGGTGATCGCCGCGAGCACCATCACGAGCACCACCGCGGAGATGCCCACACCAGCCGCCGAGACGAACGGCAGCCCGGCGAAGGCCAGCCCGAGGATCGCCACCACGACGGTGCCGCCGGCAAAGACGACGGCCAGTCCGGCGGTCGCCAGGGAGCGGCCCACCGACTCGGCGACCGGGACCCCCGCGGCGAGGTGCTCCCGGTGACGCGAGAGGAGGAACAGGGCGTAGTCGATGCCCACACCCAGCCCGACCATGGCCGCCATCACCGGCGCCCAGACCGGGACGTCGATGAGGATTCCGAGCAGCGGGATCAGGCTGGCGCCCACCAGCAGCCCGAACAGCGCCACCACCAGCGGCAGCCCTGCGGCCAGCAAGGACCCGAACGCCGCCACCAGGATCACCGCTGCGACCACCAGGCCGAGGACCTCGCCCACGTTGGCGGGCGGCTGCTCGAAGCTGAAGTAGAGGTCACCGCCCGCTTCGAGGCGCAGCGACGACGAAGACCTCGACTCCGCCAGGACGGCCTTGAGCGCGTCCAGGTCGGAGACGGCGAGCTCACCGATCTCGGGGTACTGCACCCGCACCATTGCGACCCGGCCGTCCGGCGAGACCTCCTGGGTCGTGCCCAGCACCTTCGGCAGTTCACCCACGGCCGACTCCAGCCGATCCAGGTCGGCCCTGGCCCGCCGGGAGTCCACGAAGGTTTCACCGTCCTGCCTCGGCGTCGCCACGACGTAGGCAGTGAGCCCGCCGGCGCCGCTGTCGGTGCCCGCCAGCAGGTCGGCGGCGGCCTGGGAATCGGTCCCGGGCGCCGCCATCGAGTCGTCCAGCTGCTTCCCGAAACCGGCCGAGGCGGCGACGACCAGGACCGAGAGGAGCACCCACGCTCCGATGGCGATCCAGGGTCGGGTGGCCGACCAGCGTCCCCAGCGGTACAGCAACCGTGACATGGATCTACTCCTTGCTCGATGGTCGGCCTCGCCGCCCGGTTGCTCCACGCTCTCGGACCACCGGCCCGGTCGCATCGGCACCGAGGCCGGATCCGGCTCGGCCTTTATGAGGATTGGCGTCTCGTTCTCTCGGTCGGTCCCCGACGCCTCGGCGGTCCCTAGGCTGGGTGCGTGATCACCAACGCCCTGCGCTCGCTGTGGGCCGAGCCCCGCGCCGCCGACGCTCCCGAGCGGGTGTGGCGCGACTGGGTGCTGGTCGGGGTGTTGATGGTGACGGCGCTGCTCGAGGGGGTCCTCCGGGGCGACGTCGCCTGGCGGCCGTTCGCGACGATCGTGGCGGTCGGACTCGCGCCGGTGCTGCTCTGGCGGCGTACCCACCCATTGGCCTGCGTCGTGGTGTCCTGGGGCACCGCGATGGTGTTGGGGCTGGCGACCCTGGCGGCCGGCGCCCCGAACGTGGGCCTCGACACGATGATCTACATCCTGGTGCTCGTCTACGCGCTGGTCCGCTGGGGGTCAGGGCGCGAGATCGTGATCGGGCTGGCTCTGGTGCTGGTCGCCGCGGCAATCGGCACGGTCGCCGCCTACACCGGCCCGTCCGACGTGTTTGGTGGGTTCGGCATTGTGGCGGCGGCGGCGGCGGGCGGAGCGGCGTTCCGCTACCGCGCCGAGAGCTGGCGCCGGGCGTTGGACCAGATCCGCAGCCAGGAGCGGGTCGGCCTCGCGCGCGAGCTGCACGACATGGTCGCCCACCACGTCTCGGCGATCGCTGTGCAGGCGCAGGCGGGCCGGGCGATGGCAGGGCGGCGACCCGAAGCCGGGCTCGAGGCGCTGGCGGCCATCGAGGGGGAGGCATCGCGCACGCTGGCGGAGATGCGTGCGATGGTCCGGGTGCTGCGCGACGGAGCGCCGGCGGAGTACGCCCCCCAGCCCGGCGTTGCCGACCTGGTCTCCCTCGCCCGCCGCGACCCGGTCCCGGTCGTCGACGTGGAGCTGCCCGACGTCCTGGACGAACTCCCGCTCCAGGTCGACGCGGCGGTCTACCGGCTGGCGCAGGAGGCGCTGACGAACGCCCTGCGGCACGCCCGCAACGCCTCGCGTGTGGAGATCCGTGTCGTCGAGGGTGCAGGAAGGCTGCGACTACGCGTGACCGACGACGGTCAGATCGACGCGGCACGGTCGGCGAGCCACGGCTTCGGGCTGCTGGGGATGACCGAGCGCGTGCAGCTGCTCGGTGGCACGTTGCGTGCCGGGCCGACGCCCGGAGGCGGGTGGGCGGTCGACGCCGAGCTGCCGACGGAGGTAGGCAGATGACGGTGCGCGTGCTGGTGGCCGACGACCAGGATCTGGTGCGGACGGGCCTGTCCATGATCCTTGACGCGCAGTCCGGCATCGAGGTCGTCGGCCAGGCTGCCGACGGCCACGCCGCGGTCGAGCTGGCGCGTCGGCTCCGCCCCGACGTGTGCCTGGTCGACATCCGGATGCCCGGGCTCGACGGGATCGAGGTGACCGAGCTCCTCGCAGGGCGGGGTGTCCAGGACCCGCTCGCGGTGGTGGTGATCACGACGTTCGATCTCGACGAGTACGTGCACGGCGCGCTCCGGGCCGGGGCCCGAGGCTTCCTGCTCAAGGACGCCGGGCCGGAGCTGCTCGTCCAGGCGGTGCATGCCGCCGCCGCCGGCGACGCCCTGATCGCGCCGAACATCACCCGACGGCTGCTGTCCACCTTGGCCGCCAGGGAACCGTCGCGCCGGCGTACCCAACCGATCGAGCCGCTTACCGACCGCGAGGAGGAGGTGCTGGCGCTGGTCGCCCGCGGCCGCACGAACGCCGAGATCGCCGCCGACCTCTTCATCGGCCTGACGACCGCCAAGACCCACGTCGCCAGCCTGCTGACCAAGATCGGCGCCCGCAACAGGGTCGAGATCGCCATGTGGGCCTACGACACCGGCCGGGTAGGGGACTGAAGCCGCCGTCCAAGGACTCGGAGCAACTGAGGTACAGCCGGCAATTCGCCTCGTCAGGCACCGGCTCTGACATGTGCCGGTCCCGCAGGCAGCGAGCAGTTCGGTCTAGCTGGCCTCACAGGATGTTCACGGCCCGTGCGATGACCAGGGTGGCGAGGGTGAGCGAGATCAGTGCTTCCCCGATCATCATCAGCTTCGCCCACCGCTTGATCGCTGACACATCAGTGGGACCGAACGCTGTCGCTGTGTTGAAGGAGAGCGCCAGGTAGTCGGCGAACTGCGGGAACCAGTCGGCCGTCGCGAACTCGGTCAGTGTCATCTCGGGAAACACGAACGCCGGGTTGGCGTGCCGCGGCCCGGTCGCTCTCGCGGCAGCCCCACCACCGTCGAGGTCCCAATACCAGAGGGCAAACGTGATCACGTTGATGAGCCACACGATCGCACCGGTCGCGAACAGCTCTTCGGCGGACCCGAACGACCTGTTCGCCAGGATGTCGGCAACCAGCCGTGCTGCGGACACCGCGTTCACCAACGTGATCAGGCCGATCATCAGCCCCGTCGTCACCCGCAGCCAGGGGCGGTCCCGGTCGATGCGCCCAGGGTCACCAGCGATCAACACCACGAGGAAGACGACCAGGAACACTGGATACGGCCAGTGGGGCGCCAACAGAAAGCGTTCCGGCAACAGCAGATGAAGCCCACCCGCCGTCGCAGCGGCAGCAGCCATCGGCCAGCGCCGCTCGCCACGACTCCCGTCCTGGCCCGCGCTTCCCGTCATGGCCGCAGTTTTCCCTATCCGCGTACGGCCACCAGCCCCGGCTGCCTCCTCGCCCGCGCCGGGCGCGTCACTTCGCCGCGATCGAACGTGTCCTGGGCTGGGCCCATGCCGCAGGCCACCCGCTCAGTATCTCGTGGCGTTGTGCGTCGATCGGCCAGCTCAGGACCTGTTGTAAGCGACGGCCTCCCGGACCAGTGCGACGAAGGCGTCCTCGTCCAGCTTGTCGCCTTCGTGAAGGTCGATGGCGCGTCGCGTGCCGGCATCCAGGCTGGCATTGAACAGACCGGATGCGTCTTCCAGCGAGGCGCCCTTGGCGAAGGTGAGCTTCACCTTCTCCTTGTAGGTCTCGACCGTGCAGACGATGCCGTCGCACGAGAACGTCGGCACACCGTCGGGGTTGGACGCCTTACGCCACTTGGCCTCCTCGACGATGTCAGGCTCGGCCCGCAGGAGCAGGGACCGCAGTCGCTCAGCCGCCATGATCCGCCAGTCATCACTCACGTGAAGACGATACCTGCGAGCGCGCCTGAGATGAGCCGTCCGCGTGGACGCTCGCGGCATAGTCGCCGCGGTGCGCTTTCGCAGGCTCAGAAGCAGGACGGAACCGCCTACCAACCGGACCGTCGATCACCATCTGACTCGGGGACTCGGGGACTCGGGCCCGGGCTCGCAAGCGGCCAGCACCTTGCCAAGAGCTCCGGAACGCTCGGCGCCGGAGAGCACCTTCTCACTCCTCGGTGAGCCGCTGCAGCTCCTCCTGGGTGAGACTCAGGTCGGCCGCTGATGCCGAGTCGCGGATCGACTCGGGGCGTTTGGCGCCGGGGATCGGGATCACGACCGGTGATTGGGCGAGCTCCCAGGCCAGGGCGACCTGCTGGGGGCTGACTCCACGGCTCTGGGCGATCTCAGCGAACACCGGATGCCCCTCGGCGAGCTGCTTGGCGTTGCTCAAGCCTCCCAGAGGACTCCACGGGAGGAACGCCAGACCGAGCTCTTCGCAGACCTCGATCTCACGGCGGCTGCTGCGGAACGCGGGGGAGAACTGGTTCTGCACGCTCACGAGCCGATCGCCCAGTGCCTTGTGCGCGGCCCTGATCTGGTCCTCGTCGGCGTTGGAGAGGCCGATCATGCGGACTTTGCCCGAGTCCGCGATGCCGGTGAGTGTCTCGAGGAGGTCGTCGTACGGCACGTTCGGGTCCGGCCGATGGTGCTGCCACAGCGTGAGCTGCTCGACTCCTAGCCTCCGCAGGCTGTCGTCGACCGCCTCTTCGAGGTGGGAGCGGGAACTGTCCACGGCCCAGTCGCCACCGTCTGTGCGGATATGCCCGCCCTTCGTGGCCAGCACGACCCTGTCGCGGACGCCGAGCTCGTCCAAAAGGGACGCGATGAGTCGCTCGTTTTCCCCCTGAGCGTGCGCTCCCAGCTCATCACCCGGTCCGTAGGCGTCAGCGGTGTCGAAGAAGGTGACACCGGCATCCAGAGCGGCCGTGACGGTCTGCACGAGTTGGTTTCGAGGTTGTGAACCGGTCTGGTCGAACGTCATCAGGCCAAGTCCGATCGCCCCGACCTCGAGTCGCCCGACCGAGTCATTGCCAATAGTCCTGACATGCATAGCCCTCGGTACCCCGCCGGGGACAACGTCATTCGGCGTTCAACGCCCGGAGCCGCCAGCCCAGCCACCCACGAGATGGCGTCCTACCGCCGCGAGTCGACCTTTGCCCAGAGGGCAATAGGGCCTTTCAGACTCCCAGCCGTGCTGACCTCACCCTGGTGATGGTTTCCGGTGGGCCGTCAACCTCGACGACGGCGGCGTCCTGGCGCCCGAAGAGAAAGAGCAGCAGTTCACCTGGCTCGCCAGAGACACGAACCATGGGCTCACCGCCACGGGCGCGGACGGTCTCCCCCGTCGACGGATCATGCAACTCCAGGCCGCACCCACGCAGTCGACGCGCGAGGATCCGCGCTCCACTCCGGACGTTGGCCCACAGCGCTTGCTTCATGGCTGGGTCGAAGTCTCGAGGTGCGCCACCGTTCGCGCGGCGCACATCCTCGTGATGCACGAAGAACTCATTGAGGTTCGGCACCTTCCTGAGCCAGCCAAGACGGAATACTCCGCGCGGTCCGGAGCGAACCGATGCCACAAGCTCTGAGAAGTCCCGGCCTGCTGCCCGCCTGTGATGTCTTTCGGCGAGGCGCGCCCACGCCCCCGGTATCACCAGCCCTGGTCCGGCCACGGGATCGTGCTCGCGTAGGTAAAGGTGCACCGCGATGTCCCGGGTGGTCCACGGCGTCAAGAGCGTGGCGGCATCCGGGCCGAGCTCGTCGAGGAGGTCGCACAAGCCGGAACGTTCCCGGGCGTCAAAGGTGAGCCGACTCACTCGGCCAGCGTATTCGCGCATTCACGCTCGGGATTGGCAATGGCCGACCTCAGTCGCGTCTATCCGCCGCAAGCCGGCGTCCATCCATCCATCGCACCCCCATGTCTGCGGGTTCCGGCGGCCCCAGTGCCCGGACCGCTGTGCCGCGTACGATTCGCGCCATGAAGCTGGCAGTGTTCGGTTCGACCGGCCGGACCGGCAGACAGGTCGTCGATCATGCGCTCGCTACGGGGCACACCGTCGTGGCAGTGGCCCGTCGGCCTGATGCGATCACGACCGAGCACCCGGCGCTGACGATCGCTAGGGGCGACGTGCTCGATTCCCTGTCCACCCGTGCAGCAATCGCGGGCGTTGACGCTGTGATCTCGGCGTTCGGACCCGCGAACGACAAGAAGCCCGGCACGTTGATTTCCGAAGGCATAGCGAACATCGTTGGCGCCTGTGAGGACGAGGCCGTGCCGAAACTTGTCTTCGAGAGTGGGCTCATGACGACCGATGGCGAAGGCTTGTCGTTCGTCGCCAGGACGGCTGTCGGCTTGTTTCGGTCTCTCAACCGCAAGTTGTACGACGACAAGGTCATCGCCGAAGCGACGATCCGGCGCAGCCACCTCGCGTGGGTGATCGTGCGCGCGCCCTCCCTGTCCGACGGGCCAGCGCGAGGCGGCTACAAGCACGGTGTGGCGATTGGCATCAACCCGGCAAAGAAACTGAACCACGCCGACGTCGCACACTTCCTCGTTGCGTGCGCGGGCGAAGCGGCCGTCGATCGCACGACACAGGTGATCGGCTACTAGAGCTATGTTGTCGACGGCGGATCGACCTGTCGCGACCTGGCCGCACGTAGCACCCGTCAAACCGTGTTCTTGGGGGCGCCGGAACCCGAGGATG
>CAWCNW010000014.1:0-9674 GCA_963796975.1 uncultured Actinomycetota bacterium
CAAACCGGGTCTGACCTGGGGAAACGTGATTTTCACACGGTTGTAGTCCGCAGATAGTCCGCAAGAGAAATACTCTTGCAGATTCAACTACCGTCGGCGATCGGTGCGAACCGCCACCGAAGAGGCGTTGCCGCCGCTAGCGTCCAGCCGTGCCTGAACCCCTCGACGAGAAGCAGATGAAGCTCCGGTACGCCGGCGTCTGCCGGCTCTGCGGGACCGAGCTGGCGGCCCGCACCGAGGCGGTCTACGAGCGGTCGACGAAGACCGTGCGCTGCCTCGACTGCTCCCCCGTCGCCCCCGTACCTCCGCTGGTTGGGGAGGGCGCTCTCCGCCGCCCGACGCTGGTTGAGGAGGGCGCTTTGCGCCCGTCTCGAAACCAAGTCGACGTCGGCATCCCTGGCGCCTCTGCCCGTCGGGAGTTCGAGCGCCGCCGGGCCAAGCGCGAGACGCGGATCCGCGAGAAGCACCCGAAGCTCGGCGGCCTCATCCTGGCGGTCAGTGACGAACCGCAGTCGACGACCGCCTGGAACACCGGCGCCATCGGCGAGGAGCGCGTCGGTCAACGGCTCAACGAGCTCTCCTCCGACACCATGCGCGTGCTCCACGACCGCCGCATCCCCGGCACCCGCGCCAACATCGACCACCTCGCCATCACCCCCACCGGCATCTACGTCATCGACCCGAAGCAGTACCGCGACAAGCGGCCGTCGCTCAAAGTCGAAGGCGGCATCCTCCGCCCGCGCATCGAGAAGCTCATGGTCGGCACCCGCGACCAGACCAAACTCGTTGACGGGGTGCTCAAACAGGTCGCCCTGGTCCGCGGCATCCTCGGCGAGGACATTCCTGTCACGGGTGTCCTGTGCTTCGTCGAGGCAGATTGGCCGCTCATCGGCGGAACCTTCGCCATCCAGGGCGTCGAGGTCCTCTGGCCAAAGAAGCTCTACCCCCGGCTGAGCGCGGAGGGCCCACTCGACTCCCAAGTCGACGAGCTCCAGCAGAAGCTAGCCGCAGCCTTGCCTCCCGCATGACTGCCCGCCTGGGATCGCTGAAGTAGGGCACACCGCCCAGAAAGACGCGGGTTCGAACCGCCGAGAACGCGACTGCCCTCGAGGTGCTCAGTGGCGCTGGTCTGCATGCGATCGGATCGGTAGTCCGATCGCTTTGGCCCAGCCATCTGGCCTCGCATCGGGGTCGAGAGTAGTAGCGTCTGCCGGGAACCTCGGGATGGGCGTGCTGTCCAGTCGGCAGGGGGGTGCGGCAGGGTGAACCACTGCTCGGTCTGCGAGGCGGTGCTGCCCGCTGGCGCGAAGTTCTGCCCCGAGTGTGGGGCTCCGATCCGGGCGCGTGTGTGTCCCTCGTGCGGGACCACGTCTGACACCGGCAAGTTCTGCGCGGAGTGCGGGACCCTCCTCGCGGTTGCTGGGTCGCGTTCGCCAGGAGTGCCACCTCTGCCTGGTGAACCTGTGGCGGAGCGGCGGGTGACCTCGGTGTTGTTTGGGGACCTGGTGGGGTTCACGCCGTTGTCGGAGAGCAGGGATGCGGAGGAGGTCCGTGAGCTGCTGTCGGCGTACTTCGCCCAGTGCCGGGTGATCGTGGGCCGCTATGGCGGGGTGGTGGAGAAGTTCATCGGTGATGCGGTGATGGCGGTGTGGGGGGTGCCCGTCGCCCATGAGGACGACGCCGAACGCGCGGTGCGAGCCGGCTTGGAGCTGGTCGCCGCCGTGGCGGCGATGGGCGACGAGGTGGGCGCGCCGGGATTGGCGATGCGGGTCGGGATCGTGACCGGCGAGGTGGCTGTCACCGTCGGCGCGACGGCCGAGGGCATGGTCGCCGGGGATGCCGTGAACACAGCGGCGAGGGTGCAGTCCGCCGCTGAGCCCGGGCGGGTGTGGGTGGACGAGGCGACCCGGTCGCTGGCGAGTGCCGCGATCACGTTCACCGAAACCGGAGAGCATCAGCTGAAGGGCAAGGCGGAGCCGGTGCGGTTGTGGGCGGCCGGGATCGTGGTCGCAGAGGTCGGGGGTGGCCAACGGGTCGACGGGCTGGAAGCCCCTTTCACCGGGCGGGACGCGGACCTGCGTCTGATCAAGGACCTTTTTCACAGCACTGAGGAGTCGCGTCGACCCAAGCTCGTGGTCCTCGACGCTGAGGCTGGGATGGGGAAGTCTCGGCTGGCCTGGGAGCTGGAGAAGTACGTCGACGGGCTGGCGGCTCTGGTCAAGTGGCACCGTGGCCGTTGCCTGTCCTACGGCGACGGGGTCGCGTTCTGGGCGCTGGCCGAGGCGATGCGTACCCGGTTCGGTCTGGTCGAGGCCGACGCCGGCAACACGGTCACCGAGCGGCTCGACGCGGGGCTGGTCGAGTTCGTGCCCGAGGAGAGTGACCGGGACTGGCTGAGGCCCCGGCTCGCGGTGCTCCTCGGTGCCGGCGCGGGTGGGTCGTTCGCGCGTGAGGACTTGTTCGCGGCGTGGACGGCGTTCTTGGAGCACCTCGCCGAGAACGAGATGGTGGTGCTGGTGCTCGACGACGCCCAGCACGCCGACGAGGGTCTGCTGGACTTCCTGGACCACCTGATGTCGTCTGCGCAGGCCCCGATCTTCGTGCTGGCGCTGGCCCGTCCCGAGCTGCTGGCCAGGCGGCCGGCGCTGGGCGGACGCCGGACGAGTGTGGTGCGTCTGGATCCGCTGGACGACGTGGCGATGGCGAGCCTGGTCGACGGGCTGGTGGCCGGCCTCCCGCCCGCTTCACGCGCGGCCCTGGTGGACCGTGCCGAGGGCATCCCCTTGTTCGCGGTCGAGACGGTCAGGGCGTTGATCGACCGCGACCTGGTGGTCCCCCGCGGCGGGCAGTACGTTCCGGCCGACAGCGCTGCCCTGGACCTCGACGCGATCGGTGCGCCGGCGTCCTTGCAGGCGCTCGTCGCGGCCCGGCTGGACGCACTCACTGTGGTGGAACGGCGGGTCGTCACCGACTCCAGCGTGCTGGGCGAGTCCTTCACCCTCGACGGGCTGCTCGCCCTCGGCGCTGACCCCAAAGATCTCCACAACGTGCTGGACTCGCTGCGCCGTAAGGAGATCATCCTGGTGCAGACCGACCGGTTCAGCGCCGAGCGCGGACAGTACCGGTTCGTCCAGTCGGTGGTCCGGCAGGTCGCCTACGCCACCTTGTCCCGCCGCGACCGCGTGGCCCGGCACCTCGCTGCCGCCGAGCACCTCGCCGCACTCCCCGACCCGAGTGACGACTTGGCCGTCGTCATCGCCCAACACCTCCTCGACGCCGTCGAAGCAGGCGCACCCAACGATCCCGACCACACCACCCTGACCGCCAGAGCCTGCACCTACCTGGAGCGTGCTGCGGTCAGGGCCCGCCGCGTCGGCGCGACCAGCGAGGCCGAACGCCTGCTGGAGGCAGCGATCCTCCACACCGAGGAGGAGAAGTACGAGGCCCGGCTGCACCTGTTCGCGGCCGGCGTCGGTGACGACGCGGGGCACCTCGCCGAGGCCCGCGGCCATGCGGAGGCCGCGCTCCAGCTGTTCGACCAGGTGCACGACCCCATCGGCGCTGGACGCGCTGCCGCGGCCCTGAGCCACTCCACATACCGGAACAACTCGGCGGCCGCCATCGCCATCGCCGAACCCAGGTGGCACGCCCTCGACGGCGTGGCCGGCGCAGAACGGGCACGGTTCGAGCTGGCCCGCGCCCTGAGGGATGCCCACGTTGGCCTGGCGGACATCAGGATCGAGATCCAGTATGCCGGGGAGATGCTCATCCTGGCCGAGGCGCTCGACGACCCTGAGGCCCTCGCAACAGCGCTCGGTGCCCTCGGCACGGGGTACCTCAGCGCGGGGGCTCACCGGGGCGGCGTCCTCCTCTTGGAGAGCGCCGCGGTGATCGCCCGCGAGCACGACCTCCCGCTTCCCCTGGTCCGGGCCCTGCACAACCTGGCTGCCTTCCTCAACTGCCGCGACCTGCCGATCGCGCTCGGTCATGCCCAACAGGCGCGTGATACTGCCCGACGTGCCGGCTTGCACACCTTGGCCGACGCCGCCACGTCCAACATGGCGATCAGCCTGTGGACCCTTGGACGACTGACCGAGGTTGCCGAGCTGAGTACCCAGGGCTTGGAGGCCACAGACCCGCAAGCGCGAATCACCTGGCGCACCTTCGAGGTCTGGCTCGACGACGCCCGCGGAGAAGCCCTTCCCCCGCCCGTCCAGGACACCGACACCGACTCCGAGAACAACCTCGCCTGGCTGGGCATTGCCGACCTGACTCGTGCGATCGCCGCCGACAAGCAGGCCGACGCCACAGGCCTCGCCCCGCTCATCCTGACCCACCTGCTCGCAGCCTCGAGCCTCGAAGACGACTTCTTCCTGCTCTGGCCGCCCCTCGTCCTCGCCGCACTGCGCGCAGGGAAGCTCGACCTCGCCGAGCGACTCCTCGCGCCAGTGACCACCGCCCTGCCCGGACAACGCTCACCCGCCGTAGCCGCCCAGTGGCACCGGCTGAACGGCCTACTCGCGGCGGCCCGCGGCAAGGACCCCGAGCTCGCAGAGTCCGAGATGCGCACCGGGATGAAGGCCCTCGAAGCCTTCGGCGCGGTCGGCTTCCACGCACAGGCCCAGGAGGAGCTGGCCTGTTGGCTGGCCACTGAGCACCGTGAGGAGGAGGCCGCCCCCTTGCTGGCGGCTGCCCGTGCGACCTACGACGAGATCGGTGCCAATGGCTGGCTCAGCCGGCTCGACGAATGGCAGACCACTCATCTGCAGACTCCCGCCGCCTCCCGGACCGCCGGGTACCCGACGACTCGCTGAACCCCACACGCGACCATCAGGCCGGATCCCTGCCCGGCCGGACCGATAACGCGGTCACGCTTCATGACCAGGGGCACGCCTGTGGCCCCACAGACGTTCATGACCTCGCAAGAAGCGCCCTCCGTCTGCAGGTGCGTCCTAACGAGCGCGAGTCGTGGATCGTACGGGATAACTAGTCCGATCATCACCTCATGCGTTAAGACCTGCCGGTGTGGTTCGAAGTAGGTGCCCCATACCGTCGCGAGTCGGCTGCCCGTCAGTCCTCGAGATAATTCGAGAGCTCGATGAGGTTCTGGTCCGGATCCCGGATGTAGACGCTGGTGATGGGACCCCGCGCACCGGTGCGTGGAACCGGCCCCTCTTCTATGTGCACCCCGCGAGCAGCCAGATCGGCCACGACAGACTCCAGCGGCTCGTCAGCGATCAGGCACAGGTCGGCGCTTCCCGGTGTCGGCCTTGCGGCCTTGGGCTCGAGCTCCCGCCCGCGTTGGTGGAGCTTGAGCTTGCTCGACCCGAAGGTGAGTGCTGTGCGGCCCGAGCCGAAGGTCACCTCGGTCATGCCAAGCACACCGACGTAGAAGGCGATGGTCCGTTCGACGTCGTCGACTGTGAGAACGAGGTGATCGATGCGGTCGATGTGCACTCAGTCGACCCTAGTCTCGAGACGCAGGCTCGCCCCGACGCGAGGTTGCGTCTTTCCGCCGGGTTGGGCAGCGCTATCTAGGTCGGCCTTGACTGAGACGGCGTGGCCTACGCACGAGCCCGCTGTCCGGAGCCGTCCCAGGGTCTCGACTAGGCCCGTAGGTAGGTCGTCAGTCGAGCAGCGAGGTCCACGGAAGCTTCGATCTCTTCACGACGGATGGAGACGCTCTCCACGTTGAGGCCGAAGGCACTCCGAGGCGGCGGCAGAAGTCGATGAGCTCGACCGCCGTCGCCTGCGCGTGCTCCAGGGAGGCGGCCAAAGGGTTGGTCGAGTGCCGGAGGTCGTTCTCGATCCACCGAGGGACGTCGACGCCGAGCCAGCGAAGGAACTCCAGGGTCTTCATCGATCCGCACACGGAGAACGTGACCACGATCGGGACCGGGGCCAGTCCACGGGACTCGCATTCGTAGCGGTAGTCCGAGACGAGGTTCTTGGCAGCGTTGAGGTCATAGACCACCTGGGAGACGAAGAACCGGCAGCCCGCCTCCTGCTTCGCGATCAGGCGCAGGTGCTCGTTCTCGCGACGGCTGTGCCTCTCGGGGATCGCCACTCCTCCGAGCAGCAGCTCCGGGTTCAGCTCTGTCCGCAGCGCTTGGGCATCGGCGAGGGACACGGGCGGGGTGGTGCCGCTGGCCGCCGCGCCGACCAGCACGGTCAACGTTCGGCGGGGATCCTGCTCGGTGAACCACGTTCGCAGTTCTTCGCGCTGGTACTTGCTGACCGCGCGGTAGACAACGGCCGGCGTTCGCCACGCCTGGAGGTGCTCCGTCCGGTACTCGGACGGGTCGACGGTCGGGCTGAAGGGAAACGGGCGCTCGCCCGGGTGGCGCGATCTCTCGTCATCGATGTCGTACAGGACGAGACCGTCGAGGTCGAGGTGGTCCAGCCGCTCGACGGTGGCGCGCGCGATCTCAGGGAGCCGCTCAGCTGGCGTCGACCGCCTCGGCGGGGTGATCGCGAACAGAACGAAGTCACCGTGACCGGATCTGATGCGCGTGATGATCTCCACCTCGCGAAGGTAGCGGGCCTCGACAGCTCCCCATGCCCTGGTCGCCTACACGGATCCGCATCTGCCACAGTCATTCCTCCGGGGCTCGGCGCGTTCTCACCCGCGTCGCATCGCCGCTGGTGGGCTCCTCGGGTGTCGCTTCTGCGAGTCGAGCTACTGCGTGTTGGCGTGCGGGCTAGGCGTCTCGGTGTCGCAGGAGCACGAGTGTGGTCGCGATGAGGAGCAGGGCGATGGCGGTGAGCCAGCCGAATTCGATCCATTGGAAGGTCCAGTAGCGGCCCGCGGGCTGGTAGCTGGTCCATTGGGTGTAGCCGTGGTGGAGCAGGTAGGTGAAGGGGTCTGTGCCTTGCCCGGGTCCGGCGGTGGCGGTGACCTTGCTTCCGCCGTTGTTCTGGATCTGTTGGACGTGACCGGCTCGCAGGACCCCGTTGAGCTCTGCTGTGCTGGCCCGGGTTCCGGCTTTCTCCCACCATTGGGAGATTGTTTGCGACCCGGGGATGTAGTCGAGGCTGCTGGTCTTGAGGGGTGTCAGGTAGTGGAGTCGCAGCTTGGAGGCGGCGAAAGCGAGCCCGAAGGTGGCCAGCACGGCGGTGGCGAGCGCGGGCAGGACGCGGCGCCAGAGCAGCCCCGCCAGGATGGCGACGGCGAACGTCGCCAGGCTCCAGCCGATGATCGCGACCCCCGTGGTGGGGAACTCGCTGGCTTGGAGCCGTGGAGTGATCTGGGCCTGCCAGAGTGGTCGATCGTGCCAGGCGACGAGGGCCCCGAAAGCTCCGGCAAGGACCGCGACGGCGGCGACTCCGGTGAAGACCATGGCGATCGCCCATCGGCTTCGGCCGGCGCCTTGGGTCCAGGTGTAGCGGAAGGTGCCGGTCTCGAGCTCGCGACCGATGAGTGGTGCCCCCACGAAGGCGCCGAGCAAGAGGGGAGCGAACAGGAACAGGGCGCTGAGGATGCCGGTGTTGGCGTGGGTGTCGTGGAAGTTCGTCCATGCGAAGCTGCAGGCGCGGGACCGGTGCGGGTTGCACGCTTGGACCGTCCGCCATGCCGCCCTCATCTGCAAACCCGTGATGAGCAGATAGACCGCAGTGAGGCCGAGCACCGCAAGGACGGCTACAACCGTGCTCCGGTGACGCCGCCAGGTGACCCAGGCCAGGCTGCGCCACGGAACGGGCCCCGCCGTGGCCGGCGGGACGACGTCGAGGTCGGTGGCACTCATCGGACAGTCTCCAGGGAGGCGGGTCGAGACGTCTGGGCGTCCTCGCGGAGATAGGCCATAGCCAGCTCCTCCAGACTGACCGGGCGAGCCTCCCAGCCAGATGGGGCCGAGGCGCCGGCCGGAGACTCGACCAGCAGATGCTGGTGGGCTCCAGCCCTGATGCTCTGGATGGTCCGCCACCTCGGATCCGGTGCATGGTCCGGGGGTCCGGTGAGCAGCCGGTGCCTCTCCAGCAGCTCCTCGACCGCGCCCGCAACCCGAACGCGGCCGCGTGAGATCAGCACGAGGTAGTCCGCGACCCGCTCGAGCTCAGCGAGCACATGGGAGGACAGCAGGACCGAGACGCCGTCCTCGGCCATGGCCCTCATCACGACGGCCATGAAGTCGTGGCGTGCAAGCGGGTCCAGGGACGCGGTGGGCTCGTCGAGCACCAGGAGCCGAGGACGTCTGGCCAGCGCGAGGGTCAGCGCCAGCTGCGCACGCTGACCCCCCGACAGCGAGCCGGCCTTGCGACGGGGCGCGATGTCGAGGTCCGCGAGTCGAGCACGGGCGTAGGCATCGTCGAAGTGCCGGTTGAGGTTGCGCGTCAGGTGGATCATGTCGGCGGCCGACACAGAGCGGTACAGGGGCGTGTCCTGGGCGACGAACGCAACCCCGTCCAGAGCATCCCGAGATCCCGCTGGCAGCCCGTCCAAGACGGTCACCCCTCCGGTGGAGGGCCTGGCCAGACCGACCACAAGGTTCAACAGGGTGCTCTTGCCAGCCCCGTTCGGGCCGACCAGCGCGACGAGCTGGCCCTCTGCGAGGGCCAGCGTGCAGTCGGCCAAGGCGGTCACCCGGCGATAGCGCTTACCAAGCTCGCGGGTCTCGATGACGTTCATGCGACGCCCCCTTCCGAGCGACGGCCGGCCTTCCCCACGTCGCGGGCGCCGTCTTGCCCGCGACGTTCAGCGAAATCCCGCAAGGTGCTGGAGAACAAGGCGACGATGCCGTCCTGACCAAGCCCGGACGAATCGGCATCGGACAGCCATGCCAGCAACGACTTCCTCAGACCGGTCAGCCCCACCAGGTCGACCTGGTCCAACGTGCCTTCGATGAACGTTCCCTGCCCCGGCCGTCCCGCGGTCAGCCCCTTGCCCTCCAGATCGCGATACGCCTTCATCACGGTGTTCGGGTTGATTGCCAGCTCCGCCACCACCTCGCGCACCTTCGGCAACTGGTCACCCGGCTGCAGATAGCCCAAACGCAGCGCCTGCTCGACCTGCTGGACCAGCTGCAGATACGTCGGGACACCCGATCCAGGATCGAGCGTGAACGCAATCGGTGACGACCGATCGGTCGCGTTGCGGTCGCCCGGCTTATCTATCATCATAGTTAAAGAGTACTGACATCCATCCTCGCGCACAACACCGCCCAGTGACGCCTAGACGACTCGACGAAGCCGCACTGCTGTGAGCGACGCTGCTCGGTGTGGTGCTGGTCGTCGGCTGTGGGGCGTTCCCGAGCGATGTCGAGTCGGCCTTCCCTCCGCATCCTGCGGCGATAGCCGTGGTGAGCACCGAGACACCGAGCGCGGAAATCGTCCTACTGAGGCAGGAGCCTGACATCACGACGATGAGATTTTTCGCACCAAGCAATAGTTGCCAGCCCACAACTCACGAATCGCACTCTCTAGCCGCTGTCCGCGCTTGCGCTCATGTGTATGAGCGAATGGGTCCAGACGCGACAAACGACCACCCGCCCGAGCTGATGGCCGTCCGACCTGTTGAATCTTGCCTACTTCGAGGCGAGCTCCAGCCAGGCAAAGTCTCCAGGTCTCGCGGTCGTGGCGGTGACCCAACGGGAACCAGGGATGCGCCGGTGAACTCCACGTCACCGACACCAATCACGGTGCCGGATCACCCCACCGACCACCACACCTTCGCCCAG
>CAWCNW010000015.1:0-45468 GCA_963796975.1 uncultured Actinomycetota bacterium
GCCAGCTCGGCCCACGGTCTCGTCGGTCCGGTCGGCCCACCCTCTCCTGGTCGTCGCCCTCCCGGCCCGGTAGATTCGCCGCGGGCAGGAACGTCTCTCACTGATCGGGCGGATGGGGCAGGCCGAGACATCCAACGACGGTGGTGACGCGATGGGCAACGGGGTGGACCCCTTCGGGGCCTACGTGCCCGAGCTGGTGGGTGAGCTGGCCGCCGTCGATGTCGAGTCCACGGGCCTGCACCGGTCTCTTCCCGGGACGCTCGTCTTCGCCGACGTCTCCGGCTTCACCAAGATCTCCGAGAGGCTCTCGAAGCGAGGGAAGGTCGGGGCCGAGACGATCGTCGAGGTCATCGAGTCCTGCTTCACCCGACTCCTGGAGGTCTCCAGCTCGTACGGCGGCACGCTGATCCAGTTCGGCGGCGACGCCGTGTTGCTCTTCTTCCGGGGTGAGGGTCACCAGCTGCGCGCGGCCGCCGCGGCGTTGGAGATGCGAACGACGATCCGGTCCCTCGGAGACATGACGCGCGCCGTCGCGGGCGTGCAGCTCTCCCTGACGGTGGGTGTCCACAGCGGAGACTTCGACTGGTTCCTCGTGGGGCGGTCGCATCGCCAGCTGGTGCTGGGAGGTGCCGCCGCCTCGCAGCTCGTGAGGCTGGAGAGTGCCGCCCAGCGGGGTCAGATCCTCGTGGGCCCCGCCACGGCGGGGGCACTGGACGTTCGGAACCTGACCGTCCGCGGCGGCACGGCACCACGACTTGTCGGAACCGTGGAGCCCCCGGCGTACGAGCGCCCCGCACTGCCGCCGCCCGAGGGCATGGCGCGTTTCGTCGCGGCCGGGCTCCACCGCACCGTTGCGGAGGGCCGGATCGACTCCGAGCACCGCACCGCGACAGTCGCGTTCGTCCAGTACTCCGGCCTGGACGAGATCATCGAGCAGTCGGGGGGAGACGAGGCCGCCCGGCGACTCGACGCGCTGATGACGGCCACGCAGGAGGCCCTCGACCCACGCGAGATCTGCTTCCAGTCCGCGGACCTCGCGGTCGACGGCGGCAAGTTCTACCTGAGTGCCGGAGCGCCTCTCAGCACGGGTCAGGACGAGGAGAACATGCTGCTGGCCCTGGCCGAGATCGTCTCGCGCGACGTGGGACTGGTGCTGCGCGCCGGGGTCAACAGCGGTTCGGTGTTCACCGGGGAGATCCGCAGCGGATCGCGGGCCACGTTCATCACGATGGGCGACCCGGTGAACCTGGCTGCACGCGTGATGTCCAAGGCAGCCCCGGGGACGGTCTACGCCACGATGCCGGTCCTCGACAGGTCGCGGACGCTGTTCGACCTCACGCCGGTCGAGCCCTTCCACGTCAAGGGCAAGGCAAAGCCGGTCACGGCGTTCGAGGTCGGCGGGGCGCGCAACGTACGCACGGAGGTGGCGTCCGCCGACGTGCCGCTGGTGGGACGCGACTCCGAGCTCGCAGCGTTCCGGGAGGCGTGTGCCTCGGCGGGAGAGCGGTCGGGTTCCTACCTGCAGCTGCTCGCGGACCCGGGGGCGGGTAAGAGCCGGTTGCTCAACGAGTTCGAGGCGGCGGCCCCGTCGTCGGACTTCCACCGCGTGGGTTGCCGGCTCTACCAGTCATCCACTCCCTACTTTCCGTTCTTCGGTCTGCTGGGAAGTCTGCTCTCCCTGTCGGAGACCGACGGCGAGCGTGACCTACGGCGGATCATCACCGAGCGTTCGCCGCAGCTGTTGCCCTGGCTGTCGCTGATCGGCACCGCCAGCGGCGTGCCGATCGAGCCCTCCGCCGAGGTGCTGGCGCTGGAGCCGGAGTTCCGGAGGGAGCAGCTGGAGGCGGCGGTCCTCACGCTGCTGGAGTGCGTCCTGACCGACCCCGTCGTGCTGTGCATCGAGGATGCGCAATGGATGGACGACGCCTCGTGTCAGCTCGTCGATGCGTTGGTGACCGACCTCGCTGCGCGTCCTTGGGTCGTGATCGTGGCCCAACGTCCCGATCCGGGAGGGCCGACCGAGCAGATCCGCACCCCCGACGTGCTGATGGAGCTGCACCAGCTGAACACCGCTGAGCTCCAGGCGCTCGTCGCGGAGCTGACCGTCTCCGCGCCGCTGCCGGAGCACCGGATCGCGACGCTCGTGGAACGCTCGGGGGGCAACCCGCTGTTCCTCCTCGAGCTGGTGAACGCCGTGCAGGCAGGTGGCGACGACGAGTCACTGCCCACGTCGGTCGAGGGCCTGCTGACGGCTCGCATCGACCGGCTCGCAACCTCCGAGCGGACCCTCCTGCGTCAGCTCTCGGTGCTCGGCGCAGGTTTCGACCGGGCCTATGTCGCGGACGTGGCGACCCAAGGGCCGAGTCTCGGCGCCGACCAGCTCGCTCGGTTGACGGAGTTCCTCCGGACCGACGAGCAGGGGTGGGTCTGGTTCAGGCACGGCCTGGTCCGCGACGTGGCCTACGAGGGACTGCCCTTCCGGACGAGGCGCGAGCTGCACGAGCGCATCGGCGAGTCCATCCTGGCCCGCGCCGGTGAGGACGTCGACGACGTCGCACCGCTCTTGTCGCTGCACTTCTACCGGGCCGACCGGCATCGCGAGGCGTGGCGCTTCTCGACCGTGGCCGGGGACCAGGCCAAGGCGGTCTACGCGAACGTCGAGGCCACCCATCTCTACCGGCGAGCGTTGCAGTCGGCGACAAGGATCGACGTCGACGGGCGACTGCACGTCCAGGCCCTGGAGTCCCTGGGCGACGTCGAGGAGCTGACCGGCAACCTGGTCGGGGCCCGGGCGGCCTACGTCTCAGCGCGTCAGCTCTCGAGTGACACCCCGATCGTCGTTGCCAGGATGCTCTTGAAGAGCGCCTTCATCGACGAGCAGCTCGGCCACTACGTCACGGCGGTTCGCTCGGTACGCCGCGGACTCCGCGTCCTGGAGCCGCTCGACGGTGCGGGTGACGAGGTGCGGGCCGAGCTCTGGGCCTGGCTGGCCGCGATCCGGGTCCGCCAGGGTCAGTTCGCGTCGGGTGCGGAAGCGGCTGCAGAAGCCGTACGTCGTGCGGGTCCGTCCGGTGACTCGCCGACCCTGGCCCGGGCCCTGATGACCCTGGACTTCGCGCGGAGTCGGTTGCAGGACGGCCTCGACCATGCCGGGACCGAACGCGCCCTGGAGATCTACAGTGAGCTGGGCGACATTCCCGGCGAGGCGACGGCGGCGAACATCCTGGGTGCGTACGCCTTCTTCGCGGGTCGGTGGGACGATGCGGTCTCCTTCTACCGCCGCTCCCGGCTCGCCCGGGAACGCACCGGCGACCCGGCCGGGGTCGCGACCGCCAACGCCAATCTCGCGGAGGTCTTGCTCGAGCAGGGTTCGCTGGACGAGGCCGACGTCCTCCTCGCCTCGGCGCGGTCGGTGTGGGCGGCGTCGGACGACCAGTGGAGCGTGGCGTTCGCCGACCGGCTGCGAGGGCTGTGTCGATGCCGCTCGGGTGCGTTCGAGCAGGCGGAGCAGCTGTTGGGCAGGGCCCGGGACGAGTTCACGGCGCTCCGGGCTCCGGCCGATGTCGCCGAGACCGATGTCGCGATCGCCGAGCTGCTGGTCCTCAGCGGACGGGCGGCGGAGTCGGTCGATCTTCTGGACACGATCATCGCCAGTGACCCCTCCCAGGCCGGCTTGGAGCATCTGCTGCCCGCGATCTACCGGCTGCGCGGGACAGCCCGGGTGGTCCTGGCGGACGACGACGGCATCGCGGACATCTCACACGCACTCGAGCTCGGCCGGGACCACGAGGCCGAGCACGAGATCGCGCTGGCCATCCGCGCCCTCCAGCTCGTCTCGGGTTGGAGGGGACAGCCGGTCGACCCTGCCCTCGTCACCGAGGGCAGGGCCATCGAGGCGCGCTTGGGACTGGGCGCTCGCCCGGAGCCGTTGACCCCGGGCTTGGCGGTCGAAGCCGCGGGGTAGCCCGGGGCAACCGCCTCAGTCCGACACCTGCCTCGGTCTCAGCGGAAGGTGACCTTCGGGTCGCCGTTGAACTTGAGGAAGTAGTCGACGCGACCGTCGGAGGTGTACGTGATCGTGATGCACGGAATCGGCTCCGCCACGCCGAGGATGCCGCGCACCTTGGCGATCAGGAGGCGGTTGTTGCACTGGGCGGTGACCCGGGTGTTGTCCAGGAAGACGGCCGCCTTGACGCGGTCCGCGACGGACACCTTCTGTGCGGTCGTCACCTCGGCACTCACGACCGGCCCGCCGGGGCTGTTGGTCGGGAAGCCGATGTTGTAGCCGGTCCTGCAGGGCGAACCGCCACACTCGGTGGTGCCGGTGGCGGCCGGAGCGATGTTCACGATCTCGTTGAACTCACCCGGTGCGCTGAAGACCAGCGACGACTTGCCCGGATCGGTCGCGGTCGCGGTGCAGGTGGCCGTCCCGTTGCAGTCGACCACGACGGTGCCTGCGGGGAGGACGTTGATCGTGTGGCAGTCGCCCACGGTTCCCGAACCGCCGGCGTCCGTCGCGTGCGCGACCGCGCAGACGCTCTGGCCGTTGCCGACGGCGAGTCCGCTGAGGGTCGTGGAGAAGGGTGTCGAGCTCTGGCCGTGCGCCGTGACCGGCAGGGTCTGCACGACGGAGCCGTTGACGGTGATGTCGACGCTGTCCAGCGTCGAGTCGATGGTGTTGCCCACGACGTCCGGCAGGGCACCGAGGGAGGAGACGACCACACACCCGCTACCGGGTGCGCCCTGGCTGACCGCCTGCTGGAGGGTGGCGCTGCACCCTGCGCCGGCGATGGCGAACGCCTTGATCACAATGGAGCCCACGCCCGAGACCGGGACCGTGGTGCCGTCACCGTCGGTGACCAGCACCATGACGTCCTGAGGCGCCGTGCCAGGCGCAGTCAGCATGTCGCGCCCACGGGTGATGCCCACGTTGAACTCTGTCCCGCCCGATGACGTGAAGGCGCTGAGGTCGTTGGTGAAGGCCGCGGGAGAGACCAGCGGGACGGACGCCGTGCCGGGGAACGCGACGACACCCACGGCCGCGATGGGCGAACGGACACCCGTCACCGAGCTGATCACGCTCTGCGTCGTCGCCTTCTCGCAGCTGAGGACGCTCCCACAGGAGAGGCCCGATGCGTCGGCGGTGCTTCCGGACGTGTCGAGAACGAAGGCGAGGTCGGTGTTCTTGACCGCGGCGCCCTGGCCGAGATCGACCGTGCCACTGACCGGGATCCCGGTGCCGGCGACGTACGACCCGCCGTTCGTGGGCCCGGTCAAGGTCGTCGTCACGGCGGTTCCGCCGCCGATGGTGCCGGAATCGGCGAAGACTTGCGGGGTCGTGACCAAAGCGATCATCGCAGCCGCACAGAACACCGCAAGGGTGCGTTTCATGGTTCCTCCCAGTTCGCGACGGAAGGAGTCCTCGAGCCCCCGCCGGGACTGTACCGCAGCTTCGGCGACACCCCCAGGGGGTGTCGAACCGGAGCACGCCAGGCTCCGTAGCGCAGTTGGTGAGCGCGCCGCCCTGTCACGGCGGACGCCGCGGTTTCGAGTCCCGTGGGGCAACGTCCGATCAGCGAGGTGTACCCGCGGCCGGTGGCAGTTCCATGCTGGCGCGCAACACGGTCAACGGGGTGGCCGGAACCTCGATGAGTCCACGAGTCGGCCGGTCGAGGTCGAACGTGACGTAAAGCAGGCCGGCAACCAGACCTGATGCGAGCACGATGGGCATCAGGCCGCGGCCGAGCGCACCCACGTGAAGGCCGAGTAGGAACATCGCGAGCGCCGCCCCGACCAGCTCGAGCAGCAGGACCTCGGTCGGCACTCGGTTGCCCAACCCGGAGACGCGAACAGTCTGTTGGTCGATCATGGCGTTGAGGCTGTCCTCGTAGAGCCGCGGCGCGGTGGCGATCGGTGCTTCCTGCACGGCCCGAGCAGCCATCGACCAGAGCGGCCGCTGCAGGGCGGATGCCTCGGCGATGGTGCGAGCTGCGGACGCGCTGCCCGGCTTCTCGCTGGTCAGCTGGATCTCGACATCGGTGTACTTCTTCAACAGCGACAACGAACGACTGCGCATCGGCTCGGCCAACGTCTGAGCACGCAGGTAGGTGGTGCCGATGGTGTTGGCGTCGTTCACGACGGCGTCGCGGCGCGACTCGTACCTCCCCAGCGCGAGGGAGAGGCCGAAAGCGAGCACCAGGCCCATGAAACCGAGCAGCGCGCCCTGCAGGACGCCGGAGGACTCCCTGACGCTCGAGGGCCTCCTGGCGCCCGGGGGCACCGTGGTGCTCGCGGACTCCTTGTCATGGCGCTGCTGCAGCCACCGACCCACCCCGAGACCGGCCAGAGCCGATCCCGTGATGACGACGAACAGCAGGAGTGCCAACCACACGGTGGAGAACGTCAAGAACAAGGGGTGCTCCCTCGGGCTACGTCGGACGCGACACCCGTGGACCGCTGCGCCCCGGGGTGTCGATGGGGTTCGCGGCCATTACACCAGCAGGCTCGTGTTGCCTGCCCGACGTTCAGAAGCGGCCCGCGCCGCCACCGCCGGCCCCTTCGCCCAAGCAGGCAGCGTCGAACTCGATGAGCACCTTGCCCACGTCGAACGCGTGCCCCGTCGCCGCGCTGTCCGCGAGCGCTGCCGCGTCGGTGATCGCCTTGGCATCGTCGCCGCGAGCGGTACCGGCCAGCGTGGCGAGCTGGGCGGAGGTCTGATGGAGCTGGGTGACGTCGACGTGGTGCAGGGCCTTGCTGCCGTCCATCCGCTGGATGGTCTGCACGTAGGGTGCCGCCTGCTCGCACGCCACCGGGTCCGGGCCGCTCCTGCCTTGGACCACCGCGACGCCGATCCCGGCCACCACCACGACACCGGCCACGAGGAGGACCGCACCGAGGCCGAGGTCGGTGAAGCGAGCCCACAGCAACGCGATGCTCCGGCCCACCCGGCGTGCGATGGACACCATCGACTCACGGGCCCGCGAGCTCCAAGGGAGGACTTCGTTCACGCCGGTGAGTGTCGCAGGCGGGAACGAGCGGGACGTGCAGATCTGCCGATTGTGAGGCGTCCGAGGCGATGGGTTAGAGTTCCAGCGCTCATGAGGCACACTCCAGAGCACGCCAGGCCCCGTAGCGCAGTTGGTTAGCGCGCCGCCCTGTCACGGCGGAGGCCGCGGGTTCGAGTCCCGTCGGGGTCGCTCACCCAGCCGGTTCGGACATCGTCCGGGCCGGCTGTCGTGTCTCTACGCCGCGCCCGCCTCGGCCTTCCGGCGTACGGCGGTGAGCAGGCGCCGCATGCCGACGACGTGACCGCGGGAGCCGATGACCAGCAACCGGTAGGCGCCGCCGGCCAGCCCCGGGAACGCGGCCCGTGTCTCGCCGCGCAGGCTTGTGCGTCCCGGACCGTCGGGCTCGAGCCGCAGGACGAGGGCGTACGTCGAGAAGTGGTGCCGCCCCTCGATGACCAGCTCGCGACCCGGCTCGGCCGCCATGACCGCGAAGCCCGGCACCGTGGAGCCGACGGTGAGCGGGCGGGCGCCGGACGCATCGGCTGGGACGCAGCCGACCGCGCGTGCGTACGCCGCCGCTCCCCGCCGCGAGAACGTGCGATCGAGGACCGTGGTCAGTGCGTCCCAGACGCGGTCCGGTCCGGCCTCGACCGTGGTCGCGTGCTCGTCGACGTACGGCAGCCGGTGATGGTCGCTCACCCGCTCATCCTCGCCCACGCCGCGCCGTACGGCGTGAGCGCGCGGCTAAGGTCACGGCATGGAGCTCGACCGGGCGGCGTTCGAAGCCCTGGTGGAGCAGGCCCTCGACGAGATCCCGCCCGAGATCGCGTCGGCCGTGCACAACGTGGTCGTCCTGGTCGAGGACGAGCCACCGGCCGACGACCCCGACCTGCTCGGCGTCTACGAGGGCGTCTCCCTCACCGAGCGCACCGCGGACCACACGGGTCTGCCCGACCGGATCACGGTGTTCCGCAACCCGCTGCTGGAGCTCTGCGAGACGCCGGAGGAGCTGGTCCGGGAGGTGCGGATCACCGTGGTGCACGAGATCGCCCACCACTTCGGGATCGACGACGACCGGCTCCACGACCTCGGCTACGGCTGAGCGCGCGACAGCGACGCCTGGTCGTCGTCCGCCCACGGCTGCGGCTCGCTGCCGGTGGCCTGATGCACGAACTCCCCGAAGAGCCACCGCTGGAACCCGACCTGCTCGGGTGAGCGGGCGAGCGTGAGCAGCCGCTCGCCGCGGCAGAACGCGTCGGCGAGGTCGAGCAGCTCGAGCAGACGCCCGAACCTCAGGTCGGCGTCGATCGGTGCCTTGACGTCGAGGTCGAGGTGGGTGCGGCCGGTGTGCAGTGCCTGGAGCAGCGCCTCGCCACCGAGCTGGCCGCGGAAGTCGCGTGCGACCTCGGAGAAGAAGAAGGAGAGGTCGGAGGCGATGGGGTAGGTGTCCTGGTGGGCGAGCGCCAGCAGGCGCAGCTCACGACGCAGCTCGGCTCCATGGGCGAGCGTGCCCTGCAGCAGGTCTGCCGGCACATGCAGCAGGTGTACGACGATCTGCTCGCCGTCGGCGAAGGACGGCTCATCCGCCTCGTCGCCCCAGCCGACGAGGACCCCGGGCACCGGTGCCGCCGGCGGGCTCGAGGTCGGGACGAACCACACCAGCTTCCCGTCGCCGTCGAGCTCGGCGCCCCAGGCCTCGCTGGAGCTGGCCACGATGCCGAGCCCGCGACCGAAGGTCGGGAGCTCGTCGAGGAACTCCTGGCCCACCTCCAGTGCCGGGAAGGCGGGCGGATCGGAGGACGCGTCCCACGTCTCGACCCGCGGGTGCGTGCGGGTGCCTCGCAGCCGGACCTTCACCGGCGGGCTGCCGTGCAGGATGGCGTTGGTGACGACCTCGGACAGTGCCAGCTCTGCGTTCTCGCGCAGCTCGGGGCGGCCGATCTCGGCACACACCCCCGCCACCCAGCGGCGCGCCTGCATGGCCCCACGGGGGCCGGGTGCGAGCGCCTCCGCAGGCCGGTTCAGTGGCACTGTGTGTCTCCACGTGTCCAGGCGCGCTAGCCGCGCCAATCCCGGCTCGTGTACCCAGGTCGCGAGCGTTTGAAACCTCACCTCGCACACGAGTTCGCATTCGCCTCACGGAAGATCTGTGAGGAACGAGACGCGGACCCCGATTGTCGCACGCCCGGCCTGGGAGGCATCGTTGAGCCATGGGTGAGTTCACACGCAGCAAGCGGCACCAGGTGGTGGTGATCGGCTCCGGCTTCGGGGGCCTGTTCGGCACCAAGGCACTCAAGCGCGCGGACGTGGACGTCACGGTCATCGCGCAGACCAGCCACCACCTCTTCCAGCCGCTGCTCTACCAGGTCGCGACCGGGATCCTGAGCGAGGGCGAGATCGCGCCGGCGACCCGCGAGGTCCTCGCCAAGCAGCGCAACGCCCGGGTCCTGCTCGGGCAGGTGACCGGGATCGACCTGGCCTCGCGGACGGTCGTCTCCCAGGTGCTCGGCCGCGAGACCGTGACGCCGTACGACTCGCTGATCGTGGCGGCTGGCGCCGGCCAGTCGTACTTCGGCAACGACCAGTTCGCCGAGTTCGCGCCCGGGATGAAGAGCATCGACGACGCCCTGGAGCTGCGCGGGCGGATCTTCGGCGCCTTCGAGATGGCCGAGCTCGGCGCCTCGCGTGGCGACGAGGTCGACCACCTGCTCACCTTCGTGGTGGTGGGGGCCGGCCCGACCGGGGTCGAGATGGCGGGCCAGATCGCCGAGCTCGCCCACCGCACCCTCCAGCGCGACTTCCGGGCGATCAACACCAAGCACGCGCGTGTCGTCCTCGTGGACGCCGCCGGCCAGGTGCTGCCGCCGTTCGGGGAGAAGCTCGGGGCGAAGGCGAAGTCCGAGCTGGAGCGCAGGGGAGTGGAGGTCTTGCTCGGCGCGATGGTCACCAACGTCGACGAGCGCGGCATCGAGGTGCAGTACAAGGACGGTCACACCGACAAGATCGCGGCCGTCACCAAGATCTGGGCCGCCGGCGTGCAAGCCTCGTCGCTGGGGCGCACGCTGGCCGAGCAGTCCGGCGCCTCGCTCGACCGGGCCGGCCGGATCGGCGTGAACCCCGACCTCACGCTGCCCGGCTACCCCGAGGTGTTCGTGGTCGGCGACATGATCGACCTCGACCACCTGCCCGGTGTCGCGCAGGTGGCGATCCAGGGTGCGAAGTACGCCGCCAAGGAGATCAAGCGGCGGTTGGCCGGCAAGCCTCCGCAGAAGCCGTTCCACTACTTCGACAAGGGCTCGATGGCGACCATCAGCCGTTTCCGCGCGGTCGCGATGATCGGGAAGCTGCGGATCACCGGCTTCATCGCCTGGGTGCTGTGGCTCGCCGTACACCTGATGTACCTGACCGGCTTCAAGAACCGGACCACCGCTCTCATGCACTGGGCGGTCTCGTTCATCGGGCGCGGGCGCTCGGAGCGGACGGCCACCGAGCAGCAGATCTTCGGGCGTACGGCGCTCAACCGGCTCGACCGGGGAGCCACCGACCTGGTCTCCGACCCGGGCGAGTACGACGCCTCAGCGGCCTCGATCGCGGCCTCGATGGCGGCACGGCGCCGGGCGGAGCTCGAGGAGCAGGCGCTGGCCGAGATCCGGCTGACCGACTCGGGCGAGCGCGGCCACCCGGTCCACTAGCCGACGTTCTCCAGCACCACTGCGAGGCCCTGACCGACACCGATGCAGATCGCGGCCAGGCCCCAACGCTCGCCGCGCTCCTTCAGCACGGCGGCGAGGGTGCTCAGGACCCGGGCGCCGGAGGCGCCCAGCGGGTGGCCGATGGCGATCGCGCCACCACGGGTGTTGACGATCTCGGGATCGATCCCCCACGCGTCGAGGCAGGCCAGGGACTGCACCGCGAACGCCTCGTTGAGCTCCACCGCGCCGATGTCGGCCCAGCTGATGCCGGCCGCCACGAGCGCTCGCTCGGCCGCCTCGACGGGCGCGATCCCGAACCGCTGCGGCTCCAGCGCGGCTGCTCCGCGACCCGCGATGCGGGCGAGCGGTGGGAGCCCCGTGTCCGCGTCCTCCGCGGCGATCAGAAGTGCGGCGGCTCCGTCGTTGAGCGGCGAGGCGTTGCCGGCGGTGATCGTGCCGTCGGGGCGGAAGGCCGGCTTCAGCCCGGCCAGGGTCTTCACGCTCGCGTCCCGGCGGACGCACTCGTCCTGCGTGAGCCCCTCGACCGGGAGCACCAGGTCGTCGTAGAACCCGTCGGCCCAGGCCTGCGCGGCCCGCTGGTGCGAGGTCACCGCGAACGCGTCCTGCCGATCCCGGCTGATGCCCAGGTCCTCGGCGAGCTGCTCGTTGCACTCGCCGAGGGATGCGGTCCACTCCTCAGGCATCTTCTGGTTGACCAGGCGCCAGCCGAGCGTGGTCGACACCAGCGTCTCGTTGCCGGCCGGGAATCCGCGAGCCGGCTTGGGCAGCACCCACGGCGCCCGGCTCATCGACTCGACGCCACCGGCCACCACGATCTCGGCGTCACCGGTCTCGACGAGCCGGGACGCATCCATCGCCGCCTGCAGGCTGCTGCCGCAGAGCCGGTTGACGGTCACCCCTGGCACGCTGACCGGCAGCCCGGCCAGCAGCACGGCCATCCGAGCGACGTTCCGGTTGTCCTCGCCCGCACCGTTGGCACAGCCGAGGATCACGTCGGCGATCCGCGCCGGGTCCACCTCCGGGGCGCGGTCGAGCAGGCCGCGGACGACGGTGGCGGCCAGGTCGTCGGGTCTGCTGCCCGCGAGCGCACCGGCGTACCGGCCGAACGGCGTGCGGACACCGGCGTACAGGAAGGCGTGATTCACGTAGGCCCTGTGGGACTCGAACCCACAACCCATGGATTAAAAGTCCACTGCTCTGCCAATTGAGCTAAGGGCCCGGCACGTGGAGACCTGACCGGAGAACCCTCGGCAGCACAGCCGGTGGCTCACCCTCCACGCCGCGCGTCAGTGTATGCGCGAGCCCGGAGTCAGCGCAGGCCGAGGCGTGCCGAGCAGGCGGGCCAAGCGCCCCAGCCCTGCCCGTGCTTGATCCGCTCACCGATGCGGATCTGCTGCGGCTTCGAGGCGCGACTGGGCAGCGCGGCGAGGCGGCCGCCGCCGTACGCGCGCCAGGTCGAGGCGCTGATCTGCAGGCCGCCGTAGTAGCCGTTGCCGGTGTTGATGTGCCAGCGGCCGCCGGACTCGCAGTGCGCGAGGCGGTTCCAGGCGCGGGCCGGGGCCGCGTCCGAGGGAGCGGTGACCGCCACCACCGGGGTGGCGGCCGCAGTGGCCACGAGGGCAGACGAAATGAGCGTGCGCAAGCGCATGGGTTCCTCCATCGCCTGCGGAGTTAGCTGTCGGGTTCAGGTGAGAAACTGCCTGGTCACGTCCGTGATGTGCGACGTGACTTCACCCCGAGGCCGCTGCTGCGGCCGGTACTGCTCGGGTCCCCCGCTCCTGCCCTCGGGTCATCGGCACCCCCGGGATGGACAGGACTCGGCGTGACCGGAGGCGTGCCCCAGATCGCCGGAGCCCGGCAACCCTAAGCAACGCCGGCGCCCGGATCCGAATCGCAGACCCGCTTCGTGACGCGACTCACGGTGGTGGCGCGGCCCGGTCGCGGCCGCCATCCTGTACGACGTGCCGGACCACGAGACCAGTCGCGCGTGACCTTCGTCCTCGCCATCGACCAGGGCACCTCCGGCACCAAGGCGATCGTCGTCGACGCCGACGGCGCCGTGCGGTCTCTGGTCGAGGTGGCGCTGCACCCGCGCTACCTCGAAGGGGGCGGGGTCGAGCAGGACCCCGAGGCGCTGTACGACTCGGTGGTGGCGGCGGGCCGGCGCGCGGTCGCCGAGGCCGGCGTGCCGATCGCCGCCGTCGCCCTGGCGAACCAGGGCGAGACCGTGCTGGCGTGGGACCGCGACACCGGGCAGCCACTGTCGCCCGCGATCGTCTGGCAGGACCGCCGGGCCGAGACCGTCTGCGAGGCGCGGCGGGACTCGGCGGCCCGCGTCGCCGAGCTGACCGGTCTGGTCCTGGACCCGTACTTCTCCGCCCCCAAGATGCGCTGGCTGCGCGACCACGTGACGTCCGACGGTGTGGTCAGCACGACAGACACCTGGCTGGTGCACCGGCTGTGCGGCGCGTTCGTCACCGACGTCTCCACCGCGAGCAGGTCGTTGCTCCTCGACGTCGACAGCGCGACCTGGTCACCGGAGCTGCTCTCGCTGTTCGGCCTGGACGCCGAGCCGCTGCCGGAGATCGTCGCGAACGACGAGGTCGTCGGCACCACCCAGGTGTTCGGGCGAGACGTGCCGGTGGCCGGTCTCGTCGTCGACCAGCAGGCCGCGCTGCTCGCCGAGCGGTGTCTGGAGGCGGGCACCGCCAAGTGCACCTTCGGGACCGGCGCCTTCCTGCTCGCCCAGCTCGGCGACCACGCCGTACGGTCCTCGGCCGGGCTGACCACCTCGGTGGCCTGGCGGCTGCGCGACCACACGTCGTACTGCGTGGACGGGCAGGTCTACACCGCGGCCTCGGCCGTGCGGTGGGCGATCGAGCTCGGCCTGGTGCCCGGCGCCGACCAGCTCGACACGGTCGCCAGCCCCTCGAGCGACGGCGTGCTGTGCGTGCCGGCACTCGCCGGTCTCGCGGCGCCGTGGTGGGACGCCCGGGCTACCGCGTCGTTCACCGGGATGTCGTTGAGCAGCGGCACTGGCCACCTGGTGCGTGCGCTGCTCGAGGGCATCGCCGCCCAGGTGGCGACCCTGACCTCCCTGGTCGCCGACGACCTCGGCCGGCCGCTGACCCGGCTCCGCGTGGACGGCGGCCTGACCCGGTCACGGGTCCTCATGCAGGCCCAGGCGGACCTCGCGCAGCTGCCGGTCGAGGTCTACCCCTCCGCCCACGCCACCCCGCTCGGAGCGGCGGCCTGTGCCCGGCTGTCCCTCGACCGGACGCTCCCGGTGGCCGATGCGGTCGCCGGCTGGGAGCCGGACGAGGTCTACGAACCGGCCTGGTCCGCCGACCGCGCCGAGGACCACCTCACGCGGTGGCGAGCCGCCGTCGCGGCCAGCAGGAGCCTGCCGGATGACTGAGGTCATCCAGGTCGACGTCGCGGTCGTCGGCGCGGGGCTCGTCGGCTCCGCGATCGCCCGCGAGCTCGCCGGAAGCCACTTGCGAGTCGCCCTGGTCGAAGCCCGGGACGACGTGGGCGACGGCACCAGCAAGGCCAACACCGCGATCCTGCACACCGGGTTCGACGCCAAGCCCGGCACCCTCGAGTCACGGCTGGTCGCCCGCGGCTACCACCTCCTCTCGGCGTACGCCGAGAGGACCGGCATCCCGGTCGAACACACCGGTGCCCTCCTCGTCGCCTGGACCGAGGAGGAGCTGGCGTGCCCTCCCTGGCCTGCAGGCGAAGGCCGAGGCGAACGGCTACGACGCGTGCCGGCTGGTCACCGCCGAGCAGGTGTACGACGCGGTCCCCGACCTCGGCGAGGGCGCGCTCGGCGGGCTGACCGTCCCGGGCGAGTCGATCATCTGCACGTGGACGACCAACCTCGCCCTGGCCACCGACGCGGTACGGCGTGGAGCCGTCCTGCTGCGCGGGCACCGGGTGGAGGCGGTCCGCCTGCCCGAGCACGGAGCCGACGACACGATCGTGGTGACCACGCGGGGCGAGGTCGCGGCCCGGTGGGTCGTCAACGCCGCCGGGCTCGGCGCCGACCACGTGGACGCGATGTTCGGTCACGACCGCTTCACCGTCACGCCCCGGCGCGGTGAGCTGTTCGTGTTCGACAAGCTCGCCCGGCCGATGGTGCCCACGATCGTGCTCCCGGTGCCGTCTTCGCGCGGCAAGGGCGTGCTGGTCAGCCCCACCGTCTACGGCAACGTGATGCTCGGCCCCACCTCAGAGGACCTCGCCGACCGCACCGCCACCGGTACCTCCGAAGAGGGCCTCGCGTTCCTGGTGGAGAAGGGTCGACGGATCATGCCAGCGCTCCTCGACGAGGAGGTGACCGCGACGTACGCCGGGCTGCGCGCGGCCATCGACGCGGACGACTACCTGATCGACCTCGACCCCGCCCGGCACTACCTGCTCGTCGGCGGCATCCGCTCGACCGGCCTCACCGCAGCGATGGCCATCGCCGAGCACGTCACCGGGATGCTCGCCACCGCCGGGCTCGACCTCACTCCCCGCGCCGACCTCCCCGAGCCGCCCCGGATGCCGAACCTCGGCGAGGCCGGCCTCCGGCCCTACCAGGACGCCGACCGGATCGCGGCCGACCCGGCGTACGGGCGCGTCGTCTGCTTCTGCGAGCGGGTGACCGCGGGGGAGGTCCGAGACGCGTGCTCCTCGACCATCCCGCCCGCCGACCTCGACGGGCTGCGGCGCCGTACCCGCGCCATGAACGGCCGCTGTCAGGGCTTCTACTGCGGCGCCCAGATCCGCAGCCTGCTGGCACGCGGCGTTGAAGCAGAGCAGGAGGCGGCGCCGTGACCGCCGACCTGCCCGTCGAGCGGGTGCGCGTCGCCGTCATCGGCGGTGGCCCCTCCGGGCTGACGGCCGCGGCCGCGCTCGCCGGGCTCGTCGATGGCGAGGTCCGCGTGATCGAGCGCGAGGACGCGACCGGCGGCATCCCGCGGCACAGCGACCATCCGGGGTACGGCGTGCGCGACCTGCGCCGCTTCCTGAGCGGCCCGGCGTACGCACGGCGACTCAGCGAGACCGCCCGAGAGGCCGGTGCGCAGCTCCACACGCAGTCCCAGGTGACCGGCTGGGCGGGCGACCGGCGGCTGCTCGTCACGTCTCCGCGTGGTCGGCACCTGGTCGAGGCGGACGCCGTCGTGCTCGCGACCGGGGCCCGCGAGCGAGCCCGACCCGCTCGCCGGATCGCCGGCGACCGGCCCGAGGGCGTCTACACGACCGGCGAGCTCCAGAACCTCGTCCACCTCCAGCGCGCAGAGGTCGGCCGACGCGCGGTCGTGGTCGGGGCAGAGCTCGTCAGCTGGTCGGCAGCGCTGACCCTGCGTGAGGCCGGCTGCCGGACCGTCGCCCTGACCAGCACCTTCGAGCACGCCGAGGCGTACCTCGCCTTCCGGCTCGCGGGCCGCCTCGCACTGCGGACGCCGGTGCTGCCCCGGACCCGAGTGGTCGGTATCAACGGGCGCAGCCGCGTCGAGTCGGTGCTGGTCGAGGACCTCGACACCGGGGTACGGCGCGTGGTCGCCTGCGACACGGTGGTCACGACCGGCGACTGGATCCCCGACCACGAGCTGGTTCGGCTGGCAGGTCTCGCTCTCGACCGGGCGACCCTCGGCCCGGTGGTCGACACCTCGCTCCGCACCGACGCGGCCGGCGTCTTCGCCGTCGGCAACCTCGTCCACCCCGTCGACACCGCGGACGGAGCGGCCCTGGACGGACGCCACGTCGCTGCCGGCGTCCTCGCCCATCTGGCGGGTCAGCAGCCGGTGCCGGCGGCGCTCCGGATCACGGCGGCCGCGCCGTTCCGCTGGGTGACCCCACAACGCGTCGCGCCCGGCGTCGCTCCCCCGCGGGGCGACCTGCTCCTGTGGTGCGACCGCTACCAGCGGCTGCCCGTCGTCCGTGCGGTCCAGGACGGACGCGTGCTCGCGAGCAGGCGGATCCTGTGGCCCGCCGCACCGGGCCGGGTCTTCCGGGTGCCCGCCGCTCTGGTGTCCACAGCGCACCCGCAGGGCGGCCCGGTGGTCCTCGACCTCCAGTGAGCCGGATCAAGCCGTCGCCGGAACTGCACACCCCGCGGGTGATGTGCCCGGAGCCCCGCATTGGTATGGTCGTTGTTGCAACAGGTGCAGGTTCCAGCAGGTTTGACGCCCGCGGAGTTTGTGATCCAACGGCGTTCTCTTCGTGGGTGCCACCCATGCAAGTCGGAGCGACGTGTCACCGCATCTGGTGCGGGGTCGTCGAGGTGACGGCCCCTCGTTCCGATAACAGGAGTAACGAGCACATGGCTCAAGGCACCGTGAAGTGGTTCAACGCCGAGAAGGGTTTCGGCTTCATCGCGCAGGAGGACGGCGGCGACGACGTCTTCGTGCACTACTCGGCCATTCAGTCGCAGGGCTACAAGTCCCTCGACGAGAACCAGAAGGTCGAGTTCGACGTCACCCAGGGCCCCAAGGGTCCTCAGGCGGAGAACGTCCGCGCACTCTGAGTGCGTGACCGGGCACCAGCCCGGCCCCAGGACATGAGAAGGGGCCTCGCCTTCGGGCGAGGCCCCTTTCCGTTTCCCTTGTTCGACGGCTATTTTCGACGTTTAGGGACCTAGGCCCAGGGAAGGCTGTTCCTTCGACCTGTAGCCGCCCCGACGGTCTGAGAGGTGTTTGTCCATGCCCGACCAGTTCGATGTGTCGCTGGAGGACAGCGACCTCCTCGGCGAGGTCGAGCTGACCACCAACCTCATCATCGCGGCGAGCGAGACCGACGAGCACCTGTCCGACGCCGAGATCGACGACATCCTCGGCGTCGAGCCGCGGCGCAGCGCCTGACCCGTCGTACGACGAGGGGCTCAGCAGGTCGCGAACAGCACCGGACCGGTACTCAGGTCCGAGAGCACGGACGCGTCCGGCTGTGGCGTCAGGTGCAGGACCACCAGCGATCCTTTCGCGGTGACCGCGTCGACCCGAAACCGGTCGGTGAAGCTCCCGCCCTGGCCCGGCGCCGGCCCGCGGGCGAGGACGGCGCGGGTGTCGGCGTTCGTCCGGGCCTGACCGGCGTCGTCGAAGGCGAGTGCGACCCGTACCGAGCCGTCGGGCTCATCGGACATCGCGAAGGCGGAGTAGGGGTTCACCTGGCCGGCCGCCGCGAGAAGGCGCCGCCCCTCCGCCTGGTCGGCCGATCCGGCGTGCCCCATGGCCAGCGCGGAGCACGCGTAGTCGCCGGCGTAGACCGCCGCCGACAGTGGCTCGCCCGCATCGTCCACCACCGCCCCGAGCCCCGTCACCCGATCGCCGTCGCCGTGCACCGCGTCGAGGGCCACCGACAGGAACGCCGACGAGTCGGAGGCCAGGACCAACGAGTCGTCGGTGTCGACCGCGACGTAGGACAGCTCCGGGGTCAGGTCGGGCGAGATCCGGGCCACCAGGTCGGGGCCGCCGTCCCAGACGCCCGTGGGGTCGCTCGGAGCCCGGTAGCCGAGGGCCCGCAGATGGTCGGTCACCGCAGTGAGGTCGGACCCCGGCAGGTGCACCATCACCACGGCACCCTGGTCGGACTGGCTGAAGAGCTCCCAGTCGGCGTTCGCCGGTGAGAAGCCGAACCGTTGCTGGAGCACGGGGGCCGATCCCACCAGGGCCGAGGTCGAGCTGAGGTCATCGTCGAAGGCGGCGGCCAGGAAGTGGCGCAGGTCGGCGGTCGAGGAGCGAGTCGTCAGGTCCGCCTTCTCGTGGGACCGGACCGCGGCCCAGTCCGTCCAGGAGGCGCGCTGGGTGCCGGAGGGCGCGTGGCTCACGGCCCAGGCGAACGACGTACGGTCGTCGCCGCCTCGCCACCAGAGGTAGCCGCCGACCACGAGCACGAGTGCCACCAGGACCGCTCCGGCGACCCCGAGTCGTCTCCGCACACGTGCTCCTTGTCGCCCGGGGTGGCCCCGTCGATCGCCTCCCCGCGAGGGTGATGTGAGACTAGCCGCATGCCGTCCGCGTCCAGGCCCGGAGACGTCCGCGCCGCCGGTGCTGTGGTCCTGCGCAAGGGCAGGGTCCTGATGGTGCACCGCCCCGCCTACGACGACTGGTCCTTCCCCAAGGGCAAGCTGGACCGAGGCGAGATGACCGCCGCCGCCGCGGTCCGCGAGGTCGAGGAGGAGACCGGGCTGAGGGTGCGGCTCGGCTTACCGCTGTCACGGCAGTCGTATCCGAGCGGCCCCCGGACCAAGGTCGTCGACTACTGGGTCGGCCGCGTGGTGGGCGACCACGACGTGTCGACGTACCTGGTCAACGCAGAGATCGACGAGGTCGCCTGGGTCAAGGTCGACAAGGCGGCCGAGCGGCTGACCTACAAGCGTGACCGGCACACTCTGACCGAGGCCCTGCACACCGGCAAGTCGACCCGCGCGCTGGTGGTGCTGCGGCACGGCCAGGCGCGCGCCCGGAAGACGTGGCGCCCCGACGACCGGCAACGACCGCTGATGGTGGCCGGGAGGGCGCAGGCCCAGGGCGCCGTACCCATCCTGGAGGCGTACGCCGTCTCGCGGATCGTGACGTCGTCGAGCCTGCGCTGTCTCGACACGGTGCGCCCGTACGCCGAGCACAGCGGCTGGCCGCTGTCTCTCACGGACGCCCTGTCCGAGGAGGACGCGACGGCCGACAGCGTGCTGAAGATCGTCGACGAGCTCGTCGACTCCGACGAGGACGCCGTGCTCTGCACCCACCGGCCGGTGCTGCCGTCGGTCTACGACGCGCTCGGCATCCCCCGCGAGCACCACGCCACGGGCGAGCTCGTGGTGATCCACCATCGTCACGGCCAGGTGCGCGCCGTCGAGCGGCACCACGGCTGAGCGTGCCTGCTACGGCAGTCGCAGGTCGGTGAACACCAGGTTGTGGTCGGAGGGGAACGGCGCCCCGGTCACGACCTGCTCGAACCGGTCCGCGCCCGGCATGCCGAGGGTGAAGATGCTGTCGTAGCGGGCGCCGAAGCCGTACGCCGACGGGCGCTCGGGTGACTTGTAGGCGTTGACGGTGTTGTAGTTGAGGTGGACCTGTACGGCGGCCGCCGACGTGTCGTAGTACCCCGCGCCGAGGAACGCGTTGTGGGGGGAGTCCTGGCCGGCGCTGGTCTGTGCGCCGTTCAGGTCGCCACCGGCAATGACGGGCAGGCCCGCGGTGTTCATGCGAGCCATCGCGTCCACGATCGCCTGCACCTGCTGGCCTCGCAGCGCATCCGTCTGGGCATTGTTGCCAGGGGTGAGGTGAGCGGCGACGAACCAGAACTCGCTGCCGGTCGCCAGGTCGCGGAAGAGGGCATACGGCGTGTAGTGGGTGTGCGCGTCGGGTAGCCGGATCGCACACGAGATCTGGCCCGGGTCGCAGGAGCTGACCATCTGGACCCGGGTGGGGTCGTAGAGGATGCGCGTGTCGCCCGGGACGCCGGGGCTGTAGATCGTGTCGCGGGTCAGCTGGTAGCGGCCGAGCCCCTGGTTGCGCAGCGCCGCCTGCAGGCCGATCCCGCCGTCCCCGTTGGTCCACATCGCAGGCACGAACTCCTCCACCGCGGCGATGGTCGGCTGGGCGCTCGCGAGGTTGGCCGCGATCAGCGGGGTGCGGTCCTTCCACGGGTGGCCAGGGATGTCGCGCACCTGCAGGTGGATGTTGTAGTTGGCGACTCGGAGCGGGGAACCGGTGGTGGTCGCCGCCTGCCCGGCCACGGTGGCGAACTGGATGTAGGCGTACTTACGCACCTGCGAGTCGGCCGGGCCCTGGCGTACGGCCATCACCCGGAAGAAGAGGTGGAACCCGGTGCCGAGACCGGCGCCGGCTTCCGCGGTCTGGGCCGCCGTCAGCGTCAGCGAGCGTGCGGTGCCGGGCGCCGTGAAGGTGCGCCCATGGCGTCCGACGGCAGGCGTGTGGGCGTTCCCGAACGGCATCAGGGCGGTCTTGATCCGGTAGAAGTCGGTGTACTTGCCGCTCGACTTCCAGCGGATCGTGGTCTCACCGGGCCCGGCGCCGGCGACGTCGGAGACCGTCGCGATCTTGTCGGGCATGTGGGCCTTCGTCGCGACCTGTGCCGGCGCCGACCAGGGACCCTGGTGGTGCCCCTTGACCTTGCGGACCCGGGCCCAGTAGAGCGTCGCGTCGCGCAGGTGGCCCACGGTGGTGGCCTGGCGGCCCCCGGTGGGTCGGTGCGAGGCGTTGCGCGCCGTACGGGTGGAGACGACCTGGGAGAAGTCCTGGCTGCTGGAGACCTGGATCCGGTACCCGGAGGCCGCCTTGATCCAGTTCCAGCTGACCGAGACGTACGTCGTACCGATGGCGCTGGTCCCGGTGTCGAGGCCATGACCACTGGACGAGGCGGGGGTGCGCGAGTGGGACGCGTGAGACGCAGGCATCGCGGAGCGTGCAGGGATCTCGGAGTGAGCCGGGATCGCAGGGACGGCCGCAACCACGAGTGCGAACACAGGTCCCATCGCCAGGGCGATGCGACGCATGCCAGGGTCCTCTCTCGCAAACCCCCACGAATGTCGTACCCCCACTGCCGAAAGTAGGCGCCCTCACCGCCGACGTCCAGAGATTCGCGAATTTTTACCTGGCCCCGACGTGTCATCCCGCCTGGGGTAGGACCAACGGCCCGTCGAAGTCGTGACTCCCGACCCGCCCACCACGGACGGTGTGTGGCCGACTGGGCGCCGCGAGTTCATCCGGCGTTCACCGACACCGCCATGACCGTCCACCTCTCGCGCCTAACTTCCGAGGTGTCCAGACCTCCCGAACCAGGAGCATCCACGTGAACAGCTCTTCCCTGCGCCGGACCGCCCTGCCCGCGGTCGCCATCCTCACGGTCGGCCTGACGCTGGCCGCCTGCGGGAACAACAGCAGCAGTGGTGGCGCGAGCGGTGGCGACACCCTCAGCGGTGGCGGCGCCACCTCCCAGGCCAATGCCCAGACCGCCTGGCGCGCCGCCTACCAGAAGGCCAACGGCGGCACCATCAACTACGAGGAGGTCGGCTCCGGCACCGGGGTCACCAACTTCACCAGCAAGGCCTACAGCTTCGCCGGCAGCGACGCCTTCCTGACCGACGACCAGATGACCGCCGCCAAGAGCTCGTGCGCCAGCGACGTGGTCGAGGTCCCCGCCTACGTCAGCCCGATCGCGGTCGCGTTCAACGTCAGCGGCGTGAAGTCGCTGAACCTGGACGCCAAGACCATCGCCGACATCTTCAACGGCAAGATCACCACGTGGAACGACCCCGAGATCGCCAACCAGAACTCCGGGGTGAAGCTGCCGAGCGACACCATCGCGACCGTGCACCGGTCCGACGACTCCGGCACCACGAACAACTTCACCGACTACCTCAGCAAGGCCTCGGGTGGAGCGTGGACCGACGCCCCGAGCTCGACGTGGCCCGCGAGCCTGAACGGCAAGGGCCAGGGCTTCGACGGCACCTCGGGCGTCGTGGGTGCCCTCACCAGCACTCCGAACTCGATCGGCTACGCCGACGACTCCGCGGTGACCGCCGCGAAGACCCTCGGCGTGGTGTCGATCAAGGTCGGCTCCGACTACAACGCTCCGAGCGCGACGGGTGCCGCCCAGGTGCTCGAGGCCTCCCCGGCGGCCCCGAACCAGCCGGCGACCTCGATGGCCACCGCCATCGACCGGACGGCCACCGCCAAGGGCGACTACCCGCTGATGCTGGCGTCGTACCTGCTGGCCTGCGAGAAGTACAGCGACTCCAAGACCGCCGACATGGTCAAGGGCTACCTGACCTACGTCGTGTCGCCGGAGGGTCAGCAGGCCGCGGCGTCTACCGCAGGGTCTGCGCCGCTGACGGCGAAGCTGTCGACGAAGGCAACGGGGATCGTCTCGCAGATCTCCAGCTGATCGAGCCACGCGGGTACGACGGTCGCCCTCGCGACGGCCGTCGTACCCGCTCCTTTCGCACCCGAGCAATCCAGGAGCCCTCGTGACCACCACGGTCTCGCCGGAGAAGGCAGGCCCCGAGACCGCGCCGAAATCCACCCGGCGCGGCGATGCCGTGTTCGCCGCCATCGCCCGGTTCGCGGCATCCCTGATCCTGGTCGCCCTGCTCGCGGTGTTCGTCTTCCTGGCGATCGAGGGCTGGTCGGGCCTGACGGCGGCGCCGGAGGTGTACACGCCGTTCACGTCGTTCGTCAGCTACATCTGGCCGCTGGTGGTGAGCACCCTGCTGGCCTCGGCGATCGCGGTGATCGTGGCGGTGCCGTTCGCAGTCGGGATCGCGCTGTTCACCTCCCACTACGCGCCCCGGCGCCTGGCCTCGGCGATCGCCTACCTGATCGACCTGCTGGCTGCGGTGCCGTCGGTCGTGTACGGGCTCTGGGGCGGTCGCTACCTGGCCGCCTACCTCCAGCCGCTCCAGGTCTGGCTGCACGAGCACTTCGGGTTCCTGCCGTTCTTCGGCCCGGGGCCGCCGACGCCGAACGGGCGGTCGCTCTTCACCGCCGGGATCGTGCTGGCGATCATGATCCTGCCGATCATCACCGCGATCACCCGTGAGGTCTTCGTGCAGACGCCGCGTCTGCAGGAGGAGGCGGCACTCGCGCTCGGCGCGACGCGGTTCGAGATGATCCGCTACGCCGTCTTCCCCTACGCCCGCTCCGGCATGGTCTCCGGGGTGATGCTCGGTCTCGGGCGGGCGCTGGGCGAGACGATGGCGGTGGCGATGATCCTGGCGACCACGCCGCTCACCACCCTCAACGTGATCGGGACGGCGAGCCCGCCGACGATCGCGGCGAACATCGCCCTGAACTACAAGGAAGCGACCCCTGAACGCCAGTCGCTGCTGATCGCGACCGGGCTCGTGCTCTTCGTGGTGACCTTCCTGGTCAACTTCCTGGCCCGTTGGGTCGCCGGCCGCAGCCAACGGAGGCTCAACGCATGAGCAGCCCTACGATGCGCATCTCGAGCCCCCGGCTGCCGCGCTGGGCGCCGGTCCTGGTCGTCGCGATGGCGCTGGCCGTCGCCGGCCTTCCGGCGATCCTCTCCGGCTGGAGCATCGTCCAGTGGGTGCTCGCGGCGACCGCCGTGTTCCTGGTGGCCATGCCGCTCTGGTCGCGCTTCGTCGAGGGACCACGCGCCGCCGTCGACCGACTGGTGACCGCGCTGGTGTGGGTCTCCTTCGCCTTCGCGATGGCACCCTTGATCTGGCTGCTCTGGGTGGTGCTCAAGAACGGACTGCCCGCCATCAACGGCGACTTCCTGACCTTCTCGATGCTCAACGTGGTCGGCGACGAGCAGGGCGGGATCCTGCACGCGCTGATCGGCACCCTGCTGATCACGCTGGCGGCGACGGCTATGTCGGTACCGATCGGCATCCTCACCGCGATCTTCCTGGTCGAGTACGGCGCGAGGTCACGCGCGGCCCGGGTGATCACGTTCCTGGTGGACGTGATGACCGGCATCCCCTCGATCGTCGCCGGGCTCTTCGCGCTGTCTCTGTTCGTGCTGCTCTTCGGCCCCGCCTACCGCAGTGGCTTCGCCGGGTCGGTCGCCTTGACCCTGCTGATGATCCCGACCGTGGTCCGCTCGTCGGAGGAGATGTTCCGGTTGGTACCCGAGGACCTGCGCGAGGCGTCGTACGCCCTCGGGGTGCCGAAGTGGCGCACCATCGTCAAGGTGGTCCTGCCCACCTCGATCGCCGGTGTCGTCACCGGCGTGGTGCTGGCGATCTCGCGGGTGATCGGCGAGACCGCTCCGCTGCTGGTGGTCGCCGGCGCGACCGACGGCATCAACACGAACCTCTTCGACGGCCGGATGACCACCCTGCCCGTCTTCATCTACTCGCAGTACGCCTCGTCGACGGAGGTCGGCTATGAGCGGGCTTGGGGCGGCGCGCTCGTGCTGATCGCGCTGGTGATGGTCCTCAATCTCATCGCTCGTCTCATCGGACGCATTTTCGCGCCCGCCAAGGGACACTGAGCGAGACGCCGGCAAGGGAAGGAATCATGGCCAAGAGCATCGACGTCTCTGACCTGAACATCTACTACGGGGACTTCCTCGCGGTGGAGGGGGTCAACATGACGGTCAAGTCCCGGTCGGTCACGGCCTTCATCGGGCCGTCCGGATGCGGCAAGTCGACCATGCTGCGCTCGCTGAACCGGATGCACGAGGTGATCCCCGGGGCCCGCGTCGAGGGCAAGATCGTCGTGGACGGGCAGTCGCTCTACGACCCGAGCATCGACCCGGTCGCCGTACGCCGGCAGATCGGCATGGTCTTCCAACGGCCCAACCCGTTCCCGACGATGTCGATCTACGACAACGTCCTGGCCGGCAACCGGCTGAACGCCAAGCGGATGAAGAAGTCCGAGGCCGACGCGATCGTCGAGAAGTCGCTCAAGCACGCCAACCTCTGGGAAGAGGTGAAGAGGCGGCTCAACAAGCCGGGCATGGGGCTCTCGGGCGGACAGCAGCAGCGGCTGTGCATCGCCCGCGCGATCGCGGTCAACCCCGAGGTGCTGCTGATGGACGAGCCCTGCTCGGCCCTCGACCCGATCTCGACCTCGGCGATCGAGGACCTCATCCACGAGCTGAAGTCCGACTACACGATCGTGATCGTCACCCACAACATGCAGCAGGCCGCGCGCGTCTCCGACGACACCGGCTTCTTCAACCTCAAGGCCACCGGCCAGCCCGGCCACCTGGTGGAGTTCAACCCCACCAAGAAGATGTTCTCCACCCCCGACGAGCCCGCCACCGAGGCCTACATCTCCGGCCGCTTCGGCTGACGTCATACGTTCCGGGGGCTTGTGGACGTTCGGGATAGTCCGTGACGAACATGTCGTTGTCGGTGGCTCAGATCGACCGATTCGTCACGGACTACCCGGAGGTTCTGACGAGCCTGTGGACGGCCGGCGACGCCATCTGGCCCCGAAGGGCACGCTGTTGGGGTGCGGTCGCAACACGTCACCCCTGGTCCGTCGAGGACAGGCCGTGCTGAGCTCGTAGATCCGATGAGGTTGGACCCGAGCGGCCTGACCGGACCGACGCCGGCGCAAGCGCGGGGCAGGGCATGGCGGCGTTCGAGTCATGGCCTGTACGTGCCGTCAGACGTCGACGCATTCCTGCCAGAGCAGCGGATCGTCGAGGCGGCCGCCGTGTTGCCGGTGTACGGCGGGGTGACTGGCTGGGCGGCGCTCCGCTGGTTGGGAGCGTCGTGGATGACAGGTGTGGCGCCCGACGCGCAGACCCCGCTGCCCGTCGCCCTGGTGACGGCCGGCGACGACATTCGCTCGCAGCCGGGAATTCAGGTCAGCGCGGAACGGCTGAACCCCACGGAGCTCATCGTCCACGACGAGGTGAGGCTGACGACCGCGGTCAGATCCGTGTGCTTCGAGATGAGGTACGCCGCCTCGGTGCGCGCCGCGGTCGTGGTCGCCGACATGGCGATGCAGGCCGACCTCGTGTCGATAGCGGAGATGTGGGTTTTCGTCGGCACGCAGTCGGGCTGGACCGGCATTCCACAGTGTCGAGAGGCGCTGATGCTCGCGCACGAGAACAGCTGGTCGCCGCGCGAGACGAGCTACCTGCGGCTGGTGTGGGTGCTCGACGCTGCCCTCCCACGACCGCTGTGCAACGTGCCGGTCTTCGACCGGTCGGGACGGCACATCGGCACGCCGGACATCCTCGACGAGGAGGCCGGCGTTGCGGGTGAGTACGACGGGTCGCTGCACCTGGAAGGATTCCAACGCGGACGCGACGTGCGTCGTGAGGAGGAGTTCCGCTCGGTCGGCCTGGAGTACTTCACCGTAGTCGCGGCTGACGCACGGGACCGGGACGGCGTCGTACGCCGGATGCGGGCGACCCGAGATCGGGCGAGGTTCGCCGCTACCGCGACCCGAGCCTGGACCGTAGACAAGCCGTCGTGGTGGATCCCCACGGAGACCGTTGACCAGCGCCGCACATTGAGCGCCGACCAGCGCCGTCGCTTGTTCCGCAACCGCGCTAGTTGAGTGTCTGGGCGGGATAGTCCGTGACGGTCCTGTCGTTCCGCGCGGGAGAGAGCGACATTTTCGTCACGGACTATCCCAAGCAGCCGGCCCGGACCGGACCTCAGGTGAGGACGGGGTTGAGGAGGGCGAAGCAGAGGGCGGCGGCGAGGCCGGCGGCGGGGAAGGTGAGGACCCAGGCGGTCACGATCGAGCGGGCCATCCCCCAGCGGACGGCGGAGAAGCGGCGGGTGGCGCCCGACCCCATGATCGCCGAGGTGATCACGTGGGTGGTCGACACCGGGGCCTGGTAGACGAAGGCTGACACGTAGAGCACGGTCGCACCGACCGACTCGGCGGCGAAGGCGTGCGGGGGATCGAGATGGATGATCCTGCGACCGAGCGTGCGCATGATCCGCCAGCCGCCGGAGTAGGTGCCCAGCGAGATCGCGCCGGCGGACGAGGCGATGACCCACAGCGGCAGCTGGGTGGTGTCGGGTGCGAGGTGGCCGCTGGTGATCAGCACCAGGAAGATCACGCCCATCGTCTTCTGGGCGTCCTGGAGGCCGTGCCCCAGGGCCATCGCCGAGGCGGACACCGTCTGGGCGAGCCGGAAGCCGCGGGTGACCCGGCCGGCGTTGCGGTTGCGGAAGATCCACAGGATCGCGATCATCACCACGAAGGCGAGTGCGAAGCCGACGATCGGAGAGACCAGCATCGGGATCACGACCTTGTCGATGACCGTGTTCCAGTGCACCGTCGTACCGGCCGCCAGCGCGGAGCCGACGAGCCCGCCGATCAGGGCCTGCGTCGAGGACGACGGCAACCCGACGTACCAGGTGATGAGGTTCCAGATGATCGCCCCCAACAGCCCCGCCAGGATGACGATCAGCCCCTCGCGCCCGCTCGGCGGGTCGATCACCTCCGACACCGTCTGCGCGACCTTCTGACCCAGGAACGCGCCGACGAAGTTCATCACCGCTGCCATCGTCAAGGCCACCCGCGGGGTCAGCGCCCGCGTGGACACCGACGTGGCGATCGCGTTGGCCGCGTCGTGGAAGCCGTTGGTGTAGTCGAAGAACAGCGCTACGACGATGACCGTGAGGACGATCCCAAGGTCCACTGCGTCAGGACTCCTTGACCGCGATCTGCTCCACGATGTTGGCGACCCTCTCGAAGGCGTCGATCGCACCTTCGAGGGACTCCACGATGTCCTTCAGCTTCAGCACCTCGATCGCCTTGAAGTCGCCGCTGAAGAGCTTGGCGAGGGTACGGCGATAGCTCTTGTCGCCTGCGTTCTCCAAACGGTTGATCTCGATCCAGTACTCGTCGAGCCCGGTCATCGTCCGCACGTTCGGCATCGCGGCGGCCGTGATCTCCGCGCACCGCTGGATCACCTCCACCAGTGTCAGGGACTCGGCCGGCAGCGTCTTGACCTCGTAGAGCAGGATCAGGTCGACGACCTCGTCGAGGTCGTCCATCACGTCGTCGAGCCCGCTGGCCAGCGAGTAGATGTCCTCGCGGTCGAACGGCGTCACGAAGCTGCTGTTCACCTTGCGCACGATCGCGTGGGTGTTCTCGTCGCAGACGTGCTCGGCCTCCCGCATCCGCTTGGCGACGACCTCACGGTCGGCCCCCTCGGCGATCATCTCCGCCAGCAGCCCGGCCCCGGTGACGATGTGCTGGGCGGAGAGCGTGAACAGGTCGTAGAACGACGTATCGGTGGGACGGAGGCGCAAGGCCACGACGTACTCCTGTCAGGGGAACGCGAATCGCGAACATGCTACGGGCGCGCGGATGAGCGGACGCAACCCCCCGCCGGAGGCGCAACGCTCAGGTGACGATGCGCGGGCGCCGCTGGTATTCGATCAGCATCTCCTGCAGGTGGTCGGGCCCGTCGTTGGCGACCCACTCGCCGTCGCGGCCCAGGATCCAGGCGTACGTCGTGGACGCGAACGCCAGGTCGAGCAGCGACGAGACCTGGGCGACGTTGGCCTCGCCGGGCAGCTGCACCAGCACCTCGACGCGGCGGTCGAGGTTGCGGTGCATGAGGTCGGCCGACCCGATCCAGATGCTCGGATCGCCGCCGTTCTCGAACCAGTAGACGCGGCTGTGCTCGAGGAAGCGGCCCAGGATCGAGCGCACCACGATGTTCTCCGAAAGCCCGGGTACGCCGGGACGCAGCGCGCAGATGCCGCGCACCAGCATCTCCACCTGGACGCCGGCCTGCGACGCGATGTAGAGCGCGTCGATGATCCCCTCGTCGACCACCGAGTTGGCCTTGATCCGGATCCGCGCCGGGCGACCGTTCTGATGGTGGTCGACCTCGCGGTGGATCCGGTCGATCAGGCCGGTGCGTACCGAGTCGGGCGCCACCAGGAGCCGCTCGTAGGTGGGGTTGCGGGAGTAGCCGCTGAGGTTGTTGAACAGGTGGGCGACATCCTCGCCGATCACCTCGTTGGTGGTGATCAGTCCGAGGTCCTCGTACATCCGCGCCGTCTTGCCGTTGTAGTTGCCGGTGCCGATGTGGGTGTAGCGCCGGATCCCCTCGGGCTCGTCGCGTACCACCATCGACAGCTTGCAGTGGGTCTTCAGCCCGACCAGCCCGTAGACGACGTGGCAGCCCGCCTGCTCGAGCTTGCGGGCCCAGCGGATGTTGGCCTCCTCGTCGAAGCGCGCCTTGATCTCCACGATCACCAGCACCTGCTTGCCGGACTCCGCGGCGTCGACGAGGGCGTCGATGATCGGGGAGTCCCCGGAAGTGCGGTAGAGCGTCTGCTTGATGGCCAGCACGTGAGGATCGGCAGCGGCCTGCTCGAGGAAGCGCTGCACCGAGGTGGCGAACGAGTCGTACGGGTGGTGCAGGAGTACGTCGTACCGCGCGGTCGCCTTGAACACGTCGACCGGCGCCGAGGACTCGACCTCGGCCAGCTGGAAGTGGGTGGTCGGCACGAAGGCGGGGAACTTCAGGTCCTCGCGGGGCAGGTCGGCGATGCTGTGCAGCCCGACCAGGTCGAGCGGACCGGTCACCCGGAAGACCTCGTCGGTGGTGATGCCCAGCTCGGAGATCAGCAGCTCGAGCACCTGCGGGGCGATGGAGTCCTCGACCTCCAGCCGCACCGGCGGCCCGAAGCGGCGGCGCAGCAGCTCCTTCTCCAGCGCCTTGAGGAGGTTCTCCGCGTCGTCCTCCTCGACCTCGAGGTCCTCGTTGCGCGTCACCCGGAAGCTGTGGACCTCGAGCACGTCCATGCCCGGGAAGAGCCGCTTGAGGTGCTCGGCGATGACGTCCTCGAGGGGCACGAAGCGCTGGTTGCCCAAGGGGACGAAGCGGCTGAAGATGGGCGGCACCTTGACCCGCGCGAAGTGCTCCTTCTGCGTCTTCGGGTTGCGCACCAGGACGGCGAGGTTGAGCGAGAGCCCGGAGATGTAGGGGAACGGGTGGGCAGGGTCGACGGCGAGCGGTGTCAGCACCGGGAAGACCCGCTCCTTGAACAGCCGCTTGCAGAGCTTCTGCTCCTCGCGGTCGAGCTCGTCCCAGCGGACCAGGTCGATGCCCTCCTTGGAGAGCTCGGGCACGAGATCCTCGCGGAACAGGCGCGCGTGCCGCTCCATCAGGTTGCGCGTGACGGCCCAGATCCGCTCCAGCACGTCGCGCGGCATCAGGCCGGAGGCGGCGCGGACCGCGACGTCGGCCGCGATCCGTCGCTTGAGGCCGGCCACCCGGACCATGAAGAACTCGTCGAGGTTGTTGGCGAAGATCGCCGAGAAACGCACCCGCTCCAGGAGCGGCTGGGTGGTGTCCTCGGCCAGCTCCAGGACCCGCTGGTTGAAGCGGAGCCAGGACAGCTCGCGGTCGAGGAAGCGGTCGTCGTACGCCGCCACTGCTGCGAGCGCCGCCTCGTCGGGCAGGTAGGGCGGTTCTACGTCGAACGGCTCGTCGGCGGAGACGTCACCGTCGCGTGCGGGGTCGACGGAAGCGAGCGAGACCATGGGAATCAGTGTGGCACCGACGTGTCAACCGTGGGTATCGGGTCGCGACCCGGACCAACTCGTTTCCCCGGGCGCAGGTCTAGGTTGTCGCCCGTGCCTCCCGCCTCGCCGTTCCTGGCTGCCGCCGACCTGCGCCTGAAGACCCTGACCCTCAAGGGCGCCCTCGGGCTCCCTGCGAGTGTCCAGCGCAGCCTGGCCGGCAAGCGGGTGACCGTCGACGGGCAGACCCTGGCGGTCGACACCCAGCTGATGCTCCGACTCGAGAAGCTGGTCCGGGAGCCGGAGGTGGCGACGCTGCCCGTGCCGGAGGGCCGTCGGGCGCTGCTCCTGCAGACCGTGATCGCCGGCGGTGACCAGCCGATCGGCGCGGTGCGCGACCTGCCCGTGGGCGACCTGCGCGGACGCCTGTTCGTGCCGACGGGCGCGACCGCCCGCGGCCCCCTGCTGGTGTTCTTCCACGGCGGTGGGTGGGTGTACGGCGATCTCGACAGCCACGACCCTGCCTGCCGGTTCCTCGCCGAGCGCAGCGGCGTACGCGTGCTGTCCGTGGAGTATCGGCTCGCGCCGGAGCACCCCTTCCCCGCGGCGTACGACGACGCCGTCTCGGCGTACCGCTGGGTCGTCGAGCACGCGGCGTCCCTCGGCGCGGACCCGGCCCGGCTGGGTGTCGGCGGCGACTCGGCCGGCGGCACCTTGGCCGCTACCACCGCGGTCGCAGCCGCTCGCGAGGGGCTGCCGCTGGCCTTCCAGCTGCTGATCTACCCCGGCACCGACATGACGACGACGACCGAGAGCCGGCGGTTGTTCGAGCACGGCTTCTACCTGACCGACGAGTTCATGGACCTCGCCAAGGGCCACTACCTGCCCGACCCGGCGAGCTGGGCCGACCCCGCGGCGAGCCCGTTGCTGGGAGAGGTGCCGGAGGGCCTGGCGCCGGCGTACGTCGCGACCGCAGGCTTCGACCCGCTGCGCGACGAAGGCGAGGCCTATGCCCGCAAGCTCGCCGACGCGGGGGTCGAGGTCGAGCTGCGGCGGTTCCCCGACCAGATCCACGGCTTCCTCAACGTGGTCGGCGCCGGGCGCACCGCTCGGGCAGCGACTGCCGAGGTGGCGGCCCGTCTGGCTGCGGGCCTCGGGGTCGGTCAGTAGACGAGCGCCTGCGCGTCCTCGGCCAGCACCTCTTCGACGTACGACGGGGAGCCGGCGAGGCGGACGCCGGGCACCAGGTCTGCCTGGTCGATGCCACGTCGTACGGCGCACTGGGTGCACACCGTGACTCGTCCACCGGCGAGGACCGCCGTCAGCAGTTCGGCCAGCGGCGCCGCGTGCGGGAGCGTGAACGCCTCCGCCCGGCCCGGCACGCCGAACCACGCCGCCTCGCCGGTGAGCCACAGCGAGACGTCGGCACCGGCAGCCACCGCCGTCGCCGCCACCGTGAAGCCCTGGTTGCAGCGCTCGGCGTCATCGGCGCCGGTGGTGACCTTGACGACGAGCGGGCGGACCATGCGCTCACCCTAGGGCGACGGCCGGGCCGCCCTAGACTTCCAGCATGCCGTTCGAGATCCCCGAGAACATCCACCCGAACACCGCGCGCCTCGCGTGGCTGATCGGGACCTGGGCGGGCAACGGCCACGGGGAGTACCCCGGGATCGAGAAGTTCCAGTTCGGTCAGGAGGTCGTCTTCCAACAGGACGGTCGGCCGTTCATCCACTACTTCAGCCGTGCCTGGATCATCGACGACGAGGGCAACCACGTGCGCGAGGCGGCGCAGGAGACCGGCTTCCTGCGCCCGCAGGCGGACGGCACGCTCGAGGTGGTGCTGGCCCACAACCTCGGGTACGTCGAGATCTGGCACGGCGAGCTGCACCCCGAGCAGCCGCGCTTCGAGATCGTCACCGACGCGGTGGCCCGCACCGCGACGGCCAAGGACTACAGCGCCGGCAAGCGTCTGTACGGCTACGTGAACGGCGACCTGCTCTACGCCTACGACATGGCCGCCGAGGGGCACGAGCTCCAGCCGCACACCCACGCCCAGCTGGTCAGGCAGTAGCCGTGTCCGAGTCCGACTGGCGCGAGACGCTCCGGGAGCGGGGCTACCGGCTCACGCCCCAGCGCGAGCTGATCCTGAGCGCCGTCGAGACGCTCGGGCACGCGACCCCCGACGAGGTTCTCGCCGAGGTGCGGACGCACTCCGACGCGGTCAACGCCTCGACGGTCTACCGGACCCTGGAGGTGCTCGAGGAGCTGGGGCTGATCCGGCACGCCCACCTGAGCGACCGCGCTCCGACGTACCACTCGGTCACCGACCACGAGCACTTCCACCTGGTCTGCCGGAATTGCCACCAGGTGATCTCGGTTGACCCTGATGTGCTCACTCCTGTCCTCGACCGCCTCGTGACCGACCACGGGTTCACCGTCGACATCGGCCACCTGACCGTCTTCGGCCACTGCGCGGACTGCTCGTGAGCTCCCCGCTGCTCTCTCTGCCGGGCGCCGTCGCCGGGGCCGGCATCGACGCGCCAGTCGCGGCGCACTACGGCTCGCTGTACGGCGAGCAGGTCACCTTGGTGGGCGGCGAAGGCTTCGTCGACCTGTCCCACCACGACGTGGTCCGGATCTCCGGGCCCGACCGGCTGCAGTGGCTGCACGACCTGACCACGCAGTACTTCCTCGACCTGCCGCCGCGGACCTGGACCCAGGCCCTGATCCTGAGCCCGCAGGGTCACGTCGAGCACGCGTTCGCCGGTGTCGACGACGGCGAGTCGTTCACCGCGGCCACCGAGCCGGGTCGGGCTGCGGCACTGGTGGAGTTCCTCGACCGGATGCGGTTCATGAGCCGCGTCGAGGTGACCGACGTGACCTCCGAGCTGGCGCTGACCTACCGTCCTGCGGCCGGCCACGAGCTGGTGCCGCGCGACCGGCTCACGACATACGCCGAGGCGGCCGGGCCGGCCTGCGGGCTATGGGCCTACGAGGCGCTCCGGATCGAGCGCGGCGAGCCCCGCCTGGGACTCGACACCGACCACCGCACGATCCCCAACGAGGTCGGCTGGCTCGGGACCGCCGTGCATCTCGACAAGGGCTGCTACCGCGGGCAGGAGACGGTGGCCCGCGTGCACAACCTGGGCCGCCCGCCGCGCCGGCTGACGCTGCTCCACCTCGACGGCTCGGAGAACCGGCTGCCGGCAGTGGGGTCCGAGCTGCGCTCGGGAGAGAAGGTGGTCGGCGTCGTCGGCACCTCCGCCCGCCACCACGAGCTCGGCCCGATCGCGCTCGCCCTGGTCAAGCGCAACGTGCCCCTGGGCGAGCAGCTCGAGGTCGACGGCCTGCCTGCTGCCCAGGAGGTCCTGGTCGACCCCGAGGTCGGTCTCCACGTGCGTCGTTGAGAGGGCCGACTCAACCAGGGTCGCGCGTGTACTGGACGTGGGTCTCGGTGTGGGTGAAGCCGAGCTTGGAGTACGTCGCGATGGCGGGGGCGTTGTCGGACTCGACGTACAGGATGATCCGGCGTACGCCGAGCGCGGCGAGGTGGGCGAGGCCGGCGGCGGTGAGTGCGCGGCCGAGGCCACGACCCTGAGCTGCCGGGTCGACCGCAACGACGTACACCTCGCCGAGATCCGCTGAGTGCTGCTTGGTCCAGTGGAAGCCCAACAGGCCGTCATCGGCATCGGCCACCAGCAGACCGGCGGGGTCGAACCACGGCTCGGCCATCCGTTCGGCCAGGTTGGCGGCATCCATCGAGCCCTGCTCGGGGTGGTGGGCGAAGGCGGCGGCGTTGACGCGGAGGACCTCGTCGGCGTCGTCGGTGCGGTAGCCGCGGATCGTCACGCCGTCGACGCTCGGCACCTCTACCGTCGACGCGTCGCGCTCCATCAGCCACAGCTCGCGGGTGGCCGCGAAGCCGACACCGCTGGCGATGGCCCGCGCGGCCGGGTGGTCGACGTGCGACCACGCGGTCACGTCATCCGGTGCCTCGCCCAGCGCGGCGCGGGCGAGCGCCGTACCGATCCCTGCGCCGCGGGCGTCGGGCCGGACCGCGAGGTCGACGCCGTGGCCGCGGAGCAGTGCGAAGCCGTCGTCGCCGTGGAGCCACAGCGTGGCGCCGTCGAGACCGGAGTGGGCCAGCGCCATCCGACCGGCCTCGTCGAGCGGGTCTGCGCCGTCGACGGCCTCGCTCGCGCGGCGTACGGCGGACAGCACCGCGAGCGCGGCCTCGGCGTCCCCGGGTGCGACGCGGACGACGCTCAGCGCCGACTCTCCGTGGTCTCGACAGGCTCGACCGACGATGAGCGCTCGACCGACGGAGTCTCGGCTGCCGGGGCCTCCTTGGACGGCAGCACGAAGCGGTAACCGACGTTGCGCACGGTGCCGATCAAGGTCTCGTGCTCGGGGCCGAGCTTGGCGCGCAGCCGCCGGACATGGACGTCGACGGTCCGGGTGCCGCCGAAGTAGTCGTAGCCCCACACCTCCTGCAGCAGCTGGTCGCGGGTGAAGACGCGACCGGGATGCTGAGCGAGGTACTTGAGCAGCTCGAACTCCTTGAAGGTCAGGTCGAGCGTGCGCTGGCCGATCGAGGCGGTGTACGTCGCGTCGTCGACGACGACCTCACCGGAGCGGATCACGTGGTCGTCGTTCTCGGCCTCGTCGCGCCCGGCGATCAGCCGCCCGGTCGTGAGCCGGATCCGGGCCTCGAGCTCGGCCGGCCCGCAGGTGTGGAGCACCACGTCGTCCATGCCCCAGTCGTGGGCGACCACGGCGAGCCCGCCCTCGGTGACGATCAGGAGCACCGGACAGTCTGTGCCGGTCGTGCGGAGCAGCCGGCACAGGTCGCGGGCGTGGGCCAGCTCCTGGCGGCCGTCGACGAGGATCACGTCGGAGTCGGGAGCGTCGAGCAGGGCGCTGCCCTCGGCCGGGAGGATCTTCACCTGGTGACCGAGCAGGGCGAGGGCGGGCAGCACCTCCGCGCTCGGCTGGAGGGCGCTGGTGAGCAGCAGCAGCGTGCTCATGCGGTGACCTCCTGCCTGCGGCGGTCGAGCCCGTCGAGACCCGATGCGACAGGATATCGGGCATGGACAGCCCCCACGACGAGGTCGCCGAAGGTGAGACGTCGCCGATCACGGTCCGCTACTGGGCCTCCGCGCGCGCCGCGGCGGGCGTCAACACCGATGTGCTGCCTGTCACCGGTCCACTCAGCCTGACCGACGTCGTACGACGAGCCGTGGCGCTGCACCCCGGCACGCGCCTGCCGAACGTCCTCGAGGCCTGCTCGGTGCTCGTCGGCGACCAGCCGGTGGGCACCCGCCATCCCGACGACGTGCGGGTGACGCCCGGCCAGTCGGTGGAGTTCCTGCCGCCGTTCGCCGGCGGCTGATCAGCCGCGCAGCTCGGAGAGCAGCTGCGCCGCCGTGAGCTCGCCCGGAGCGTGCGCGTCGGACATCAGCGCCTGGACCCGCGCGTTGGCAGGCGTCCGTACGCCGTGCAGCCGGCCGAGCACGGCGATCTCGCCGTTCAGGTAGTCGGTCTCCACGGGGACCCCGCGAGCCAGGCTCTGCCAGGTCGAGCCGCCGCCGCGGGTGGCGCCGGCAACCGGCTCGAGCCGGAGGTGATCGCCGCGGCGCTCGTGGTCCTCAGCCTCTGTCACCGGGTCGATCCCTGCGGCCGCGAACACCTGCTGCGCCTCGGCGCCCAGCAGGTCCAGCACCGTCTCTGCTTCTTGGGAGTCCAGACCGGTGCCGCAGAGCGCCTGGACGGCGTTGCCGAGGTTGTTGAGGAGCTTGCGATGCTTCCAGCGCATGATGTCGGGCCGCGCGACCGACTCGCAGCGCGAGGCGCGCAGCGCGGCCGCGATGGCCTCGTCGACGTCGTCCACTCCGTGGGGGAAGCCGCCCAGGTCGAGGATCCCGGTCGCCGCGGCTGAGTGGGCCACGACCACGCCGGGCTCGAGGTGCTCGGTCGGCATCATCACGCAGAGTCCGTGTACGTGGGCGAACCAGCGGGCCAGGGTGCGCTCATTGGCCACGCCGTTCTGCGCGGCAACGACCGGGACGTCCGGTCCGGCGGCCGCGTACAGGGCTCGCGCGGCGGCCTCGGTGTCCTGGCTCTTCACCGCGAGCACGACCACGTCGTCGGGCGTCCACGCGAGGCCGGACGGGTCGTCGTACACCGGGAGGTCGAGCGTCACCCGCTCCTGCGGTGTGGCGAACGTCAGCCCGTGCTGCCTGATGGCCGCGCCGTGCGCGCCTCGGGCGATGAGCGCCACGTCGTACCCGCCCTGGTGCAGGCGGGCACCGATGGTCCCGCCGATCCCGCCGGCCCCGAGCACCACGATCCGCATCGCGCCAGCCTAGGAGGCGGAATGAGATCGGCCGCGCAAGGGTTGAGCGCGACATGGACGTCGGTCGGTGGGTGCTGCTGGTCGCCGTCGTCGGCGCCGTGGTGTTCGGCGGCTGGCGGGCGATGTCCGACGGCAGGTTCCGTGGGACGCACCGGGTCAGAGGTGGTCTCGATTCCGCTCGAGCGACGACTGAGACCGTGGTCTCGACGGGCTCGACCAACGGCAGAGGCTCGAGCGACGAAGGCTCGGGTCTCGACTCCGCTCGACCGACGGAGGACAGCGTGCTGGCCGGGACGGCGTACGACGAGCAGCGCGGCGAGCGCGCGACGCTGGTGCAGTTCTCCTCCGCCTTCTGCGCTCCCTGCCGCGCGACTCGGCGGATCCTGGGCGACGTCTCCTCCGCTGTGCCGGGGGTCTCCCACGTGGAGATCGACGCGGAGGAACATCTCGACCTGGTACGCCGGCTCGGCGTGCTGCGGACGCCGACGACGCTGGTGCTCGACGCTTCTGGGCGTGAGATCACCCGGGCGAGCGGCGCGCCGCGACCGGCACAGGTGCTCGCCGCGCTCGACGGGGTCGTCGCCTGATGTCCACGATGTGGATGGTCGTCTCGCAGGACGAGACGTCGCGTGGTGGTCGTCACGGCGAGGTGCCTACAGTTCCCAGCATGTCCTCGACCCATCTCACGCGCCGGCGCGCAGTCGACCACTGCCGCGTCCGCTCGTCGCTGTGTCGAATGTCCTGACGCGAGCCCGTCCCGCGCTCGTATTTGTCTACTGAGTCAGTAGACTTTGCGGACGGTCTCTTCCACGCAGACCCTCGTCCGTCGTCAGGAGCAGCATGTCCACGATCACCAACCGGCCCACGGCCCTCGGTTCGGGCATCGACCCGCGCGGTCCGCGCTTCGCCGCGAGCCTGACGTCTGTCGCGCTCGCTCTCGTGCTGGTGACGCCGACGCCGGTCGCGATCGTGCTCCTCGCCCTGCAGACGGTGGTGTTCGCGATCGGTGCGTTCCGCGGCATCCAGCACACGCCGTACGCCTGGCTGTTCAAGACTCTCGTCCGCCCGCGGCTCGGCGCCCCGCACGACCTGGAGGACCCGCGCCCGCCCCGTTTTGCGCAGGCGGTCGGTCTCGGGTTCGCGGTGGTCGGACTTCTCGGCTTCGCCGCCGGCCTGACCGTAGTGGCGCTCGTCGCCACCGGGTTCGCCCTCGCGGCCGCTCTGCTCAACGCGATCTTCGGTTTCTGCCTCGGGTGCGAGATCTACCTCCTTCTCCAGCGCGCGACCGCCCGCTGACCAGACCCCGCGCCGGGAACCGGCGTACAGAAAGGTGAACCAATGAGCCGCGACACCGCTCTCGTCTCCGCCCAGTGGGTGGAGGACCATCTCGACGACCCGAAGGTCGTCCTCGTCGAGGTCGACGAGGACACGGCCGCCTACGACAAGGGCCACATCCAGGGCGCCATCAAGCTCGACTGGACCACCGACCTCCAGGACCAGGTGCGCCGCGACTTCGTCAACAAGGCCCAGTTCGAGGCGCTGCTGGGCTCTCGCGGGGTCAGCAACGACGACACGATCGTGCTGTACGGCGGCAACAACAACTGGTTCGCCGCCTACGCCTACTGGTACTTCAAGCTCTACGGCCACGACGACGTGAAGCTGCTCGACGGTGGCCGCAAGAAGTGGGAGCTGGACAGCCGCGAGCTGACCGACGAGCTGCCGACGCGCGCCGAGACGTCGTACACCGCCCAGGAGCAGGACCTGTCGATCCGGGCCTACCGCGACGAGGTCGTCGCCGCCATCGGCGCGCAGAACCTGGTCGACGTACGCTCGCCCGACGAGTACGCCGGTCGGCTGCTCGCCCCGGCCCACCTCCCGCAGGAGCAGGCCCAGCGCGCCGGGCACATCCCGACCGCCGCGAACGTGCCGTGGAGCAAGGCGGCGAACGACGACGGGACGTTCAAGTCCGACGACGAGCTCAAGGACCTCTACACCGAGGCCGGGGTCGACTGGAGCAAGGACACCATCGCCTACTGCCGGATCGGTGAGCGGTCCTCGCACACGTGGTTCGTGCTCAAGGAGCTGCTCGGCCAGGACAACGTGAAGAACTACGACGGCTCGTGGACCGAGTACGGCTCGCTGGTCGGCGTCCCCGTCGCGCTGGGTGACGACGCCGGCTCGGCGGACTCCTGATGTGCGGCGCGACCGCGGGCGGGCTCTCGCTCGACGGAGTCGACGTGGCCAAGGAGGCGGTGGTGCAGGGCCAGGTCGTCCGCGACGGCCAGCCGGTGCCCAACGCCTACGTGCGGCTGCTCGATCGCACCGGTGAGTTCACGGCCGAGGTGCCGACCTCGACCACCGGGCACTTCCGCTTCTTCGCCGGCAACGGCGAGTGGACCCTGCGCACCCTGGCCCCCCGGGCCGAGACCGTGGACCAGAAGGTGAAGGCCGCCGTGGGCTCGGTCGCCGAGGTCACGATCACCCTCTGAGCCCGCCGAGTCGGCGCAAAGAGACACGCTGAGAGCGCCGAGTCGTCATATGACGACTCGGCGCTCTTGCTGTGCCCGTTTGCGCCGACTCAGCGCTCGAGGAGGACGGTGCACGGGCCCTCGTTGACCGACTCCACGCTCATGTGGGCGCCGAAGACGCCCCGCTCGACGTGGGCGCCCAGAGCAGTGAGGGCCGCGCAGAACGCGTCGTACAGCGGCTCGGAGACGGGTCCCGGTGCGGCGGCCTCCCAGGTCGGACGCCGGCCCTTGCGTGCGTCGCCGTACAGCGTGAACTGGGAGACGACCAGGACCGGCGCCCCGACGTCTGACGCCGACTGCTCGTCCGCGAGGATCCGCAGGCCCCAGACCTTGCGTGCCATCCAGTCGACCTCGGCGGAGCCGTCGGAGTGGGTGAGGCCGAGGTAGACCAGGAGACCGGGGGAGCCGAGAGATCCCACGGTCTTGCTGTCCACCACGACCGAGGCCGACAAGACTGTCTGCACCACCGCACGCATGCGCCCATCATCGCCGGTCGGGCGGTTCCCTCGCCGGTCGAGCGGTTCCCTCGCCGGTCGAGCGGAGTCGAGACCCCTCTGACACGATGACCCCATGAGCGACCCGCTGCTGATCACCGTGGCACCGACGGGGGCCGAGACGGCCAAGGAGGACTGCCCGCAGCTCCCCACCACCCCGGAGGAGATCGCCGCCACGGCGCGCGCCTGTGAGGCCGCGGGAGCGGCGATGATCCACCTCCACGTCCGCGACGCCGAGCACCGGCCGACCCTCGATCCGGGTCTGCTGAAGGAGTGGGTGGCGGCCGTCCGCGACTCCAGCGACCTCATCGTCCAGCTCTCCTCCGGTGGCAGCGTCCACGACCCCCTCGACCAGCGCCTGAAGGTGCTCGACGCCGAGCCGGACTCGTGCAGCCTGACGATGGGTACGACGAACTTCGGCGACGACGTCTTCTCCAACCCCTGGCCCTTCGTCTGCGAGCTGTACCAGCTCGCGCAGGAGCGCCGCGTCGTACCCGAGTTCGAGCTGTTCGACCTCGGCCAGGTGCACGCGCTACGCCGGCTCCTCGACCGCTACGGGCTGCCAGCCGGGGGCAAGGTGCACGTCGACCTGGTGATGGGCGTCCCCGGCGGCATGAACGGTACGACGGACGCGCTCGTGGCCGCGGTCCGCGACCTACCGGCCGAGACGACCAGCTGGTCGGCCACCGGCATCGGCCGGTCGACCCTCGCGGTGATGCTGGCGAGCCTCTCCAAGGGCGGCCACCTGCGGGTCGGCATGGAGGACGTGCTCACGATCAGCCGAGGCGTGCCGGTCGAGTCCAACGCCCAGCTCGTGGAGCGCGCGGTGGCGGTGGGCGCGCTCGCCCAGCGGAGTCCGATGACCCCCGCCGAGGCGCGCGAGCTGATCGGCGTCGGCGCCTGACCGGTGGCCAGTCAGCGGCGCGCCATCAGGTGGTGGGCGACTTCGCTGCCTGCTTGGCAGTGCGTGGCTTCAGCTTCCGCTTGCCGTGGTTCGGCTCGTACTCGTCGCGGTAGTAGTCGCCGCCGTACGAGGCGCCCGACGCGCCGCGTCGCATTCGGTTGAACACGATGCCGAGGGTGCGGCCGTGCACGGTCGAGATGTGGCTGAGCGCGGCCTGGAGCTCGCTGTCGAGGGTGCCTCCGTGGGTGATCACGACGATGGCGCCGTCGGCCGACCGGGTGAGGACAGCGGCGTCGGTGACCGGCAGCAGCGGCGGTGCGTCGATGATGACCATCGCATCCTTGGCCAGGTCGGTCATCAGGTGCTGCATCGACTGGGACCCGAGGAGCTCGCTGGGGTTGGGCGGGATGGCGCCGGAGGCCAGCACCCGCAGCCCCGGGACGTCGGGGTGGTCCTGGATGACCTCGGCCGCCGAGACCCGCCCGACGAGGACGTCGGTGAGCCCCGCGCCGTCGACGATCGCGAGGGAGTCGGCGACGGTGGGCCGACGCAGGTCACCGTCGATCAGGGTGACGGGCTGGCCACCGATCGCGATCGCGGCCGCGAGGTTGGCGGCGATGGTCGACTTGCCGTCGGAGGGCTTCGGACTGGTCACGACGATCACCCGCGGGGGGTTGTCGACGTCCATGTAGGCGAGGTTGGTGCGAAGCTTGCGGAAGGCCTCGGCTGTGGTGGCGTTGCCGCTGCTCGGGGAGACGGTGACAGCGAGGGTGAGCGCCTTGCCGTCCTCCTGACGCATGTGCGACGACTGGGGGACCAGGCCGATCACGGGAACGCCGAACTGCTTCTCGACTTCCTCCGAAGTGCGCAGCCGGCGGTCGAACTGGTGACGCACGAGTGCATAGGCGAAGCCCAGCAGGAGACCCAACAGCAGCCCGAGGGCGAGGTTGAGGGTGGTGCGGGGGAGCACCTGAGAGCCGCCCTGGGAGCTGCCGTAGGAGAGCAGACGGAGCCCGGCCTTGTCGGTGGCGGGATCGACGTTCTCGAGCTGGGCGACCTCCTGCGAGAGGGCGGTGACCCAGTCGTTGGCCAATTGCGCCGCTTTCTCGGGGTCGTCGGCGCGTGCGTCGACGGTGATCAGGGCGGTGTCGAGCGGCTGGCTGACGGTGATACTGCCCAGCAGGGCCCCTGCAGACTCACTCGAGCCGGTGTTCTTGACGACCTGCTGCGCGGTCTTCGTGCTGGTCGCGATGGCGGCGTACGACGTCGCCTTGGACTTTGCGAGGGTGTCACCGATCGAGGCGTCCGCCGTACTGCTCGTCTTGCCGAGCGACACGATCCCGGTCGCCGAGGCCTGGTAGACCTTCGGCTGGGTGAGGTTGTACGCCGCGGCGCCACCGACGCCCACGAGGATCAGCAGCACCACGCCCAACCAGTGGGCGAGGACGATCCGGACGTAGTCCCTGAGCTCCATGCAACGACTCCTCCCCGCGGGCCGCCGCGGGACCTACACTCCCCCGAGTGCGAGATGCCAGCCTAGGCGATCACTCCAGCGTGCGCGTGGAAGCGCTGGAAGTCGCCATCGACGTCATCTGCGCTGGATCGCGGGCCGTCGAGCTCCGCGATGCGGTGATGGCGGCGTGGGACTGGTGCCTCGGTGACGGCGAGGCGCCTGCGGCGCATCGGGTGGTGGTGCTCCTCGAGAACGACGAGCAGACACTCGCCGCCACGGCAGGTGGCGCGGACCTCGTCGGCACCGACCTCGCGACAGTGATGGACCGGCTCAGCCCCCTGATCACCGGGATCGCCATCACCGAGCAGGCCGGGCACCTCACGATGTTCCACGCCTGCGGACTGGCCGATGTCACCACCGGCGCGACCGCCGTCCTGTTCGGTCCGTCCGGCACCGGCAAGACCACCCTGGCGCGGACTCTCGGCCACGAGTTCGTCTACCTGTCAGACGAGACTGCTGCCGTCTCGGGCGCCCGGCTGCTGGTGCCCTACCCGAAGCCGCTCTCGATCCTCATCGACCCCGACAGCACCCTCAAGCAGCAGGTGTCTCCGGGCGAGCTGGGCCTGGGTCGAGTCTCGCCACGCGACTACCCGCTGCGGGCCCTGATCCAGCTGCGCCGCGTTCAGGAGCACGAGGGTGAGGTGCGGGTCGAGCTGCTCAGCACCGTCGACGCCCTGCCCCACCTGATCTCGGAGGCCTCCTACACCCGACAGATGGAGCGCCCCCTTCATCACATGGCCGCTCTCGTGCACCACGTGGGCGGCGTACGCCGGGTGACGTACCGCGAGTCGGCCCAGCTCGAGCCCGTCGTACGTTCCCTGCTGGCGCAGGCGTCCTGATGCGGGTACGCCGGCGCGCCGTACTGGATGAGTACGCCGAGGACGGGCAGGTCGCGGTCTTCACCGAGAGTGGTCTGGTGGTGGTGCTCTCCGAGCTGGCGGGTGTCGCCTGGGAGACCCTCGGTGAAGATTGGGCGGGCGTCGACGACCTGGCCGCGCTACTGGTGGGCGTCTTCGGTGAGCCGCCGGTTGGCCACACCGCGGTCGAGATGACCGAGCATGCGCTGCGCACCCTGTCCGGGCACGGACTGGTCGAGCTCGACGAGGCGTGAACCGGCACCGGTGAACCCCGATCCGGGCACAATGGCTCGGTGACCACGCTGGCGCTCGTCGAGGCCGTCCCCTTGGCGCATGCGCTGGTCGACCGGGTGGCTCGCGACCACGACGTACGCGTGCTCTTCATCAAGGGTCCAGGTGCGGTGGCACAGGGGCTTCGAGCTGACCGCACGTCGGTGGATGTCGACGCTCTCGTCGATCCCGCGCGGCGGCACGTCCTGGCGGCGGCGCTCCCCGCGCTGGGGTGGGTCGACGAGCATCCCTACACGTCTCCCACCGTCCTGCCGATGCACTCCCTCACCTTCCGCCACGTCCAGTGGCCCTGCGAGCTCGACCTCCACGACCGGTTCCCCGGTTTCTTCGCCGACCCCCAGCAGGCCTTCGAGACCCTGTGGGAGCGCCGTACGACGGTCCGCGTCGCGGCGCAGGAGATCCCGGCCCCCGACCGGGCCGGACATGCGCTGATCCTCGCCCTCCACTCGCTCCGGGACCCCCACGAGACCTGGCGCCAGACCGAGCTCCACGACCTCGAGCGCCGGCTCGCCGACGACCTCGAACCGGAGGGGCTCCGCGACCTGGCCGTCCTGGCCGACGCCCTCGGCGCCGCGGACACGGCCGCTCCATTCCTGCGCGCGGTCGGCGCACCCCCGATCGGGGTCGGGTCGTTGTCCGCCGCCGACCTGCGCGCGTGGCGCCTGCGCACCGAGCCCTCCGACACCACCGCCGTGAGCTGGGTCGCAGAGCTCCGCCGCCTCCCACCCCGCGCCTGGCCTCGCTACCTCTGGTACGCCGCGTGGTTGTCCGAGCACGAGCTGCGTCTAGCTGAGCCGAACTTGCCGCCGGGACGACGTGCGGCCTGGAACGCGCGACTGCGCCGTCTCCGCCGCGGGCTCACCGCTCTGCCGGCCGCGGCGCGGAGCGTGCGCCAGCCGGAAGACTCCCAAGGGGCCACCGGCGAGATCGTGGTGGCCACATTGCTCCGCCCCGAAGGGGAGACGGGTGTGCAGACGCACATGCAGGCGCTTGTCACCCAGCTGCGGTCTCAGGGGCGGGCCGCCACGATCGTGACGCCGTTCTCGTCCCGCTCTCCATTCGTCCGCCCTGTCTTCGCAGTCCGGTTGCCGCTGCGGTGGCTGAGCCGGTCGTTGTCTGTCCGCTGGTACCGACACTGGCACGCTCACTACCTCCGGCTGGCCCTGCGTCGGCACCTCCGCGCTCCGGCGCCGGGCCGGGTCATCTACGCCCAGTGCCCGGTGTCGGCCGCAGTCGCCCTCGACGTACGGGGACCGGAGCCAGTCGTGATGGTGGCCCACTTCAACGTCTCTCAGGCCGACGAGTGGGCCGAGCGGGGTGAGATCGCAGTGGGTGGCCGGTACTTCCGGGCCATCCGGAGCTTCGAGGCACAGGTGCTGCCGCGGCTGGATGGCGTGGTCTACGTGTCGAAGTGGTCACGCGACCAGCTCGAAGAGCGGGTGCCGGCGCTGCGCGACGTACCGTCCGAGACGGTGCCGAACTTCGTCGCCCTCGGTGAGTCGTCCGACGGCCGCCCACTTCCGTCGCGTGACCTGATCAGCGTCGGCACGCTCGAACCCCGCAAGAACCAGGGCTACCTGCTCGACGTCCTCGCCGCCGCCGAGCGCCGCGGACACCGGTTCACGCTGACCCTGGTGGGGGACGGCGTGTGCCGAAGTGAGTGGGAGCGGAAGGCTCGATCCCTGGGCGTCGCCGACCGCGTCGACTTCCTCGGCTTCCGGTCCGACGCGCGGTCACTCATGGCGGACCACCGGCTCTATTGCCATGCGGCGCGGATGGAGAACCTGCCGTTGGTCCTGATCGAGGCGATGGCCGAGGGTGTCCCCGTGGTGGCCCCGGCTGTCGGGGGTATCCCGTCCA
>CAWCNW010000016.1:0-194088 GCA_963796975.1 uncultured Actinomycetota bacterium
GCCAGGGCGAAGGGGACCGATCCGATGATCAGCCACTTGGCGAGTGTCCAGTTGGGCTGCCCTTCGCGGGCATGGGTGATCGCGCCACCGGACTTGTAGATCGCGGCGGCCGTCAGGTCGGCGGTCACCACGGTCGAGGCGCCCCCGACCCCGAGGAAGATCAGGGCGGGGGTCATCAGCGCTCCGCCGCCCATGCCCGTGAGACCGACGATCGTGCCGACGAAGAAGGCGGCCACGATGATCGAGAAGAAGTCAGCGGTGAGCCAGTCACCCATGGGCGCGATCCTTCACAGAAGGTCGGGTAAGGCACGTGACTCTACCGTCCGGCGCGAGCTTTTCCATCAAGCGAGGTCGCCGCGCAGCCGCTCCACGACCACCGCGAGCATCCCCTCCATGGTGACCGCTGCGCGCCGCGCCGCCTCAGGGCCGCGCCGGTAGGGGTCGGCGATGTCGTGGTCGGGCGAGGCCGGAACCCGGCGGCTCGCGAGTGCCGCCAGCAGGGCGCGCCCGCGCAGGGCCGGGTCGGCGGCCTCGGCGCTCGCTACGAACTGCCCGAGCGTGAAGATCTTGCGGAACGCCGCTGGGCGCTCCTCCAGCAACCGGGTGCGATGCGCCGCCTCGGCGGTCAGTACGAGGTCCGCGGCGTCGACCAGCTCGCCGGTCGCCGCGCGGCTGCGGAACGCGTCGACCTCGGTGCCCCAGCGTGCGAACTCCGCCTCCATCGTGTCGCTGACGGGCGAGGAGTCGAAGCCCTGCGTGCCGGCGCTGCTCACCTCGACGCCGGAGTCGGGGCCGAGCAGCTGGCGCGCACGGAGCTCGAGGTACGGCGACCGGCAGATGTTCGCCGTACAGACGAACAGGACCCGGATCGGGTCTCGACTCCGCTCGACCGACGAGGAACCCTCCTCGACCAACGAAGGATTCCGCTCGACCGACGAGGGCGCGATGTAGCCGGCGGTGGCCAGCGCAGCGAGCACCTCGTCGCGGCACTCCTCGATCGAGCGGCCGGTCGTGTCGATCCGAAGGTCGGCGTCGTCGGGCACCTCGTACGGCGAGGAGATCCCCGTGAAGTCGGGGATCTCGCCCCGGCGTGCCTTGGCGTAGAGGCCCTTGCGGTCACGCCGTTCGCACTCCTCGAGCGGGGTGGCGACGTGCACCAGGAAGAACGCTCCGCCCGCGGCCGCGGTCATCGCTCGAACGTCCTGACGCGTCGCGTCGAACGGCGCGATAGGGCTGCACACGGCGACCCCGCCGTGCCGCGAGATCTCGGCGGCCACCCAGCCGATGCGCCGGATGTTGGTCTCGCGGTCCTCGCGGCTGAAGGTGAGCCCGGCCGACAGGTTCCGCCGTACGACGTCGCCGTCCAGGCTGGTGATGGTCCGCTCGCCCTGCTCGAGCACGGAGTCGATGACGGCCTGGGCGACCGTCGACTTCCCGCTCCCGGACAGGCCGGTGAAGAAGAGCACCAGACCCTGCTGCTCCGGGCCCGGCTGGTCGGCTCGGACGATGGCCGCGATGTCCTCGGCGTACTCGCCGTCGCCGTCACCGAGCGCGAGCACCGGGTCGGGCCCTGCGTACGCCTGCACGACCCGCACCCCCAGGTCGTGGTCGAGGTCGGGGTCACCGTGCGAGGCGAGAGGTACGGCGACGACGGCGGCGGCGGTCAGGCGGGCTGCCGCGGCGAGGGACGCGCGCAGGAGGGCCACGGGTGAGAGCTCGGGGGTGCCTGGGCCGGTGAGCGCCAGCAGCACGACCGGGGTGTCGAGGCGACGCAGGCGCTCGACCTCCTCCTCGGTCAGCGCATCCACGACGGGGACGAACGTGGCTCCGGCGTGGGCCTCGCGCACCTGTGCGGGCGTCAGGTGCAGGCGGCGGAACGGGCCGTGCTGCGCGTGGGTGAGCGCCGTGATCGAGCCGTCCGGCGCGAGTCGAGCGAGTGGCAGACCCTCGGGATCGACCAGCTCGACCTCCTGGCCCGCGAGCTGGGGCGGCAGGTCGAGGGTGACGGGTGAACCCGCCTCGTTGAAGCCGGCGACAGTCTCGAACGCGCCGCCGGTGAGCAGCTCGAGGTCGGCCAGCTCGCGGGGGGTCGGGCAGTGTTGCGGCGTCGGCACGGGCCCATCCTGCCAGCGTCGCTACCCTGGCCCGATGCCTGCCGTGCCCGTTGCCGAGATCGTCCGAAGCGGCTTCGTCGAAGGGCATCACTACGGCTCCGTGGTCGCCGTAGACGCCGACGGGAGGGTCGCGTGGTCCGTCGGCGACGTCAGCAGTCCGATCCTGCCGCGCTCGTGCAACAAGCCGATCCAGGCGTTGGGGATGGTGCGGGCCGGCCTCGACCTGCCGCCCGACCTGCTGGCCCTGGCTTGCGCCTCGCACTCGGGTGAGCCGTTCCACATCGAAGGCGTCCGCCGGATCCTCGCCTCGGCGGGGCTCTCCGAGGCGGACCTGCAGACGCCGCCGGACTACCCGCTCGACGACGCGGCGCGTGAGCAGGTCATTCGTGAGGGGGGCGCCAGGGCGCCGGTGCTGATGAACTGCTCCGGCAAGCACGCCGCGATGCTCGCCACCTGCGTGGTCAACGGCTGGCCGACCGAGACCTACCGCGATCCCGCCCACCCGGTCCAGCAGGCGATCGCAGCCACCTTCGCCGAGCTGACCGGCGAACCGGTGGAGGTCACCGCCGTGGACGGCTGCGGGGCACCGTTGCTCTCGGCCTCACTGGTCGGCCTGGCACGAGCCTTCGGGCGCGTGGCCCTGGGAGTCGACGGGACCGGGGCCGAGCACGCTCCCTCGGCCCGTATCGCCCGTGCGATCCGCGAGCATCCGGCGTACGTCTCCGGTACTGCGCGCGACGAACGCGCCCTGCTGACGTGCCGTCCCCGGCGCGATCGGCAAGGCCGGCGCCGAGTGCTGCTACGTCGTGGCCCTCGCGGACGGCCGGGCCTTCGCCCTGAAGGCCGACGACGGGGCGCCTCGGGTGCGTCCGGTGCTGATGGCCGAGGCGCTGCGCCGCAGCGGCGTCCTCGAGGATCCGACCGTCGATGCGGACGCCGTACGCCGCACCGGTCTCGTCGAGCTGTTGGGGGGCGGGGTCCCGGTCGGCGAGATCCGGGCCGTCCTGCCGTGACCGCCGGCCTCGTGCTGGTCGCGCTGGTCCTCACCGTTCGTTTCACCTTCCGCCGCGGTCCCCGCGCCGGCTACCTGCTGGTCGTGGTCTCGGTCGGCTGGCTCTTGGTCGACAAGACGATGGAGGGTGCCTCCCTCGTGTCGTTCACTCCCGACCACGGGCTCACCGAGGGCGATCTGGCGGGCATCGTCGGCATCGGCCTGGGTGTCCGTCAGGCGTGGCCAGACCTCCGCCGGCGCGCGGCGCGACCTCTTCGCCGTCGTACGTCGTTGAGCTGCGGTCGGTCGATGCGTACACCGGCTAGCACCCCGAGCGGTCCCAGAGGCCAACAAATGAAGCCACTTTCAGACTGATGTGACGTGATGCACGCTCGTTGTGGTTGTTTCTTGCTAGCAGTTGCTAGCACTATGGAGACATGGCCAAGGGCAAGGTCGGCAACGCCGTCGAGACGCTGGGTGACTACCTGCGTGAGCAGCGGGTCTCCGCTCGTCTCTCGCTGCGGCAGCTCGCCGAGCAGGCCGGCGTGTCCAACCCCTACCTGAGCCAGATCGAGCGCGGTCTGCGCCGCCCCTCCGCCGAGGTCCTTCAGCAGCTGGCCAAGGCGTTGCGCATCTCAGCTGAGCAGCTCTACCTCCGGGCCGGGATCGTCGCCCCGGATGAGGGGATCGGGGGCTCCGTGGAGCTCGCCGTCCTCGGCGACCCCGTCCTGACCGAGCGGCAGAAGCAGACCCTGCTCGACGTGTACGCGTCCTTCCTCGCCGTCAACGGCGGGCCGGACACCCCCTGAACGACCCCGGCATGGTGCCGGGCAACCCACCGAAGGAGCAGTCATGGCCAAGGCCAAGTTCGACATTCCCACCCAGATCCCCACTGGTGCGACGCGCCCGCTGTACGCCGGCGTCGGCGTGACCGACCTGGTCGTAGAGACCGTGCGTGACTACGTCGCCGACATGCAGAAGCGCGTGGACGACGTTCAGAAGGCCGTCTCCGGCCTCGAGGTCAAGCCCGAGGCCCTGCGCGACCGCGCCACCAAGACCGTCACTGAGCGGATCGATGTCCTCAACAAGGACGCCCAGGCCCGCCGCAAGCTCGTCGAGCAGCGGGTCGCCGACCTCCAGTCCGAGGTTCAGGCCCTCCCGACGCGCCTGCAGAAGCTGGTCGACTCGCAGGTCGCCACCGCTGGTGACACCTACGCCGATCTCGTGAAGCGCGGCGAGTCGCTGGTCGGGCGGATCCGCCGCCAGCAGGCGACCCAGGACGCCGAGGCCGCCGCGAAGACGACCGTGAGCAAGGCCAAGACGACCCGGACCCAGGCCAAGAAGACCACCGCCAAGGCCCGCAAGAGCCCGGCCAGCAGCAGCGCCAAGGCCACCGCCACCGCGGCGAAGAAGACCGCGACCACCACGGCCAAGGCCGTCACGGACGCCGCCGAGAAGATCGGCGACTGACCGCGCACTCGCAGCAACCGCGAGACGACCGGCCCCGGAGGTAGCCCCTCCGGGGCCGGTCGCGTCGTGGACCTTCGCGACTGGGTCGAGGCGAGAACGTCAGGTAGCCTCACCGGGCGTCGTTGCCAAGCGATGTCCGTGTGAAATGTCGAGGAACGGGGAAAGTGATGAGGATCTGGCGCGCGCCCACAGTGTGGGTCGGACGCGGGGCAGCCGTGGCAGGAGCGCTGGTGCTCACCCTGGCCGTGCAGGCCTGCGGGCACGCCTCGCCCGGCGCGAGCGTGACGGACCCCACGGTCGCCGCCACGAAGACCGCCGCCGCCGCCAAGACCGCCACTGCCGCCAAGCTGACTGCCGGTGCCAAGATCACCAGCAGGTACTTCGGGATGCACGCCCCCGCCCTGGCGACCAGGCTTCCCGAGCGCGCCGGTCGGGGCGGTGAACCTGACCTTGAACGGTGTCTACTGGCCGCAGATCGAGACGTCGTCGGGGCACTTCGACTTCACGGCCCTCGACGCCCTGGTCGCAGCGTCCGCGCCAGGCCACGCGAAGCCGCTGCTGGTGCTCGGGCAGACCCCTTCGTTCGCCTCCACCAAGGCCCATGCCGCGAACGTCGTCGCGACGGTGCCCAGGATGGCGCTGTGGAAGAGGTACGTCGCCACGGTCGCCGCCAGGTACAAGGGCGCTCTCGACTACGAGATCTGGCCCGAGCCGAGCATCGCCGCGAACTGGGCCGGCACCCCGCAGCAGCTGGCGCGCTCACGGCTGCGGCCGCGGACCATCATCCACCGGCAGGCGCGCAGCGCCGTCGTGGTCGGGCCGGCGATGGTGATGCGGCTGAAGTTCGAGCAGAAGTTCATGGACCGCTTCTACGCGTCCAAGGTCGGTGGCAAGCCGGTCGGGCGCTCGGTCGACGCCGTCGGCATCGACGCCTACCCGCTGCAGCACGGCACGCCCGAGGACTCCGCAGCCCTGATCGGCACGGCCCACAAGATCCTGGCTGCTCACAAGGTGAAGGCTCCCCTGTGGAACGTCGAGATCACCTACGGGGTCGCCGGCGCGCACACCACCGTCCACCCGCTTCCCGGCGGCACGCAGGCGTCGTACGTCGCCCGGACCTTCCTGCTGAATGCAGCCAGCGGCGTGAAGCGCGTCTACTGGCTGGGCTGGGCCCCGATCGCCGAAGTGGGTGTCCAGCTCGTGCAGCCGGACCTGGTGACCCCGACGGCGCGGGAAGGCCTACGCAATGGTGCAGAGCTGGATGACGGGGCAGAGCGTTCGACTCGTGCGTGCGCGCCCCGCACTCACGTCTCTACGCCTGCAAGATGGTCCGTCACGGAAAGACCAGCTGGGTGTACTGGACCACTGCAGGCAAGGCGACGGTGAAGGCCCCGCAGGGCTCACATCACGTCCAGCGGCTTCTGCAGAGCGCCGCGGGCACCCACGCCGGGGCCCGGATCACGGTCACCTCGACGCCCGTGCGGGTCTACCACTGAACTGACCCGGCTGAGGTGACCGACCCGGTCACAGAGGGCCTTCGGCCTTGGGGCCATCGGCCCTGGTAGGGGTCGAGAACTCGGCCGACAGTCGACATGTCCGGTAGCCTCACGGCCACGTGTTGGTGAACTTTAAGGAACGGGGACCTTGATGAGGACCTGGCGCGCGCGCAGAAACTGGCTCGGTCGCGGGGTATTGGCGGCGGTGGTGTTGCCATGGTGGCGCAGGCCGGCGTCGGCAGCGCGGCGGCCAGCACGCGCGTCACCGGTCGCTACTTCGGGATGCATGCCCCCGGTCTCGTCGAGCGGGTTCCCGAGCGTGCGGCCGGGTGCTGTCAACCTCACCCCGAACGGCGTGTACTGGCCGAGCATCGAAACTTCTCGGGGCGTTTTCGACTTCCGCGCCCTCGACACGCTGGTGGACCAGGCGCACGCGCACGGCGCGCAGCCGTTGCTGGTCCTCGGCTTCACACCGGCCTTCGCCTCGACGAAGCCCCACGCCCCGATCGTGGCGGGCTCGGTTCCCAAGATGTCGGCGTGGCGGTCGTATGTCCATGCGGTGGTCGCCCGGTATAAGACCAGGCTCGACTACCAGATCTGGCCGGAGGTCAACGCATCGTCGAACTGGCAGGGCTCGCGGCAACAGCTGGCCCAGTTGGTGGTCGCGGCGTCCACGATCATTCATGCGAAGGCGCCGAGAGCACTGGTGGTGTCTCCCGCCATGGTGCTGCGGCAGCCCCACCAGTTCCATAAGTTTGCCAGGTTCTTTGCCACCAAGGTCGGCGGTGTGTCGGTCGGTCGTTACGTGGATGCCGTCGGCATCGATGCCTATCCGCTCCAGCACGGGACGCCTGAGGACTCCGCAGCCCTGATCGGTGCCGCTCACAAGATCCTGGTCAAGAACAAGGTCAAGGCACCGTTGTGGAACGTCGAGATCAACTACGGGGTGATCGGGTCGCACCTGTCCGTCCGCCCGCTGCCGGGCGGTAGGCAGGCGTCGTACGTCGCTCGGACCTACCTGCTCAACGCGGCGAGCGGGGTCAAGCGCGTGTACTGGTTGGCGTGGCTACCCATCAACGAGCTGGGCATCCAGATGGTGCGGTCGGACATGGTCACGCCACCGCCGCCGGCCAGGCGTTCGCGATGATGCGTACCTGGATGGTCGGGAAGACCGTGCGCTCCTGCGTGCGTAAGCACGGAACCTCGATGTATGCGTGCAAGTTGACGCAAGGGGGGCGGGTGAGCTGGGTTTACTGGACCACCCACGGCTCGGCGTTCGTGAAGGCCCCGAAGGGTTCGGGGCACGTCCAGCACCTTCTGGCAACGCCGGGGACCACTCACCCCGGGGGCCGGATAAAGGTGACCCAGGCACCCGTCCGGGTGTATCACTGAACATATCCGGCAGGCGTGGCATCTCATGGTCATGACTCTTCGTCGCCAAGGTGTGGTTCGGTTCGACCATGGGCACGCAATCCGGGACGAGTGGCCCGGCCCCTCGAAATCTAGAATGGTGTTGTGCGTATGAGCCTCGCGATTCGAATGCGGCCCCTCCGGGTCCCGTTGAAAGTTGCCTACGACGCACTTGCCTGGGTGGCCGCCACCGTCGTGGCCGCCGTGCTGCGCTACGAGGAACAGTCCGGGGGCGTGCCCTGGCGCGCCACGATCGCCATCGGGCTCGCGCTCGCCGCGGTGTACCTGCTGGTCGGGCTCCCCGTGCGACTGCACCAGGGACGCGCGCAGACCGGAAGCCTGGAGGAGATGCTCCTGGTCGGCTTCGTCGCGACCGCCTCGGGGATCGTCGTGTTCGCGGCCAACCTCGGGCCCATCTACGTGGCTCGCCTGGTCCCGATCGCGGCGACCATCTGCTTCATCGTCGTGGCCGCCCTCGGCCGGGTGATGTGGCGCACCGCCACGGAGCGCCCGCTCGCGATCGGCCAGGGGTCAACGTCGGCGAGGCGTGTCCTCGTGGTCGGAGCGGGTGAGGCCGCGCGTGAGCTGATCGGGTCGATGCTGCGCGACCCGGAGCGCGAATGGCAGCCGGTCGGGCTGATCGAGGACGACCGCGCGCGGCGGCATCTGCGGATCCGTGGGGTGCCGGTGCTGGGCACCACCGCAGCGATCGGCGACCTCGTGCAGCAGACCGACGCGGACGCCATCGTCGTGGCGATTCCCAATGCCTCCTCGGACATGATCGCCACCATCGCCGCGGCCGGCCGCTCCGCGGGTGTCGAGGTCAAGGTGCTGCCCTCCACCTCCGAGCTGCTGCGCGACAGCGTGGGGATCCGCGACCTCCGCGACATCAACCTCGGCGACGTGCTCGGCCGCAAGCAGGTCGACACCGACGTGGCGGCCATCGCCGGCTACCTGACGGGTCGCCGGGTCCTGGTCACCGGGGCCGGGGGGTCGATCGGCTCCGAGCTGTGCCGCCAGATCTCTATGTTCGGCCTGTCCGAGCTGATCATGCTCGACCGCGACGAGTCCGCGCTTCACGCCGTCCAGCTGTCTCTCACCGGCCGGGCATTGCTCGACGGCCGCGACGTGGTGCTCTGCGACATCCGGGACGCCGAGGCGCTGAACCAGATCTTCCTCAGCCGCCGCCCCGAGGTGGTCTTCCACGCGGCGGCTCTCAAGCACCTGCCGATGTTGGAGCAGTACCCCGCCGAGGCCGTGAAGACGAACGTGATCGGCACCAACAACGTGCTGGCAGCCGCCGCAAGAGCAGGGGTCGAAAGACTCGTCAACATCTCCACCGACAAGGCCGCGAACCCGAGCAGCGTGCTCGGCTACTCCAAGCGGGTGGCCGAGCGCATCACCGCGGACTACGCCCACACCTCGTCGGGCAACTACCTCTCGGTCCGGTTCGGCAACGTCCTCGGCAGCCGCGGGTCGGTGCTGACGGCCTTCGCCCAGCAGATCTCCGGTGGTGGCCCGATCACCGTGACCGACCCCGACGTCACCCGTTACTTCATGACGATCGAGGAGGCCTGCCAGCTCGTCGTGCAGGCCGGCGCGATCGGTCGCCCCGGCGAGGCTCTCGTGCTCGACATGGGCGAGCCGGTCAAGATCCTCGACGTGGCACACCACCTGATCCGTCTCGACCGGCGGCCGGTCCGGATCGAGTACACCGGCCTGCGGCACGGCGAGAAGCTCCACGAGGAGCTCTTCGGCGACCACGAGCCCCGCGACGTACGCCCGTGGCACCCCAAGGTCTCTCATGTGCCGGTCGCGGCCATCGATCCCTGCCTGGCCTCGACCATCCCGACCTCGGGACGTCGCGCCGACGTGATCGCCGCGCTCATCGAGGCCTGCCACGAGCCCACGTGCAGCGAGGACCACGACGTACCCGTCAGCCCGATCGGAGCGACTGTCTCGAGGTCGCGGGAGTGAGCCGGGCCGGCGGACGCCCCTCGTCGGGTGAGACGAGTGCCGAGCGGCCGTGGGGTTCATGGCACGTGCTCGACGAGGCGGCGGGCTTCAAGGTCAAGCGCATCGAGGTGCATCCACATCACCGCCTGTCGCTGCAGACGCATGCCCACCGCTCGGAGCACTGGACGGTGGTCAGCGGCACCGCCACCTGCCTGGTGGACGGTGAGGAGCACGTCGTCCCCGTCGGCGGCGCGCTCGACGTACCCGTGGGCGCCACCCATCGCATCTCCAACGAGCACGACGAGGAGCTGGTCGTGATCGAGATCCAGCGCGGCCCCTACCTCGGCGAGGACGACATCGTCCGACTCGACGACGACTACGGCAGGCTGGACGCGTAGGCGCGGAGTGCCTCGACCGCATCTCCGGGCTCGAAGCCGGTCGCCTCGATCCGGCGCGTCGACAGGATGCTGCTCGCCGGGCGCGGCGCCACGGCCTTTCCTGCGGAGTACTCCGCGGTGCTGATCGCGCGCACGTCGCCGGCGTCGCGCCCGCGTACGGCGAACACCTCACGCGCCACGTCCGCCCACGACATCGCAGGGCCGCCGTTCGTCACGTGATAGGTGCCGTACGGCGCGTCGTGCTCGAGCAGGTGACGCGTCGCCCGGGCCAGCTCGTCGGTGAAGGTCAGCCGTCCGACCTGGTCGGAGACCACCGACGGCGTCGCCCCCTCGTCGGCCAGCCGCGCCATGGTGCGCACGAAGTTCGGGCCGTCGCCGACGACCCACGACGTGCGCAGCAGGTAGTGCCGAGGCGCTGCCCCGACGGCGAGCTCACCCGCCGCCTTCGACTGGCCGTAGACGCCCAGCGGTGACAGGGGCTCGTCCTCGTCGTGCTCGGCCACCGAGCCGTCGAAGACGTAGTCGGTGGAGTAGTGGACGAGCGTGAAGCCGTGCCGGGCCGCCAGTCGGGCCAGCTCCGCCGGAGCGGCAGCATTCAGGGCCCAGGCGTCCCGTCGACCCTCGGCGGTCTCGGCGAGGTCCACGGCGGTGTACGCCGCCGTGTTGAGCACCACCTGGTGGTCGGTCCACGACCAGCCAGCGAGCTGGGCCGGGCTGGTGAGGTCGAGCTCGTCGCGACCCACCGCGCGAGCGTCGGGGAACGCGACAGCCAGCGCCCGGGCCAGCTGCCCGTTCGCGCCGAGGACGAGCGGTGCCGGTGCCAGGACCGGGGTCACCTCGGCGAGGGACGGCGCCGTCCGGTCCTTCTCCGACAGCGATCGCTCCGCCAGCGGCACCGGCCACGCGATGCCCAGGGCGGGGTCGGCGTGGTCGACCGCCAGGTAGGCGAGGTCTGGCCGCCAGTGGTCGTTGACCAGATAGGTGTACGCCGTGGAGTCGGCCAGCGTCTGGTACCCGTTGCCGACGCCTCGGGGCACGAACACCGCGACGCCGGGCTCGAGGTCGACGGTGAACGTCGAGCCGAAGGTGTCGCCATCGCGCAGGTCGACCCACGCGCCGTACGCACGCCCGGAGGGCACCGTGACCAGCTTGTCCCACGGCTCGGCGTGGAGGCCCCGGGTGGTACCACGCTCGGCGTTCCACGAGATGTTGGCCTGGACCGGTCCGAAGTCGGGCAGCCCGAGGGCGGTCATCTTCGCTCGCTGCCACGACTCGACGAACCAGCCGCGGTCGTCGCTGCGCACGTCGAGCCGCAGCACCAGCAGACCGGGGATCGGTGTCCGCTCGATGCGGAGATCGCCCATCACTGGCCCTTCGCTGCGTACGCCGCCTCGGTCGCCTGCTTCTGCGGCTCCCACCACGCCCGGTGGGTCGTGTACCACTCGACGGTGTCCGCGAGCCCCTGCTCGAAGTCCTGGAAGCGGGGCTGCCAGCCGAGCTCGTGGCGCAGCTTGCCGGACTCGATGGCGTAGCGGGTGTCGTGGCCGCTGCGGTCCGCGACCAGCTCGTAGTCGTCGTCGGCGCGACCCATCAGGTGCAGGAGGTGCTTCACCACCTCGAGGTTGTTGCGCTCGCCGTCGGCGCCGACCAGATAGGTCTCTCCGATCCGACCTCGCTCCAGGATCGTGAGCAGGGCGGCGCTGTGGTCGTCGGCGTGGATCCAGTCGCGGACCTGGCGCCCGTCGCCGTACACGCGGGGCCGTCGCCCCTCGAGGATCTCGGTGATCTGGCGCGGGATGAACTTCTCCACGTGCTGCCACGGGCCGTAGTTGTTGGAGCAGTTGGACAAGGTGGCGCGCAGGCCGAAGCTGCGGACCCAGGCCCTGACCAGGTGGTCGGAGCCGGCCTTGGAGGCGGAGTAGGGGCTGCTGGGACGGTACGGCGTGTCCTCGGTGAACCGCTTCGGGTCGTCGAGCTCCAGGTCGCCGTACACCTCGTCGGTGGAGACGTGGTGGAGCCTGGCCCCGGCCTTGCGCACGGCCTCGAGGATCACGAAGGTGCCGACCAGGTTGGTGCGCACGAATGGCGCCGGGTCGTCGAGCGAGTTGTCGTTGTGGGACTCCGCGGCGAGGTGGACCACCGTGTCGTGATCGGCGACCAGCGGCTCGGTCGTGGCGGCGTCGGCGATGTCGCCGACGACCAGCCGCACCCGGTCCTCGGGCAGGTCGGCGAGCGCCTCGGGGCTGGCGGCGTAGGTGAGCTTGTCGAGGACGGTCACGAAGGCGTCGGTGTGCTCCACGACGTGGCGGACGAAGTTGGAGCCGATGAAGCCGGCGCCACCGGTCACGAGAAGGCGATCCATGGCCCCGATCCTAGGGACCGGGCACCGGCGGCGATGAACCCTCCCTAGGATGACCGCCATGCGCGGGATCATCCTGGCCGGAGGCACCGGCTCACGCCTGCACCCGATCACGCTGGCGGTCAGCAAGCAGCTGGTCCCGGTGTACGACAAGCCGATGATCTACTACCCGCTCACCACCTTGATGCTCGCGGGGATCCGCGAGGTGCTGGTCATCACGACGCCGCACGAGGCAGAGGCATTCCGGCGCCTGCTCGGCGACGGGTCGGCGTACGGCATCGAGATCAGCTACGCCGTCCAGCCGTCGCCGGACGGGCTGGCCCAGGCGTTCCTGATCGGTGAGGAGCACGTCGGTGACGAGCCGGTCGCGCTGGTCCTGGGCGACAACATCTTCTACGGACCGACCCTGGGCACCCAGCTGCGTCGGTTCGCCGACGTCGACGGTGCGGCGATCTTCGGGTACCGGGTGGCCGACCCGACGGCGTACGGCGTCGTCGACTTCGACGACCAGGGCCGCGCCACCTCCCTGGAGGAGAAGCCGACCCACCCGCGGAGCAACTTCGCGGTGCCGGGCCTGTACTTCTACGGCAACGACGTGGTCGAGCACGCCCGCGGGCTGCGCCCGTCCGCGCGCGGCGAGCTGGAGATCACCGACCTCAACCGTGTCTACCTCGAGGCGGGACGTCTGTACGTCGAGGTGATGCCGCGTGGGACGGCCTGGCTCGACACCGGCACGGTGCAGTCGCTGATCGCGGCCGGCAACTTCGTGCAGGCGATCGAGGAACGCCAGGGCCTGAAGATCGGCTGCCCCGAGGAGGTGGCGTGGCGGATGGGCTTCCTCGACGACGAGGGCCTGGCCCGTCGCGCCGACGGGCTGCTGAAGAGCGGGTACGGCGACTACCTGCGGGCTCTGTTGGAGGAGTGAGCAGCCGCGCGCGAGGGACGAGCGCGTGGCGTCGCGAACGAAGGTTGAGCGAGCCCACGGCTGAGCTTGCGAAGGCGTGCCAGGCGAGACGAAACCCGGTGACGTGCCTATCGACCTCGACACCCGTGGTCTCGACAGGCTCGACCGACGAGGACTAGTACGCGCCCCTCGAACCGAGGACGGCGCCGATGGTGCGCCAGAGGATGACGATGTCCTGGATCATCGACCAGTTGTCGACGTAGTAGAGGTCCAGGCGGATCGACTCGGTCCACGACAGGTCGGAGCGGCCGGAGACCTGCCACAGACCGGTCAGGCCCGGGCGCACCCGCAGCCGGCGGGACTGGGTCATCGTGTAGCGGTCCACCTCGCTGGGCAGCGGCGGCCGCGGACCGACCAGGCTCATGTCGCCGCGCAGCACGTTGATCAGCTGCGGCAGCTCGTCGATGGAGTAGCGACGGATCCACTGACCGGGTCGGGTGATCCGCGGGTCCTGCGCGAGCTTGAACAGGCCCTCGGTGTGGCCGACCTCGGAGTGGAGCTCGGGCAGGTACGACTCGGCGTCCACGATCATGCTGCGGAACTTCAGGCACGTGAAGGTGCGGCCGTCACGACCGACACGGGTCTGGCGGAACAGCACCGGCCCGCCGTCGTACCGCTTGATGGCGAAGGCGGTCCACAGCATGATCGGTGCGGCCAGCGCGAGCAGGAACGCCGAGCCGACCAGGTCGAAGGTGCGCTTGGCCCACCGCAACGCCTCCTGCGACCGCGGGCGGTCCAGGTGCAGCAGCGGGAGACCGGCGACAGGACGGACCCGGATCCTCTCGCTGGACACGTCGGTCATGCCGGGCGCCAGGATCACCTGGACGTCGGTGGACTCGAGGTCCCAGACCAGGCTGCGCATCGCGCTCGGGTCGCCGTACCCGCCACCGACGACGAACACCACGTCGGTGTCGTAGGCACGGATCAAGGCGGCTGCGTCGTCGAGTGCGCCGAGGACGGCGACGCCGCCGTGGGTCGTCGGGGCCAGCTCGGAGGCCGGGGTGACCGCGCCGACGACGTGGTAGCCGAGCCAGGACTCGCGGGCGAAGACGTCGGCGACCGCGTCGACGTGGTCGGATCCGCCGACGATGAGAGTGCGCTGGCCGAGGGCGCCGAGCTTGCGGGCCTGGTGCAGCCAGCGGCGCAGAACGAACCGGCCGATCGCGAGCAGCGCCGGACCGAGCAGGAAGGTGAAGATGAAGAACCCGCGGGAGAGCTCGAACTGGGTGAGGTAGCAGCCGATGCCGAGGATGGCGGCGGTGAAGAGGCTGGAGCCGACCACGACCTTGTACTCGTCGGCGCCGGCGCCGAAGACGCCGCGGTCGTAGCCGCCGCGCAGAGCGATGACCGCGATCCAGGAGGCGACCAGCGGAAGGCTGACCAGGGCCGCGGGCTCGCTGACCTCAGCGGTGGCACCGAACAGCGGGATATGGCCGCGCACGTACGCGGCGAAGAACACGGTGACCGTGATCACCGCGACGTCGACCGCCAGGGCGGTGAGCGGAAGCGCGTGCAATGCTCGGCTGTGAGGCCGGAGCGACGACGCGCTCGACAGCACAGTGCGTTCTGGCGCGATGGCCATGGTGAACCTGGACTTTCCCCCGGAAGCAGACCGCGGAACGCCCCACGCGTTCCTCCCCCGGCTGCTACTGGCCAAAGTCTAGTCGGCGACTGGTCAACGCCGCGGGCTTTCGCCGTTCTTCACCAACCCTGGGGATGGTGACGTTGAGCATGCCGATCCGGGATGCCGAAGGCCCGCGCGGCTTTGGCTACCCTCGACGCATGAAGATCCTCGTCACCGGCGGCGCCGGCTACCTCGGGTCGACGACGGCGAAGGCGCTCGAGGACGCCGGCCACGTGCCGGTGATCCTGGACTCGCTGCTCACCGGTCCGCTGGCGTTCGTGCGCAACCGGATCTTCTACGAGGGCGACATCGGAGACCGGGAGCTCGTACGACGGATCGTCGAGGAGCACCCCGATCTCGACGCCACGATCCACATGGCCGCGCGGATCGTCGTACCCGAGTCGGTCGAGAAGCCCTACGAGTACTACCGCGACAACGTCGCGAAGTCGCTGGAGCTCTTCGACCAGCTGGTCAGGCTGGGCAAGCCACGGGTGCTCTTCTCGTCGTCGGCCTCGCTGTACGCGATCAAGGACGACCCTTCGACAGGCTCAGGACATCGCTTCGAGGTCACCGAGGACGATCCGCTGGCGCCGACCTCGCCGTACGCGCGGACCAAGCGGATGATCGAGGAGGTCCTCCAGGACATGGCCGTCGCTACCGACCTGCGGGCGATCATCCTGCGCTACTTCAACCCGATCGGCTCCGACCCGGACCTCGAGTCCGGCATCTACGCCAAGGAGCCCTCGCACGTCCTGGGGCAGCTGGTGATGGCGGCGCGCGGCCAGAAGGACTCGTTCACGATCACCGGCACCGAGCACCCCACGCGCGACGGCACCGGGATTCGCGACTACATCCACGTCTGGGACCTCGCGAAGGCCCACGTCCGTGCCGTCGAGCGCTTCGACCAGGTCCTCGCCGAGGTCGGCACACCCAGCGTCGTGATCAACGTCGGGCGCGGTGACGGGGTCACCGTCCGTGAGCTGGTGGCGGCCTTCGAGCGGGTCTTCGGGCACGACGTACCGGTCACCGAGGCGCCACCGCGTCCGGGCGACGCCGTCGGTGCCTTCGCGAACGTCGACCTCTCACGTCGGCTGCTCGACTGGCAGACCGAGCTGTCGATCGACGAGGCGATCGCCTCCGCGCTGGCGTGGGGCGACCGGCGTCAGGAAGTCCTGGGCTACGAGTGATCCCTCGGTACGCCGTCTCACTCGCCGCCGCGCTCGTGACCGCGTCGGTGGGTCTGGTGGCGCCGGCCTCGGGCACGCACGACTTCCGGGTCGGGTCCGGAGGTGTGGTCGGCGCGTCGCTTCCGCTGAGCGGCCGCACGATCGTCCTCGACCCGGGACACCAGCTGGGCAACCACAACTTCCCAGCGCGGACCAACCGGCTGGTACCGGCCGGGGGGTTCGACAAGCCGTGCAACACGACGGGCACGGCGACCAACCGCGGCTACCCGGAGGCCACGTTCACCTGGCAGGTGTCGCGGCTGTTGCAGCACCGGCTCGAGGCACTCGGCGCCACGGTCGTGTTGACCCGCCACTCCAACAGCGAGCACCGGTGGGGTCCGTGCGTTAGCGTCCGCGGGCGCGCCGGCAACAAGCTCCCCGCCGACCTCAAGCTCAGCATTCACGGTGACGGGTCCTTCGCGGCCGGGGCACACGGCTTCCACGTGATCGCCCCGACCGACCACAGGCCCTGGACCCACGACATCTTCAAGCCGTCTCGGCGACTGGCGCTCGAGACCCGGGCCGCCCTGCGCGGGGTCGGGCTGCCGGTCGCGAACTACCTCGCGGGTGGCGACGGCCTCGACTTCCGCTCCGACCTCGGCACCCTGAACCTGTCGAACGTCCCCACGGTGATGGTCGAGCTCGGCAACATGCGCAACCCGACGGACGCGCAGCGGATGAGCTCTGCGAGGGGCCGCGCGACGTACGCGCGCGGGCTCGCCCACGCCGTACGCACCTTCCTCGACTGACCACCCCGCGGCGCCGCGCGTACGCGTGGGTAATGTCGCAGCCATGGACCTGACCCTCACCGACGAAGAGCGCGAGATCCGCGACTGGGTGCGCACGTTCGTGACCAAGGAGCTCATGCCACTGGAGCCGCAGGTGCTGGAGCGCGAGCGCAAGGGCGAGCGTGGCTTCTCCCTGGAGGAGCTGCGCGCGCTGCAGGCCAAGGCCAAGGAGTCGGGCTTCTTCGGCGTGCTCACGCCCGAGGAGTACGGCGGGATGGGCCTGAGCTCGCTGATGGCCGCGCTGATCGAGATCGAGCTCGGGCGCACCTTCGTCCAGTTCAAGTTCGGCGGCGACGCGGACAACATCCTCTTCCACGCCAACGACGAGCAGAAGAAGCGCTACCTCGAGCCCACGATCAGCGGTGAGCTCCACAGCTGCTTCGCGATCACCGAGCCAGGTGCCGGCTCCGACGCGCGCAACATCCGCACCGCCGCCGTACGCGACGGCGACGAGTGGGTGATCAACGGAGAGAAGACGTTCATCACAGGCGGCGACATCGCCGACTTCTGCATGGTCTTCGCGGTGACCGACAAGGAGAAGGGTGCGGACGGCGGCGTCACCTGCTTCCTCGTCGACCGCGACGCGGGCTGGACCTCCGCCACGATCCCGACGATGGGTGAGTGGGGCCCGGCGTCGTTGTCGTTCCAAGACGTGCGGGTGCCGCACTCGGCGATCCTCGGCGAGGAGGGCCGCGGCTTCTCGCTGGCCATGAAGTGGATCGGCAAGGGGCGGTTCATGCTGCCGGCGCGGGCGCTCGGCGCGTGCGAGCGTTTGGTCGAGATGGCGATGGAGCAGGCCAAGAACCGCGTCACCTTCGGAGAGCCGATCGCCAACAGGCAGGCCATCCAGTGGATGATCGCCGACTCGGCGGTCGAGATCGAGGCCCTGCGGTGGCTGGTGCTGACCGCCGCCTGGCAGGTCGACAACGGCATCGACTCGCGTCAGTCGCAGTCGATGGCCAAGCTGTACGGCGGCGTCCAGGCCAACCAGATCGTCGACCGGGTGCTGCAGATCCATGGCGGCATGGGGTACACCCGCGAGCTGCCGGTCGAGCGGTGGTACCGCGAGCTGCGCCTGCTGCGGATCTACGAGGGCACCGACGAGATCCAACGCCGCACCATCGCCCGCAACCTGCTGTCGGGCCACGTGTCCGTGCGCGGGCACCTGGGCTGACTCACCCGACGGTGAGTGCGTCCATCGCGGCGAGCACCGTGCGGACGTGCGCTACCTCGTGGGTCCGGAACACGTGGGTGCCGCCCAGGCTCCCCACCATCGCGAAGAAGCCCTCGGCCTTGCGGAACTCATCCTCGAAGAGGTCGAAGGCGTGGGGCAGCGCGTTGCAGATCGGTACGCCGAGAGGTCGCAGCCGAAACGACTGCGCCAGCACCCGGGTCTGGTGCCGCACCCGGGTCGTCGGGTCCGTCAGGTTGCCGTAGTAGAAGCCCATGCCGGGGTCGATGACCACCCGGTCGGCACCGAGCGTGCGGGCCCGCTCGAGGCGCTCGCCGAAGTGGTCCAGGAGATGGGGGAGCGGGTCTGCGTCGACCGGGACCGAGGCCACGTCGCGGACGTTGCCGAGCTCGACGAAGCACAGCACGACGGCCGCGTCGTACTCAGCGGCCAACGCGAACATCTCGTCCTCGTGCTCGCGCCCCGTCATGTTGAGGATGCGCGCCCCCGCGGCGAGTCCGGCCCGTACGACGCTGGGCTCGTAGGTCTCCACCGAGACCACGATCTCGTCGGCCAACACCTCGATCACCGGTACCAGGGCCGCGATCTGTTCGGCGGCGTCGATGCGCTCGGCGCGCGCCGTACTGGACTCAGCGCCGACGTCGACGACGTGCGCGCCCTGGGCGATCTGCACCCGCGCCTTGCGGACCGCCGACTCGGCGGAGACCGCCACGCTCTCGCGGTACGTCGAGGCGCGGGAGAGGTTGACCGTGCCCATCAGGGTCGGCGCGTCGTCGCCGATGACTAGGTCCCCGACCCGCACCGGGGCCACGTCTGCAGCGAGCTCGCTGCGATAGGTGTCCCGCAGGGCGGCGAGGTCCTCGAGCGAGATCATCGCCTCGAGTCTAGGGCGTGCCGGGTGGCCCGTCCGCGCGGCAGGATGGCGCCGTGACCACCTTCGGACGGCTCTCAGACCTCGACGACGACGCCCTGCGTACGGCGTACGCCCCGCCGCGGCTCCCGTGGCTGCGGCTGAACTTCGTGGCGACTGTCGACGGGGCGGTCGAGGGCAGCGACGGGAAGAGCGGCAGCATCAACAACGCCGCGGACCATCGTGTCTTCGGCGCGCTGCGGGCGCAGGCCGACGTGGTGATCGTCGGCGCCGGCACTGTGCGCGCCGAGGGGTACCGGCCCAACCCCAAGCCGCTGGTGGTCGTGACGCGGTCGGGCGAGCTGCCGCCGACGCTGCTGGAGGGAGACACGAGCCGTCTCTACCTCGCGACGGGCGCGCGGGCTCCCGGGCTGGAGCGGGCCCAGGATGTCCTCGGCGACCGGGTGCTGATCCTCGGGGAGGACGCCCCCGACCCCGTCGCGCTCCGGCGGACGCTGGAGGAGGCGGGGTTCTCGAACCTGCTGTGTGAGGGCGGCCCCCACCTCGCCGCCGACCTTCTCGCCGCCGGCCTGGTGGACGAGCTCTGCAGCACGGTGGCGCCGATGCTGGTCGGCGGTTCGCACGCCCGGATCGCCGAGGGTGCCGACCTCGACGTACCGCTGCGGCTCCACTCCCTGCTCGACGCCGACAGCACCCTCCTCGCCCGCTGGTTCGTGGGTTCGGCCGGATAGTCCCCGATCAGATGGTCGTGAATTCAGCCGTTCGGCAGCCATCTGATCGGGGACTACTCCGTCATCGCGCCCTGTGGACAGCGAACGACGCGTGCGGCGCGATGCGGTCACCATCGGGGGATGGGGGTTCCAGCTCCGGGCGAGAGACCGGTCGGGCTGCCGTCCGGACTCGCGTGGCCCTGTCGGGTGGATCCGTCCGGCCGCACCGGACCCACGCGCAGCCAGGCTCGGGGACGGGCGTGGCGCCAGAGCAGCTACGGGTTGTTCGTCCCCAGCGACGCCCCGACGTCGGTCGAGCAGCGGATCGTGGAGGCCGCGGCCCGGCTCCCGTCGTACGGCGGGGTGACCGGCTGGTCGGCCTTGCGGTGGATGGGTGGCACCTGGTTCGACGGGCTGCTCTACCCCGGCCGCGTGCTTCGTCCGGTCGATCTCGCCATTGCGGACAGCTCGATCATGTCCCAGCCGGGTGTCACAGTGAGCGAGGAGCGGCTGGCGCCGTCCGAGCTGATGGCGTACGCCGGGTTGGTCGTCACCGCTCCCGCTCGCTCGTTGTTCTTCGAGATGCGTCACGCTCGAAGCTCGGAGGTGGCGTCGATTGCGGCTGAGATGGCGGCGTACTCCGACCTGGTCAGCCGCCGCGAGGCGCTGGAGATCGCCCATGCGAACCCGGGCTGGATCGGGATCGGCCAGATGCGGGACGTGCTCACCGACGACATGGACGAGAACGCGTGGTCGCCCGCCGAGGTCGTCATGCGCCGGGTCTGGTGCCGGGTCGCAGGCATGCCGCGCCCGCTCTGCAACCACCCCGTCTTCGATCTTGCTGGACGGCACATCGGCACGCCCGACCTGCTGGACCCAGCCGCCGGAGTTGCGGGGGAGTACGACTCCGCACTCCACCTCGAAGGTGCACAGCGAGCTCGCGACGTACACCGGGAGGGGCTGTTCCGCGGGGCCGGGCTCGAGTACGTCACGATGCTCGCGGCGGACCTGGGGCGGCCGGAGGCCTTCGTGGCGCGGCTCCGCCAGGCCTACGCCCGCGCGGCACGGCTGGCGGTAGCCGACCGTGCGTGGACCGCCGACCTGCCGCCGTGGTGGGTCCCGACCTTCACCGTCCACCAGCGGCGCGCCCTCGACGACCATCAGCGGGCGCGGTTCCTCCGTCTGCGTCTGAGGGCCGGCTGAGCCGACGCATCCAGGGCGACACGGCCGGAACCGTCATCAGGGGGATAGTCCCCGATCAGATGGTCGTGAAATCAGCCGTTCGGCAGCCATCTCATCGGGGACTATCCCGTCCGGCCCACCGAAGAGGTGGGCGGCGCGCCCCCCACGGGACGAGCCGCCCACGCACTGGCCAACGAGGCGAGGCCGAGGACGTCACGCCCCCTGAGGGTGGTTTCCTCTCGACGCCGCGGAGATGTCAGGCTGGACGGCGTGAGCATCGAGGCCATCGACCCGACCGTCCCCCCGTCCGGCACCGGCTGCGTGGAGTGCCTCGCTGCCGGCGGCTGGTGGGTCCACCTGCGGCGCTGTACGGCGTGTGGTCACATCGGCTGCTGCGACACCTCACCGAAGCAGCACGCGACCGCGCACTGGCGCGGGACCGGCCACCCGGTCATCGCCAGCTTCGAGCCCGGCGAGGAGTGGTTCTGGGACTTCGACCGCGAGGAGGGGTTCGAGGGGCCGACGCTGGCCGACCCGCAGAGCCACCCCACTGACCAGCCGACCCCAGGCCCCGAGGGCGCCGTACCCGACGACTGGCGCGACCACGTCAACTAGGACGCCTCGGCGTCGTCCTGCGTCACGGGATTCTTCGGGCGGACCGGCCGTGGCTCCCAGTCGTAGACGACGCGGGTGCCCAGGAAGAAGTCCTGGAGCGACTTGTTGTTGCGGCTGAACGGGATCCACAAGATCCCGATCGGGACGATCACGACGAACGCTGCGCGCAGCGCCGCCCCGAAGAACCTGAGCCGTCGGCCCCCGATGCCCAGCACCCGCAGACCCATCACCAGGTAACCGTAGGTGCGGCCGCTGAGGGTCCAGAAGACCGTGAGGTAGACGAACGCGACGGCGAAGGCTGCGGCGAGGCTGAAGACCAGGCCCAGCTGGGGCCACGTGAAGGAGCGGGGGTTGAGCAGGAAGATCAGGCCCACCAGGCCGAGGTAGCCGCCCAACAGAACGGCCCCGATCACGAGCCCGTCCAGGACAGCGGCGATCAGGCGGGTGACGATGCCGGCGCGCTGGCCCTGGAAGGGACGCGCCTCACGAGGGACCGGTGAGATCCTCGCGTGCGCCGCGTCGGTGGCTCCCTCGTCCATGCCCGGTCAGGACCCCGCGGTGCCGTTGCTGCGTGAGCGACGCAACAGCAGCCGGTCGATGGCGCGGTCGACGGCCTGGTCGGCGCCGATGCCCTGCATCCGGACGCCCTTGACGGTCTCCGACGCCATCGAGCCGGTCGAGTCGCGGATGATCTCGGGCAGGTCGACCCCGTCGATGATCTCGTTCGCGAGAGCGATCAGGTCCATCTGGTCGAGCACCGCGTCCACCACCCGTACCAGGTCGACGCGCTTAAGCACGGTCTGGGTGAGATCCATCTGGTCGAGGACGGCCTCGATGTCGAGGCGGCGAGCGACCGTGTTCACATCGACCTTCTCCAGCAGCCCGGCGAGGCTCTCCTCGTCCAGCCCGGTGAGGACCCTGTCGACGACGACCTCGAGGTCCACCCGGTCGAGCACGGTCTGGGTGAGGTCCATCTTGTCGAGGACGGCCTCGATGTCGAGCCGCCCGACGATCTCGTCGAGATCGACCCTGCGTACGACCTCGGCGATCAGTTGGTCGACAAGCTGGTCGAGCATGCCGCCGACGAGCACGGCGTACGTCGTCGACCGCTCGACGACCGACTCGGCGCCCGCACGCACGATCCGCGGCACCGGAACCCTCGACAGGTCAGCGACGCCCGGGATCCTCATGGCAGCCCCTTCCAGCCGAACGATGTATCTGCTGGCAGTGTGCGCAGGCGTCCGGCGGTTGCGACTCACCCGACAGGGGTGATCCAGACGAGCGACGGGCGGCCCACCCGCGAGGGTGAGCCGCCCGTCGACGTGCTTGCTACCGGCCCGAGGTCAGCTGGCCGGGGTCTTCGTGACTCCGAAGGGCTCGAAGTCGTACACGCTGTTGTTGATCTGAAGCGCGTCGACGGCGCCGGTGAAGGCGTAGTCGCGACCCTTGGTGATCTGCGCGGACAGGATCGTCGCGTCGGCATCGACGGCCTTGACCTGCGCCAGGGTGCAGTAGCCGTCCGGGCCCTGGTTGCAGTGCGAGTCCGCCGTACCGGCGTGTCCCGGTGAGGAACCACTGCTTCGCGGTGGAGGCGTCCTGCTTCTGCCAGGCGTTCGCCGTCCCGTCGACCGGCACGTAGACCAGCGTCGAGAAGTTGGAGTTCGTGGTGCCCTTGATGGCCCGGGTGGATCTCGAAGGAGACGCCCGGCAGGTTCGTGGGGTTGAGTGGCAGGTCCTCACCGGTGGCGAAGACGGAGTAGCTGACCGTGTTCAGACCCGACACGGGTTCCCCGCGAAGTCGACCTGGTCACCGAAGACCGCCTTGTCCTGGGCCGACCCGGTGTGGATGCCGAGGCTGCCGATGCCCATCGGCGGCTGAACGGTGCCGAGGCCACCCGCGGCCGACGGACCCGAACGCAGGAAGGCGTACGCGTTGCCGATCACGTTGCGGTCGACGAGGCTCCAGTTCGGCCCGGCGTACGTCGCCGCGGCGCCGGCCGGTCCGGCCGGTCCAGCAGGCCCGGCAGGTCCGGCAGGGCCTGCGGGGCCGTGCGGACCGGGCGCGTTGATCTTGGAGCGAAGACCCTGACCCAGGTCATGGCTGCGGATCGAGCCGTCCTGGATGACCCGGTGGTTCACGGAGCCGGTGGCCAGGTCGACGGCCTGGACAGTGCGGTTCTGGATGTCGTCCGACGTCACCATTCCGGTGGCGAAGGCGGCCCCGCCTGCGGCCATGGTCAGGACGACCGCTCCCGCCGCCACCGCGGTGGCGCGGGAGCGAATAACTGTGTGCAGCTTCAAAGAAGTTCACTCCTGTACTTGAAAACCCGAGCCTGGGAGTGAGTTCGACCCCCAGGGTTCTACCAAAGCCTCAACGAGGCCGGAGATCTGACGTTATGGGTCAGCCGACCCCGGTGTAGGGAAACCATCGAAATGACCGATTGGTCACATTCGGCGGGGGCAGGACAGGTCAGCGCGCACCCTTGCGCACGCGGGCGGCGGTCTTCGCGCGGTCGTTCTGGTCGAGCACGAGCTTGCGGATCCGCACCGTCAGCGGCGTGACCTCGACGCACTCGTCCTCGCGGCAGAACTCCAGGCACTGCTCCAGCGACAGCTTCCGCGGCGGCACCAGCTTCTCGAAGTTGTCGGAGGTGGCGGAGCGGATGTTGGTCTGCTGCTTCTCCTTGGTGATGTTGACGTCCATGTCCTCGGCGCGGGAGTTCTCGCCGACGATCATGCCCTCGTAGACCTCCGTGGTGGGCTCGACGAACATCACGCCGCGCTCCTGCAGGTTGGTCATGGCGTACGCCGTGGCCGCACCGGAGCGGTCGGCCACCAGGCTGCCGTTGTTGCGCGAGCGGATCTCGCCGGCCCAGGGCTCGTAGCCCTCGGAGATGTGGTGGGCGATGCCGGTGCCGCGGGTGTCGGTCAGGAACTCGGTGCGGAAGCCGATCAGGCCGCGGGCCGGCACCAGGAACTCCATCCGGACCCAGCCGGTGCCGTGGTTGGTCATCTGTTCCATCCGGCCCTTGCGGGAGGCCAGCAGCTCGGTGATGGTGCCGAGGTACTCCTCGGGCGCGTCGATGGTGAGGCGCTCGACGGGCTCGTGCACCTTGCCGTCGACCTCGCGGGTGACGACCTGGGGCTTGCCGACCGTGAGCTCGAAGCCCTCGCGGCGCATCTGCTCGACGAGGATCGCCAGCGCCAGCTCACCGCGGCCCTGCACCTCCCAGGCGTCAGGGCGCTCGGTCGGCAGGATGCGGAGCGACACGTTGCCGACCAGCTCGCTGTCGAGGCGGTCCTTGACCAGGCGGGCGGTGACCTTGGAGCCCTTCTCGCGGCCGACGAGCGGCGAGGTGTTGGTGCCGATCGTCATCGAGATGGCCGGCTCGTCCACGTGGATGAGCGGCAGCGCGACCGGGTTCTCGGGGTCGGCGAGGGTCTCGCCGATGGTGATCTCGGGGATGCCGGCGATGGCCACGATGTCACCCGGCCCGGCCTGCTCGCCCGGCTTGCGCTCCAGGCCCTCGGTGACCAGCAGCTCGGTGATCTTGACCGTCTTGACGCTGCCGTCGCGCTTCATCCAGGCGACGTTCTGGCCCTTCTTGAGGTAGCCCTGGTGGACCCGGACCAGCGCCAGTCGGCCGAGGAACGGCGAGGCGTCGAGGTTGGTGACGTGGGCCTGCAGCGGTGCGCCCTCGTCGTACACGGGTGCGGGGATGGTCTCGAGGATGGTGCGGAAGAGCGGCTCGAGGTCGGGGGAGTCGGGCATCCCGCCGTTCTCCGGCTGCTCGAGCGACGCGCGGCCGGCCTTCGCGGAGGCATAGACGACCGGGAAGTCGAGCGCGTCCTGGCTGTGGTGCTCGTCGAGCAGGTCGAGGAAGAGCTCGTAGGTCTCGTCGACGACCTCGGCGATCCGGGCGTCGGGACGGTCCACCTTGTTGACGACCAGGACGACCGGCAGGTCGGCGTTCAGCGCCTTGCGGAGCACGAAGCGGGTCTGCGGCAGCGGGCCCTCGCTGGCGTCGACGAGCAGCACGATGCCGTCGACCATCGACAGGCCGCGCTCGACCTCGCCACCGAAGTCGGCGTGGCCCGGGGTGTCGATGATGTTGATCGTCATGCCGTCCTTGTGACCGGCGGCACTGGCGCCCTTGTAGTGGACCGCGGTGTTCTTCGCGAGGATCGTGATCCCCTTCTCGCGCTCGAGGTCACCGGAGTCCATGATCCGCTCCGCGACACCCGCCTCCTCCTGGTGCGCGGTGAAGGCGCCCGCCTGGTGGAGCATCGCGTCGACCAGCGTGGTCTTGCCGTGGTCGACGTGCGCGACGATCGCGACGTTCCTGAGGTCTGACCGGGTGGCACGGGTGGTGGCAGGCATGGCGGTACGACGTCGCTTTCGCAGGCGGGGATTGACCCCTGATCGTATCGGCCGGACACACGCGGGCCTGCATCGTCGCGACGTCCTCGCCGCACCCCTGGCGGCCGGCCGGCGCGACGTGCGGACCCCTCACCCGCGCGTCACGAGACCCGGCGCCGCATCACCTCAGTGGCAAGGCGCACCCGGAACCGACGCTGCCTGGCCCACAGCGGAACCGGCGTGCGCTCACGGTTCGCCAGCTCGGCCGTGAGCCGGATCCGGTTCCCCAGGCAGTCCTCGCAGTGACAGCCGCGGACACCATGGGGGGTGGTGGTGTGCATCGTTGCCTCCTCGCTGACTTGGACGCTTCAGGGGTGCTGAGGTGACGCCGACGATCGGCCACCCGTGACTAGTCCGCTCGGACTGTCACGCAGGCCCGCCCGGTGCACGCCGTGCCTGTTGGGGCGGCTGGTCAGGAGGCGGAGACCAGCTCGAAGGCGCGCCACATCGCGGCGTACCGGCCGTCTCGCGCGACCAGCTCCTCGTGCGTGCCGTCCTCGATGACGCGGCCCTGGGCGAGGACGACGATCCGGTCTGCGGTCCGGGCGGTCTGGAGGCGGTGCGCGATCAGGATCGTCGTACGTCGTCCCGCCACGGTCGCCATCGCGGCCGAGACCTTCGCCTCCGTGGCGAGGTCGAGGTTGGCCGTCGCCTCGTCGAGGAGCAGAACCGCCGGGTCCACCAGGTCCGCCCGCGCCAGTGCGATCAGCTGCCGCTGCCCCGACGAAAGCGACGAGCCACGGTCGATGATCGGGTGGTGGTAGCCGTCGTGCAGCGAGGCGATGAAGTCGTGGGCGCCGACGGCACGCGCTGCCGCCTCCACCTCGGCGTCACTGGCGTCGGGCCGGCCGTAGGCGATGTTGTCGCGGACGGTGCCGGTGAACAGGAACGACTCCTGGGGCACGTAGCCGAGCCGGCTGCGGTAGTCGTGCAGATGGAGGGTGCGCAGGTCGTGCCCATCGAGGGTCACCGAGCCGGAGTCGGGGTCGTAGAAGCGGGCCAGCAGCTTGAGCACGGTCGACTTCCCGGCCCCGGTCTCGCCGACCAGCGCCACCGTCTCGCGGGCCCGGACGTGTAGGTCGAGACCCCGCATCGCCTCGGGCGGGCGCCGTCGTACGGCGTCGGCCTCGGGAAGCGCGGAGTCCGCCGGGCCGCGGACGTCGGAGGAGACCGCCTCGGGCGAGGGGTAGCGGAAGTGCACGTCGACCAGCGCCAGCTCACCGCGCACCTCTTCGAGGGCCACCGGGTGGTCGGGCTCGGGGGTCAGGGTCTCCAGGCGCATCAGGTCGGAGATCCGGTTGACCGAGACGCGCGTCTGCTGCCAGGAGTCGAAGACCTGCGAGAGCTGCTGGATCGGGGAGAAGAACATCGTCAGGTAGAGGATGAACGCGATCAGCACGCCGGTCGACAGGCGGCCCTCCTCGATCAGGTGGGCGCCCACGCCGAGCACGATCACGTCAGCGATCGCCGAGAGGAACAGCACGAACGGGAAGTACGTCGCGATCGCGCGCTGGGCCAGCATCCGGGCGTCGAAGTACCGACGACCCAACAGGTGGAAGCGCTCGATGGTGGGGTCCTCGTGGACGAACGCCTGGGCCTCGCGGATGCCGGACAGGGACTCCTGGAAGTCGGCGTTGACCACGGCCAGCGACTCGCGCACCACGTCGTACAGCCGGTTGGTGACGCGCCGGAAGATCACGGTCGCGACCGCCAGCGGGACGATCACGGTCAGCGTCCACAGCGCGAGCTCGACGTCCATCAGCAGGAGCGCGACGCCGACCCCCACGAACGTCACCAGCGAGACGAGAGCCTGGAGCAGGCCGTTCTCGATCAACGTCTCGAACTGGTCGACGTCGGTGGTCATCCGGGTCATCGTGCGGCCGGCCATCTCGCGCTCGTAGTAGTCGAGCGAGAGCCGCTGGAGCTGGGCCCAGATCCGGATCCTCAGCACGGCCATGACGCGTTCGCTGGTGCGACCGGTCACGTAGGTCTCGGCGACCTGGTCGAGGAGGTCGACGAGCACGACCAGCAGGAACGCCGCGGAGGCCCACCAGAGCACCTCGGGGGCGTTGACCTCGACGCCGTTGTCGATGCCCTTGCTGACCAGCCAGGGGCCGAGGAGGGCCGCGACCGCGTCGAGCACGACCAGCAGCAGGCCGAGGGCGAACGGCCAGCGGTACTCCGAGACCAGCGCCCGCATCGAGAAGTGCGGGTCGGGACGCGACTCCTTGTCCAGGTCGAGTTCGATGTGGTCGCGCACGGGCGGCAGCGCCTCGACCCGCGCCAGCAGCTCGGGGGTGGGGGCCAGCGCGACCTGCCAGCCGCTGCCGCGCACCCCCGGGCCGAGACCCGCCGCCGCGGGCACCTTGGAGGCGCGTCGCTCGTCCGCCGCGCGCACGGCGTCAGCCCGGCTGCCGCTCTGCCACGCCTCCGGAGTCACCTCGAGCTCGGTGAGAGTCTCGATCGAGTCACCGACCGAAGCGGCGGCGTCGGCGTCGATCCCGGTCAGGAGCTCGCGGTACGACGCATTGCGGGCCATCAGCTCGTCGTGCGTGCCGTCGTCGGCGACCCGGCCGCCCTCCAGGAGCACCACCCGGTCGGCGAGGTGGAGGGTGGAGACGCGGTTCGCGACGATCAGCGAGGTGCGACCGGCCAGGACCTCCCGTAGTCCGCTGAAGATCGTCTCCTCGGTGGTGGCGTCGACCGCACTCGTGGCGTCGTCGAGGAGCAGCACGCGCGGGTCCGTGAGCACCGCGCGGGCGAGGGCGACGCGCTGGCGCTGGCCCCCGGAGAGGCTCAGCCCACGCTCGCCGACCGTGGTGTCGTAGCCGTCGGGGAGCTCGCGGATGAAGGTGTCGGCGCAGGCGACGCGGGCCGCGGCTTCGATCTCCTCGCGGGTGGCGCCCGGCCGGCCGTAGGCGATGTTGGCGGCCAGGGTGTCGGAGAACAGGAAGCTCTCCTCGAACGCCGCCCCGATCTGGCCGCGCAGGGAACGCAGCGTCGCCGAACGCACGTCGTACCCGTCGACGAGAACCTGGCCGGCGTCGGGGTCGAGCAGCCTCTGCACCAGGGCGACGACCGTCGACTTGCCGCTGCCGCTGGAGCCGACCAGCGCCACCCGCTCGCCGGCACGCACGTGGAGGTCGAGCCCACGGAGCACCTCCTCCTCGTCGTACCCGAAGTGCACGTCGCGGAGCTCGATGTCGCCGCTGAGCACGGGCAGGTCGACAGCGCCCGGCTCGTCCGCGATCGCGGTCTCGAGGTCGAGCACCTGGAAGATCCGCTCGACGCCCGCTCGGGCCTGCTGCCCGATCGTGAGAACGCCCGCGAGCTGGCGGGCCGGGGCGACGAACTGGGTGACGTACGTCGAGAACGCCAGGAAGGTGCCGAGCGTGATCTCGCCCTGCATGACCAGCCAGCCGCCGAGCGCCAGCACGGCCACCTGGGCGAGTGTCGGGATCGCCTCGAGCAGGGGCTGGTAGCGGGCCTGCAGGCGGGTGGCGCGCATCCGGCTGCCGTAGAGCGTCTGGACGACCCCGACCATCCGGAAGAGCTCGCGCTCCTCCTGGCCGAAGGCCTTGACCACACGAACACCGCCGACGTCCTCGTCGACGATCTCGGCGACCTCGCCCTCACGCTGCTGACCGTCCCAGCTCGCCGGGAACACCTTGACCCGGAGCCGGTAGGAGACCACGAACAGAGCCGGGGCGATGACCAGGCCGATGCAGGCCAGCAGCGGCGAGAGCCAGAACATGATGCCGAGCGAGATCAGCATCAGCAGCAGGTTGCCGAACATCAGCGGCAGGAAGTTGAGCAGACCGAGGATCAGCGTGGTGTCGCTGCTCGCCCGCGCGACGAGCTGCCCCGTCGAGAGCTGCGAGAGGGTGCGCTGGTCGAGGGTGAGCAGATGGTCGTGCAACTGGTTGCGCAGGTCGTACTGCACGCCCAGCGACGACCGACCGTTGTGGAAGCGGCGCAGGTAGGCCAGCCCGAACACCGCGATCGCGATGAACACCATCAGCAGCAGCCAGGGCCACAGCGGCTGGCCCGAGTCGCCGATCACGTCGTCGACGACGGTGCGGGCGATGAGGGGCACCATCGCCTGGCCGGCGCTGCCGAGGACGGCGGCGGTCAGGGAGATCTGGACGTCGCGCTTGTGCTTCCAGACCTGGCCGCTCAGCCTGCGGATCCACCCCGGTGCGGGCTCCTGGCTGACTGGCATCGGGCGGCGACGTACCTCTCTGGTGATGGCCCGAGCGGGCCGACGAGAGTCTAGTTGCGGCCCCTGACACGCCGGTGGTTGAGGAGCGAGCGCCAGCGAGCGTCTCGAAACCCGCGTCGCGTGCGCTTCCGTTGCGATGGTCTTGCTGGTTGCTGTTTAAAGACGAGTGAGGTGCTGACGGTGGTGGTGGGTTGCGCTGCCTCTCACTGTTTGCTTTCGGGTACGTCGTTGCTTGAGGTGCTCCTTGTGGTGACGGTTCGATAACATTCTCGAAAGTGCCGGTGAGATCGGTGGATAAGCCCTGTGGATATCGACTCCATTGTCGGTGGTCCCTGATTCGATATCCGTATGTCGATCAGCGCCGAGGTCCCCGGGCAGTCACCCGCCGCGGTGCTGTCCGATGCCATCTCGGCGGTGCGGAGTCTGGCCGAAACGCTGTGGTCGGCCCGCTCGGATGAGCGAGCTGATCGAGGTGGTCGGGCTGGTCCAGCAGGCCGTCTCGGCACTGGCTGCGGTCGAGGCCGGTGCGGTGGTCGAGGTCGATGCCCGCGACCTCGCCAAGCAGAAGTTGCACTACGGCTCGACCGGTGACTGGCTCACCCACCTCGGCGGGCTCCGGCACGGTGAAGGCAAGAAGCGGGTCAAGTACGCCCAGGCGTTGTGCGGACCACTGACGCGCACCCGCGACGCCCTGCTGGCTGGGACCGTGTCGCCGACCCAGGCCGACGTCATCGTCCGCTCCGTCGCAGACCTGCCGTCTGGTGAGCTGGTCCGGCGCCGCGGGGAGAAGGTCCTGGTCCGCCAGGCCGGTCACCTGAACGCCTCCGACCTCGCGAAGGCCGGCCGGCATCTGGCCGAGGTCGTCGACCCCGACGCCGTCGACCGAAGGCTCGAAGCCCAGCTCGAGCGCGAGGAGCGGGCCGCTCACCTGGACCGGTACCTCGCGATCACCGAAGACCGAGCCGGCGGGGTCCGCATCCGCGGCCGCGGCTCGGCCGAGGACGGCGCCCTGATCAAGGCCGCCCTGCTGCCACTCACCTGCCCCGACCCCTTAGTCGATCCCGAGACCGGCGAGTCGAACACGCGACCCTCGCGACCACGGCGCCCGGATGTGGGACGCCCTGATGGCCACCGCTCAACACGCGCTGAACACCCAGCTCCCACCCGAGACCCACGGCACCCCCGCGCGACTGCTGGTCACCGTCGACCACGACACGCTGCGCGGCGCCGCCGGAGTCGGCACGACCGCCGACGGCACCGACCTACCGCCCGACGTCATCCGCCGCCTGGCCTGTGACGCCGAGATCATCCCCGCCGTCCTCGGATCACACGGTGAGGTCCTCGACGTCGGCAGACTGCGCCGCCTGGTCACCCCCGCGATCTGGACCGCCCTCGTCGTACGAGACCGGCACTGCACCTTCCCCGGCTGCACCCGACCACCACTGATGTGCCACGCCCACCACCTGCGGCACTGGATCAACGGCGGAAACACGTCCCTGGATAATCTCGCGTTGTTATGCGGACACCATCACCGGGTCATCCACCACACGCCCTGGGAGATACGACTCAACCCCGACGACCGACAACCCGAATTCCTCCCACCACCGAAACTCGGAGTCATTCCCGAGTGGATCCGATATCGACCACGGACCGAATGACGAAGTCAATCGTGCTCCGGATACACCGGTCCGCCGTTGATCCTCAGCGTGGAGAAGGGCGGTCGCATCTCGGGGCTGACGCGGACCGGCGTCTCGCCGACCGGCCACACCTCGACCGCCCGGAACGAGTATCCGTCTTGCCCGGGCGCCTCATACACGAGCTCCACGGTCTGGCCGGGCTCGAGCGACTTGTACCCGGCGACGAGGACGTGGGCGAAGTGCGCCCAGCAGCCACCCGGTGTCTCGGGGGAGTCGATGACGCCCCAGCCGTCCTCGTCGTGCCACTCGCGCACCCGACCGGTCGTCGTCCTCCTGGCGAGTGCGCGCGTGATCGTGAAGGCGAGCAGCCGCGCCAGCGGAGCATGGGAGTCTCGGGTGAGGTGGAGGCCGTCGTCGCCGGCACGTGCGACCGCGGCGGCATCGACGTACTCGGTCCCCCGTTCCTCAGCGACGACGCGGATGGCGGGGCTCAGCTCCCGCGACCGCGTCACACCGGTGCTGTCGAAGTTCTCGGCGGTCATCTCCTGGAAAAGCGGCGCGTGGTCGTCGATCCGGATCGGGCTGACCAGCACCACGGTCGGGGTTCGGCCCTGGCGATCGGAGGCGTTCGCAGCGACGTCGTCGACGTAGCCACGCAGCGCGTCGGCGATCGTCTCGGGGGTGCGGTCGAAGCACGTCTTGAGGTCATTGGTCCCGAGCATGACCACCACGGCGTCGAGGGGGTGATGGCTCTGCAGGCACGGCACGAAGTACTCCCGGCCGTTGCAGCCCGGGCGGTCCACGTAGTCCACGTCGGTGGTGCGCCCGTTGAGTCCCTCCTCGATGACGTCGTATCCGTCTCCCAGGAAACCCTGCAGGAGACCGGTCCAACGCTCGTCGGCGGCCAGTCGCACGTAGTCGGCGATCGTCAGCCGGCGCGCCGTGGGTGTTGGAGTCGCCGAAGCAGAGGATCCGTACGGCGACAGGATCGGTGATCACACGCGGAGCCTAGGCGTCCCCTTGGCGATGTCGGCGGTACGGCGTAGGAAGGGCGCATGACTCTCGGACCCCAGTGTTCCTTCGTCCCGCCGTACCTCCTGGAGCGGATCGCCGCATCGGAGTCCGCTGCGGCCGACCACTGCCGCGAGACCCTGGCGGCGGACCAGGCGTTCCGGGCCGGCCGTGCACGTGCAGGCTCGACCACAGTCACCACCGCGGCCGGTGCGGCCTGGGTGATCCACACGGCGGCGAACGGCAGCACCCTGCCCGGCAGCGTCGTGCGCACGGCGGGCGACCCGGGCTCGGGCGACACCTCGGTCGACGAGGCGGCCGACGGCATCACCGCGACCCTCGCGCTGTACCGCGACGCCTTCGCGCGCTCGTCGTACGACGGGAAGGGCGCCGAGGTCGTGCTCACGGTGCACTACCAACAGAACTACGACAACGCCTTCTGGAACGGCACGCAGCTGGTCTTCGGCGACGGCGACGGCAAGGTCTTCGGGTCGTTCACCAAGCCGGTCGACGTGCTGGGTCACGAGTTCACCCACGCCGTCACCCAGTTCACCGCCAACCTGACGTACGAGGGCCAGTCGGGCGCGCTCAACGAGTCGGTCTCCGACTGCTTCGGCATGTGCGTGAAGCAACGGGTGCTGGGCCAGACCGCTGAGACCGCCGACTGGCTGGTCGGTGCGGGCATCTTCCTGCCTGGCATCAACGCCCGGGCGTTGCGCGACATGGCGCACCCCGGTACGGCGTACGACGACCCCACCCTCGGCAAGGACCCGCAGGTCGGCGTCATGAGCGACTTCGTCGTGACCACCGACGACAACGGCGGCGTGCACACCAACTCCGGCATCCCCAACCGTGCCTTCCAGCTCGCGGCCACTGCCATCGGCGGCGACACGTGGGAGGGCGCGGGCCAGATCTGGTACGACGCGCTGACCGGCAGCCAGGTCAGCGCCGACACCGACTTCGCCGGTTTCGCCGCGGCGACCATCGCGGCCGCCGGCGCCCATGCCGACGCCGTACGACAGGCGTGGGCCACGGTCGGTGTGGTCCCGTCCCGTGGATCGACCACCGCAGGCGGCGGTACGACGCCACAGGCCACCTCGGTCGTCCGCGTACGACGTACAGGCGGCATCGCAGGTCGCACTCTCGAGGGCTCGGTCGACCTGTCCGCCGACGACCCGCGCGCGGCGGCGGCCCGCGACCTCGTCGATCGGCTGAACCTCAGCGGGCCGTTCGAGTCCGAGACCTTCCCCGACGGGTTCAGCTACACCTTCGAGGTGCGGGGCCGGTCGGTCACGGTGCCCCAGCAGCAGCTGACCGACGATCAGCGGGCGCTGGCCGACCTCTTGCTCGTGAGCGGGTGAGTCAGTCGGCGAGCGCGCGCTCGACCGCGGCTGTCACGTGCAGCGTGGTGCACGGGTAGACCGGCAGCTCGCAGTCGGCCTGGGTGATCAGCAGCTCGAGCTCGGTGCAGCCGAGCAGGACACCACCGGCCCCCGCGTCCCACAGCTCCTCGATCACGCCCAGCACGCGCCGCCGGGTCGCGTCGACGACCCTGCCGTGCACGAGCTCGTCGTAGATCGCGCTGTTGAGCATGTCGTGGTGCCGGGCGTCGGGCACGACGGTCTCGAGACCGTGGCGGGCCAGCCGGTCGGTGAAGAAGCCGTCCGACATCGCGACCGTGGTGCCGATGAAGCCGACCTTCGTCACGCCCTGCTTCTGCACCTCCTCGGCGACCACGTCGGCCAGGTGCAGCAGCGGCAGGTCCACGGCCGCCTCCACCTGGTCGGCCACCTTGTGGAAGGTCGTCGTGCACAGCATCAGGAAGTCGGCGCCGGCGCGCTCGACGCCGCGGGCCGCGTCGGCGAGGAGCTCACCGACCTGCTGCCAGCGCTCCTCGTCCTCCAGCGCCGTCACCTCGGCGAAGTCGACGGTGCTGAGCACCAGCTTCGGTGAGGAGAGCCCGCCGAGCCGGTTCCGGACGCCGAGGTTGAGGTCGCGGTAGTAGACCTCGCTGCTCTCCCAGCTCATCCCGCCGACCAGTCCGATCGTCTGCATGGGCTGCAGTCTGTCCCGGTGCGGAGGGGTCCGTCACCCGGTCCCACGGATCAGACCCGGTACACCTTGTGCTGAGCGGCCTGGGCGCGGGGCTTGATCACCAGCTCGTCGATGTTGACGTGCGGCGGCCGGGTGGCGATCCAGGCGATCGCGTCGGCGATGTCCTCGGCCACGAGCGGGTCGGGTACGCCGGCGTACACGGCGGCCGCGCGTTCCTCGTCGCCGTCGAAACGGACCTTCGCGAACTCGTCGGTGCGCACCATCCCGGGGGCGATCTCGCTGATCCGGATCGGTTCGCCGACCAGCTCCAGCCGCAGGGTCTCCGAGACGACCTGGGTGCCGTGCTTGGCCGCGGTGTAGCCGCCGCCCCCCTCGTAGGCGATCCGGCCGGCCGTGGAGCCCACGTTCACGATGAGGCCGTCGCCACTCGCTGTGAGCGCCGGGAGCAGTGCCTGGGTGACGCGGAGCAGGCCGATCACGTTGACCTCGTACATCCGCCGCCAGTCGTCCGGGTCAGCCTCCGCGACCGGCGAGAAGCCGAACGCACCGCCGGCGTTGTTGACCAGCACGTGGAGCGAGTCGCCGACGGCGGTCGCGAGGCCGGCGACCGACTCGGCCGACGTCACGTCGCAGACCACGGCGGTGCCGTCGATCTCGCGGGCGAGCTCCTCGATCCGGTCCGCCCGGCGGGCCGCGCACACCACGGCGTACCCCTCCTGCGCGAGGGCGCGGGCGGTGGCAGCACCGATCCCGCTGGAGGCACCGGTCACGACGGCGGTACGACGCATCATGGCCACGATTCTGCCTGCCCGGATGTTCGGGCGCGCCTCCGGCTGGCACACTGAGGGCCCGATGGGACAACACGTCGACGCTGCCGGACCGCCGCGGGGCATGCGCCGCACCGCGCAGGTCTGCGGGCTCGTGGGCGGCGCCGCCTGGGTGGCCACCTACTTCCTCGACTCCGGCGGAGTCCTGGCCAAGGCGTTGCTGTGGGGCGGCGGGGCGCTGCTCACGGTCGCGCTGTTCGCGATCGGGATGATGCTGGTGAAGAGCGACTTCATGGCGCTCCGGGTGTTCGTGGCGATCGCCCTGCCGACCCTGGTGTGGGGCGTCTTCGCGCTGGTGCGCGACTCGGTCAGCAACGAGCAGCTCGTGGACGCGGTCTTCGGCGCCGCGATCGGGCTGCTGTCGGTCCTGGTCCTGGTCGGTCGCTCGTCGGCTCAGCGGGCCACCCTCTGACCGGCTCCCGGGCCGTCCCCGGGAATCACCGGCCACTCCGTGCGGTTGGATCCGTTTGGGCCCGCTCTGTGCGGGGGAAGGGGTGACGTCGTGGAGCTCACCGAGGCCGACGCCGTACGCCGGGTGGCCATGATCAGCGTGCACACCTCGCCGCTCGACCAGCCCGGCACCGGCGATGCCGGCGGCATGAACGTCTACGTCCTGGAGCTGTCGAAGCGGCTTGCCGCAGCCGGGATCGAGGTCGACATCTTCACCCGCGCGACGTCCTCGCGGCACGAGCCGGTGGTCGCCGCGGGCGACGGCATCACCCTCCACAACATCCACGCCGGCCCGTTCGAGGGTCTCGGCAAGGGCGAGCTCCCTGCTCAGCTGTGCGTCTTCGCGCGCGAGGTGCTGCGCGCCGAGGCCGCCCAACCGCTGGGCCACTACGACCTCGTGCACTCCCACTACTGGCTCTCCGGCCAGGTCGGGGCGCTCGCCCGGGACCGCTGGGGCGTGCCGCTGGTGCACACCATGCACACGATGGCCAAGGTCAAGAACGACGCCCTGGCCGACGGCGACACCCTCGAGCCCGCGGCGCGGATCATCGGCGAGGAGCAGGTGGTCGAGGCGGCGGACATGCTCATCGCCAGCACCGAGCTCGAGGCCAAGCAGCTGATCAACCTGTACGACGCAGACCCCGGCCGCGTCGAGGTCGTGCACCCCGGTGTCGACCTCACCGTCTTCCGGCCCCGCGACACCGACGCCGCCCGCCGGCGTCTGGACCTGCCGGCCGACGGCCTCGTCGTCCTCTTCGCCGGCCGCCTCCAGCCCCTCAAGGCACCCGACGTGCTGCTGCGCGCGGTGGCTCTCCTCCTCGACGGGTCACCGGAGCTCCGGTCGCGCCTGGTCGTCCCGATCGTGGGCGGCCCGTCCGGCACCGGTCTGGAGCACCCCGAGGCGCTGGCCGAGCTGGCCGACCGGCTCGGCATCGCCGACGTCGTACGGTTCGTGCCGCCGGTGCCACCGGCCGAGCTCGCGATGTGGGACGCGGCCGCGTCGGTGGTCGCCGTACCGTCCTACAACGAGTCCTTCGGGCTCGTCGCCGCCGAGGCCCAGGCCGCCGGTACGCCGGTCATCGCAGCGGCCGTCGGAGGTCTGACCACGGTCGTGGCCGACGGCGAGAGCGGCCTGCTCCTCGACACCCACGAGCCCGGTGACTGGGCGAGGGCGCTGCGGCACGTTCTGGTGGACGACGCCTTCCGCGCCCGGCTGGCGCAGGGAGCGCGCGAGCGTGGCCAGGCGTTCTCGTGGGAGCACACCGCCGAGCGCACCCTGGACGTCTACGAGCGCGCGCGCCACGCGTTGCGGGAGCTCGTGTGAGCGACCCCACGCAGGTGCTGCGCGACTACCTCGCCGACAACGACCTCGATTACTCCGAGGAGAACGGCGTCTTCAGCTTCGCCCTGCCGGGGGAGCGCAAGCTCCAGACTCCCGTCCGCGTCGACATCGGCCCGCACGCCCTCGGCGTCCACGCGTTCGTGTGCCGCAACCCGGACGAGAACCACGAGCGCGTCTACCGCTGGCTCCTCGAGCGCAACCTCAAGACGTACGCCGTCTCCTACGCCGTCGACCACCTCGGCGACATCTACCTCGACGCCCGGCTGCCGCTCGCGGTGGTGACGCCCGAGGGCCTCGACGGTGTGCTCGGCTCGGTGCTGGCCCACGCCGATGGCTCGTTCAACACCATCCTCGAGCTGGGTTTCGCCACGTCCATCCGCAAGGAGTGGGAGTGGCGCAACCTGCGCGGCGAGTCCACCCGCAACCTCGACGCGTTCCGCGGGTGGCTGGAAACCGACGCGACACCCGACATCGAGCGGCCGTAGCCTCGCCGCGTGGAGTGGCCCTTCTTCGACCTGCGCATCTCGTGCGGTGAGGTGCTGCTGCGCGGCGTCACCGACGCCGACATCGAGGCCTTGCTCGCTGTCCTGCCCGACGACCTCGAGCAGGATCCACGGCACCAACCGTTCCTCGAGGCGGCCGCGGACCGTCGGCGGGTGCTCGGCGCCGAGATCTGGCAGCACCGCGGCACCTGGTCACCCGCGAGCTGGTGTCTCGACCTCGCCGTCGAGGTCGACGGCCGCGTCGTCGGCCACCAGGCGCTGGAGGGCGAGGAGTTCCCGCTCCTGCGCACCGTCGACTCCAACTCGTGGTTGGCCACCGAGGTCCGGGGCCGTGGGCTGGCCACGCTGATGCGGACCGGTGTGCTCGCCCTCGCGTTCGACCACCTCGCCGCGGTCGCGGCGATCTCGTCTGCGGAGGTCGGCAATGCGCCATCCATCGCGGTCTCACGACGTCTCGGGTACGTCGACAACGGCCTCAGCCGGACCAACTCACCGCACGGCGTGATCGACCTCCAGCATTTCAGGCTGCTCGCCAGGACCTGGGCAGCCGCCGGTCACCGGGTCACGATCGAGGGCGTCGAGGCCTGCCTGCCGTGGTTCGGGCTCAACTGAGCGCGAGCGCGCCCAGCGCCAGCACCGCGGGCACGGCCTGCACGACCAGGATCCGCTTGTTGACGGTCGCGGCGCCGTAGACGCCCGCGACCACGACGCAGACCAGGAAGAAGACCTTCACCGCGGTGTCGTCAGCGATCAGGCCCCAGACCAGGCCGGCCACCAGAAAGCCGTTGTAGAGGCCCTGGTTGGCCGCGAGCGCCTTCGACTGCTCGGCGAAGTCCGGGTCGAGCCCGAAGACCCGGCGCCCGGTCGGGGTGGTCCACAGGAACATCTCGAGCACCAGGAAGTAGAGGTGGAGCGCGGCGACCAGGCCGATCAGGACGTCGGCCACGATGTTCACGCCCGCAGCATGGCACGCGTCAGACCGGTTGCGGTTCCACCGCGCGCGCCCGTGTCTTCTTCCTCGACACCGCGACCCCGACCAGGGCGAGCGCCCCACCGGCGTACGCCATCGTGGGCGGCACCTCGCCGAGGAACAGCCAGCCCATCAGGATCGTCAGCGGCGGCACCAGGTACGTCGTGATGCCGAGGTTGCTCGCCGTCATGTGCCGCAGCGCGAAGGCGTACGTCGTGAAGGCGATCGCGGTCGGGAACAGGCCGAGGTAGACCACCCACCAGATGTCGGAGGCCGAGGCGTGGGAGGTGTCGTCGACGAGCTGGCCGGCGAAGGGAAGGCAGACCAGCGCCCCGATGGTGCAGGCGAGCCAGGTGACGTGGAGCGCAGAGAGGCGGGAGACCAGCGGTTTCTGCACCACCAGCGAGATGGAGTAGACGAGCGCCGCGAGCAGGCACAGGGCCACGCCCAGCAGGTCGTTGTGCCCGTCGGGCTGTGAGACGCCGATGAGGACCACACCCGAGAAGGCCAGGAACAGCCCGAGCCCGAGCCAACGGGTGAAACGCTCACCCAGGAAGAGCGTCGCCAGCAGCGCGATCAGCACCGGTGAGATCTGGATCAGCATCGCGGCGGTACCGGCGTCGACGTGCCGCTCGCCGGCGTTGAGGGCCAGGTTGTAGACCCCGAACCACAGCACACCGATCACCACCAGGCCGACCCAGTCGCGGCCGCTGGGGCGAGGCAGGCCGCGGGAGAGGGCGACGACCCCAAGCGCGATCGCGCCCACGACGAGCCGCCCGAGCGAGAGCGCGCCGGCCGAGAAGTCCTCGCCGAGGTGGCGGATCGCCACGAACGCCGAGGCCCAGAACAGCAGGGTCACGGCGATCGCTGCGACGGGCAGCCAGGGGCGAGCTTCGGTGGCGGGCATCAGGTCAGCCTAGGCAGGATCGCGGTCGAGTCTCACGCGGGTTTCGGACCTCGCGCCGCGCGTGGTCGCTCAGCCGAGCGTCGTCGCCCGGGCCACCAGCTCGGGCACGAAGACGACCTGCTCGTGCACGTGGCCCTCGAGCGACTCGTCGGCGACCAACCGCGCGGCGGTGCTCCCGAGCTCCTGCCGAGGCTGGCGCACCGACGTCAGCGGTACGGCGGCCGCGGCGGCGAACTCGATGTCGTCGTACCCGACGATCGCGATGTCCTCCGGCACCCTGCGGCCGGCGCGGATGCACTGCTGCAGGAACCCCAGCGCGGTGATGTCGTTGGCGCAGAACGCCGCGGTGGGCCGGCGCCGTGCGGGCAGCCCGAGCAGCCGTTCACCGGCCTCGCGGCCCGCGGCGACGGTGAGCTCCTCGGTACCGAGCATGACGAGCTGGTCGACCGGGAGCCCGGCATCGGCCCAGGCGGCCTGGGCGCCGGCCCAGCGGTCCTGGATCTGGCCCAGCTCGGCGGGGCCGCCGATGAAGGCGACCCGCGTGTGACCGCAGTCGATGAGGTGCTCGACAGCCAGCCGCCCGCCCAGTGCATCGTCGACCGCGACCGTGCAGAACTGCCCCGCCCCCCGGGTCCGGTCGACGATCACCACCGGGGTGCCCCGGCGCACGATGTCACCGAGGATCTCCGCCTCGGGGTCGACCGGGGTGATCAGGATGCCCTGCACCCGCTGCTCCTGCAGGTGCTCGAGATGGACCCGCTCGCGCTCGGCACTGCCGGCACTGTTGCAGATGAAGAGCGAGAGCTGCTCCTCGGCCGCGGCGTCCTCGATGCCCTGTGCGACGTCGGTGAAGAAGGGGTTGCGGGCGTCGAGCATCACGTAAGCGAGCGCATTGCTGGTCCCGGCGCGCAGCTGGCGCGCTCCTTCGTTACGCACGAAGCCGAGCTCGGCCATCGCCTGCTCGACCTTCTCGCGGGTCGCCGGGCGCACCCGCTCGGGCCTGTTGAGCACGTTGGAGACCGTGCCGAGCGAGACCCCGGCCGTCGCCGCGACGTCCTTCACCGAGGCGCCACGACGCACGCTCGGCCGACGTGCGGTCATCGCGGTCCCCTCTGAAACGTGATCAGCACACCCTAGCGCCCCAGCGCGGTGAGCGATCACGCATGAGGCGAAAGGCCCCGGAAACACTGGAGAAACAGGTCCTTGACGCACGGTGTGACGTGCATTACTGTCCGTTGAAACCTTTCAATTCACCCCCAAGGACTTCGATGGCTGAGACGAGCGCGACGCCGACGCTGGAGCTGCGCGACGTCGCCAAGTCGTTCGGTTCGGTCGTGGCCCTGCGCGCCGGCACCCTGTCCGTGCAGTCAGGCTCCATCCACGCCCTCGTGGGCGAGAACGGCGCCGGCAAGTCGACGCTCGTCAAGATCGTGGCCGGCGTCTACCAGCGCGACGCAGGGATCTTCCGCTTCCGCGGCGAGGACGCAGACTTCGCCACCACGGCCGCGGCCAAGGACGCCGGCATCGCGGTGATCTACCAGGAGCCGACGCTGTTCCCCGACCTCTCGGTCACCGAGAACATCTTCATGGGCCGGCAGCCCCTGACCCGTGGGCACCGGGTCGACCGCGCGGCGATGTACGCCGAGGCGGAGCAGCTCTTCTCCCGGCTCGGGGTGCACCTCGACCCACGTCGGATGGCCCTCGGCCTCTCCATTGCCGACCAGCAGATCATCGAGATCGCCAAGGCGATCTCACTCGATGCCGCGCTGCTGATCATGGACGAGCCCACGGCCGCCCTGTCCGGCAACGAGGTCGAGAGGCTGTTCGCGGTCGCCCGCTCGCTGCGCGACGAGGGCCGGGCGCTGGTGTTCATCTCCCACCGCTTCGACGAGGTCTTCGACCTCTGCGACACCGTCACCGTGATGCGCGACGGCTCCTACATCTCCACCGACCGGGTCGAGGACACCTCGCAGTCCGAGATCGTCGCCCGGATGGTCGGCCGCGAGGTCTCCGAGCTCTTCCCGAAGACGCCGGCGCCGGTGGGCGACGTCGTGCTCGACGTACGCGGCCTCACCACTGCCGGGGTCTTCCACGACGTCACCTTCTCGGTGCGCTCCGGCGAGATCGTCGGGCTCGCCGGCCTGGTCGGCGCCGGGCGCAGTGAGATCGCCCGAGCCGTCTTCGGCGTCGACCACTACGACGCGGGCTCGGTCACCCTGGAGGGTCGCGCCGTACCGCCCCACCGTCCGCGCTCCTCGATCAAGGCGGGCATGGCGTTCGTGCCCGAGGACCGCCGCCAGCAGGGCCTGGTCACCGAGGGCTCGGTAGCCCGCAACATCACCGGCGTCATCCGCTCGGGCCTGACCCGTGCCGGGCTGCTGACCTCCGCGGCCGAGAACGCCGCCGCCGCCCCCTGGGCCGGACGGCTGGCGGTCAAGACCGGCGCCCTCGACATGCACGCGACCACGATGAGCGGCGGCAACCAGCAGAAGGTCGTCATCGCCAAGTGGCTCGCCACCAACCCACGGCTGCTGATCATCGACGAGCCCACCCGTGGCATCGACGTCGGCACCAAGGCCGAGGTGCACCGGCTGCTGTCCGAGCTCGCCGGCCAGGGGATGGCCATCCTGATGATCTCCTCCGAGCTCCCCGAGGTGCTCGGCATGGCTGACCGGGTGCTGGTGGTCCGCGAGGGCGAGATCACCGCTGACATCGACCGCGCCGACGCCACCCCGGAGTCCGTGATGACGGCCGCCACCCGCCCCGCCACCGAGGACTCCGCCGCATGAGCGCCACCGACCTCCTGGTCGAGCCGAGCCGGCTGAGTCCCGTGCAGCGCGCCGTCACCGGGGTGCTCCGCTCGCGCGAGGTCGCCGTCGCCGGGGTCCTCGTCGCCCTCCTGATCGCCACCACTGCCAAGAGCTCGTCGTTCGTCTTCAGCCACGACGGCTGGCGCGACCTGCTGCTCTCGCCCTCGCTCCTGCTGCTGCTGGCGATCGGCGAGATGGTCGTCATCGTCACCCGCAACGTCGACCTGTCGGTCGGCTCGGTCCTGGGCCTCTCGGCCTACGCGACCGGCCGCCTCTTCATCACCCACCCCGGCATCCCGATCGTGGCCGTCTTCGTGATCGGCCTCCTCTTCGGAGCACTGCTCGGCTGCGTCAACGGGATCCTGGTGACCGCGTTCCGGGTCCCCGCCCTGGTGATCACGCTCGGCACGATGTACATCTACCGCGGCATCCTCGTGCACTGGGCCGGCAGCAAGCAGATCTACGCCTTCAACCTGCCGACCTCGTTCCAGGACCTCGGCACCCAGCAGTTCCTGGGCATCCCCGTGCTCACCATCCTCGGGTTCATCGTCCTCGGCCTGGTCGGCTACTACCTCCGCACCGCGCGCGGCGGGCGCGAGCTCTACGCCATCGGCTCCGACCCGGAGGCAGCGGTGCTCTACGGCCTCCCGGTGCAGCGCCGGGTCTTCGGCGCCTTCGTCCTCTGCGGCGCGCTCGCCGGCCTGGCCGGGGTCGTCCAGGCCGCGCGATACTCGACGGCCACCTCCGCGACCGGCCAGGGCCTCGAGCTCCAGGCGATCGCGGCCGTGGTGATCGGCGGGGTCGCGATCTTCGGCGGCAGCGGCTCGGTGTACGGCGCGGCGATCGGCGCCTTCCTGCTGATCACGATCAGTGCGGCGCTGCCGATCCTGGGGATCCCGGAGTTCTGGCAGAACGCCGTCGTCGGTGCCCTGATCCTCGGGTCGATCTCCTTCGACCGGGTCCTCTCCCTGCGCCGCGCCCACAAGCTGATCGAGTCGAGGGACGAGTCATGAGTGCCACCGTCACGGACACCCCGACCGCTGTGCCGACGTACGCCGCCTACGCGCGCCCCTTGTGGCAGCGGCTCCTGCTGACCCGCTCGATGGCGGTGGTGGCGATGCTGGTGGCGGCCTACGTCTACGCCTTCAACCAGGTGCCCTTCTTCGACGGCAAGCTGACCAACTACTTCCTGCTGATGGACATGGCGCCGATCCTGCTGATGGCGCTGCCGATGACCCTCATCATCATCACCGGCGAGATCGACCTGTCGGTCGCCAGCATGCTCGGCCTGAGCGCCGTGGTGTCCGGCCTCCTGATCCACGACCACGGCTGGTCCGTCCCCGCCGCTGGGCTGGCGGCCCTGGTGGTCGGGTTCCTGGCCGGCGCCCTCAACGGCTTCCTCGTCGCGTACGTCGGTCTCCCGTCGCTGGCGGTCACCATCGGCACCCTCGCGCTCTACCGCGGGATCGCGGTCGGCCTGATCGGGACCAAGGCCGTCAGCGGGCTGCCACAGGACTGGCGCGACCTCGCCAACAAGCACATCGGCACCACCAGCTACCCGCTGATCGTGATCCCGATCGTGGTGCTCGCGGTCCTGTTCGCGCTGCTGCTGCACTTCACGCCGTTCGGCCGCGGGGTCTACGAGATCGGGCTGAACTCCGAGACCGCGCACTTCAGCGGGGTCGACGTACGCCGCAGCAAGCTGCTGCTCTACATCCTCAGCGGCGTCGTCTCGGCCTTCGCCGGCGTGTTCTACCTGCTCCGGTTCGACAGCGCCAACACCGACACCGGCACCGGCCTGGAGCTCCAGGTGATCGCGGCGGTGCTGCTCGGAGGCGTGTCCATCTTCGGTGGACGCGGTGACCTGATCGGCGTCATCGCCGGTGTCCTCCTGATCGGTGTGCTGTCCAGCGCCTTGCGCCTGCAGCAGACCGGCGCCGATGTGATCGAGATCGTCATCGGTGTGCTCCTCGTCCTCTCGGTGATCTCGACCCAGCTGCTGGACCGGCTCCGTGCTCTGCGGGCCCGAACCAGAAGGACCGACCGGTCCGCCTCGACGCCGGAGGTCGGCGGCGAGTCACGAAAGGTGAAGTCATGAAGTGGAAGTCCAAGCGGTTCGCCGCCACCGCTGCTCTGGCACTGACGGCGAGCCTTGCTCTCGCCGGCTGTGGCAGCGGTTCCAGCAGCACCCCGACCGCGACCGACGGCGGGTCCAGCAACAGTGCGGGTGGTGACCTCAAGGTCACGCTCATCCCCAAGAACCTGGGCAACCCGTACTTCGACACCAGCGAGGCCGGCGTCAAGAAGGCGATGAGCGCCCTCGGCGGCAGCTACACGCAGGTGGCTCCGCAGACGGCGACGCCGGACGGCCAGGTGCCGTTCATCAACACCGCCACGCAGCAGGGCACCAAGGCGATCATCATCTCCTCCGACGACCCGTCCGCGCCCTGCGACGCCCTCAAGCAGGCGATGTCGGCCGGCATCAAGGTGGTCACCTTCGACTCCGATACCAGCCCCGACTGCCGCAACGTCTTCATCAACCAGGCGACGGCTGACGGCATCGCCAAGGTGCAGGTCGACATGATCTCCAAGGCGATCGGTGACTCGGGTGAGATCGCGATCCTGTCGGCGGCGGCGAACGCCACCAACCAGAACGCGTGGATCGCGACGATGAAGAAGGAGCTGGCCGCCAACCACCCGAACATCAAGCTCGACGCGGTGGTCTACGGCAACGACGACGACCAGACGTCGTTCGACAAGACCTCGGCCCTGCTCCAGCAGTACCCGAACCTCAAGGGCATCGTCTCGCCCACCACGGTCGGGATCGCGGCCGCGGCTCGGTACCTGTCGAAGTCGGACGCCAAGGGCAAGGTCGCGCTGACCGGCCTCGGCACCCCGAACCAGATGCGGCCCTACGTCAAGGACGGCACCGTCTCGGAGTTCGCACTGTGGAACCCCGAGGACCTCGGCTACCTGGCGGCGTACGCCGCGGGCGCGCTGGTCGACGGCAGCATCACCGGCGCCGACGGCGACTCGTTCGACGCCGGCACGCTGGGCAAGTTCTCCGTCGACTCGACGGGCACCGTGCTCCTCGGCAAGCCGTTCGTCTTCGACAAGTCGAACATCGACCAGTTCAACTTCTGATCCACGGGGACACCGTCCGGCGGTGGCACCTGCCACCGCCGGACGGTCACCCGAGGACTCCTTCTCCACCCCGAACGACGCCCCGGAGGTGAGTCATGCGCGTGTGCTTCCAGCTCCAGGTGCGGCCCGACCGGGTCGAGGAGTACCGCGCCCGGCACGCCGCGGTGTGGCCCGACATGCTCCAGGCGCTGGCCGCGACCGGCTGGCACAACTACTCGCTGTTCCTGCGTGCGGACGGCCTCCTGATCGGATACGTCGAGACGACGTCGATCGAGGAGGCCCAGGCCGGGATGGCACGCACCGAGGTCAACGCCCGGTGGCAGGCAGAGATGGCGGAGTTCTTCGAGGACCTCGAGGGACGCGCGCCGGACGAGGGCTTCCTGGTCCTCGAGGAGATCTTCCACTTGGAGGACCAGCTAGCGACACAGGAAGAAGACAGACGATGACCAGCTTCGGCGAGATCGCTTCCCTGCTCGAGGGCCAGGCGATCGAGGTCCCCTCGTGGGCCTATGGCAACTCCGGGACCCGGTTCAAGGTGTTCGGTACGCCGGGCACGCCCCGGACGGTGCAGGAGAAGATCGCCGACGCCGCCCAGGTCCACCGCTTCACCGGCCTGTCGCCCTCGGTCGCGCTCCACATCCCGTGGGACGCCGTGGACGACTACGCCGCACTGCGCCAGTACGCCGAGGGACTGGGCATCCGGCTCGGGACGATCAACAGCAACACCTTCCAGGACGACGACTACAAGCTCGGCAGCCTCACCCACAGCGACCCGGTCGTCCGCCAGAAGGCGATCGACCACAACCTGGCGTGCATCGACGTGATGGACGCGACCGGTTCGCGCGACCTCAAGATCTGGCTCGCCGACGGCACCAACTACCCCGGCCAGGACGACCTTCGCGCCCGACAGGAACGGCTCGCCGACTCGCTGGCCGCGATCTACGCCCGGATCGGCGAGGACCAGCGGCTCGTGCTCGAGTACAAGTTCTTCGAGCCGGCGTTCTACCACACCGACGTACCCGACTGGGGCACGTCGCTGGTCCAGTGCCTGTCCCTCGGGGAGCGGGCGTTCGTCTGCCTCGACACCGGCCACCACGCACCGGGCACCAACATCGAGTTCATCGTCATGCAGCTGCTGCGGCTCGGCCGGCTCGGGTCGTTCGACTTCAACAGCCGCTTCTACGCCGACGACGACCTGATCGTCGGGGCTGCAGACCCGTTCCAGCTCTTCCGGATCCTGGTGGAGGTGGTGCGCGGCGGCGGCTACGGACCCACGAGCGACGTGGCGTTCATGCTCGACCAGTGCCACAACATCGAGAAGAAGATCCCCGGCCAGATCCGGTCGGTGCTCAACGTGCAGGAGATGACCGCACGCGCGCTCCTCGTCGACACCGACGAGCTCGCGAAGGCACAGGCGTCAGGAGACGTGCTCGCCGCCAACGCGCTCTACATGGATGCGTTCTACACCGACGTCCGGCCCGACCTCGCCGCTTGGCGCGAGAGCCGCGGCCTGCCGGGCGACCCGACCGCGGCGTACCTCGACAGCGGCTACCAGGACCAGATCGAGCGCGACCGCGTGGGCGGCACGCAGGCGGGCTGGAACTAACACACCCTCAAGGCACCAGCGGAAGGCGTCATGTCCTCAGCAGCAGCGGAGCTCGTTGCCCGGTCCAACCGGCTCGGCTCCGACCCCAAGAACACCAACTACGCCGGCGGCAACACCTCCGCCAAGGGCGCCGAGACCGACCCGGTGACCGGTGAGGACGTCGAGCTGCTCTGGGTGAAGGGCTCCGGCGGCGACCTCGGCACCCTCACCGAGGGCGGTCTGGCGGTGCTGCGGCTGGACCGGATGCGCGCTCTCGTGGACGTCTACCCGGGCGTGGACCGCGAGGACGAGATGGTCGCGGCGTTCGACTACTGCCTGCACGGCAAGGGCGGCGCGGCGCCGTCCATCGACACCGCCATGCACGGGCTCGTGGATGCCCCGCACGTCGACCACCTGCACCCCGACTCCGGGATCGCGATCGCCACCGCCGTCGACGGTGAGGCGCTGACGCACAAGATCTACGGCGACAAGGTGGTCTGGGTGCCGTGGCGCCGGCCCGGCTTCCAGCTCGGTCTCGACATCGCCGAGATCAAGGAGGCCAATCCGAAGGCGGTCGGCTGCATCCTCGGTGGCCACGGCATCACCGCCTGGGGTGACTCCTCCGAGACGTGCGAGAAGAACTCGCTGTGGATGATCCGCACCGCCGAGCGCTACCTCAAGAAGCACTCCAAGAAGCTCCCGTTCGGGGCGCGGCTGAAGAAGTTCGAGCCGCTGGCCCCCGCCGAGCGCCAGGCGCGGGCGGCCGAGCTCGCACCGCTGCTGCGAGGCGTGGCGTCGCAGGACCGGCCGATGGTCGGCCACTTCACCGACGACGCGGTGGTGCTCGACTTCCTGGCCTCGCGGAACCATCCCCGGCTGGCCGAGCTCGGCACCAGCTGCCCCGACCACTTCCTGCGCACCAAGGTCAAGCCGATGGTGCTCGACCTGCCCCCGGGCGCCCCGCTGGCGAAGGTGAAGGCGCGCGTCGCCGAGCTGCACGCGGCGTACCGGGCGGACTACCAGGGCTACTACGAGCGGAACGCGACTCCCGAGTCGCCGGCGATCCGGGGCGCTGACCCGCTGATCATCCTGGTGCCCGGCGTCGGGATGTTCTCCTACGGCGCCAACAAGCAGACCGCGCGGGTGGCCGGCGAGTTCTATGTCAACGCGATCAACGTGATGCGCGGCGCCGAGGGCTTGTCGACGTACGCCCCGATCGACGAGTCGGAGAAGTTCCGGATCGAGTACTGGGCGCTGGAGGAGGCCAAGCTCCAGCGGATGCCGGCGCCGAAGCCACTGGCGACGCGGATCGCGCTGGTCACCGGTGCGGCCTCGGGCATCGGCAAGGCGATCGCCGAACGCCTCGCGCGCGAGGGCGCCTGCGTGGTGATCGCCGACCTCTCCCTGGAGAAGGCACAGGCCGCCGCCGCCGGAATCGGCGGCAGCGACGTCGCGCTCGGCGTGCAGGTCGACGTCTCCGACGAGGACGCCGTGCAGGCCATGGTGGACGCGGCGGTGCTCGCCTTCGGTGGCCTCGACCTGGTGGTGAACAACGCCGGGCTCTCGCTGTCGAAGCCGCTGCTCGAGACGACTGCCGCTGACTGGGACCTCCAGCACGACGTGATGGCCAAGGGCTCCTTCCTGGTCTCGCGCGCCGCCGCGAAGGTGCTGATCGAGCAGGGGCTCGGCGGCGACATCGTCTACATCTCCTCGAAGAACTCGGTCTTCGCCGGGCCCAACAACATCGCCTACTCCGCGGTGAAGGCCGACCAGGCGCACCAGGTGCGGCTGCTCGCGGCCGAGCTCGGTGAGCACGGGGTCAAGGTCAACGGGATCAACCCCGACGGAGTCGTCCGCGGCTCGGGGATCTTCGCCGGCGGGTGGGGCGCCTCGCGTGCGGCCGTGTACGGCGTACCGGAGGAGGAGCTGGGTGCGTTCTACGCCCAGCGCACGCTGCTCAAGCGCGAGGTCCTGCCCGAGCACTGCGCCAACGCCGTCTTCGCCCTGGTCGGGCCCGACCTGACCCACACGACCGGGCTGCACGTGCCGGTCGACGCGGGCGTCGCGGCGGCGTTCCTGCGATGAGCGCGCTGCGTCTCGCGGCCGTCGACCTGGGGGCCAGCAGCGGCCGGGTGATGGTGGCGGACGTGGCAGCCTCATCGCAGGGCGGCCGCCTCGACCTGCGCGAGGTGCACCGGTTCCCGAACGCGGCCGTGGCCGTCGGCAACCGGCTGCTGTGGGACGTCCTCTCGCTGTACCGCGGCCTGCTGACCGGCCTCGAGGAGATCGTGGCCACGGGACCCCTCGACGGCATCGGGATCGACTCGTGGGCCATCGACCACGGGCTCCTCGACGAGACCGGTGCGCTGCTCGGCAACCCCTACAGCCATCGCGACCGGCGCACCGACGGCGTGGGCGAGAAGGTGGTCGCGGAGGTCGGCGCCGCCGAGCTGTACGCCGTGAACGGGCTGCAGCAGCTGCCGTTCAACACGATCTACCAGCTGGTCGCAGCCCTCGGGACGCCTCAGCTGCAGGACGCCCGGACCATGCTGCTGATCCCCGACCTGCTCACCTACTGGCTCACCGGGGAGCCGGGGGCCGAGCGCACCAATGCCTCCACCACCGGGCTGTACGACGTACGGTCCGGCACCTGGGCCACGGGCCTGGCCCGGCGGCTGGGCATCCCGGCCCAGATCCTGCCGCCGATCCGGGATCCGGGCACGGTGGTCGGGCCGGTGCTGGAGTCGGCCTCGAGCGAGCTGGCCGGCGTACCAGTGGTAGCCGTCGGGTCGCACGACACTGCTTCGGCTGTCGTCGGCGTCCCCGCGCGCGACGAGCCGTTCGCCTACATCTCCTCGGGCACCTGGTCGCTGGTCGGCCTCGAGCTCGACGCACCGGTGCTCACCGAGGACGCGCGGCTGGCGGACTTCACCAACGAGACCGGCGTGGACGGCACGATCCGCTTCCTGCGCAACGTGATGGGCCTCTGGGTGCTCTCCGAGTGCGTGCGCGAGTGGGACGAGGACCTGCCGGCGCTGCTCGCGGCTGCCGCGGACGCGCCCGCATTGCGCACGGTCGTGGACATCGACGACGGGCGGCTGCTGCCGCCCGGCGACATGCCCACCCGGGTCGCCACCTTGGCCGCCGAGGCCGGCGAACCCGTGCCGGACACGCCGGTGGCGATGACCCGCTGCATCCTCGACAGCCTCGCCCTGGCCTACCGGCGCCAGGTGCGTACCGCGTGCCGGCTGGCCGGGCGCGAGGTCGCCGTCGTCCACGTCGTCGGCGGGGGAGCCCACAACGAGCTGCTCTGCCGGCTGACCGCCGATGCCTGCGGGCTGCCGGTGCTGGCCGGCCCGACCGAGGCGGCCGCTCTCGGCAACGTGCTGGTGCAGGCGCGAGCCCTCGGCGCGGACCTGCCCGACCTCGCCGCGATGCGCGCCCTGGTGCGCCGTACGCACGACGTACGCCGCCACGAACCCGACCTCGGCCTCGACTGGGACGCCGCGCAGCGCCGGGTGCCGGCGACCCGGCTCTCGTGACGGCGGCATGATGGGCCGTATGCGCGTCGCATTGATGGTCACCTGCGTCAACGACGCGATGTTCCCCGACACCGGCCGCGCAGTCGTCGACCTCCTGACCCGGCTCGGCGTCGACGTCGAGTTCCCGCAGGCCCAGACCTGCTGCGCCCAGCCGATGGTCAACACCGGCTACCTCGACGAGGCCGTGCCAGTCGTGCGCACCTTCGTCGACGCGTTCGCGGGGTACGACGCGGTGGTGACGCCGTCGGGATCGTGCGCCGGGTCGGCCCGGCACCAGCACAGCATCGTGGCCCGCCGCTCGGGTGACCCTGTGCTCGAAGCAGCGGTGGCCGAGGTCGCGCCGAAGGTCTACGAGCTCAGCGAGTTCCTCGTCGACGTGCTCGGCGTGACCGACGTCGGCGCCTCGTTCCCGCACCGCGTCACCTACCACCCGACCTGCCACTCGCTGCGCCTGCTCGGCGTCGGCGACCGGCCCCGCCGGCTGCTGGACGAGGTACGCGGGCTGACCCTCGTCGATCTGCCGGCGGCCGAGGAGTGCTGCGGGTTCGGTGGCACCTTCGCCCTGAAGAACGCTGACGTCTCGGTCGCGATGGGCGCCGACAAGGCCCGCCACGTCCGCGAGACCGACGCCGAGGTGCTGGTGGCCGGCGACAACTCCTGCCTGATGCACATCGGCGGGATGCTTTCGCGCCAGCGTTCCGGCGTACGCGTCATGCACCTGGCCGAGATCCTCGCCTCCACCGACTCGTCGGTCGAGCTTGTCGAGACCACGCGCCGATGACCGCCACCTTCGTCGGGATGCCGAAGTTCCCGGTCGCCGCGCGGGCGGCGCTCGGCGACGCCCAGCTCCGCCACAACCTGACCCACGCCACCCACACGATCCGCGACAAGCGCGCACGGGTTGTGGCCGAGGTTCCGGAGTGGGAGGAGCTCCGGCAGGCGGGCGCCGATCTCAAGGACGCCACCCTGGCCGGGCTCGCCGACCACCTCGAGCAGCTCGAATCCGCGCTCGTGGATCGCGGTGCCGTCGTGCACTGGGCGCGCGACGCGGCCGAGGCGTGCCGCGTCGTGGCCGAGGTCGCGAAGGCCCACGGCGTCGACGAGGTCGTCAAGGTCAAGTCGATGGCGACGCAGGAGATCGGGCTCAACCAGGCGCTGGCCGCCGAGGGCATCGCCGCCTGGGAGACCGACCTCGCCGAGCTGATCGTGCAGCTGGCCGACGACCTGCCCTCGCACATCCTGGTGCCGGCGATCCACCGCAACCGAGTCGAGGTTCGCGAGATCTTCCGGACCCGGATGGCCGCCTCCGGACGCCCGGCGCCGGACGACCTCAGCGACGAGCCAGCGGAGCTCGCGAACGCCGCCCGGCTGCACCTGCGCGAGAAGTTCCTGCGCGCCAAGGTCGGTGTCTCGGGGGCCAACTTCGCAGTCGCCGAGACCGGCACCCTCGTGGTCGTCGAGTCCGAGGGCAACGGTCGGATGTGCCTGACCCTGCCCGAGGTCCTGGTGTCGGTGGTGGGCATCGAGAAGGTGGTGCCGACCTTCGCCGACCTCGACGTCTTCCTGCGCCTGCTGCCCCGCTCGTCGACCGGTGAGCGGATGAACCCCTACACGTCCATGTGGACCGGCGTCACGCCCGGCGACGGCCCGCAGGAGGTGCACGTCGTACTCCTCGACAACGGGCGCACCCGGGCCCTCGCCGACGAGGTCGGTCGTACGGCGCTGCGGTGCATCCGCTGCTCGGCGTGCCTCAACGTCTGTCCCGTCTACGAGCGGGTCGGCGGCCACGCCTACGGCTCGGTCTACCCCGGGCCGATCGGCGCGATCCTCAACCCGCTTCTCAAGGGCGTCGGTGTGGACGAGCAGACCGACTCGCTGCCCTACGCCTCGACCCTGTGCGGCGCCTGCTACGACGTGTGCCCGGTCAAGATCGACATCCCGTCGATCCTGGTCGACCTGCGCGCCCAGGTCGTCGACGCCCACCGCGGTGGCCGGCCGAAGGCGGAGGCGCTGGCGATGAAGGGTGCGGCCTGGGCCTTCAGCGACGCGCGGCGGCTCGGTGGCGTCGAGCGGATGTCCGGTCTGGTCGGGCTGGTGTGGGGCCGCTTCGGGCGTACGTCGCTCCCCGGCGGCCGGCGCGCTCTCGGCCGGATCCCCGGTCCCGGCGCCCGTTGGACCGGCGCCAGAGACCTGGCCGCGCCACCGCGCGAGTCGTTCCGGGCCTGGTGGCTGCGTACTCGAGGACGGGGAACCAAGTCATGAGCACCCGCGAGGAGATCCTGGCCGCGGTCCGGAACGCCGTGGCCACCGCGCCTGAACCACCGGTCGCCGACGTACCGCGCCGTACCCCGGAGGCCGGCGCGGACATCGTCGGGCTGTTCGCCGAGCGGGTCGCCGACTACCGCGCCGTGGTCGAGCGGTGTAGTCCCGAGGAGCTGACGGACCGGGTCCGCGCCGCCCTGCCGGAGGGCGCGCGGGTCGTCGTACCGGCCGGCCTCGATCTGGAGGTCCCCGGCGGCGTACCGGACGACGACCTGTCCGCCGCCGACCTCGACGCGCTCGACGCGGTGGTCACCCGCGCCCGCGTCGGCATCGCCGAGACCGGCACGATCGTGCTCGACCACGGCCCAGGTCAGGGCCGGAGGGCGATCACTCTGGTCCCCGACCGCCACGTCTGCATCGTCGACGTCACACAGGTCGTCGCCGACGTGCCCGACGCCTTCGACGTGCTCGACGCCTCGCGACCCCTGACCTGGATCAGCGGCCCGTCCGCCACCAGCGACATCGAGCTGGACCGCGTCGAGGGCGTCCACGGCCCGCGGAATCTGCACGTGATCGTGGTCGGCTGAGCCGACCCCTCAGCCGGGCGGCGTCGCCGCCATCGCCTCGACGATGTGCTCGGCGATCGCCAGCGAGGAGGTGGCCGCCGGGGACGGCGCGTTGCGGACCGCGGTGACCGGGCCCAGCCGGCTGATCCGGAAGTCGTCGACCAGCGAGCCGTCGCGGTCCACCGCCTGCGCGCGGACCCCTGCCGGAGCGCGCACGACGTCCGCTGCCCGGAGCTCGGGGAGGTACGCCCGAGCTGTCGCGACGTACGCCCGCTTCGACAGCGAGCCGTGCATCTCACCCAGCCCGGCTCGCCAGTGCTGGCGGAACAAGGTCCGGGAGCCCGGCCACCGGAGCGTGCGCCAGAGCTCGCCGAGATCGACGTCGCGCCGCCGGTAGCCCTCGCGCGCCGTCGCCAGCACCGCGTTCGGGCCGATGTCGACGGTGCCGTCCACGCGCGGGGTGAAGTGGACCCCCAGGAACGGGTACGCCGGGTCGGGTACCGGGTAGACCAGCCCGCGCACCAGATCGGTGCGACCGGGGACCAGCCGGAAGTACTCGCCCCGGAACGGCACGATCGCCGGGGAGGCGTCGTCGCCGGCGGCAGCGGCCAGCGTGTCGGACTGGAGGCCGGCGCAGAGCACGACCTGGGCGGCGCGGTGCTCGGCAACAGCCGTCGTGACCACGGCATCCCGCGCCGCGGCGGTGGATCCCGGTCACGGCCTCGCCGAGCAGGACCCGGCCGCCGAGCGCCTCGATGTCGGCGGCCATCGCGCGGGCCACCGCCCGGTAGTCGACGATCGCGGTGGTGGGGGAGTGCAGCGCCGCGACACCGGTCACGTGCGGCTCGAGCTCGCGCAGCTCACCGGGTCCGAGCCGCCGCACGCGGGGTACGCCGTTGCGCTCCGCCCGGCTCTCGAGGTCGCCGAGGCGGCCCAGCTCGGACTCGTCTCGCGCGACGATGACCTTCCCGATCTCGCGGTACTCCAGGGTGTGCTCGGCGCAGAACTCCTGCAGCAGGCCCACTCCACGCCGGCAGAGCACGGCCTTGAGCGAGCCCGGGGTGTAGTAGATCCCGGAGTGCACGACGCCGGAGTTGTGGCCCGACTGGTGGGCGGCGACCTCCGGCTCCTTGTCGAGGACCACCACCTCGCGGCCCGAGCGGGCCAGTCGGCGACCCACGGCCAGCCCCACCAGCCCCGCGCCCACGATCACGACGGGGTCGTCTCCAGAGTTCATACGGCGATCATCTCGCCCGGGTGACCTCAGTCGTCGACCGGGACCGGCTCGCGCTCGGGATCGCCATGCGGGGTGGACGGTTCGACCCGGAGCAGGCGTGCCACCCAGTCGGGAAGCTTCCAGTTCCAGTCGCCGAACAGCGAGACCAGCGACGGCACCAGCACCGAGCGCACGATCGTGGCGTCGAGCAGGATGCCGAAGCCGAGGGCGGTGGCCATCACCTTGATGTCGGTGCCGGGGCCCGAGGCGAGCGCGGCGAAGGCGAGGAACAGGATCAGCGCCGCGCTGGTCACCAGTCGTCCGGTGCGACCGATGCCGAGGACGACGGCCTCGTCGGTGGACGCGCCCGCGTCGTACTCCTCGCGGATCCGGGACAGGATGAACACCTCGTAGTCCATCGACAACCCGAAGAGGAACGCGAAGACCATGAGCGGGATCCAGAAGGTGACCGCGCCGGTCGCCTCGATCCCGAAGACCGCGTTGGAGCCGTAGCCCTCCTGCCAGAACAGCACGGTCAGGCCGTAGACCGCGGTCAGTGACACCAGGTTGAGGATCACGGCCTTGAGCGGCAGCAGCAGGGACCGGAACGCCCGGATCAGCAGGATGAAGGTCAGTGACGCGATGATCAGCAGCACCAGCGGGAAGTTGCCGTAGACGGCGTGCAGGAAGTCGACCTGCGCATTGCCGAGCCCGGTCACCCCGATCACGCCGTCGGTATGGTCGGCCTTCGCGGTCACGTCGCGGACCACCTGCACGCTCTTGGAGTTGACCGTCTCCTGGTCGGGGATCAGCACCACGACGGTCTGTCCGTCGACCGAGGCCGCGGGTCCGGTCGGTACGACGGCAGCGGTCACCCCGTCGACGGCGCCCAAGGTCTGGGCGACCGAGTCGGCCTTGTCGGTCTCGCTGAGCACCTCGATCGGGGTCAGGGCCCCGGTCGTCACGCCGCCGTTCTTCAGCACCTGCAGCGTGTCGTACGCCGGTCCGCTCTTGGCGAGCGAGGAGGAGTCGGCCGCCCCGATCTTGATCCCCAGGAAGGCGATGAACAGCACGCCGATCACGGCCAGCGCGGAGCCGGCAGCGATCCACCGGTGCCGCACGATCATCCGCGCCCACGACGTCCAGCCCTTGCTCGGCTTGTTCTCGTGCCGGATCTTCGGCCAGTCCACCTTGGGCCCGATGCTGCCCAGGATCGCGGGCGTCAGCGTGAGCGTGACCATGACGCTGGCGAGCGGGATCAGGGCCCCGGCCATGCCGATGCTGCGCATGAACGGCACCGGCAGCACCACCAGCGCCAGCAGGCCGATCGCCACCGTCAGCCCGCTGAACAGCACGGCATGCCCGGCCGTCTCCATCGCCGCGACCACCGCCTCGTGGTTGTCGCGGCCGTGATCTCGTTCCTCGCGCCATCGGGTCACGAAGAGCAGCGAGTAGTCGATGGCGACACCGAGCCCGACCAGGCTGATCAGGAAGATCACGATGAAGGAGACGTCGGTCAGGTAGGTGAGCGGGAGCAGCAGCAGGAAGGTGGTGAGGATCGAGATGGCCGCCACGATCAGCGGCATGAACGCGAGCGCCGACGCGAAGACGAACAGCAGCACCGCGAGCGCTCCGAGGGCTCCGAGCAGGGTCTCGGTGAGGACGCCGTTGCCGCCGGAGTCGTCGCCGACAGCCAGGGCGTCCATGCCGGTGACACCCACGACCGCTCCTTCGGGTGCAGCGGCCTGGACGGCCGCCTGCACCTCCTTGGTGGGCAGCACCGCACCGAGGCTCTGCGGGAACGGGTAGAACACCATCGCGTACGCCGTACGGTCGTCGGAGGTGCGGAACGCCTTGTCGCCCGTGTTCCCCTCGTCCACGACGCGCAGGGGCACCTGCGAGGAGTTGACCGAGGCGAAGGCCTTCGCCACGTCCGCCTCGTTGCCGGTGAGCGTCTGCCCCTCCGGCATCGTCACCGTGACGAGCAGTGGCGTCGTGTTTCCGCCGTTGTGGAAGGCGGCGACGATCTTGTTGGCCGCGGTGTCGCCCGGCTGCCCCGGCAGCGAGAAGTTGACCGTCGTCCGGCCGTTCACGGTGCTGGCGACCGCGCCGCCCGCGACCGCGATCACGACCCAGGCGACCACGACCAGCAGGCGGTGGCGCAGCACGAACTCAGCAAGACGACGCATGGCCGTTCCTTCCCCGTCACGAGACACCCGAGGCTAGCGCGATCGATCCGTCGACGCCTCGGGGAAGACCCTGAGGTCGGACGCTCGGATCCCGGTGGTCAGAGGTCGAGCTTGTAGCCCAGACCCCGCACCGTCACCAGCAGGGTCGGGTGCGACGGGTCGGGCTCGAGCTTGGCCCGCAGCCGCTTCACATGGACATCGAGGGTCTTGGTGTCGCCCACGTAGTCCGAGCCCCACACCCGGTCGATCAGCTGGCCCCGGGTGAGCACCCGGCCGGGGTTGCGCAGGAAGAGCTCGAGCAGCTCGAACTCCTTCAGCGGCAGCCGTTGCGGCTCCCCGTCGACGGTGACGACGTGCCGCTCGACGTCCATCCGCACCGTCCCGGCCTCGAGAGTCATCGGCGCCAGGTCGGGCTCGGTGCCACGCCGGAGCACGGCCCGGATCCGGGCGACCAGCTCGCGGGGGGAGTAGGGCTTGGTGACGTAGTCGTCGGCGCCGAGCTCGAGGCCGACGATCTTGTCGACCTCGTCGTCCTTGGCGCTGACCATGATCACCGGGACGCTGGAGACGGCCCGGATCTGACGACAGACCTCGGTCCCGGGCAGGCCGGGCAGCATCAGGTCGAGCAGCACGATGTCGGCGCCGTTGCGGTCGAACTCCGCCAGCGCGTCGGGGCCGGTGGCGGCGAGCGACACGTCGTACCCCTCCTTGCGGAGCAGGTACGACAGCGCGTCGGAGTAGCTCTCCTCGTCCTCGACGACGAGCACGCGCGTCATCGTTGGGGTCCTGTGGGCTGTCCGGTGGGCTGGGCGATCATGCGTTCTCCTCCTGGTGGGAGCGCGGGAGCGACAGGGTGAAGGTGGAGCCCTGGCCCTCCAGCGACCACACTCGTACGTCGCCACCGTGGGTGGCCGCGACGTGCTTGACGATCGAGAGGCCGAGTCCGGTGCCTCCGGTGGACCGGTGGCGGGCCGGGTCGACCCGGTAGAAGCGTTCGAAGATCCGGTCGAGCTCGTCCTGCGGGATGCCGATGCCCTGGTCGACCACCGAGATGTCGACCATGTCGTCGCACTGCTTGGTGGTGATGAGCACTGTCGAGTCCGGCCCCGAGTACGTCACCGCGTTGGCGAGCAGGTTGGTGATAGCGGCCGAGAGCTGCTCCTCGTTGCCGAAGATCCGCAGGCCCGGTGTGCCACCGGCGACGACCTTGATGTTCTTGCTGCCGGCGTCCATCACCGTGACGTCGAGGGACCGGGCGATCATCGCGTCGACGTCGACCACAGCCGGCGCCTCGATCGGCTCGTCCCCCTGGAGCCGTGAGAGCTCGATGATCTGCTGCACCATCTGCAGCAGCCGGTCGCTCTCGGTCAGCATCCGGCGGGCGAAGCGCTCGACCGCCTCGGGGTCGTCGGAGGCGTCACCGACCGCCTCGGCGAGGAGCCGGATCGCCCCGACCGGCGTCTTCAGCTCGTGGGACACGTTGGCCACGAAGTCGCGGCGTACGGTCTCGACCCGGCGTTCGCGGGTGCGGTCCTCGACCAGCGCCAGCACCAGCCGTGAGCTCAGCGGGGCTACCCGGGCCGTCACCGTGCGCGGGGGACCGTTGGGGCGGGGCAGCACCAGGTCCGCCTCCCTGATCTGACCGTCACGCCGTACCTCGCGGACGAGCTCGGCGAGCTCCGTCGAGGCCAGGCGCTGGCTGCGCACCAGGCCGAGAGCGAGAGCCGGCGCGGAGGCCTTGATCACCTCGTCGTCGTCGTCGACCACCACCGCACTGCTGCGGAGCACCGAGAGGACGGTGGCGACGCCCGCGGGCAGCACCGGCTCCTCGACGGGGGCGACCAGCCCCTGCTGGCGCTGGCTGACGACCCAGGCCAGAACGCCCCCTCCGGCGACGACCGCCCCGATGAGCGCGGCCAGAAAGGCCTGCGTCGTCGGGCTCACGCCTGAAGCGTACGCAGGGGCTCACCGGGACCTCGCTTCGGCGAGGCCCGCTTGCCCAGTGTTCACGATGCGTTCACCGACCGGCCCCTACTGGCCACCTTCTGCGCTTACGGTGCTGCTCATGCGCGAAGCCTTCCACGACCAGCTCGACTCGATCTTCCACGATCTCGCGGAGATCTGCGGGGAGGTCGAGGCGTCGGTCCACAACGCCACCGGGGCGCTCCTCGAGGGGAACGCCGAGGTGGCCGAGGCCGTGATCGCCGCCGACGAGAAGATCGACCGCGCGCGCGAGCGGGTCGAGGACACGGCGTTCTCCCTGCTCTCGCTCCAGCAGCCGGTGGCCGGCGACCTCCGGGTCGTGGTGTCCGCGCTGCGGATGGTCAGCGAGCTCGAGCGGATGGGCGACCTCTCGGTGCACGTCGCCAAGATCGCGCGGCTCCGGGTGCCGGAGATCGCGGTGCCCGAGGCCGCCAGGCCCACGGTGGCCCGGATGGGCGAGGTGGCCGAGGACATGGTGCGCCGAGTGGCGGCGGTGATCCTCGAGCGCGACGTCGAGGCGGCGATCGCGCTGGGCCGCGACGACGAGGAGATGGACCAGCTGCGGCGCTCGTCGTTCACCCAGCTGCTGAGCGAGGACTGGGCCGACGGCGTGGAGTCGGCCGTCGACATCGCCCTCCTGGGCCGCTACTACGAGCGGATCGCCGACCACGCCGTCTCCGTGGCCAACCGCGTCGTCTTCGTGGTCACCGGCCAGTACCCCGTCACCACCGAGGCCTGACGCCCCACCACGCCGAGTCGGCGCAAAGAGGCAACGATCTGACGCCGAGTCGGCGCAAAGAGACGCTCAGATCACGCCGAGTCGTCATATGACGACTCGGCGAAGGGCGTCTTACCGGCCCTGGTTCGCGACCGCGGCGGCGGCCTCGGCGGCCGCGTCGGGGTCGAGGTACTGCCCACCGACCACGGTCGGGCGCAGGTCGTCGTCGAGCTCGTAGACCAGCGGCATCCCGGTGGGGATGTTGAGCGCCGCGATGTCGTCGTCACTGATGCCGTCGAGGTGCTTGACGATGCCGCGCAGGCTGTTGCCGTGGGCGGCGACCAGGACCGTCTGGCCGGCGCGCAGGTCGTCGGCCACGGGCCCGTTCCAGTACGGCAGCAGCCGCTCGATGACGTCCTTGAGGCACTCGCTGCGCGGCAGCTCGGGGCCGAGGTCGGCGTAGCGCACGTCGTGAGCCTGTGAGAACTCGTCTTCATCGTCGATCGGCGGAGGCGGGGTGTCGAACGAACGGCGCCACAGCATGAACTGCTCTTCGCCGTACTCCTCCAGCGTCTGCTTCTTGTTCTTGCCCTGGAGCGCGCCGTAGTGGCGCTCGTTGAGCCGCCAGCTGCGCCGGACCGGGATCCAGTGCCGGTCGGCGACGTCGAGGCTCATGGTGGCGGTGCTGATAGCGCGACGCAGCAGCGAGGTGTGGACGACGTCGGGCAGGATCCCCGCGTCGCGCAGCTGTTCGCCACCGCGGAGCGCCTCGGCCCGGCCCTTCTCCGAGAGCGCCACGTCGACCCACCCGGTGAAGAGGTTCTCGGCGTTCCAGACGCTCTCGCCGTGGCGGAGCAGGACGAGGGTGTGTGTCATGTCAGCTCGCAGGAGCGCTCGGTGAGGAGGTGGCGGACGACGACGAGGTCGCGGACGGCGAGGTCGTGGCCGAGGGGGAGGCGCTCGGCGACGGCGTCGCGGTGTCCAGGCCGAGCCACTGGCCGGAGTCGTCGACGACCGGCACCGACAGCGTGGAGGTCTCGCCGTTGTCGTAGCCGATCGACATGGTGATGAACTGACCCTTGGTGAAGCTGCCGGTGACGGCGATGCCGCCCTCGGAGGCGAGGTTGACGATCCCCTGCGGGTTGATCGGGAAGGGCTCCACCGGGATGTCGCCGACCGCGGTGCCGTCGCCGGTCATCGAGGTGACGCTGATCGGCTTGGTCTGGCTGTTGTTCGCGAACGTCGCGACGAAGGTGCCTGCGTTGTCGGCCTTGCTGACGATCGCGGCGTTGAGGACGTCGACGGTGCCGTTGCGGTCGTTGGACCCCGCGGTGATGTTGTTGATCTTGTCGGTCGGGTAGTCGAATCCGCACGCGCCCAGGGCGGCGATGAGCGCGAGACCCGCTGATGCGGTCGCGAGAGTCCGTCGCAGGTTCACGGGCGACACACTAGCGGGAGCCTACGGGCGTCAGGCAGACAGCCCGACCGTGCTTCCGACCAGCACCGCGACCCCGCAGACGACAGCACAGCATGCGATCGCCAGCACCCGCAGTCGCGGCGCCCCGATCAGCAGCGCCAGGCGAAGAGGCAGGTGTCGCCGGCCAGCCTCGTGGTCGTCGACCAGGCCCGGCACCGAGGTCAGGACATGGACGCCGACACCGAGGACGGCGGCGACCGCGGTCATCGCGACGGTCGGTGCGTTCCCGTGCGCGCCGCCTCCCCACCCGCCGTACGAGAGGTACGCCGGGTAGAGCGCGAACGAGACGGCCCACGGGAGCCACGAGAGCATCCCGCCGCGCAGCCAGCGGTTCCCGGCCAGTCCAACACCTACCGACAGCAGGTAGGCGAGGCCGGCGGTGATCCCACTGGAGAGGGCGAGCGGGACCAGGAGGAGTACGGCGCAGGCCAGCGCGAAGGCGACCGTGCCACGCTCGAGCAGTCCGGTGGCGAGTGGTTTGTCGGTGCGCACGGCGGCGCGGTCGGCCTCCTCGTCGACCAGGTCGTTGTCCCAGCCCAGGACCGCCTGCCCGACCAGGACCGTCGCGAGGACCAGGGCGACCTCGCGGGGCGGCCGCCCGGAGCCGCCGGCGGCGATAGAGAGCCCGAGTGCGGTCAGCAGTGCCTGGCGCGGGTGGGCGGCGCGGAGCAGCAACGCGGGGGTCGTCTGCGCGAGAGGCCGCCGGCGCCCACCGGAGGATGCCTCCGGTGCGCGTGGTGCGGATGGGGCGGCCATGGACGGCAGTATCCGACATCGACCGACCTCGGGGGCGCGACCCGTGACGGAACCTCCCGGCCAGGACGGGCCTGAAGACGCATATCCCAGCGGCTTCTGTCAAGCCCACAAAGTGGCTCTGACCTGCGACGACGATGGATAGGACACCCCACTCCCCGTGTTAGACTGGTCACCTAAGAAGGGTGGTACTGAACAATATGTCTTTCACCGTGGGCGAAACCGTTGTGTATCCCAATCACGGCGCCGCCGTCATCGAAGACATCGAGATGCGGACGATCAAGGGTGAGGACAGGGAGTACCTCGTCCTTCGGATCGTCGCCCAGCAGGACCTCGTGGTCCGCGTCCCTGCATGCAACCTCGACCTGGTCGGCGTGCGCGATGTGGTCGACAAAGAGGGGCTGGACCGCGTCTTCGACATTCTCCGTGCGGCACACGTCGAGGAGCCGACCAACTGGTCGCGCCGTTACAAGGCGAACCTCGAGAAGCTGCACAGCGGCGACGTGATGAAGGTGTCGGAGGTCGTCCGCGACCTGTGGCGCCGTGAGCGCGACCGTGGCCTCTCGGCCGGTGAGAAGCGGATGCTGGCCAAGGCCCGGCAGATCCTCGTCTCCGAGCTTGCTCTGGCCGAGAACACCAACGAGGACAAGGCCGAGGCGATCCTCGACGAGGTCCTCGCTTCCTGAACACTCGACCGGCCGACAACCGACACGGGCCCCGCACACTCCGGTGTGGCGGGGCCTTGTCGTGTTCCGAGGGCGTCGGTGGTCGAGGCTAAGGTGCGCGCACCATGAGCTTCTATGACGACGAGCCGCCCGTCCCGCTCGGCGTCGTCGTCGAGCGTGGGCGTGGGTCGCTGCCCTTCGCTCTGATCCACGGCGAGCCGCTGGTGGCCTGTGCCGCCTGGGCGATGGGGGAGGCCGGGATCCGGTTGCTCGATCTGATCACGCCCTGGGAGGACGTCCGCGAGGCCGGGGCGCCGCTGGTCTGGCACGACGCGCTGTGCCCGATGACCCCGCCGGACTTCCTCACCGCGTGCGTACGTCGTGCGGTCGCCGAGGACGTCGTGGTGGCCGGCGTGCTGCCGGTGACCGACACCGTCAAGGACCTCGTGGAGCGCGACGGCGTCACGCTGGTGGCGCAGACCCACGACCGCGACCGGCTGCGCCGGCTCGCCTCCCCGCTCGTGCTGCCGCCCTCGGTCGTGGCGCGGCTCGATGACTGGCCCGACGAGGACCTGGTCAGGGCGGTGGCAGCGCTGCGCGCCGTCGGCCCGATCGTCTTCGTCGAGGCGCCGACCTCGGCCGCCCGGGTCTCCTCGGCGCCCGACGTCGTACGGCTCGAGGCACTCACCTCGCGGTGAGCGGCGGCGTCGGCTACCGGACGCGGAACGTCCGCATGGCGGGGTACTTTGCCTCGCATGGCCGACTTCGCGATCCGGGCGCTCACGCCGGAGACCTTCGACGACTTCGCCGCTCTCGTCGAGCGGAACAAGGGCATGTTCGCCAGCTGCTGGTGCACGTGGTTCCATCCCGACTGCGCGGAGAAGGGCCAGACCGCCGAGGGGAACCGGGCGCTGAAGCAACGTCTGGTGGACGAGGGGATCGCGCATGCGGCGCTGGTCTACGACGACGACCGGGCGGTCGCCTGGGCGGAGTACGGCGCACCCGAGGAGCTGCCCAACATCCACCACCGCAAGGAGTACGTCGCCACGGCCGAGCGACTGCCCGACTACCGGGTCACCTGCATCCTGGTCGAGCGCGGTCTCCGCGGTCAGGGCCTGGCGGCGGTCGCCCTGCGCGGAGCCGTCGAGCTGATCGCGCAGGCCGGCGGCGGCCTGGTCGAGGGCTACCCGCACGACACCGGCGGGGTCCGGAAGAAGAACTCGTCGTTCCTCTACAACGGCACCCGCACCATGTACGAGCGCGAGGGCTTCACCTACGACCGGCCCAAGGGCCAAGGCAACTGCGTGATGGTGCGCGAGGTGGAACCCCTCAGCTCGTGATGAGCGCCTCGGCAACCGTGAAGTCGTCGGCCACGGTGAGCTTGAGGTTGCCGGCATCGGACCCGACCGCGACGACCGCGACGTCGGCGTAGGCCGCCAGGCAGCCGGCGGTGTCGGTCGCCTCGAAGCCGTCGGCCCGCGCGGCGCGGTGGGCCGCCAGCAGGTCTGCGGCCCGGAACGCCTGCGGCGTCTGGACGCCGACCAACGGCTCGGGCAGCGCGGCCCCGTCGAGGTCGACGAGGTGGTCGAGCGGCACGACCGGGATCGCGCCTCCGTGCTCGACGGCGGCCGTCAGCACCCGCTCGTAGAGATCCTGCGTGGCCAACGGGCGAGCGGCGTCGTGCATCGCCACCACGTCGATCTCCCCGGCCTCGATGTCCTCGGCGAGCAGGGAGAGGGCCTCCCACTCCGACGCGTGCCGGGTCTGGCCACCGGTCACCATCGCCACCTCGGGACCGTCGCCGTGTCCTGAGCCCGTCGAAGGGTCGAGCAGATGGGGTTCGACCACAGCCTTGACCGCGTCCTGCTCGCCATCGCGCACCACCAGCACCACCCGCCGTACGCCGGGCACGCTGCGGGCCGTCGTCACCGAGCGGGCGACCACGGCCCGGTCGCCGAGCGGCAGCAGCACCTTGTTGACCTCCGCACCGACGCGGGTCCCGGCGCCGGCCGCGAGCACGACGACGGCGGCTCGCATCAGTGGACCAGCGCGGTGGCGATCGCGGCGATGCCCTCGCCGCGACCGGTCAGCCCGAGCCCGTCAGTGGTCGTCGCCGACACGGAGACCGGCGCGCCGACGGCCTTCTCCAGTACGGCGCTCGCCTCCTCGCGGCGCGGGCCGAGCCGGGGGCGGTTGCCGATGACCTGCACAGCGACGTTCCCGATCTCGTAACCGGCCCGCCGTACCCGTGCGGCGGTCTCGGCCAGCAGCGCGACCCCGGAGGCACCGGCCCACTCCGGCTCCGCCGTACCGAAGTTCGAGCCGAGGTCGCCGAGCCCGGCAGCCGAGAGGAGCGCGTCGCACATCGCGTGGGCGCAGACGTCGCCGTCGGAGTGCCCCTGCAGGCCTTGCGGCTCGTCGGGCCAGGTGAGGCCGGCGAGGTGCAGGGGTACGCCGTCGGCGAGGCGATGCACGTCCACTCCGACGCCCGTTCGGACTCCGTAAGAACTTTCGGCCACGCAGGTGATCATGCCCGAGCAACAATCGGTCCGTGCGGACGCGATGGCTATGGGCGCTTGCCGGCGTGCTCGCCGGTGTCGCAGGTCTCGCGACCAGTCTGCTCACCGCCGGCCTGCTGGGCCTGCGCGGCAACCCGGTCACCGACGTGGCCGAGCTCGTCGTGCGGCTGACGCCGGGGAAGGTGGCCGAGGACCTCATCCAGCTGGTCGGTCACAAGGACAAGCCGCTGCTGGTGACCGGCGTCCTGGTGGTGGTGCTGCTGCTCTTCGCGGCCTTCGGCGTGCTCGCTCGACGTTCGCCGGGGGCCGGGGTCGCGGGGTTCGTGATCCTCGGCGTGGTCGGCCTGATCGCCGAGCAGTCGCAGTTCGGCGCTCCGGCGACCGGGTTCCTGCCGATCCTGGTCGGGGTCATCACCTGGCTGGCCGCGCTGTCGGTGCTCACCGCGCCGCTGCGGCCGCAGCCGTTCAGCGACACCGACCAGCAGCGGCGTTTCCTGCTGGTGGCCTCGGGGATCGGCGTCGGCAGCCTGGTCGCCGGGCTGCTCGGGTGGAACGCCGGCGGTCATCGCCGCGCCGTCGACGAGGCCCGCAAGTCCCTCAAGCTGACCGGTGTCACGTCACCGCCGGTCCCGGCGCGGGCCGAGGTGGGTCTCGAGGGCATCGAGGGCTGGCAGACCCCGGCGAACCGCTTCTACCGGATCGACACCTCGTTCAGCCCGCCGGCGATCGCGCCCAAGGACTGGACCTTGCGCATCCACGGGATGGTCGACCACGAGATCAAGCTGACGTACGCCGACCTGCTCGCGCGGCAGCGCAGCGAGATGTGGATGACGCTCAACTGCGTGTCCAACACCGTGGGCGGCAACCTGATCAGCAACGCCTGGTGGAGCGGCGTACGGCTCAAGGACCTGCTGGCCGAGGCCGGCGTGCAGTCCGGGGCCGATGCCGTCAAGCAGACCTCGGACGACGGCTGGACCTGCGGTACGCCGCTCTCGGCACTCACCGACGACCGCGGCGCGATGCTCGCGATCGCGATGAACGGCGAGCCGCTGCCGATCGAGCACGGCTTCCCGGTGCGGACCATCGTGCCCGGGCTGTACGGCTACGTCTCGGCCACCAAGTGGGTCCGCGACCTCGAGGTCACCACCTTCGACTCGTTCACGGCGTACTGGACAGATCGCGGCTGGTCGGAGATGGGGCCGGTCAAGCTCGCCTCGCGGATCGACGTACCGAACGACGGCGCCCACGTCAGCGCCGGCACCGTCCGCGTCGGCGGCAGCGCCTGGCAGCAGAACACCGGGATCAAGGAGGTGCAGGTACAGCTCGACGGCGGTGGCTGGCAGCCGGCGAACCTCGGCCGCCCGTCGATCAAGGACTCCTGGGTGCAGTGGGACGCGACGCTCCAGGTGACGTCCGGCGACCACCAGCTCCGGGTGCGTGCGATGAACGACGACGGCGAGGTGCAGACCGCCGTCCGCGCCGAGCCGGCGCCGAACGGGGCGTCCGGCTGGCACACGATCTCGTTCAGCGCGGGCTGAGGAGATCCTTCCGCGGGCCGAAGAGGTAGAGCTCGCCCGGCCTCGGGTCGTCATCGGCGTACGACGCGCCGATCAGGCACGGCGTACCCGTGGTGGCATCGGCGGTGACGATCAGGGCCTTGCGCGGACCGTCGGGAGGTGCGCCGTCGGCCCCGCCGTGGACGAAGCTCGCGCGCGGCGGCGGGTCACCACGCGCCTCGTCCGCCGGTCGGCAGGGGTTGGTCGTCGCGGTGGATCACGTAGACGGTGCCGCCCGACCCCGCGAGCCAGGCACGCTCGAACTCGGCGCGGTCATAGGTACGGCGCACGCTCCGGTCGGTGGGGGCGCCGGGATCGTTGCTGACGACGTCGCCGGTCTCGGTGAAGCCGCGGATCACGACCAGGTGGCCCGTGGTGCCGTGGGTCGGTGCGCGGGTCAGGGCGCCGGGTGGGTAGGCGACGCTGGCGACCAGCGGGATCCCGGCGTCGACGAACCGCTCGGCGTCCCGCAGGTCGTGGAGCCGGGTGACGAAGGCGTTCCCGGCCTCCTGCGCGGCCCAGGCGGTGTTGAACGACCAGTTGCCGGTGCCGTCGTACGCCGGGTCGTGGGTGGCCCGCGCGGCGGCGGGGATGTCGGTGCCCGGTGGCAGCCTGCCCGCATGGGACAGCACCATCGCGACCGACGCGGGCGAGCACCACCCGCGGCCACCGACCTCGGCATACCTCATCTGCGAGAGACGTGGCACGTCGAGCACCCGTTCCGTCCGGCGCAGCGGTGCCGACGGCGTCGTCCGGACGGCGCCCGTCGAGACCACCGCGCCGACGCGGTGCACCTCCGCGGCACCGTGCAGCACCACCCGGAGCCGATAGCCGTCCGCGCTTCCACGCGGCCGCCAGACGTCGGTGTCCACCTCGGGGTCACCCGCCACGCTCGTCCGCTCCGTGGTGCGCGGTCCCGAGGCCCAGTGGCCGAGCTCGTGCCAGCTCCGTCGGCCGCGCGCCTGGGCGGCCACCGCGATCCACGAGCCGGGCGGGGTGGTCGCCGCCCACGAGGCCACCAGCTCGGTGAAGGCGAAGCCCGGCTCGCACCACGGGGAGGTCCAGGTCACGACGTCGGCACTCCTGCCGCGCAGGGTGCCGTCGGCGCGCGACCACACGTCGTACCTGAGGTGCCGTGCCACGGCTCGACGATAGGGGACCCCCGCGGCCGCGCCTCTACGATTGACGGGTGACTCTCCGGCTCCACGACACCGCGACCCGCGACGTCCGCGACTTCGTCCCGCTCGAGCAGGGCAAGGTGGGCATCTACGTGTGCGGCCTGACCGTGCAGAGCGAGCCGCACGTGGGTCACGTGAGGTCGGCGGTGAACTTCGACGTGCTGCGGCGCTGGCTGATGAGCTCGGGCTACGACGTCACCTTCATCCGCAACGTCACCGACATCGACGACAAGATCCTGGCCAAGGGTGAGGCGCAGGGCCGGCCCTGGTACGAGATCGCCTACCTGATGGGGCGCGAGCTCGACAGGGCGCTCGACGCGATCAACGTGCTGCCGCCGACCTACGAGCCCGCGGCGACCGGGCACGTCCCCGAGATCCTCGAGCTGATCGGTCAGCTGATCACCCGCGGTCACGCGTACGCCGCGGCGGACGGGTCGGGCGACGTCTACTTCGACGTGCGCTCGTGGCCGACGTACGGCGAGCTGACCCGGCAGAACATCGACGACATGGAGGCCGCCGAGGACGCCGACCCCCGCGGCAAGCGCGACCCGCGCGACTTCGCGCTGTGGAAGGGCTGGAAGAAGGCCCTCGAGCCCGAGACCGCAGCCTGGCCCTCGCCGTACGGTCCCGGGCGCCCGGGCTGGCACATCGAGTGCTCGGCGATGGCGGCGAAGTACCTCGGCCCCGCGTTCGACATCCACGGCGGCGGCGTCGACCTGCGCTTCCCCCACCACGAGAACGAGCTGGCCCAGTCGCGCGCGGCCGGCCAGGCGTTCGCGTCGTACTGGATGCACAACGCCTGGATCACCACCGCCGGCGAGAAGATGTCGAAGTCGCTGGGCAACTCCCTGCTGATCCCCGAGGTGCTCAAGCGGGTGCGCGGCATCGAGCTGCGCTACTACATGGTCGCCGCGCACTACCGCTCGCACGTCGAGTTCTCCTTCGAGGCCCTGGACGACGCGGCGTCGGCGTTCCGGCGGATCGAGGCCTTCGTGCAGCGCGCCCGTGAGGTGTCCGATGCCGAGGGTGCCTCGAGCGACGCCGAGCGCGCGACGTGGGAGGAGTTCGCGGGCGCGATGGACGACGACCTCGGCACGCCGGCGGCTGTGGGCGCGATCCACAACGCCGTACGCCGGGGCAACAAGCTGCTCACCGACGGCGACGCCGCGGGCGTCGCGGCCACCCTGAACGTGGTCGTACGGATGCTCGACGTCCTCGGCCTGGACCCTGCCGATCCGGCGTGGGGGACGCTCGGCCATCCCGACGACGCGAAGCTCGGCGAGGCCGTCGACGCGCTCGTCGGGGTCCTGCTCGAGGAGCGGGCCGCGGCCCGCGCCGACCAGGACTGGGCACGCGCCGACGCCATCCGCGACCGGATCGCCGCCGCCGGTATCGAGGTCGAGGACACCCCCGACGGCCCGAAGTGGACGGTGCGCTGATGCCAGGGGTCTCGACACGCTCGCTTCGCTCGCCGCTCGACCACCGAAAAGGACACTGACGTGCCTGGCAACTCCAAGCGCAAAGGCGCGATCCGCAAGTCGTCGAAGCGGCCGACTGCCGGGTCGGGTGGCCGGGTCCGGCAGGGGCTGGAGGGCAAGGGTCCGACGCCGAAGGCGGTCGACCGGCCCAACCACAAGGCCCACAAGTTCAAGGCGAAGTCGGATCAGGCGTCGTCCGCGCGTCCCAAGCGCCGCAGCGCGGGCGACGACGAGTGGATCGCCGGACGCAACTCCGTGGTGGAGGCGCTGCGGGCCGGCGTGCCGGTCAGCGGCGTGTACGTCGCGGAGGGCACCGAGCGCGACGCCCGGCTGCGCGAGGCGTTCAAGCTCGCGGCGGAGGGAGGCATCTCGCTGCTCGAGGTGACGCGCGCCGAGCTGGACCGTCGTACCGACAAGGCGGTGCACCAGGGGCTCGCGGCGCGGATCCCGGCGTACGAGTACGCCCACCCGACCGACCTCCTCGACGCGGCGGCCGAGCGGAACGAGGCACCGCTGATCGTGGCGCTCGACTCCGTGACCGACCCCCGCAACCTCGGTGCGGTGGTGCGGTCGGCGGCAGCCTTCGGCGCGCACGGGGTCGTCGTACCCGAGCGTCGCGCGGCGCGGATGACCGCGTCGGCGTGGAAGTCGTCGGCCGGCGCCGCGGCACGGCTTCCGGTCGCGCACGCGACCAACCTGGTGCGAACCCTCAAGGACTACCAGGACGCCGGCTGCCAGGTCGTCGGTCTGGCCGCCTCGGGTGACCTGACCCTCCCCGACCTCCTCGCCGACCCCGACCTCGCCTCCGGACCGCTCGTGGTCGTCGTCGGCTCCGAGGGCGACGGCCTCTCGCGTTTGGTCGGCGAGACCTGCGACCGGCTGCTGTCGATCCCGATGACCTCGTCCGTGGAGTCCCTCAACGCCGGCGTCGCCGCCTCCATCACCCTCTACGCCCTGGCCCAGCACCGCTAGCGCCGAGTCGTCATATGACGACTCGGCGCGATTTCGCTGCCTCTTTGCGACGACTCGGTGAGAATCCGGTGCCTCTTTGCGCCGACTCGGTGGTGTGACGGGTCTCGGCCCGCTGGGAGGGAAGTGCCACAGGGTGGCATCATCGGCCGGGTGGGTACGACGGTGGAGCGGCTACTGCCGCACGACGACGACGGCGTCGGCGAGGCGCTGCTCGAGCTGACCCGTGAGCTCGCCACCAAGGAGCTCGCGCCGCAGGTGCACGACGCCGAGGAGCGGGGTGAGTTCCCGGAGGCGGCGTACCGGCTGCTCGGCAAGTCCGGGCTGCTGAGCCTGCCGTTCCCCGAGGAGTACGGCGGCGGCGACCAGCCCTACGAGACCTACCTCCAGGTGGTCGAGGAGATCGCCACCGCCTGGCCGAGCGTGGGGGTCGGCGTGAGCGTGCACGGCCTCACCGCCAATGTCGTGCACACCAACGGCAGCGACGACCTGCGCGCCGAGTGGCTGCCGCGGATGCTGAGCGGCGACTGGCTCGGCGCCTACTGCCTCTCCGAGCCGCAGGCCGGCTCCGACGTGAGCGCCATCCGCACCCGCGCGGTGCGCGATGGTGACGAGTACGTCGTGAGCGGCACCAAGCAGTGGATCAGCAACGGCTCGTGCGCCGACTACTACATCCTCTTCGCGCGCACCTCCGACGACCCCAAGCGCGGGCTGTCCGCGTTCGTCGTGCCGGGTGAGACGCCGGGCCTGACCTTCGGCGCCCCTGAGAAGAAGATGGGGCTGGCCTGCGACGTCACCACCCAGGTGATCTTCGACGGGGCCCGGATCCCGGCCACCCAGCTCGTCGGCGACGAGGGCGCGGGCATGCGGGTCGCACTGTCCGCGCTCGACGCCGGCCGGCTCGGCATCGCCGCGGTCGCGACCGGGATCGCCCAGGCGGCGCTGGCGCACGCGGTGGAGTACGCCGGTCAGCGCCAGCAGTTCGGCCGCCCGATCGGTGAGCTCCAGGGGCTGCAGTTCCTGCTCGCGGACATGGCGGCGGACGTCGAGCGAGCCCGGGCGACGTACCTGATGGCCGCTCGTCTCAAGGACGCCGGTCGTCCGTTCAGCCGGCAGGCGAGCATCGCGAAGCTCACCGCCACCGACGCCGCGATGCGGGTGACCACCGATGCCATCCAGGTGCTCGGTGGCAACGGCTACACCCGCGACTACCCGGTGGAGCGACTGTTCCGCGACGCCAAGGTGACCCAGATCTTCGAGGGGACCAACCAGATCCAGCGGATGGTGATCGGGCGCGACCTGCTCAGGTGACGTCGTCGGCGGCGACCAGCTCGTGAGGCTTCTCGGCGAGCACGGTGTCGATGTAGTCGCGGGCGGTCTCGAAGATGCCGACCTCGGCGCCCGCGCGCTCGGAGAGGTACCACCGGTGCACGAGGATCTCGTGGAAGAGCTCGGCCGGCTCGAGCTTGCCGCGTGCCTCGGGGGGCACCAGCGCCATGATCGGCTCGAAGATCTCGGTCAGCCAGCGGTTCGCCGCGATCCCCTTGTCCTCGCGCCCGAGGTCGTAGTGGGCGATGAACGACGCCATGTCGTTGAGCAGCCGTCGCGCCTGGGCGTCCTCGACGTCGAGGCCGGTCAGTGACTGGAGCTCGCGGCGGTGGTGGCCGAGCTCGACGACCTTGGGCTGGATCCGGATCCGGTCGCCGTCGAAGTCGGTGATGATGTCGAGCTCGTCGACGTCGAAGCCGAGGTCGTTGAGGCGCTCGATCCGCTGCTCGATCCGCCACATCTCCGCGGCCGCGAACTCCTCCTCGGAGGTCAGCTCGTTCCACAGCTCGTCGTACCGCTTCTGGATCAGGGCGACGATCTCGTGGCCCTGCACCTGCGAGCCGATCGCCCCACCCGCCTGAAGGTCCAGCAGCTCGGCGAAGACGTTCTCGCAGCCGACCTGCACGTCGTACTCCCGCATCTGGCGCGACAGCGTGGGCCGGAGCTCACCGGTCTCGGCGTCGACGAGGTACGCCGCGAAGCCGCCGGCGCTGCGGCGGAACAGCACGTTGGACAACGACACGTCGCCCCAGAAGAAGTCGGCGAGGTGGAGCCGGACCAGCAGGACGACCAACGCGTCGACCAGGTTGGGCAGGCTGTCGGCGGACATGCCGTGCGCGAAGAGCGCGCGATAGGGGAGTGAGAAGGCGAGATGCTCGGTCATCAGGGCGCACGGCAGCGGCTCGCCGTGCGGGTCCTCGCGCCCGGTGACGACACCGAGCGGACGTACGGCGGGGAGCGCGAGGCGCTGCAGGTCACGCAGCAGGCGGTACTCGCGGAACGCCAGCGCCTCTTGCGTCTCCTTGACGGCGTAGGTGCGGTCGCGGAGCCGGACGATCCGGACGATGTGGCGGCTCAGGCCGCGGGGGAGCGGTACGACGTAGTCCGCGGACCACTCCTCGAGCGGCGTGGACCAGGGCAGCCCGATCACGGCGGGGTCCGGCCTGCTGGCCACGATGTGCAGCGCCATGAGGTCAGGCTAGTGGGGCGGACGGTCAGTGGCCGTCGAGGAAGACCGCGCCGGGACCGCGCGGTGCGACCTCGTCGTCGGGGTTGTTGAGGGCGCAGCGCCGCAGGCTGAGGCAGCCGCAGCCGATGCAGGAGTCGAGGGTGTCGCGCAGTCGCTCCAGCTGGAGGATCTGCGCGTCGAGTCGCGGTCGCCAGCCGCGGCTGAGTCGGGTCCAGTCGGCCTTGGTGGGCGTGCGGCTGCTGGGCAGGGTCGCCAGGGCGGTCTCGATCTCTTCCAGGCTGAGGCCGACCCGCTGGGCGGTGCGGATGAAGGCCAGACGTCGCAGCATCGCGCGCTGGTAGCGGCGCTGGTTCCCCGTCGTACGGCGTGATGCGACCAGGCCGAGGTCCTCGTAGTAGCGGATCGCGCTCGTGGCCAGACCCGAGCGCTCCGACAGCTCGCCGATCGTGAGCTCGCTCATGTGGGCCAGGATGCCTTGACTTCAAGTTGACTTCAACTTGTGGAATGGCAGCTGTGGACATCAACCAGCTGCTGACCAGGATGACCGGCGACGAGAAGCACTCGCCCGCCGCGCTCTCGACCCTCGACGTGATCCGCGTGCTCTACGAGCGCGTCCTCGACGTGTCGCCAGAGACCGTCGACGACCCGCAGCGCGATCGCTTCCTGCTCTCGAAGGGGCACGGCCCGACGGCCTACTACGCGGTTCTCTGCGACCGCGGCTTCTTCCCGGCCTCGTGGCTCGACACCTGGGGGTCGTTCGACTCACCGCTCGGCTACCACCCCGACCGCAACCTCGTCCCCGGTGTGGAGATCTCGTCGGGCTCGCTCGGGCATGGGTTGCCGTTGGCCGTCGGTACGGCGCTCGGCCTGCGCGCGCAGGGCATCGGTGCGCGAGTGGTGGTGCTGGTGGGCGATGCGGAGCTGGACGAGGGCTCCAACCATGAGGCCCTCGAGCTCGCGGCGGCGCTCGGCCTCGATGCCTTGACGGTCGTGGTGGTCGACAACCGGAGCAGCAGCTACACAGTCCCCGGGCGGATCGCGGCGCGGTTCGCCACCGAGGGCTGGCAGGTCGACACCGTCGACGGACGTGACCACGAGGCCCTGGAGAAGGCGCTCTCCGAGCGCGGTGTCGGCGTACCGAACGCCGTCGTGGCCGTGGTTCTCGACGAGGAGCTGGCGGCATGACGACCCTGACCCGCGATCCCCGAAGCCAGTTCGGCCGGACCGTCAGCGACCTGCTCGACGAGGATCTCTCGACGGCCCTGGTCTGGGCCGAGATCTCCGGCCGCTACTTCGGCCAGGCAGCCCGGCGCCACCCGGACCGGGTGGTCAACGTCGGCATCCGTGAGCAGCTGCTGGTCAACGTCGGCGCCGGGATGGCGCTGACGGGGCTGCGACCGATCGTGCACACGTTCGGCACCTTCCTGGTCGAGCGCGCCTTCGAGCAGGTGAAGCTCGGCTTCGGGCACCAGGGTGTCGGAGGCGTGCTCGTCGGTGTCGGCGGCTCCTTCGACGCCTCGCAGGCCGGGCGGACCCATCAGGCGCCGGGCGACGTGGCGCTGATGGACACCCTGCCGGGGGTGACGATCCACGCGCCGGGCACCGCCGCGGAGACCGACCAGGTCATCCGCCGGGCGGTCGCGGGCGACGGGCTGCACTACGTGCGGGTCGTCGAGCAGACCAACAGCGAGACCTTCGCCGACGCCGGGCTGCACGTCGTACGACGTGGGTCGGGCGCCACGGTGGTGGCACTCGGGCCGGTGCTCGACGAGGTGCTCGAGGCGACCGCCGGCCGTGACCTGACGGTGCTCTACGCCCACTCCGTCCGGCCCTTCGATGCGCAGACCTTGCGCAGCGTGCTCGCCTCGCCCGACGTCGTACTCGTCGAGCCGTGGCTGGCCGGCACCTCAGCGCGGTGCGTGGCCGAAGCGTTGGTCGACGTACCCCACCGGCTGCTGGCTCTGGGCACCCGCCGCACCGAGCTCCGCCACTACGGCACGCCCGCCGAGCACCAACGCGCTCACGGCCTCGACGCCGCCGGGATCCGCCGTTCCCTTGGCTCGTTCCTGCGCTGACCCGGGAGCGGTGAGTGAGCCACCTTTGTGTGCCGGGAAAGGTGGCCTGCTCACCGCCGTCTGCCGCCCGCGCTTCAGCCGCCACTAGCATGGCCCGGCCGTCGTACGACGGCGCGCCGGTGTAGCTCAGACGGTAGAGCGCCTCTCTTGTAAAGAGGATGTCGCGGGTTCGATTCCTGTCACCGGCTCTGGGCGTCGTCCTGGGTAACAGGGACGGATGGGTCAGCGAGAAACGACTTGGTGAGACACCGCGGCGGAGTCCTCGTGAGCGCTGGCCACGGCACCGACCGCGGATCCGCCGGCCACCCCGGTCAACGCCACGACCGTCACCACGGCCGCGAGCAGCCGCCGTCGGCGCAGCTTCGTCTCGGACTCGCGGGACTCGACATCCACCCAGGGCTGGCGATCAGACATGCGTCGAGCATGACGCGGGCGGGTGAGGGCAACCTGTGGGTTTCCTGATGCCCGGCTGTGGGTACCGCCCGATGGCTGACGCCTCAGCGGACCTGCTCGACCTCGAACTCTAGGGCCGGGTCGGCGATGGCGTCCTGGGCAGCGATGATTCGCAGCTCTCGCTCGCCGGACTCCAGGGTTGCCTTCAGGACGGCGTACACCGACGAGGCGGTGGCGGCGAGCGCCTCGGCCGGGGAGCCGGTCTCCTTGAAGTGCGCCGTGAACAGGGCGGCGGTGAGGTCGCCCGAGCCGTTCGCCTTCATCGGCAGCTGGGGGGTGCGCACGCTCCAAGCGCCGTCGCCGGTGACCGCCAGCATCTCGATGGTGTCCTCGGGACGGTCCGGCCGCAGGAACGACGTCACCAGCACCGTCGACGGCCCGAGCGCCCGAGCCGCGTCCGCCGACGCGAGCGTGGAGGCGAGGTCGTCGGGCACGGTGTCGGTGAGGAAGCCGAGCTCGAACTGGTTGGGCGTGATCAGGTCGGCGACCGGCACCACCTGCTCGCGGATGATCGGGGGGATGGCCTGGTCGACGAAGCAGCCGCTGGTCGCGTTGCCCATCACCGGGTCGCAGGTGTACGTCGCAGCCGGGTTGGCCGCCTTCACCTGGGCCACCGCGTCGACGACGACCTCGCAGATGCCCGGCCCACCGAGGTAGCCGGAGAGCACACCGTCGCAGGTCGCCAGCACGTCGCGCTCGGCGATGCCGGTGATGACCGCGCGGACGTCGTCGGGTGGGAGCAGCGGGCCGCGCCACGCGCCATACCCCGTGTGGTTGGAGAAGACGACCGTGCTCACCGGCCACACCTCGTGCCCGAGCCGCTGCAACGGGAAGGTGGCCGCAGAGTTGCCGACGTGGCCGTAAGCGACCGACGACTGGATCGACAAGAAGCGCATCCCGCCATCCTGTCATCGCACGCTGTCGGCGACACCTCCTAGCCTGACGGGCATGGAGAGATTCGTCGACCAGGACCTGACCGGAGCCGAGTTCCGCGAGTGCATGATGAGCAAGACCCGCTTCGTCGGGGTCGTCCTGGAGGACGCCGACATCGACGGCCTGGTCACCAACCTCGTCGTCAACGGCGTCGAGGTGATGGCCTACGTCGAGGCCGAGCTCGACCGTCGCCATCCGGTGCGGGTGCTGATCCGCTCCAACGAGCCCGCCGACCTGCGGGAGGGGCATCGTCAGCTGGTGGCCGACTGGGCGGCGACCGTCGAGCGGCTGCGCGCGACGCCGGGCATCGAGCACCGCAGCGCGAACGACGAGTGGTCAGCCGTGCAGACTTTGCGTCACCTGGTTTTCGTGCACGACTCGTGGTTCCGCCGCTGCTGCCTCGGCTCCAGCGACTCGTTCACGCCGATGGGGATCGGGCCGGTCGGTGGGGAGCAGGGTCTCGACCGAGGGGCGGCACCGTCTCTCGACGAGGTGATCGCAGTCCGCGAGCAGCAGGCGAGCGAGCTCGCGGCGTGGCTCGACGCCGTGACCCCGGAGCAGCTGGACGAGCCGGCTCCCATCCCCGACGACGAGCGCTGGCCGCCGTACGCACGCGGACGATCGGTGCGGCAGTGTCTCGGCACGGTGCTCAACGAGGAGTTCGAGCACCACCGGTTCTGCGTGCGCGACCTGGCGATCCTGGTCTCGACTCCGCTCGACCCACGAGAGGATCCGCTCGACCGACGAGAGGATCCGCTCGACCCACGAGCGTGACGGCTGGCTAGGGTCGGACGATGAGTGAGATGACCTATCGCCCGCTGGGCGACTCGGGCCTGATGGTCAGCGCCGTCGGTGTCGGCTGCAACGCGTTCGGCCGCCGCGTCGACCTCGACGGCGTACGCGACATCCTCGACGCCGCCCAGGACGTCGGCGTCACCCTGCTCGACACCTCTGACACCTACGGCGGCCAAGGCGCGAGCGAGGAGCTGCTCGGCGAAGCGCTCCAGGGGCGCCGCGACGAGTTCGTGGTCGCCACCAAGTTCGGGATGGACATGCAGGGGGCGAACGGCGCCGACCACGGTGCGAGAGGGTCCCGCGCCTACGTGCGCCGTGCGGTCGAGGCCTCGCTGCGACGCCTGCGAGTCGACCACCTCGACCTCTACCAGTACCACGTGCCCGACGAGGTGACGCCGATCGAGGAGACGCTGTCGGCCCTCACCGACCTGGTCCGCGAGGGCAAGGTCCGCTATGTCGGCTGCTCGAACTTCGACGGCTGGCAGGTCGCCGACGCCGACTGGACGGCGCGCACCGCCGGCCTCGAGCGCTTCGTCTCCGTGCAGAACCGCTACTCGCTCCTCGACCGCACGGTCGAGGCGGAGGTGGTGCCCGCCTGTGAGCAGTTCGGCCTCGGCGTACTGCCCTTCTTCCCGCTGGAGTACGGCCTGCTCACCGGCAAGTACCGCCGCGGCGAGGCTGCGCCCACGGGCTCACGCGCCGCCAGCGCTCCCTCTCCGTGGCTCGAGAGCGCCGACTGGGACCGGATCGAACGCGTCGAGAAGTACGCCGAGCAGCGCGGCGTCAGCGTCCTCGACGTCGCGATCGCCGGGCTCGCCGCTCAGCCGGCCGTCGCGTCGGTGATCTCCGGGGCGACCCGCGGCGAACAGGTCCGCACCAACGCGGCCGCTCTCGGCTGGGAGCCGACCGAGGCGGACCTCGCCGAGCTCGACGAGATCACCCAGGCTGGAGATGCCGCTCGACGGCGGCGACCACGACGATGAGGAGCGGTCGCTGGCCGACGAGCACATCGTCGCCTACCGGATCGACGGACCGCTGTTCTTCGCCGTCGCCCACGACTTCCTGCTCGAGCTCGCCGATGTCAGCGACGTACGCCTCGTCGTACTCCGTCTGTCACACGTCACGACCATCGACGCCACCGGTGCGCACGTGCTCGCCGACACGATCAAACGCCTCGAGCGCCGCCACATCACCGTGCTGCTCTCGGGCATCCAACCGGCGCATGAGCAGGTGCTGCGCCAGCTCGGGGCGTACGACGGTGTGGCGCACGAGCGGCACCTGTTCGCGACCACCCCCGAGGCGATCGCGCACGCACGGCTGCACGCCGGCCGGGTCGATCACACCCCGGTGGCCGAGCCCGCCTGAGTCTCAGGCGACCTGCAGCGACCGCTTCGACAGCCCCATCCAGAAGCCCTCGAACAGCTGCTCACCGGGCGCCTCGGGGTCGGTGGCCGCACCGAGGGTGACGAAGAGCGGCGTGTAGTGCTCGACGGTCGGGTGCGCGTAGGGCATGCCCGGCGCCTGCGACTGGTACGACGCGAGGGCGTCGACGTCGCCGCGGGCCAGGGCCTCGCCGGCCCAGAGGTCGAAGTCCTTCGACCAGCCGGGAGCGGCCGCGTCGATCCGGAACTCGGTGAGGAAGGGCAGCCCGTGGGTCAGGAAGCCGGAGCCGATGATCAGCACGCCCTCGTCGCGCAGCGGCCGCAGGACCTCGCCGAGGGCGAGCAGCCGGGTCGGGTCGGAGGTGGGCAGCGACATCTGCAGGACCGGGATGTCGGCCTCGGGGTACATGATCTTCAGCGGCACCCAGGCGCCGTGGTCGAGCCCGCGGCTGCTGTGCTGGTGCACGGGCTCGTGGGCCGGCATCATCGCGGCGACCCGCTGCGCCAGCGCCGTGGCGGGCGGCGTCGCGTAGGTCATCCGGTAGTACCGCTCGGCGAAGCCGCCGAAGTCGTAGACCAGCGGTGCCCCGTCGGCGCTGAGCATCACCGGTGCCGACTCCCAGTGCGCGCTGACGATGAGGATCGCCTGCGGGCGCGGGAGCTTGGCCGCGAGCTCGGTCAGCTGGCTCGACCACAGCGGGTCGTCGAGCAGGGGCGGAGCGCCGTGGCCGATGTACAGGGCAGGCATGCGGTCGTTCATGTCACCTCAAATGATTGCAGGTTCAACTTTATTCCGCCAGGGGGTGTGCCGGCAAGGACCAGTCCACGGGCTCGCCTCCCTGCTCGACGAGCAGCCGGTTGACCCGGGAGAACGGGCGGGAGCCGAAGAAGCCGCGCGCCGCCGACAGCGGCGACGGGTGCACCGACTCCACCCAGGGGACCTGGCCGAGCGCGGGTTTCAGCGACTGCGCGTCGCGTCCCCACAAGATGGCGGCGGCCGGGCCACCGCGTCGTACCAGCGCGTCGATCGCGCAGGACGTGACCTCCTCCCAGCCGCGGCCGCGGTGCGACGCCGACTCACCCGGCCGGACGGTGAGGACCCGGTTCAGCAGCATCACCCCCTGGTCCGCCCAGGCCGTGAGGTCACCGTGTGGCGCGGGCGGGACCCCGAGGTCCGTCGAGAGCTCCTGATAGATGTTGAGCAGCGACCGCGGCAACGGTCGTACGTCGGGCGCCACCGCGAAGGAGAGCCCGATCGGGTGGCCGGGCGTCGGGTAGGGGTCCTGGCCGACGATGAGCACCCGCACGTCCGCGAGTGGCCGCCGGAACGCCTTGAAGACGTCGTCGCCCGCGGGCAGGTAGCCGCGTCCGGCCGCCAGCTCGGCCCGCAGGAACTGACCCATCGCAGAGATCCGCTCATCGACCGGCGCCAGCGCCTCGGCCCAGTCCGGGGCCATCAGTCCACGCTCCACCAGCCCGCCCAGTGCTCCCACGGGCTCACGCTAGCGAGGAAGGGCCACACGTAGCAGGGTGGGCGGATGCCCCGAGCCCGCCGCGCGACCGTCTCCGACCTCCACGCGCTCGCCGGCTCCATGCCCGGCGTCACCGTCGAGAGCGGGCCGAAGGGCAACGAGGTCTACCAGGTGAGCCGGCGCAGCTTCGTCTACTTCCGCACACCCCGGCCGGACGCGGTCGACCCGGAGACCGGCGAGCGGTACGACGACGTGATCGTGCTGTGGGTCGGCTCCGAGATCGACAAGGAGGCACTCGTCGCCGACGAGTCCACGCCGTACTTCACGACGCCGCACTTCGACGGCCACCTCTCGGTGCTGGTGCGGGCGTCACGGATCGGCGAGCTCACGCACGAGGAGCTCGCCGAGATGGTGTACGACGCGTGGCTGGCGCGGGCATCGAAGACCGCGGCGAGGAAGTGGCTCGCCGAGCGCGGCGTCGGCCAGGCGCCGGGGTGATGCCCACCGGTCACGGGATTGGCCGGTGGGCATCTGCCAGGAGTAACTGGCGCGCCGTCCCCGCTACGTCTCGGTGGCCGCGACGAGGTCGGCGTCAGCCAGGATGGCTGCTCGACCTGCAGGGGACCTGAGAGGAATGTCCGGCCTCGCTGAGAATCCGACGCCGGCCCAGGCGTCACTGACCGCCGTCGACCATCCGGGTCGTGATCGCCTTCTCGACGCTGGCGTCGTCCTTCGGCGCCGGCTCGAAGTCGGCTCCGAACAGGGCTTTGATCGCCGGACGAAAGGCGGGCACGCACTCATGTCCCGCCCGTTAGGCCAGGTAGTAGTTGACGAGCGGAACTCCTGTGAAGCCGACCGCTTCGTACAGAGCGCGAGCAGGTGCGTGACCGGGGTCGCCACCAGTTCCAACGTTGATGAGGCCAAGGCCTTGGTCGCGAAGTCGCTGGATGGCGAACACCATCAGGGCTCGAGCATGACCGCGACGTTGGTGATCCGGGTGCACGGCAATCATCTCGACAACGCCGAGCGATTCGTCGTGGTCCTGTTGTAGAACCACGAAACCCACGGCGACATCGTCGCTGCCGGCCATCACAAAGGATTCAGCGCCATCCGCGAGGCAATTCCTCCGGACGTTGGCTGCCTGGGCTGCGCGCCATTCTGGGCGGTAGAGCCGGTCGAAGATCGCGGTTCCGAGGATCTTCTCGAATGAGATGAAGACTGGCTCCCATGCGAGGAGGGACAGGTCGACTACAGCTTCCAGATCGGCACGCGTTCAGTGGCCGGATGTGAGGCGTGTGCGATGGGGTGCGGGACTGCTGGGGCATGCGGATGCTCCGTTCCATGACGGCGAAGCCGACACGTGGCACGTATCGACGATGGACGACGGAAGCGGCGAAGCGATGTGTTGCAGAGGCTTGCCGCTCAGAAGCGGCGGGTGCGTCCAGCAACAGCGCAGCAGATGAAGGCCATGGGTCGACGCTAGCGCAGGCTCGCGCGGCCCTCACGCCGGACAGACGCAGGGGCGCCGGTCGGGCTCTGCATTGTCGGGACCACGTGGTCCCGACAGTGCAAAGCCCCAGCAGGTCCCCTGTCAGCCCGCGCCGCGCTCCGATCGGAGACCACCCGCGTTCCGGGAACGGGGACATCGGGACCCGCTCTCGTCCAGAATGTCGCCATGGCGTCCACCGACTCTCACGATCCCGTCGAGCTTCGCGTGCTGACGGTGCTGACGTCCGGTGCCAACACCGCCACCGGGATCGCTGAGGAGGTCGGCGAGCCCGACAGCGTCGTCGAGCCGATCCTCGAGCGGTGGGTGACCGAGGAGGCGGCCAAGGTGCTCGACCTGCCCGGGCTGCCGACGTACGCCCTGACGCCGAAGGGACTGACGCTGCTCGGCGTTGCCCCCGCCCCGCCCGAGACGGTCGAGCCGCCCGAGACGGTCGAGGCGTTCGAGGCGCTGCACGTCGACCCCGCGCCCGCCCCGCCGACCGCCCTGCCACCGTCCGACCTCCCGCCGATCCCGCCGGAGGACCTCGGGCGGGCGCCAGGTCCCAGCCGGCCAGGTCTCGCTCGACCCGGCGCCGCGGCCGGTGGTGCGGCGCCACGTCGTCTACGCCGTGGGGTACGTCGTGCTCGGGATCGTCCTGCTGGTCTTCGCGCCAGTCGTCGGTGTGCTCTCCATCCTCGCCGGGCTCGTCCTCGGTGCCTTCGCCCTGCGGCCGCTCTTCGCGTCGAGTGGGCCCAAGGTCACCGGCCGCTGAGCAGCCCGTCGAGGCGCTCGCGCAGGAGCCGCCGCTCGGCCCCGGTCGGGGCGAGTTCGATCGCGACCCGGAGTGAGGCGGCCGCCTCGTCGACCAGGCCGAGGCGCGCTTCGAGGTCGGCCTTGGTGGCCGCGTGCAGGTAGTAGCCGGCCAGGTCCGCCGAGAGGTCCTCGACCATCGCCAGCGCCGCCGCCGGACCATGGGTCATCGAGACCGCGACCGCGCGGTTGAGCTCGGTCACCGGCGTGGGTGGCAGCAGCATGTAGAGGCGGCCGATCGTGGCCCAGTCGGTGTCCTCCGAGCGAGCGGCGAGATCGTGGCACAGCGAGATCCGGGCCTGGACGGCGTACGGCCCCCGCGGCTCCGGGCCGTCGAGGAGTGCGGAGCCCTCCGCGATCAGGTCGCGAGACCAGCGCGTCCGGTCCTGCTCCGCCAGAGGTACGACGCGCCCGTCGCGCACCCGGGCCGGCCGGCGGGCGTCGGTCAGGAGCATCAGCGCGAGCAGCGCCCGCACCTCGTCCTCCGCAGGAAGCAGATCGACCAGCGAGCGGGTCAGCCGGATCGCCTCGGCCGAGACGTCGACGCGCAGCACCGACTCGCCCGAGGAGGCGGCGTACCCCTCGTTGAACATCAGGTAGAGCACGCCGAGCACCCCCTCGACCCGCTCGGCCCACAGCTCCGGCGGCGGGACGCGGTAGGGGATGCCCGCATGCTTGATCTTCGCCCGGGCCCGCACCAGCCGCTTCTCCATCGTCGGCTCGGTGACCAGGAACGCCCGCGCGATCTCGGCAGCCGTCAACCCGCAGAGCGTCCGGAGGGTGAGTGCCATCCGCGCCGGCATCGGCAGGGCCGGGTGGCAGCAGGTGAAGATCAGGCGCAGCCGTTCGTCGGGGATGTCCTCGGCATCGACCGCCGCCACCTCCTCGGAACTGTCGGCAGCGGCCAGGTCGAGCTTCGCGTCCTCGGTGGTACGACGTCTCATCCGGTCGCGGGCCCGGTTCCGCGCCACGGTGGTCAGCCAGGCGAGCGGCGCGTCCGGCACGCCGTCGCGCTCCCAGGCGACGACCGCCGCGGCGTACGCCTCCTGCGCGCACTCCTCGGCCAGGTTCCAGTCGCCGCACCAGCCGATCAGGCCCGCGACCAGCCGCCCCCAGCTCTCGGTGAAGCTGAGGGCGACCGCGTCGACAGGCGGGTCCGTCACGGCCAGAGCGGGCGTAGCTCGAGCACACCGCCGTCCGCGACCGGATGTCCAGCCGCGACCTGGATCGCGTCGTCGAGGTCGTCGCACTCCAGCAGGTCGTAGCCGGCGATCTGCTCCTTGGTCTCGGCGAACGGGCCGTCGGTCGTGACCACCGCACCCTCCCGGCGCCGCACGGTCACCGCTGCCTCCGGGGCCTCGAGCGCCCAGCCGTACAAGCGACGGGCTCCGGTGCTGTCGATCCAGTCGTCGACCTCGTCGTGGTCGTCCTCGGACGGCGGCGGGTCGCTCAGCTCCGGGGTCGCCAGCTCCTCACCCCGGCCGGCGCGGCGCATGTCGGCGCAGACCAGCATCAGGTAGCGCAGCTTGCCGTCGGGCACCTGCTCCGGCACCACCGGGTCCGGCATGCCCTCGGCGAACGCGCGCACCTCGATCGCACCGACGTACGTCGTCGGGTGAGCCGCCGCGACCGCCACGGCCGCGTCGAGGTCCACGCAGTCGAGGACGTCGTACCCCGCCACCTGCTCCTTGGTCTCGGCGAACGGCCCGTCGAGCACCACCGGCGAGCCGCCCGAAGCGCGCACCGTGGTGGCGTCGGACACCGGCCGCAGCCGGGCGCCGTCCAGCAGGACCCCGCGCGCGAGCATCTCCTGCACCCAGGCGTCGAGCGCCTCGGGTGAGGCGCAGGTGGGGTCGTTCGGGGTCGCGTCCTGGTCGACAGCGTGGATCATCACGTACTTCATCGAGGTCTCCTCAAGGCAGGTCGTCAACGGCTCCGGGTGGTGCCGTCACCCAGGGGACGAACGGGAGTGGGCCGGCCAGGACACTTCGTGGCGGACGATCTGGGTCAGCGTCCGCCGAGGGCGCGCGACCCGGCCGATCCGTAGCGCCGGGTCGGGTTGGTGCCGATCTCGGCTCCCTCGTCCGGTGGCGTGGCGGTCACCTTCTTCGCGGGCTTCTTCCGAGGGGTGGTGGTCTTCTTCTTGGTGGCGGTCTTCTTCGCCGCCTTCTTGGCGGTACGACGAGCGGGCGCGGCGGGTGCCTCAGGCTGCGACCACTGGTCGATCCACTCGTCGAGCACCAGCCAGGTGCTGCCCCGGGCCTTCCGGCCGGTCAGCATCCCGAGGTGCCCGCCGGGCACGATCTCGAACCGTACGTCCCTCGAGCCGGTCAGCAGGGGCACCGACGCCTTCACCGCGGCGACCGGCGCGATCCCGTCGGCCGCGCCGGCGAAGACCAGCACCGGCGCGGTGATGTCGGCGACCGAGAGGGTCCGATCGCCTACCTCGAAGGTGCCGTCGACGAGGGCGTTGCCCTTGAGCAGCCGATGGTAGAGCTGGCCGAAGGTCCGGCCGGGGTAGGCGATCATGTTGTCGGTGAAGCGGTCGACGGCCTCGATCTGCGCGAGGTAGTCGGCGTCGTCGAGGTGACGCGCGATCGCCAGCGGCTTGGTCACCAGCTTCTGGAACGACGACAGCTGGAAGGCCCAGCGAACCAAGGGCTGCGGTGCGCCGCCGGCCGCCTGGTAGAGGCGAGTGATGGCGCCGCGGCCGTCGGTGAAGTTGAGCAGCGGGCGCAACGGTGCGACGAGCGGCACCTCGCGAACGTCGAACGGCGCCCCGACGGCGGTGATCGACGCGATCGGGAGTCCGCTGTCGCCGGCGGAGGCGAGCAGCGCGAAGACGCCGCCGAGCGACCAGCCGACCACGTGCACGGGCCGGCCGCCGGCGTGCGCGGAGACCTCGCGGATCGCGGTCGGGACGACCTCCTCGATCCAGTGCTCCATGCCGAGGTTGCGGTCCTTGAACGAGACCCCGCCGTACTCCACGAGGTACGTGGGTCGGCCGACCTCGACGAGATGCTCGACGAGCGAGCAGCCCCGGCGCAGGTCGTAGCAGATCGCCGGCGCCGCGAGCGGGGTCACCAGCAGGACCGGGTCACCCTGGGCGTGGACCCCGACGGCCGGACGGTAGTGGTAGACCTCGCGGAGGACGCCGTCGTCGATGAGGGTGCGCGGCATCGGCCGGAGGTCGGCCAGGCCGCCGTACACGACGCGATGGGCGACGTTCCCGGCGGCGGACACGACCTGATCGGGCTTGGGGATCAGGTCCATGGCCCGAAACTACCCGAGCGCGTGGCGTCGGCGTCCGGCGCGGCTCCTCGTGACGATCGGGATCGGGAGCGGCGGACGAGCCGACGCGGGATCACAATGCCCCGACCCGCGCCGGCCCGGTGGCGGTTTCGCGCGCCACACAGGTACAACGCGGCAGCGCCTCTGGGGTTACGGGTGAGCGCGAACAGGTCGCGTCACTCGTCGGCGGTCGGCTTGAGCCGCTTGCCGTGCGGAGGCCGGACGTTGTCCAGCTCGTCGAGGAAGCTCTTGGCCCACGCCGCGACGTCGGCGTGCCGAACCGTACGACGCATCGCGCGCATCCGGCGCTGCCGGTCCTTGGGGTCGGCGCCGCAGGCCGCGAGCAGGGCCGCCTTGGTGCCGTTCATGTCGTAGGGGTTGACCTGCCAGGCCTGGCGCAGCTCGGCGGCCGCACCGGCGAACTCCGAGAGCACGAGCGTGCCGTCCTCGTCGTACCGGCAGGCGACGTACTCCTTGGCGACCAGGTTCATCCCGTCGCGGTACGGCGTGACGACCATGACGTCGGCGGCCCGGTAGAGGGCGGCCATCTCCTCGCGCGGGTACGACGAGTGCAGGTAGCTGATGACCGGCTTGCCGATCCGGCCGAGGTCGCCGTTGATCCGGCCGACCAAGCGGTCGATGTCGTCGCGGAGGACGCGGTACTCCTCCACCTGCTCGCGCGACGGCGTGGCGACCTGCACGAACACGGCGTCCTCGACGTCGAGCTCACCGTCGCGGATCAGCTCGGAGAAGGCGCGGAGCCGTGCGTAGATGCCCTTGGTGTAGTCGAGCCGGTCGATGCCGAGGAAGAGCTTGGTCGGGTTGCCGAGCGCGGTACGGATCTGGGCGGCACGTTCGGTGACGCCGTCGGACTTCGCGAGCTTCTCGAAGCCCTTGAAGTCGATCGAGATCGGGAAGGCGGCCGCGCGGACGGTGCGGTCCTCGGGCAGGTAGACCAGGTCCCGATGGGTCTTGTGGCCCACCCGCTGCCGGACCAGGCGGACGAAGTTGGCCGCGCCGCCGGGCATCTGGAAGCCCACCAGGTCGGCGCCGAGCAGCCCCTCGAGCAGCTGGCGCCGCCAGGGCAGCTGCTGGAAGAGCTCGGCAGGTGGGAACGGGATGTGGAGGTAGAAGCCGATCCGGAGGTCGGGTCGCAGCTCGCGCAGCAGCTGAGGCACCAGCTGGAGCTGGTAGTCGTGGACCCACACGGTGGCGTCCTCGGCTGCCCGCGAGGCGGCGTGCTCGGCGAAGCGCTGGTTCACGCTGACGTAGGCGTCCCACCACTCGCGGTGGAACTCCGGCTTCGCGACCAGGTCGTGGTAGAGCGGCCACAGGGTGGCGTTGCTGAACCCCTCGTAGAAACCGGCGATCTCGGCCTCGGACAGCGAGATCGGGTCGAGGCTCATCCCGTCGTACTCGAAGGGTTCCAGGCCGGGGTCGCTGTCGCCCGGCCAGCCGACCCAGATCCCGTGGTTGGCCCGCATGATCGGCGTGATCGCGGTGACCAGGCCACCGGGTGACGCGCGCCAGCCGGAGCTCCCGTCCGGGTTGGTGACCCGGTCCACGGGCAGTCGGTTCGCCACGATGACGAGGTCGGCTGCTCCGTTGGTGGACACGGCTCGACCCTAGCGTCGCCGGGGGTGGCGACCTCACCCGAGGGTGCGGCCCGCGGGGTCGTCGGCGGCGTAGTGGACGCCGATCTGGCGGCGGATCTCGTCCATGACGCCGAGCAGCTCGAGGGTCTGCGCGCGGGGGACGAAGGGGCTCTCGGTGAGGCCGTCGCGCAGGCAGTCCTGCACGTGAGCGGCCTCGTTGCCGAGACCGGTGCCGAGCACGGGCGCCGGCGACTCGATGCGGCTGGTCGCGCCCCCGGCCGGGGTCCACTCGACGTACGGCGGGTGGTGGAAGCCGGCAGGAACGTCGAGCCGGCCCTCGTCGGTGGCGATGGTGGCCGTGCACGGGCTGACGGAGGTCATCGAGGTGGTCAGTGCGGAGACCGACCCGCCCTCGTGCGTTGCGGCGATCGCGACATCGAGGTCGAACCCGCCGTCGGCCAGCGTGGCCGCGGCCGCCACCCGCTCGAAGGGCCCGAGCATCATCCGGGCGAAGGTGAGCGGGTAGATGCCCATGTCGAGCAGGGCGCCGGCGCCGAGGTCGCGCTCGTGCATCCGGGCGCTGGCGTTCGGCGGCACCACGAAGCCGAGGTCGGCGTGCACCTGCTTCGGCGTCCCGAAGTCACCGGCGAGCAGCCGGCGCTGCACCTCGCGGGTCAACGGGAAGCAGGCCATCCACATCGCCTCCATGCAGAACAGGTCGCCCGCGGCGTCGAACAGCGCCTCGCCGTCGCGGCGGTTGAGGGCGAGCGGCTTCTCGCACAGCACCGGCTTGCCGGCCGCGAACGCGAGGCGCGCGTGCTCGAGGTGGACCGCGTGCGGGCTGGCGATGTAGACCACGTCGACGTCGGGGTCGGCGACCAGGTCGTCGTACGACGTGTGGGCGCGGGTGTGCTCGTCGCCGTACTCCCGGGCGAACGACTCGGCCGACCCGGGTGTGCGCGAGCCGACGGCCGCGATCGTGGCGTCCGGCACGGAGTGGAGGTTGGTGGCGAAGTCACGGGCGATCCGCCCGGTCGCGAGAATGCCCCACCGGGTGACCTGCTGCGTCGTCATGGACCCATCCAGTCGGATCTCGCGACGCGCCGCAAGCGAATGACATCGTTGTCATTCCTCGCGTAGACTCGCCGCGGACCAACAGCTACCGACAACCGGCCCAGGGTCGACGCAGGGGGAGTACACCGGATGGACGCCGCGCACGCAGAGCCGAGCCATGACGGCGAGGCCGGCCTCGGGCTGGGGCGACGCGACCGCGAGATCCTCGAGTTCGAGCGCCAGTGGTGGAAGTACGCCGGCGCCAAGGAGACCGCGATCCGCGAGTCGTTCGACATGTCCGCGACCCGCTACTACCAGGTCCTCAACGCTCTCATCGACCGTCCCGAGGCGCTGGTCGCCGACCCGCTGCTGGTGCGGCGCCTGCGCCGGATGCGGGCGGAGCGGCAGCGCGCCCGGTCGGCGCGGCGGCTCGGGTTCGAGGTCTGAGATGCGCCGGCGCGACCAGCGCGGGGTGGTCTTCCCGTCGCCGGTGGTGATCCTGAGCATCATCGCGGTGGCGATGGCCGGGGTCGCCTGGTTCGCCACCCGTGACTCCTCGCCGACCGAGCGGCTCGTGGAGCCCAGCGCGCAGCAGAGCCCGAGCTCGCACCCCTCGACGTACCACCCGCCGAAGACGCACCACGTGAAGCCGAAGAAGCCCGCGGTCGACCGATCCAAGGTCGTCGTCGAGGTGTTCAACAACTCCGGCGTCACCGGCCTCGCCGGCACCGTCGCGTCCCGCGCGACCAATGCCGGCTGGCAGGTCGTCGGATCGGACAACTGGTACGGGACCATCCCGGCCTCGACGGTCTACTTCCCGCCGCGGCTGGCCTCGGCGGCGCATCTGCTGGCGCTCGACCTCGGCATCCACCGGGTGGTCCCGGCGGTCGCGCCGATGCGGCTCGACCGGCTGACGGTGATCCTGACCGGGCCGCTGAGCACGCCGGCCCGCTGAGTCTCGACTCCGCTCGACCACCGTCTCGACTCCGCTCGACCACCGACTCGACTCCGCTCGACCACCGACTCGACCACCGACTCCGACTCCGCTGTGCCCCCGGCGGGCGAGATGTGATGGGGTGAGCCCCGTGCGGTTCACGTCCTCCGAGGCCGAAGAGCGGTACGACGCACTGGTAGCGGTGGCGTCGCACTCCGTGGTGGGTCTGGACTTCGACGGCACCCTGGCCCCGATCGTCGACGACCCCGAGACCGCTCACATCCACCCCGATGCCCCCGGCGTCCTGATGGACCTGGCCGCCGTCGTGCGCGCGGTCGCAGTGATCACCGGCCGCCCGGCGCGCAAGGCGCTGGCCCTCGGCGGGCTCGACGAGGTGGGTCAGCAGATCGGCGACACCGGCCGCGAGCTGTTCGTGTTCGGCCAGTACGGGTACGAGCGCTGGAGCTCCACCCAGCGCCGGGTGGTCTCGCCGCGGCCACCTCACGGGCTGTCGGGCTTCCTGCGCGATCTCCCGCGGGTGCTGCGCGAGGCCGATGCGGCCGATGCGTTCGTGGAGGACAAGGGCCTCGCGATCGCGGTCCACACCCGCCGGCTCGACGACCCCAACGCGGCGTACGAGCGGCTCCAGCCCAAGCTGCGCGACCTCGCCGAGCGCTACCACCTCGTGGAGGAACCCGGGAAGAACGTGATCGAGGTGCGCTCCCCGGGCATGGACAAGGGCGTGGTCGTGCGCAACCTGGCCAAGGAGGTCGAGGCGCAGGGCTTCCTGTTCGCCGGTGACGACCTCGGTGACGTCGAGGCCTTCGAGGCCGTGGCCGAGCTCCGCGCGGAGGGCCTGCCGACGCTGCTGGTCTGCTCGGCCTCCCAGGAGGAGAGCGCCCTGATGGAGCTCGCGGACGTGGTCGTCCCCGGCCCCGAGGGCGTCCTCGACCTCCTGCGCCGCCTCACCGCGGACGCGCGCTCGGCCGAGTAACTGTCCACCATGCAAGACCAGTGTCCAGCATGTGGATCTGCGTTGCGCGCACAGGGTGAGGCGCACCTAGCCTGAGGTCAGCTCATCGAGAGGGACTGAGGGAACGGCCCGTCGAAGTCCCGGCAACCACCACGAACCTCCCGCGGTACGACGTACCGGCGGTCTCGTGGGAACGGTGCCAATTCCGTCCTGAGGCGAGGGTCGCCCCGGGGAAGATGAGAAGGAGGTCCTTCATGAGCACCCTGGTCACCGACCCGCAGGTCGAGCCCCACACGACGACCCATCGCGAGGGCGCGTTCGGCAACGCCCGCGCGCTGTCCTGCCGCGAGTGCGGCCACGAGGTCGTGCTCGGTCCGTTCTACGCCTGCCCGGAGTGCTTCGGCCCGCTCGAGGTCTCCTACGACTTCCCGGCCATCACCCGCGCCGAGATCGAGGCGGGGCCGGCCAACATCTGGCGCTACCAGGCGCTGCTGCCGGTGCCGACCGACATCACCGAGAGCCCCAACACCGAGCCCGGCTACACCCGGCTGCTCCGCGCCGACAACCTGGCCCGCGAGGTCGGCCTCGACAAGCTCTGGGTCAAGGACGACTCCACCAACCCCACCAACTCCTTCAAGGACCGCGTCGTCGCCTGCGCCCTCAGCGCCGCCCGCGAGCTGGGCGCCAAGGTGTTCGCCTGTCCCAGCACGGGCAACCTCGCGAACGCCGTCGCCGCCGCCGGGGCTCGGGCCGGCATCAAGACCGTGGTGTTCATCCCGGCCGACCTCGAGCGGCCCAAGCAGGTCAACTCCGCGGTCTACACCGAGAACCTGGTCGCCGTGGAGGGCACCTACGACGACGTGAACCGGCTCGCCTCCGAGATCGCCGGCGAGGAGGAGGGCTGGGCGTTCGTCAACGTCAACGTGCGCCCCTTCTACGCCGAGGGCTCCAAGACCCTGGGCTACGAGATCGCCGAGCAGCTCGGCTGGCGCCTGCCCGACCAGATCGTGATCCCGGTGGCGTCCGGGTCGCAGCTGACCAAGGTCGACAAGGCGTTCCGCGAGCTGATCGCGCTCGGTCTGGTCGAGGACAAGCCGTACAAGGTGTTCGGGGCCCAGGCCACGGGCTGCTCGCCGGTGAGTACGGCGTACAAGGCCGACACCGACGCGATCCGCCCGGTCAAGCCGGACACCATCGCCAAGAGCCTCGCCATCGGCAACCCCGCGGACGGCATCTACGTGCTCGACATCTGCCGCCGCTCCGGCGGCGCGGTCGAGGACGTCTCGGACGACGAGGTGCGCGAGGGCATCCTGCTGCTCGCTCGCACCGAGGGGATCTTCACCGAGACCGCCGGCGGCACCACCGTCGCCTGCCTGAAGAAGCTGGTCGCGACCGGCCAGCTCGACCCGACCCTCGAGACCGTGGTCATCAACACCGGGATGGGCCTGAAGACCCTCGACGCGGTCGCCGACTCGGTGGGCCCGGCGGCCACCATCGACCCGTCGTACGCTGCCTTCGTCGCCACCGGCATCGCCTGACCGGCTCGTCGGTCGAGCGACGTCGAGACCACCTCCGAAGGAGCCCCGCATGAGCGTGTCCGTCCGCATCCCGACCATCCTGCGCACCTACACCGGCGGTGAGTCCGAGGTGTCGGCCGAAGGTCAGACGCTGACCGAGATCCTCGACGACCTCGACAGCAACTACTCCGGCATCAAGGGCCGCATCGTCGACGAGAAGGGCGACCTGCGGCGCTTCGTGAACGTCTACGTCGGCAACGACGACGTCCGCTTCCTGGAGAACCTCGAGACCGCCACCCCCGACGGCACCCAGATCTCGGTGATCCCGGCGGTCGCCGGCGGCTGACGCCGGCTGAGTGCGGGCTCTTGGCGGTCCGCGACACACTGGCCCCGTGCTGAACAGCCTCTCGCCGCCGCGCCGTCGGTTCGTCGCGGCGATCCTGGGGCTCGTCGTACTGGCGGCTGCGGTCGTGGCCGGCACCGCGGCGGTGCGGGCCTTCCAGGGGAACGGGCCCGACGTGACCCCGGTGGCGCAGGATGCGCGGCCCCCGGTCCTGCTCGTCCCCGGGTACGGCGGAGCCACCAGCGACCTCGAGCCGCTGGCCGCGGCCCTGCAGGCGCAGGGCCGTCAGGCCACGATCGTCCACCTGGTCGGTGACGGCACCGGCGATCTCCGGATCCAGGCCGGCGCACTGCAGGCGGCCGTCAAGGCGGCGCTCGCCGGTGGCGCCGACTCGGTCGACATCGTCGGCTACTCCGCCGGCGGCGTCACCGCCCGACTCTGGATGCAGGCGTACGACGGGGGCTCGGTCGCCCGGCGGATCGTCACCCTCGGCTCGCCGCAGCACGGCACCGACCTGGCCTCGCTGGCCTCGGACATCGCGCCGGGCTCGTGCCCGGAGGCCTGCCAGCAGCTGGCCACCGACAGCGACCTGGTTCGCTCGCTGAACTCCGGCGACGAGACCCCGGCAGGTCCGCGCTGGGTGTCGATCTGGACTACCGACGACAAGGTCTCCGTGCCGCCCGAGACCGCCGTGCTCTCCGGCGCGCTGGACTTCTCGGTGCAGTCGATCTGCCCCGGCCGCCAGGTCACCCATGGCCAGCTGCCGACCGACCCGGCGGTGATGGCGATGGTGCTGGCCCAGCTCCAGCGCTCGAGCCCCGTCGGTCCCGTCCGGCTCGGTCTGCACCGCGAGCGCCGTCAGTCAGTGATGTCCTTGGTGACGAAGTTGGCCCACGCCGCGCCCAGGAAGATCACGACGTACCCCGCCTGCAGGATCACGCCGTGCACGACGTCGTGCCATCGGATCGGGGCTCGGAAGAGATCGACGAAGGCGAGCCAGTACCGCGTCACCAGGTAGGGCTGCAGCCCGTTCGCCGCGTCGAGGGTCAGCAGCAGTGACGACCCGATCAGCAGCGCCAGCGTGCCCATCGCGGCGGCCAGCGGCGAGCGGACCATCGTCGAGAGGAACAGCGCGACCGCCGCGACACCGAGCATCGACAGCAGGGCGTAGGCGAGGGCGAGGCCGGTGCGCTGGATCAGCTGCGGTGTGGTCAACGTGGTGCCGGAGAAGGTGGTCGTGACGGCCGTGGAGGTGACCTCCTGGTTGCCCAGGAGCAGCACCCCCAGCACGTACGCCGTCGCGGCGACCACCACCAGGGTGACCAGCACGAAGCCCATCACCGCGACCAGCTTGGCCACCAGCAGCCGGGTCCGGCCGACCGGCCGGATCAGCACGTAGCGCAGCGTTCCCTGCTGGGCCTCACCTGCGATCGAGTCGCCGGCCGTGATCGCGACGGCCGCGGGGAGGAACAGCGGCAGGATGATCGCGATGGCGGCGAGCGGGTAGAGGGCACCGTCGGTGAGCACCGCCGAGAGGAACGCCGGTCCGGTGCCGGGCCGTGGCGCGATGTCGGTCATCGCGAGCAGGACGGCGACCAGCACCGGCAGCGAGTCGATGATGGCGATCGTCACCCAGGTGCGGCGGCTCCGCAGCATCTTGCCCAGCTCGACCCCGATCATGCGCGCGCCACCCTGTCCGAGCCGGCCTCGGTGGCCTCGAGGACGACGTCCTCCAGGGTGCGCCGCTCGGGCGCGAGCAGCTCGACCCGGACTCCCTCGCTGACCAGCAGGGCATTCAGCGCGGCAGGATCGGCGTAGCGGATCAGCAGCTCGTGCCCGTCGTACGCCTCCACCTGGCCGTCGAGCAGCGACCGCGCCTTGGCCACGTCGGGGGTGTGCACCTGGAGCCGGCCGGTCGGGCGGCGCAGTACGTCGAGACGTTCCTGCAGCACCAGGTGGCCGCGGTCGATGACCCCGACCCGCCCGCACATCTGCTCCACCTCCGCCAGCAGGTGCGAGGACAGGAAGATCGTGGTGCCCCGCTGGTTGAGCCGCAGCAACAGGTCGCGGATCTCGCGGATCCCCTGCGGGTCGAGCCCGTTGGTCGGCTCGTCGAGGACGAGCAGGCGAGGGGTCCGCAGGAGCGCGGCGGCGAGGCCCAGTCGTTGCCGCATCCCCAGGGAGTAGGCGCGGACCGGCCGGTTGTCGACACCGCCGAGCCCGACCTCGTCGAGTACGTCGTCCACGCGCCGCGCGCGGGTCGCCCGGCGGCCCGAGGGCCCCATCGAGTCGATCAGCGCCAGGTTCGCCCGCCCCGACATCCCGGGGTACGACGCGGGGCCCTCCACGAGTGCGCCGACGTCGGGCAGCACGTCGCGGGCCCGCGCAGGCATCGGCTGACCCAACACCTCGATCGAGCCCGACGTCGCCAGCACCAGACCGAGCAGCATCCGCACGGTGGTGGTCTTCCCCGAGCCGTTCGGGCCCAGAAAGCCGTAGACGTCGCCTTCGGCGACGTCCAGTGCGAGGTCCTCGACGGCGTGCACGCCGCCGTACCGTTTGGTGAGCCCTCTGGTGCGGATCATCCGCGGTACCTCGTTCCGGTGACGAGGTCGTGGGCGGCCGTGACCAGCGTGTCGTCGGTGATGGTGCCGGTGATCAGCCAGGCGAAGTCGAACGGGTCGTGGGAGAAGGTCAGGCCGATGGCGAGCGGGCCGACGCGCAGCACGAGCAGACCGTCCTGCTCGACCGCGCCGGACTGACGCAGGTGGTCGGCGAGGTAGCCGGCGTCGCGCGACTGCAGCGGCAGGGCCATCACCTGCGCGAGCCCGGTGCCGTAGATCCCGACTGCCTGACTCGAGCTGCCCGACTTCGGCAGCCCCGCCACGGAGGCGGGCGGCAGGACGGGCGCGTACTGGTTCGCCGCGTCGGCGATGTCGAGGATGTCGTCGACCGTCATCTTCAGCCCGGGGGCGGCGTGGAACGTCGTGGCGCGAGGCGAGGGCGAGCTCAGGTGCACGGTGGTGAACGTCGTACTGAGCACGGGCTGCGGCCCGGTGCCGTAGGCGTCGAGGGCGAGGACCAACCCGGTGCCCGCGTCCGCCCACAGGTCGACGTGGTCGATGCTGGTGCGGGGGTCGCTCGGCTTCAGCCGGAGCCCCAGGGCGTCGTGACCGGCGATCCGCCGCGCCGGCAGCCGGGTCGCATCACCCGGGTCGGCGTCGGTGAGCGCACGACGGGCCAGGGCGGGCGGCAGCAGGTCGGCGTCGCGCGGCAGCCGGATCGACGGGTCGAGGCTGGTCTGTGCCTCCTCGCGCTCGTAGTCCCAGCGGATCGTGGCCCGGCCGTGCCGGAACAGGTCGATCTCCCCGGTCGGGAGCAGCTTGTCGACGCGCCAGTCCTCGGAGTTGCGCCACCAGACCCGCATCTTCGTGTCACTGCCGAGCAGGTCGGCGATGTCGCTGAAGTGGTCGGAGACCGGCAGCCCGAGGCGCCCCTCGACCTCGACCTCACCGGAGTACGGCGTACCGTCGCCGGCCTGCACCCGCGCCAGCAGGTCTGACGCGCTGATCGCCTGGTCGTGCACCGGGAGGGCGCGCACGGTCATCGGCACCAGCACGACGAGGGCGACGGCGAGCGCGACAAGGCTCCAGCGGTGGATGGGCCGCATGCCACGAACCTACGCGGTGGACCCTCAATCGGTTCGACGCGTCGTCTCAGCCCTCGTCGACCGGCACGTCCCGTCGGCCCAGCGAGGGCAGGCGGATCTCCCAGCTGTGGGAGTCGGGATCGGAGAACCACAGCAGCGCGGACACGACCCGCAGGGCCCGGACCGCGCCCGACATCAAGATCAGCGCGAGCGGGATCTCGATGAGGACGGCGGCCACCACGGACTCCCACAGCTCACCGGGGGCCGAGGTGAGCAGGTCGAACCAGGCGTCGCACAGCAGCACCACCCCGGTGCCGAACGCGACCAGGAGACCGATCACCCGGCGTCGCCAGCTGAGCCACAGGGTGAGGGCGAGGAGCAGCAGCTCGAAGGTGTCGAAGCCGACCCAGAGCACGTCCCAGTCGCGGACGCGGTGCGTCCCCGGGAGGGAGACCGCCAGGTAGACGACCCACGGGACGAGTACGACGGCGGCCACGGCCGCCAGGCCGATCCGGAGCCGGCGCTGCTGCCGGAGCTGGGCGGTACTTCGCACGACGTCGTCCAGCGGCCGGGCGAGCCGGGCGATCAGCAGCCGGCGCTCGTCGGGCTCCATCCGTGCGATGTCCTCGTCGGTGAGCACCAGGCCATCCTTGCGCACGTCAGGTCGCCTCGGCCCGGCTCTTGCGGAGGGTCAGCAGCGCATCCCTGCGTTGGGCGTACAGGAACTGCCAGAGCACGGGCAGGGTGAGCAGCCAGACCAGCAGCTGGGGGCGGTGGCCGATGGTCCCGACCGAGCCGACCACGCCCAGCAGCAGCGGGAACGCGACGGCCGGCACCGCGCAGCTCCAGATCCAGTGGCGCTGTGCGTGGCCGAGGAGCCCGGCGACCATCGACGCGGCGGAGTGCAGCGCCACTCCGCCGACGATCACCCAGAGCAGCAACCCCTGCAGCGGCTCGAGCACCTCGACGGACACGCCGAGCCCGACGCCGATCAGCAGGATGCCCAGGGTGCTGGCGAGGTGGAGGGGAAGGCCGAAACGCGGTGCCAACGCCCCGGGCCGGACGCCGGGAGCGGAGGAGAACCCGTAGGAGAAGGTGAGCAGCCACAGCAGCACGAGGAGCAGAAATCCGGCGATGGAGGTGCCGACGAAGTTGCGCGTCCACGGGGTCTGGGCCGCGCTGAGGACGAGCGCCGCGACCGACTCGCCGAGCACGATGATCACGAAGAGCCCGAGGCGTTCCTCGAGATGCGCGTGGTCGACGTCCACCTCGGTCAGCCGTGGGACCTGGCGCGGCTGCTGTCCGCCCCGTGGGGCGTCCTCGCCCATCCGGCGTTGGATCCGCTCGCGTCGGCGCTCCAGCGGTCGCTCGCCCTGGGTCAGCACCATCAGCAGGTCGAGGGTGAGCCCGAGCGCCCAGAGCCAGTACTTCCAGGGCGTCGGCACCGCCAGAGACACCAGCCAGGGCAGCGTGAAGCCTCCGACCTGGAGCAGTGGCCAGGCGGTCATCAGCCGACCGGTGCGTAGCGAGTCGCGTGCCGCAAAGACGCGGACCAGGACGAAGGCGCCGGCGAACGCGTTCGCACGCTGCTCGAAGTGACCCGGTGCGGCCGCCGCCATCACCGCCAGCAGGAACATCGAGACGACCACGGTGCGGACCCTGGTCAGCTCACCGGCAACGTCGGCGTACATCACCACGCTCACCCACGCGAACCAGACGGCGCCGTAGGAGACCACGAACAGCCCGAGCTCGCGGTACGTCGCGTCCTCGCGCAGGGTCTGCGACAGCACGGCGACCGCGGCGACCACGACGAGGTCGAAGAAGAGCTCGAGCCACTCGACCCGGTCGGGCGTATGGGCCTCCTCGGGCTCCTGGCTAGGCATAGCTCTCGGCCTGGATCGAGTACAGCTCGGCGTAGGTGCCGTGCCGCGCCATCAGCTCGGCGTGGCTGCCGACCTCGACCACGCGCGCGCCGTCGAGCACCACGATCAGGTCGGCCATCCGGACCGTGGAGAACCGGTGGGAGACGAGTACGGTCACCCGGCCGTTGGTGTTGGCCTCGCGGGCGCCGGAGGCGAACCGCTCGAAGAGCGCGTGCTCGGTCTCGGCGTCGAGGGCGGCCGTGGGCTCGTCGAGCATCAGCAGCAGCGGCTCGGCCCGCATGTAGCCGCGCGCCAGGGCCAGCTTCTGCCACTGCCCGAAGCTGACGTCGACGCCGTCGTCCCACGAGGGGCCGAGCTGGGTGTCCAGACCGTCGCGGAGGTCGGTCACGATGCCGCTCGCGCCTGCCTTGTCGACCGCCGCACCGACCGCGCCGCGGTCGTCGCGCCGTGGCTCGTCGCCGAGACCGACCGTGGTCGCGGCCACGAACTCCAGCCGGGCGAAGTCCTGGAACGCGCCCGCGAGCCGCTCACGCCACTGCGGTACGTCGATGCGGTTGATGTCGACGCCGTCGGCGGTGATCCGGCCCGAGGTCGGGGTGTACATCCGGGCCAGGAGCTTGACCAGGGTGGACTTGCCGGCGCCGTTCTCGCCGACGACGGCGACCACGCCGCCGGCCGGCAGCAGCAGGTCGACGTGCTCGAGCACCGGCCGGGTGGTGCCGGGGTAGACGAACGAGACGTCCTCGAAGGCCAGCCCCCGGTCGAGTCGGTCGGGCGGCTGCAGGTCCGTGTCGGCGCTCTGGGCCGCCGCGAACTCCTCGAGCCAGACCAGGCGTTGGGCGGAGTCGAGCCAGATGCCGCGCAGGAAGCCGAGCTCGCCGACCGCGGACCCGACGTACGCCGACAGCCGGCCGCCCGCGGTCAGCACCAGCACCACGACGCCGGGGGTGGCGTCGAGACCGGTGGCCACCCAGGCGACGGCAGCCACGAACGCCAGCGAGAAGATCGTCCAGGCCGCGGCGGTCCAGGCGGCGGTGGCCAGCTGGGTGTCCTTCACCAGGTCGAAGAAGGTGCCCCAGGCCTCTCGCCGGCGCGCGACGAGGTCGGCCTGGTTGCCGGTGACCCGGATCTCCTTGCCCGGCGGCGGGGTGGTCGCGACCTGGAAGAGGTGACGACCCAGCCGGGCGTCCGCGGCGACCGACTCCTCGGCGCGCTTCTCGACCTTGGGCCGCCAGACCGCTACCAGCAGCAGCGGCACCGCTGCAGGCAGCAGGAGCAGCAGCGCGGGATGGATCGCGGCCAGCAGGATCGAGACGAACACCAGGCGGACCAGCCAGCCGACCATCGTGAACATCGAGGCGAAGAGGTGGTCGAGCGCGAAGACGCCGGTGCGCAGCACTGCGATCCGGTCGAGGTAGACCGGCCGTTCGTGGTGCTCGACGGTCGCGACCTCGGCCTGGAGGCGGGCGACGTACCCCTGGAACATGATGTTGAGGCGGTCGCCGAGCCGGCGGATCGTGCGGGTCAGGGTGACCTGCAGCGCCCACATCAGCGTCGCCGACGCGGCCAGGCCCAGGGCGCCGACCACCAGCCGGGTGCGGTCGTGGTGGACCACGCCGTTGGTGATCAGCGCCAGCCAGAGGGCCACGAGCACGTCGGGGAGGGCCTGCAGCAGGGTCATCACGAGCGAGGCGACGAGCAGCCGCGGCTCGGCACGGTAGCCCAGCTTCACCACGTGGAGCATCGAGGAGAAGGCCGGTGGCATCGGGCCGGGATCGTCGGCGAGGGCCCCGTCTCCGGCCCCGTCAACGGCTGGGTCGACGGCCGGTTCGGCGCTAGAGGGACTCATGCACGACCTCCTCGCCGTGCTCGTCGACCTCGACGAACCGGCTGGCCTGGAGGTCGTACATCGTGTGGTAGCGCCCGCCCAACGCCATCAGCTCCTCGTGGCTGCCCAGCTCGATGGCTCGGCCGTGCTCCACGACGCAGATCAGCTCCGCCTGCCGCACCGTGGAGAAGCGGTGGGAGACCAGGATCGTGGTGGCCTCCGACGCCGCACCGAGCACCCGCCGGAAGATCTCGGACTCGCCGCGCACGTCGAGCATCGCCGTCGGCTCGTCGAGGAGTACGACGTCGGCGCCGGTGCCGACCTTGGCGATCGCCCGCGCCAGGGCGACCCGCTGCCACTGGCCACCGGACAGGTCCACGCCGCCGGGGTAGCCCTTCGCCATCGGCGCGTCGAGGCCGGCCAGGCCGAGTGCGCCCGCCTGCTCGAGCGCCGCCTCGATGATCTCGTCGTCGGCGCCGAGCGGAGCGACGTTGGCACGGAGGGGTAGCTCGTAGCGGACGAAGTCCTGGAACACCGCCGCGACGTGGCGCCGCCACTCGTCGAGGTCCAGGTCGCGCAGGTCGACACCGTCGACCTCGATCGAGCCGGAGTCGGGGTCGTAGAGGCGGCAGAGGAGCTTCGCGATGGTGGTCTTGCCGGCGCCGTTCTGGCCCACGATCGCCAGCGAGGTGCCGGCGGGGATGGTGAGGTCGAAGCCCTCGAGGACGGGCCGGCTGCCGGTCGGATAGGTGAAGGTGACGTCGCGGAAGCGGATCTCCGGAGCCCGGTCCGTTCGTCGGCTCTCGGTCCCCTGGGGCCGGGTGAGCGCGCCGGCGGAGGCCATCTCGGGCTCGAGCCGCCCGATCGCCACCACCGGTGACGCTGCGCCGTCCAGCGCCCAGCCCAGGCCGCCGAACGCGATCGAGCTGGCACCGAACGCCGCGCCGGCGTAGGTCACGACGGCCTGGAGGTCGAGCCGCCCGTCGTACGCACGCTGGGCGAGCACCCAGAAGAGCAGCGCGTTGGCGGCCAGGACGATGACCAGCGCGCCGCCGACGGACCGCTCCCGCAGCCGGGTGGCGTCGTACTGCAGCTGGTGGAGGTGGAGCCGGTTGCTGGTGAACCGGTCGAGCAGCCACGGCGCCAGCCCGAACAGCCGGACCTCCTTGGCCGCGGCGGGCTCGGTGGCCAGGTCGTAGGCGTACGACGTGTGGCGGCGGGCGGCCTTCACCGAGTCGGTGTTGCGGTCGCGCCAGACCCCGCTCTCCCGGAGCAGCCAGTGGGTCGAGCCCCACGCGGCCAGGAGGAGGGGCGGCGCCCACCAGGCGAACCCGAACAGCACCAGCGCCGACGCGATGCCGCCGAACAGCAGCACCAGGCCCTGGGCGATGAAGTCCATGTTGAGGTACATGGGTGGTGCGGTCCAGCCGAGGTCGAAGTCGCGGGCGGCGGTCAGGTCGTTGGTGAGGTCGCCGCGCTCGAGGTGGCCGATTCCGTCGGGCCCGAGCGTGGCCGCCATCAGCCGGTCATTGAGGGCGCTGCTGAAGCGGTGGCCGGTCAGTGCACCGACGACCTGGTGCACCGGCGGACCGACCTGCGAGACCACGAAGACGATCCCGAAGACCGTCAGCGGCACGGTCAGGTCGTCGCCGCTCTCCACCTGCCCGACCAGCAGACCGGTCGCGATGGCGAGCGCCGCCGGCACCAGCGAGCGCAGCAGCAACAGCAGCCACCAGGCCGACGCGAGACCCGGCACCGAGCGAGTCAGCGTCGTGAAGAACTGGGCGGCGGGGCGCTCGCGCACGCGGGACGGGCGCAGCCCGGAGAGCCCCACCCGAGAGAGAAGAACGGCCACGGCGTCACCCTAGGCGAACCCACCCTCCGGGCTAGTGCGTCTTCTTCCCCTCGCGAAGCCCCGTGACGGTCTTCTCGATCCGGGTCGCGCGGGTCTCCGGCTTCTTGGCCTCCTCGACCCAGCGCACCCACTCCTTGCGGTGGGTGTAGGACAGCCCGTCGTACGCCGTGCGCGCGGCGTCGTCCAGGGCCGCCTCGAGGTCGGCCGGCAGCACGACCTCGCGCGGCGCGGTGTCGTTCTCGATATCGACGACGATCTCGTCGCCGGCCTGCGACGCCCGCTGCCTCGCGGTGCTCGGCGCTGAGCGGCACCAGGAACCGGCCGCCCATCCGGACCGCGGTCGTGCGGTAGGTGTAGCCGTTGACGGCGATCGTCACCGACGGCCGGTTGCTCCCGCCGAGCCCTTCGATCACCTCGTCGGGGATCGGGATCCCGGTCGCCGTCTTTCCCCCGAGCTCCACCCTGCTCTCGAACCTCATCCCCGGATCCTGCCACCCGGTGGGGTCGGCCTGGAGGGATAGTCCCCGACGAGATGGCTGCGAAATCCGCCGAAAGACAGCCATCTGATCGGGGACTATCCGCCCCGCCCCGTCACCCCAGGGCGGAGAGGCGGTCCTGGAGGAGGGCGCGCTCGGGGTCGTGGTCGCAGAGGTCGAGGGCCCGAGTGAGCTCGGAGCGGGCCTCCTCGGTACGGCCGGCCCTGGCCAGCAGCTCGCCGCGGATGCCGGGCAGCCGGTGGCCGGGAAGTACGACGCCGTCGAGGGCGCGGAGCCCGGCGTGGGGACCGTCGGCCTCGGCCACGGCGACGGCCCGGTTGAGCCGGACGACGGGGGAGTCGCCGAGGGCGACCAGCTCGTCGTACCTCGCGACGATGCGGGGCCAGTCGGTCGCGTCGGGGTGGGGGGCGATGGCGTGCTCGGCCGCGATCAGCGCCTGCACGAGGTACGGCGTGCCGGGCGCGGTGGTGTGGGGGGTGAGGAGTCCCAACGCCTCGGAGATCTCGTCCGCGCGCCAACGGCCGCGGTCCTGGTCGGGCAGCAGCACGAGCCGGTCGTCCACGACGCGCGCGTCGCGCCGCGAGTGCTGCAGCAGCATCAGCGCCAGCAGGCCGTCGAGGTCGACCCGCCCGGGCAGCAGGTCGCGCAGCAGCCGGGCCAGCCGGATGCCCTCGCCGGCCAGCTCGGGCCGCACCACGTCGGGCCCGGACGGTGGGGCGTAGCCGGCGGTGAAGGCGAGGTAGGCGACGTCCGCGGCCCGCACCACCCGGCGTTCGAGAGCAGCGCCGGTCGGCACCGCGAACTGCTCCTCGGCCAGGCTCTTGCGGCTGCGGGTCAGGCGCGCCGCCATCGTCGGCGTCGAGACCAGGAAGAGCCGGGCGATGTCGGCGGTCGTGATCCCCAGGACGAGCCGGAGTGTGAGCGCCGCGGCGTTCTCCCGGGAGAGCGCCGGGTGCGCGCACAGCATGACGAGCCGGAGCCGCTCGTCACGCACGGGCTCGCCGGCGTCGGCCATCATCCGCTGCGCCTCCTCCTGGAGATCCGCCTCGACCGCGAGCACCGGCAGCTTGCGGGCCGCCACCGCCTCGGCGCGGAGCCGGTCGAGGATCCGGCGGCGGGCGCTGGTCAGCAGCCAGGCAGGCGGGTTGGCCGGTACGCCGTCCCGCGGCCAGGTCCGCGCGGCCGCCTCGAAGGCGTCGGCGAGCCCGTCCTCAGCGAGGTCGAGGCGCCGGAACTGCGCGACCAGCAGCGCGGTCAACCGGCCCCAGTGGTCGCGCCAGGCGGCGCCGAGAGCCGCCTCGAGCGTTCCCTCGCCCGCGGCGTCACTCCCAGTCTCGGGTGTCCTCATAGCCCTCGATCGCGACCACCGGGCGCACCTCCACGGCGTACGACGTCGGCAGCAGCCGGCACAGGTCGAGCACGACGTCGATCGAGTCGGCCTCGAGCAGGTAGAAGCCGCCGAGCTGCTCGACGCCCTCGGCGTACGGGCCCTCGGTGACCACCGGTTCGCCGTCGACGTGCCGCATCGTGCGGCCGGTCGATGACTCGGCCAGCGCTTCGCCGGCCACCATCGTCGCGCGGTCGGCGACCGCCTTGTGGAAGGCGTCGTGCGCGTCCATCACCCGCTGCCGCTCCTCGGGCGTCGCGTTCTCCCAGCCGCCCTCTTCATTGGCCAACAGCACCAGGTACTTCATCGCAGGTCACGTCCTCTCATCACGGAGTCTGTCACCGCGATGACGGCCGGGGGGAGGGTGAATCGACGGGTAGTCCCTGACAGTTCGGTCGCGGAGGGGCGGGGAAGACGACCGTTCTGTCAGGGACTACCCGGAAATGCGTCAGCCGGGGAGGGGAAGGACAGCCGGGCTGTGGCGCCCGTCGGCGCCGACGGAGCGGACCCCGAACAGCACGTTGTCCTTGGAGAAGCCCTTGAGGGTGGTCGTCCCGACCTTGCCGACGGGTACGACGTGCGTCCAGACCGGCTCGATCGTCGGCCGCCACACCACCTCGTAGCCCGCCGCGGCGGGGTCGACGGTCCACGACAGCGTCGTGTCGTTGGTCAGCTGGGTGACGTCGACGACGACGCCGCGGGGCGTGCCGGGCGCATTGGCCAGCGACCACAGCCCCGCGGCGTTGACGCGCGCCACGCCTGCGACGTAGTCGAAGTCGACGAACTGGGGTAGGTCACCGATCTGCACGCCGTTCTCGACGCGCACGTCCTGGTGCTCGTGGTCGAAGTTCTCGTGCGGCTCGGTGAACCTGACCGCCGGGTAGCCCTGCTGGAGGAACGACAGCTGGTCGCCGGCGCGCAGGAAGCGGTCGAGCCGGTAGATGAGCCGCACGTCCATCCCGGTGGCCTCGCGGGTCGCGACCTCGGTCAGGAAGCGGCCCAGCTCGCGCGGCGCCGTGTCGTTCTCGCCGTCCACCTGGATCAGCTTCGTGTCGGTGGCCGTCGGCGGCCGCGAGATGCCCTCGGCGAACAGCCGGATGCTGGTGCGGTCGCGGGTGCCGTCGTCAGCGGTGCTGGAGCCGACGATGTCGTTGTTGAGCATCCCCTGGATGTCGGTGCCTGCCGTCTTGAAGAGAGTGGCGGCGTGGTTGGAGCCGTAGAGGTTCTGCTCCTCGCCGGCCACGGCCATGAACACGATCGTCGCGTCGGGCTCGCGGGTGGCCATCACCCGCGCCAGCTCCATCGAGACCGCGACCCCCGAAGCGTCGTCGTCGGCGCCGGGCGCGTCGTCCACCCGGTTCATCACGTCGGTGACCCGCGAGTCGTAGTGGCCCGAGATGACGTAGGTGCGGCCCGGGTCCTTCGACCCCTTGAGTGTCGCGATCACGTTGCTGATCACGGTCGGGGTGTCGATCCGGACACCGACGGGTTGGGTGTAGCTCTGGATCTCGACCGTCATCCGGCCGTTGGACGCGGCGGCGTAGCTCTGCAGCTCGTGGAAGATCCAGTCGCGCGCAGCACCGATCCCGCGCTCCGGGTCGGTCTGCGTCGAGAGCGTGTGGCGGGTGCCGAAGCCGACCAGGGTCTCGATCGTGTGCCGGATCCGCCGCGGGTCGACGTCGCGGAGGATCTCACGCAGCACGCGGTCCGGCCGCTGCGGCTTGTTGAGGCGGCCGGGTCCTTCCGGCCACTGCGGGGGGAGCACCCCGTCGGCTCCTCCGTGGGAGCCGTGGGAGGCATGGGCTGCCTCCGGCGCGAACGCTCCTCCGGCGAGGGCACCGGCGGCGACGGTGCTCCCGGCGAGGAAGGTACGCCGGCTGGCGGCGTGGGCGGCAGGGGTGGACGGGGTGTGGTCTTCCGAGAGAGACATCCTTCTGTTCTAGTACGCCTGACCCGCTCTGGCCAGGGGTACTAGCACCAATGGGCAGGGTCCAGGGTGGTCACATCACCCCGCCGGCATAGGCCCGCACCTCGACGCGACCCTCGTCGGAGGTGAGCCGCCCGACGCACTTGAGCAGGTCGTCGAGGTCGTCGGTGTCGATGACGTAGAAGCCGGTCAGCTGCTCGGCCGTCTCGGCGTACGGGCCGTCGGTGACGCTGACCTCGTCGAGGGATCCGGTGACGATCCGGGCCTGGTCGGAGCGGACCAGCTCGGCGCCCTCGACGAAGCTGTGGCCGCGCTCGGCGAGCAGCTTGGCGAACTCCTGGTGCGCGTTGTAGACGCGCTCCTTCTGCTCCTGGGGGGTGGCGTCCCAGGTGTCCTCGTTGCCCGGGATCAGGACGACGTACTTGGCCATGGCCGTTCCTCTCGATGGTGGGTCGAGTCTGTCACCGGGATGACGACCAGGGGAGGCCGGAATCGACATGGCCGCACGTCGGGTTCGTCAGCCCGTGGCGACCGGCTCCGGAGCCGGAAAGAGCCGCAGGAAACGTCGTACGACGGCGCGCGAGCCGGTCACCCGCAGGTCGCCGTCCGCCTCGGCCTCGCGCAACGGCCGCCCGCGCCACAGCACCTCGCGCAGGTGTGCCAGGTCGGCGGCCAGGAGGGCGTCCGGTGAGTCGGTCTGCCCGCGCCGCACCACCAGGGCCCCGTCCCGGACCCCGGCCAGCAGCCGATCGTCGCCGATCTCCAGGGCGACGAGCGCATCCAGGTCGCCGGCCCGCTCGGGGGCGAACACCGTCGACAGGGCGACCGCGAAGGCGTCGACGGTCATCTCGCGGCCGTTGTCCGGAAGCGGTTCGCGGCTGCCGTACCGGCCCAGCGCGTGCAGCACCGGCTCGAGCTCGCGACCGCGGTCGGTCAGCTCGTAGGCGCGGGTCGAGGCCGGCGGCGGCAGGGTGACCTGGCGGAGGACGCCGGCCTGCTCGAGCTGCCGCAGCCGCTGGGAGAGCACGTCGGTGCTCACGCCGTGCAGGCCGGTGCGGAGGTCGGTGAACCGCTTCGGCCCGAGCACCAGCTCCCGGACCACCAGGAGCGCCCACCGCTCGCCGACGACGTCGAGCGCGCGGGCGATGCCGCACGGGTCGTCGTACGCGCGCTTGCCGGCCATGAGCCCAGCGTAGCGGCGCCGGACGGACTTCCGAACCGATCGTTCTGCTTTCCGAACCGACCTAGTCCGCTACGGCGGAGTGCACCAGCACGCCGATCTTGTCGATGCGGTGCTCGGGGTTGTGCAGGTGGTCGGCCCAGTAGTTGCCGGCCGCGTGGTCCTCCTGGGTCGCGCAGGTCGACAGTGTCAGGAAGGCGCGGGTGGGCTGCGCGCCTGGCCGGCCGGGCACGGCGGCGCGCTGCTCGGCCAGAGACCGAGGAGAACGGAAGGAGGTCTCGCGGGTATGCCGGATCTCGTAGACGTAGCGGACCCCGCCGGCCTCGACGAGGACCCGCGCGCCCGGTCGCAGGGAGGGGAGCAGCGCGAACGGGTGCGTGGACGACGTCCGGTGGCCGGTGACCTGGTAGTTGCCCACGCCGCCCGGCCCGACCCCGCCGCGTGGGCCGTAGGGACTGGCTGCGTTCCCGCTGTCCTGGATCCGGGTGCCGGGCTCGTCGTCGGTGTGCCCGCGGTAGGGCACGACGGTGACGTCGTGAAGCCCCAGGGCGGGGATGCTCAGGGTGGCGCGCCGGGGGCGGCCGTCGCCGTGGGTCGGGCCGCGCTCGGGTGCTGCGACCGGGTCGTCCCTGGGTGTGGGCGCCGGCCGCGACGACGGGGTGGGGGCCAGCTGCGAGGGAGTGGGTGGTGGTGCCGCTGGGTTGGATCGCCCGGCGCAGGCCGTCAACGCCGCCGTCGCCACCACGAGCACGGCGGTCGACGAGAGGACGCGTCGCACCACTGGACCAGCCTACGGGACCGTTTTCCACCCCATGAAAGGTAATACCTACTAGACACTTGGTTTTTCAAACCAAATCGGGTTACGGTCGAACGAACAGGTGGACCGACGAAGGAGGACGAGATGAGCGAGCGCGACAGCTACCCGGCCGGGGTGCCCTGCTGGGTGACCAACCTGCAGCACGACGTCCCGGCCGCTCGGGACTTCTATGGCGAGCTCTTCGGCTGGGAGATGGAGAGCGGGCCGGACGACCTGGCGCCGTACGCCCTCGGCCGGCTCCGCGGCCGCGACGTGGCCGCGATCGGCACCATCCCCGGCCCCGACACGCCCCCTGCCTGGATCACCGAGGTGCGCACCGACGACCTGGCGGCCACCGTCGACGCGGTCCGGAGCGCCGGAGGTGAGGTGCTCCAGGAGGAGGTGGACTTCAGCCCCGTGGGCAGGCTGGGCGTCTTCGTCGACCCGGTGGGCGCGACGTTCTGCGCCTGGCAGGCGGGCGACCGGGAAGGTGCGCAGGTCGTCAACGAGCCGAGCGCGTGGTCGATGAGCGCGCTGCAGACCAGCGAGTCGGAGCGCGCGGCGCAGTTCTACGGCGCGGTGTTCGGCTGGGAGACCGAGCCCTTCGGGCCGGCCACGATGTTCCGGCTGCCGGGCTACGTCGGCGGGGAGGAGCACCAGCCCGTGCCCCGCGACGTGGTGGCGGTCATGGTGCCCTCCTCGGACGACGGCCCCGCACGATGGGGCGTCGACTTCTGGATCGACGACGTGGAGCGCGCGGTCGACGACGTACGACGGCTCGGCGGGTCGGTGCTCGCCGGCCCGTACGACGCGCCGCCGTCGTTCTCGCAGGCGGTCGTCGCCGACGCCGGCGGCGCGACGTTCTCGCTCAGCGAGCTGCGGCTGGGCTGAGCGCCGGGTCTCAGGGACGCGAGCGCCTCGACCGACGCTGGAACGGCGATGCCGGATCGCAGGTCGGGTGCGGGGAGGGGCGGGTCGTACGTCTGGTGGAGGGGTACGACGCCCGCCCAGGCCGGCCCGGCGACGTCGTCGGGCTCGTCCTCGGGCCAGCCGGCTGACACCTTGAGCGACCAGTCGTCGATCGGCAGCGCCAGCACCAGGGTGGCGGCGAGCTCGGCCTTCGTCGGCCGTCGTACCTCCGCGACCCGGCCGGGGATCAGCCTGTCCGTGACCAGGTCGAGGACCCGCTCCTTCTCGTCGTCGGCCAGCGTCTCGCAGGAGCCGAAGAGGACCGCCGAGCGGTAGCGGAGCGAGGACTCGAAGGCGCTGCGCGCCACCACCAGCCCGTCGTACGACGTGACCGCGAGCGCGGTGGAGACGCCGCCGGCCAGCCGCCGCATCCACCGTGACCCGGTGGACCCGTGGGCCAGCACCCGGTCGCCGTCGCGCACGATCGCCGTCGGGATCACCACCGGGGTGCCGTCCTCGGCGACCAGGCCGAAGTGCCCGACGACAGCGGTGTCCAGCAGCGCGTCGAGGGCGGCGCGGTCGGTGCTGGCCTTCTCGGCCAGGCGGGTCGGACGGCGGGAGCCGGGCGGTGCGGTCACGCGGTGAACCTACCCCGGGCTGTTTGCACTCGGGGGGTGCGAGTGCTAAACATGACGCTGGCACTCTCGGGCTGAGAGTGACAACTCAATCGGACCGGGGAGTTGAGGTCAGAAGCGTCGGCGGGAATGGTCCGCCGGGCAGCCTGACCGTCCGTCGCGGGCAACGACCCGGCCGCCACATGCTGTATCCACGCCAGAAGGAATCGCGGAGAACATGGCCAAGCTGATTGCTTTCAACGAGGAGGCCCGCCGCGGTCTCGAGCGAGGGATGAACCAACTCGCCGACGCGGTCAAGGTCACGCTCGGCCCCAAGGGCCGCAACGTCGTCCTCGAGAAGAAGTGGGGCGCGCCCACCATCACCAACGATGGTGTGAGCATCGCCAAGGAGATCGAGCTCGAGGAGCCGTACGAGAAGATCGGCGCCGAGCTCGTCAAGGAAGTTGCCAAGAAGACCGACGACGTCGCCGGTGACGGCACGACGACGGCCACCGTGCTGGCCCAGGCGATGGTCCGCGAGGGCCTGCGCAACGTCGCCGCCGGATCCAACCCGATGGAGATCAAGCGCGGCATCGAGAAGGCCGTCGAGGCCGTCGTCGAGCAGCTGCACGCGGCATCGAAGGACGTCGAGACCAAGGAGCAGATCGCCTCGGTGGCGGCCATCTCCGCGGGCGGCGACCAGAGCGTCGGCGACATCATCGCCGAGGCGATGGACAAGGTCGGCAAGGAAGGCGTCATCACCGTCGAGGAGTCGAACACCTTCGGCATCGACCTCGAGCTGACCGAGGGCATGCGCTTCGACAAGGGCTACATCTCGGCGTACTTCGCCACCGACATGGAGCGCATGGAGGCGGTCCTCGAGGACCCCTACATCCTGATCGCGAACTCGAAGGTCTCGTCGGTCAAGGACCTGCTGCCGATCCTCGAGAAGGTCATGCAGTCCGGCAAGCCGCTGCTGATCATCGCCGAGGACACCGACGGCGAGGCCCTGTCCACGCTGGTCGTCAACAAGATCCGCGGCACCTTCAAGTCCGTCGCCGTCAAGGCCCCGGGCTTCGGTGACCGCCGCAAGGCCATGCTGCAGGACATCGCGATCCTGACCGGTGGCCAGGTCATCTCCGAGGAGGTCGGCCTCAAGCTCGAGTCGACCGGTCTCGAGCTGCTGGGCCAGGCCCGCAAGGTCGTCATCACCAAGGACGAGACCACCATCGTCGAGGGTGCGGGCGACACCGCCCAGATCGAGGGCCGGGTCAACCAGATCCGCGCCGAGATCGAGAACAGCGACTCCGACTACGACCGCGAGAAGCTGCAGGAGCGCCTGGCCAAGCTGGCCGGCGGTGTTGCGGTGATCAAGGTCGGCGCGGCCACCGAGGTCGAGCTCAAGGAGCGCAAGCACCGCATCGAGGACGCCGTCCGCGCCGCCAAGGCGTCGGTCGAGGAGGGCATCGTCGCCGGTGGTGGCGTCGCGCTGCTGCAGGCCGGTGCCCGCGCGTTCGAGAAGCTCGACCTGGACGGCGACGAGGCCACGGGTGCCAACATCGTCAAGGTCGCGGTGAGCGCCCCGATCCGCCAGATCGCGCTGAACGCCGGTCTCGAGGGTGGCGTCGTGGCCGAGAAGGTCGCGGGTCTCCCCGACGGCCACGGTCTCAACGCGGCCACCGGCGAGTACGGCGACATGCTCGCCGCCGGCGTGCCCGACCCGACCAAGGTCGTGCGCTCGGCCCTGCAGAACGCCGCCTCCATCGCGGCGCTGTTCCTGACCACCGAGGCCGTCATCGCCGACAAGCCCGAGAAGGCTGTCGCCGGCGGCGGCGACCCGTCGGGCGGCATGGGCGGCATGGACTTCTGACCGGCAGCTCACCCGCGGCGTAGCCGCGGGTGAGCGTCAGCCGGGCAGGTTGAGGAGCATCGGCGCACTCTCGAAGCGAAGCGAGAGAGAGCGCGAGGCGTCTCGAAACCCAGTCCGTTCAGCAGAACGATTACCACGCAAGGCCCCGGGTCCGCCCGGGGCCTTGCTGCATTTGGCCTCGGCCGACTCCGGGACGTCATACGTTGAGAGCGCTATGGCGCACGGTTCGTATGACGTCCGGGGGATGCGGGTGGCGGCCGTCGCCGTCGCCCTCCTCCTGGTCGGGAGCGGCTGCGCGGAGTCGCAGAGCACCCCGACGGCCGGCCGCCCCTCGCACGCCGTACACCGGACGACGGCACCGACCGGCCACCGCACCTCCGCCAAGCCCAAGCCGAGACCGAAGCCGAGACCGCCCCGGCCGACGGCGAAGCCGTCCCGCCCGAACGCATCTCCGACCCGCCGGCCGAGCGGCGCGGCGCTGGTGTCCCAGCGGCAGCTCCGGCGGCTGGTGGTGCGGCCGCGCCCGCACGGCACGCTGGGCTACGACCGCGACGCCTTCGGCGAGTCCTGGGCCGACACCGACGGCAACGGCTGCAACCAGCGCGACGACGTCCTGCTGCGCGACGGCGTCCGGGGCACCGTCAAGGTCGGCCGGCAGGGTGCCTGCAACCACGACGTCCTGGCCGGCACCTGGCACGACCCGTACACCGGCCGCATCCTGCGGTTCACCGACCTCAAGGACCTGCGCCAGGCCGAGGCCATCCAGATCGACCACATCGTCCCGCTCGCCGAGGCGTGGGTGTCCGGAGCCGTCGGCTGGAGCAGCGGCCGGCGCGAGGCGTTCGCCAACGACCTCCGCGAGCTCCTCGCCGTCGACGGCCCCACCAACATGAGCAAGGGCGACGGCGACCCGGCGACCTGGCGACCGCGCCGGGGCTACCAGTGCAGCTACGCCCGGCAGTGGATCGCGATCAAGACCACCTGGCGGCTGGCGGTCGACCCGTCCGAGGTCGCGGCGCTGCGGCAGATGCTGGGCTACTGCCGCTGACCGTCGTGAGAACCTGAGGCGATGAGCTGGACGATCGCTCCCGTCGAGGTCGCTGACGCCGACGAGATGGGCCGCGTCCACGTCCGGGTCTGGCAGGAGGCGTACGCCGGGCTGATGCCGGCCGACCACCTCGCCGCCCTCGACCCGGTGGCCTTCGCATCCGGGTGGCGGCGCCAGCTCGTCGACCCGGTGCCGGACGTGCACACCTGGGCGGCCCGCGACGACACCGGCATCGTCGGCCTCACCACGTCCGGCCCGGGCCGCGACGAGGACCCGCCGACGCCTCTCGAGCTGTACGCGATCAACGTGCTGGCCCGTTGCCACGGCACCGGGATCGGGCAGGCGCTGCTTGGAGCAGGCCATCGGTGACCGGGCGGCGTACCTCTGGGTGCTCGACGGCAACGCCCGCGCGACCGCCTTCTACCGGCGGCACGGGTTCGCCGACGACGGCGGGCGGAAGCCGGAGCCGGGCACAGGCCTGACCGAGATCAGGATGACCCGCGCGGGCGGTATCGCTTGAGCAGCACCGCGCTGCTGCTGGTCCTGGCCGCGGCCCTCCTGCACGCGACCTGGAACCTGGCAGCGAAGGGCGTCGGCTCCTCGCGGGTCGCCTTCATCTGGCTGTACGTCGTGGCGTCGGCCGTCATCTGGGTGCCGCTCGGTGTGGTCTGGGCCGTGGTGGCCGAGGACCGCCCCACCTGGACCTGGCTCGTCGCCGCGGCGGTCTCCGCCGGCATCCACGTCGTCTACCAGCTGGTCCTGCAGCGGGGGTACGCCGAGAGCGACCTGAACCTGGTCTACCCACTGGCACGCGGCACCGGACCATTGCTCACCTTCGTCTTCGCCGCCACCGTGCTCGGGCAGCGCCCCGGCGCCGTCGCGTTCGCCGGCGTCCTGGCGATCGTCTCGGGCGTGCTGCTGATCTCGCTCGGGCCGGGGCACGGGCACGCGCGGGCCGGGGTGATCTGGGGTCTGCTGACCGGCGCGACCATCGCGTCGTACACCCTGTGGGACAACCACGCCGTGACCTCGCTCGACGTACCGCCGGTGCCGTACTTCGTGCTCGGGCTCGTCGTCCAGCTGCCGGTGCTGGCGATCCTTCTGCGCCGGCAGGGCGACCCGACCCCGCTGCGCGAGGTGTGGCGGGCCGCGCGCCTGCCGGTGCTGACGGTGGCGATCTGCTCGCCGCTGGCCTACATCCTGGTGCTCCGCGCGATGCAGCTCGCCCCGGTGGCCCTGGTCGCGGCCGGACGGGAGGCGAGCATCGTGGTGGGTGCGCTGTTCGGCTGGCTGGTGCTGCGCGAGGCCAGACCCGCGCGGCGCCTCGTCGGCGCTGCCGTGGTGCTCGTCGGGATCGTGCTGATCGCGGTCAGCTGACCTCGCGGCCCGTCTGACAGGCTGGCGGCATGGAGGGTCTGCTGCTGGCCGCGGGTGCCGGGCGTCGGATGGGAACCCCGAAGGCGCTGGTCTCCGACGAGTCCGGGTCGTGGCTGCTGCGCGGGCTGACGAACCTCGCCGAGGGCGGGTGCGACCGGGTCACGGTGGTGCTCGGCGCCGAGACAGACCAGAGCCGGACACTCCTTGCGTCGAGCGAGGTGCCGACGCGGGTCGTGGTCGCCGAGGACTGGGACGAGGGCATGGGTGCCTCGCTCCGGGCCGGGCTGCGCTCGCTCGCCGACTCACCCGACGACGCTGTCGTCGTGTCGCTGGTCGACCTGCCCGACCTGGTGCCGGAGGTGGTGGCCCGCGTGGTCGCGGCCGGCTCCGGGCCTGCGGCGCTGGCGCGCGCGTCGTACGACGGGAGGCCGGGGCACCCGGTGCTCCTCGGCCGCGACCACTGGGCCGGCGTGGCCGAGACCGCCGTCGGCGACCAGGGCGCCCGCGCCTACCTCGCCCCCCGCAACGTGGTGCTGGTCGAGTGCGGCGACCTCGCCACCGGCCACGACGTCGACTCCCGACCCTGAAGCCGTTGACCGGATAGTCCCCGATCAGATGGTCGTGAAATCGCCGGATCGGCAGCCATCTGATCGGGGACTATCCACCCAGCCGCAGTCCAGCGCCGACGTCCCAACCATCGGCCAACGCGGGCCCCAGTAGCCTGGAGGACATGGAGCCGACGGGACAGCCCGCCTCAGCGCGCGACGTGGCCGACCTGCTGGGCCGGACCGGGTACCTGTGCGACGACGAGCTCGCCACCGTCACCTACCTGACGCTCGCCATGCAGCGCCCGCTCCTGCTCGAGGGCGAGCCCGGCACCGGCAAGACCGCGTTGGCCGAGGCGCTCGCCGAGAGCCTCGACCTGCCCCTGGTGCGGCTCCAGTGCTACGAGGGCATCGACGCCACGCAGGCCCTCTACGACTGGGACTTCCCGCGCCAGATCCTCCACCTCCGCGCCCTCGAGGCGGGCGGTGGAGCCGACGTCGAGGAGGCCGAGAAGAGCCTGTACGACGAGCGGTTCCTGCTCGCGCGCCCGGTGCTGGCCGCGCTCCAGCAGAGCCCGGCGCTGCTGCTGGTCGACGAGGTCGACCGGGCCGACGACGAGTTCGAGGCGTTCCTGCTCGAGGTGCTGTCCACCTGGCAGGTGAGCATCCCCGAGCTCGGCACGGTGAAGGCCGCGACCCCGCCGGTCGTCGTCCTCACCTCCAACCGCACCCGCGAGCTCCACGACGCCCTCAAGCGCCGCTGCCTCTACCACTGGATCGAGCACCCCGGCCTCGAGCGCGAGCTCCAGATCGTGCGCTCCCGCGCGCCCGAGGTGTCCGAGGCGCTGGCGCAGCAGGTCGTCGGCGTCGTGCAGCAGCTCCGCGACCGTGACCTGCAGAAGCCCCCGGGCGTGGCCGAGACGATCGACTGGGCCCGCGCCCTGCACCACCTCGGCACCGTCGAGCTCGACCTCGAGACGGCCGCCAGCACGCTCGGCGCGCTGGTGAAGTACCGCGAGGACTCCGACCGCGTGAAGCACGCCCTGGACCAGCTGCTCCGGACATGAGCTGGACATGAGCGCCGACCCGGTCGCGATCCGGGACGGCGACGAGATCCTGCTGGCCTTCGCCCGCGCGCTGCGCGCAGGCGGGGTGCCGGTGACCCAGGACCGCACCCACGACTTCCTGGCCGCGACCGCCACGCTCGACGCCGGCCACCCGGCGGCCGTGCGGATCGCCGGGCGCGCCACCTTGTGCGCCAGCCCCGACGACCTGGTGCGCTTCGACCAGGTCTTCGAGGCCTTCTTCAACTCCCGGGACGGGCTCCCGCGCACCCGCCCGGCCACCGTGACCGAGCCGAGCGTCTCGCCGCTGCCGCTCGAGGACGGCGGGGTCGGCGAGACCGACCAGGTGGACGACGTGGTCCGGGCCGCCGCCAGCGCCACCGAGGTGCTGCGTCATCGCGACGTCGCGTCGATGTCGGCCGGCGAGAAGCAGCGGCTGGCGGGCATGTTCGCGACCCTCCGCCCACGCGCACCCACCCGCCGTACGGCGCGGCACCAGCAGTGGCACCGTGGCCAGGTCGACGCCTCGCGCACCCTGCGCTCGAGCCTGCGCCGGATGGGCGAGCCGTCCGAGATCGAGTGGCGGCGCAGGGCCCGCAAGCCGCGCCGCGTCGTACTCCTGATCGACGTGAGCGGCTCGATGAGCTCGTACGCCGATGCCCTGCTGCGGCTGGCGCACCGGCTCACCCAGGGCATCCCCACCGTCGAGACGTTCACGATCGGCACCCGGGTCACCCACGTGACCCGCGCGATGCGCATTCGCGACACCGAACGGGCCCTGGTCGCGGCCGGCGAGACCGTGCCGGACTGGTCCGGCGGCACCCGGCTCGGCGAGACGGTGCGGTTCTTCCTCGACCGCTGGGGCCAGCGTGGAATGGCACGGGGTGCTGTCGTGGTTGTGTTCAGTGATGGATGGGAACGAGGCGAGGCCGCGCTACTCGGCGAGCAGATGGCCCGACTCCGGCGGATCGCGCACCGGGTGGTGTGGGTCAACCCGCACCGGGGCAAGGACGGCTACGAGGCCGTCCAGCAGGGCGTGGTCGCGGCGCTTCCCCATCTGGACGACTTCGTCGCCGGGCACTCGCTCGCGACGTACGCCGAGCTGGTCGAGGTGATCGCGGATGCGTGAGGTACTGCCCGAGCTGCTGGAGTGGTGGCGGGCCGGCGACGAGGTCGGCGTCGGCACCGTCGTCGCGACCTTCCGCTCGGCCCCGCGCCCGCCCGGCGCCTCGATGCTGGTCGGCCCCGACGGCACCGCCGTGGGCTCGGTCTCGGGCGGCTGTGTCGAGGGCGCCGTCTACGACCTCGGCCAGGAGGTCGTCGACAGCGGTACGCCGGTCCTGCAGCGCTACGGCATCTCCGACGACGACGCCTTCGCGGTCGGCCTGACCTGCGGCGGCATCCTCGACGTGTACGTCGAGAAGGTGTCCCGCGAGACGTTCCCCGAGCTCGAGGACCTCGCCGCCGACCTCGAGGCCGGCCGCCCGGTCGCCGTGGCCACGGTCATCGAGCACCCCGACCCCGCCTGGCTCGGGCGCCGCGTGGTGGTGCATCCCGACGAGCCGGTCACGGGCTCGCTCGGCTCGGCACGCGCCGACGCCGCGGTGCACGACGACGCGATGGGCCTGCTGGCCAGCGGCACCAACGCCACCTTGACCTACGGCCCCGACGGCGAGCGACGCGGCGAGGGCATGCGCGTGTTCGTGTGGGCCTTCGCCCCCAAGCCGCTGATGCTGGTCTTCGGCGCGATCGACTTCGCGGCCGCGGTGGCCCGGGTCGGCAGCTTCCTCGGCTACCACGTGACCGTCTGCGACGCCCGCCCGGTGTTCGCGACCAACAGCCGTTTCCCCGAGGCCGACGAGGTCGTCGTGGAGTGGCCGCACCGGTTCCTGGAGAAGCTGCGCGACACCGGGGCGATCGACGGGCGCACCGTGATCACGGTGCTCACCCACGACCCGAAGTTCGACGTCCCGCTGCTGGAGGTGGCGCTCCGGCTGCCCGAGGTGGCCTACGTCGGCGCCATGGGCTCACGGCGTACCCACGAGGACCGCGAGGCCCGGCTGCGCGAGATCGGGCTCACCGAGGAGGAGCTGGCCCGGCTCTCGAGCCCGATCGGCCTCGACCTCGGCGCGCGCACGCCCGAGGAGACCGCCATCTCGATCGCAGCGGAGATCATCGCCGGCCGTTGGGGCGGCTCGGGCGGCCGACTCGCGGTCCGCGACGGGCGGATCCACCACGACTGAGGCTCCGCGCCGGTCGAGCCTGTCGAGACAAGGGTTTCGACGCGCGGTCACGACCTCGCACGCTCGGTCGTGCGCTTGCTCAACCTGCGCTCGCTGCGCCGGGCTCTCGTCCCTCGGGCCCGGCTTCTCCCTTGCGCTACCGTGACCGACGTCACTCCACGACGTCAGGACCTCGATGAGCACGACCACCGACCTGCAGGGCCGACGCCTCGACGCGCTGCGCGCCTGGACGTCGTTCGTCGAGCACGGTGACGACGCCGAGGCGATGGTCCGGCCGGAGATCCTCCGGAGCTGGCAGCGCTCGCAACCGCGGGTCTCGCGCGACGTCGCCGAGGCCCCGCTCGCCGACGAGTCGGAGGCGCGTGACTTCTGGCAGGACTCGCCCCTGCAGGAGGCGGTCACCCGCGTCGAGGACGAGCTCCGGCGTACGGCGCAGGACGGCGACCTGGTCCTCGCGGTGACCGACGCCCAGACCCGCATCCTCTGGACGTACGGCGGGCGGGTCATGCGCCGCAAGGCCGAGTCGGTGAACTTCGTCCCCGCCGCCCGCTGGGACGACGAGTCGGTCGGCACCAACGCCCTCGACCTCGCCAACCGGCTGGCCCGGCCGAGCATGGTCTTCAGCGCGGAGCACTACGCACCGATCGTGCACAACTGGGTGTGCTGGGCCGCGCCCGTGCACGACCCGGTCACCGGCGCCCAGCTCGGCGTGATCGACCTGTCCACCACCTGGGAGCGCACCCACCCGATCGGCCTGGCCACCGCTCGTGTGCTCGCCCGGCTGATCGAGACCGCGATGCCGATCTCCTCGATGCACCCGATGCTTCCCGACGCCGAGGGCCCGACCGGCCTGCAGCTCCGGCTCCTGGGCAACGCCGAGGCCACCCTCGACGGCAGCCGGCTGCTGCTCAACCGCCGGCAGACCGAGATCCTGGCGATCCTCGCCCTGCACCTCGACGGGCTCTCCCTCGACCGCCTCCACGCACTGGTCTACGGCGACCAGGCGGTCACCCTGTCGACGCTCAAGGCCGAGGTCTCCCACCTACGCGCCGCGCTCGGCGGGCAGCTCGCCTCGCGGCCCTACCGGCTGACGCTGCCGGTTGCCACCGACATCGACGACGTGCTCGACGCGCTCCGCCGTGGTGACGCGGCCGCCGCGATCACCAGCTACGGCGGCGACCTGCTCCCCGGCACCGAGTCGCCGGCGCTGGTCGAGCTGGGAGAGTACGTCGCGGTCGCGATGCGCGAGGCGCTGCTGGCCGACCCCGACCCTCACGCCGTGATCCGCTACAGCGAGCTCGCGCCGTACGACACCGAGGTGCTCGAGGTCTGCCTCGCAGCGCTCGGTGAACGGCCGCACCCGGCCAAGCCGCTGCTCAAGGGACGCTTGGCCGTCGCCGGAGGCTGAGTCCGACTGCCGGGTCGGGCCTGTCAAGTGCCGAACGTCCCGCATGTTGAGGTCTGTGGCTCACTACGCCCGAGCCCACTTGTGCCGGACTCTGGGCCGTAGTGGCGCGCCGCCGGAAGGAGGTCGGTTCATGGACATCGTGTTCTCAGCCGGCAAGTACATCTCCTGGGGAGTCGTGAGCATCAGCCTCACCAACTTCCTGGTCATCATGGCGATGGTGGTGGTGTTCGTGCTCGCCCTCGTGATCCCCTTCCCGCACGGCGACGAGAGCCCGTCGGACGGCGGTGACGCATGAGCACGGCACCGCCGGCCCCGGGTGACACCTGGACGGCCGGGCTGAAGAACCGGATGAGCCACGTCGTGCCGGAGGGCCAGGTCCTGCCCGACCGCCAGCCGGCGTACGTCGCCTCCTGGATCTACGTGTTCGGGGTGCTGACCCTGGCCGGCCTCGTCGTCGTCGTCGGGTCCGGGGTCGTGCTGTCGATGGGCGGCGCCGCCTGGTGGCACACCTCGTCGCTCGGCCACTTCGTGAACTCGGTCCACCTGTGGAGCGTCGAGCTGTTCTTCATGGCCATGGTGATCCACCTGTGGGGCAAGTTCTGGATGGCCGCCTGGCGCGGTCACCGCGGCCTGACCTGGGTGACCGGCGTGGTGGCGTTCCTGACCTCGGTCGGCGCGGCCTTCACCGGCTATCTCACCCAGAGCAACTTCGACTCCCAGTGGATCGGCGGCGAGGCGAAGGACGGGATCAACTCGATCGGCGTCGGCGGCTGGTTCAACGTGCTGAACCCCGGACAGATGCTGATGTGGCACATCGTGCTGCTGCCCCTCGCGGTCGGCGTGATCGCGGTGCTGCACATCGTGATGGTGCGCCGCCACGGCGTCGTGCCGCCGCTGGGTGACGAGGAGGCTTCGCGATGAGCACCGCCACTGCGCCGCGGCGCCACCGGCACACGCCGGACTCCCACGACTACCCGACCCGCTCCTACGACCTGGTCAAGGAGTTCGTGCTGGCCCTGGCCTTCATGACCGCAGTGTCGCTGGTCCTCGCCGGCATCTTCTCCTCGCCCGACGACCCGTCGATCACGATGTCCGGCTGGGCCAAGGCCGACCCCGCGGACGTCACCGCCACGGCCGTCGGCGAGCTGGCCGGCACCACCACCAGTGCGACGTACGGCGCGCCGTACAACCACGCCTCGCCGGGCCAGTCCGTGCTCGGCCTGAGCCTGCAGAAGTGGGGCGGGGTCGGCGTACCGGTGAACTCGGCCGACCTGGTGCTCCAGCCGCTCCGCGGCGTCGCCAACGACCCGGCCCTCACCCAGGCCCTCCAGGCGTGGGACACCCTGACGCCCGACCAGCAGACGGCGGCCGCCACGGCGTACGCCGACGCGCTGGCCAAGGCCCCGGACGGCGACCCGACGCAGGTGGCACCGGGCAGCTACGGCCCGCTCCCGGTGCTGGCGGCGTCCTTCCTCAGCCTTGCGCGGTCGGGCGGTCTGGAAGGCTCGCTCACCTCGTCGGGCAACTTCTACGGCGGCGACGCGACCCGCGCCATGCTGCTGCTCTCCGACGGCGCCTACCTCGAGGACACCGCGGTGGCCGACAAGCTCGGCGGCGACCAGTGGGGCATGATGAACGAGGTCGGCAACTACCCCGGTCAGCCGTGGATGTGGCTCTACACGTTCTGGTACCAGGTGAAGCCCTTCTCCACCTCCGAGAACGCCGACGCCCAGGTCTGGATGCTGATGATGGGGCTGACGCTGGGCCTCATCTTGCTGCCGTGGATCCCCGGGGTGCGCAGCATCCCGCGCTGGATCCCCGTCCACCGGCTGATCTGGCGCGACCACTACCGCAGGACTAGCGTGCCAAGGGCCTGACGCACGGGCGCCGTCCGCGTCGGGATGCCTCTCGGGAGGGAGAACGACCCATGCTCCGTCGCCTTGCGCTGGTCTCGGCCTCGACCCTGCTGGTGGTGACGTCGGTCGGTGCGGCTACCGCACGCGCCGACCGCAGCGCCCATCAAGGGGGCCACCACGGCGACCACGGGTGCTCGTCGGGGGCGCGCACCCTCTCGCACCTCGGCGACCACGTGTACCCCGACATGGGCAACGGCGGCTACCGGAGCCTGCACACCGACGTGCACCTGGTGTACGACGCGCCGTCGAACCGGTTCCTTCCCGGCAACCACGTCGTGCTGACCGACCGGGCGACCCAGTGCCTCACCGACTTCAGCCTCGACCTCGAGCGCACCTCCGTCCTCGGTGACGACGGCCCGGACCTGACCGTCAGGTCGGTCACCGTGAACGGCCGGCCCGCGTCCTGGCGCTTCGTGCAGCCGACCTACCCCGGCGACCCGCGCGGCCCGGACGACCCGAACCCGCTGGCGCACCAGGCCTCGCAGGTGACGCCGGTCGGCGGACCCGCTGCCAACCCGCTCCCGCCCGCCTGCTCGCCGCAGGTCACGGGCAACGACGTCAACGCGCAGAACGGCGAGCCGTGCCCGGCCACCAAGCTCGTGATCACCCCTCATCGGCCGCTGCACGCCGGTGACGTCTTCTCGGTCTCGGTCGCCTACACCGGCCGGCCCGGCGTCCACCTCGACGGCGACGGCTCGACCGAGGGCTGGTTCCGCTCCGACAGCCCGAGCGGCGACGGCGGTTTCGTGACCACCGAACCGGTCGGCACCGAGGACTGGATGCCGCTCAACAACCACCCGAGCGCCAAGCCGACGTACGACTTCTACGACACCGTGAACGCCGGCCGCACCGCGATCGCCAACGGTGAGCTCGTCTCCACGGTCTCGCACCCGGCCGACGGCGCCTTCCCCAGCGGCTCCACGACGTTCCACTGGCGTTCGGGCGCACCGGTCGCCAGCTACCTGGTGGAGAACAGCGTCGGCGGCTTCGACCTCACCTCGCGGCTGGGCTCCGACGGCATCCGCTACTACGAGGCGCAGGGCAGCTCGCTGAGCGCTGCCCGCAAGCAGGCCAACCTGGCGATCATGGACCAGCAGCAGGACATCACCGACTTCCAGGCCGGCTTCAACGGACCCTTCCCGTTCCGCACCGACGGCGTGCTCGTCGGCGTCCCCTCGGCCAGCTTCGAGGAGGAGATGCAGACCATGATCACCTTCGCCGGCGGGCGGATCGGGCTGCAGACCTTCCACCACGAGAACATGCACCAGTGGTGGGGCGACAACGTCTCGGAGGGCAACTTCGACCTGACCTTCTTCAAGGAGGGGATGGCGACCATCGGGGAGTACCTCTTCGCAGCGCGCAACGCCCAGACCGCCGCGGGCGGGGCCGGTACGCCGGCCGGTGACGCGGCGTTCGAGCAGAGCCTGGTCGACCGGTTCAACGCCAACTACGCGAACACCGGCAGCCTCTGGACGGCGGCACCCTCGGACCCGACGCCCGCGCGGCTGTTCGCCACGAGCACGACGTACACCCGGCCCGGTACGGCGTACCTCGCCCTGCGCGAGATCCTCGGCCCGGACCGGTTCGTGCGGGCGCTGCAGCGGATCCAGCACGACTTCGGCGGCGGCAGCATCACCGAGCGGCAGCTGGAGGCGGAGTTCGCCCGCTTCCTGCCCCAGCACGGACACGGGAACAGGCACGCCTGCCGGGACCGGCTCGGCGACTTCTTCAGCCAGTGGTTCGACACCGTCTACCCGGGCGGCGGCGGCGCGAACCGGCCCCAGCTGACCGGTCCCGGGCTGGACGGCCCGGGCTTCTACGGTGCCGGCGGCCGCTGCGGCTGACCGATCCCGGCCGTGCCTCGGGCAGGGCGCTCGTCCGGTTGTACGGGGATACTGCGAGACGTGAGCCAGAACGTCTATGACGACCCGGAGTTCCAGGACGCCTACCGCGGGTTGACCAGGTCCGAGCACGGCCTGGCCGGCGCTCCTGAGTGGCCGGTCGTGCGGTCCATGCTGCCCGACCTCGCCGGACGCGAGGTGGTCGATCTCGGATGCGGGTACGGCGCCTTCGCACGCTGGGCGGTCGAGCAGGGCGCGACTCGGGTCGACGCTCTCGACCTGTCGAGGAGCATGCTCGATCGGGCGCGCGAGCTGACCGACACCGCCGCGGCCATCCGCTGGACGCGGGCCGACCTGGCCGAGGTCGATCTGCCGGAGGCTTCTTACGACGTGGCGTACAGCGCGCTCGCGGTCCACTACCTCGCCGACCTCGCACGCTTCGTCGCGCAGGTCCACGGCGCGCTACGGCCGGGCGGCGTCCTCGTGCTGACCACCGAACACCCCGTCTTCATGGCCCCGACGACGCCGGACTGGGTGGTCGTCGGCGGCCGTCGCGTGTGGCCGCTGGATCGGTACGCCGACGAGGGTCCACGGGTCACCGACTGGCTGGCCCCCGGCGTCCAGAAGCATCACCGCACGCTGGGCACCACCCTCAACACCCTCGTCGAGGCCGGCTTCGTGCTGGATCGCGTCGTCGAGTGGGGCCCCACCGACGAGCAGCTCGCCGAGGATCCTGATCTGGCCACCGAACGAGACCGGCCGACATTCCTGCTGCTCGCCGCGCACCGCTGAACGGCGGGCAACCTTTCGCCAACCGCTGGGGCCTAGCGTGACGCGCACCACAGATCTGCTGTGCGTGAAAGGCAGGGTTCGATGACCAGGATCAGTCTCACCGTCGACGGGGCACAGGTCTCCGACGACGTCGAGCCGCGGCTGCTGCTCGTCCAGTACCTCCGCGAGAAGCTCGGTAAGACCGGCACCGTGATCGGGTGCGACACCAGCAACTGTGGGGCGTGCACCGTCCACCTGGACGGGCGCAGCGTGAAGAGCTGCAACGTGCTCGCGGTCCAGGCCGACGGCCACGAGGTGACCACCATCGAGGGCCTCGCCCACGACGGTGAGCTGCACCCGGTGCAGGAGGCCTTCCGGGAGTGCCACGGCCTCCAGTGCGGCTTCTGCACGCCAGGCATGATCATGCAGTCCGTCGACCTGCTCAACGAGAACCCCCACCCGACCGAGGAAGAGGTGCGGGTCGGGCTCGAGGGCAACCTGTGCCGCTGCACCGGCTACCACAACATCGTGCGCAGTGTCCTCCACGCCGCCGAGCACTCCGGCGAGAAGGCAGGTGCCCAGTGACCGCCACGGCCGACGCCCCCGCCAAGCTCGAGATCGGCAACGACCGGCGCCGCAAGGAGGACCAGCGGCTGATCACCGGCCGCACCCGCTGGACGGACAACCTGAACCTGCCGGGGATGCTGCACCTGGCCATGGTGCGCAGCCCGTTCGCCCACGCCACCATCGTCTCCGTCGACACCTCGGCCGCGGCGTCGTCCCCCAACGTCGTCGCCGTGCTCAGCGGCTCCGACTTCGGTGAGGAGCTGGGCGTGTGCATCAACGCCTGGCCGATCACGCCCGACCAGGTCACCCCCGTCCACTCGCCGATGCCGAGCGACCGGGTGTCCTTCGCCGGCGAGATCGTCGCCGTGGTGGTGGCCCGCTCGGCCGCCGAGGCCCGCGACGCCGCCGAGCTCGTCGACGTGGAGTACGACGAGCTACCCGCCGCGCTCGAGCTCAAGGCGGCTGCGGCCGCTGCCGACGAGGGCGGCGCGCTCGCGCATCCCGACCTCGGCACCAACAAGTCCGCACTGTGGGTGTTCGACTCGGGCGAGGCCGGCACCGGCGGCGACGTCGAGGAGGCCATCGCCAAGGCCCGCACCGACGGCATCGTGATCGAGCGGGAGTACCGCCAGCAGCGGTTGATCCCGGCCTTCATGGAGCCCCGCTCGGTCGTGGTCGACCCGACGGGTGAGCAGCTGACCATGTGGTCGGCGACCCAGATCCCCCACATCCTGCGCTTCGCGCTGGCCGCCACGACGGGCGTGTCCGAGTCGAAGATCCGGGTGATCGCGCCTGACGTCGGCGGCGGCTTCGGCGGCAAGCTCCAGGCCACGCCCGAGGAGTGGATCGCCTGGGCGGTCGCCCGCCGGCTGAGCCGGCCGGTGAAGTACACCGAGACCCGCAGCGAGTCGTTGATGGTGGCCCACCACGGCCGCGACCAGTGGCAGAAGCTGACGCTGGCGGCGGAGAAGGACGGCACGGTCACCGGCTTCAAGGTCGAGCTGCTGGCCGACCTCGGTGCCTACGTCGCCATCGTGGGCGGCGGCGTGCCGGTGCTCGGCGCGTTCATGTTCAACTCCATCTACAAGTTCCCGTCCTACCGCTTCTCCTGCCAGACGGTGCTCACCAACAAGGCCTGGACCGACGCCTACCGCGGCGCCGGCCGGCCCGAGGCGACGTACGGCATCGAGCGGATCATGGACGAGCTCGCCGTCGAGGTCGGCGTCGACCCCCTCGAGATCCGGGAGAAGAACTGGATCAAGCACGAGGAGTTCCCGTTCACCACGGTCGCCGGGCTGACCTACGACTCCGGCAACTACGAGGCCGCCACCGCGCGCGCCAAGGAGATGTTCGGGTACGACGAGCTCCGGGCCGAGCAGCAGCGTCGCCGCGACTCCGGCGACCGGGTCCAGCTCGGGAATCGGGATCTCGACGTTCACCGAGATGTGCGGCCTGGCACCCAGCCGGGTGCTGGGCAGCCTCGACTACGGCGCGGGCGGCTGGGAGCACGCGAGCGTGCGGATGCTGGCCACCGGCAAGGTCGAGGTCGTCACCGGCGCGAGTGCGCACGGCCAGGGTCACGAGACGGCGTTCAGCCAGATCGTGGCCGACCGGCTCGGCGTACCGTTCGAGGACGTCGAGGTGCTGCACGGCGACACCGCCGTCGCCCACAAGGGCCTCGACACCTACGGGTCTCGCTCGCTCGTGGTCGGTGGGGAGGCGCTGGTCAAGGCCGTCGACAAGGTGATCGCGAAGGCGACCCCGATCGCGGCCCACCTGCTCGAGGCGAGCGTGGACGACATCGAGTTCGCCGGCGGTCGGTTCTCGGTGCGCGGCACCGACCAGGGGCTGGGCATCGCAGACATCGCACTGGCGACGTTCGCGGCGCACAACTACCCCGAGGGCATCGAGCCGAACATCGACGCCGAGGCGACGTACGACCCGGTGAACTTCAACTTCCCGCACGGCACCCACCTGTGCGCGATGGAGGTCGACACCGAGACCGGTCGGGTGACGATGCGCAAGTACGTCTGCTGCGACGACATCGGCAACATCATCAACCCGCTCATCGTGAGCGGGCAGGTGCACGGTGGCCTGGTGCAGGGCATCGCGCAGGCCCTGTTCGAGGAGGCGGTGTACGACGACGCCGGGACGCTGGTGAGCGGCTCCTTCGTCGACTACCTGCTGCCGACCTCAGCGGACACGATCTCCTTCGACATCGACCACACCACCAGTCCCTCGACGACGAACACGCTCGGTACCAAGGGCGTCGGCGAGGCGGGCACGATCGCCTCGACGCCGGCCGTGGTCAACGCGATCGTGGACGCCGTACGCCACTTCGGGGTCGACGACATCCTGATGCCGTGCACGCCCGAGCGGGTCTGGAAGGCCATCAACACCTCATCCCCGAAGGGCGGTGCCACCGAGTCCGCGGCGATGCCGCACTTCGACACCGACGAACCAGGTGCCTCGAGCACGGAAGGAGCGGGCGCATGATCCCCGCCAAGTTCGACTACCTGGCGCCCTCGAGCGTCGAGGAGGCGCTCAGCGCGCTCGCCGAGCACGGCGACGACGCGAAGATCATGGCCGGCGGCCAGAGCCTGCTGCCGGTGCTGCGGATGCGGCTCAACGCGCCCGAGGTGCTCATCGACCTGGGTCGCATCGACAGCCTCCGCGGGGTCCGCGACGACGGTGACGCGCTCGTCATCGGCGCACTGACGACCCACTCCGAGGTCGTCACCAACGACCTGGTCAAGGAGCATGCGCTCCTGCTGTCCAAGGCAGCGGCCGAGGTGGCGGACAACCAGATCCGGCACCGCGGCACCTTCGGCGGAGCGCTGGCGCACGCGGACCCGGCCGGAGACATGGGCGCGGCAGCCCTCGCCCTGGACGCCGAGTACGTGCTCGCCGGTCCCGGGGGCACTCGCACCGTCGCGGCCCAGGACTTCTTCGTCGACCTCTTCGAGACCGCCATCGGTGAGGACGAGATCCTCACCGAGATCCGGATCCCGAAGCACACCGGGTGGGGAGCCCACTACGAGAAGTTCGTCCGGGTGGCCCACCAGTGGCCGATCGTCGCGGTAGCCGTCACCGTCAAGGCCGACGGCGGGACGATCAGCGAGGCAAAGGTCGGGCTCACCAACATGGGCTCGACCGCGCTGCGGGCCACGGCGACCGAGGCGGCCCTCGCGGGCGCTGCGGCCACCGAGGACGGCGTACGCGCTGCCGCCGAGCAGGCCGCCGACGGGACCAACCCGCCCAGCGACCTGAACGGCGACTCCGACTACCGCAAGCACCTGATCACGGTGCTCACCCGCCGTGCGGTACTGCAGGCGGCCGGGGCCTAGGCTCCGACTTCACCACCCCTGAGGAGACTTGACCTGTGGAGCTGACGCACGAATTCACCGTCCCGGTGCCCGTCCAGGAGGCGTGGGACCACTTCCAGGACATCGCCTCGGTGGCGGAGTGCTTCCCTGGCGCCCAGGTCACCGACACCGAGGGAGCGACGTTCCACGGCTCGGTGAAGGTGAAGCTCGGCCCGATCGCCCTGGTCTACAACGGCCAGGGCACCTTCACCGAGAAGGACGAGACGGCGTACCGCTTCGTGGTCGACGCCAAGGGCAAGGACAAGCGCGGCAACGGTACGGCGGGCGCGACGGTCACCCTCACCATGGACGGCGCGGCCGGCGACTCCACCGACGTCAAGGTGCACACCGACCTCGCGATCACCGGCAAGCCGGCGCAGTTCGGCCGGGGCGTCATGCAGGACGTCTCCGACAAGCTGCTCGGCCAGTTCGTCAACTGCCTCGAGCAGCGGATGGGGGAGGGAGAGACCCCGGCTGCTCCCGAGCCGGCCGAGGCTGCGGCTCCCGCCGTACCCGCCGAGGAAGCCGCCCCGGCGGCGGCCGCGGCTGCCGCGGAGCAGCCGAGACCCGCACCGACCAAGCCGGCCCCCGCTGCGCGCGTGCCGGACGACGCGCTCGACCTCGGCAGGACGGTGCTGCCGGTGCTGGCCAAGTCCTACTGGAAGCAGGCCCTGGGCGGAGCCGTGGCCGTCGGCGTGATCATCTGGATCGTCACCCGGTGACCCAGCCGCCTCGGATGTGCGGAATGGCAGAATCTGCAGGCCGATCTGCGGGTACAGCCGGGCCGTGACCGTGTTCCAATGGGAACCGTCGCCGGGGAGGTCTTCGGCGAAGACCTAGGAGCGCTGGTGTCTGCGAGGAACCGCATCCTGGCCTTCGCCCTGGCCGGCTCAGCCGTCGTCACCGCGACAGCCGTTGGCACGCCGATCGCGGGTGCCGCGGGCGCTGGCGCCACGCACTACGCCTTCGTGATGACGAACGCCGACGGGTCGCCGGTCCGGTGGGACCCATGCACGACCATCACCTGGAAGGCGAACCTGGGGTCGTCCCCGGCGGAGCAGGCCAGGCTCAAGGCGGCGGTCCACGAGGTCGCCCACGACACCGGCCTCACCTTCTCCTACGCCGGGAGCACCCGCTACGTGCCGGACAGCGTGCTGATCCCACCCAGCGAGCACGCTCAGCTCGTCGTCGCGTTCACCGCCCCCGGCCACGGGCCAGCGAGGTCCTCGATGCTGCCGCCTCCGCCTGTCCTGGGCGAGGGCGGCTTCTCCGCGGACGGCGGCGACATCCTCATCTCGAGCTCCGGGGCCGTCGCCCTCAACCAGGCCAGGCTGAAGAAGATGCCGGCCAAGCAGAGGTATGAGGTGTACCTCCACGAGCTCGGTCACGTCGTGGGTCTGGCCCACGTCAGCGACCACCGCCAGGTCATGTACCCGGCCATCACCGCGACCACGCCCGCCCACTACGCGGCCGGAGACCTCGCCGGCCTGGCCAAGCTCGGTATCGAGGCGGGTTGCTTCACGCCCCCAACCCCACCCCCGCCCGCATCGCCGATGGTCACGCAGACCAGCTGACCGGCTCCTCGACGGGGGCGGCGGCCACACCGTTGACGCCCTCGGGCAGGCGTCGCTCGAGCACCAGGGCGACCCAGATCACCGCGCCACAGCCGAGCACAAGGTTCGCGATGTAGACCGTGCCGAGGGCATGGCCGATCAGCCAGCCCGCGATCGCCGGCGCCACGATGGCGGCCAGCGAGAACGCGCCCGAGCTGAGCGCGTTGTAGCGTCCGCGGAGGTGGTCGGGCGCCAGGTCGTTGACGAGGGCCGGGATGGTGGGCTGCATGAGGGTCTCACCGAGGGCGAACACCGACGCGCAGGCGGCGACCAACACTGTCGCGCCGAGGGTGCCGGGGACGAGCCCGGCCGTGCCGAGGAGCACCCACGACACCGACCAGATCATCGCCATCACACAGATCACCCGGGTGCGGCGGCGCCCTTCGATCCGGCGCAGCACGATCAGCTGGAGGACGACGATGACGAGGGTGTTGCAGGCGTAGGCGAAGCCGAGCGCCCGGGTCGAGATGTCTCCGGCCTCGCGGGCGAAAGCCTGGAGCCCGGCGTTGAGCTGGGAGTACCCGACGTACGACGAGGCGAAGCTGAGCAGCATCATCCAGCCGACCGCGGGCCGGCGCAGCACCTCGAGGTAGGACTCCGCGGGCGGTGGCTCGTCGGCGTCGTGGACCGGCCTGCCGGCCAGGTGGCGCAGCGGTACGAGGAGCAGGTAGAGCAGCGGCAGGAAGGTCACCGCGTCGGCCAGGTAGATCGCCTGGAAGGTGGCCGGGCGCTCGACGTCGACGAAGAGGCCGCCGACGATGCCGCCGATCCCGATGCCGAGGTTGAGCAGGGTGAAGTTGACCCCGAAGTAGCGCTGGCGGAGCTCGGTGGGGACGGCGGCGGCGATCAGGCTCTGGGAGGCGGGCCAGGACACCCCGAACGCCGAACCCTGGAGCACGATGGCGATCATCGCCAGGCTCAGGGTGTCTGCGAAGGCGAGGACGACGTCGGCCGCGACGAGCAGGGCGAGCGTGCCGACCACGACGACGCGCGCGCCGTACTTGTCGATGACGGTGCCGCCCGGCCCGACCACCAGGAAGCCGATCAGCGGGCCCAACCCGATCAGGAGGCCGACGTCGCCGAGGGCGAAGCCGCGGATCTCGTGGAGGTAGACCACCAGGAACGGGAGCACCAGCCCGGTGCCGAGGAACTGGACGCCCACCACGGACAGCAGCAACCGGCCCTCGCGGGGCAGGTCGTGCCAGAACGACGCGAGGGTCGTCGAGCGGTCGGTTGCGGTCTCGGACATCACCCTCGAGCCAACCAGCGACCGCCGACACCCGCACCCGAGTTTCGAGGAGGTGGTGGAGGGGTGCGTCCGTGCCCGGGGTTTCGAGACGGCGCGCCAGCGCGCCCCTCCTCAACCACCGGGGGTTGAGGGGAGCGGCTGTGCCGGGGGTTTCGAGACGGCGCGCCAGCGCGCCCCTCCTCAACCACCGGGGGTTGAGGGGAGCGGCTGTGCCGGGGGTTTCGAGACGGCGCGCCAGCGCGCCCCTCCTCAACCACCGGGGGTTGAGGGGAGCGGCTGTGCCGGGGGTTTCGAGACGGCGCGCCAGCGCGCCCCGCCCAGCTGGGCAGCGCGAGTTCTACGAGGCGCCGGCCGGCCAGGAGCAGGCGCCCACCGTGCAGTTCTGACCGCTCAGAACACCCCGCGCGGCCGGAACTGCACCGAGATCCTCGGGCCTGCGTGCGCCACCTTGGGTACGGCGTGCTCCCAGGTGCGCTGGCACGAACCGCCCATCACCACCAGGTCGCCGTGGCCCATCTCGAACGCCAGCGACTCGCCGCCGCCGCGCGGCCGCAGCGCCAGCCGCCGCGGGTCGCCGAACGACACGATCGCGACCAGGGTGTCCTGCAGCCGGCCGCGCCCGATGGTGTCGCCGTGCCAGGCGACGCTGTCGCGCCCGTCGCGGTAGTAGCAGCAGCCGGCGGTGAGGAACGGCTCGCCGAGCTCGGGCCGGTAGTGGGCGGTCAGCGCCTCGCGGGCGTCGTCGAGCAGCCGGTGGGGGAGCGGCTCGCCCTCGCCGTAGGTGTGCACCAGCCGCGGGACGTCGACGACCCGGTCGTACATCTGGCGCCGCTCCGCCCGCCACGGCACGTCGGCGACGAGCCGCTCCAGCACCTCGTCGGCGCCCGTGACCCAGTCGCGGCGTACGTCGACCCAGGCGCCGCGGGTCAGCGGATGGCGCACCGCCGACTCCAGCCCGGCGAGACCGGGGGCGTCGACGGCCGGCTCGAAGAGCGTGCCCTGGAAGTCCATGCCCGTCACGATAACACGGGATCGAACAGGTGTTCGATACCCTGAGACGACTTTCCGGGGACCGACCGGGGCGGACCCCGGTGTCGCCGCTTTGGTCGTCCTTGACAGGCTGAGCCCGTGAGCGAGCCCGCGGCCCGGATCCGTGACCTGGTCAAGACCTACGGGTCCGGCGACGCCCTTGTGCGCGCATTGGACGGCGTCAGCCTCGACCTCGAGGCCGGCCGGTTCACCGCGATCATGGGCCCGAGCGGCTCCGGGAAGTCGACGCTGATGCACTGCGCGGCCGCCCTCGACCGCGCCGACGGCGGCACCGTGCACATCGGCGACCAGGAGCTCTCGCGGCTCGGCGACAAGGCGCTCACCCGGCTGCGCCGCGACCGGATCGGCTTCGTCTTCCAGGCCTACAACCTGGTGCCGACGCTGACCGCCGAGGAGAACATCCGGCTGCCGCAGGCGATCGCCCGGCGCAAGCCCGACGCCGCCTGGTACGACGAGGTGGTCGACACCGTCGGCCTGCGCGACCGCCTGACCCACCGACCCAACGAGCTGTCCGGTGGCCAGCAGCAGCGGGTCGCCGTGGCTCGCGCCCTGGTCGGCCGGCCTCAGATCGTGTTCGCCGACGAGCCGACCGGCAACCTCGACAGCCGTTCCGGAGCGGAGATCCTCGAGCTCCTCCGGCGCAGCGTGGACGACCACGCCCAGACCGTGGTGATGGTGACCCACGACCCGGTCGCCGCGGCGTACACCGATCGGGTCGTCTTCTTGTCCGACGGCCGGATCGTCGACGAGCTGCGCGACCCCGAGCGGGAGCAGATCATCGCCTGGATGGCTGCCGCCGAGCCGGCGGACTGACGTGCTCCGCGCGGTCTGGAAGAGCCTGCTGGCGCGCAAGGTGCGCCTGTTCATGAGCACGTTCGCGATCGCCCTCGGCGTCGCCTTCGTGGTCGGCTCGCTGGTGTTCTCGTCGGCGCTGAGCGACGGGTTCAACCGGCTGTTCGGCGCCTCGGTCGGCGACGTCGTGGTCCGGCCGGCCGGCAGCACCACCCTGAACGGCGACCCCTCGACCCGGACCGTGCCGGCGTCGCTGGTCACGAAGCTGGAAAGCGTGCCGGGGGCCGCCCGCGTGGACGGCAACGTGCAGGCGATCGGCGTGTTCGTGGTCGGCAAGAACAACAAGGTCGTCGGCGGCCTCGGCGCCCCGACGTACGGGATCAGCTACTCAGACGCCCCCGCGGGTCACGGCGTCCCCGGGCTCAGTCTGATCGCCGGGCACGCCCCGCACGGCCCCCACCAGGTGCTGCTCGACGAGACGACCGCCCAGAAGGCCGGCTACTTCATCGGCGAGAAGGTGCCGATCGTGACCGCGACCCGCAAGGCGGTGCTGAACGTCCGGCTGGTCGGGCTCGCGGGGTACGCCGACAACACCTCGCTGGCCGGCGCGACGCTGACCATCTTCGACGTACCGACCGCGCAGAAGCTGTTCCTCAAGGGCCGGGACGCCTACTCGACCATCTGGGTGACCGCCGACGCCGGGGTGTCGCAGGCGACCCTGCGCGACGCCGTGGCCCGCGACCTGCCGCCGCACGTCCGGGCCCTCACCGGCGACGACGCAGCCGACGAGTCCGCGAGCCAGATCCTCAAGGGGGTGAAGTTCCTCCAGACGTTCCTGCTGATCTTCGCCGCGGTGGCGCTGGTGGTGGGTGCCTACCTGATCGTCAACACCTTCTCGATCCTGGTGGCCCAGCGCAGCCGCGAGCTGGCCCTGCTGCGCGCGCTCGGGGCCTCACGACGGCAGGTGTCGCGCAGCGTGCTGCTGGAGGCCCTGGTGCTCGGCCTGCTCGGGTCGACCATCGGCCTGGTGCTGGGCGTCGGGCTGGCCTACGCGATCCGCTGGCTGATCGGGCTGATCGGGCTCGACCTGGGCAGCGCGCAGCTCACGCTCACCCCGCGCGCGGTCGTCGCCGGCTACGTGACCGGCACCGTGGTGACGATGGCGGCCGCGTGGCTGCCCGCTCGTCGTACCGGCCGGATCATGCCGGTGCAGGCTCTCGGCGACGTCGTGGCACTGCCGGAGTCGTCGATCCGGCGCCGGTTCGTGCTCGGCCTGGTCCTGGTCGTCGCCGGTGCCGCGGCCACGCTGGCGGGCCTGTTCGGGACGGTGCGGCACTCCGGCTACTGGGTCGGCGGCGGGATCCTCGCGGTCCTGCTCGGGGTCACGGCCGCGGCGCCGCTGCTCTGCCGGCCGCTGCTGGCGCTCGCGCGGTGGGGGTACGCCGGGGTCTTCCGTGCGGTCGGGAACCTCGCCGGCCAGAACGCCCTGCGCAACCCTCGTCGTACGACGGCCACGGCCTCGGCGCTGATGATCGGGCTGGCGCTGGCCTGCACGATGTCGATCATCGGGGCGTCGGCGAAGGCGAGCGTCGACAAGACGATCAAGGAGAACTTCATCGGCTCCTACGTCGTCGGTAGCGCGTTCGGGCAACCCTTCTCCCCGGAGGTCGCGCAGAAGATCGCGCGGGTGGCAGGCGTCACCGAGGTGGTGCGCCAGCGCTTCGCCTTCGTCGAGGCCGACGGCGACCGCTCGGCGGTGACCGGCGTGCTGCCGTCGCAGCTCGGCCGGTTCGGGCTGAAGCTCACCGCCGGCACCACCGCGCTGGACGGCCGCAGCGTGCTCGTCAACACCAAGTACGCCGCCGACCACCATCTCCGCGTCGGGTCGGCGGTCACCTTCGGCAAGCTCCCGGTCGGCAACCGGGTGTTCCGGGTCGCGGGCGTCTACCAGGACACCCCGCTGGTCTTCGACTTCGTCACCGCGTCCCGCAACCTGACCCAGGCCGGCTTCGCCGACAGTGACAACTTCCTGATCGTCTTCACCTCGCCCGCTGCGGGCGAGCTGTTGGGACCGCTGCAGAAGACCGTCGAGAAGCTGCCCGTGGTGACCGTGCAGGACGAGCAGCAGTTCGCCGACCAGCAGCGAGCCCCGATCGACCAGCTGGTGCTGATGGTCGACGCGCTGCTCGGGCTGGCGCTGGTGATCGCGGTCCTCGGGATCGTGAACACGCTGGCGCTCTCGATCATCGAGCGCACCCGCGAGATCGGCCTGCTCCGCGCGATCGGGCTCGGGCGCGGCCAGCTCCGGCTGATGGTGACCCTCGAGTCGGTGGTGATGGCGGTGCTCGGCGCGGTGCTGGGCGTCACGCTGGGCGTCTGCTTCGGGATGGCGATGATGTACGCCGTGCGCGACCAGGGCCTCGACGTGATCGCGATCCCCTGGACCCAGCTGGTCGTCTTCCTCGGGCTGGCGGTCGTGATCGGTGTACTGGCCGCGGTGCTGCCGGCCCGCCGGGCGGCCAGGCTCGACGTACTGACGGCGATCTCGGCCACCTGACGCGAAGGGGCCCTGGTCGGGCAGGGCCAAGGGTCCCGGACCTGCCGATTCCGGCCGTGGGGACGCTGCCGACGCCCTAGACTCCGGCCGTGGATGACGTGCTCGTACCGCTCGGTACGACCCTCAAGCACGTGCAGGTGCGTGAGTACGTCCGGAGCCTGATCGCCGACCTGCCCGAGGGTGCGCCCGCGCCGTCCGAGCGCGGTCTGATGCAGCACTTCGGCGTCGCCCGGATGACCGTGCGGCAGGCGATCGACGCCCTCGTCGCCGAGGGGCTGCTGGAGCGCGCCCCGGCCCGCGGCACCTTCGTCTGCAAGAACCCTCGACCCATCGGCCGCCCGATGTCCTTCACCGAGGACGCGAGCGCGCGCGGCTGGACGACGACGACCGAGACGCTCGCCTCGGGCCTCGGCCAGGCCGGTCCCGGGGTGTCCAAGGCGCTGGGGATCACCCCGGGCGACGCGGTCATCCACTGGCGCCGCCGACGCCGGCTGGACGACGTACCGCTGTGCTACCAGGACGTCTACCTCAACGAGGTCCTGCTGCCCGGCTTCCTCCAGACCGGGCTGCCCGGGAGCCTGTACTCGATGCTCGCCGCCCGCGGCCTGCGCCCGACCACGGCCGAGGACCAGCTCACCGCCGACCTCGCGAACGAGATGGACGCCGAGCTGCTCGACCTCGACGTCGGCGACCCGGTGCTGCGCCACTCGCGCCGCGGGCTCGTCGGTGACGTGGTGATCGAGGTGTCCCGTTCGACGTACGCCGGCGCGCGGTTCACCTGGTGGGTCCCGCTCACCCCCTGACCTCTCAGCCCGGGAGCTGACCGCCCGCCTCGGCGAGCCGGCCCAGCGGGGCGATCACCCGTCCCGACGCCTCGCAGACCCACTGCGGCGACGGACCGCCGATGTCGGGCTCGATGTAGAGCGCGTGCTCGGGCTCGTCGGTGTCGCAGGCCACGCACAGCGGCCAGCGCCCGAGGCTCTCGAACAGGGCGTCCTGCACGTCCTGGGCGACCAGCCCGGCGACGTACACCTCACCCTCGGGCCACTGCTCGGCCCACCAGCCGCGGTTGGCGCACGCGTCCTCCAGCGCGTCGACGGCGTCGGGGGACGCTCGGTGGCGGGCCTGGAGGTCTGCCAGCACCAGAGCCCGAGCGGCGAGTAGCAGCGTGTCGTCCACGCTCCCGATTCTGCCCCCTGGCAGGTGAGCGACGTCCACCTCAGGGTTTGCTTGGGTGACAGTGGGGCGCTGCCGCGAGTCCGGCTAGCCTCCGCAGCATGTACGACGTCGCGCTCACCGTCGCCGCCTGCGTCCGGTCCGGCACCCGGGTCGACGTGGGCTGGCTGGTGACGCGGGACGGCCCGCCGCCCGACCCAGCCGAAGCGCTGGCCCTCACGCCCGGCGGCGGCCGGACCGGCCACGTCTGGGGCGGAGCTGCCGACGACCAGGTCGTCGAACGACTCGCGACGGTGGGCCGTGGCCGGCTGGTGCCGGTCGAGGTCGGTGAGTACGAGGCTGCCCTGGCGGGTGAGACCGCGACCGGCTCGGGCCAGTGCCTGCTGGTCCCGGCGGACGCCCTCCCGGCCGGGCTCTGGGACCGGCTGGTGGAGCGGGAGCCGGTCTGCCTGGTCACCGACCTCGACGCGGATGGGCTCGCGGTGTCGACGCGGCTGGTCGAGGCGGGTCAGGTGGAGGCCGAGGACGCCGACGTGGTCGCGGCCTGGTCGAGCGGGCGGAGCACCACCCACGTCTCACCCGGCCGAGTCGTCACGGTGCTGCGTCCGGTGCCGACTCTGGTGGCCGCCGGGCCGGGCCCGGTCGGCGATGCCGTGGCCCGGATGGCCGACGTCCTCGGCTGGCGCGTCCACCGGGCGCCGGACCCGGGCTCGGCGATCCCGCTGATCGTCGGGTTGACCGTGCTCGACTCCGTGGTGGTGACCGGGCACGACGACGAGGTGGCGGGCCGGATCATGGAGGCTGCGCTGTCCTCGCGGGTGGGTTACCTCGGCGTGGTCGCTCCGCGAGTCCGCCAGCAGGCCCGGCTGACCTGGCTCACCGACCGCAACGTGGCTGGGCTGGAGCGGATCCACGGCCCGGCCGGACTCGACATCGGAGCACGGAGCCCGGGTGAGGTGGCGGCCGCGGTGCTGGCCGAGGCGATCGCCTGCCACCGGCTCGACGTACAAGCGAATCCTTAGGCGCGCGTCGTGACCGGGCTCCGCGCGACCTACAGTGGAGCCAGCGGAGCCGCGACGGCTCCGCCTGCAGAGAGGAGAGCGCGATGACCGACGCACCCGACGACGGCGTGCAGGTCCTGCGCGCGCTCTGGTCGGCCGACGACCGCGACCGGTCCGAGGTCGACGAGGAGTGCGGGCCGGTGACGCCGTGCCGCAACATGAAGGACGTGAGCTTCGACGGGTTCGGCACCCCCGGCTCCGACCTGAAGGAGGCCTGGCGCGAGCGCCTCGCCCGCGAGGGCAAGCTCGGCTCCGGCAGCCTCCTCGACCTGGTCGACGCCCCTCGTGGCGATTGAGCGCGACGAGTGAGCCCGGCGCGATGACGTCGCCCGGGTCGGTGCCTGCGCTCACCGAGGCGCTGCGTGACGTCGGCTACCTCGCCGACCGTGGCCTGGCCACCACCGTGCACGTGGCGCTGACCCTCGGGCGGCCGGTGCTGCTGGAGGGCGAGGTCGGGGTCGGGAAGACCGAGATCGCCAAGGCACTCGCGCAGGTGCTCGGCCGGCGGCTGATCCGGCTCCAGTGCTACGAGGGCATCGACACCAACCAGGCCCTCTACGAGTGGGACTACGCCCGGCAGATGCTGGCCATCCGGGCCCTGTCCGAGCACGAGCTCGCCGACGGTGGCTCCGTGGACGCTCTGTTCGGGCCCCGCTTCCTGCTCGAGCGGCCGCTGCTGGACGCCGTACGGACCGGCGCCGGCGCGGTGCTGCTGGTCGACGAGGTGGACCGGGCCGACGACGAGTTCGAGGCCTTCCTGCTCGAGCTGCTCTCCGACTACCAGATCACCATCCCCGAGATCGGCACCATCGTCGCCGAGCAGCCCCCGCTCGTCGTCCTGACCAGCAACCGCACCCGCGAGCTGCACGACGCGCTCAAGCGGCGCTGCCTCTACCACTGGGTCGGCTTCCCGACGCCCGAGCGCGAGCTGGAGATCGTGCAGGTCCGGGCGCCCGGTGTCTCCAGCAGCCTGGCGCGGGCCGCAGTCGCCGCCGTACACCGGCTGCGCGAGATGGACCTGGCCAAGCCGCCCGGGGTCGCCGAGACCATCGACTGGGTGCAGACCCTCGAGGTCGTCGGCGCCACGGAGCTCGAGCCCGGCGTCGCCGACGACACCCTGGGTGCGGTGATCAAGGACCGTGACGACCTCGAGCAGGTGCGCGAGGACCTCGGCTGGGTCACCTCCGGTGCCTGATCCCGCCGAGTCGGCGCAAAGAGGCACCGGAAACGCACCGAGTCGGCGCAAAGAGGCGCCCGAAACACGCCGAGTCGTCATATGACGACTCGGCGGCCGGACTTCCTGCCGATGCTGGTCGGGTTCACCACGGCGTTACGACGTGCGGGGATCACCGTCGGGTCGGGTGACACGCTGACCTACTGCGCGGCCGCGACCGTCGTCGACGTGACCGATCTGGTCGACCTGTACTGGGCCGGGCGCTGCACGCTGGTGACCCGCCGCGAGCAGGTGCCGACGTACCACCGCACGTTCGTCTCCTACTTCCTCGGCGAGCCCGACTCCTCGCCTGGCGCCTCGGCCTTCGCGGCCATGGCCCGCGCCGAGGCGCTGGCCACCCTGGAGATCGCCGAGACCGAGCAGGGCGACGAGAAGGAGGACCACGCAGCCGAGCTGGGGTACGCCGCCGCGAAGGCGTCGACGGTCAAGGCCAAGAGCTTCGCCGCCTGCACGCCCGAGGAGCTGGCCGCGCTCCGCCGGATCATGCGCACCATGCAGCTGGCCCCGCCCCGACGCCGTACCCGGCGGACGGTGCCCAACCGACACGGGCGACTGCCCGACCTGCGGCGTACCGTCCGGGAGTCGATGCGGCTCCACGGCGAGCCCGGCTCCCTCCATCGGCGTCGCCGACGGCTGCGCACGCGCCGCCTCATCCTGCTCCTCGACGTCTCCGGCTCGATGGCGGACTACTCGCGCAACCTCGTGCAGTTCGCGCACACCTCCACCCGCGCCGCCGACCGGGTCGAGGTGTTCTGCTTCGGCACCCGGCTGACCCGCATCACCCGCGAGCTCGAGCACCGGCGCCCCGACCAGGCGCTCGACCGCGCCGCGGCCGCGGTCACCGACTGGGAGGGCGGGACGCGGATCGGCGTCTGCCTGGACGAGTTCGTACGACGGTGGGCCCGGCGCGGGCTGACCCGCGGGGGCATCGTGGTGATCTGCTCCGACGGTCTCGACCGCGGCGACCCCGAGCTGCTCGAGTCCGCGATGCAACGACTGTCGCGGCTGTGCCACCGGATCGTCTGGCTCAACCCCCACAAGGGCTCGCGCACGGACTTCACCCCCGACACCTTGGGCATGATGGTGGCCGAGCCGTACGTCGACGAGCTGTTGTCCGGGCACGACCTGGCCAGTCTGTCGGAGTTCGCCGGAGTGCTGGCCGGGCTCCGGTGACCGGGCTCCGATGACCGGGCGATGAGAGGGGCAGCGGTGCAGTGGAGCGTGTCGGCACAGGCGAGCGGTGACCGCGAGCTGAGCCGCGAGGAGATCGTCGAGCTCGCCGACGCGGTCGCGCCCGCCGGCGGGGTCGCCACCGGCATCGGCCAGACGGCGTACGGCGCGCAGCTGCTGGTCGAGGCCGAGAGCCGGGAGGCAGCGATCGAGCGGGGCGCCCGGATCTTCACGGCCGCGGCGACGAGGGCCGGCCTACCCGCCTGGCCGATCACCGCGATCAGCGCGCTCGCCGAGGACGAGGACGACGACCTGTGATCAGGCTCGGCTCGCTGGCCGGCTACCCGTTCGAAGGCCCGCGCGTGCTCGCCGGCTGGACCGTCCCGGCGGTGCCCGCGGTGTACGCCGTGATGTACAAGCCCGACGAGGACGGCGAGTCCTATGCCGTGATCTACGTCGGCCACACCGAGGACCTGCGGGAGGAGCGCCTGCCGTTCCGCCACCCGCGGTCCTCGTGCTGGGTGAAGCGGGCCGGCAGCAAGTGGCGGCTGCACGTGGCGTGGTTCGAGGTGCCGGGCGGCCAGGCCGGACACCGCAAGCAGATCGCCGAGGAGCTGTGCGCGGTCTACGGCCCGGGCTGCAACGAGCAGCAGTTCGACCGCACCTGGAAGGACGAGTGGATCGGCGACTACTCCGCCCCGACCACCGGACCCCTCACCACCGACCGCCAGCCGCCCCAGGGCTGAACAGAAACCTCTGCGGTTGGGGACCAAACGGCGGCATTCAGCCCCCGAAACCTGCGGTTCGTGACCAATCGGCGCGGTGGAGTGGGGCCGGCTCAGACGCCCGCGGGCTCCTCGTCCGGGTGGTAGCCGACGGCCTCGCCCATCCGCGAACGGCGGGTGCCCGACGCCGGCAGAGCAGGCGGACGTACGGCGGGGTCGGTGCGCGGCGTCACGCTGGTGACGATCTGCTCGGCCATCCCGTAGAGCAGCGGCAGCGCGCCGGCGACGACTCCGCCGGTGCGGTTGATGTGCTGCACGTCCTGCTTGATCGGGGCGGCGTTGCGGCCGATCGCCTGCACGATCTCGGCGCACTCCTCGAGGTTCGCGGCGATCCGGGTGAGCTGGCCCCCGACGATGAACAGGTAGATCGCGAGGCCGGCGATCAGCAGCACGATGTCGACGACGGACAGCACGACGAGCGTGGTCACGAGCGCACCTTTCCGAGCACACGGCCGAGGAAGAGATGGTGCTGCAGGCCCTCGGCGAGGACCGCTTCCACACCACCGGCGGTGACACCGATCAGGGCGGCGTCCTGGGTGTTGCGATCGGCGGCCTTGAGGGTCTCCTTGACCGCGGCGACGCGCCGGTCGATGGTGCGGACCTCGACCACCAGGATCGTGAGCAGGGCGGCCACAGCGAGCACCACGACGAAGCCGCCGATCACCGCGCCCCACCAGAGGTTGCGGCTGGAGTCGCTGAGCAGCGGCACCACCGGATGCAGGGACAGACTCGTCATCTCAGCCTCCCAGCCGTTCGCGGCCGCGCTGCAGCCCGGCGATGATCTCGGTCGCGTGGTCGATGGTGGTGTTCAGCTGCGAGAGCGCCGCGGTGTTGGTCACCGAGTCGCCGAGCGAGGCGTCGATGGCGCCCGCCTGGCGGCCGATCCGCGCGGCCAGCACCAGGATCGGTACGACGAGCGCGACGACCACGAGGACCACGATGATCCCGATCGTGTAGCCGACGACCCAGCCGGTGGCGACGAGAGCCGTCATCAGATCGCCTCGCAGAAGTCGCGGACCGGCTTGAGGCTGGCGTTCACCGACGGCAGGACCTCGGGCACGGTGCTGGTGCGTTGCGCGACCACTCCGACCCCGCCGATCACGTCGTCGAGCGTCGCGGCGACGGCCTTGAGGTGGAAGATCACGCGCAGCAGGCCGAGCGCGGCGGCGGCGATGATCACCGTGGAGATCACGATGGTCACCCAGGCGACGACTGGCATGGTCAGGCCTCCTTGTTCGGAGCAGGGGGCAGCAGCTTGGCGACGGACCCGCCGTAGCGGGCGGCGCCGGTCGCGACGGCGGCCACGGTCCGGTCGGTCGTCGCGAGAGCTTCCGGTACGCCGTCGAGCTCACCAGCGAGCAGGACCCCACCGGCCAGGATGTCGTCGGCGGCGCCGCGGATCCGCTCGAGCGCGGCGAGCACCCGGTTGAGCAGGGCCACCAGCACCGGCGCGATCACCAGCAGCAGCACGATGTTGCCGATCCACCACAGGACCATGACGACTCCTCAGCTCCGGGCGGCTTGGTAGGGGAGGAAGAACCGGCGGAAGACCCGCATCAGCGCCATCCGGGCGGCCTGGAGGCCGATCGCGAAACCGCTCGCTGACGCCGTACCGACGCCATCGAGCGACTCACCGCGCTCGATCGCGCCGATCCGCTGCTGCATGTTGTGGGCGAACTGGCCCATCAGCACGGTGGTGACGTCCTGGATCATCCCGCGGCCGTACTGCGCCGCGGCGCCGGACAGCTGGAGGTCCTGCTCCATGTTCACCCGGGTGCCGCCGCTGAAGGAGGCGAGCTGGGCGGTGATCGTCATCGCGGCCTGGCCGCGGCCCTTCTGCTCCGCCCCGGCCGCGTCGATGACCATCTTCTTGGTCGCGTCCTCGCGGGAGAGGATCTTGGCCTTGCCGTCGAACGCCAGCTTCACCGGCCCCATCCGGATGCCGACCGTCCCGCCGTACGTCTCGTCGCCGAGGTCCTCGGTCAGCTCGGCGCCGGGCAGGCAGGCCGCGACCTGCGGGATGTTGCCGAAGAAGTCCCACACCTTGTCGACGGGCTGGGGCACCTCGAACTGGTTCTTGATCAGCACCTGGTCAGGCCTCCGCTTCGGTGAGGTAGCGCGCCGGGTCGGCCGCGAACGACTGGGAGCACCCGGCGCAGCAGAAGTAGTACGTCGTCCCGTCGTGAGCCACGGGGTAGTGCGCGTTGTCGGCGGTCACGGTCATCCCGCACACCGGGTCGACGACCTCGGTCAGGGTCTGCTCCGCCAACGCGGCGATGGCGCCCGAGGCAGGCGCGCTCAGCTCGCCCGCGGCCCGGCGCATCACGAGCTCGGCGAGCACCGCAACGGCGATCTCCTGGTGGCTGGTGCGGCCGAGGTCGAGCCCGACCGGTGTGCGGACCCGGTCGAGGAGGTGCTGCGGGACGCCACGCTCGGCGAGGTAGGCGAGCACCGACTCCCCACGCTTGCGGGAGGCGACCAGGCCGACGAACGCCGGGGCCGCGGACACCGCCAGGCGTACGGCGTCCTCGTCGCCGTGGCCCTGGGTGGCGATCACCACGATCGACTGCTCGGTGAGGTCGGCCGCCGACAGCTCGGCGGCCTCGATCACCCGGCTCTTCCAGCCGAGGGTGCCGGCCAGCTCGGCCAGGGTGTGGGTCATCGGCGAGCCGCCCACGACGACCAGGTCGAGGGCCGGAACGACGGGTTCGATGTAGATCTGCATGGCGCCCTCGCTCTGGCACGACATCGGGATGTAGAACATCCCGTCGGGCAGGCCGGCCTGGGGCACGTCGGCGGTGCCGAGGAACAGCAGCCGGGGCTCCCGGCTCTCGATCACGCGGACGGCCTCGCGCAGCACCACCGGCTCGGCGCACGCGCCGCCGATGAACCCGTAGAGCTGGCCGTCGCGGGTGATGATCGCCCGTGAGCCCATCTGTCCCGAGGACGGCGCCTGCCGCCAGACCACGGTGGCGAGCGCGAACTCCTCGCCACGGCGCGCCAGCTCGGCGGCCTGCTCGACGATGTCCCAACCCTCGGTGCTCATGGTCCCGCCTCAGTCGTCCGTCTTCACCGGAGGCGCTCCGGACACGTCGTGCCGCAGGGTGAGTGCCTCGTGCACCCGGTCGGGGAGCATCGGCATGTCGATGTTACGGACCCCGGTGCTGCCGATCGCGTCGATCACGGCGTTCACGAAGGCCGCCGGGCCGCCGACGGTGGCACACTCACCGATCCCCTTGGCGCCGATCGGGTGGTGCGGGCAGGGCGTGACGACCTCGTGCAGCTCCCAGCCGGGGGTCTCCCAGGCGGTCGGCAGCAGGTAGTCCATGAAGTTCGAGCCGACGCAGTTGCCCTCGGCGTCGAAGGTGATGAACTGCATGCTGGCCATCGCGTAGGCCTCGGTGAGACCGCCCATGATCTGGCCCTCGACGATCATCGGGTTGATCCGGACACCGCAGTCATCCACGGCAACAAACCTGAGCACGTCCCAGACGCCGGTCATCGGGTCGACCTCGACGGTGGCGATGTAGCAGGCGAACGGCCAGGTCAGGTTCGGCGGGTCGTAGTAGGCGTTGCCCTCCAGCCCGGGCTCGAGGCCGTCGGGCATGTTGCTGTACGCCGCCATCGCGCACTCCTGGATGGTCACGCCCTGGGCGGGGTTGCTGCGGACGTAGAACCGTCCGAGCTCCCACTCGACGTCCTCCTCGGAGACCTCCAGCAGATGGGCCGCGAGCTTGCGCGCCTTGGCCCGCACCTTGCGCGAGACCATCGCGACCGCGGCGCCGGCGACCGGCGTGCTGCGGGAGGCGTAGGTGCCCATCCCGAACGGCGCGGTGTCGGTGTCGCCCTCCTCGACCACGATGTCCTCGGCCGGGATGCCCAGCTCGTGGGCCACGATCTGGGCCCAGGTCGTCTCGTGCCCCTGGCCCTGCGTCTTCGCACCGGTGCGGAGGATGGCCTTGCCGGTCATGTGGACCCGGAGCTCGGCGGAGTCGAACATCTTGATGCCGAGGATGTCGTACTCGCGGCTGTTGCCGGCGCCGAGCGGCTCGGTCATCGTCGAGATCCCGATGCCCAACAGCCGGCCGCGCGAACGGGCCTCGGCCTGCTGCGCCCGGAAGTCGTCGTACCCGATCGCGTCGAGCCCGACCTGGAGGCACTTCTCGTACTGCCCGGAGTCGGTCAGGAAGCCGAACGGCGTGCGGTGCGGGAAGTCGTCGTCGCGGACGAAGTTGACCCGGCGGAACTCCGCCTGGTCCATGCCGAGGTCGTCGGCTGCGGCCTGGACCATCCGCTCCTGGAAGAACATCGCCTCGGTGACCCGGAACGAGCAGCGGTAGGCGACGCCGCCGGGCGCCTTGTTGGTGTAGACGCCGCGGGCGGTGAGGTGCGCGGTCGGGATGTCGTAGGCGGCGAACGCCGAGTGCATCAGGCCGATCTTGAACTTGCTCGGCTGGGCGTCGGCGAAGAACGCGCCGTGGTCGGAGGTGGTGTGCATCCGGACGGCGAGCATCTTGCCGTCCTTGCGCAGCGCCATCTCGCCGTCGAGGTAGACGTCGCGGGCGAAGCCGGTGGAGATCAGGTTGCCGGTGCGGTCCTCGATCCACTTCACGGGTCGCTCGGTGAGGATCGAGGCCAGGATCGACATCACGTAGCCGGGGTAGACCGGCACCTTGTTGCCGAAGCCGCCACCGAGGTCGGGGGAGATGATCCGGATCTGGTGCTCGGGCAGCTCGGCGATGAGGGCCACCGCGGCGCGCACGATGTGGGGCGCCTGGGTGGTCATGTAGACGGTGAGCTTGCCGGTGGCCCGGTCGAAGTCGGCGATCGAGCCGCAGCACTCCAGCGGCGAGGGGTGGGAGCGGGGGTAGTGCAGCGAGATCTTCGAGACGACGTCCGCCTCGGCGAAGGCGCGGTCGGTGCGCTCGCGGTCGCCGACCTCCCAGTCGAAGGCGACGTTGTCGAGCTGGTTCTCCTTGTCGTCGCGGATCAGCGGTGCGCCGTCGGCCATCGCCTGGGTCGGGTTGACGATCGGCGGGAGCGGCTCGTAGTCGACCTGGATCGCCTCGCAGGCGTCCTTGGCGATGTAGGGGTCGTCGGCGATGACGCAGGCGACCTCCTGGCCCTGGAAGCGCACCTTGTCGGTGGCGAGCACGGCCTGGGTGTCGTAGCTGAGCGTCGGCATCCAGGCGAGGTTGCGGGTCGCCATCATCTCGCCGGTGAGGACCAGCCTGACCCCGGGCAGCTCGTAGGCCTTGCTGGTGTCGATCGAGCGGATCCGGGCGTGGGCCAGCGGGCTGCGCAGGATCTCCATGTGGAGCATGCCCGGCAGGACGACGTCGTCGACGTAGTTGCCGCGGCCGCGGATGAAGCGGTTGTCCTCGACGCGCAGGCGGCTGGCGCCCATCCCGCCGATCTTGATCTCGTCGAGCGCCCGGCTCTCGGTGACCGTCATCTCAGGCCCCCTGGGTGGCGTCGACGGCAGAGCTCCGGGGGGCTTCTGCGGTGGGGTCGGGGGCGGGGTCCGTGTCCGTGTCGACGGGTGCGTCGCCGCGCTCCTTGGCGGCGGCCCAGAGCACGGCCTTGACGATGTTCTGGTAGCCGGTGCAGCGGCACAGGTTGCCCGAGAGTCCGAACCGCACCTCGTCCTCGGTCGGGTCGGGGTTGGCGTTCAGCAACGCCCGCGAGGCCATCATCATCCCGGGGGTGCAGAAGCCGCACTGCAGGCCGTGCTCGGCCTTGAAGCCCTCCTGTACGGCGTCCAGCTCGCTGGCGGTGCCGAGGCCCTCGACGGTCTGCACCTCGTGACCGTCGGCCTGCACGGCGAACATCGTGCAGCTCTTCACCGGCGTGCCGTCGAACAGCACCGTGCAGGCGCCGCAGTTGGTCGTGTCGCAGCCGGTGTGGGTGCCGGTCAGCTGGAGGCCCTGGCGGAGCAGGTGGGCCAGCAGCAGCCGCGGCTCGACGTCGAGGGTGCGCTGCCGCCCGTTCACGGTGATCGTCACCCGGCGTACGGGTACGTCGTCCTCGGACTTGCTGGTGATCTCCTCGAAGAGGCTGGTCATGCGTCAGGCCGCCTTGGTCGTGGTGGTGGAGGAGACCCGGGTCAGGATCCGGGTCACGAAGGTGTGGATCACGTGGCGCTTGTACTCGGCGCTGCCGCGGTGGTCGGACCGCGGCTCGGCGACCGAGGCGGCGAGCTCGGCGGCCCGCGTGATCGCAGCACCGTCGAGGACCTGGCCGGTCAGGGAGTCGGCGGCCTCGCGGGCGTCGATGGTGCGACCGCCGACGCCGCTGAGCGCGATGCCGGCGCGCAGGACCCGGTCGCCGTCGAGCTCGACGGCCACGGCGGTGCCGGCGGTGGCGAAGTCACCGACCCGGCGCTCGAGCTTGAGGAACCCGCCCGCGAGGTGGCCCTGCGCGGCCGGGACGATCGCCTCGACCGCCATCTCGTCGTACGCGAGGGTGTTCTGGAACGGACCGGTGACGAAGTCACTCACCGCGATCGTGCGGCGGCCCCCGGGACCTTGGGCGACGACCTGGCCACCGAGCGCGGTCATCACCGCGGCCCAGTCGCCCTGCGGGTCGGCGTGGCACAGCGAGCCGACGAGGGTGCCGCGGGTGCGGACGATCGGGTCGGCGATGAGGGGGGCGGCGGCGACCATCGTCGGCTGCCGCCCCGCCAGCACGGTCGAGTGCTCGAGGTCCGCGTGGCGGCACAGCGCGCCGATGTGCAGGGCGCCGGCGTCGTCGACGTGGTGGTAGGCGAGGTCGGGCAGGTTGTTGATGTCGACCAGCAGCTCGGGGGAGGCGAAGCGCAGCTTGAGCAGCGGCACCAGGCTCTGGCCGCCGGCCAGCACCTTGGCCTCACCGTCACCCTCGTGGAGCAGCGAGATCGCTTCGGCGATCGTGCGAGGGGCCTCGTAACGGAAGCGCGGTGGGAACACTCAGGGCTCCTGCTGGTCGAGGGGGTGTGACGCTGGGGGCTCGGACGAGGTCTCCGGGGCGCGACGCGGCGCGGACAAGGGGTCGGGTACGGCGACAGGCCCGGAGTCCACCGCGGTCGGGTCGGGGCGCGGCTCCTGGTGCGGCGGCCACGGGCCCTGCACCGGCTGGCCGGCCACCTTGAGGTAGTCGACGAGCTGCGGGAACGCCCAGACCGTGGGGCTCTTGCCCGTCTTCGGCGCGTTCTCGATCAGCTCGTACATCCGCGGGTTGCCCTGGTTGTGACCGTCGGACTCGACTGGCACCGGTGACCCATCCCCTCTCCGCCGTCCAGGGTCGGCAGACCCCGAACGACCCCACTGTGACGCCCGCCACCCCCCGCGGACAACCTGCGGCTAAGCGAAGGCTTACGTGGGCGGGTGGGGCGGTGCTGCCTGTCGGGATCGCCGGTCGACCGGCGTTCCCGTCGCTTAGTAGCCGTTGCAACCCCTACGAAGCGACGGAAACGCGGGTGTTCTGTGGCTGGTGCGACCCGTGTGACGCGGCGGACCGACCTCGGGCTCCGCGAGGGGATCCGCCCCGCCGACCTGTGAGGCCCGTCGGTCGAGCCTGTCGAGACCACGGCTCCCGGTCTCAGCCGCCTCACCGGGTTTGGAGACGTGTCGCTCAGCCCTTCGTTCCTCAGGCCTGAGCCGACGTTCCTCAACCTTCGCGCCTGGCCTCGTCCTCGCAGGCCCGGACGAGGGGCGTCTCAGCTCCAGAGCGTCACATGTACAGCGGGTTTGAAGCGGCCGTGGGCGACGGCGCGGCCGCGGAGCATCGCCTGGGTGGCCCGCGGGGTGGTGATGAAGCGGGTCATCTCCTCGGCGGCCGGCGTGGCCTGGCCACCGCCGAGCGTCGAGATGTGCCAGGAGCCCTGGGCGTTCAGGTTGCGGCCGTTGACCTGCACGAGCTGGCCGGAGGCGAGGTCCTGGGCCACCGCGAAGGAGAGGGTCAGCGAGATCCCGCGGCCGCGCTTGGTCTCGTCGAGCGCCGCGGCGTGGCTCTGGAAGATCTGCTGCCGGTCCTCCGGTACGCCGATCCGGTGCAGCAGCGCGGTGGTGACGCCGGCGTCCTCGGCCGCGGACGGCCCGAGCAGCCAGGTCTGCTGCCGGAGCATGCTGATGCTCGGCTGTGCCTTGACCAGCGGATGGTCGGGGCTGGCCACGGCGATCACCTGGTAGTTGAGGAACAGCTTGCTGCTCACCGGGTTCTCCGGGCGGGCGATCCGTGGGCCGATCGTGGCGTCGACGGTGCGGGTCATCAGCAGCGACTCGAAGTGCGTGGTGCGGTGGGTGCTGAGCTCGACGTCGAGGTCCTTGGCCCGCTCGGCGAACAGGCCGATCAGGCCGGGGGCGGCGTACTCGGCGAAGAGCGTGGACGTGCCCAGCCGGAGCAGCCGGCGTCCCTCACCGGCCGCCCTCACCTCGAGCACGGTGCGGTCCTGGAGGCCGAGCAGCTCGACGGCGCGGCTGGCCAGCCGCAGACCGCCCGGCGTGAACGCCAGGCCCGCCGAGGTGCGCGTGAAGAGCTGGTCGCCGAGCTCCTTGCGGAGCTGGCCGACGTGCAGCGACACCGCCGCCTCGGTGACCAGGAGCTCGCCCGCGGCGGCCTTGACCGACCCGAGCCGGACGACGGCCGCGAACGCTCGCAGCTGGGTCGGGGTCATCGGGCCGAGGACCGTCCCTTCTGCATGGCCTCCCAGACCCGGGAGGGGGTGAGCGGCATGTCCGCGTGCCGCACACCGTACGGCTCGAGCGCGTCGATGACGGCGTTCACCACCGCCGGCGGCGAGCCGACGGTGGCGGACTCACCGACCCCCTTGGCGCCGATCGGGTGGTGCGGCGACGGCGTGACCGTCGTACCGGTCTCCCAGTCCGGCACCTCCAGCGCGGTGGGGATCAGGTAGTCCATCAGCGAGGCGTTGAGGCAGTTCCCCTGCTCGTCGAAGCCGATCTGCTCCATCAGCGCCATCCCGACGCCGTCGGTGAGTCCGCGGTGGATCTGACCCTCGACGATCATCTCGTTGATCCGGGTGCCGCAGTCGTCGACGGCGATGAACCGCCGGACCTTCACCACCGCCGTGCCCGGGTCGATGTCGACCACGCAGATGTAGGCGCCGAAGGGATAGGTCAGGTTCTCCGGGCTGTAGGTCACCCGGTCCTCGAGGCCGCCGGCGAGGCCCTCGGGCAGGTCGGCGTCGCCGTACGCCGCGGCCGCGATCTCGCGCATGGTGATGGATGCCGATGGCACGCCCCGCACCGAGAAGGTGCCGCGCTCCCAGTCGAGGTCGGCGGCCGAGACCTCCAGCAGGTGCGCGGCGATCTCTCGGCAGCGGTCGCGCAGCTTGCGCGCGACGAGCACGGCGGCCGCCCCGGACACCGGTGTTGAGCGGCTGCCGTAGGTCCCCAGGCCGTACGGCGTGTTGTCGGTGTCGCCGTGGATCACGTCGATGTCATCCGGGTGGATGCCGATCTCCTCCGCGACGATCTGGGCGAAGGTCGTCTCGTGGCCCTGGCCCTGGCTCTGCACCGAGATCCGCACCACGGCCGTTCCAGTGGGGTTGATCGTCAGCTCGCAGCCGTCGGACATCGCGAGCCCGGCCAGGTCCATGTCCTTGCGCGGCCCGGCTCCCACGGCCTCGGTGAAGAACGCGACCCCGATCCCCATCAGCTCGCCGCGCGTGCGGCGCTCGGCCTGCTCGGCCCGGAGCTCGTCGTACCCCGCGATCCGGAGCGCCTCCGCCATCGCCACCGGGTAGTTGCCCGAGTCGTAGACCCAGCCGGTGCGGCTGACGTAGGGGAACTGGTCGGGCTGGATGAAGTTCGCCAGCCGCAGCGCGACCGGGTCCATCCCGATCTCGTCGGCGAGGATGTCGACCATCCGCTCGACGAGGTAGACGGCCTCGGCGATCCGGAACGAGCAGGCGTAGGCGACGCCGCCGGGCGCCTTGTTGGTGTGCACCGCGGTCATCGAGCAGAAGGCCGCCTCGAGGTCGTAGCTGCCGGTGAACACCCCGAAGAAGCCGCCGGGGAACTTCATCGGGGTGGCCGCGCCGTTGAAGGCGCCGTGGTCGGCGAGCACGTGGCTGCGTACGGCGAGGATCTTCCCCTCGCGCGTGGCCGCGATCTCGCCCTGCATGACGTAGTCGCGGGCGAAGCCGCTGGCGACGAGGTTCTCGGTGCGGTCCTCGGTCCACTTGACCGGCTTCCCGGTCACCATCGAGCCGACGATCGCGCACACGTAGCCGGGGTAGATCGGCACCTTGTTGCCGAAGCCGCCGCCGATGTCGGGGGCGATCACCCGGATGTGGTGCTCGGGGATGTGGGTGAACCGCGCCAGCAGGGTCCGGTGCGCGTGCGGCGCCTGCGTCGTCGACCAGAGCGTGAGCCGGCCCTCGACCCGGTCGTACTCGGCCACGGCGCCGCAGGTCTCCAACGGGGCCGGGTGCACGCGGGGGAAGACGATCTCCTGGGCGAGCGTCACCTCGGCCCGGGCGAAGACCGCCGCGGTCGCCGCCGCGTCGCCGGTCTCCCACTCGAAGCAGAGGTTGTCGGTCTTGCCCGGTACGTCGTCGCGGATCAGCGCGCTGCCGGGGTCGAGGGCCGTCCTGGCATCGACGACCGGCGGGAGCATCTCGTACTCGACGTCGATCAGCTCGAGCGCGTCACGCGCGGCGTACCGGTCCTCGGCCACGACGAACGCGACCTCCTGGCCCTGGAACCTCACCTTGTCGGTGGCCAGCACCGGCTGCCGGTCACCCGGGAGGGTCGGCATCCAGGCCAGGCCGCGCTGCTCGAGCATGGCGCCGGTGACCACCGCCCGGACCTTCGGGTGCGCCTCGGCGGCCAGGGTGTCGACCGACACGATCCGGGCGTGGGCCACCGGCGAGCGCAGGATGGCCAGGTGCAGCATGCCGGGCAGCTGCAGATCGTCGGTGAACTGGCCTCGGCCGCGCACCAGCCGCCGGTCCTCCTTGCGGAGCATCCGGCCGTGCCCGAACGGCGTCTCGGTGGTCTCGTCCCGGGTGATCACGACGTCGGTCACAGCGCCACCTCCCGGTCGTGCTCGGGATGCTCGGCCGCCCAGCGCACCGAGCGGACGATGGTGGCGTAGCCGGTGCACCGGCAGATCTGACCCGAGATGGCCTCGCGGATCGTCTGCTCGCTGGGGTCCGGGTCGCGGTCGAGCAGCGCCCGTGCGGTCAGCAGCATCCCCGGCGTACAGAAGCCGCACTGGAGGCCGTGGCACTCCATGAACCCGCGCTGCACCGGATCCAGCACACCGTCGACCTCGAGGTGCTCGACGGTCTGTACGTCGTGACCGTCCGCCATCGGCGCCAGCACGGTGCACGACTTGACCGGCTCGTCGTCGTACAGCACGACGCAGGCGCCGCAGTTCGTGGTGTCGCAGCCCCAGTGGGTGCCGGTCAGCCCGAGCTCGTCGCGCAGGAAGTGGACCAGCAGCATCCGGGCCTCGACGTCGCGCGTGACCAGCTCGCCGTTGACGGTCACCGACACCTCCATGCGCTACGGCCTCCGGCTGCCGGCGAGGGCCCGGTCGGCGGCGGTGCGCAGGGTGCGGCGGGTCAGCTCGTCGGCCAGGTGGCGCTTGTACTCCTCCGACCCCCGGACGTCGGAGACCGGTCGGCAGGTGGCGGCGGCGAGCCGTCCGGCCTCGGCGAACGCCTCGTCGTCGGGAAGCCGTCCGCGCAGGGCGGCCGACACCTCCGGGATGCCGGTGGTGTTCGGCCCGACGGCGGCCAGGCCGACCCGGGCGTCGGCGATCAGCCCGTCGTCCAGCCAGAGCGCGGCGCCCGCCGCGACGACCGCCCAGTCGCCGGCACGTCGTTCGACCTTGAGGTAGGCACTGCTGCCGTGCCGGCGGACCGGGATCCGCACCTCGACCAGCAGCTCCGCGTGGCCGACGGCGGTCTCGTAGGGGCCGCGGTGGAACTCCGCCATCGTCACCTCGCGGGTGCCGGAGGACCCCTGGATGACGCAGACCGCGTCGAGCGTCGTACACACCGAGGACAGGTCCTCCGATGGGTCGGCCTGGCAGAGCGCGCCGCCCAGGGTGCCGCGGTTGCGCACCGGCGGGTCGGCGATCACCCGCTCGGCGTCGCGGAAGATCGGGAACAGGTCCCACAGCAGCTCGGAGTCGAGGAGCTCGCGGTGCCGGGTCATCGCGCCGATGCGTACGACGTCGCCGTCGGCCTCGATGTAGCTGAGGGAGTCGTGCAGGTCGTTGATGTCGACGAGGTACTCCGGGGTGGCCAGCCGGAGCTTCATCATCGGCAGCAGGCTGTGCCCGCCGGCGATCACCCGCGCCTCCTCACCGAGCCGCTCGAGGAGCGCGACGGCGTCCTCGACGCTGGTGGCCCGGGCGTACTCGATCGGCGCGGGCACCTGCATACGGGCATCGTAGGGCGCGGTCCCTGGCGGGTCCCTACGCTGAGCCCATGGCGGGTGTGCTCCTCGAGGTGGCGGTCTCCGACCCGCGCGACGCCCCGGGCGCGGCCGAGGGCGGGGCCGACCGGCTCCACGTCGTCGTGCCGGGACCGACCTGCGGGCTGTCGCCGGAGCCGAACCTGGTCAGCGCGATCGGGCGCGAGAGCGACCTGCCGATGTTCGTGCTGCTCCGGCTCAACGACTCCTGGTCGACCACCGGCGGCGAGTTCGCCCGGCTGATCGGGCTGGCCGAGGACTACCTGGCCTGCGGCGCCAGCGGCTTCGCGTTCGGCTTCCTCGACACCGACCTCGAGATCGACACCGAGACCTGCTCGATGCTGCTCTCCAAGCTCCCGGACGTCCCGTGGACCTTCACCCGCGCGATCGACTCCTCGCTGGACCCGCGTCGCTCGTGGCGCCGGCTCCGCGACCTCCCGCGGCTGGTCGCCGTACGGTCGGCGGGCTCGCCGCAGGGGATGGCCGTGGGGTACGACGACCTGCTGGCCTCGATCACCCCCGAGATCGCGCCGCTGCTGATGCCCGGCGGCGGGCTGGCGGCCGAGCACGTGCCGTGGCTGCTGCAGGCCGGCGTCCGCCAGCTCCACCTCGGTGACCAGGTCCGGCCCGGGGGGTCGGCGAAGGCCTACGTCGACGCCTCCTATGTCCGGTCCTGGCGCTCGCTGGTCGACGACGCGCGGACGAACCCGGCCTGATGATCCTGATCGACCCTCCGAACGCGCCCGGCCACGGCCGCCTGTGGTCCCACCTGGCCAGCGACACGTCGTTCGAGGAGCTCCATCTCTTCGCGCGGGGGATCGGGATCCCCGAGCGGGGTTTCGACCGTGACCACTACGACGTACCGTCCGAGCGGTACGACGATGTCGTCGCCGCCGGCGCGGTGCCGGTCACCTCGCGCGAGCTGATCATCCGGCTCCGGGACGCCGGGCTGCGACGACGCAAGCACTCACGACGGGCGGAGGACTGATGCGCGGACGGACGAACCGGGGACCCGAGACGGACCGGTGGGAGCGCAAGGACTGGTGGGGCGTGACGATCGAGGCGCCCGACCCGCGCGGGCTGCTCGCGTTCTGGTCGGAGATCCTGGGCGTGCCGATCCACGCCGTCGACGACACCGGTGGGTCGCTCGACTTCGGGGAGGGCGTGGGCTCGTTCTCGGTCCAGCGGGCCGAGGTCTACGAGCCGCCGGTCTGGCCGCCGGAGCCGGGGAAGCAGGGCATGCAGCTGCACATCGAGGTCGAGGTCTCCGACCTCGCGGCTGCGGTCGAGCACGCTGTCGAGCTGGGGGCGACCGTGGCCGGCTACCAGCCGCAGGACGACGTACGCGTGATGCTCGACCCCGCCGGCCACCCGTTCTGCCTCTACACCTGAGGTTGCAGCCGCTCCAGCTCCCGGGCCAGGTTGGCGCGGGCGGCGGGCTCCCAGTGCTCGCGGGCGTACGCCGTGTGGAACAGCCGGGCGCGGGCAGCCAGGTCGCGGAGCACGGCCGCCCGGCCGGCGGCGAAGTCGGTGTCGGAGACGTGGGCGTAGTCGCGCCGGACCCCGGCGAGGTAGGCGTCGTACCGGTCGGGCGGCGCGGCCAGGATCGCGAGGTCCGCATCGCACAGCACCTGACCGACGAGGTCGTCGGCGGCGGGGTCGTGGTGCTCGGTCAGCCGCACCAGCCGCGCCACCGGCCCGGCGTGGTCGGTGTCGGCGAGGGCATCCTCGGCCCAGACCGCGCTACGGTCCTCGTCGCCGCGCTCCCCGTCGTACACCCCGTCGTGGAACCACGCGGCCAGCCGCAGCGAGGTGTCGTCGGCGGCACCGGCGCCGGCGAGCTCGTCGATCCGGTCGAGCACCTCGGTGAGGTGGAGGACGTCGTGGTAGCCGCGCGCCGGGTCGCCGTACGCCGCCAGCAGCGCGTCCCGTTCCGGGTGGTGGTCGGGGAGCGGCCAGCGGGCCGCCAGGTCCTCGGCGGTCATGCGCCGGCGGCACCCAGCCCGGGCAGGGCCGCCTCGCGTTGGGCCTGCAGTCGGGCCACGACGGAGGGGTCGCTGGTCATCGCCCAGCGGATGGTGCGGGTGGCGACGGTGCCGAGCGGCTCGGCGAGCAGATCGTGGACCAGCGGCACCATCGGCAACCCGAGCGGCTTGCGCGCCCAGCGCGGCATCAGCCCGATGGCCGCCCAGACCAGCACGCCGTAGGGCAGCCGGGCCGGGAGCGGGAGGTCGGGATGCCAGATCAGGTACGACACGGCCTCGCGGGCGTGGTCGGTGACCGAGAGCTCCGGGCGGAACCGCGCCATCGCCGCCTCGAGCTCGGCCTCGGTGGTGGGCGGGTCGACGGCGCCGAGCTGGCGGGCCACGTACGCCGTCTGGGCGACGTACTCGTCGCGCTCGGCCTGGTCGAGGGGCCGCGCGCCGTACCGCTGGTGGGACAGCAGGAAGCTGTGGATCTCCGCGATGTGCACCCACTCGAGGAGGTGGGGGTCGGTGGCGGTGTACGGCGTGCCGTCCGGCATGGTGCCGACCACCCGCTCGTGGATCGCGCGGACCACGTCGACGGCCTGCTGGGCGTCGTCGGCCATCCCGAAGGTGGTGACCGCCAGGAACCGGCTGGTGCGGGCGAGCCGGCCCCAGATGTCGCCGCGGTAGCCGGAGTGCTCGGCGACCGCCGTCATCGCTGCGGGCTGGAGGGTCTGGAGCAGCACGGCGCGCAGGCCGCCGACGTACATCGACGCGTCGCCGTGGACCCGGGTGATCGGGCTGCCGGGCTCGAACCAACGCGGCCCCGGGGTGCCGTGGATGCGGTCGCGGTGCATCGCGCCCTGAGGCCCCGCGACCCGGGCGAAGATCGCGTCGTTCAGGCGTTCGCGCATGGTCCCCACGGGGTGGAGCCTAGGTGACCGCACCTAGGACCCCACTTCGGCGGTGCTGTTGCTACTGAGTGCGTGCTGTGCGGCGTCTTCGGCGGTGATAACCCCGCGTTACACGGGAGATATCTCAGTCCTCGGCGTCGCGGATCGAGTAGGCGTAGCCCTGCTCGGCCAGGAACCGCTGGCGGTTGGCGGCGAAGTCGGCGTCGACGGTGTCACGGCTGACGATCGTGTAGAAGTGCGCGGTCTTGCCCTCGGACTTCGGGCGCAGCAGTCGCCCGAGGCGCTGGGCCTCCTCCTGGCGCGAGCCGAACGACCCGGAGACCTGGATCGCCACCTCGGCGGTCGGCAGGTCGATCGAGAAGTTGGCGACCTTGCTGACCACCAGCAGCCCGACCTCACCGGAGCGGAACGCCTCGAAGAGCCGCTGCCGCTCCTTGACCGCGGTCGCTCCGGTGATCAGCGGCGCATCGAGGGCGGCGGCGAGCTCGTCGAGCTGCTCGAGGTACTGCCCGATCACCAGCGTCGGCTGCCCCGGGTGCTGCTCGACGAGACGGCGTACGACGTCGACCTTGTGGTGGGTGCACGACGCGAGCCGGTAGCGCTCCTCGGGCTCCGCCACGGCGTACACCATCCGCTCGGCCGACGGCAGCGTCACCCGCACCTCGATGCAGTCGGCCGGGGCGATCCAGCCCTGCGACTCGATGTCCTTCCAGGGCGCGTCGTACCGCTTGGGGCCGATCAGCGAGAACACGTCGCCCTCGCGACCGTCCTCGCGCACCAGGGTCGCGGTCAGGCCGAGCCGGCGGCGGGCCTGGAGGTCGGCGGTCATCCGGAAGATCGGGGCCGGCAGCAGGTGCACCTCGTCGTAGACGATCAGGCCCCAGTCGCGGGCGTCGAGCAGCTCGAGGTGCGTGTAGACGCCCTTCCGGCGCGTGGTCATCACCTGGTACGTCGCGATCGTGACGGGCCGGATCTCCTTGACCGAGCCGCTGTACTCGCCGATCTCCTCGGCGGTCAGCGACGTCCGCTTGATCAGCTCGTCCTTCCACTGCCGCGCGCTCACGGTGTTGGTCACCAGGATCAGCGTGGTCGCCTTCGCCTCGGCCATCGCGGCCGCGCCGACCATCGTCTTGCCGGCGCCGCAGGGGAGCACGACGACGCCGGAGCCGCCGTGCCAGAACGACTCGACGGCCTCCTTCTGGTAGGGCCGCATCGACCAGTCCGACTCGTCGAGCTCGATCGCGTGCGCCTCGCCGTCGACGTACCCCGCGAAGTCCTCGGCCGGCCAGCCGATCTTGAGCAGCGCCTGCTTGAGGTTGCCGCGCTCGGAGGGGTGGACGGCGACGGTGTCGGCGTCGATCCGGGTGCCGATCATCCCGGCGATCTTCTTGGCCCGCAGCACCTCCTCGAGCACCGGCCGGTCGTTGGAGACCAGCACGAGCCCGTGCACCGGGTGCTTCTCCAGCCGCAGCCGGCCGTAGCGCGCCATCGTCTCGGCGACGTCGACGAGGAGCGCGTGGGGCACCGAGTAACGGCTGTACTCCAGCAGCGTGTCGACGACCTGCTCGGCGTCGTGGCCGGCGGCGCGGGCGTTCCAGAGGCCGAGCGGGGTGAGCCGGTAGGTGTGGATGTGCTCGGGCGACCGCTCGAGCTCGGCGAACGGCGCGATCGCCTTGCGGCACTCCTGCGCGGCAGGGTGGTCGACCTCCAGCAGCAACGTCTTGTCGCTCTGGACGATCAGGGGTCCGTCGTTCACCCGCCAAGCCTACGGACTCCCCCGTCGGTCGAGCCTGTCGAGACCATGGCGGCCCGGTTGGTTCCGTGGTCTCGACGACCTCGACCGACGGTACGGCGATAGCGTGCCCGCGTGAGCGAACCGCTGACCGTGATGTTCATGCCGGAGTCGGCCTACGGGCCCACCAACCAGTGCATCGGCCTCGGCAAGGTGCTGCTCGACCGGGGGCACCGGGTGGTGTTCGCGGCCGAGGCGTCGTGGGCCGGCCGGCTCTCGCCGTACGGCTTCATGGAGGCGCTCGTCGACCTCGCCGAGCCAGACCCCGACGCGGAGGAGGGCGCGGCCGGTCAGTTCTGGATCGACTTCGTCAACGAGACGGCACCGGAGTTCGCCAAGCCGACCCGCGACCAGCTCGCGAGCTTCGTCCAGCCGACGTACGCCGCGCTGGTCGAGGGAGCGCGGTACGCCGAGCCGCGGCTGCGGCAGATCATCGCCGAGCACCGGCCCGACGTGATCGTCGAGGACAACGTCGTCTCGTTCCCCGCACTGATGACAAGCGACGCGGCGTTCGTCCGGATCGTCTCCTGCAACCCGCTCGAGGTGCGCGGGGACGACGTCCCGCCGGTGTTCTCCGGCTACCCGATGGCCGATCGCTCGCAGTGGGCGGACTTCCTGGCGGAGTTCGACCGCGTCCACGCCGAGACCTGGGCGGCTTGGGACGCCTGGTGCCAGGACCAAGGCGCGCCACCGCTCCCGCAGCGCGACTTCGTGCACGCCTCGCCCGACTGCAACATCTACGTCTACCCCCGCGAGCTCGACTACACCGACGCCCGCCCCCTCGACGACACCTGGCACCGGATCGACTCCAGCGTCCGCGAGACCGACGAGGACTACCCGCTCCCGCCCGAGCTCGCGGACCGCCCCGAGGGCAGTGGCCTGCTCTACCTCTCGCTGGGGTCCCTCGGCGGCGCGGACGTCGCGCTGATGCAGCGCCTCGTCGACGTGCTCGGGCGGTCGCGGCACCGGGTGGTGGTCAGCATGGGCCCGCGCGCCGACGAGCTCCACCTCGCGGACAACATGACCGGAGCGGCCACCGTGCCGCAGACCAAGGTGATCCCGCAGGTCGACCTGGTCATCACCCACGGCGGCAACAACACCACCACCGAGGCCATGCACTTCGGCAAGCCGATGGTGGTGCTGCCGCTGTTCTGGGACCAGTACGACAACGCCCAACGTGTCCACGAGCTCGGCTACGGCGTCCGACTGCCGACGTACTCCTTCACCGACGACGAGCTCCTCGACGCCGTCGACCGGTTGCTCGCCGACACGGACCTGCGCGCCCGCATGGATGCCATCGGTGCCGACATCAGGTCCCGCGACGGGCTCCGCCGAGGCGCCGAGATCATCGAGCGGATCGGCCTGGAGCGCCGTGGCCGGAGCTGACCTGCTGGCCCTCGACGCCACGCACGCGATCCGCGTCGCCGAGACCGGAGAGGGCCATCGTGCCGAGCCGGTCGTGCTCGTCGACGGCGCGTGGCGCCGAGCCGGCGCCGGTGACGGTGCGGCGGTCGCCCTCGTCCGGCGGTTGTACGACGCAGCGGCACCGGCCGGTGCGTTCCGGGTCACCGCACCCCCGACGCCGCCCGGCCGGGTGCCGACCGGGGACGAGCGCGAGATGGGCGTCGACCAGACCCACGAGTCCTGGGTGGTCGGCGGACAGGTCGTCGTGAAGTGGATGACCCAGCCGCTGGTCGGCCCGCACCCGGCAGCGCAGCGCCTGCGCCGCCTCGCGGCGGCCGGGTTCGCGGAGTCCCCCGCCCTGTGGGGGCTCGTCGAGTGGCGCGGCACCGACGCCGACGAGTGGGTCCCGGTGGCCGTCGTACAGGCCTTCCTGCCGAACACCGAGGACGGCTGGACGTGGGCGGTGTCCGAGGCCCGCCGGGCGCTGCACCTCGAGCCCGGACCGGCCGACGACTTCGCTCGCGACCTCGGGGGCGTGGTCGGGCGGATGCACCTGGCGCTGGCCGACGACCCGCCGGCGCGGCTGACGCCGGCGCTGGCCCGGCAGCACGCCGACGAGGCGATCGACGCCCTCGACCGCGCCGTGCGGTCGACCGCACGGCACGACCCGGACTCCCACGCGTTGCTGGTGGAGCACCGGCCGCGGATCGAGGAGATCCTGACCGGCCTGGCCGAGGCCGCCGGTGCCGTGGTGCTACCCGTACACGGCGACCTCCACGTGGGCCAGGTGCTGCGCGGGCCCGCGGGGTACGCCGTCGTCGACTTCGACGGCAACCCGACCCGCACGCCCGCACTCCGCGCCGAGGACGCCCCGGCGGCGCTGGATGTCGCCTGCATGCTGGTCAGCCTGGAGAACGTCAGCCACGTCGCCCGCCATGCCGCGGCCCACCTCTCCGGACCCGAGGCGGCGGCCCTCGACTGGACCGCCCTGGCGTGGACCGGCCATGCGCAGGGGGTGTTCCTCAGCGGCTACCGACGCGCCCTCGGCGACCGGCCGGACCTGTTCGACCCGGCCCTGGTGCCGGCGTACGCCTGGGAGCAGGTCTGCCGGGAGATCGTCTACGCCGCCGAGCACGACCTCCTGGAGTGGCTCTACGTCCCCGCCGCGTCGTTGCGCCGCCGGCTGGTGGGCACCTGATGGACGCCCACCTGTTCCTCGCCGACCTCGAGGAGAAGCCCGCTCGCCTGGCCGGCCTCGCGCAGCGGCTCCGCGACGAGGACCCGTGGGCGGCGATCGGTGAGGTCGAGGCCGGGGTGCTGCTTCTCGGGATGGGGTCGTCGCACTACGCGAACCAGGTCGCCGCCGCTCGTCTCCGGTCCCGCGGGGTGCCCGCGGTGGCCGAGCTGGCGGCCTCCGACCTCCTCCCGGCCGTCCGGCCGGGCACGCTGGTCGTCGCGGTGTCCGCCTCCGGCAGCTCGGCCGAGACCCTCGACGCCGTACGACGGCTCCGTGCGGCCGGCGCGGGAGCACGGTTCGTGGGGCTCACCAACGTGGTCTCGACAGGCTCGACCGACGCGCTGGGCGAGCTCTGCGACGTCACGGTCGACCTGGCCGCCGGGCGAGGAGCGCGGGGGAGTGGCCTGCCGGTCGTTCCAGCACACGTTGGCCCTGCTGCTGGCGCTGGAGGAGCGGCTGACCGGGTCTCGACTCCGCTCGACCAGCGAAAGCACCGTCCGCTCGACCAGCGAAAGCACCGTCCGCTCGACCAGCGAAAGCACCGTCCGCTCGACCAGCGATGTTCTCGAGCGAGCCGCAGCGGCGAGCGCCCACCTGCTCGAGACCCGCGCCGACTGGCTGCCGGCGGTCTCGACCGCAGCCCTCGGACCTGACGGCACGCACGTGGTGGCTCCGGCCCGGCGGATCAGCTCGGCCCTGCAGTCGGCGCTGATGCTCCGCGAGGGACCGCGACTGCCTGCGGTCGGCTGCGAGACCGCGGACTGGAGCCACGTCGACGTCTACCTGACCAAGACCACCGACTACCGGCTCGTCCTGCTCGCCGGCTCCCGCTGGGAGCCCGAGCTCCTCGACTGGGTGGAGCAGCGTGGCAGCACCCTCGTGGCGGTCGGCGGTGAGATGCCAGGCGCAGAGGTCACCGTGCGCTACCCCCACGACGACGTGGACGACGTACGCCTGCTCACCGAGACCCTGGTCGCCGAGCTGGTCGCAGCCGAGGCCTGGCAGGCCCAGCCCCGGCCTGAGGCTCAGCCCGCGGCGGCCTTCTGGCGGGCGCGGTAGGCGGCGACGTTGGCGCGGGAGGAGCAGCGGTCGGAGCAGTAGCGACGCGACTGGTTCGGAGAGGTGTCGACGTAGACGTGGGTGCACGGCGACGCCGCGCAGACGCCGAGGCGGGTGGGGCCGAGGTCGCAGACCAGGTTGGCCAGGCCGAGCAGCGACTCGCCGACGAGCAGGTCGGAGACGCTGGCGGCCCGGTTGGCGACGTGGATGTGCAGGTTCGCCGGGTTGTGGTCGGCGATCCGCGGCGTGATCGGGTGCTTCTCCAAGAGCGTGTTGAGCCCGTCGACCACGCCCTTCGGGTCGTCGTGAGCCGACGCCTCGAAGACCGGCCGCAGCTCGCGCTGGAAGCGGCGGAGCACCGAGACGTCGCGGTCGTTGACCTGCGGCTGCAGCCAGGAACGGTCGTCGAGGAAGCCGACCAGCGCGTCGAGGTCGGGAAGCTCCGCGTTGAGCAGCGCAGCCGACGACTCGGCGTACCGGAGGAAGTCCACGATTCAATCGTACGGAGCGGCGCCAGCGGATTTGCTGAGATGACCGTCAGTCGGCGTCGTCGACGGGTTGCACGGTCCGGATCCGGTGTACGGCGAACTGCCGCACGTCGTCGGCCCGGTGGTCGCGCGCGGTGAGCCAGCCACCCTCCACACGCATCGGGTCGACCAGCCGCTCCGACGCCGTGCCGTGGTTGTCGACGTACCCGATCAGCACCGTGCGCCGCGACTCCACGGCTTCACGCAGCGCGGCGAGCGAGCCGATCGGCGTCAGCGACGACGAGCCCCGCTCGTGCCGGGTCTCGGCGACGCGGTCGCCGGCGCGGATCGCGGTGACGACCTGCGCGACCCGGGCCTCGAGCCGGGCGTCGGCGGTACGGCGTGCGACCCGGGGCCGGGCGCGTCGACGGTCGGGCCGGCTGACGTGGACCGTCCCGTCGATGCTCTCCACCAGCGGCGAGACCCCGAGCTCGCGCAGCCGCGGGATCAGCACGTCGAGGGGGCTGGTGCTGACCAGGACCGTCGGCGCCAGCCGCCGCAGGCCGAGCGACCCCGCCCGCGGATGGTGCAGCAGCTCGGTCAGCGCGGCCTCGTCGTCGGCGCGCAGGAAGGCCTCGGCGTGCCCCACCCGCACCGTGCCGTAGGTGCGGGCGGCGTCGTCGACGAGGTAGGTGAGCGGCTGCGGCACCGGGGTGCGCGAGACCGCGGCCAGGAACGCGTGGACCTCGTGGGCGGCCCACCCGGCGTCGAAGGCGCGCCGCACGGACGCCGCGGTGAAGCGGTAGACGGTCGCCTGCCCCCGCGACTCGACGTCCGCGACCAGGTGCAGGTCGCGGGCGCGTTCGCGCACGAGCGGCCCGGGCGCGACGGCGGTGAGGTCGGCCTGGATCAGCACGTGGTCGACCTCGGCCGGCAGCAGGGGAGTGAGGAGAGGGGCGGGGTCGTCACCGGTGACGAGGGCACGGGAGTACGACGCGAGCCCGCCGAGGCCGGTGATGCCCAGGTGGCCGGACTCGGCGAGGGCGGCCACCACCTGCTCAGCGCGAGAGGGTGGACGCCGCGGCCGCAGCCAGCCGAGCCGGGCGACCAGCGAGGCGGGCCCGGTGCCGGTCGCGACCACGGTGCCGGACGGCAACGCGGCCAGCTGGGCCAGCGTCATCGCCCGCGTCTCGGGGGCGACGCGGCTGGTGTGCTCGGGGTCGAGGGCGTTGCGGGTCTTGCCGGCGTCGTCGCGGGTACCGACCAGGTACGGCAGCCGCTCGGTGTCGAGCCAGGCCCGGGCGATCCGCGTCCAGCGGTCACCGGCCGGCTCGTCGCACCAGGTGTCGAAGGCCTCGGTCGGCGTCCAGGCGGGGTTGCCCTCGGGGTCCGGCCAGGTCGCCAGCAGCCCGGCCGCAGCCGCCACCTCGATGACCAGCGCGGTCGTCGGCTCGTCGAGCTGGGCGAAGTCGGCGGCCGCCTTGAGGTCGCGCACGGCCAGGGCCCCGCTGCGCAGGGCCACCGGCGGATGGGTGCCCCAGTGGTCGACCAGCAGCTCCACACGCCGTACCGCCTCGAACGCAGCGCCGGCCGCCGCCCTGTCGACCTGGGCGGCGTCCCGCTCGGAGGTCGCCACCTCGGGCGGTACGTCGACCCGCTCGCGCGTGGTGTGCCCGCCGCGCAGCGCGATCTGCACCTCGCCGGGCACCCGCACCAGCCGCGGCCGACCCGGCACCAGCAGCCCCCGCGAGAGCAGCTCCTCGGCCGGGCTCGCCGCCTCGGCCGGGCTGATCGCCCGCCGTGCGGAGCCGGCGTCGGCCTCGCCGGACGCCTCCTCGACGTGCCCGAGCATCGCCCGCGCGGCCGTCGAGAGCTCGGCCAGGAGCGGTGCCACGTCCGCTGGCGAACGCCCCGGTGTCATCGGGTGCAGCTCCGAGAGCGAGCCCATCGCCTCGGGTACGCCGGTCAGCGCCCGCAGCCCCGCATCGCTGTCCCAGACCAGAGCCAGGTCGGTGAGCCGGCGTACGGCGCCCTCGACAGCGGCCGGTTCGGCGTCGAGGATGTGCACGAGTTCCGCGTCGGAGGTGTGACCCGACGCCACGAGGGCATCAAGGACGGAGAGCTCGAGGCGCGTGAGCAGGTCGAGAGCACGGTTCAGGGACGATCTCGTCGCGGCGCGCGAGGCCAGCTGGGCACAGTCCGCCGGTGCGGGCGTGGACAGGTCGGGCCGTTCCCGGAGCAGGCCGGTCAGCCGGTCGTCGGGCCAGCCGCGGAGCTGGTCGGCGAGCGAGCGGTGCCCCCTGCCCGGCACGGGACGCGCGTGCCCGGGGGCGGAGGAAGTGGCCATCGTTCCCACGCTAGCGGTCGGTCCCCCGCCCACCACCGGTCGCGACCGATGAGCGCCCAGGTCGAGCTCCGCCACGGCGCCGCCACCGACGTCGGTCTGGTGCGCGAGGCCAACGAGGACGCCTTCCTGGCCGACCCACCGGTGTTCGTGGTCGCCGACGGGATGGGCGGCCACGACGGCGGCGACATCGCCAGCAGGATCGTGGTCGAGGAGTTCAGCAGGCTCGCCGCCGACGGCTACGACCCCCGCGAGGGCGTGCAGGCGGTGACGGAGACCTTGGACCGCTGCCAGCGCCGCCTCGCGGAGTACGGCGACACCCACCGCGGCCGGCTCGGCGGACGCTGGCAGGGCGGGACGACCGCGGTCGTCGCCCTGCTCGTCGAGGACCAAGGCCCGCGCTGGCTGCTGGCGAACCTCGGTGACTCCCGCGTCTACGCCTTCAGCGGTGGCGAGCTGGTCCGCGTCAGCGTCGACCACAGCCTGGTGCAGGAGCTGGTCGACGCCGGGCAGATCACCGAGGAGGAGGCGGCCTTCCATCCCGAGCGGCACATCGTGACCCGGGCCCTCGGCGGCCCCGACGAGGTCGTCCCCGACTTCTTCCTGCTCCGGCTCGCGGACGCCGAGCGCATCCTGCTCTGCTCCGACGGGATCACCGGGATGATCGACGACGCCGAGATCGCCGGCCTGCTGACCGACCTCGCCGACCCGCGGGAGGCCGCCGACGGGATCGTGGCCGCGGCGTTGTCCGCAGGCGGGATCGACAACGCCACCGCGGTTGTCGTCGATGTGGTGGGATTGGCCGGCGAACGCACCGACTGACTCCTGGAGTCGTCGCACAGAAGCTGGGGGGCCTGCCGTGACCGTGAACCGCTGCGTGGTGCCCGGTGAGTGGTACGCCGTGCTCGGCGACGAGGTCGTCGTCCTCCTGCCTCCGGCCGCGAAGGCGCGGGTAGCCGGGGTGTGGGAGCGGGTCGACGAGGGGGCCGGCTTCGACGAGGTGCTCGATGCCCTGATCAGCGGCGGCCTGCGCGAGCTGCCCGGGTTCGTCCTGGTCAGCAACGCCGGCGGCGACGTGAAGCTGGTGATCCGCGGCGCCGGCGAGGCCCGGCTGTCCACGGGCGACGGCCCGGTCACGATCACCGGTGACGCAGGCTCCACCTGGGTCGAGCGGCACCTGACGGGCGTCACCGCGGTGCGGCTCCGGGTCGCCGACGGTGACGGTACGTCGTACACGCTGGGCTCGGGGCTGGTGCGGGTCTCGTCGGTCGAGCAGCCCGTGCCCGAGTCCGCCGGCGACACCGGGCCGTTGGTGGCGTCGCAGCTCCTCGACCCAGCTCCCCCTGAGCCGGTCATCGCGGAGACCATGGTCGCGGAGCCCCCGATCGCGGAGCCGGTCGTCGCAGAGCAGGTAGGCGCCGCCCCGATGGTCTCGACGCACGCCGTTGCGCGGCTCGTCTTCTCCCACGGCGAGGTTGTCGACGTCGATCGGGTCGTCGTCGTCGGGCGAGCGCCGCAGCCGCGCGGCCACGAAGCCGGAGAGCCCACGCTGCTGGTCCGGGTGCCCAGCCCCCACCAGGAGATCTCCTCGACCCACCTGGAGATCCGGCCCGGCACGGGCGCTGACCACGGCGCGGCCGTGGTCACCGACCTCGGCTCCACCAACGGCACCCTCGTCGTCCAGCCCGGCCTGCCCGCGGAGGACCTCCGGCCCGGTATCGGGGTGGCGCTGGTGCCCGGTGCGGTCGTCGACCTCGGCGAAGGGGTGACCATCCAGGTCACCTCGGTGTAGCCGATGAGCGTCGCGCCCTCGGAGCGGCCCGTCCGGGACCGCTGGGTGGTCGCTGACCTCGACCGGCGGTGCTATGCGTTCGCCGTCGACGCGGTGGTCGTCGGTGTTCTCGTCGTCCTCCTCTCGTACGCCGCGGCGCAGGTGCTCCCCGGCGTCCTCGCCGTGCTCGCGACCATGGTCGGCGTGGTCGCCGCCTACGCCGCCGTGCTGGGCGCCAGTGGTCGGACCCCTGGGTTCGCCCTGCTCGGGCTCCGCGTCGTGTCCGCGTCTGACGGTCGTCCGATCGGCTTCAGTCACGCCCTGCAGCGCACCCTCGTGCTCGCGGTCGCGGCCGTCCCGTTCGGCCTCGGGCTGGCCGCGCTGGCCTGGACCGCGGTCGCCGACCCGGCGCACCAGCGCCGTGGCTGGCACGACCGTCTCGTCGGCTCGGTGGTCGTGGAGGAGCAGCCGGAGCCGGCCGAGCGATGCGGACGAGGGCCCGCTGCAGGTCGTGAACCTCACCGCGGCGCGGCTCGTGCCCGCCCGTCGTACGACGGCAACGCACTGCCCCAGCAGCACCCGCGTCCGCCCGCACCGCGGCCGACCGCAGGGCAGGCGAACCACTGGGGTCTGGTCCTCGACACCGGCGAGCAGGTGACCGTCGACGGAGTCGTCCGGATCGGCGGGTCGCGGATCGAGGTCGCCGCCGACGGCGCCCTGGTGGTCACCGACCGCGGCTCACCCGGCGGCACCGTGCTGGTCAGGTGCGGCGTCGCCCGCCGGCTCGGCGTCGACCGCCCCGCCACTCTGCTGGAGGGCGACGAGATCACGATCGGCGACCGCGCCCTCACCGTCGTTCGCGTGGACTGAACGCCCCTCCCGCCGGGCGTGAGCCGGGGGTAGGTTCCGACCATGGAGTCCTATGCCAAGGGTGAGACCGAGCCGCCGCTGCTCGAGGAGACCATCGGGGCCAACCTGGACCGCACCGTCGCGGCGTACCCCGACCGCGAGGCGATGGTGGAGTTCGCCACCGGGAAGCGCTGGACCTGGCGTGAGGTCGACCGCGACGTCGAGCTGGTCGCCCGCGGCCTGATCGCGGCCGGCATCGAGAAGGGCGACCGGGTCGGGATCTGGGGGCCCAACAGCGCGCGGTGGACGATCACGCAGTACGCCGCGGCGAAGATCGGCGCGATCCTGGTCAACGTCAACCCGGCCTACCGCACCCACGAGTTCTCCTACGCCGTCAACCAGTCCGGGATGCGGCTGCTGGTCTCGGCCACCGGCTTCAAGACCAGCGACTACCGCGGCATGATCGAGGAGACCGCGCCCCTGAACGCGGCCCTCGAACGCGTCGTCTACCTCGACACCGACGACTGGGACGCGCTCGTCACCGAGGGCGAGGCGCTGGACGCCGACGTGCTCAACGCGCGGATGCGGACCCTCGAGCCGGGCGACCCGATCAACATCCAGTACACGTCGGGCACCACCGGCCGCCCCAAGGGCGCGACCCTGTCGCACCGCAACATCCTCAACAACGGGTTCATGGTCACCGAGCTGATGGGGTTCACCGAGCAGGACCGGCTCTGCATCCCGGTGCCCTTCTACCACTGCTTCGGGATGGTGATGGCCAACCTCGGCTGCACCAGCCACGGCACGACGATGGTGATCCCGGGCCCCGGGTTCGACCCGGAGGTGACGCTTCGAGCGGTCGCCGAGGAGCGCTGCACCGCGGTGTACGGCGTGCCCACGATGTTCATCGCGATGCAGCACCACCCGACGTTCGCCGACCACGACCTGACGTCGCTCCGGACCGGTTGCATGGCTGGGTCGATCTGCCCGATCGAGGTGATGAAGCGGTGCATCAACGAGATGCACATGGAGGCCGCCTCCATCGCCTACGGGATGACCGAGACCAGCCCGGTCTCGACCCAGACCCGCGTCGACGACGACCTCGAGCGTCGTACGGCGTCCATCGGGCGCGTCCACCCCCACGTCGAGATCAAGATCGTCGACCCGGTCACCGGCGAGACCGTCGAGCGCGGCGCGCCCGGTGAGCTCTGCACCCGCGGCTACTCGGTGATGCTCGGGTACTGGGACGACCCCGAGAAGACCGCGGAGGCCATCGACCCCGACGGCTGGATGCACACCGGCGACCTCGCCGAGATGCGTGAGGACGGCTACTGCAACATCGTCGGCCGGATCAAGGACATGGTGATCCGCGGCGGCGAGAACGTGTACCCGCGCGAGATCGAGGAGTTCCTCTACACCCACCCCGACATCGAGGACGTGCAGGTGATCGGCGTCCCCGACGAGAAGTACGGCGAGGAGCTGTGCGCGTGGATCAAGCTCCGCGACGGCGCCGACCCGCTCGACGCCGACGGGGTGCGTGCGTTCGCGAACGGCAAGCTCGCCCACTACAAGATCCCGCGCTACGTGATGCTGGTCGACGAGTTCCCGATGACGGTGACCGGCAAGATCCGCAAGGTCCAGATGCGCGAGGAGACCGCCGCGAAACTCGGTCTGACCGGCGCCGGCCACGGCCCCGCGTCGTAACGGGTACTGCGCCGGAAACCGGTGCGGCGTCGGTCCGGGCCGCGGGTTAGGTTGGCGACACCGACACCCCCGAACCGGAAGGACCCCGGCGTGAACGACGATCTCGCGCAGCTGGCGGACGACTACTGGCAGGCGATCCTCGACGAGGAGCCGACCGAGCGACACCTGCTCGGCGACTACTCCGACGTCGGGAGCTTCGAGGAGGCCTCCCGCGAGGCAGCCCTCCGCTACGCCGCGACCCTGCGCGACTTCGCGAGCCGCGCCGACGCGGTCGAGACCGGCTCGCTCGACGCCGAGGAGGCGCTCACCCGCGGGGTGATCATCAGCTCCGCCACCGCTCACGCCGACCTGCTCGACACCCCGTTGAGGTGTCGCAACGCCGACCCCGTGCACGGGATCCAAGGCACCCTGGCGCTGCTGATGGGCCTGCTGCCGGTGCCCGACCAGGCCGTGGCGGACGCGATGCCCGCGAAGGTGGATGCCATCGGCACCCACCTGCGCCAGCTCGCCGATCGCACCCGCGAGGGATCTGCCTCCGGCTGGGTGTCGCCCGGGTTCGCGATCACCCAGACGATCGAGCAGATCGAGAAGGCGCTCGCCGTACCCCTCGCCGACGACCCGGTCGTCGCCGCGGTCAAGCTCCCCGAGGGCGTCGACGCGGACGCCGTCCGCACCGACCTGCGCGCGGCCGTCGAGCGGTCGCTGCGGCCGGGTCTGGAGGACTACCGCGACGCCCTCCGCGGGGCACTGCCCCAGGCGCGCTCCGAGGAGGAGTGCGGTCTGTCCTGGCTCCCCGGCGGCTCCGAGGCGTACGACGCGACGTTGCGCTACTACACGACCACCGAGAAGTCCGCGCAGGAGATCCACGACATCGGTCTGGCCCAGGTGGCCAAGCTCGCCGACGAGTACCGGGCGCTCGGCCCCGAGGTGGTCGGCACCGACGACCTCGAGGAGATCTTCGAGGCGATGCGCACCGACCCGAAGCTGCACTTCGAGCACGGCGACGAGCTGGTCGAGCAGTCCCGCATCGCCCTGGCCCGGGCCGAGGCAGCGATGGCCGACTGGTTCGAGGTCGTGCCCCAGGCGCCGTGCGCGGTCCAGGGCACCGAGGTCGGCGCGAAGGCCTTCTACTTCCCGCCCGCGACCGACGGCTCCCGGGGTGGCACCTTCTTCGTGAACACCGACGACGCGTCGTCGTGGGGGCGGTTCGAGCTCGAGGCGATGGCCTTCCACGAGGGTGTGCCCGGCCACCACCTCCAGCTGGCGATCGCCTCGGAGCTGCCCGACACGATGCCGGAGTTCCGCAAGCACCTGCACAGCTCGGCGTACGCCGAGGGCTGGGGCCTCTACACCGAGCGGCTCTCCGACGAGATGGGTCTCTACACCGCCGCCGTCGACCGGATGGGGATGTACAGCGCCGACTCGATGCGTGCCTGCCGCCTGGTTGTCGACACCGGGCTGCACGCGCTCGGGTGGAGCCGGCAGCAGGCGATCGACTTCATGGTGGCCAACTCACCGCTCACCGAGGGGGTCTGCCGGCCCGAGGTCGACCGCTACATCTGCAACCCCGGCCAGGCCACGTCGTACATGATCGGCCGGCTCGAGATCCAGCGGATGCGGGCCGAGGCCGAGCAGCGGCAGGGGGAGCGTTTCGACGTCCGGAAGTTCCACTCCGCCGTGCTCGAGAGCGGCTCGCTGCCTCTCGACGTGCTCGACCGGGTGGTCGCCGCCAGGCTCGCCTGAGCCCGGAGTGCCAATCGGTTGGTCACTGCGACCAGCCGCCGCCTAGGCTTGCCCGGCGCCCGGGCTGACGGGCGTGACAACGCGCACCAGAAGAGGGATGAACGTGCCGACTGGCAAGGTGAAGTGGTACGACGCCGAGAAGGGTTTCGGGTTCCTGTCGCAGGACGACGGGCCCGACGTCTACGTGCGCAACGACGCGCTGCCCTCGGGCTTGAGCACGATCAAGGCGGGCACCCGCGTGGAGTTCGGGATCGCCCAGGGCCGCCGCGGTGACCAGGCGCTGCAGGTGCGGGTGCTCGACGCCCCGGCGTCCGTGGTCCGCAACCAGTCGCACGCGCGTCGTAAGACGCCCGAGGAGATGGCCCCGATCGTCGAGGACCTGATCCGCCTCCTGGACGGCGTGGGCGAGGCCTACCGGCACGGCCGTCACCCCGACGCCCGCCAGGCCAAGCCGACCGCCAAGCTGCTGCGCGCCCTCGCCGACGAGCTGGAGCTCTCGAGCGCTGCACGCGCGCCAGCGCGGGCAGAAGAGCGAAGAGATTGAGGAGCGCTCGACACTGACCGGAGCGGAGCGACGGGCGGTGTGACGCGTCTCGAAATCCAGTCGGATTCAGGACGCGTGAGCCGCAGCCCGCTCCACCGGCGTACGTCGTCCGGGGTTGGCCAAGGTGAACACCGACCAGGCCAGCAGCACGACGGCCGCGACGATCAGCCCCAGCCGGGGCTGGAGCGGCATTGCGATGCCGACGAAGCCGCCGATCACCCAGGCCAGCTGCAGGGTGGTGTCGCTGCGGGCGAAGGCCGAGGTCTGCACCCGCTCGGGCACGTCCTGCTGGATCGTGGAGTCCAGCGACAGCTTGGCCAGGCACTGCGCCAAGCCGGCGGTGAAGCCGAGGACCACCAACGGCAGCAGGCCGTAGAACAACGCCGCCAGGGTGATCGCCGCGGCGTCGGCGAGCAGCGCCAGGATCACGGTGAGCCGGGGGCGCACCCGCTTGAGGAACGAGCCGATCCCGATCCCGACGACGTTGCCAACTCCAGCCGCGCCGATCACGACGGCGAGCAGGAACTGCGGCGAGTGGTCACCGATCGGGTGCTCGCGCAGCAGGAACGCCATGTAGAGGGTCAGGAAGCCGGAGAGCCAGCGCGGGCCGCAGTTGGCGCGGAGGGCGAAGGCCATCGACGCCGGGATCCGGACCTTGCTCCGCTGGCCGGTGGCCTTGGCGTCGTCGGTGCGCGACCCACTGAGGAAGCCCAGCGACCCCTCGCCCTGGCTGGAGTCGACCGCCGCGGGTAGTCGGATCGCCAGGATCGTGGCGAGCACGAAGACGACGAACGCGTAGCGCAGCGACCACTCAGCGCCCACCATCGCGGCCAGGGCCGCGATCGGCGCCGAGATGGCCACCCCGACCACGCCGGCCATCGAGGTGCGGGCGTTGGCGGTGACGAGCGTCTGACCTTCCGGCAGCAGCCGGGGTACGGCGGCCGCCCGCAGCACGTTGTAGGCCTTGGAGGCGACCAGGACGCCGAGGGCTGCTGGGAACAGCCAGAAGGAGTCGTGTCGCACCGCTCCCGCCATCACCCAGCAGAGGAACGCGCGGCCCGCCATCGTGAAGCCGATCGACCAGCGGCGGCCGTGGCCGAACCGGTCGAGCAGCGGGCCGATCAGCGGGGCGACGACGGCGAACGGGAGCATGGTCAGGCCCAGGAACAGCGCGACCTGGCCGCGTGCCTCGCCGGTCGGGACCTGGAAGAACAGGGTGCCGGCCAGGGAGATCGCCACGGCCGCGTCGGCGGCCGCGTTGAGCGCGCCGAGCTCGATCAGGCGAGCCAGGCCGCTGCGGTCGGCGCCCTCCGCGGCGGCTGCGCGCCGCGCCGTACGGACTGCGGCGCCGCCCATGCGGCCCGCGCCGCGTCCGACGGACCGGAGGCCACGGCCGGTCGACTTCGCCCCCGAGCCCAGCCGCGAGCGGCTGCCAGACTCCCCGGGCGTGGTCATGGGTCCATCCTGCCCGAGCGGTCTACGTCAGGTGGGACGAAGTCCCGGCTGTCGCAGGGGGCGACGGGTGTGTCGAGACCCGGTGAGATGCGCTGGGCGGTGACCCAGGGAGACAGATCTGACAGACCACGGTGGATCAGTCATCATGGGCCCCATGACTGGTGCCGACGAGACCGTGGTGGCCGAGCCCGTGCGAGCGGCCAAGGCGGACGCGGTGACCGTGGGTGCTGTCGACGCCGCCCGTGACGGCGCTGCTGGCCGAGGTCGACGCCGTCGACGTCGGCGACCACCTCGGCGCCGAGTCGGAGGGGGAGCGGGTCGCCACCCACCTCTTCGAGTGCCGACGGCCGGGGTACGTCGGCTGGCGCTGGTCGGTGACGGTCACCCGCGCCAAGCGGCAGAAGGTCGTCACCGTCGACGAGATCGTGCTGATCCCCGGACCCGAGGCGATCACCGCCCCGGAGTGGGTGCCCTACCGCGAGCGGATCCAGCCCGGCGACCTGTCACCCGGCGACCTGCTGCCGGTGACCGACGACGACCCGCGGCTGGTCCCGACGTACTCCTTCGGGGACGACCCCCTCGACACCGATGCCAAGGCCCAGGTCCGCACCGTGGCCCAGGACCTCGGCCTCGGCCGGATCCGGACGCTCTCCCCGGAGGGCCACGAGCAGGCCGCCCAGCGGTGGTACGACGGCGACGCGGGCCCCGAGGCACCGCTCGCGCAGTCGGCGCCCGAGCCGTGCTCGACCTGCGGGTTCCTGCTGCGCATCAACGGCTCGCTCGCGGAGACCTTCGGGGTGTGCGCCAACGGCGACGCCAACGACGACGGTCGCGTGGTCTCCTTCGGGCACGGCTGCGGGGCCCACTCCGAGGTCCGCCTGGCCAAGCGCCACGAGCCGATCCCGCTGCCCGACCCGGTGATCGACGACCTCGACGACGAGATCGAGACCTTCTGAGCCCGCGCGGGCCGAGCTCGCGAGGACCGCGATGACGGGCCAGATTGAGGAGGGTCCGGCTCAGACGGAGCCTGCGACGGCTGAGCGGCCCGTCTCGAAATCCAGCTAGATCTTCGCGTCGTCGCGGAGCGCCCGGGCGTTCTTGCGACGCCGGCAGTACTCCAGGCCGAGCAGCCCCAGCCCGCACCCGGCCGCGCAGGTCCACAGCATCCAGCCGTGCCCGGCGTCCTGGAGCCGGCCGTAGAACGGCAGCATCGCCACGAACCCGATCACCCAGAGCGCGACGCCCACCTGCACGGTGCGGACGCCGTCCACGTCGAGAGGCTCCACGTCGGCGACGATGTAGGTGCGGTTGCCGATCTCGTGCGTCATCGGCTGGTCGTCCCGCAGCTCCATGCCCCCACTCTAGGCCGGGCCGACCCCCCTACGCCGAGTCGGCACAAACAGGCACCCAGATCACGCCGAGTCGGCGCAAACAGACGCCGAAATCACGCCGAGTCGGCGCAAACAGACGCCGAAATCACGCCGAGTCGTCATATGACGACTCGGCGTACCCGAGGAATGCTTAGCGTGGGTAATGAGTTATGCTAACGATATGCCCACCGTCGAGATGGCCTCCCGCACCGATGCCGGGCTCGCGAGCGAGCTCCGGCTGAGTGTGATGCGGCTGCGCCGTCGGCTGGCGGGCGAGCGCCACCCCGACAACGTGCTGAGCATGGGCGCGATGGCCGTGCTCGGCTGCCTGTTCCGCAACGGCGACCTCACCATCGGTGACCTCGCCGCCCACGAGCGGGTGCAGCCGCCGAGCATGACCCGGATCGTCAACGCCCTCGCCGACGGCGGCTACGTCGTACGGCGTGCGCACGAGACCGACGGCCGCCAGGTCGTCGTCGTCCTGTCCGACCAGGGCCGCACCACCCTCCTCGCCGACCGCGCCCGCCGCGATGCCTGGCTCGCCCAGCGCCTCGGCGGCCTCACCGCCGACGAGCGCGACACCCTCCGGCGCGCGGCGCCGATCCTCGAACGACTTGCCAACTCCGACTGAAAGCAGCTCTTGAGCCCCACCTTCCGCGCACTCAACAACCCGAACTACCGGCGCTACGCGCTCGGCAGTCTGGTCTCCAACACCGGCACCTGGATGCAACGCGTCGCCCAGGACTGGCTGGTGCTGCGGCTGACCGACGGCAGCGGTACCGCGCTGGGCATCACCACCGGTCTCCAGTTCCTGCCGGTCCTGCTCCTCTCGCCGTACGCCGGTGTGATCGCCGACCGCTTCCCCAAGCGCCGTCTCCTCCAGCTCACGCAGCTGACGATGGCGCTGGCCTCGCTGGTGCTCGGCGTCCTCGCGATCACCGGCGGGGCGCAGGTCTGGCAGGTCTACGTCATCGCGTTCCTGTTCGGGATCGGCTCGGCGTTCGACGCGCCGGCCCGGCAGTCGTTCGTCTCCGAGATGGTCGGCCCCGACGACCTCACCAACGCCGTCGGCCTCAACTCCGCCACGTTCAACACCGCACGCATCATCGGCCCGGCCCTGGCCGGCCTGATGATCGGCGCCCTGGGGGGAGGCGCCCGGGCGACCGGCTGGGTGATCCTGATCAACGCGCTGTCGTACGGCGCGGTGATCTGGCAGCTGGGGCACATGGATGCCTCGCTCCTGCACTCACCCAAGCCGGTCGCCCGCACCCCGGGCCAGCTCCTCGAGGGCGTCCGCTACATCCGGAGTCAGCCGAAGATGATGATGATCCTGGTGATGGTGTTCTTCGCCGGCACCTTCGGGATGAACTTCCAGATCACCTCGGCACTGATGGCCACCCAGGTCTTCGGCAAGGGCGCCGGGGAGTTCGGGATCCTCGGGTCGGCGATGGCGGTCGGCTCCCTGGCCGGCGCGCTGCTCGCCGCGCGCCGGGTCCGGATCCGGGTCCGGCTGCTGGTGGGCGCCGCCGTCGGCTTCGGTGTCGCCGAGATCGTCGCGGGTCTGATGCCGACGTACGTCGCGTTCGCGCTGTTCTGCCCCGTGATCGGCCTGTGCACCATCACCATGCTGAACTCAGCCAACGCCACCGTGCAGCTCGAGTCCGCCCCGGCTCTCCGCGGCCGGGTGATGGCGCTCTACATGACCATCGTGATGGGTGGCACCCCGCTCGGCTCGCCGATCATCGGCTGGGTCGGGCAGCACTTCGGCGCCCGCTGGACGCTGATCGGCGGCGGGCTGCTCACGATCTTCGGGGTCCTGGTGGCGCTCGCGCTCTTCGCGCGTCCGTCGCGGGAGGCGGCCGAGGCCGCGGCGGCCGCCGAGCCGGAGAGCGTCGCCCAGGCGGCGTGACCTCGGGCCGGCTCGACGCCGCCGTCGGACGCTCGAGCATTCTCAGTCCCGGTGGGCTCGCGAGCAAGCTCGCTTCGCGCTCGCTCCGGCCGGTCCACCGCGACTGCGTCGCGTCGGACCGTCCTCGCTGGATCTCGTTTTGGCCGGGGGGGTCAACGCGGGTAACCTTGAGAACCGTGTCCGGCGCGACCGGACCGCTGCGCATGCCCTCCTTCCACCCTCAGGTGCGGGGCGGCGCGAAGTCACCACGGCACACAGAGCAACAGCGCGACATCATCGTGCCCGGCAAGGCGCCGGGCCTGAGGTAAAGACCGAAAGGGAACCACCGAGTGCCCACCATTCAGCAGTTGGTCCGCAAGGGCCGCCAGGACAAGCCGTCGAAGTCCAAGACGCCGGCCCTCAAGGGCAGTCCGCAGCGGCGCGGGGTCTGCACCCGCGTCTACACCACCACCCCGAAGAAGCCGAACTCCGCCCTCCGCAAGGTCGCCCGCGTGCGCCTGTCGAGCGGCGTCGAGGTCACGGCGTACATCCCGGGCGTCGGTCACAACCTCCAGGAGCACTCGATCGTGCTCGTCCGCGGCGGCCGGGTGAAGGACCTCCCCGGTGTCCGTTACAAGATCATCCGCGGCACGCTCGACACCCAGGGCGTGAAGAACCGCAAGCAGGCTCGCAGCCGGTACGGCGCGAAGAAGGAGAAGAGCTGATATGCCACGCAAGGGTCCCGCGCCCAAGCGGCCGCTCGACGTCGATCCCGTCTACGGGTCGCAGCTGGTCACCCAGCTGGTCTCCAAGGTGCTCCAGGACGGCAAGAAGCAGGTCGCCCAGCGCATCGTCTACACCGCCCTCGAGGGCTGCCGCACCAAGACCGGCACCGACCCCGTGGTCACGCTCAAGCGCGCCATGGACAACGTGAAGCCGGCCATCGAGGTCAAGTCCCGCCGCGTCGGTGGCGCGACCTACCAGGTCCCGATCGAGGTCAAGGGAACACGCGGCACCACGCTCGCGTTGAGATGGCTGGTCGGGTACGCCGCGGACCGTCGCGAGAAGACCATGTCCGAGCGCCTGATGAACGAGATCCTCGACGCCTCCAACGGCCTGGGTGCCGCAGTGAAGAAGCGCGAGGACACCCACAAGATGGCCGAGTCCAACAAGGCCTTCGCCCACTACCGCTGGTGACCTCGTCGTACGGGCCCGAAACAGGGCCGGTACGACGTGAGCACCGGTGGGTCCCACGTCCTACCTAAGGAAACGAACCGACAGTGGCTGTCGACATCACCACGGACCTGAAGAAGGTCCGCAACATCGGGATCATGGCGCACATCGATGCCGGTAAGACCACCACCACCGAGCGCATCCTCTTCTACACCGGCATCACCTACAAGATCGGTGAGGTCCACGAGGGCGCGGCCACGATGGACTGGATGGAGCAGGAGCAGGAGCGCGGCATCACCATCACGTCCGCCGCGACCACCTGCTGGTGGAAGGACCACCAGATCAACATCATCGACACCCCCGGGCACGTCGACTTCACCGCCGAGGTCGAGCGCTCCCTGCGCGTCCTCGACGGCGCCGTCGCCGTCTTCGACGGTGTGGCCGGCGTCGAGCCGCAGACGATGACGGTCTGGCGCCAGGCGAACAAGTACTCCGTGCCCCGGATGTGCTTCGTCAACAAGCTGGACCGCACCGGTGCGGACTTCTTCCGCTGCGTCGACATGATGGTCGAGCGCCTCAACTCCACCCCGCTCGTGCTCCAGCTCCCGATCGGTGCCGAGCACGACTTCCTCGGCGTCGTCGACCTGGTCGGCATGCGCGCCCTCACCTGGCGCGGCGAGACCACGATGGGCGAGGACTACGAGGTCGAGGAGATCCCGGAGTCGCTGCGGGCCCAGGCCGACGAGTACCGCGAGAAGCTCCTCGAGACGCTCGCCGAGGCCGACGACGACATCATGATCAAGTACCTCGACGGCGAGGACCTCTCCGTCGACGAGCTCGAGGCCGGCATCCGTCGCGCCACCCTCGCCGACAAGATCAACCCGGTGCTGTGCGGTACGGCGTTCAAGAACAAGGGCGTTCAGCCCCTGCTCGACGCCGTCGTGAACTATCTGCCGAGCCCCCTCGACATCGACGCGATCGTCGGCCACAAGGTCAACAACGAGGACGAGAAGATCGAGCGGATGCCGTCCGACGACCAGCCGTTCTCCGGCCTGGCCTACAAGATCGCCTCCGACCCGCACCTCGGCAAGCTGATCTACGTGCGCGTCTACTCCGGCAAGCTGGAGGCCGGCGCGACCGTCCTCAACTCCGTGACGGGGAAGAAGGAGCGGATCGGCAAGGTCTACCAGATGCACGCCAACAAGCGTGAGGAGATCGCGTCGGTCGGCGCAGGGCAGATCGTGGCCGTGATGGGTCTGAAGGACACCAAGACCGGTCACACCCTCAGCGACCTGCAGAACCCCGTCGTCCTCGAGTCGATGTCGTTCCCGGCCCCGGTCATCGAGGTCGCGATCGAGCCCAAGACCAAGAGCGACCAGGAGAAGCTGGGCACCGCGATCCAGCGGCTCTCCGACGAGGACCCGACCTTCACGGTCAAGACCGACGAGGAGACCGGCCAGACGATCATCGCCGGCATGGGCGAGCTCCACCTGGAGATCCTCGTGGACCGGATGAAGCGCGAGTTCCGCGTCGAGGCGACCGTCGGCAAGCCGCAGGTGGCCTACCGCGAGACGCTGCGCAAGCCCGTCCTGAACCACAGCTACACCCACAAGAAGCAGACCGGTGGTTCGGGTCAGTTCGCGAAGGTCGTGATCAGCCTCGAGCCGAGCATCGACCCCGAGACCGGACAGGGCGCCGGCTACGAGTTCATCAACAACGTCTCCGGTGGTCGCATCCCGCGCGAGTACATCCCGTCGGTCGACCAGGGTGGCCAGGACGCCATGGAGTTCGGCGTGCTCGCCGGCTACCCCATGGTCGACGTGAAGTTCACCCTCGAGGACGGCGCCTACCACGACGTCGACTCCTCGGAGCTGGCCTTCAAGATCGCCGGCAACCAGGCCTTCAAGGAGGCCGCGCGCATGGCCAAGCCCGTGCTGCTGGAGCCGATGTTCGCCGTCGAGGTGATCACCCCGGACACGTTCCTGGGCACCGTCATCGGCGACATCAACAGCCGCCGCGGCCAGATCCAGTCGCAGGAGGAGCGCCACGGTGACATGGTCATCAACGCCCTCGTGCCGCTGTCGGAGATGTTCGGGTACGTCGGTGACCTGAGGTCCAAGACCTCCGGCCAGGCGTCGTACTCGATGGAGTTCGACTCGTACGCCGAGGTCCCATCGGGCATCGCCGACGAGATCGTCAAGAAGGTCCGCGGCGAGTAGTCGCCAACCAGGTCCCCCGGTCAGGACGGGGGCATTTGGCCGGATCGTCGGCTATCCAGCAGAATCAACGAGTCAAGTGACAACAACAGGAGGAGCCCACAGTGGCTAAGGCGAAGTTCGAGCGGACCAAGCCGCACGTCAACATCGGCACGATCGGTCACATCGACCACGGCAAGACCACCTTGACCGCGGCGATCACCAAGGTCCTGCACGACCAGCACCCCGACCTGAACCCCTTCACGCCGTTCGACGAGATCGACAAGGCCCCTGAGGAGCGTCAGCGCGGTATCACCATCTCGATCGCGCACGTCGAGTACCAGACCGAGGCGCGTCACTACGCCCACGTCGACTGCCCGGGGCACGCGGACTACATCAAGAACATGATCACCGGTGCGGCCCAGATGGACGGCGCGATCCTCGTGGTCGCCGCCACCGACGGCCCGATGCCCCAGACGCGTGAGCACGTGCTGCTCGCCCGCCAGGTCGGCGTCCCGGCGATCGTGGTCGCGCTCAACAAGTGCGACATGGTCGACGACGAGGAGCTCATCGAGCTCGTCGAGATGGAGGTGCGCGAGCTCCTCTCCGAGTACGAGTTCCCCGGCGACGACATCCCCGTCATCAAGGTGGCTGCCTTCCCGGCGCTGAACGGCGACGAGAAGTGGGGCGCCTCGGTGCTCGAGCTGATGAACGCCGTGGACGAGTACATCCCGACCCCCGAGCGTGACACCGAGAAGCCGTTCCTCATGCCCGTCGAGGACGTCTTCACGATCACCGGTCGTGGCACCGTGATCACGGGCCGCATCGAGCGCGGCATCGTCAAGATCAACGAGGAGGTCGAGATCATCGGCATCCGCGAGGGTTCGCAGAAGTCGACGGTCACCGGCGTCGAGATGTTCCGCAAGCTGCTCGACGAGGGCCAGGCCGGCGAGAACGTCGGGCTGCTGCTCCGTGGCACCAAGCGCGAGGACGTCGAGCGCGGCATGGTCGTGATCAAGCCCGGCACGACGACCCCGCACACCAACTTCGACGCGAGCGTCTACATCCTGTCGAAGGAGGAGGGCGGCCGTCACACGCCGTTCTTCAACAACTACCGCCCGCAGTTCTACTTCCGCACCACGGACGTGACCGGCGTCGTGACCCTCCCCGAGGGCACCGAGATGGTCATGCCCGGCGACAACACCGAGATGGCCGTCGAGCTGATCCAGCCGATCGCCATGGAGGAGGGCCTGCGGTTCGCGATCCGTGAGGGTGGCCGCACCGTCGGCGCCGGCCGGGTCACCAAGATCAGCAAGTAACACCTCGTTCCACCAGCACGGCCCCGGACCTCGGTCCGGGGCCGTTCTGCGTCGACGGGGTCAGGCGGCCTCGGTGACGCCCGTGTTCCGCTGTTCGGCCACCACGAGGACGCCGGAGCCGGCCAGCAGGCAGACCAGGGCGGCCAGCCCGGAGACCGTCGCCCCGACCACGATCACCGCGCCGAGCACCACCCCGCCGGCGATCCGCGGCCAACCGCCGGACAGGCCCAGCGCCAGCCGGAACAGCCCGAGCCCGACCCAGAACAGCCCGACGCCGACACAGAGCTGCCCGGCGTACTCCCAGCTGAGCGCCTCGGTCGGATGCACCAGCGCGTGGTGGAGGCCGGCGGCGGCGAGCACGATGCCGAAGAGGACCACGAAGAAGGCATAGCCGTACGACGCGAGCCCGGCCGCCTGGGCCCGCTCCGGCGGCAGGGCGTCGAGCGCCTCCTCGGCCCGGTGGTCCTCCCCGACCCCGAAGTACGACCAGTACAGCGTGGTCGCCAGCAGCAGGCTGATCGCGGCGAAGGCGATCTGCTCGAGGCCGATGGAGCGGGTGCCGGTGCCCAGTCCCACGCCGATGGCCAGCACCGACTCGCCCAGCGCGATCAGCAGCATCAGGCCGTGCCGCTCCACGAAGTGACCGGGCACCAGCTCGAACGACGGGCCGCCGTCGTCCTCGACGTCGTTCAGCGAGGTGATCCGCACCAGCCGCGGCAGCACCACCGCGATCACGAACGCCCCGAGCCACCACCACACCAGGATGTCCTCGAAGAACAGCGCGCCGACCAGCCCGAGCAGCGCGCCCAGCAGGTTCCAGCCGAGCAGCTGCACCACCATGCCGCGGGTGATCCGGGCGGCCTCGGTGACGTACATGCCGGCGTGCACGACCACCACGAACAGGTAGCCGCAGGCGAACACGATGCGGTCCGACCCGTAGGCGTGCGGGATCGCCATCGCGGTGACGAAGAAGCCGATCATGCCGAGTACCAGGAGCGCGCGGCGTTTCGGGGTGACCGGCGGGGCGGCATTGGTGAGCCAGGCGTACCCGCCGTACATCCACCACAGCAGTAGCAGGAGCAGCGCGGACCGGCCGGTGACCGCCCAGCCGCCGGCCTGCACGGTCGCGGTCAGCTGGGTGATCGTGAAGACGAAGACCAGGTCGAAGAACAGCTCCAGCGAGGTGACCTGTCCGGCCACCGGCAGCGCGCCGTTGCGCCGACGTGCCTGCATGACGCGCACCCTACGGGCGGCACTGCCCCGGCGCACCCGGAAAAACCCGTGGCCGCCAGGCGCCGGTACGACGTACCGTGGCGGCGGCCGGAACCGCCCGGCCCGAGATCCCCGAGGAGGCCAGCTGATGCGAGGAACGCACGCTCCCGCCCAGCTCCGTCACCTCGAAGGGATCACGCGTGCTCGCACGTTCACTCAACCTCGGCATCCTGGCGCACGTCGACGCCGGTAAGACCACGCTCACCGAGCGGCTCCTGCACCTCGCAGGCGTCATCGACGCTCCCGGGTCCGTCGACTCCGGGACCACCCAGACCGACACCCTCACCCTCGAGCGCCGCCGCGGCATCACCATCCGCGCGGCCGTCGTGGCGTTCCCGCTCGGCGACCTGACCGTCCACGTCGTCGACACTCCCGGTCACCCCGACTTCATCGCGGAGGTGGAGCGCTCGCTGGCCGTCCTCGACGGCGCCGTCCTCGTGCTGTCGGCGGTCGAGGGGGTCCAGCCGCAGACCCGGATCCTGATGCGCGCCCTGCAGCGCCTGCACATCCCGACCCTGCTGTTCGTCAACAAGGTCGACCGGGTCGGCGCCGACGTCGACGCCGTCCTGGCTGCGGTGGCGAAACGGCTCAGCCCCGACCTCCTGCCGATGGGCGAGGTCCACGACGCGGGCAGCCGGGCGGCGACCTTCTCGCCGTACCGACCGGACGACGCCGGCTTCCGCGACCGCGAGATCGAGGCGCTCGCCGAGCACGACGACGCCCTCCTCGCGGCGTACGTCGAGGGGCGGGCGCGCTCGATGCGCACCCTGCGCCGTGGCATCGCCGAGCAGACCGCCGCCGGACTGCTGCATCCGGTGTACGCCGGTTCGGCCGCCACCGGCGCCGGGGTGGCGGAGCTCATGCAGGGCATCGCCGACCTGCTCCCGATCCCGACGCCTCCGGCGGACGCCGCCCCTTCGGGCCGGGTGTTCAAGGTGGAGCGCGGTGCGGCCGGTGAGAAGGTCGCCTACGTGCGGGTCTTCACCGGCTCGGTCGGGCTGCGACAGCGCCTCGAACTGCCGGTGGGCCGCCTCGGCAAGGTCTCGGGCGTCCAGCTCTTCGAGGCCGGGCACTGGGTCCGCGCGAGCGAGGCCGGGGCCGGCCAGATCGCCCGTCTGCACGGGCTCGGCGCGGTCCGGGTCGGTGACTGCTTCGGCGTACCGCGGGACGCCGACGACCACCACTTCGCCCCGCCGACGCTGGAGGCGTCGGTGACGGCCATCCGGCCCGAGCAGGGTCCGGCGCTGCGGGCCGCGCTGGCGGCACTGGCGGACCAGGACCCCTTGATCGACGCCCGCAGCGACGACGACGGCCAGGTGGTCGTGTCGCTCTACGGCCGCGTCCAGCAGGAGGTCCTCGCGGCCACGCTGGCGGAGGAGTACGGCGTGGAGGCGGAGTTCTCCGACGCGAGCGTCCTGCACGTCGAGCGTCCACGCCGGGCCGGCTCCGCGGTCGAGGTGCTCAACACCGACTCCAACCCGTACGGCGCCACGATCGGGCTGCGGATCTCGCCGACCACACCCGGGTCGGGGGTGAGCTTCACGATGGCGGTGCAGTCCCGCGGCGTACCGCTGTTCCTCTTCAAGAGCGCCGAGGCCTTCGCCGCGGTGATGGAGCGGCACGTCGTACGCACCCTCCAGCGCGGCCTGTCCGGCTGGGCCGTCACCGACTGCCGGGTCACGCTGACCGACATCGCCTATGCCTCCTGGGACGGGCCGCCCTCGACGCGCGGCGACCTGCCGACCGCGCTCGACTACCGCAAGCTGACGCCGATCGTGCTGCGGCAGGCCCTGGCCCGGGCTGGGACGCGGGTGTGCGAGCCGATCCTCCGGGTCTCGCTCGAGGTGCCCACCGACAGCACGCCGGCCCTGCAGCGCCTGCTGGGCCGCTGGGGGGCGGAGCTGGCGGACCAGACCTCGCGCGGCGACTACGCGACCCTCGAGGCGCGGCTGCCGGCGGCCCGGCTCCACGAGCTCCAGCGTCAGCTGCCCGACCTGACCGGCGGCGAGGGGGTGCTCGAGTCCCGCTTCGACGGCTACCAGCCGGTCCGCGGCCGGGGCCCGGTCCGGCGCGGGTACGCCGTGAGAGGGTGAGCGCCGTGCCGCGCTTCACCCGTGCCGAGCTGGAGTCCTTCCGCGACGCGGAGGTGCCCGACCTGGCCGGGCCCGGGATGCGGCTGCTGTTCGTCGGCATCAACCCCGGCCTGATGACCGCGGCCACCGGCATCCACTTCGGCAACCCCGGCAACCGGTTCCGGCCGGCCCTGGTGGGGGCGGGACTGCTCGCGCCGCTGAACGGCGCGCCGCCCGGCATGACCGAGGCCGACCTCGCCGCTCTGGCTGCCCGGGGTGTCGGCATCACCAACCTGGTACGGCGTGCCACCGCCCGCGCCGACGAGCTGACCAAGGCGGAGCTGGCCGAGGGCGGGGTCCGGCTCGAGGCGTTCGTGGCGGAGCACCGGCCCCGCGTCGTCGCCGTCCTCGGCGTCACGGCGTACCGCACTGCGTTCCAGCAGCCGAAGGCCGCGCCGGGGCGGCAGCCGGACCGTCTGGCCGGTGCCGAGCTGTGGGTGGTGCCGAACCCGAGCGGGCTCAACGCCCACGAGACGATCGCCTCCCTGGCCGTGGCCTACACCGCACCCGCCCGGGCCGCCGGCCTGGTCGGTGTCGGCGAGGGCTGACAAGGTGAGCGGATGAGTCGAGCACACGGCACCTTCGAGGTCACCATCACCCCGCAGCCCTCCGACGACTCCGGCATCGGCCGACTCGACCTGGTCAAGCGGTGGCACGGTGACCTCGACGCCACCAGCACCGGGCTGATGCTGTCCGCCGGCGACCCGAGCCTGGGCCACGCCGGCTACGTCGCCCTCGAGCTGGTCTCCGGGAAGCTCCACGGACTCGAGGGCGGCTTCGCCTTCCAGCAGTACGGCGTGATGCGCGGCGACGCGCAGGACCTCCGCTACGAGGTGGTCCCCGGCTCCGGCTCCGACGCCTTGGCCGGTCTCGAGGGCACCCTCACGCTCACCATCGACGAGTCCGGCACCCACACCTACGACCTCGACTACCAGCTGCCGGAGTAGCTCAGTCCGCGAGCAGCGCCAGCTCCTCGTCGACGTACTCATCGGTCTCGCCGACGTCGTCGAGCTCCACCTTGAGCGCCCGCTGCACCGCGACTGCCTCGTCGCGGCGCCCGAGGTTCCGCAGCGACCAGCCGATCATCCAGCGCGCGACCCGGATCTCGGCCGGGTCGCCGATCCGCTCGCGGGCCTCCAGGGCCTCCTCGAAAGTGGCCAGTGCCGCCTCGAAGTCGCCCGCGTCGGCGTAGGTCATCCCGATGTTGTTGAGCAGCGAGGCGTCCCAGTTGCGGGCCCGCTCCTCGGTCGCCGCCCGGGCGATCTCGAGGGCGCGCTGGTTCAGCGCCAGCTGCTCCTCGGCCGGGGCCACCAGGGCGACCATGTGGAGCGCGTCGATGTGCAGGGCCTCGAGGCCACCCGCCTCGGCGCTCACGGCGGCGGCCTCGAAGTGCGGACGCGCCTCGTCCGGGTGTCCCGACGAGCGCAGCACGCGGCCGCGCTCCAGCCGGAGGTACGTCGCGGCCTGCGGGTCGGCGGAAGTGAGGCCGTCGAGGACCCGGGTGGCCTGGTCGTACTGCTCCTGCAGCCCGAGCGCGCGGGCGTACTGCGTCAGCCACGCGGTCCTGTCGGGCTCCTCGGCGTGCTCCGCCGCGTCGAGGAAGCGCTCACCGGACGACGCCGGGTCGTCGAAGTCCCAGAGGGGTCGTGGGTCGATCACGGCCGAGATCCTGCCAGAAGCAGGGCTCGGCCAGAATGACGCCCATGTCCCCCGACCCGATGCCGCCGGCGCGTCCGCACCACCGGTTCACCGACGACGGCCGGAGGATCCGCGAGGTGCTCAGCTACTCGCGGCGGGGCAGCCGTTTCACGCCGAGCCAGCAGGAGGCCTGGGACGCCCACCACGAGGCCTGGGTGATCCCCGACGAGGCCGTCGACCAGCCCGGCTTCGCTCTGACCCGCTGGTTCGGCCGCGAGGCGCCGCTGGTGGTCGAGATCGGGTCCGGGGTCGGAGAGGCGACCGGCGTGCTCGCCGCCGCCCGCCCGTCGTACGACGTGCTGGCGCTGGAGGTCTGGAGCCCGGGCGTTGCCGCCTCCCTGGCCGAGGTGGCGGCAGCAGGCGCCACGAACGTGCGGTTCTGCTCGGTCGACGCTGTCTGGGCGGTCGAGCACCTCGTCGCGCCGGCGTCGGTCGCGGAGCTGTGGACGTTCTTCCCCGACCCGTGGCCCAAGACGCGCCACCACAAGCGGCGGCTGGTGGACGCGCCGTTCGCGGGGCTGGCGGCGTCGCGGCTGGCCCCGGGCGCGACGTGGCGTCTGGCCACCGACTGGGGCGACTACGCCCACCAGATGCAGGCGGTCCTCGATGCCGAGCCAAGCCTCGACGGCGGTGTCGTGGAGCGCTGGGCCGAGCGGCCGGTGACGAAGTTCGAGCGCAAGGGGCTCGAGGCGGGCCGCGCGATCACCGACCTCGCCTACACCCGCCGCTGACAGCGCTCAGCCGAGGTCGACGCCGGCCTTCTCCAGCTCGTGCTCGGCGCGCATCCGCTCGCTCTCGCGCTCGAGAGAATCGGTGATCCGGTCGAGCTCGGTGGAGACGCCGAGCGCGCGACAGGCGTCCAGCAGCACGTCGTCGTACGCCGCCACGATCGCGAGCCGTCGGGAGTACGGCGTACCGATGGCCGGGCGCAGGGCCTGCGGCCGGATCCGCCGGAGGTCGGCCGCGATCCGCTCGATCGGCATCGCGGCCGCGATCGGGGGGGCGGGTGCGAGGAGGTGCAGCCGCCGTCCGACCCATCGGCCGAGCGCGATCAGGTTATCCAGGTAGAACACGCAGCCGAGCAGGGCGACACCCATCAGGGTCACCTCGGCGAGCACGATCACTCCGGACCAAATGCCTCCCGGCATGCTTCGACGGTAGGCGCGAGTCGGTCGCCGGACAAGGTACGTCGACTGGGACACTCGGCGCCATGACGCAGCCGCCGACGCCGCAGCAGCCGATGCAGCCGCCGTACGCGCCCCCGCCGCCGAACCACCCGCAGGCGATCACCGTTCTCGTGCTGGGCATCGTGAGCCTGGTGGTGTGCGGGCCTGTCGGCCCGTTCGCCTGGGTGATGGGCAACCGCGTGGTCCAGGAGATCGACTCGTCTCAGGCGCCGGTCGGCGGTCGCACCGAGGCGACCATCGGCCGGATCCTCGGCATCGTCGCCACCGCACTCTTCGCACTGAGCGTGCTCGTCGTCGGGGTCTTCGGGCTGTTCGCCCTGGGGAGCGTCGTCGTCGGCAACTGATCTCGGTCAGCCGACCGGCGCAGCCATGTGCCGACAAGCCTCAGCGCGAGCGGGCGGTGAGCCGGGCCCGCAACGTCTCGTCGCGGTGCAGCCGGGCCAGGTCGCGGTCGCGGCGGGCGGCGCCGACCGCTGCCAGGAAGTCCCACGAGGTGGTGCCCGGCGGCGGTGGGGGCGCGACGTACTCCGACATCCGGGTCGCCAGCATCGCGCCGAGCCGGTCGCGGGACGCGGGGTCGAGGGCGGGGAGCCGGCCGAGGTACTGCCGCACCGCCAGGGTGAGACCGACCGGCGGGGTCGCGATGTCGGCGGCGCCGGCCCATGCCGCGAGCGCAGCGGGCATCGGCACCGCGGGTGGCAGGGCCAGCCGGACCCGGTCGCGTACGACGTACGTGCCGGCGGCGTGGTCGCCGATCCGCTTCCCGCGTGCGCTGATCAGGCAGCAGAAGAACGCCGGTCCGCCGTACAGCGCGTAGATCTCGACGATCCCGATCAACGCCCGGACGAACGACTGCTGGGCGGTGACGGTGCCGCCGTCGTCGCGGACGACCCGGAGCCCCAGCGCGAGCTTGCCGAACGACTTGCCGTGGGTGACGGTCTCCAGGGTGGTGGGGTAGACGAGGAAGACCACGATGAACGAGCAGACCAGAGCGACGTGCTGGAGGGCGCCGTCGGAGTTCGCGGTCGAGACGAAGGCCAGGAAGAACACGCCGACCGCGAGGGTGAGCAGCGCGGCGACGTCGATCAGGCCGGAGCCCATCCGGGAGCCGACCGTGGCCGGGGGCAGGTCGAGGGCGACGGCCTCGCCGGTGACGAGGTCGTCGGGGGTGAGCATCGCGAAGTCCGGTGTCGACATCGCGCTCACCCTAGGCTCTCCCGCGTGGACCTGGACGCGTATGTGCTGGCTCACCACCAGGAGTGGGAGCGGCTCGAGGCGCTCACGCGCAAGCGTCGTCTCGACGGGCACGAGAGCGACGAGCTGGTCGAGCGCTACCAACGGGTCGCGACCCACCTCTCGGTGATCCGTACGGCGACGCCCGACGCCACCCTGATCACCTATCTCTCGTTGCTGCTCAGCCGGGCCCGCAACCGCTCCGGCCGGACCCGGAGCGGCACCTGGCACGGCGTACTCACCTTTGTCACCGAGCGCTTCCCGGCGGCCCTGTACCGGCTCCGCTGGTGGTGGATCGGCACCACCGCGGCCAGCGTGCTCACCGTCTTCGTGATGATGTGGTGGCTGCTCGCGCACCCCGACATGGAGCAGAGCCTGCTGTCACCGCGCGACGTCGACCAGCTGGTCAACCACGACTTCGCCGGCTACTACAGCCAGTACGCCGCTGGCCACTTCGCCGCCGAGGTCTGGACCAACAACGTGTGGGTCACCGGCCTTCTTCTCGCGCTCGGCTCGCTCGGGCTGCCGGTCGTCATCCTGCTGTTCCAGAACGTCTCGAACCTCGCGATCATCGGCTCGATCATGACCCGGCACGGGCGCGGCCCGGAGTTCTGGGGGCTGATCCTCCCGCACGGGCTGCTCGAGCTGACCGCGGTGTTCGTGGCCGGCGGCGTCGGGCTCCGGTTGTTCTGGTCGTGGGTGGAGCCGGGCGACCTGAGCCGCGGCCAGTCGTTCGCCCGCGAGGGCCGGACGGCCGGGACCGTCGCCCTCGGTCTGGTCGGCGTCCTCGCGGTCAGCGGCTGCATCGAGGCGTTCGTGACCCCGAGCCCGCTGCCGACGTGGGCCCGGATCGCGATCGGGATCCTCGCCGAGGCCACCTTCCTGGCCTACGTCTTCGTCCTCGGCCGCCGCGCGGTCGCCCGTGGCCATACCGGCGACGTCGACCCCGCCCTCCTCGAGGACCGGGTCGCCACCCAGGCGTGAACCTCGGGGCACGCCGTATCCACGTGACCTGACCGAGATTCGAGTCGTGTGTCTGAGACCGCGCTCTGGCCCGTTCTCAGGTACACGACCCTCATGAAATCGCGCAGCGGAGCGGACGTCCAGCGGGCGGTGCCCGGGCCGGTCGGGTCAGAGCAGGCCGCGGGCCTTGAGGGCGAGGTAGTGGTCGGCGAGGGCGGGCGGCAGCGCCTCGGCCGGTACGTCGATGACGTCGACGCCGAGGGTGGCGAGCAGGTCGGCGGTGCGACGGCGTCGGGCCAGCGTCTGCTCGGCCGCGGCCGCGGCGTACACCTCGTCGAGCCCGTCACGCGACCGCGCCATCCGCTCCAGCTCCGGGTCGCGGACCGAGGCCAGCACGACCCGATGGTGCCGGACCAGCACCGGCAGCACGGGCAGCAGCCCCTCCTCGACCGCCGACGGCTCCAGCGGGCTGAGCAGGCACACCAGCGCCCGCTGCCGCCCGGTCGCCTGGACGGCGCTCGCCAGTGCGGTCCAGTCCGCCTCGGCGATCTCCGGCTGCAGCGTGGCCAGTGCGTCCTCGAGCCGGTTCGTCGCGTCGCGCGCCCCGGCCAGCCGCAGCCGGGTCCGCACCCGCCGGTCACCCGCCACGACGTCCACCCGGTCGCCGGCCCGGACGGCCAGCGCGGTCAGCAGCAGCGCGGCCTCCATCGCGGAGTCCAGCCGCGGTACGTCGTCCACCCGACCGGCCGAGACCCGCGAGGTGTCGAGCACCAGCACCACCCGCCGGTCCCGCTCGGGCTGCCAGGTCCGGACCACGACGGTGCGGTTGCGCGCGGAGGCGCGCCAGTCGATCGAGCGCACGTCGTCGCCGCGCACGTACTCCCGCAGCGAGTCGAACTCGGTGCCCTGACCCCGCACCCGCACCGCCGACCGGCCGTCGAGGTCGCGTAGCCGGGCCAGCCGCGAGGGCAGGTGCTTGCGGGACTCGAACGGCGGCACCGAACGGACCCGGCCCACGACCTCGCGCGTCGTCTGCCGGGCTGCCAGGCCCAGCGGACCCAGCGTCCGGACGGTGACCCCGAGCGCGTGCAGCTCGCCGCGGCGGGTCGGGCGCAGCGAGCTGGTGACCAGGCTGCGGTCACCCGGCGAGAGCCGGAGCCGGTGCCGGTTCCCGGTCACCCCGGCCGTCGGCTGCCAGGCGTCGCGCACCAGCAGCGTCGTACGCCGGCGGCCGTCGTTGCCGACGGCCAGCGTGCTGGCGGACTCCTGCCCGGCCCGCACCCGGTCGATCGGCAGCCGCTCCACGGTGATCCCCCGCGGCGACGGCGCCAGAAGGACGTCGAGCCCGGTCACCAGCACGACGACCAGCACCCACAGCCACATCGTGCCCAGCGTCGGGCGCAGCACCACCGCCACCAGCCCCAGCAGGAGCAGCAGCGGGACGCGCCCGGTGATGGACATCGAGCTAGCGCGGGACGGCGACGGAGCCGAGAGCGGAGGCGAGGACGGCGCTCACGTCGACGCCCTCGAGCTCGGCCTCGGGCCGCAAGGAGAGCCGGTGGGCCAGGGTCGCCTGCGCGAGCGCCTTGACGTCGTCGGGGGTCACGAAGTCGCGCCCGGACAGCCAGGCCCACGCGCGCGCCGTACGCATCAGCGAGACCGCGCCGCGCGGGCTCGCGCCGAGCCCGAGGGACGGCGCCTGACGGGTCGCCCGGGCGACGTCGACCACATACCCGGCGACCTCGGGAGACAGCTGCACGGCCTGTACGGCGCGGCGCCCGGCCTCGATGTCGGCGGCGCCGGCGACCGCCGACACCCCAGACCCGGCCACGTCGTGCGGGTCGAACCCGGCCGCATGCCGCCGCACGATCTCCAGCTCCTCGGTCCGCTCGGGCACGGGTAGCACCACCTTCAGCAGGAAGCGGTCGAGCTGGGCCTCGGGCAGCGGGTAGGTGCCCTCGTACTCGACCGGGTTCTGCGTCGCGGCGACCAGGAACGGCTGCGGCAGCGGGTGGGACACGCCGTCCACGGAGACCTGACCCTCCTCCATCGCCTCCAGCAGCGCCGACTGGGTCTTGGGCGGGGTGCGGTTGATCTCGTCGGCGAGCAGCAGGTGGGTGAACACCGGACCGGGACGGAAGGTGAGCTCACCGCGGGCGCCGTCCATCACCATCGAGCCGGTGATGTCGCCGGGCATCAGGTCGGGCGTGAACTGCACCCGGCTGGTCCCCACCGACAGCGCGGCCGCGAGGCTGCGCACGAGCAGCGTCTTGGCGACCCCGGGCACCCCCTCCATCAGCACGTGCCCGCCGCAGAGCATGGCGACCAGCAGCCCGGAGACCGCGGCGTCCTGGCCGACGACGGCCTTGGCCACCTCGGACCGGACGGCACCCAGACGCGCGCGGGCCTCCTGGCTCGCCGCGGCGCTGGTGTGGGCGCCGGTCAGGGAGTCGCTCATGTGGGTGTGACCTCTCTGTCGAGCTCGTCGAGGCGGCGGGCCAGGTCGGCCAGGTCGCGGTCGTGGGCGGGTGGTTCGGCGTCGGGCCGGAGCAGGACGTCGACCTCGTCGACACTGCGTCCGGAATAGGTGGCCACCGCCGTCGCGAGCGTCGCGTGGTCGGTCTGCTGAGGCAGGCGCAGCCGCTCCGCCAGCCGGACCCGGGCGGCCGCCCTCAACGTCTCGGCCGCGTGCTGTCGATCGCCGGCGCGACGGTACAGGCGGCCCAGGTTCCGGGTGGTCTCGACCGCTTTGACCTCGACCGGCAGCGGCTCGACGGCCAGCGGCCCGAGCCGGCGCGAGCGCCACACCACCACGGCCACGGCGGTCATCAGCAGCAGCCAGAGGGCCGGCACCAGCCAGTGCGGGAGCAGGCTGGCCGGCGAGATCCCGTCGTTGCCACCGAGGTCGGCGAACGACGGCACGTACCAGACCAGGTGGGTGCGCCCGCCGAGCAGCCGCAGCGCGACGGCGGCGTTGTCGCCGTCGAGGATCTGGTCGTTGGTCAAGGCCGCGGGCGCGCCGAGCAGGGTGAGCCCGGGCCGCGGCTCGGCGAGGAGGACACCACCGCGGGCGCGGAAGCACCCGTCGGTGTCGAACGCGTCGGCCGTGTCCACCTGCAGCACCAGCCCGTCGTACGCCGGGCAACCGGCGGCGACCGCGCCGTGCGGCGTCGTGCTCACGCCGAACGTCCCGACGCCGAGGAGCCCGGTCAGCTCCGGACCGGGCGCGACGACAACGAGCCGCGCGTCGCCCTGGTGGTCGAGCAGCCGTTGCGTCGTCGACCGGCCGAGCCGGTCGGCGCCGGTGACCACGACCATCGTCGAGGCGTCGGTGGTGGCCCGGTCGAATGCCGCTGCGGAGCGCACGACGTCCACGGAGACGCCCTGCCCGCCGAGCACGCGGGCCAGCGCCTGCGCACCGTCGCCGTCCGGGTTCTGGGGGTCGAGCGCCCCGGCGTAGGTCCGATTGTTGCGACCCAGCCAGGCGGTGAGGACGACGGCGAGCAGGGCCACCCCGAGGATCAGCACGGTGGTGCGGTGGCGTGCCAGGACGTTCATCGACTGCCGGCCAGGGTGTCGTCGAGCAGGAGTACGTCGCGGGCGTCGTCGCCGGTGGCCGGCCGATCGCCGTACAGCGTCGCGTCGAAGAGGTCCGCGCTGCGGCCCACCCCCGGCGCGGCCTCGGGGTACGACGCAGCCAGCCGCGCCGCGACCTCGTGGGCGGTCGCACCGGGCTCGTCGTCGAGCCGGCCGCGCTCGATCTGCCGGGTGGCGATCGCCCGGAACCCGTCGACCACCGCCTCCGCGTGCCGCCCCTCGGCCAGCGACGCCTCGGCCCGGCGACGGAGCTCGGCGGCGGACACCCGCTCGTCGGTGAGCAGCGCACCCGTGCGCACCTGCCGGCGCCGCCGGTCGCGACGCAGCCGGGAGAGCACCACCAGCAGCCCGGCCAGCAGCAGAGCCACCACGAGCATGGTGACGAACACGGTGATGCCCGAGGAGCTCGACGCGGCGTGGACGCTGCGGTCGAACAGCCGGCCCAGCCAGGCGACAAGCCGCTGCCAGAGGTTCTGCTCGTGGTACTCGCGGTGCAGCAGCTCGGTGCGCAGCAGCCGCCGGCCCTCGTCGCCGGAGGGGTCCAGGGGAGGGGCGGGAGCGAACATCAGTCGCGCAGGATCCCGGCGCGGCCGAGCAGCTCGACGTCGTACGCCTCCTTGCGGATCCGCTGGTCGACGTACAGCAGGGCGTTGACGGCGGCCTGGAACGGCTGGAGGACGGCCGAGGAGAGCACGACGCCGACGGCGGTGAGGAGGAGGTAGAGGGTGAGCCCGTACTGGTTCCCGGAGTCGAGCAGGAAGATCTCGCCCGCGATGCTGAACGGCAGGCGCAGGATCCCGCCTGCGAAGCCGACGACGAGCGCCATCAGCAGCAGGATCCCGAACAGCCGCCAGAACTGTTGACGGCTGAGCTGGACGGCGCGACGTAGCGCGCCGAGGATGCCGACGTCCTCGAGCATCAGGGTCGGCACGGCCAGCGCGCGGACCCGGACCCAGAACCACACGTAGCCGACCACGAGCAGGAGCCCCAGCAGCACCCCGACGACCACGGTGTCGCCCACGGGCGCGTCGAAGGCGAAGATGCCCACCAGCAGGATCCCGGCGACCACCGCGGCGGCCACCACGACCACCAGCGCGAGCAGGACCGCCATCGCGAACAGCCGCCACCGCTTGCCGCGGGTCGCGGCCCAGGCCTCGCCCATCGTCAGCTTGCGACCGACGGCCGCCGCCGAGGTCACGTGCGCGATCATCCCGGACACGAAGAGCAGCCCGATCGACTGCAGCTGGGTGCCGAGCAGGAGCGATCCGAAGGCCGCGACCAGGCTGGTGACCTGGCCGCTGGTGAGGCTGTCGCCGTTGGTGTCGAAGGTCAGGCCGCCGGTGGAGCCGGTGACCAGGCCGGTCACGACCGGGATCACCATCGCGACCGCCGAGACCAGCACGGCCGCACCCACCGTGGCCTGCGGGTTGTAGCGGATGATCCGGAAGGCGCCGTCGAAGACGTCGCCGAGCACCAGCGGGCGCAGCGGGATCGCCCCCGGCTTGTGGGCAGCGAGCAGCGGTTGCACGGGGTACGGCGCGGGGTACGGCGCGGCCGGGCCGGGCGGGTAGCCGGGACCGGGCTGCTGCCAGCCCGGTGCTGGCGGGGCACCGGCCGCTGCGCCCCAACCGGGGGTCGGCTGCGGCTGCGAGCCCGGGGGAGGGGACGCCGGACGGACCCACCCGGGCGGCGGCGGCTGGTCGTCCGACACGGCTGTCTCCCTCGTCCTGGGGCCCCTGGCCGGCCCCGTGTCCGGACGCCCCGCGGGGCGCCATCCTGTCACTTGCCGAGCAGCTGTGCGCGAGGAACGAGGGCACAGCGTGGGCGAGGCAGTCGAGCAAGCGACGCGACCGAGGAACGAGGTCGCGAGAGCGGGTCGAGACCCGGTGACGGTGCCTGACCGCAGCATCTCAGGTGGACCTCCGACACGATTTGGCGCATGCGGGGGGCATCTGTCAGGATTGTCCGGTTGCTCCGGCGGGTCGCCGGGCGCACCACACTTGATTGTTGAATCGCGTCTCCCGCTGGTTCGGTGGTCTTGTGCGGCCGCACCACACCGACGTACGTCGGTCGGAGACCCGAAGGCCCGGCCTGCTGGCCGGGTGTCCACCCACATGATGCAGATCCACCCGCGAGGGGTGGTGTGTGCCGCGGAAAACCCGCGACACGCCCGACCTCGGGGGTCGGGGTCCGCGGCGTGCGGAAGGGCAAGGAACGACAGCGCTCGGCCCCGTCCCGGGGCCCTGCGGAGGACGTAGCAGCACGACACGAAGGACGAGAGAGACCTATGGCGGGACAGAAGATCCGCATCAGGCTCAAGGCCTATGACCACGAGGTGATCGACACCTCGGCGCGCAAGATCGTGGACACCGTCACCCGCACGGGTGCCAAGGTCGCCGGCCCCGTGCCGCTGCCGACCGAGAAGAACGTGTACTGCGTCATCCGCTCGCCCCACAAGTACAAGGACTCGCGCGAGCACTTCGAGATGCGCACCCACAAGCGGCTGATCGACATCATCGACCCCACGCCGAAGACCGTCGACTCCCTGATGCGCCTCGACCTCCCCGCCGGTGTCGACATCGAGATCAAGCTCTGAGGCTCCTGACATGACTGTTGAACGAAACGTGAAGGGCCTGCTGGGCACCAAGCTCGGCATGACCCAGATGTGGGACGAGAACAACCGGATCGTCCCGGTCACCGTCGTCGCCGCGGCCACGAACGTCGTGACCATGGTCCGCAAGCCCGAGACCGACGGCTACAACGCCATCCAGGTCGGGTTCGGCGAGATCGACGGCCGCAAGGTCACCAAGCCGGCCGCCGGCCAGTTCGTGAAGGCCGGGGTCACCCCCCGCCGGCACGTGGCCGAGATCCGTACGGCGGACGCCACGGCGTACACCGTCGGTCAGGAGCTGGCCGTCGACACCTTCGCCGCCGGCGACGAGATCGACGTGACCGGCACGACCAAGGGCAAGGGCTTCGCCGGTGTGATGAAGCGTCACGGCTTCCACGGCGTCGGCGCCTCCCACGGTGCCCACCGCAACCACCGCAAGCCGGGCTCCATCGGCGCCTGTGCGACCCCCGGTCGCGTGTTCAAGGGCGTCCGGATGGCCGGCCACATGGGCAACGAGACCGTCACCACCCAGAACGTCACCGTCCACGCGATCGACGCCGACAAGGGCCTGATCCTGCTCAAGGGCGCC
>CAWCNW010000017.1:0-85181 GCA_963796975.1 uncultured Actinomycetota bacterium
TTCACATGGTGGAGCCGGGGCCACTGGGGCCAGCGTCAGACATCTGCCCCGGGCTACCCGTCCTAGCCGGCTGCCTCGACGAGGTCCCGCGTGTCCTCGACCTCGACCCGACGGCCCGGACGGAGCAGGACGGTCGCCAGGGTGGCGGCGAGTGCGGCCGCGGCGGCAGCACCGAGGAAGGCCAGGTGGAACCCGCCGGTGAGGGCCTCGGCCCGGCCGGCGCCTGCTGCGGCGAGGTGGTGGGTGCGGCTGGTGGCGAGGGTGGAGAGCATCGCCAGCCCGATCGCGCCGCCGACCTGGACGGTGGTGTTGTACAGGCCCGAGGCCACGCCGGAGTCGGCCGGCGTCGCGGCGGACATCGCCATCCCGGTCAGGGCCGGGAAGCCGAGGCCGGCGCCCAGTCCGGTCAGGACCATCGCCGGCGCGATGTTCACGACGTACGAGCCGCCGACCGGGAGCTGCGTCATCAGCAGCAGACCACCGGTGAGGATGACCAGGCTGAGCACCAGGGTGGGCTGCTCGCCGACCCGCCGGGTGACGCCCGCGGCGAGCCGCAGCGACATCACGCCCATCACCAGAGTCGCGGGGAGGAAGGCGAGCCCGATCTGGAGCGGGCCGTAGCCGCGCACCTCCTGCAGGTACAGCGAGCCGAGGAAGAAGGTGCCGAACATGCCGACCACCAGCAGCCCCTGCACCAGGTTGGCACCGGTCACGACCCGGGAGCGGAACAGCCGCAGCGGCAGCAGCGGCTCCGCCAGCCGCGCCTGACGTACGACGAAGGCGACCAGCAGCGCGGCCGAGACAGCGCCGGTGACCAGGGTGGCGCTCAGGCTGCGCTGGGCGACCTCGACGATCGTGTAGACCCCGGCCATCACACCGGCGGTGAGCAAGGCGGCGCTGGGGACGTCGGCCCGACGGCTGCCCGCGGCCGGGGTGCCGGCGTCGACGTACCGCAGCGTGCCGACCGCGGTGGCGATCCCCACCGGGAGGTTCACCAGGAAGATCCAGCGCCAGTCGAGCGCCGCGGTCAGGAGGCCGCCGGCCAGCAGGCCGATCGAGCCGCCGGCGGAGGCGACGAAGCCGTAGACGCCGATCGCCTTGGCGCGCTCGGCCGGTTCGGGGAAGAGCGAGATGATCATGCCCAGCACGACCGCGGAGGTGAGCGCGCCGCCGACGCCTTGCGCGAGGCGCGCCGCGACCAGCATCCACGGCGCGGTAGCGAGCGCGCAGGCCAGTGAGGCGGTCACGAACAGCCCCAGCCCCACCAGGAACACCCGCCGCTGACCCACCAGGTCTCCCATGCGCCCCGCGAGCAGCAGCAGACCACCGAACGCGACCAGGTAGGCGTTGACGACCCAGCTCAGGTCGCCGGCCGAGAAGTGCAGGTCGGTGGCGATGCTCGGCAGCGCGACGTTCACGATCGTCGCGTCCAGCACGATCATCAGCACGCCGGCACACAAGGTGTAGAGGGCGAGCCAGCGGCGGCGGTCGGTGGTGGTCATCGGGTAGGTCCTTCCCGGATCGGTATCTGCTCTCACTGGTACGTCGAACGGCAGGACGCCGAATTCGACACCGGGACGAGACGAATCTGCGGAGCGGAGGGCGCCTCCGCCGAATCCGCCGGGGGAGCGGCGCCCCGGTAGGCTGAGGGCTTGCCCGACGCCGGTTCCGGTGTCGGCGGCCCCCACACCAGGTCAGGACAGGTCCCGTGATCGATCCCGCGCGCACCGGCGTCGTCGTGGCGATCGACGGACCCTCCGGCTCGGGCAAGTCGAGCACCTCGCGCGGCGTGGCGACCCGGCTCGGGCTGCGCTACCTCGACACCGGGGCGATGTACCGCGCCGTCACCTGGTGGATGCTCCAGCACGGCGTCCCGGTCGATGACCCCGCCGCCGTCGCGGCCCGCGCGGGTGAGCCCACGATCGTCTCCGGCACCGACCCGGCCGACCCCACCATCACCGTCGACGGCACCGACGTGGCTGCGGAGATCCGCACGTCCGAGGTGACCGGCGCGGTGTCGCCGGTGAGCGCCGTACCCCAGGTGCGGGCTCGCCTGCTGGAGCTCCAGCGCGCCGCCATCGACGGCGGCGACATCGTCGTCGAGGGCCGCGACATCGGCTCGGTCGTCGCGCCCGACGCCGAGGTGAAGATCTACCTGACCGCCGACGCCTCCGCCCGCGCCGCCCGCCGGGCCGCCGAGGAGGGCGGGTCTGACCTCTCTGCGACCGAGTCGTCGCTGCTGGCCCGTGACCGGATCGACTCCACCCGCACTGCCTCCCCGCTGACCATGGCCGAGGGTGCCGTCCACGTCGACACCACGCCGTACACCCTGGACGAGGTCGTGGACCTGATCGCCCGCCTCGTCGAGGACCGGCCGTGACGGTCACCGCGTCCGCCACGTCGCACCCGCGCCGGCACCCGCCGACCTGGCTGCTGCACGGCGGCCGGCCGACCAGTCGCTGGCTGATCCGGCGCCGGTACGACGTGCGCGAGCACGGCACCGCGCACGTGCCACCGCAGGGGCCGGTCATCGTCGCGGCCAACCACACCGGCGTCATCGACGGGCCGCTGCTGGCCATCTTCGGGCCCCGGCCGGTGCACGCGCTGACCAAGCGGGAGATGTTCGACGGACGTCTCGGCCGGTTCCTGCACAGCAGCGGGCAGATCCCGCTGGACCGGGTCACCACCGACCGCGGTGCGATCCGCGCCTGCCTGCACGTGCTCGAGCACGGGGGAGCGGTCGGGATCTTCCCCGAGGGCAACCGCGGCGCGGGCGACCTGACCCGCTTCCGCCACGGCGCGGCGTACCTCGCGCTCGTCACCGGCGCCCCGATCGTGCCGCTGATGATGTACGGCACCCGTCCGGCCGGCGGCGGCAAGGACGCCCTGCCCGCGCGAGGCGCTCGGCTCGACCTGGTGTACGGAGCGCCGCTGCGCGTGGAGAAGCGGCCATGGCCGCGGAACAAGGCACTCGTGGCCGCCACCTCGGCGGCCCTGCACGAGCGGATGCTGGACGACTTGCGGGCGGGCCTGGCGCTGACCGGGCAGACGCTGCCCGGGCCGATCCCGGCCGATTCCGCGGAGGAGATCTCATGAGCGACCCAGACCTCGGCCTCGACGCCGACCAGACACCCGCCACCGGCCCGGTGCCGGTGCTGGCGGTCGTCGGCCGCCCCAACGTCGGCAAGTCCACGCTGGTCAACCGGATCCTCGGCCGCCGCGAGGCGGTCGTCGAGGACATCCCGGGCGTCACCCGCGACCGCGTCTCGTACGACGCCGTCTGGGCCGGCCGGGCCTTCACCGTCGTCGACACCGGCGGCTGGGACCCCGACGCCCGCGGCCTGGCCGAGCGGATCAAGGCCCAGGCCGAGGTCGCCGTCGGGCTGGCCGACGCGGTGATGTTCGTGGTCGACGCGACGGTCGGGATCACCGACGCGGACGAGTCCGTCGTACGTGTACTGCGGGCCTCCAAGAAGCCGGTGATCCTGGCGGCCAACAAGGTCGACGACCAGCGCGCCGAGGCCGAGGCATACGGGCTGTGGAACCTCGGGCTGGGGGAGCCGTACCCGGTCTCCGCCCTCCACGGTCGGGGCTCGGGCGACCTGCTCGACGCCATCCTCGCCGTACTCCCCGAGCCGCCGGAGCAGACCTTCGAGCAGGAGGTCGGCCCGCGCCGGGTCGCCATCGTCGGCAAGCCCAACGTCGGCAAGTCGTCGCTCCTGAACAAGCTGGCCGGCTCCGAGCGCGTGGTCGTGGACTCCGTCGCCGGCACCACCGTCGACCCGGTCGACGAGCTGGTGACGCTGGGCGACCGCGAGTGGCGGTTCATCGACACCGCCGGCATCCGCAAGCGGGTCAAGGAGGCGTCGGGGCACGAGTTCTACGCCTCGCTGCGCACCTCGACCGCGATCGACCGGGCCGAGGTCGCCGTCCTGGTCCTCGACGCCGACCAGTCGATCTCCGAGCAGGACGTGCGGATCCTGCAGACCGTCCGCGAGGCGGGCCGCGCCTTGGTGATCGCGTTCAACAAGTGGGACCTCGTCGACGAGGAGCGCCGCCACTATCTCGAGCGCGAGGTCGAGCGCGAGCTCGTGCAGGTGCAGTGGGCGCCGCGGATCAACATCACCGCCCGCACCGGCTGGCACGTCGACCGGCTGGTCGTCGCCCTCGACAAGGCGATCGAGGGCTGGGAGACGCGGGTGCCCACCGGCGCTCTCAACGCGTTCCTCGGTCGGCTGGTCGCCGAGCACCCGCACCCGGTACGAGGCGGCAAGCAGCCCAAGATCATGTTCGCCACCCAGCCCTCCACGGCGCCTCCGACGTTCGTGCTGTTCACCTCCGGCAAGCTCGACGCCGGCTACGAGCGCTACATCGAGCGGCGCCTGCGCGAGGACTTCGGCTTCGTCGGTACGCCGATCGTGCTCACCCAACGGGTCCGGGAGAAGCGCAAGCGCTGAGCCGGGGCCGGGCCGGGCCGGGCCGGGCCGAAAACGTTGCGGTTTGGTCCCCAACCGCAACGTGGAACGTTCCAAATCTGCGGTTGGGGACCAAACCGCATGCCTCTGTGACCCCGGAAATCACCGGGCTGCGGTGCCATACCGCGTGAGAGCATGCCCGGCATGGTGACCATGGACCAGGTGCTCGGCTTCGGGCTGGTCGCGCTCGTACTGATCGCCATCCCCGGGCCCAGCGTCGTGTTCACCGTGGGGCGGGCGCTGACCTACGGCCGCACGGTCGCGCTGCTGACCGTGCTCGGCAACTCGTTCGGCCTGCTCGCCGCCCTGGTGCTGGTCTCGGTCGGGCTCGGTGACCTGGTGGCGACCTCCGACACGGCGTTTGAGGTGCTCAAGCTCGGCGGCGCGGCGTACCTGGTCTGGCTCGGGGTGCACGCGCTGCGGCACCGTCAGCCGCTCGAGGTGCACGGCGAGTCCGGGCCGGCGGTGCCGAGGTTCGTCGCCTTGCGCCAGGGCTTCGTCGTCGGATTCACCAACCCCAAGGCGTACGTGATCTTCGCGGCCGTGCTGCCGCAGTTCGTCGACCGCGACCGCGGCCACGGAACCGCGCAGATGCTGCTGCTCGGGCTGATCGCGTTCGTGATCGGACTGTTCTCCGACAGCCTGTGGGCGCTCCTGGCCAGCCAGCTGCGGCGCTGGTTCCGCGATTCCCCGACGCGGGGCCGCGCCCTCGGTACGGTGGGCGGCGTGTCGATGATCGGGCTCGGAGTGGCCGTGGCCGTGACCGGCAGGGCGGACTCGTGAGGAGCCGGGGCGCAGCGCTGGGGCTGGCCCTCGCGCTCGCGGTGAGCGGTACGGCGTACGCCGCCGCCTCGTCTTCGGCCGTGACCACGACGAAGCGGCCCGTCCAGGGGACCCACTGCCCGACATTCCCGGCCGACAACTACTGGCACGCCGATGTCAGCCGGCTCCCGGTCGACGCGCGGAGCAAACAGTGGCTCTCACACATGAGCACCTCGGTCGACCTTCACCCCGACTTCGGCCCGTCGTTCGGCGACGGGCCCAACTACGGGATCCCGGTGACGGTGGTCGCGGGGTCGCACCCCAAGGTGAAGGTCCACTTCGACTTCGCCAGCGAGAGTGACCGGGTGCGCTACCCGCTGGGCACCGATACCCGGATCGAGGGCGGTCGGGCCTCGGACGGAGACCGGCACGCGATCATCGTCGACCGCGACACCTGCAGGCTCTACGAGACCTACGCGACCCGGGAGCGTAACGGCCGCTGGTCGGCGGGCTCCGGTGCGGTGTGGTCGCTGAGCTCCGACGCCCTCCGGCCCGACACCTGGACCTCCGCCGACGCGGCGGGCCTGCCGATCCTGCCCGGCCTGCTGCGGTGGAACGAGGTCAAGCGCGGCGACATCGACCACGCGATCCGCTTCACCACCGACGTCACCTCGACGGCACCACCTGTGGCCGGCGCGGCACGACGCGGGCTCGCAGCAGAGCCTGGCCTACCCGCCGATGGGGGCGCGCTTCCGGCTGCGCGCGTCGTACCACCCCTCGGGGTTCGGGCCGCAGGCGCTGGCGGTGGTGAAGGCGATGAAGACCTACGGTCTGGTGCTGGCCGACAACGGCTCACCGTGGTTCTTCCAGGGCGAGCAGAACGGGCACTGGCCGATCGCGCTGATCGAGAGTCTCAAGCAGATCCCGGCCGGCGCCTTCGTGGCCGTCGACACCTCGTCGCTGAAGGTCTCCGCCAACAGCGGCGCGACCCGCTGATCCCGCGCACGTCGATGCCGCCGACCTGAGGCCGACGGCACCGAACGGGAGAGTGGATCAGCCCTCGAGGGCCGCGTCCAGGGTGATGTCGACGCCGGTCAGTGCCTTGCTGACCGGGCAGGTCGCCTTGGCGTCCTGGGCGGCCTTCTCGAAGCCGGCGGCGTCGAGGCCCTCCACCTCACCGCGCACGGTGAGCGCGATGCCGGTGAGCCGGAAGCCACCGTCCGGGTCGGGGCCGAGCGTGACGTCGGCCTGTACGTCGAGGGCGACCGGCGTGCCGCCGGCCTGCGCGACGAGCGCGGAGAGCTGCATGGCGTAGCAGGAGGAGTGCGCGGCGGCGATCAGCTCCTCGGGGCTGGTCGTGCCGTCGGCGCTCTCCGCGGCCCGCTTGGGGAACGACACGTCGTACGTCGCGATCTGGGAGCTGGTGAGCTCGACCTGCCCCGAGCCCTGCTCGAGGGTGCCGGTCCAGGCGGTGCGTGCGGTACGGGTGGGCATGCGATCTCCTCGCGTCGGAAGTGCGGTCATTCGCGCAACAGTGCCGGCCGCGGGGAGCATTCCCCGCAGCCGCTCTCGATCTGTCGCGTCAGCGTTTCTGGGGAAGCTGGCTGTGGCGCACTGCCCCGGCCAGCGCCGTCGTACCGAACGAGTAGATGAAGTAGAACGGCGAGCCGATCATCGCGCTGAGTGCGAGGCAGAGGATCGCGCAGAACAGGAAGATGTTCGCAATGGTGAGGTTGGTCATGGCAGGTCCTAGTCGCAGCGCCCACCGCCGTCTGAGCCACGCCGGTCGGGCGTATCGATCCTCTTCCCTCCCGGCGTGGCTTTCAAACCCCAAAACAGGTGGGTCAGGCGACCGGTCCCGCGATCAGGGTCACCGTGGCGACGTGGGACGTGCCGGCGGTGTCGGTCCAGACGATCCGGACGCTGTCACCCGGTGCGTAGGCCCGGATGGCCTGCCGAAGGCCCGACGCCGTACTGACACTGGTGTTGCCGACCCGGGTGATCCGGTCACCGGCTGAGATCCCGGCCTTTGCGGCGGGGGTCCCGTCGTAGGCGTCGCCGACGGTGGCGCCGGTGCCGGTGAGCCCGAGGCCGAGGAAGGCCGGGCTGCCGTACTCGTAGCGCGCGTTGACGGTGCCGTTCTCGAGGTCGTCGGCGATGCTGATGACCTTGGCGATCGGGACGGCGTACCCGACGACATCGTTCTCGCCGGTCGAGGCGGCCGTGGTCATGCCGACGACGTCGCCCTGGTCGTCGTACGTCGCGCCGCCGGAGTCGCCGGAGATCACGTCGCTGCTGATCTCCATCAGGCCTCGGAGCTTCTCGCTGGCGCTGCCGTCCTGGTTCTGGGTGGTGATGTGCTGGTCCAGCGCGGTCACGGTGCCCGACGCAGCGCTGAACGTCGTGGAGGAGCCGCCGGCGTCGCCCACGGCGGTGACGGCGTCACCCACCGCGGCGGCCGTGCTCGCGGGCTGGACGACGGAGAGACCGTTGGCGCTGTTCAGCTGGAGCACGGCCACGTCGTCGGTGGCGTCGGTGCCGACCACGGTGGCGCGGTAGTTCTTCCCGGTGCTCATCACAGTGACCCGGATCGTGGTGGCGCCCTCGACGACGTGGTGGTTGGTGACGACCTCGCCGGTGCTGGTCAGGATCATCCCGGTGCCGGCGGCCTGGCCACCCTGGTACTTCAGGGTCGTGGTGATCCGGACCAGGCCGGTGAGCTGGTCGTCGCTGGCCGGCGTACCGCTGTCGGAGTTGAACGGCGCGCCGCCCTGCTGGCCCGGCCCGCTGAACGGCTGACCGCCGAACGGAGCCGTGCCGCCCTGCTCGGACCGGGGGAACTGGCCGAACCCGTACCCGCCACCGGCGGGGCCGCGCGCGGAGTCGGAAGCGCCACGGTGGTGGCCCAGTGCGAAGCCGGCGCCACCCGCGGCTACGACCAGCGCGACCGCCGTACCGGCCGCGAGGAGGCGGGGTCCGTTGCGCCGAGGCTCGGCAGGGCCCTGGGAGACGACGTCGGGTGCCGCCGGAGGCGGCGGAGGCGCCCAGCCGTAGGGCGAGGTGTACGCCGGAGGAGTCGGGGGAGGTGTGGGTGCCGCCGGTGGCGTCGGCTCGTCGTGCTCGTCCATGGGCTCTCCTTCGTGCGACATGTACCCATCCAGCCCCCCGATCCAGTGAGAACCCTGTGAATCGCCTGGGACGAGGGTGTCGTGATGCCAAGAAGATCCTGAACGCGCTCAGGTGGCCCTCTCGAGGGATCGGGCGGATTCGGGAGCCCCGAACACCTACGGTAGCCTTCACACCGCCCAGCGGCGCTCACGTTCAGTCGCCGGCAGGGCATCGGGCTGTGGCGCAGTTTGGTAGCGCACTTGACTGGGGGTCAAGGGGTCGCAGGTTCAAATCCTGTCAGCCCGACCAATGTGATGTCTCAAGACATCGGAATGGCCCGGACCTACGTTTCGTAGGTTCGGGCTAGTTCTTTTTGGTGGGTCCGGGTGGTCTGCCGGTGGGCTGGTAGTCGCGGCGTGGGTCGATGGTGAGCTCGCGGAGGAGCTCTCCGGTGGCGGCATGGACGACTCTGACGTCGAGGTCCTGGACGAGCAGGATGACGTAGGTTCCGGCGTAGGTTCGGCCGACGCCGATGTGGCGCAGGCGGCCGGCGATACGCAGGGTGACGGTGCCGGCCTTGCTGATTCTGTCGTGGCGGACGCGGTCATGGGTGTCGTTGTTCGGCTTGGTGCCGGGGGCGGCCTTCGGGCGGGCGTGGTAGGCGGTGGCCGGGGTGGCGCGGTGGGGGAGCGAGCGGTGCGGACGTCGGTGGTTGTACTCGTCGCGGAACTGGTCGAGGAGCACCTGGAGCTCGGCGATCGTGCTCGGCTGGACGGGCTGGGCGCGGAGCCACTTCTTCATCGTCTGCTGGAAGCGCTCTGCCTTGCCGCAGGTGGTCGGGTGGTTTGGTCGGGAGTTCTTCTGAGTGATGTGGCGGCGGCTGAGCTCGGCTTCGAAGGAGTTCTTGCCTCCTTCTCGGCCGCGGCCAGCGAGCCGGACGGTGTAGACCAACCCCCCGGGCAGGCCCGAGACCAGGCACCCCGGCGGCTGCGGCTGACCAGGTCACCGACCTGACCGCGAGCGCGCAGGAGGCCAACGGAACGCGAAATCGGGAGTTTGCGCAGGTCAGCCCATCCCCGACGTTCCTCATGGCCTACGGCCACCGAGACATCCATCTCGCGAACTGCAACGACTACACCCCGGACGACGTGTTCGAGGAGATCGCCGGCATCAGCGAGGCTGAGTTCCGCAGTTGAATGGCCGACACACGGAGGTATGTCGCGCGCTGCGACGTGGTCGCGCACGCTGGGAGGCGGAGAGGGCAAGGGCGAGCGGTCGGCTGCGGGAACTTGGATCTTCGCGGCGACATCCGCCGCGCACTTCTCGATCACCCGTCGTCGTCCACCGCGATCGCCTCACCGGGCGCTGGGGAGCAGGGGCCGTCCTCGTGTGTGTCCCGTGACTTCCTGGGTACGGCTCGTCCAGGGGGTGACGCGTGACGCAGCAGACGATCGCCGACCGCTACCAGCTAGAGCGGTCCATCGGCAGGGGCGGTATGGGGACGGTCTGGCTGGCCCGCGACGAGCGACTCGGCCGCAACGTGGCGATCAAACAGATCGGCACTCTGCCGGGTGAGACGGCGCCGGACCTGGCCCGGGCCTTGCGAGAGGCTCGGTCCTCGGCGGCCCTCAACCATCCCCACGTCGTCTCCATCTACGACGTGCTGGAGGAGGGCAACCACATCTGGCTGGTGATGGAGTACGTGGCGTCCCGGACGCTGTGGCAGATCATCACCCAGGACGGTGCGTTGTCCCCGGAGGCCACCTCGGGGATCGGTGCTCAGATCGCCGAGGGCCTCGCCGCGGCTCATGCCCTCGGAACGATCCACCGCGACGTCAAGCCAAGCAACATCCTGGTCACCGCTGCTGAGGTCGCCAAGATCAGCGACTTCGGGATCGCCCGGGGCCACGATCAGGGCCAGTTGACGAGTACCGGACTGGTGATCGGCACGCCCGAGTACTTCTCCCCCCAGCTCGCCCGAGGTGAGGACCCCACCCCCGCAGACGATGTCTGGGCGCTCGGAGCAACCCTCTACACGGCCGTGGAGGGCCACCCGCCGTACCCCCATCAAAGGAGCGCCCTCGCGCTGTTGGCGACGATCGCGTCCATGCCACCGCCGCGGGCGCAGAATGCGGGCTTCCTCACAGAGCCGATCGGCCGCATGCTCGACCCGAGCCCTGACCTCCGGTGGTCCATGGGCGACGCCGCCCACATGTTGCGGCGGCTGCATGAGCGCCACGCCCGGGAGCTCACCCGTCGGTCGACGTCCGCACTCGCTGTGAACCGTGGTCTGGTCGGCGCCGGCTCCGCGGCTGCTGAGGTGGCCCCGTCGGCGGCCCCGGCGGCACCGGACGACCAGACTCCTGACGAGGGAGACCGTCCCCCCGACGAGCGCCCGCGTCGCCCCATCGGGGGAAGACTGATGCTGTTGGGCCTGGTCGGGTTGTCGCTCATCTTCCTTGTGGGCGGGTTCCTGCTGATGCACGACGGCACGGCGGATCAGCCATCAGTCGCCAACCGCGGCAAGGCGTCGGCACCCCAGCGTGCGACTCACTCGAGGAGCGGTCACACCACGCCGTCGCCTGGTTCAGCAAGTGCCCCTTCGGAGTCGCCGACGAGCCTCCTCACCTCCCCACCGACCACTGGGTCATCCGGCGGTACGCCGGGCACGACCAGCCAGTCCCTGACGGCCAGCGCTCAGCAGTTCGTGCGTGCGTACTACTCCGCGCTGCCGTCCGACACCCGACGCACCTGGGCCGAGCTGTCCGCAGGCTTCCAGGACAAGATCGGGGGATACGCCAACTACCAGGGGTTCTGGTCGACCATCTCGTCGGTCTCGGTAAGCCGCACGACCGATGCGGGGAGCAACGCCGTGGACGTCTCGCTCACGTATAGGACTGTTCACGGGAATGTGGTGCACGAGGTACGCCGGATCTACCTCGAGCGCGATCGCACCGGTTACCTCATCACCGGCGACGCCGTGGTGGGGTGAGTCGTGGGAGTGCGGCACAGCGTTCGGACTGCAAACCGTCGGAACGGTACGGCGCAACGTGATCGTCAACATGGACGGGGCCGGAAAACGTGGAGCGACTGTTGACTCCCTGTGGCGCAGTCCACTTCGTGGTCAACATGCATCCGCTCATCGGCTGCTTGAGCGCATCGGGCATCGGCGAGTGAGTGCCCAGCGAGATGCACCAGTGGGCCGAAACGTGGGATCCGGTTCAGACCAGCTGGACGTAGAGCTGGTGCACGTGCTCCTCGCCGTCGCGCTCGTAGCCGACGTCGAGCGTCAGCACGCCCACCGTCTCCCCTTCAGCGTCCGCGAAGTCGAACATGGCACCGAAGCTGTCGCCGATATCGGCGACGGGTCCATCGTGCTGGTGGTGCACCCAGCGGCCGCCAGGCACTAGCGCGCTGTCCTCCGTGGGTTCCGACACCAGCCTACCGACGGCGAGGACACGCGTGTCGTCGCCCGGATCCTCGCTGAGCTCGGCGAAGACCGTGTCCTCGTCATCCGCGAGCTCGAAGGCCCGGCGCCACAGCCGACCGACTACCTCGGGAAGCTCGCCGAGGCCGGCGGTCAGACTGGGACCGACAAGGTAGAGGGGTTCTCGCTCGATGATCTCCATGACAGGCGCAAGGCTACTCACACACGCTCGGACGTGGCGGCTCGCACCATCCCGCCGTACGACGGTGGCCTGGTGTGAGCTTCCATGTCCACGCCGAGCGGTGGGTGACCGTTTGCATCCCTACACCATCTGGGCGTGATCGCTCGCGGACAGCGGCATGTGTGCGTTGGAGGGCGCACTCTCTACTCGCGCGCGCTGTAGCACCCGTCGCATCGGTCCTCTGGCGCAACGTGGTCGGGGTTGTGCTTGAACTCGCGCAGTTCGCTCGCGTCTTGGCCGCACAGGGTCTCATCGGAGCCGGGTGGCGCCAGATGCACCGGCCAGGCGGCGACGTCGACACCGCGTTTCGGGACGATGCGACCGATGCGGAGGCCTTTGCTGCCGTCCATGCGCCAGTTGTTCGAGAGAACGCGGTAGGTCGTCATGATGTCGAGCGTATTGAGGACCCGGCGCGTCCGCTGCGTCCTGTGCGGGATGTTCGCGCTAAATCCAGACGAACGGGTGGGAGCGGTCGTTCCATCCGTGGTCGTCCACGACGTCGCGGGAGGCACGTTCGACCTGCTTGAGGAATGCCAGGAACTCGGTGTTGCGATGCCGCGGCTTGAGCGCCGCGGTCACGTTCCCGGTGGTGATCTCCAGCGCGGCGAACAAAGTCGTGGTGCCGTGACGGACGTAGTCGTGCGACCTCCGCTCGACCAGCCCGGGCTGCATCGGTAGCACCGGCATGGTGTGGTCCAGCGCCTGGATCTGGGACTTCTCATCCACACACAGAGCACGATCGCGTTCTCCGGTGGGGCCAGGTACAGGCCCACGATGTCGATCACCTTGGCTTCGAGCTCCGGGTTGGTAGAGAACCGGAACGACTCCGAGAGTCGGGTGCCGCGGTGTCGAGGTTGTGGGCGCATCCTCGCCGCCTCAGTTTGAACTCGTGAGGCGCTCGGGTTGTGCGCTAAGCGAGGATCTTGACTGGGTGCTCAAGCAGGTCGACCAACACCGCCAGCCAACGTCCAGCCAGTGCACCGTCGACCGAGCGGTGGTCGACGGAGAGCGTCAGGGACATCACCTGTCCTGGCACGACAGCGCCCTCTGCGATGACCGGCTCCTCCCTCACCGCGCCGACAGCCAGGATCGCGGACTGCGGCGGGTTGATGATTGCGGCGAAGTCCTCGGTGCCGTACATCCCCAGGTTGGACACCGAGATCGAGCCGCCTTCGAGCTCGTGCTGCTTGAGCTTCCCGTCTCGGGCGCGGTCAGCGAGCTCGCGGACCGACGTTGCGAGCGCCGTCACCGTCAGTGAACCGACGTCGCGCACCACCGGGGTCATCAGCCCGCGGTCGGTGGCGACCGCGATGGCCACGTCGACGACATCGAACTGGCGAAGGGCCTCGGCCGTCCACGCCACGTTCATCTCCGGCATGCGCGCATGCGCGGCGGCCACGCTCTTCACGATGAGGTCGTTGAGAGAGACTCGCGTCTCGGCGTCCGCGTTGATCTCGGCTCGGAGGGCGAGAAGGCGCTCGGCTCGGACCGTCGCCCGCACGTAGAAGTGCGGCGTCTGCTGCTTACTCTCGGTGAGACGCCTGGCCGTGGCGAGACGGATTCGAGAGTGGGGGAGCTCCTGGTAGGTCGAGGCGCTGCTTGGTGATCTCGTCGTCGATGAGTCCACGCCTTCCGCCGCACGAGTCTGCTCGGCTGGGTTCACGGCGGGGGTGGCCCCTTGATCGGCGATCGCGGCGTCAACGTCTCGGCGCAGGATCCGACCGCGCGGGCCGCTTCCGTTGATCTCGTCGATGCCGAGGCCGGCGTCCTTGGCGATCTTCCGGGCCAGGGGGCTGGCGAAGACGCGACCGTTGGCCGTCCCCGCCGGCCGGGGACCCGGCGTGGCCGGGCTCTCGACTTCCTCGGCCAGCGGGGCGGCGGACTCGGGGTCGCTGGGGACATCGCGACGTTCCGGGATGGTCACGTCGGTAGCGGGAGCGACGCCGAGGGACGCGAGCAGCGCGTCGATGTCGTCGACCACCTCGCCGGGGTCGCCCAGGACGGCGATCGGATCGCCGACCTCGACCTGGGCACCAGGCGGCACCAAGGTCTTGAGAACCCGTCCTGCTACTGTCGGCCTCGACGTCCACGGCAGCCTTCTCCGTCTCGACCGTGGCCAGCGCGTCGGCCGCTGCGAAGTCGGCCGACTCCTCCACGAGCCACTCGGAGAGCACTGCCTCGGTCGCGTTGGCCGCGACCCCGGGCATCCGGAGCACGTGCGCCATCGTCAGTACCTCGCGATCTCGGCGAGGGCGGCGGCGACCTCTGTGTCCTGGGCGATGGCGGCCCTCTCGAGCACTTTGCTGATGCTCGGGGAGGCTTCGCCACCGGTCACCCGCCAGACCGGAGCGTCGAGAAGGTCGAAGAAGCGTCGGTGGATCTCGTCGGCCAGCCATCCGCCGTACGACGTGCCCCGGGCTCCCTGCTCGGCGATCAGGATCTTGTTCGTCTTGGTGATGCTCGCCTCGATGGTGTCCCAGTCGATGCTCGCGCGGTCGAGCCAGCGGAGGTCGATGACCTCGGCGTCGACCTCGTCCTGGGCTTCGACGGCGGTGAGGACGAACGGCGTCATCGCCAGATACGTGAGGATCGTCAGGTCCGACCCGGTGCGTCGCACGGACGCTTTGCCCACTGGCAGGCAGTAGTCCCAGTCGTCGACGGGGCCTGGCCCCGAGGACGTGTAGAGATCGACATGCTCCAGGACCAGCACAGGGTCCTGGAGCCTGAGGGCGGTGTTCATCAGCCCGACGTAGTCGTACGGCGTGCTCGGCGCCACGATCCGCCAGCCGGCCGACGTGGCGAACAGCCCGGCGGGATCCATCGAGTGCTGCGATCCGTACCCGGTGCCCATCGCCACCTTGCTGCGGAGGACGAGCGGCATCGCACCGGACCCGCCGTACATGTGTCGGGCCTTGGCGATCTGGTTGAAGACCTGGTCGGCCGCGACCCACATGAAGTCGGCGTACATGAACTCCACGACCGGGGTGAACCGTCCGTCGAGGGCGATGCCGCCGGCCAGGCCGGCGAAGGCGTTCTCGCTGATCGGCGTGCCCAACACGCGATCGGGGTAGGTCTCCTTGAGGCCCTTGGTCGCACCGTTGGTGCCGCCGTTGAGCCGGTGGACGTCCTCGCCCATCACCACGATGTCGCCGCTGGTCTCCATGCGACGAGCCATCACCTGGGCCACCGCGTCGATGAGCTTCATCTCTGCCACAGCAGCCGCGGACTCGTCGGTGACCAGCGGGGCGCCTTCGAGCTCGGTGAGGTCGCCACGCACGCCGACGTCGACCCACGCGGGGTCGGGCCATTCGTCGGGCTTGATCCGGCGCTGCCCGGGCTTCCCGTCCGGATCGGTCTCCAGGAGGACCGCGCCGACCTCGTCCATGACCGCCTTGGCCTGACTGACGGCCTGCTGGGTCTCCTCCTCGCTGAGGATCCCGAGCCTGACCAGCTGCTGGGCGGTCTGGGTGAGGGGGTCGCGAGCCCGCCAGTCCTGCTCCTCCTCCTTGCTGCGGTACCCGAAGGCGCTCCCGGCGAAGCCGCCGTTCTGGTGGAAGTAGCGGTAGGTGTCGGCCTCGACCACAGTCGGCCCGTGGCCGTTCCGCATGTGCTGGACGGCCTCGGTCATGGCCAGATGGACAGCCAGCGGATCCATGCCGTCGACCCGCCAGGACGCGATGTTGAAGCCGAGACCGCGTGCGGAGAGCCGAGGCTCGCCCGTGGCCTCCTCGACCGTGGTGGAGACCGCGTAGTGGTTGTTCTCGATGAAGAAGCAGACGGGGAGGTCCCACGCAGAGGCGAGGTTCATCGTCTCCAGGGTCGAGCCGATGTTGGTGGCACCGTCGCCGAAGTACGTCACGGAGACCTCGTCGGTCTCTGCGTGTCGGTGTGACCAGGCGAAGCCGGCAGCCTGGGGGACCCCACCGCCGACGATCGCGTTGGTGCCCATGGCGCCTGCTTCCTTCCACTGCAGGTGCATCGACCCACCGCGGCCGTGGGACCAGCCGCGATCCAGCCCGGCGATCTCGGCCAGGGTGCGGAGGAGGACTTCGCGCATCTCGTCGCTCGGAGCAGCCAACGGGTCGAGACCCTTGGGCTCGACGTGGTGCAGGGCCTTGGCCAGGAACTGATGGTGGCCCCGATGGGACCCGTTGACCGAGTCCTCGCTGGTGAGCGCGAGCACGGAGCCGACTGCTCCGCCCTCCTGGCCGATGCTGGAATGGGCCGGTCCATGGATGAGCCCGGCGCCTGCGAGCTCGAGCACGTACTGCTCGAAGCAACGGATCCAGACCAGCTGGGCATAGATCGTTCGCAGCAGCCCTTCGTCGGCGGCGTCCCAGTCGGCGTCGGTCGCGACGACCTGCACCCAGGGCGACGCAGGCTGCAGCGGGCGGTGCTCGGGCATGGTGCCTCCTTTGATTTGAGGCAGAGTGACACAGGGTTGGATCCAAATACCAGATGTACGTGGTAGAAAATGGCTCACGAGGCCGAACTTCTGAGGTTTCGGATCCAGAATGGAGTCTGCGATGGGTATGCCGGGGTTGCGGCGCTTCGATCATGTCGGCTTCACGGTCCCTGACATCGAGGAAGCCCACCGGTTCCTGGTGGACGTGCTCGGGTGCGAGTACCTCTACACACTGGGGCCGTACGAACCCGATGGTGACTGGATGACGACCCATCTCAACGTTCACCCGGAGACGTGGATGCTGAACCGGTGGTTCCGCTGTGGGGACCAGGCGGTCTTCGAGGTGTTCCACTACGAAGCACCCGACCAACGCGACATGATCCCTCGCAACAGCGACATCGGCGGCCACCACCTGGCGCTCTACGTCGACGACATCGACGTTGCCGTCGACCATCTGCGTGCGGAAGGGATCACGGTGTTCGACGGACCCACGGCGAGCAAGGGACCCGCTGAAGGCAACCGCTGGATCTACTTCCTCAGCCCCTGGGGGATGCAGTTCGAGCTGGTCTGTTATCCGAACGGCAAAGCCTGGGATCGGGAGCATCCACGCACCGAGGCTCAGGGGTGACGGACGTGGACGTGTCGGCTCAGAGCGGCATGGACCCTGAAGCCCAGGGAGCCGCCTCGGCACGGATCGCGTCCTACGTCCGAGATCTGATCCTCCGCGATGAGCTGAAGCCAGGCGACCGGATTCGCCAGGAGGACATCGCGGATCGGACCGGCGCCAGCAGGCTCCCGGTGAGGGAGGCGCTCCGCATTCTCGAGGCAGAAGGACTCGTGGCCCACGAGCGTCACAAGGGCGCACGTGTTCCCAGCCTGTCGATGCATGAGCTCGATGTCGTGTACCGGATGCGTGAGCGCCTCGAGCCGGTGGCGCTGGCCGAGAGCCTGCTGCAGCTGACCGATGATGACGTGGCACGCCTGGCGGGCATCCAGGAACAGATCGAGGCGAACACGGACCTGGGACGGTTCATCGAGCTCGACCGCGATTTCCATCTGGGCAGCTACGCGGGCTGCCACATCGAACCGCTGAACGCGATCGTCACGCGACTGTGGAACTCCACCCAGCACTACCGACGCGCCTACGTCGCTCTCGGCGGCCAGAAGCGGATGTGGATCGTGAACTCCGAACACCGGCTGCTCCTGGACGCGCTGGAGCGCCGCAACTCCACTGACGCTGAACAGGTCCTGGAAGGCCACATCAGACGCACCCGGGTCGAGCTCAGCCACCATCCATCCGTGTTCGACAACTCGTGACCGAGGCGCCCGACGTGGACATGCCTCACCAGGAGAGACGATGAGCAATCCTGCACAGCACGCCGACCGAAATACCGGCCCCTCGGTGGCATTCCTCGGTCTGGGTCGGATGGGGTCCGTGATGGCCTCCCGGCTTCTCGACGCGGGAACAGTGCTGTCGGTGTGGAACCGAACTTCCGCCAAGTGCGATCCGTTGCTGTCTCGCGGCGCCGCCCGGCTCGAGCGGCTGTCAGACGCAGTCAGGTACGACGCCGTCTTCTCGATGGTGCTCGACGACGGGGCGCTCTCGGCACTGCATGATCCGAGAAATGGCATCTTCTCGGGTGCTGGTGGCACCCGCGGCCTCACCGTGTGGATCGACGGCTCGACGGTGTCGCCGCAGGCGGCCACTGCCGCCGCTGAGGCGGCCGCCCAGGCAGGGGTCGCCTACGTGTCGGCTCCGGTCAGCGGCAACCCCGGCGTGGTGGAGTCCGGGAACGCGATCTTCGCGCTGTCGGGCGACGCGGACGGACTCGACATCGCCGAGGAGCTCTGCCTGCGGATGGGACGCGCAGTACATCGGGTGGGCTCACGCGCCGAAGCCAACATCGTGAAGCTGTGCACCAACGCGCTACTGGGCGTGACGATGCAGTCGCTGGCCGAGATCGCCGTACTCGCCGATCGTGGCGGGGTCTCGCGTGCGGCCTTGCTCGGATTCGTCAACGACAGTGCCATCGGGTCGCCCTTCAGCCGTTACAAGACCCCACCGCTGGTCGAGCTGGACTTTCCGGTCGCCTTCACGCCCGAAGGTCAGCGCAAGGACATCCGTCTGGCCCTCGATCTGGCTCGCGAGACCGAGGTGCCGATGCCCGTCCTGACCGAGACCGAGGTGGCGTACTCACGTCTGGTGGCCAGCGGCCTCGGCGACGGCCAGGACTTCGCGAGCCTGATCCTCGCCGTGGCTCGGGACGCCGGCGTCACCCTGAGTCGGGAGCGTCTCACCTGAAGGCGATGACTCCGACACGCCCGTGGGGTATGCGAACGCTTGTGCATTGCCATGCAACTTTGTACAGTCTCGCTTCACACGAGTGTGAAGACGCTCACACTCGCCGAACGGGAAGAACGAACTGTGCAGGGTGCATCCGAGCTACAGCGCCAACTGCTGAAGAGCGCTCGGCCGACGCCATCCAAGGGTCTGGTGACGATCGGGACAGCGACTGTTCTCCTCTTCGTGGTCAGTGCCCTGCTCGACTCCGCGAGTGTGTCCTCGACCTCGCTGTCCGGGATGCTCCCTGTCGCCTCGGTGCTCGCGATCGCCGGCCTCGGCCAGATGCTCGTGGTCCAGCAAGGTGGCATCGACCTGTCGGTGGCTGGAGCCCTTTCACTGGCGGTGGTGACCGTGACTCATGTGCCGGATGGCGACAACGGCAAGCTGCTTCCGGCCATCCTGCTGGCCATCTGCTTCGCCTTGGTCGCAGGTGTCGTGAACGGTGCATTGATCGGCTTTCTCGGCCTCAACGCCATCATCGCCACGCTGGGCATGAATGCCCTGCTCTACGGCGTGAACCTCCACGTGTCCGGTGGACGTCCTCGCATCACGACCGACCTCATGGCACGCATCGGGGGAGACTCCACCTGGGGGATCCCGCATGCGGTCTTCTTCGCCCTGGGGGCACTCCTCGTGGTGTCGGTGCTGGTGAAGCTCACCGTGTCGGGGCGTCGGTTCGAGGCCAACGGCGCCAACTCGCGGGCCAGTCGCGCCGTCGGCATCAAGTCTCGGTCCCACCGCGGTCTGGCCTACGTCTGGGCTCAGCTGCTGTACTGCCTCGGCGGCATCCTGATCGGCGGCATCACCGCGCAGCCCACGTCGTTCGTGGGTGACCAGTTCCTGTTGCCGTCGATCGCCGTCGTCGTGCTCGGCGGGACCTCGTTGCTGGGGGGCCGAGGCTTTCCGCTGCCCACGGTGATTGCTGCGGTCTTCCTGGAGCAGCTGGTCACCCTCGTCAACGTGCTCGGCTTCTCGCCAGCCATCTCACCGCTGGTCCAGGCCGCCGCTCTCGCAATCGGCATCTCTCTCTACACCGTCAACTGGAAGGCCGTCGCCCAGGTCCTGACCCGGCGGCCCGCTGTTTCCGCATCACCTGGGTAACCCGCTCCATGCATGCCCGACATCACAAGACCTCGGCTCCGGGGCCGATAGAGCGCAACCACTGGTGGCGCCCAACCAACAGGAGACAAGGATGAACTCACGCACCAAGCTCGCTGTGATCTCAGCACTGAGCGCGACGGCCACGCTGGTGCTCGCCGGCTGCGGTGGCAATGCCGGTGGCACCAGTCAGGCGACAGGATCCACTGGCGACGCAGTCACCCATGTGGATGGCGCCCCGGCCTGGTGCGGCACCAAGCCGATCAAGTTCGCGCTTCTCGACGGCTTCGGTGGCAACAGCTGGCGCCTGGTAACCACCGCCTCCGGGAAGGAGGAGGCGAAGAAGTGTCCGAGTGTGACTGGCTTCGAGTACGCCGACGGCCAGGGCAACACCCAGAAGGCGATCTCCGACATCAAGGGGATGGTCTCCTCTGGCGTCAACGCGATGGTTGTCTTTCCTGACTCCGGGAAGGCGGTGCTCCCCGCCCTCACCGAGGCGTACAAAGCCGGTGTGGTGACGGTTCCCTACCGTGTGGACGCCGGTGGCAAGGCTGGCGTCAACTACGACCAGTGGATTGGCGACGACTTCGCCAACGATGGCAACAACTGGGCAGCCTGGATCAAGAAGAACGTGCCCGGTGGCGGCAACATCTTGTTCCTCGGTGGACCGGCTGGGAACAGCCAGAGCACCACGGAGTACAACGCGCTGCGCCAGAACCTGCCTGACAGCTACAAGTTCATCGGCCAGACCCCGTTCCAGCCAACCAACTGGGATCCGACACTCACCCAGCAGCTGCTCACCGCAGACATCGCGAAGTACCCCAAGATCGACGTCATCGTCTCTGACTTCGGTCCCACTCTGGTCAGCTCACTGCCTCTGTTCACCAAGAGCGGGCGCAACATCCCCGCGCTCGCCACATCTGACGGCAACTCGCTGTCCTGCTTCTGGCAACAGATGAAGGACCAGGGCCACCCGTTCAAGATGATGACTGTGGCGACTGGGAACGACAACGTGCGGCTGGCCGTCGACTGGGCGGTCGCCAAGGCCACCGGTGGCCAGATCCCCACGGACACGTCGTTCAAGGGCCCCATCTTCGAGGACTCCGTGAGCGGCAAGCCGAACCCGGTGCAGTGCAAGCCCGACCTGCCCGGCGACGTCTACCTCTCCGCCCAGATGCCGGGTGACCAGCAGGCCAAGCTCAGCAACTGATCGGCAGAAGCTGCCCATCCCAGGCTCGGGGCCGGAGACTCCTCACCGGCCCCGAGCCGCCGCACCAGAGAGACGAAGAGGCCAGTGATCGACAGCGACATCGCCCCCACCATCCAGGCGACGATCGAGCTCTCCGCGATCTCTAAGTCGTACGCGGGCGCCCCGGCGCTGACCGACGTGTCGGTCGACGTGCTGCCTGGTGAGGTGCATGCGATCTTGGGCGAGAACGGGGCCGGCAAGTCGACCCTGATGAACATCGCGTCCGGGACCGTGCAGCCCGACGCAGGCTCGATCGTCATGCACGGTGACGAGGTCACGGGCCTCACCCCGCGTACTGCGGCAGGACTTGGCATCGCCATTGTCCATCAGCATCCCGCGCTGCTCCCCGACCTGACGGTGCTGGAGAACCTCCAGGTCGCGTTGCCTCGGTCCACGTTCGCTGGCGCCTCCACCAGCAAGGTCGCTCGCGAGCTGCTGGACGGTGTCGGCCTTCGTGTGCACCTCGGCGAGCGCGTCGAGACCCTGACTCTGGCCGAAAAGCACCTGCTCGAGATCGCCAAGGCATTTGCCGTGCATCCCCGCATCCTGATCCTCGACGAGCCCACGGCACCTCTCGGGGGAGACGCAGTCGAGCTGCTCTTCGGCCGTGTGCGCGAGATCGTGGCTGCAGGCACCTCCGTCGTCTACATCACCCACCGGCTCGGCGAGGTGCGACAGCTCGCCGACCGGGTAACCGTCCTGCGCGACGGACGAGTGCGAGGCACCTCGCAGGTCGAGGACATCAGCGACTCCGAGCTGTTGGCACTCATCGTGGGGCGCACCCTCGAGTCGACCTTCCCGCCCAAGAACACGGCCGCCGACGACGAGCCGAACTTCGTGGTCGAGGATCTCTCGGGTCCCGGGTTCTCCTCGGTCTCGCTGGCTGCGCATCCCGGCGAGATCGTCGGCGTGGCTGGCGTCGAGGGCAACGGGCAGAGTGAGCTCCTCCGGGGGCTGGCTGGACTCGAGTCGTTCTCGGGATCGGTGACGGTCGGTGGCCGCACTCTCCGCGGCGGGGAGCTGCTCCATCGCTCGGCCTACATGCCCGCGGACCGACTCTCCGAGGGGCTGATGGGCACCCTGTCGGTGCGAGAGAACGCCGCGGTGGCCGCCTTGCGTCGCTTCCGTAGAGGGCCCTTCGTCAGCCGGCGGTTGGAAGTGGATCAGGTGCGCGCCTCGCTCGACTCGTTGTCGGTGAAGGCGCCGTCGCTGGACGCCACCGTGACCGCATTGTCGGGTGGCAACCAGCAGAAGGTGGTCATCTCCCGGGCCTTGCTGTCCGAGCCTGTCGTCCTCATCGCCGACGAACCGACCCAGGGCGTCGACGTCGGCGCACGGGCCGAGATCTACGGGATCCTTCGTGATGCCTCTGTGGGCGGCGTGCCTGTGATCATCTCCTCCTCCGACGCCAAGGAGCTGGAAGGACTGTGCGACAGAGTCGTGGTGATGTCGCGGGGCCAGATCGTCGCGACCTTGACCGGCGATGATGTGACCGAGGAACAGATCGTCTCCAACGCCGTCACGTCCACCGCGGAGACCGTGCAGGTGGCCGCTCGGCGGCGGGCATCCAGCTCGTGGGTCCGCCGCTTCATCCAGGGCGACTACACGCCATCGGTCCTCCTGGTCCTGGTCATGCTCGGCCTGGCCGCCTACATCAACCCCGGCAACGACCGCTACCTCTCCGACTTCAACATCTACACGACGCTGTCGGCCGCGACGGCGATCGGGTTCATCGCGATCGGCCAGAACATTGCTCTCCTCACCGGTGGGATCGACCTCTCGGTCGGTCCACTCGCTGGCTTCCTCGTGGTCGTGTCATCGTTCTACGCCAATGACGGGACGACGGCCGGACATCTGATCACCGGTCTCGCGCTGATGGTTGCGGTGGCGGTCGCGGTGGGAGTGGTCAATGGCTGTCTCATCCGGTTCCTCAAGTTCACGCCGATCGCGGCGACGTTGACCCTGTACATCGCCCTGGGTGGGTTCGCGTTCCTGCTCCGGTCCACCCAGGGCGGTTTCATCTCGACGACCTTCCAGAACAACATCAACTACGTGTACGGCGCCATCCCCGCCGTGTTCATCGCCTTGGTCGCGATCGCGGTCCTCATGGAGTTCGGTTTGCGTTGGCGCCCGTGGGGCTGGCGTCTCCGGGCGGTCGGTTCGGATGAGGAGTCGGCCCGGCGCATCGGGATCCCCGTCACGCGCACGATCGTTCTCGCCTACGTCGGCTCGTCTCTCTTCGCCTTCCTGGGCGCCCTGGTGCTGATGGGCCAGTACGGCATCGGGGACCCCTCGCAAGGGCAAGGGTTCACGCTCACCAGCGTGACCGCGGTCGTGCTGGGAGGCACGAGCCTCCTGGGCGGCCGTGGCACCTTCATCGGCACGCTCCTCGGTGCTCTGCTCCTGCAGCAGGTGTTGAACGCAACGACCTTCCTCGGCCTCGGCTCGACATCCCAGTTCTACTTCCAGGGCCTGCTGATCCTGGTCGCAGCCGTCATCTACACGCTCGCTCGCACCCGCGGAAAGCGGGGCGGCCTCACAGCCTGACCAGGCCGCCGTTACACAACATCCCCAACCCCAGACGCCTTCACACAGCACATCCGACAGAGAGGCCACCGATGAGCCCCTATAGCACCGCGACCTTCGGCACGAATGCGGTCGACTGGGAGAACCGCATCTCCTTCGACCGTCTCCGCAGCGAGCGGCTTGCCCGCTTGCGTGCGGAGCTGGAGTGTTCGGACCTCGGGTCGCTCTTGGCCTTCGACTTCGCCAACATCCGCTACATGTCGGCGACCCACATCGGCACGTGGGCGATGGACAAGCTGATCCGCTTCGCCCTGGTGACCCGCAACTCCGACCCGATCGTGTGGGACTTCGGCTCAGCGGCGCGCCATCACGAGCTCTTCAATCCCTGGCTGGGGACGACCAGGATGGAGGCAGACGCCGAGCCTGGCTCGGTGGCTGAGAACGGGGTGCGGGCGCGCGCCGAGTCCGGGGCGCGCGCCGGCATCTCGACCCTCCGCGGCGCCTTCAATCCAGATGCCGGCATCGCCGACGAAGTGGCGGCCAAGATCAAGCGCGAGCTTGAGAAGTTCGGCGTCCTTAGCCAGCCGGTCGGCGTCGACGTGGCAGAACTGCCCGTGCTGTTCGCCCTGCGCAACGCAGGCATCGAGGTGGCCGACGGACAACAGGTGTTCCTCAGGGCGCGCGCGATCAAGACCGACGACGAGATCTCACTGCTCACCCAAGCCGCTTCGATGGTCGACGCCGCCTACTCCGAACTGTACGAGTTCCTGCGGCCAGGCGTCCGCGAGAACGAAACCGTCGGGCTGGTGTCCAAGGTCCTCTACGACCTCGGCTCGGAGTACGTCGAAGGAGTCAACGCGATCTCCGGGGAACGGTGCTCCCCGCACCCGCACGTCTACTCGGACCGCCTGATCCGACCGGGAGACCCCGCCTTCTTCGACATCCTGCACAGCTACGAGGGATACCGGACCTGCTACTACCGCACGTTCGCCGTGGGATCAGCCAGTCACGCCCAGCAGGACGCCTACGTGCGTGCTCGCGAGTACATGGATCGCGCGATCTCCGTGGTCCGCCCCGGAGCGACGACCGCCGACGTGGTTGCGGAGTTCCCCAAGGCGGAGGAGTTCGGCTTCCCGAGCGAGGAAGCGGCCTTCGGCCTGCAATATGGTCACGGCGTCGGCCTGTCGATCTGGGAGAAGCCGATCTTCTCCCGCCTTGTCTCGATGGAGCACCCCGAGGAGCTGCGTGAAGGCATGTTCTTCGCGCTCGAGACCTACTGGCCCTCTTCCGATGGTGTGGGCGCCGCACGCATCGAGGAGGAAATGGTGGTGACCGCTGAGGGCTGCGAGGTGGTGACCAAGTTCCCCGCTGAGGAGCTGCTGGTCGCCGGGCAGCGCTACTTCACGGTGGGCGGCTCCCTTCCGACTCTGCGCGAGTCCCAGTCGCACCTCAACACCAAGGCCGGGAGCGCGGCGCGGGCTCCCTCGGAGACGTGATGCGCGCCGCCGTCTACCACGGCGACCACGATGTTCGGATCACTGAGGTCCCCGACCCCGAGCCGCGGGACGGCGAGGTGCTCTTGCGGGTCCTGCGTTCTGGCATGTGCGGCACTGACGCGACAGAGTGGAAGAGTGGCCCCCGCACCTTCCCCGTCGATCGGGTGCATCCCGTCACAGGTCACAGTGGGCCGATGATCCTGGGGCACGAGTTCGTCGGTGAGGTGCTGCGCGAGACACCCGGCGGTCGGCACCGAGTCGGCAGCATCGTGGCCTCCGGGGCCGGTGTCTCCTGTGGGACGTGCGATCGCTGCCGAGAGGGTCGCACCAACGTCTGCCGTCGCTACTACACGCTGGGGCTGAACACGGCAGGAGGCATGGCAGAGCTCGTGGCGGCCCCGGAGAGTACCCTCTCGGCAGTCTCCGGCGAGCTCTCGCTCGATGCAGCTGGCCTCGCCCAACCGATGGCAGTGGGTCTGCACGCGGCGCGCAGGTCCGGTGTCCGCGATGGCGACCGGGTGGTCCTCATCGGCGCAGGCGCGATCGGCACGTTCGTGCTCACCGCTCTCGGAGCGCTCGCCGAGATCGACCTCACGGTGATCGACCTGCCCGGAAGCCGACTCGAGCGTGCCTCGCGGCTGGGCGCCACCCGGGTCGTCGAGGCCGGCGTCGACGCGAGCGAGGTCCGCGACCTGCTCGGGGGTCCTGCTGACGTGGTCATCGAGGCAAGCGGTGCGCCAGGCCAGCTCGACAAGGCAGTCTCCCTGCTGAGGCCCGCCGGCACCGTGCTGCAGGTGGGCATCCCAGGCGCTCCCCAGCAGGTCGACCTCTTTCCACTCGTGATGCAGGAGATCTCGGTGCTCACCACACTGGCCCACGTCTGTGCCGATGACCTTGGGTCGGCCCTCGACATCCTCGCGACGAGCGAGGTCGCGACGGAGCTGCTGGACTCCGTTCGTCCGCTCGACGACGTTCCCGCCCAGCTCGAGCGGCTCGCCTCCGGCGGCCTCGAGGGCAAGGTGCTGTTCGACCCCACCATCGAAGGGAGCCCGCACTCATGAAGGCAGCTGTGTTCCACGCGGCCCAGGACATTCGCGTGGAGGAGGTCGAGGAGCCCTCGGGGCCAGCACCGCACGAGGTCCTGCTCAAACCGCTCTGGTGCGGCATCTGCGGCACGGACCTCCACGAGTTCGCGATGGGACCGATCGTGATCCCGTCCGAGCCCCACGCGCTCAACGGGTCGAAGCTCCCGCAGATCCTGGGCCATGAGTTCTCTGGGGAGGTGCTCGAGGTCGGCAGTGAGGTCGACCACGTGCGCGCCGGGCAGCGCGTCTCGGTGATGCCGCTTCTCTACTGCGGGGAGTGCTACTACTGCCGACGCGGACTCAACCACCTGTGTCGGACCATGGCCTGCGTCGGCCTGAGCGACGCCTGGGGAGGCATCGCCGAGCGCGCCGTCGTACCGGCGCGGAACGTGAGCGTCCTGCCTGACGATGTGAGCGACCTCCAGGGCGCGCTGGTGGAACCCGGTGCCGTCGCGGCGTACGGCGTGGACGTCGCGCAGGTGCGGGCAGGCGACACTGTGCTCGTGACCGGGGCAGGCCCGATCGGCGCGCTGGCTGCGCTCTACTCGGCGGCCAACGGCGCGCGCGTCGTCATCTCCGAGCCCAACCCGACGCGTGCCGCGCTGGCCCGGAGCCTGGACGTCGGCGAGGTCGTGGACCCCTCACAGGTGGACGTGGTCGCGTGGGTGAAGGACCACACCGACGGCATCGGCGTCGACGCCGTCATCGAGTGCTCCGGTAACGAGCGAGCGCTTCAGGCTGCGATCGCAGCCGTTCGCGCCGCTGGACGGATCTCCCAGACGGGCCTCCACACGGGACCGGCGTCCATCGAGCCGATGGTGCTCTCCGAGCACGACGTCACCCTCGCCGGCACCTGGTGCTACCCGGTCTCGGACTGGCCTCGGATCATCAGCCTGATCTCGTCGGGGCGGTACCCGGTCGAGAAGGTGGTCACCGCCCAGATCGGGATGGACGACGTGGTGAAGGCAGGCTTCGAGACCCTCCTCGACCCCTCGGGAGACCAGGCCAAGGTCCTCGTCGAGGCGCGCTGACCCGAACGCAATAGGAAGGGATGCGGAGTGAAAGCACTGCAGTACACCGACAAGGGAGTGGCCGGCGTCGAGGAGCTGCCGATCCCGGACATCACCGAGGACGAGGTGCTGGTCGCCGCGAGATCGGTCGGCGTCTGTCACTCGGATATCGACCTTCTCGAAGGGCGATACATCATCCCCTTCTCGTACCCGTTGATCCCGGGTCACGAGTGGTCAGGCGAAGTGGTAGCCGTTGGAGACAAGGTCACCACGGTGGTGCCCGGCGACAGGGTCGTGGGGGAGTGCGTGATCGGTGCCGACCACTTCGGGTTCTCGATCAGCGGTGCTGCCGCGGAATTCTTCGTCGCTCGACCTGAGTGGTTGCATCGGTTGCCGGACCAGCTCAGCTGGACGATGGGTGCGCTCGTCGAACCGTTCAGCGTCGCCTACTACGCGATCGTCCGGGCAGGAGGCGTCGACGCCAGCCACCTGGTGGTCGTGCTCGGCGCCGGGCCCGTGGGGCTCGCCGTGGTCGCCGCTGCCGATGCGATGGGAGCACGCGTGGTGGCGGTCGAGCCCTCGCCGGAACGACGAGCGGCGGCACATGCTCACGGCGCCGACCACGCTGTCGCGCCCGAGGATCTTGAAACCGTTCTCCACCATCTCACCGACGGCCGGGGGGCCGACCTCGTCGTGGAGGCGACCGGTCGCCCCAGCGTGATGGCCCAGGCCCTGGAGCTGGTCTGCTTCCAAGGCAGAGTCGCCTACATCGGTATCGACGTCGGCCAGGAGGCACCTGCGAAGCTGGGGCTCATTCAGTCCAAGGAGCTGCGGATCACCGGGTCGATCGGTTCACCGGGCGTGTGGCCCGAGACCCTGAGGTTCCTCGCCCACAGCGGCATCGACCTCTCCGGGATCGTGACCGAGCACTTCGACATCGACAACGCGAAGGCGGCGCTCGACACCGCTCACCACCCAACGCCGGCGACGATCAAGGCCCACATCGAGCTCGACGCCACCCTGGGCGACTGAGCCAACGGGTTGGTGACACGCGGGACGGATGGGTGAAGTCGCACCCGCCCCGCGTGTGCTCAGGGGATGATCCGCGCCGCTCGGTAGCGCTCGGCGTACCGGAAGAAGGCGTCGCGCGTGTCGCGGTAGGCGGCGAATCCGGCGTTCCTGCTCTTGTTCATGTCGGTGAGCACCTCGATGTTGCGCCCCAGATCGCCGTCGGTGTGCCACCACGATGCGACCCGTGCGAGCTCCGGTTCCACGAGTCCATGGCGGGAGACCATGTCCCCCCACACACCTTCGGCGTCGGCCATCGCCGTCTCAAGGGTGCGGGGCTCGCCCTCAAAGCCTTCCCAGGGCACGCCGAAGTACTCCGCGACTTGCGGCCAGAGCCAGCGCCACCGGAACACGTCGCCGTTGGCGATGTTGAAGGGCTCGTTCTGGCCGCGCTCGTCGCCGGCGCACCACAGGATCTGCTCTGCGAGCAGCTCCGCGTCGGTGACGTCGGTGACGCCGTTCCACTGGGTCTCCGACCCGGGGAAGACGAACGGCTTTCCCGTCTCCTTGCAGATGCTCGCGTAGGCACAGATGGTGGCCACCATGTTCATGGCGTTGCCTGTCGCGAACCCGAACACGGTGTGCGCGCGGTGGACGCTCCAGGTGAAGCCAGCGCGCTCGGCGGCGGCGAAGAGCTCGTCCTCCTGGGCGTAGTAGAAGTTCGGGGACGAGAGCCGCGGCTCGTACTCGTGGAACGGCGTGTCGGGCATCTTTCCGACCGCGTATGCCTCGAACGGTCCCAGGTAGTGCTTCAGGCCGGTCATCAGCGCGACATGGGTGAGCGACCCGGCCGGCTCCACCGCAGCCAACACGTTCCGGACCGCACCGCCGTTGACCTCGATGTTCTCGGCCTCCGTGGCGCAACGGGTCCAAGCGGTGATGGCGACCAGCTCTGGACGCACCTCAGCCAAGGCTGCGGACAGCCCTTCGATGTCCGAGAGGTCGGCTACGACCGGCGTTGCGCCGTGTGGCCGCCCTCCGCTGCGGGACAACCCGTACGTAGTCCAACCTTCGTCGACCAGCAGGCCGGCTACGGCCTGGCCGACGATCCCTGTCACTCCCACGACCAGCGCTCGCTTCGCTTCGGTCACCTGGCTGCCTCACTCTCTGCGTCGCTGTGCCTCGACATCACGCACGCCGCAGCATAGTGTTTGCTGACACTAAACGCCATGAGCGAAGGCAGGAAGTGGGACTAATCAGTTGGTCGGCATGACGCGTTGTCGGGGAGCGGGGCCGTGCAGTCCTGCTAATCTCGGCGGAGCCTCGGGTCGCCCATGGGTGACGGCCGAGGAGTCAATCGGGGAAGCGTGAGGATGGCATGGAAGATCTGGGCCCTCGGCTGAAAGAAGTGCGCATCCGGGCGGGCCTCACCCTGCGTGAGCTGGCCCGTCAGGCGGACGTCTCCCCGTCTCTGATCTCCCAGATCGAGAACGGCAAGTCCCAGCCGTCTGTCGCCACTCTCTACACGTTCTCGAGGGTGCTGAACGTATCCGTGGACGAGCTGTTCGATGCGCGTGCGTTCGGGGGCGGCAACGGCACGGCGTCGCCCGAGGAGAAGGAACGTCATCCAGCAGATCCCACGCACGCGTGGCAGCCGTCGGAGTACGCCAACCGAGTGTCCGTCGTACACCCGAGCCATCGACCGCAGCTCAGCATGGCCAAGGGCGTGGTGTGGGAGCGTCTCGCGGCGACCCCGGAGCACGCCGTGAACTTCATGAAGATCTCCTACGCGCCGGGCGCTGCATCCGCAGACGGCGACCTGATCACGCACGACGGGTACGAGTACGGGTACGTGTTGTCAGGTGAGGTCGCGGTGACGGTCGGGGAAGAGGTCTTCAAGCTGCACCCAGGTGAGTCCCTCGGGTTCGACTCCTCCATTCCGCATGTCCTGCGGAACTTGGGCTCCGAGACGTTCGAAGGCATCTGGTTCGTACACGGCCAACGCCACTGACCGAGCACCGCTCCGTTGACAGGTGGTCAGCATGACTCTACGGTTTGTTCACTCACAATGAACAGAACGGGAGCCCGATGGACCTGGGGAACGGCCTCGGCCATCTGACCTACTCGACGCTCGTCCACCCCGGTGACACCTGGGCCGAGATGCGAGAGAGCCTCGAAACCTACCTGCCCGCGGTCAAGCGGCGGGTGTCCCCAGATCGGGCCTTCGGCGTGTCGCTCCGGATCTCCGCGGCGGCAGCAGAAACCCTCACGAAGGAGGCTGACGAGCGCGCCTGGCTGTCGTCATTCCTCGCCCAGGAAGACCTCTACGTCTACACCGTCAACGCCTTTCCCTACGGCCCTTTCAAGGGCGGTCGGGTGATGGAACGCGTGTACGAGCCCGACTGGACCACGGACGAACGAGTTCTGTACACCTGCCAGGTCGCCGACATCCTCGCCGAGGTCGCCCTCCCGACGGTGAGCGCAAGCATCCAGACGGCGCCGCTCGCCTTCCGCCCCAACGTGGTGGAGACGGCGTACGTCGACCGGTTCACCTCCCAACTGCTCCGCGTCGTGGCGCACCTGGTGCGCCTGGAAGGCGAGACCGGGCGTCGGGTGAAGCTCGCCCTCGAGCCGGAGCCGGCCTGCTACCTGGAGACGACCGATGAGACGATCTCCTACTTCCGCGAGCGGATCCATTCACGGGCCGGCGTAGCTGAGCTCGCTGCGGTGGCCCAGGTGCCGCTGTCCGAGGCTGAAGGTCTGGTGCGTCGCCATCTCGGGGTGGTCTTCGACATCGGTCACCAATCCGTCGGCTTCGAGGACGTACGCACTTCCCTGGAGGGGCTCGTCGCCGCGGGGATTCCGGTCTTCAAGCTGCAGGAAGCGGCCGCCTTGCGCGTCGCCGAGCTGACGCCCGAGATCGTGCCCGAGCTGAGGCGGTTCACCGACACGATCTACCTGAGTCAGAGCACGGTGCGGCGGGGCGAGGATGCGGAGCAGTTCTTGAACCTCGGCGAAGCCCTCGACGCCTTCGAGCTGGACCCGCGACCGGCCGAGCTACGCACCCACTTCCACGTCCCAGTCTTCCTGGAGGAGCTCGGCGCCTTCGGCACCACCCGCTACGCGGTCCAGGAGGCGCTGCGGCTCCACAGGGAGACGCCGCTGTCGGACCACCTCGAGATCGAGACCTACACCTGGGACGTGCTCCCCGCTGAGCTCAAGAACGGTGACATCACCGACTACGTCGCCCGCGAGATCGAGTTCGTGCGCAGCGAGCTGCTGGGCTGACATCTCGGCCACGATGTCCACGGGTACGACTACACGAAGTGCCCCTGACCGGTCGAGGCGCTCGTTCCCCCGTCCACGGGCAGGACGACGCCGGTGACGTATGCCGCGGCATCGCTGGCCAAGAACAGCACCGATCCGGCGATGTCGTCAGGCCCGGCCAATCGCCCGAATGCAACACGGTTCTCGAAGACCCGCCGAGCGTCGGGGTTCTCCGCCACGGCACGCGTCATATCGGTGAGGGTGAAGGCCGGTGCCACGGCATTGATCCGGACTCCGCGGGGTCCATAGTCAAGGGCCAGGGAACGGACGAAGTTGGACACGGCTGCCTTGGTTGCGTTGTAGCCGGCCTGGCTCCAGTCGCCTCTCTCTCCCGACACGCTGGAGACGGCGATCAGGCTCCCTCCTGTTTGCTCGAGAAGAGGAAGGGTCTCCTGCGCCAGGTAGTAGAAGCCGTCGACGTTGACCCGTCTCATCTGCTCCCAGGTGTCCTGGTCGAGGTCCGCGAGCGGGCTCGAGACGAAGATCGCAGCGTTGCTGACGACCACGTCCAGCCGTCCGAAGCGCGCCACGATCGTCTGGACGAGGTCCTGGACGGCCTGCCGATCCCCTACGTCGCACGGAACGGCGAGTCCTCGATCCGCTCCGGCCTCGGCGATCGCCTGATCCAGCGGCTCGGCCCGTCGGCCCGCCACCACCACTGTCGCCCCGGACTCGAGGAACGCGCGAGTCACAGCGAGCCCGATCCCCGTGCCGCCGCCGGTCACGAGGACCACCGAGCCAGTGAAGTCGAACGTGGCAGTGTGTTCTGCTGTGATTAACACGCAGGTACGCTAACACTGTCGCTTGTTTGTCCGGAACGAACATTCCCAGAGGCTGTCGATCAGCTTGCCGATCTCGCGGTACTCGAGCCCGCGGTCCAAGCAGTACTCCTTGAGGAGCTGGCCACCACGTCGGCACAAGGTGGCCTTCAAGGAGCCGACTGGGTAGTAGATGCCGGCGTGCACGACCCCGGAGTTGTGGCCGCTCTGGTGCCCGCGACACCTCCGAACTCGAAAGACTCGCCGAGCTTGAAGAGCGCGCCCACGCCAACCAGGTCCCGGGAGTCCGCCGCCTCGGCCCGGCATCCCTACGCGAGATCGAGCCTCACGTATCCGGCGTGGCCGCGCTTCACTCGCCATCCACCGCGATCGTCGATTTCGCGGCGGTGTGCGGTGCCTACGCGGACGACGTCGCGAGCCTCGGCGGCACGGTGTGGACCGGTCGTGAGGTCCAGGCGATCCGGCAACAGCGCGACGCTGCGGTCGTTGCTTGCGCGAACGGAGACGAGATCCGCTGCAACCGGGTTGTCATCTGCGCTGGGCTCCAGTCGGATCTCCTGGCGAACGCGGCAGGCGACGACCGGGATCCTGTGATCATCCCCTTCCGGGGTGAGTACTACCGGTTGCGTCCCGAGCGTCGGTCACTGGTGCGGGGGCTGGTCTATCCGGTTCCGGACCCTGCATACCCGTTCCTCGGCGTGCACTTCACTCCGCGCGTGGGTGGTGAGGTGGACATCGGTCCGAACGCTGTGTTGGCTCTGGCGCGCGAGGGTTACCGCCTTCGCGACGTCAACGCGAGAGACGTGTGGGATATCGCGCGTTCGCCGGGTGCCCGTCACCTGTTCCGCAGGCACTGGCGGGCCGGAGTGAGAGAGATGCGAGGGTCCCTCTCTACCCGGGCGTACGTTGCCCAAGCGCGGACCTACGTTCCCGATCTGGACGTCTCTGACGTCGTTCGGGCGCCGGCCGGTGTCCGCGCGCAGGCTGTCGACCCGGACGGTTCTCTCGTGGACGACTTCCGCATCTGCCAGTTCGGCGCGGTCACCGCCGTCCGCAATGCGCCGTCTCCGGCTGCGACCTCAGCTCTCGCCATCGCTGAGTACGTGCTCACGTCCGCACTCTGACCGTCTCCCGACTGAGGCGAGTTGTGGGCATCTGGTCGCTGCCGGCCTCCGGCCGAAGGTCCAGATGCTGGTGTCGTGACCACGTGCGTCGCGGCTCCCCGCACCGGCAGGTTCGGGGCGCCGCACGATCGGGTTGGTCGTGATCAGTCGAGCCGGTACCAGGTGCTCGTCACCTTGCGCCATCCGTCAGCGGTCTTCTTCCAGGTGTCCCAGTACACCCGAATCGTGACGGAGACCGGCGCGTACATGAAGTGCATGGACCCGTTCGGCTTGGACGTGTCAGGCCAGGTCGTGGGCTGGCTCGCGATGGCGCCGGCCGCGACTGAGGTCGGCCCTTTGCCAATCCAATTCTCAGTGTGAATGCGCGAATACGCTGGCCGAGTGAGTCGGCTCACCTTTGACGCCCGGGAACGTTCCGGCTTGTGCGACCTCCTCGACGAGCTCGGCCCGGATGTCGCCACGCTTCTGACGCCGTGGACCACCCGGGACATCGCGGTGCACCTGTACCTGCGCGAGCACGATCCTGTGGCCGGTCCCGGGCTGGTGATACCAGGGGCGTGGGCGCGCCTCGCCGAGAGGCATCACAGGCGGGCAGCGGGCCGGGACTTCTCAGAGCTTGTGGCGGCGGTTCGCTCCGGACCGCGCGGGGTATTCCGTCTTGGCTGGCTCAGGAAGGTGCCGAACCTTAATGAGTTCTTCGTGCATCACGAGGATGTGCGCCGTGCGAACGGTGGCGCGCCTCGAGACTTCGACGCAGCAATGAAGCAGGCGCTGTGGGCCAACGTCCGGAGTGGAGCGCGGATCCTGGCCCGTCGGCTGCGTGGGTGCGGGCTGGAGGTGCATGATCCGTCGACGGGGGAGACGGTCCGCGCCCGTGGCGGTACGCCCATGGTTCGTGTCTCTGGCGAGCCGGGTGAACTACTGCTCTTTCTCTTCGGGCGGCAGGACGCCGCCGTCGTCGAGGTTGACGGCCCCCCGGAGACCATCAACAGGGTGAGGTCAGCACGGCTGGGAGTCTGAAGGGCTCTGTTGCCCTCTGGGCAAAGGTCGACTCGCGGCGGTGTGACTGTGACGATCGCATTGCGCAGCCTCGAGTGGTGGTGGGGCGCGGGCTGTCAGGTCGTCGGGGAAGGGCGGGGCGGCACCGCTCGGCCCACGGGGACAGCTGTTCCCAGGCTGCGGCAACGGAGAGGACGCGTCCGTCGGACCACCGCGGTCCCATGATCTGCATGCCCAGCGGGAGACCATCAGGGTCGAAGCCCATGGGCACGGCGCAGGCGGGCATGCCGGTGAGGTTCGCGGGCAGGGCCAGGACGCACCAGTCGTCGAAGAACGGGTCGACGGGGATGCGGTCAATCGTCGTCGGACCGGTTGCGTCGGTGCTGAAGGCGGGCAGTGGCATCGCGGGTGTCAGCAGCACGTCGTAGGACTCGAAGAACTCCGTCCAGGTCTGGGTGAAGGACCGGCGTCGTTCCTGAGCGTCGAGATAGCTCTGCGCAGTGACGGCCCGGCCGGCCTCGATGATGGTCAGCGTCCCGGCCGAAAAGTCCTCGACCGACCGCGCCAGCAAGTGTTGTTCGGAGGCGAACCCTTCCGGCAACGCGATGTCGTTCCACAGCTGCGCGGGGTACGTCGCGTCAGGGTGCGCGTTGGTGATTCGTGCGCCGGTGTCGGCCAGCATCCCGACCGCTCGCCGGAAGGCCGCGCGCACCACCGGCTCGACCGGAGCCCAGCCCAGGTCCTCCGAGATGGCCACCCGGAGCGTCGACCAGTCGACCTCGCGGGGCCGCTCCAGGCCCACCGGCCACGTCCTGTCGTCGGCAGGTGCGACACCGGCCATCGCGGACAGGGCGAGCACGGCGTCGCGTACTGTTCGGGTGAGCGGGCCATCGACCGACAGGCTCGGCCACCCGCGGAAGCCGGGCATCTTCGGGACCAGGCCGAACGTCGGTTTGTGGCCCACCAGCCCGCAGAAGGCGGCCGGGATCCGAATCGAGCCTCCACCGTCGGTGCCCAGAGCAAGTGGGGTCGCGCCGTACGCGACAGAGGCACCGGCGCCACCACTGGAGCCGCCCGGTGTCCGGTCGAGTGACCAGGGGTTGCGGGTGAGCCCCCATAGGTCGTTGTCGGTGTAGCCGCGGTAGCAGAACTCCGGGTTGTTGGTCTTGCCGACGACGATCGCTCCGGCCGCCCGCAAGCGCGCCACGGGTACGGCGTCGACGTCCGGCACGAAGTCGCGCAACGCGAGCGAGCCGTTCGTGGCCGGCTGCCCAGCCATCCAGATGTGGTCCTTGACCGAGACCGGCACTCCCGTGAGCGGTCCACGGGACGCGGGGTCGCCGCTGTCGATCTCGCGCGCGCGGGCCAGCGCCTCGTCGCGCAGCACGACCGTGAACGCGTTGATCTCGCCGTCGCGGGCTGCGATCCGGTCGAGAGCCTCGGTGACGAGCTCCTCGGCGGTGGTCCGCCCTTCGCGGACGGCCGCCGCCATCGCCACCGCGTCGGGTGTCATGCCTCCGGGCGGGCGTGCGCCATCGCCTCGCGCTCGAGGACGTCGGCCTGCTCCTCGGCCAGGCGGCGTTCGGACGCGGTATCGAGGGAGCGGCAAAGCCACCAGTACAGAAGCCCAGCGACCGGAAGGCCGACGAACAGCGAGAAGTCGGCGCCCCCGGCGGCGTTCGCGACCCAGCCGGAGTAGTGCTCGGTGCTGAAGAACGGCAGCATCGCGACGAACCCGACGAGGTAGGAGATGATCCCGCGCCATCCCCACCGGCGGTAGATGCCGTCGGGCTTGAAGATCTCCGCGATCGCGTAGTGGCCGCGGCGTACGACGAAGTAGTCGACGAGGTTGACCGCGGTCCAAGGGATGAAGAAGTAGAGGACGAGCAGGAGGAAGTTCGAGAAGTTCGCCTGGAAGGAGTCGTTGTTGGCCACCGCCAGGGCGATCACCAACGAGAGCGCGGCCGTGAAGGCGATCATCGACAGTCGGAGCGCCAGGGTCGGGCGCACCTTCTTGAAGGAGTCCAGAGCGCTGATCAGGGTGAGCGAACCACCGTACATGTTCAGGGCGGTCACCGAGAGCAGCCCGAGTGCGGAGTAGAGCAGGATGATCCCGCCGAAGCCGGTGAAGAACTTGTTCCCGACGGTGTGCAGCTCGGCGATGCCGGTGCCGCTGAAGCTCAGACCCGCCCAGGCCGCCAGCGCCGAGCCGATGAACATGATCCAGACCGCGCCGAGCCCTGAGCCGCCGTACGTCCATAAGAAGGTCTTGCGAATCGTGACCTCCGGCGGCAGGTAGCGCGAGTAGTCCGAGACGTAGATCGCCCAGCTGATCTGATAGCCCGCGACCACGGAGAACTGGAGCAGGAACGGCGTCAGGTCGAAGTTGCTCAGGGAGAAGGAGCCGGCCGGGTAGTGGAGGGTGAGCACGATGATCGTGAGAATCCCGAAGAACAGCAGGAAGCCGTAGGTCAGTGCCCGCTCCATCCGGTGGATGAGGTCGTAGCCGAAGATGGCGGCTGCGGCGGCGAGGGCCGTGCCGACCACGAGCCACAGCCTCACCTGACCGACCCCGCCGCCGGTCACCGACGTGACCGACTCGGAGGCCAGCAGCGTGTTGAAGACGTTGAAGCCGGCGTACTGGAGGTAGGCGAACAGCCACACCAGAATGGCGCCGACGTAGCCGAACTGCGGGCGTGACTGGATCATCTGGGGCAGCCCGAGCTGGGGGCCCTGCGAGCAGTGGGCCGCCATGAAGAACGTGCCGACGACGACCCCGAGCAGGATTGCGATGAGCGACCAGATCAAGTTGCCGCCCGCCCCGACCCCGAGCACACCTACGGCGAGGGTCGCGATCTGCGCGTTGCTCATGAACCAGAGCGGTCCGAGGTGCCAGACCTTGCCATGCCGCTCGGCGAGCGGGACGTAGTCGATCGAGCGGACCTCGATCGCGCTGCGGCGGGACTCAGCGGTAGCCGTCATCGTGTCCTCCTGGGTTTGCCGGCACGGGGGGTGCCATGAGTGAGATGAGCTCGTAGGCCACGTGGGACGCGGCGATGCCGGTGATCTCGGCGTGGTCGTACGCCGGCGACACCTCGACGATGTCCGCACCGACGACATCGATCCCCGCCAGCCCACGCAGCGTGGCGAGCAGCTCCCGGGAGGTCAGGCCGCCCGCCTCCGGGGTGCCGGTGCCCGGTGCCATGCCCGGGTCGATGACGTCGATGTCGACCGACACGTAGACCGGGCCCTCTGCGAGCCGCTCACGCATCGCCGCGATCACGCCATCGAGTCCGAGCCGGTCGTAGTCGGTGCAGTGCAGCGTGGCGTAACCGAGTGCCGCCGTTTCCACGAGGTCCTGCGCGTCGTAGAGGGGGCCACGGATGCCGATGTGGATCGACCGGCCCGAGTCGATCAGGCCCTCTTCCGAAGCCCGGCGGAACGGCGTGCCGTGCGTGTAGGGCTCACCGAAGTACGTGTCCCAGGTGTCGAGGTGCGCGTCGAAGTGCAGCACCGCGACCGGTCCGTGGCGACGGACCACGGACCGCAGCAGGGGAAGCGCGATGGTGTGGTCGCCCCCGAGAGTCAGTAACCGGTCGGCCGACTCCAAGAGGAGATCTGCAGCCGCCCCGATCTCGAGAATCGCCTCGCCGATGTCGAAGGGGTTGACCGCGATGTCGCCGGCATCTGCCACCTGCTGAACCGTGAACGGCGAGACGTCCTGCGCCGGGTTGTAGGGCCGTAGCAACCGTGAGGACTGCCGGATGTGTGCCGGTCCGAAACGCGCACCGGGTCGGTAGCTCACACCCGAGTCGAACGGCACGCCGACGACAGCGACGTCCGCGCGTCCTACTTCGTCAAGACGTGGCAGCCGGGCGAAGGTCGGCGGACCGGCGAAGCGAGGTACGACGGTCGCATCGACCGGACCACGTGGCCCGCTGGTCATGCCAGCATCCATGCGCGGAACCTAGCACCGCAGCCGTCACGGTCGCACTGACGTCAGCGTCCGTCGACGACGCCTCGGGCGACCGGGCAGGATTGTCGGTGCCGACGTCGAGATCTCCGGGCCGGACCAGGGGTGGTTGCGCCGCAAACCTTGGCACGGTGCCGTGGTGGGCCTGAGCCGAGTGTGCACAACGTCAGCCACCCCATCACGTTGGCGCTCTGATCGCGCAAGAGGTGGGACCGCACGATGTGAGCCGACACCGGCTTGGGTTGGGGGCTTCGTCAGGCCCCACCTCGGAGAACAGGAACGCTCGCTTCGAGGTGCGACCCGGCTTCCGGTGGCCGCGCCCTGCCCAGGAAAGCGCAGCGGGGTGTCGCGGTCAACCAGACCGCGAGCGACCAGGAGACCGGAGAGATTCTTCGCGCCTCTGGTCTCCGACCGCACTGCGACCACGTCACAGGGACCATCCAACCGGCCTAACCGGAGCCGGAAACGAGCCGACCGGGCCGTCATCCGCATGGGCGACATTGACAGGCCAAGGCCCGCGCCGGGTGAATCCCCATCGTGACCAGCACGCCGGGGTACATCTCGTATGGCGTCATGTTCGAAGACGACCGCGTGGTCTCGATCAGTCAGCGGGAGTCCGAGGAGCACGCCAAGGCTGCCGACGCGCGCTCGCCGAGTGGGTGAATGCCAACACCACGATGAAGAGCGAGACGCGATTCACTGGCGACCTGGCGTGGCTGGAACTCGCCGAACGCTAGATGGCTGATCGGAACACCGGACGGTCACCATCCCAAAGCTGGTGACCGTCTGGGCGTGCTCGGTGACGATCTACTCTTTGGCAACGGTTCCCGGACAGCGATGAGCGTGCCTTGCATCCCGCTGTCTGGTCTTGGCGGTTCCCCAGACAACGGAGGCAGCCAGTGTGATGCTGGATGCACACCGCCGCAGACCCGCCGTCGGGGCCTCTAGGGGGGTGGGCCTGCGGCGGCCTCCATCAGACTCCGTGTGCACCACCTTGCCCAATGGATGGTGATGGTGTCGTCGGGACCAACGGTCGGCACCCAGTCGGGCCGCTCCGCGCTGTCCGCGCACCACTCGCCGATGGCGTGGCGCACGTTCTGGGTGAGCCGTGCCCGCTAGCCTCACCCCATGAGCGACCCGGAGTCGGCAGGCGGGTATCGCTCCTTCGCGGACCGGGAGCAGTTGTCCTTCTCACGGACCAACGGGCGCACACGATCTGAGCGCGTCCCCGTTGGTCTCTGGCACGCCGCCCAGGAAGACGCGGACGAGACCTTGTGCGGGATCGACCTCTACCGCGTCTCGGAGTTCGAGCGCGGGAAGTTCGAGGGTGCCCGTGCGTGGGAGGGGTCAGGTCCACCTTCGGGTCTCACGATGGGGCAGTGGCGATGCCCGGAGTGTGACGCCTTGGCCGACCAGGACTGAGCCCTAGCGCGGAGCAATGGACTGAGCGCGAAGCGTTGGCGAACTTCGCTGTCCTTGTTCGTGGTGGCCGGTGGGCCGACTTGGCGGTCGCCGAAGTTCCGCTCTCAGTCGTGTCAGGATCTCGCGAGTGAGCCGACCTACCCTCCGCTCAATGACCGACCTCACATCTCACATGTGAGTGCGACCGGACAGCGGTGCGGGCATGTGCGTGCGCTCGCGATGGGGCTGCGCCGCCGCTGTGTCGGGCGCTGGATCCGTTGGCGCGGCTGAAAAGTAGTCCCCCGCCAGGCTGGCGGCCCCCGAACGTCTGCCTTCAAGTCCCGAGGCTCCCAACCGCACCAACGGGCTGCGCGACCCCATCCGCAGCAGACCAACTCCGGAGAAGGCATCGCGCGGAGTGTCTGGGCCCGCACCCACGAGACGCCCCTCCCGAGCCCGAGCCTGGAAGCACCGACAAAAGACACCAGCCCCAACAGAGAGTCACCATCCCTTCGGGCGGACGTCATCACACCCGGTCATCGGCTACGACCGAATACCCGACAGCGGCGTGTGCTTGCTCGTGCCCCTGGTCGGTAGCGTCGGCTGCATGGGAACAGTTTGGGCGGAGAGTGTTCGTCGGAGCCTGGACGAAGCGCTGGAGCTATTGGGTGCCGCCGTAGAGGGCTGCCCCGACGAACTATGGTGCGCCGCGATGTGGCGGGTACAGCCCTCCGAGATCCACGGAGAGGTCTATGACGGCGAGGGCAACTCCATCACTGATGCTGCCCAAAGGCACGAGCGAATCCAACGTTGGTCGCAACCGTGGAGCGTGGCCTGGCATGCTCTGGAGGTACTCGACTACGACTTGGCCGGCGAGCTAAGCACGTGGAGCCCGCCGCCCCCGTTCGCCGGCAATCCGCACTGGCAGACCTTCACCAGCCTGCCAGTGGGCTGGTCGCAATCGGAGATCGCTCAATACACCGACTATTGCCGACAGCGGGTTCGCGACTCGTTGACCGAGATGACCGAGGACAGAGCCGCGATCGCACTGCCGGCGACGCACCGCTACGCGGGCACGCCCTACGCCTGGATCGTCACCAGCCTGATCGGACACACGACCGCGCACGCCACGCAGCTCCGGCAATTCACCGACGGCCCCCGGGATGCCGCCGGGCTCACCTGACTGACCTGCACGAGTTGCACTTCGGGCTCGACCTACCGACCGCTCATCGGCATGTGCGCGAGCGCGGACAGCCGGCATGTGAGTGCGCCCGGAAGCCATGTGAGTGCGATCGAATTGCGCCTGAAGGCGGTGAGATGAAGCGGGCTGCCGGGTGCGGGCATCGCACCTCGTCGCGCGCCACGACGCGCCCGTCAGTGCTGCGGGTTCAGGCCTTCACCATTCGCCCAGCAGCTGGTTCGGCGTGATCGTGAGATGTACGGCTAGGGTTGCCGGACGCCCGCCCAGGAGGTCCTTGTGAGTGAACTGCGCGTCGTTGCCACCATCCCGGTCAAGCCTGACTCCGTCGAGCTACTGCGACCGGCACTGAGTGCGCTCGCCGAGGCCACTCGCGCGGAGGAGGGCTGCCGCTCCTACGAGCTCTTCGAGTCGGCTGTCGCGCCCGGCGTGTTCGTGACGGTCGAGGAGTGGCGCAGTCAGGACGACCTCGATGCCCACATGCAGACCGAGCACGTTGCGGCAGCCCTAGCCGCAGCGGGGGAGCACATGGCAGGCGACATCGCTGTCCATCCGCTCGTCCCGGTCACCTGACGAGGCTGCTCTTCGGGTCCTGATCCCACAGGCATGAGAGTGAGGTTCGCGCGAGCCGACAGCCGACGGAGTGACGCACCTGCTGACGCGGCGGTATGAGGCACTCGAAGGGCAGCTGGAGTCTGCGTACAACGCAGTGGTCCTGGGGGCTGCGACTCTTGACGTCGCGCACCTATGGAGAGGACGTTGAGTATCTGCATCGTCGGATGACGGGGCAGGTCTATCGCCGGTGAGGTTACAGGCGCGGTGAGGTCCGCGGCCCGCTCTCGACGCCACTTCCACCGAGGGCTCTGGGCTACTTCATTGCATGCGCGCGGTCCATGACTCCACGGTGCGCACATCACCTCTCCGATGGGCAGTGACCATGACCACTGAGCTGCAGCACGACGCCGATGCCACCATCCCGAGGGGCGTCGCGAACACCGCGCGTCGCTGGGCTATCGGAAGCTATGGCGGAGCGGGCAAGAGCAGGAGACCGCCAGCCTCGTCTGTGCGGCTGGCAAGGGTGGCTGGCCTGCTCTACCTGGTCGTGGCCGTCTTCGGTGGCTTCGCTCAGATCGTCCGAGTCAACGTCTACGCACCAGGCGACGCCGTAGCCACGTCCGCGAACATCGCAGCGAACGCCACGTTGGTCCGGCTCAGCTTCGTGGCCGACCTGATCCAAGCGATGGTGTGGCTGGTCCTCGCTGTCACCCTCTACCGCCTGCTCGCTCACGCAGGTCGGAACATCGCCCGCGCCATGGTGGTCTTCGTGGCAGTCTCGGCGGCGATCACCTGCCTGAACATGGTCAACCAGTACGGCGCTGTGTTGGTCGCCACCAACCCCTCGCACGCCACCGGCCTGGGCGCCGACGGCTCCCACACCTTGGTGCTGCTCCTGATGGACCTGCAGCACTACGGCTACCTCATCGCCCAGCTGACCTGGTGGTGGCTCTTCGCCCTCGGCCTGCTCGGCTACCGGTCCGGGATGTTCCCGCGGTGGCTTTCGTTCCTGCTCATGCTCGGCACCGTCTGCTACGTCGTGGACGCCCTGACGCGCTTCCTCGCACCGTCGTTCGCGGACACCTCAGCGGGCGTCTTCGTCGTTCCGGAGACCATCTGCGAGCTGGCGCTGCTGGCCTATCTGCTCATCAAGGGAGTCAGAACACCTCACCTCGCGGCTCTCGACCCGGAACCACCTGTACACGTGGGCGCTGCCACGACACCGTCTGAGGAGCGGTCATGAAGCGCATCGAGACTCAGGTCGACCTTCCGGCGGCGCCGTCCGTCGTGTGGGAACAACTGGTGGATACCGCTGAGGTTGCCAGCTGGAACCCCTTCATTCTCAGCCTCTCTGGAGTCTTCGAAGTCGGAGAGCGGCTCGAGGTCCGCGTCGCGCCGGTGGGAGGAAGGCCCATGACCTTCAAGCCGCGAGTGACCGTCGTTGAGCCGGCTCGGCGACTGGAGTGGTTGGGCAGCATGGGCATCCCAGGACTCTTCGACGGTCGGCACTCATTCACGCTCACCGCAGTCGGAGAAGGATGCACACGGCTCGTCCAGGCCGAGGACTTCTCGGGTGCCCTCATCCCGTTCACCGGAAAGCTGCTGAGCAGAACCAAAGCGGGGTTCGAGGCGATGAACGCCGCACTCCTCACCAGACTCGAGGAAGACCAGACCGAGTCGCCGGCTGCGGATGCGCGGTAGCGGGCAGGAGCCTGAACCGGACGTCGCACGTCGTGTGCGAGACGAACCAGGCACTCGGCACCGCCGGCTGGGTCAGATCGAGTCGCCCACTTCGTACTCGGGTCCAGGCCGCCTGCGAGATGTGATGCTCCGCGGCCGGCGACGAACCTCTCGGGGTCACTGGCGCCGAAATGACGCACCCCTTAAGGCCGGTGGCCGCGTTCGGTCGTTTGGCACCCAATTGCGAGTGTGAACGACCCGCGGCTTCAACCATGCCAACCTGCATTGCGCGACTCGCGCTTACCCGGGGTTCGTCCGTGCTTTGGGGCCGGGCCGTCCGGTCTCGGCCCCGGATGCGGCTAGTGGGCTGCGTTGTAGGCCGAGACCACCGCTGCGGACAGCCGACCAGCCGGTTTGACCTGCATTCCTTGAGTACGAGCCCACGCCCTGACGACGTCCGCCTGACCAGGGGGAGCGATATTGGGTTTACGGTCAACGCGGGATGTGGCTGCCTTCTTGGCACCTGGTGCTCTTCTCGCCGCGCGAGCCGTAGTCCCTTTGGCTGACTTGGATGACCGACTCTTCTTGGCCGCAGTCTGTGTCTTGCCGGTCCGCCGTGGTCTGGCGGAGGTTGCTGGCGGGGGCTCACTCGCGCCGGCAAAAGCCAGCTGGATGACCGCGAGTGCTTCCTCCAACGTGTCATGGCGCGTGTCGATCGTTACCTGCATCCTTGGCTCCTAGAAAGTCGTTTGCATCTGGACCCAAGCTGCAGTTGCAACGGCTGAACATCGAACACCGGCAAGAGTAGAGGAACCCTTCAACCGCTATTGCCATTTCACCGACGAGTGCCGGTGCCGCCTTGCGGCGGAAGGGACGCGTAAGGGTCTCCCGCGACGTAGGCGGTCAGGAAGTGCACGCCGTGGCGGTCGAGGTTCCCGCGGGCACGGTCGCAATGCTCAGTGGTCCGTGGATCGGCGTGCCGAGCCAGGATCTGGGCGTCGCGGAGAGGGAGCCCGGCGTCGAGGGCGTTGGTGATGGCCGCGTGCCGCAGCGAGTGGGGGCTGATGTGACGCGGGACGCCAGCGGTCTATGCGATGCGGACGACCATCCGGTAGATGTCGCGACGATCGACCGGCCTGCCTGAGTGGGGTCGCAGGATCAGTTGACCTTCGGTGCGCTCGCCGCGGCAGGCTCATAAGCCTTTCGACAGGCCGCACCCCCGCCGGCCGCCGCACGAGCGGGCGCCTCTGCAAGAGTTATCACCGAAACGTCGCCACGGAGACCCGGAATGTGACACCTCCGTGCCCGAGAGAGGAACCGCAGGGCAACGGTCGATCCTTCGGTCAAACCCCTATGGGCACCCTACTGGCAGTACCTCTTGCGACCGTGCCGTCGCATGCCCGATGCTGCACCGCGGTCCAGGGGCTGCCGCCCGGAAAGGAGAAACCGGCGGCACGTTCACTGATAGTGACCGAGTCCAGCAGAGCGAGACGTCACCGACGGAGCGCCGTCCCCCAGCTGGGAACGGCGCTCCGAGGAGAGCTTGATCAGAAGATCAGCGGATGACTAAGCCCTTGGGCCTGACGCCCTTGGTTCGCAGCCCCTCCTTCTTGATGTGACCGCCGCTGTTCTTGGAGCCGAACACCTGGGTGTCATTCGCCATGTGCCCGACCATGTTGGCGAAGGTCTTCGACATCCAGGTCAGCACCTCGGGGTCGTTGTTGCTGAGGTTGTCGCACCAACGGAAGGAATTGTCGACACAGCCTCCGTCGAACCCGGGCACGTTGCCCTCGAAGTTGCCCTCGAAGCCGCCGAAGAGGGCAACGTCCGACGCGAGCTTGCAGCAGTCCTGACCGGTCAGGACGCCGCTCGCCGGTATCCCGGCCTGCTGGAACATGAACGCGTCGGTGCCGTCGGCCGAGAACAGCAGATGGTTCTGCCCGATCGAGTCGAGGTAGTCGATCCCGAAGTCCCGTCCGACCGCCGAGGCCGCGAAGATGCTCGGCGGCATCGGCGTGCCCGGGTCGCGACCGAACAGGGTGACCCCGTCCTTCGGGTCGAGGACACCGGCCACGTAGTTCGGCGTGGCCGTCACGTCGGCGTCCAGGTCGAACTTGATCTTGGCGAGCTGGGCGGCCGGGAGGGTGTTCACGTAGTGGTCCGAGCCGAGTAGGCCCAGCTCCTCACCGCCGAACCAGATGAAGCGCAGCTTGTTTCGGGTGTGGGTGTTCTTCAGCTGCTGGGCGATGTCGAGGATGGTGGCCGATCCTGACGCGTTGTCGAGCATTCCGGCGCCGAAGATGGCGTCCAGGTGGGCGTCGACGACGAGGACCTTGTTCGGGTTGCCGTGCCGCGAGTCGGCGATCACGTTCCAGTCGGATCGGTTCGGGTCGTCGATGGTCTTGACGTCGACGGTCAGGACCGGGGCCGAGCCGGGAACGTACTGACCCAGAAGCTGGGTGCCCACGTCGTACGACGTGAACAGGATGGGGATCTGCTCACCCCCGTCAAGACCACCGTTGAACACGGTGGTGCGTCCCGGGTTGCCCTCGTTGAAGATGACCGCGGCCGCAGCACCGGCGGCTTCAGCGTTCGCCACCTTCTGGTCGAAGGTGCACGTGCCCCGCTGGATCAGGGCGATGTTGCCGGGGACGAACCCGACGAAGTCGGAGGCCGCGCAGCCGCTGGCCGAACTGGGAGTCGGTGTCGCGGGCACGACGATGCCGCCGACGGGCTGGACCTGGGCCGACGTCGTACCGGCCACCGCTCCGGGGACGAAGTCCGTACCGAGCCCGAAGGACTGCGGCGTGGGTGACTCCTCCTTCATCGAGGGATCGCCGACGAAGCTGGTGTAGTGGAACTTGTACTCCTGCAGATGAACCTCGTAGCCCGCCTGCCGCATGATCTTGGCGACGTAGTCGGCCGAGGCCTTGTAGCCGGGCTCTCCGGAGTTGCGCGATGGGTGGCCGTCGGCGCCCGGGTTGGCGTCCGCGATCTGCTGGAACTTGACCATGTGGGCCCACAGGTCGTTTTGGTTGACGCACGCGACGAGCTTCTTCGGGGTGTTGTTCTGGCGGTGGCTACATGCCCGGTCGTGGTCTTCGCGGGTCGAAGACTTGGGTGTAGCGCTCGAAGGGACCGATGGCAGGATTCCGGCCGCCGCCACCGCAGCCGCTGTAGCTACCGCAAGTCTCCATCCTCGACGTTGTCCGATGTGTGGCATCATCTCGACGCTCCTTTTGACCGAGAATTTCGCCGGCGTCGTCGTCGACGAGCCTTCGAGGTTACGCCCGAAAGGGGAGCCACAACCAGTGTCGACCGCGGGAGAAGGCCGGGCCACCGGGGTGTCCCCCGGGACGGCCCTAGTAATCCCGCTGGCCCCCGGCAGAGCGCCGCACCCCGCGCCGGCTCCGATCCGGAGGCTCAGAGTCGAGCTTCCGTCCGAGCGAAGTGGGGCGCCCGAGTGCGCGGAACATCGACCTGAGGGCGCGGGGTCGCGCGGCGGCGCAGATGCAGGCCGCGTCTTAGCGGGTGAAAGGGTCTAGGGCTGGATGAGCCATGGCTCTCCGGCTGTGTTGGCCCAGACTCAGAGGACGGGAAGGGACGGCAGGTCCTTTCGTAGCCGGTCGGCGGTGCGCAGTGCCAGCGCCGCGAGGGTCAGGGTGGGGTTGGCGGTGCCGACCGTTGGGAACAGGGACGACCCGGCGATGTAGAGGTTCCGGATGTCGTGGGACCGTCCGAAGGCGTCGGTGACCGAGGTGTGCGGGTCGTTGCCCATCGTCGTGGTGCCCATCAGGTGACCGGCACCGAACGGGAACGGGACGTGGGTGCGCTGGGTGGCGTTCAGCGCCGTGAACAATCGCTCGTGCAGCGCTGTGGCCACCGCCATCCCGTCTCGGACGTAGGGGCCGATGGTGAATGCGATCCTGGGTCGGGGGATGCCGATGGCGTCCCGGTGGTCGAAGGCCGGGACGATCCGGTTCTCCGGGTTGGGCAGCTGCTCCATCAGGGAGCCGAACCGGAACTCCCTGGACACGTGGTCGCGCCAGCGCCGCGCGAGCTCGGCACCGCCCTCTCGCAGGTGGACGAACGGCTCGCCGTCCGGCTGGGCGGTGAACTCGAAGGTGGGGTCCCCGATCGGGAACTTCCAGCCGTCGTTGCCGACCTCGACCCGGAACGCCGAGCGCAGGTCCCGGCGACCGGACTGCCGGGTGGATTCGATCCCGGCGGTGGACAGCGGTCCCCGCTGACCGAACACCGGCTGCCCGGACAGCGCGTAGGACAGTTGGATCGGGTGGTCCATCAGGTTCCGGCCGACCTGGTCCGAGGAGTTGCCGACCCCGTGCCCGCCGTTGGCGATCTGCATGATCTTCGGGGTCTCGATGGCGTTCGCCGCCAGCACCACGGCCCTGGCCAGCACCGTCTCGTCCGTGCCGTTGGGACGCCGGTAGACGACACCATGGGCGGTGCCGTCGGCGTTCAGCAGAATGTCGTGCACGACCGCGTCCGGGATCAACGTGGCCCCGTGCTCGGCGGCCTGGTCGAGGTGGATCAGCGCGTCGTACTTCGCCCCGATCGGGCAGATCGGGATGCAGTTGGAGTTGCCGACGCAGTGGTGCCGGTCGTTGAAGGTCTCGGTGTTGCGAGCCTGCGGGGTCGACTCGACCTTCAGCCCGATGGTGCGGGCCGCCTTGTCGATCACCGAGTCCAGGTACGAGGTGGGCACTCTCGGCATCGGGAAACCCTTCGACCGGGGCGAGCCCTGGTCGTTGGCGCTGTCCCCAGCCACGCCGATCGCGTACTCGGCCTTGACGTACCACGGCTCCAGGTCGGCGTAGCTGATCGGCCAGTCCACCCCGACCCCGAACAGGGACTTCATGGCGAAGTCACTGGGCAGCAGCCTCGGGGTGGTGCCCAGCCAGTGCCAGGTGGTGCCGCCGACGATCCGCTCGTAGGTGGAGCCGAACGGGTCGGGGCCGTCCTGGATGAAGTACCCGGTGCCGGGTACCCCGATCTCCAGCACCGTCGGGTGTTGGGCATAGGCGGTGTTCGGGTACGGCGACTCCGGGACCTTCGCGGTCGCAGCGCGGAACACCTCCACCGCCTCGTCCCGGTCGACCGGCGGACCGGCCTCCAGGATGGTCACCTTCACTCCGGCCTTGGCAAGCTGGAAGGCCACCAGCGCTCCGGCGACACCGGAGCCGACCACGACCACATCGGTGCGGATCATGGCCGCTCATCCCAATCGGGGAACCCGAGGGGGGTCGAGGACACGACGGCGAGGTCGCCGTCCTTGAGCGACTCCCACGCCAGCGCTTCGAGGTAGTCAGCGGTCCGGTCGGATACCAGCCCGGAGTACCAGTAGACGAGGATCTGCTGGGCGGTCGCCGCGTTGGTCGGGTCGGCCAGGGCGCCGGAGGCCAGGATCGCGTTGAACGTCCTCGGATCACCGGCCCGGACGGTGGCCCGGACCAACTTCGTGATGTCGGCCGGGTCGAGCGCCGCCAGGTACTGGGCGCCGACCTCATCGCGGAGGCTGAACTCGTTGTCGGTCAGTGCCTCGCTCAGTTCCATGAACTCGTCCAGGGTGACTGGACCGGTATTGACTGCCTCTGCCACAGAGGGAAGGGCAGCGACCACCGCAGCCCCACCTACCATGGCCAATATCTGTCGACGGCTGGGGACAAGTGGGGGGTGCATGTCGCTGCTCCTGCCTGATTGGACTTCTTGATGTCTCTCGGGCGACGCGGTCAGCCTCGGGGCTTCATACCGGTGTCGCTGCTGATCGTCGCGACTCCTGATCTCCGGGGCCGCTGTCAGAGAGCTCATCGACCCTGGGCCAGCGGGCTGATGAGCCCTCGAGGGACCCAGCTCACCCCTACGCTCGCGGGGTGTCCGGGCCCACGCTCGCGCCGATGAGTGGTCGTCAGCGCTTGCGCGTCCGAGATCTCGAAATGAGGTTGGGTGGGATACCTGCCGGGCATACCGCCGGCCGGCCGGTGCCCGAAGACCCTGCGGGGTCGTCGGGCGGTCGTGGATCGGTTAGCGCACGATGTAGAAGGCGATCGCGCTCGTGAGGCCCCCGTCGTCGTCGGCGACGTCTTCGTCGCCCTCGCAGTTGTTCTCGACCTCGTCGTCGGCGTCGTCGATGCCGTCGTTGTCGGTGTCTTCCTGGCCGTCTTCCATGCCGTCGTTGTCGGTGTCGGCGACGGTCGGGTCGGTTGCTTCGCAGCCGTCCTCGACCTCGTCGCCGTCGTCGATGCCGTCGTTGTCGGTGTCGGCGTCGTGGGGCTTCGTGCCGTGTCGGAACTCGGCGAGGTTGCGCAGGCCGTCTCGGTCTGGGTTGCCCCTGGCGTTGGCCTGATGCGGGTTCAGGTCGTGGCGGATCTCCCAGCGGTTGGGCATGCCGTCGTGGTCCGAGTCGCGGAAGCCGTGGTGGCCGGCGGCATGCACGGTGGCGGCAGAGCCGAGCGTCAGCAGGCTGCCGGCGGCGAGGGATGCGGCGATGGCGGTTCCGCGTCGTGCAGCGCTGATGAAGTCCATTACGGGTTCCTCCCGGGGGTGAGGACCGCGTACGCAACGTACGGTTCTTCGGAGGGTAGACCCGTCAGCGGCTGGTAACAGCCCAGAGAGAAACATGGGTATTGCCCAAAGGTCTTAGTACCTGAGGCTCTGTTGCGTTGTTCGATGCCGGCCATGCAGAGGCGGGACCTGGGGCCGGTGCTGATCAGATGACCGGTCTGAGTTCGTCGAATGCGGTGGCCAACCGGAACGGCGGTGTGGCGTCGACGGCGAGCTCGTAGTGGCCGCGGCGGAGGTTCTGGATGAAGGCGTGCCCTCGGATCACCGTGCTCGCCGTGCGATTGGTCTTCAATCCGCGCATCGGCCGGAGTCGGGCCTTGAGACGGCCGTGGTCACATTCGACGCGGTTGTTCTCGTACCGGCCGGTGTTATGCAAGGCCGCGGGAAGCAGCTCCTCAACCACGTTGGCCAACGCTGGCGCCCGGTCGGTGATGACCTCTCCCGGGTCGCGGTGAACAGCCAGGGTGGCGGTGAAGAACGTTCGCGCGGCAGCGATGTCCCGACGCCGTGACACGTACACGTCGATCACCTGGCCATGCTGGTCGACCGCCCGGTAGACGTAGCGCCACACCCCGGCGACCTTGACGTAGGTCTCGTCGACGAACCAGCGATCCCCGGCCAGGTGCCGGACCGGTCGGGCCGCGTCGATCAACAGCGGCGTAAACCGCTGCACCCACCGGTAGAGGGTGACGTGGTCGACCTCGATGCCACGCTCTGCGAGGAGCTCTTCGAGGTCCCGGTAGGACAACCCGTATCGCAGGTACCAGCGCACCGCCAACAAGATCACCTCGGGCGGGAAACGGAAGCCAGTGAACCCCGATGGCATCCTCACAGGCGGTCCCGGACGGCAAGCGCGCTTCATCGAGTCACCCTCACCGCCACCGTGCGATCCGTCAACGCAACAAAGCCGCGATGCGAACGCTGCGACCGCCAGGCCGGGGTAGCGCTTGTAGCCCTGCTGGGAGCCCAGAACTCTGGACTCGCCCTCATCATCGGACTGCTGCCGCACTGTGGTCCGCCTCGGGGTACGTGGGCGCGTTCGCGCGCGGCATGAACCGCATCTACGAGATCGACGAAGGCCGACCGATCTGGAAGCTGCGTCCCACGATGCTCGTGGTCACCCTCATCACGGTCCTTCTCACCGCCCTTGTCGCGCTCGGGCTCGTGCTCACCGGACCGGCAGCCAAGGCAGTCGGAAACGCGGTCGGGCTAGGTGCCACGGCCGTGAACGTGTGGAACATCGCGAAGTGGCCGGCACTGCTCGCCGTAGTGGTTCTCATCGTCGCTCTGCTGTACTTCGCCACCCCGAATGTCAAGCAGCCCAAGTTTCGCTGGATCAGCATCGGCGCCATCGTTGGCCATCCTCGTCTGGATCCTCGCCTCGGCACTGTTCGGCTTCTACGTCGCCAACTTCGCCAGCTACGACAAGACCTACGGCTCCCTGGCCGGCGTCATCGTGTTCCTGCTCTGGCTGTGGATCACCAACCTGGCACTGCTGTTCGGGGCCGAGCTCGACGCCGAGTTCGAACGCGGCCGCGAACTGCAGGCCGGAATGCCCGCAGAAGAAGTCATCCAGCTACCCGCCCGAGACACCCGCAAGGGTGACAAAGCTGCCAAGAAGGAACACGAAGACATCGAACGTGGTCGCCGACTACGCGTGGCTCACGGTCGCGACGACGACCCAGACCAACCCGACCACCCCGACGGCGCTGGCCGGTCCGAACAGCTCGACAAGCGAGGTACCCGATGAGGTCAGAGAAGCAGTCCAGCAAGTCCGCAAAGATCCTCTACCGGCCGTGGGGACTGATCGCCAGCCTCCTTGGCGGCCTGATCGCGGGACAGGTCTTCCAGCAGCTGTGGAAACTCCTGGACCCCGACAGCCCCGAAGACCCGCCCAAGCCACTCGAGTCGGAGTACCGCCTGCGCAAGATCGTCATCGCCGCCGCCGTCCAGGGCGCCATCTTCACCGTCGTCCGCGCCCTCATCAACCGCGGCGGTGCCCGCGTCTTCGAGCGCTGGACCGGCGAATGGCCCGGGGACTAGCAGGACGCGCCGGCTCATCGACACTCCGGCCCGCGGACAGGCTGGACCGCAAGACCACGAACGAGCGCTGGTCCGGACGCGGCGAAACTTGCACGGAGGCTGTCACCGGGGAACACGCGTGGAGCGCGAAAGTCCGAAGAATTGGCTCCACCGACACTGCACAGTGGAGCCACAACCGCCTGCTCAGAAGCAGTGCCAACAAACCTGGGCCCGTAGTGGCGCGGGGACAACACTCGCCGCGCGTGCAGTTTCCCCGGGGCCTGCCGCGTCTGAACATTCGCGCGGGTGAGAGCCCCCGCCGAGACCCGGGGGAACCCGGTGGGGCGTCCCAACCGAAGACGGCGGGCGTGAGGAACCGTGAGGAACACTCGGCGCACGCCAGGAGCCGTCGTGTCGATGGCCGATCAGTTGCGCGACCCCTACCCACTGGGACCTTCAAGTTATTCATCCAGATGCGCACGACCACCCGCTTCACCGTGCGGCCCGCCGAGCGTGATGGCTCTGCCGGCACGCGCGAAGGAAGCGCGTGCACCTGGCGGTGAACCTGTCCGCGGGTGGGTACGTGGACCGAAACGACCTCGAACTTGGGAGAGCCGAACTTTGTCCGACGACCTGGAGATGTTGAAGCATCAAGTGAGTGCCCAGCAGGAAAAGCTCGCTCAGGCTACAGGCGTGCTCGACCTGACGCAGGTCCGCTTGGACAAAGCGACGGCGGCGTACGAGGAGGCAGATCGGGAGCGCAAGCGGGTCAAGACCGCGCTGAGGCTCGCTCGAAAGCGGGCAGACCGGCTCGCGCGAGAGGCCAAGCGCACCAAGAAGCTGGCGCGCACCACCGAAGAGGACCGCGAGGACGCCGCGGCCGAGCTCGCCGAGAACCACGCGACACGCGACAAGCGTGAGGCGAAGCTGGCGAAAGCGCAGGCGGCGTTGGCGGCCGCCCAGGCCCTGGCCGCCCCGGAGGCCCCGCGCACTCCGGCACACGCAACAACGACAACTGCCCACAAGGCATCGGCCACGAAGGCCACGACTGCCAAGAAGGCCACGACTGCCAAGAGGGCCACGCCTACTAAGAAGGCTGCGTCCGCCAGGAGGTCGCCGGCGAGACGCGCTGCCCCGACCAAGGCACGTTCCGCCAAGAAGGCATGACGGCGCGCTGGCGTCGGACGCTCAGCGCCCTTGTGCTGCCGAGAGCGGTCTCAGGGTTAGCCGGCGTGCCGCCTCACATGCAGCGGCGTACGTAGCGGTCGGAGGGGATGCGGATGAGGATCAGTGACACCAGTGACCTGTGGTGGAAGACCGCGGTCATCTACTGCCTGGACGTGCAGACGTTCATGGACTGGAACAACGACGGGATGGGGGACTTCACCGGCCTGGCCGAGCGGCTCGACTATCTCGCCGAGCTGGGCGTCACGTGCCTGTGGCTGATGCCGTTCCACCCGACGACGGACCGGGACGACGGCTACGACATCACCGACTACTACGGCGTCGACCCGCGCCTGGGAAGTGTCGGCGACTTCGTCGAGGTGGTGCGCACGGCGCGCGACCGCGGCATGCGCGTGATCATCGACCTGGTCGTCAACCACACCTCCGACCAGCACCCGTGGTTCAAGGCGTCGCGGTCGAGCAAGACCTCGCCGTACCGCGACTTCTACGTCTGGCGCGCGGACCAGCCCCCGGACACCAAGAAGGAGGTGTCGTTCCCGGACAAGGAGAACAGCATCTGGGAGTACGACGCGAAGACCGAGGAGTGGTACCTGCACCGCTTCTACCGGACCCAGCCCGACCTCAACATCACCAACCCGATGGTCCGCGACGAGATCGTCAAGGCGATGGGGTTCTGGCTGGAGCTCGGGATCTCCGGCTTCCGGGTGGACGCCGTGCCGTTCATGCTCGAGACCACCGGTGTCGACCGGGCCGAGCTGAACCGTTTCCACGACCCGCATGCGTACCTGCGCCACCTGCGGTCCTTCGTCGGACGGCGTACCGGGGACGGCATCCTGCTGGGCGAGGTGAACCTGCCGCACAAGGACCAGAAGACGTTCTTCGGAGGCAAGGACGGCGACGAGCTGACCATGCAGTTCGACTTCATCGGGATGCAGCATCTCTACCTGGCGATGGCGCGCCAGGATGCTCGCCCGCTCGCGCGAGCACTGCGCCAACGACCGGCCATCTCCTCGGAGTCGCAGTGGGCGACATTCGTGCGCAACCACGACGAGCTCACCCTCGACAAGCTCTCCGATGAGGAGCGCGACGAGGTGTTCGCCGCCTTCGGGCCCGACCCGGACATGCAGCTCTACGGGCGCGGCCTGCGACGGCGGCTGCCGCCCATGCTCGACGGTGACCCGCGGCGGATCCGGATGGTCTACAGCCTGCTGTTCTCCCTCCCGGGCACCCCCGTGCTGTTCTACGGCGAGGAGATCGGAATGGGCGAGAACCTCGCCATCGGCGGTCGGCTCGCCGTACGTACGCCCATGCAGTGGAACGACGGGCGCAACGGCGGGTTCTCCAACGCTGCCCCGTCCCGGCTACGTCGCCCGCTGACGGAAGGTGCCTTCGGGCCCGAGCACGTCAACGTCGCGGCCCAGCGCAGCGACCCCGACTCGCTCCATGCCTTCGTCGCCCTCCTGATCAAGCGGTACCGGGAGTCGCCGGAGCTCGGCTGGGCGGACTTCGCCGTGCTGGACCAACCACACCGTCACGTCCTGGCCCACGCATGCACCTGGGACGACCGCCGGATCGTCGCCGTCCACAACCTCAGCCCGGAGAGCTGCACCGTTCCGCTGACCCTTGACGGCTGCGACAGTGACCACCAGCTGATCGACCTTCTGCAGAGCTCCGACAGCACCCGGATCGACGACCGCGGCCGGGTCGAGATCGCCCTCGAAGGCTACGGCTACCGCTGGCTCCGGCTGATGACTCGTGCCAGCCGACGATTGGCCTGAACCACCGTCCGCGGGATCTCGACGAGGTGCTCCGTCTCCCCTGACGGGTCATCGACGATCGAGGAGGTCGAGCACCGCTATGCCGGCGGCGACGGCGGCGCTCACGGACGCCGAACGGCGGTGTCGTGGCCAGATCGCTGCGACCGGCACCATGCTGGCTGCGTGAGTGAGCTCGATCGTGGCGTCGAGGGTCCGGGCAGGTCGCCCCCGCACGTGATCGAGACCGGCTTGCAGCACCAGCCGTGCGCCGAGGGCCGACGTGATGCGCCGGACGTGGCGATCCTGCCGATCTGGTGCGCCCACAGCGGCAAGCACCGATCCGGGCGCCACCAGGCAGGTGCCACCGATCAGGAGACGCGCAGCCGTCGCCCTCGTCATCGTCATCGTCATCGTCTGAAGGCTCTCGCCAGAGCGATGGCTCCGGCGACCAGGCCGACGCCGACGGCGCCCACCGTCCCGTGGTGCTGAGATGCCCATGCTTGTGGGGAGTGCGCGTGGGCCTTCCGGTCGAACCGCCCGTGAGCGCCGTAGTCATGACCGTCGTCGCCGTCCGCGGGATCCCACAGGTTGGCGGGCTGGTCCGGCGGTCTGGTTTGCCTGGTCTGCTGGGCGTCGTACCCGGTGCGCGCGAGGTACCGGTCCAGCAACCCCGGAGCGACAGCATTCACGAGCAGGGTCGCCATCGTCGTCTCACCGACCCAGTACTCCCGGCGGCGCGGATGATCGGCGGCGTACACGACTGCGCGGGCGGCGACCTCGGGCTGGTAGATCGGCGGCACCGGTTGGGCTTGGCGCGGCAACCTCGAGAGAACCCAGGAGAACTGCGGCGTGTTCACCGCCGGCATCTGGACCATCGTGACCCGGACCTTGCTGCCCTCATGGAGAAGCTCGGTGCGCAGGGACTCATGGAACCCCTGGGTGGCGTGCTTGGCGCCGCAGTAGGCGCTCTGAAGCGGAATGCCGCGGTAGGCCAGGGTCGAGCCGACCTGGACGATGGTGCCGCGGTCGCGTGGGAGCATCCGGCGGAGGGCGGAGCGGGTACCGTTCACGAAGCCGAGATAGGTCACCTGGGTGACCCGCTCGAACTCCTCGGGTTCGATGTCGACGAAGCGCGCGAACACCGAGGTGAAGGCCACGTTGACCCACACGTCGATCTCGCCGAGCTCGTCCTCGATCTGCTGTGCGACCTTGTCGACGGCCGTGGCGGACGCCGTGTCCACCACGTACGTCGCGGCTCTGGCACCGACCGACTCGACGTCGCGGCGAGCACCGTCAAGTCCCCGGTCTCCGCGTGCCAGGAGCGCGACCGTGTCGCCGCGCGCGGCGAAGAGCTGTGCCGTTGCCCGCCCAATCCCGCCCGACGCGCCTGTCACGACGACGACGCGGGAACTGTCAACAATGTTGCTCATGGGCACTCTCCAGGGGTATCGGTGTCGGGTGCGAGGTCCAGGCGGCCGCGGGATTGGGGTGCCCAGGCGTCATCGGCGGGCTTGCGACGCGTCACGTGCGTGCCGCCAGCGACTCGACGCTCGCTCTTGCGGGCTCCAGGTAGGTCAGGAGGACGAGCAGCACGCACAGGACAGCGATGACGGCAAGCACCGTGAACATGGCCTGCCACAGGTCGTCATTGGAGCCGATCGGTGCCCCCTTCGTAGGAGTGGGCACTGGGCGAGAACACGGGCGAGTACATCGACCGTTCCGTACCCCCGTCTCGTGCCGGCCAAGCGTGAGGCTGGAGGGCTCTTTAACGGGCGCCGGATCGCGCGCGCTCCGAGGCGGTGTCAGCAAGCGCGGCAGCACCCGCGTCAGGACAGCAGCCCGGGCGATTGCGCAGCGCCCGACGAGCTCGTCACCTGACGATGTGGGTTCGACCGTGTCGCGCCTCCTCCGGCTCGGGGTCGCGTCCCTCGAAGCCGTGATGTAGGCCACAGGACACGGCTTGCGACCGGCTGGTGACACCGATCTTGCGGTAGGCCGAACGGATGTAGGACTTGACCGAGTTGGTGCTCAGGGATCGTCGCTGCGTGATCTCGACGTTGGAGAAGCCCTTGACGATGTCCCCCAGGATCTCCACCTCCCGTCGGGTGAGCGCTGCCTCGACACACAGGCAGGAGGGCGGCTCACCTCTCCTCCGGCCGCCTCGCGGATGACGGACAGGACGCAGGAGGACGGGGCCTCCAACGACGCATAGCCGACCACGCCGAGCGCGGCGGCCCTGGCTGCCAGGGCAGGACGGAGGTCCGTGCCCACCACCACGGTGGGTGTCACCTGCGTGGACCATCGTCGCCAGCTCCACGCCGTCGTCGTGTCGCATCGCCATGGCGTCGTAGAGCACAACATCGGGGAGTACTCCCTGGGAACGGTGCCCGTGGCTTAGGCGGTTGGTCTCGACGATCGGTGCGAGGTCCGAGCAGGCATCGCTCACGAGCCCAGCCATCTCGACGATGTCGACGTAGGCCTCCCCACGACGGGTCTGCGTCCGGTCCTCCCTGGCGAGCCTGAACGTGGAACGCTGGCGCTCGGCATGCCAGGCCCCTGTCACGTTGAGACGCATGTCAACCCGCGAGCGCCGTGCCACATCTCGGTCCACGCTCTGTGACAGCGGCATGTGATGGACCCCTTAGGAGTCGCCGGAGCTGAAGAAGGTGGCGAAACTTCCCGCGACCGCCGTGATGACGAAGATCCCCCATGCCTCCAAGGCGACATCGATGACCTTCCCTGCCGTGGTGACCGGGTTTGGCATCGACGAGGACACAGTCAAGAGCTGCACGGCGGTAAAGAAGGCAGCATCGCCGAAGCCGTGAACGTCACTGCCCTGCTTGCCGCTCTCGGTCAGGTACACCAGCACCGTGCCAACGATGAACACGGCCAGTGAGAGGAGCGCAGCCAGGATCATTCGAGCCAGCAATCGTCGGTGACGCTCTTCGTAAGAGAACAGCCGCGACAACTCCTCTCGAATCATGCGGACAGTGGAACAGGAGCCGACGCGGGTCTCGGTTCGACGCGCCGAACCACCCCAACAGGCTCCGCCATATCTGAGACACGGTCCGTCCAGCGGACCTAACCTCTCATTGACGCCCGCCGGTGGCCCCCCGCCCGGCGGGCTTTCGCCATCCCACCCGCGGGGGTGTGGGGAGAGACCCCCGCCAGTCATAGGCTCTCTCCACGCCTTCGGAACTCAGCCGGGTTTGGACCCCCGAAGGTCGGCGCCCCGCCGGCTACGCAGCGCGCGGGGCGCCAGTCTGGACACGTCCCGTCACGAACAGGGGGGCGACAGGGCGCGTCCAGACTGCGTCCTTCGAAGGGCGGTTCTGACGCCCCTTATGCCCGATGACGCCCTCCGGAGTCACGGGGCTCAGCGGGTGCGCACGGCTAGCGGTTCGCGAAGACGGCTCTTGCGCACAGCGGGCATCTCACGGCCGGTGGCTCGAGCTCGAAGCGCAGGCTCGCGAATCGCTGCATAGCGTTGAGACCGAACCCGCAAACGGTGGTGCGGGCGCCAGGCAGGTAGGCGTGGCGCTTGCCCTGCGGGGTCTGACTGTCGACCCGTTGACGCTCACGGTGCGATGCGACCAGGTAGCCGTTCACCGCTGGATCGTCCCACGGACGGCACGGTGACAGCAGCCGAACACGGTGACGCCCCGCCAGACATGGGTGTCTTGAGACCATGTCGAGGCCGTTGCGGACCGTGGTACGAAAGGCGTGCGCCCGGCCGCGCGCCACGGGGATGGCAACGGCCGGGCGCACTGACAGATGATTCAGCCTGCGGGATGCTAGCGACACTTCCTGGACGAGACCGCATCGGGGCAATTGAGGAAGCTCAGCAGTAGCTGTGCGGTCTTTCGGGGTGCTTCCTGCATGGGCGAATGACCGATCCCGGGTAAGAGGTGGAGCTGTGTTCCCTGGTCGACGCGGTAGTCCTGGAGCGAGCTTGAGTGCCATCGGTGGTCGTCTTGTCCGAAGATCACCATGAGTGGCCGGGTGAACGTCCGCAGCCGATCAGGCAGTGCCTGTTCCTGCAGGTATCGGGTCGCCGCGGCGTCGGTGGCGTGTAGCGCGTGGTAGGTCGTGGCGCGAGTGTCGTCGACTAGCTCGTGGGGGATCTGGTACCCGGGCCGGCTGAACGCGCTGGACATGGCCTTGCGAACCAGGCTGTCGGTCTGCAGGCGCCAGAGCAGTTGGCCGATCAGGGGAGCGCTCACCAAATTGCCCACCAACCCGCTTGAGATGAAGGCGCTGGTTCGTGGTCCGGTGTCGATGAGAACGAGCCCGTTGACGAGTTCTGGCCGTTGCCGGGCGAGCTCTGAGACGACGTACCCGCCCGTGGAGTGACCGACCAGCATCGCTTGATGCACCAGCGGTCCCCCTCCGGCATGGTCGGCGACCGAGTGGGTACAGACAGCCCCAGGCACCGGGCACAACAGCCCTTGCCGCTGCGCCCCGTCGCCGTTTCCCCGTACGGTCGGCGGGGTGCAGTCTCGCTACTCGGCTTACCCCGGCAGCGTCGTGGGCTCCACCGCGGGCCGCCGGCGCATCAGCTCGCGGTACGCCGCGGCATGGAACGCCCCGGCGGTCAGCCGCGTGTGCTTCTCGCGCCACTTCGACCGGGCACGCTGCCAGGCACGGAACCCACGCTGCGCGGTGCGCTGCTGGTCGTTGGGGTCGTAGCTGCCGGGGTAGCGCAGCCACAGGGTCGGCCACAGCGACGGGTGCAGGTGCCTGGCGCCCGGGTCCGGCAGCCGCGTGACCGACGCCTGCCTAGCCACCCTCGGCCGCCCTCGCAGCGTTCGCCTCGCGCCGTTGTCGTTCTCGGGTCCACCGGAGGTTCGCCGTCCGCTGGCGTACGACGTTCTTGGCGGCGCCGGTGTCGGACAGGGTGATCCGGTCCGGCAGCCGCAGCAGCCCGGCCCGGAGCAACCGGACCTCGACCTCGGCCGGGTGGACGCGTGTGCCGGCCTTCGTCGTGACCATCGGGCCTTCCTTGGCGACGACGGCTTCGTAGACATCGATCTGGTCCAGGGTCCGGCGTGCCTCGGCGAGCACGGCCGCCTCCTTGGGGTCGAGCTCTAGGCCGCCGACCTTCAGCTCGTCGAGGATCGCGGCGACGAGCTCGGCGCCGCGGCTGCTCGCCGCGGCTACTCACGGCGCCGTGCGCACTCTTCCTGGCGGTCATGGCGCCTCGCTTTCGATGTGGTTCGCACTGCGTGTTGCTGTCGCTCGGATCACCCAGATGTACCCCTTCGGACCCCTCCCGGGCTACGCCTGGAAGGCGTCGATGAGGGTCCGCAGGAGCTGGTCGACGTCTCCCTTGTGTGCGCGGAACACGCGCATGCCATGGTCAGCCCGCGTGCCAGGGGGGTCTTGAGCGACGGCGCCGTACTCGAGGAGTCGTCAGAGGTGGGACTGCAGGAGGGAGGCGGTGATGTCGAGGCGTTGGGAGAGTTCGCTGCGGCTGGCCGGGCCGTCGAGAACGAGCGAGCGCAGGACTGCAACACGGACGCGGTTGCCGAGGATATCGATGGCTCGTTCTACGTCCTTGGGGAGCGACGCGGCGGGCTGTGGCTCGCTTGGGGCTCGCTTTGCGCTCAGAGCGCCACATCTTGCGCCCGGGAACGGCGCAATCAGTCACTGCGCAACCCAGATTCTCCTGGTCGCCAACCCGCTCTCGGTGCGCTGAGATGGGGCAACCGGACGGGCGACGCCATCAAGGATCCGATGCTTCCTCTCGTGACCTTGGAGTTCGGTGGCGGCGCGACTTCGCCCCCGTAGCGCGCTAAGCCACCGTCGGCGGCACTCTCGTCGCGGCGTCTCGACCGAGGAGCGCTCTTGCCTCGCCTCCGTAGTCGGTGTCGTTCTCGGGAGGGAGGCGCTCGTAGAGCTCGGCGAGCAGCCTCAGATCGGCCTCGCCGTCGCCGTTGGTCGAGGGCAGATGCGCGAGTGCAACCGCGGAGCGAACTGCGAAGGCCCATGATCCGTGCAGTCGCGCGGCCTGGATCGACTCGAGCAGGAGTGCCCTTGCCTCCGCTTCCTGCCCGGCCAGCTGCAGCCACTCGGCCTCGACCCGGAGCAGCTCGGGCTCGAAGAAGTTCGCGGGCATCGACGCCGTGAGCGTCCGCATCTTGACGAGCAGGTCGCACGCGACGTCGCGCCGACCGCGACGCAGGTGGACCTCCGCAAGGAGCCCGCCGATCATCGCCGCCCAGATGTGGCTGGCCCGGAGTTCGTCCGTGAGCGCCCTCTCGAGCTCGACGACGCCCTCCTCCTCGTCCCCCAAGCGTGCGAGCGCCCAACCGCGCATCGCGTGGGCGACGCCGAAGAATTGAGGATGGACAATGTCGCGCTCGAATGCCAGCGCGAGCTCCGCGTCGTGCAGGGTAGCTTCCGCGTCACCGTTGATCTGCAGCGCCCACGGTAGTTGCGTCAGTGGTTGGGCGAGGGTCGCCGCGTGTTCGAGCGCGCCGCCGAGATCGATCGCCTCGTGCATCTGACTCACCGCTCTCACCGAATCGCCTCGCAACGCAAACGCGAGCGCCTGGAGCGCCAGCGCGCAGACGCAGGGGTCGTGGTTCCCGTACAGATAGGAGAGGGAGTGATGGACCTCCGGGCGGTAGATGGCGCGCCCCGCATCGGCGGCTGCGATCGCCGCGTCGATCTGCCCACCGAACAAGCAGTTCATCCAGCGGGCGTGGAGGGCCTGAAGCCTCATCGAGTCGTCGCCCTGGGACGCCAGCTCGGTCAGCCTTTCGACGAGCCGCATCGACCGGCCGAAGTCCCCCCGATGGCCGTGATACATGGAGAGAGCAACCTGGGCCGGGAAATGCTCGGCTGCGGGGGCACTGCGCATCATCAGTTCGGTGGCCCGTACATATGCCTGTTCTACCTCGGGCGCGCCCAGCCCGCGCTGTGCCAAGAGGGCGACTCCCAGCTGCAGCTGCAGCTCGGCCTCGGTGCGGCTGCGCTCGTCGGTTTCCGGCAGCTGTCCCACCAGCGTGATTGCGCCGGAGAAGTGTTCGACTGCGCGCTCGTTCGCGGAGAGCCGGATCGCTCGTAGGCCGGCACGGTGGAGTGCCTGCGTAGCCCGCTGCGCAAGGCTGGTGTCATCAACACCCGCCGCCCGGGTGTAGTCGAGCGCGACGAGGTAGTGGTGGGCCACCAGCTCGGCGTGTTCTTCTGGACGGCCCAGCGAGTCGATCCACTCGGCGGCCCGGCGATGGCACTCGGCCCGGTCCGTGTGTGTGATCTCGCTGTAGGCGACGTCGCGGACCAACTGGTGGACGAACGCGTACTCGGTGTCGCCTGCGACGGAGGAGCGACGCACCCGCCGTACGAACTCCCTCCGCGCAAGCGCCGACAACAGCGCCTCAGCATCCGTGCGCGAGACCCGGCCGACTGCCTCGAGCGCGCCGAGCCAGAAGACCTTGCCCACAACTGCGGCGTCCTGCAGCAGCCGCTTCTCGGCATGGGCAAGCCCGTCGAGACGGGCCGCGATGATGCCGTGGAGCGTCTCCGGCAGCGCCTCGAGGCGACCTCGCTCGGCCAGCATCCGACAGAACTGCTCCGCGTACAGCGGATTGCCTCCGATTCGAGGGAGCAGGGAGCCAGCCGCCTCGCTGGTGAGCACCGGCCCTGCCTGCCTGGTCGCGACCAAGCGCCTGGTCTCGGTCTCGGACAGGGGCGGCAGCGAGATCGTGAGCGCACTCGGCTTGCCTCCCGCCCAGTCCGGCCGGCGTTCGAGGAGCTCGGGTCGCGTCGTCGCCAGAACGAGGAGGGGCACGCCACGAACGCGATCGAGAAGCTCATCGATGAAATCGAGCAGGGCGCCGTCCGCCCAATGGAGGTCCTCGAAGACGAGCACGAGGGGGCGCCCGTCCGCCAGCGCTTCGAGGAACTGTCGCCAGGCTGTGAACGACGCGCTGCGGCGGTCGGCCGTGGCCTCCTCCCCGCCGAGGCCCACGAGCAGGGCCAGGTGCGTCGTGATCCGGTGTGCTTCGTCAGGGTCGTCGATGACGCGACGAACCGCCGTCGCGAGTTTCCGTTCCACCTTCGCAGGCGGGTCACTCTCCAGGATTCCCGCCTGCGCCTTGACGATCTCCCCGAGCGCCCAGAAGCCGACACCGTCCCCATACGGGAGCGAGCGGCCCTGGCGCCAGGTCACGGGTTCGTCGCGCCGGGCGACTGCTTCCTCGAGCTGCGAGACGAGCCGCGACTTGCCGATGCCGGGAACGCCCAGGATCGTCACGAGCTGCGGCGACCGTTCGGACGCGGCCCACTCGAGCCGCTCGTGGAGCAAGGCGAGCTCCCGCTCGCGGCCGACGAACGGCGTCCGATGGCGGGAGAGGTCGAGGCCGGGACCCGCCAGCGGGCGGATTGCCTCCCAGACGCTGATCGCCTCGTTCGTGCTTGCCACCGCGATCGGCGGCGCCTCCCGATACTCGATCGCGTCGCTCGTCCGCCGGAAGGTCGGACCGTCGACGAGAACCACGTCCATGGGGGCGGCGTGCCGGAGGCGGGCGGCCGTCTGGACGACGTGGCCGACAGCAATCGGCTCCCGCTCGGACGCGGAGGCGCCGGGCGTGACGAGGGCTTCGCCGGTCGCAACGGCGATGCGCACGTGTGGGTTCTCGCCCTGGTCGGTCAAGAGATCGCGGACGCTCAGCGCGGCGCGGACCGCTCGCTCCGGATCGTCCTCGTGCGTGGCGGGGGCGCCGAACACCGCCAGAACCGTCTCACCGATGAGCTTCTCCACCGTCCCGCCGAACTGTTCCAGTGCTGAGCGGACGCGGGCATGGTGCGGCGAGAGGAAGGCGCGAACCTCCTCCGGATCGACCGCCTCGGCCGTGAGCCCGGAGTCGAGGAGGTCAGCGAAGACAACGGTGACGACCTTTCGCTCCTCCCGCCGCAGAACTGCACGAACAGGGAGAGAGTGGGTGCTGGCCAGAGCCCGGTCGTGACCGAGGATGCGTTGGTGGAGCACCTCCAGCCGCTCGCTGGGTTCGACGCCGAGCTGCTCGACGAGCGTGCGCCGCGCCGCGCGGTAGCCAGCGAGTGCATCCGTCTGCCGTCCCGCCCGGTAGTAGGCGAGCATGAGCTGGGCAAGGAGGTGCTCGTGGTACGGATGTTCCGCGACGAGGGCCTCGAGCTCGGGGATCAGGTCGCCGGCTCGCCCGAGCGCGAGATCGGCCTCGAGCCGGTCCCCGACCGCTGCGAGACGGAGCTCGTTCAGGCGCGCCACCTCGGGGGAGAGAGCGTCCTCGTGGAGGACGTCCTGGAACGGCTCCCCCCGCCAGAGGGCTAGCGCCCGTCGCAGCATCTCGCCCGCGCGGGCGGGCTCGTCCTCGAGCAGAGGCCGCGCGGCGTCTGCGAGGTGCTGGAAGCGCGTTGCATCAAGCTGATCCAGATCGATCCGAAGGAAATAGCCGGTCGGGCGCGTCCCCAGCAACCTGCCCGCGGCATCCTCCGCCCCCGGAGGCTCCAGGATCCGCCGCAGCTTGGAGACGTGGAACCAGAGCTTTCGGTGCGCCTCCGGTGGGTTCCCCGGCCAGAGCACGTCGACGATCCGGTCCGCCGACACGACCTTGCCGGGATGCTGCAACAGCAGCGCCAGCAGCGTGCGCTGCGTCGGCGAGCCGACCCTCATCGCGATCCCGTCGTGGACGATCTCGAGCGGGCCGAGCACCCGGAATTCCAGCGCCACGCTCAGGATATCCACCGCCTCGAGTCGAGGACGCGATCTGCGCAAAGCCGAGCAACGTGGGCGCAAAGGCGCGCAGAACATGCTACCTGTCGCGTCGGTGGACGGAACCGCCGAGTTCGAGGAGGTTTCGCATGAGAGTCCGAGCACTGCCTCTGGCGGTCGTCGCCATGACGGCCCTCGCCATGACGGCCCTCGCTGTTCCGGCCTCGGCCGGCACGACACCTCCCGCAGCGGCTGCACTGCCGCCGCGAAACCCCGCAGCGGCTGTGTTGCCGCCGGGGAACACGGTTGCACAGTGGAACAAGATCGCCGAGGACACGGCCGTGGGCTCCGGTGCGTTCCAGGGGGAGGGCTTCATCTATACGGCGTACGCGTCGACCGCCGTCTACAACGCCGTCGTTGCGATCGAAGGCGGGTATGAGCCCCAGGACTCGACGATCACCGCCCCTGCGGGAGCCTCAGTCGGTTGCGCGGTCGTCGAGGCCGCCTACCGCACGCTTCACTACTACTTCTCGTCGCTCCCGGTTCTCATCGCGAACCTCGACGCCGACTACGCCGAAGCGCTCTCGCCCGCGAACCTGAACGGGTGCACAGCAGACGGTGGTGCGGGCACTGCTGTCGGCCGGGCGGCTGCCAACGAGGTGATCTACAACCGCACCACGGGTCCCCATCCTGACGGGCGGATGACGCCGATCGGTGTGAGCACGCCGTTCGCGACTCTGCCGCCCGGACCGGGCGTGTGGCGGCTGACTCCGCCGTTCGCTGCGCCGCAGACGCCGTGGGCCGGCAATGTGCGCCGATTCATCCTGGCGCGAGTCGACCAGTTCCTGCCCGACCCGCCCCCGTCGCTCCACAGCGATGAGTGGGTCGACGCCTTCAACGAGATCAAGGCCTACGGCGGAGCGACCAGCAGCGTGCGCACCGTGGAGCAGACCAACATCGCGAAGTTCGAGCTGGCGAACGTCGTCCGGCAGTACAACGCCGTCGCGCGCGAGATCGCCGCCGCGCGCAGTCTCGACCTGCTCGAGACAGCACGGCTGTCCGCCATGGTGAACCTCGTCGGCGCCGACGCGCTGGGGTCTGCTCTGTACGCCAAGTACCACTACCTGTTCTGGCGGCCGGTCACCGCGATCGACCCCACCGCCGTGGCCGCGGACGGCTTCGGACCGGTGCCCGGCTATGACGACGGAAATCCGGCCACCGTCGAGGAGCCCGGGTGGCGCCCGCTCCTGACCACGCCCAACCACCCCGAATACCCCTGCGCTCATTGCACGATCACGTCGGCGATGGCGGAGGTCTTCACCACCTTCCTCGGCACCAACAAGATCGATCTTGACATCAGCGGCTTCGATCCCGCGGGGCCGGCCGGAAACCTCGACGCCGTGCTCCACTTCCGAACGGCGAACGAGCTTCGGCGCGGCGTCGTCAACGCGCGGGTCTGGGCAGGACTGCACTACCGCTTCTCGGGCATCGCAGGCGTCGCGCTGGGCCGCCATGTCGCGAAGTACGACCTCAGACACGCGTTTCAACCGGTCGGCTAGACCGGCGCGACGAGGACGGGGGCGCGGCACGAGGGCGCGCCCTTCATCGCCTGAGAACGGGGGGATGGCAGGTGGCTTCCTCGCTTTGGGCCGCATCGTTCGCCAGGGCCTCGCTCTCGGCCATTCAGATCTATGAGGACGTGCTCGTGCCGAGGTTGTTCACGCCCTGGGCGCGGCTGCTCCTCAACGGTATCGGCCTCCGGCCCGGGGAAGCGGTGCTCGACGTCGCGTGCGGACCCGGACCGGTGACTCAGCTGGCCGCGATCGAGGTCGGCTCGAGCGGTCGCGTAACCGGTGTCGAATTGAGCCCGGCGATGCTCGCGATCGCACGGGCGACCGGTACTCCCGGGCGCCGCGGAGATTGACTTTCGCCTCGCGCCGGCTGAGCGACTGCTGGTGGCGAATGCCGACTTCGACGTCGCAGTCTGTCAACAGGGACTGCAGTTCTTTTCGAACCGCGCGGCCGCGCAGGCGGAGATCCGCCGCGCGGTGCGGGCGGGCGGCCGGATAGGGATCGCGGTGTGGGCCGAGATCGATCAATCTCCTCCGTTCGCAGTGCTCGAAGATGCAATCAGGAAAGTCGCTGGCAACGAACTCGCAGATCGCTATCGCAGCGGCCCATGGGGCATGCCAGACGCGCACCAGCTTCGAGAGCTGCTCGAGAAGTCGGGTTTCAACGAAGGTCGAGTAGCGCTGCAGGCGTTGCCATTGAGCTTGGAATCCGCCGCTCAGCTCGGCGCCACGCCCGTCGCGTCGCCAATTGCGGCCGACCTTGACGGGCTCTCTATCCAGCGACGAAAGCAAGTCAGCGAAGTGCTCGAACGAAGGGTCGCCGCCGACGACGCACTGCACGCCGAGGCCGTCGCGAACCTCGCCTTCGCCCGCCGATGAGTACGGGGGGTCTGGGGGTCCCGCGGTCGAACAGGCTCATAATCCAGACGGTTCCGGGTCGCCGCCGGGGCCCGGCGTGGTCGGGTCGGCAGCAGAAGGGCATCCTCTAGTCGGCAATCACCGGGGCGCCCGTGACTCTGTTGCGTTGTTCGATCGCCGGCCATGCAGAGGCGGGACCTGGGGCCGGTGCTGATCAGATGACCGGTCTGAGTTCGTCGAATGCGGTGGCCAACCGGAACGGCGGGGTGGCGTCGACGGCGAGCTCGTAGTGGCCGCGGCGGAGGTTCTGGATGAAGGCGTGCCCTCGGATCACCGTGCTCGCCGTGCGATTCGTCTTCAATCCGCGCATCGGCCGGAGTCGGGCCTTGAGACGGCCGTGGTCACACTCGACGCGGTTGTTCTCGTACCGGCCGGTGTTATGCAAGGCCGCGGGAAGCAGCTCCTCAACCACGTTGGCCAACGCTGGCGCCCGGTCGGTGATGACCTCTCCCGGGTCGCGGTGAACAGCCAGGATGGCGGTGAAGAACGTTCGCGCGGCGGCGATGTCCCGACGCCGTGACACGTACACGTCGATCACCTGGCCATGCTGGTCAACCGCCCGGTAGACGTAGCGCCACACCCCGGCGACCTTGACGTAGGTCTTGTCGACGAACCAGCGATCCCCGGCCAGGTGCCGGACCGGTCGGGCCGCGTCGATCAACAGCGGCGTAAACCGCTGCACCCACCGGTAGAGGGTGACGTGGTCGACCTCGATGCCACGCTCTGCGAGGAGCTCTTCGAGGTCCCGGTAGGACAACCCGAATCGCAGGTACCAGCGCACCGCCAACAAGATCACCCCGGACGGGAAACGGAAGCCATTGAACCCCGATGGCATCCTCACAGGCGCTCCCGGACGCAAGCGCGCTTCATCGAGTCACCCCCACCGCCACCGTACGATCCGTCCGAAGCCGTGCTCGCGGTCGGAGCCAGGGCGTTTCGCGTGCGTCGCACGCGTTTGCGAGACCTGCCTGGGCAGCCTTCCGCTCCGGGGATCCGGAAGCAGGTAGTCAAACCCGTCAGTCGGCGGATGTTCCTTCGGCGCGCTTCGACGATCCTCGATGACGTACCGCTAACTCCAACCGCCACGAGAAGGGTTCATCAATGTCATCACCGTTCATTCGCAGAAGTACCGCCATCACTGCAGGTGCGGTGGTGTTCGCCGGTCTCGTCGCTGCGCCCGTCGCAGCCTTTGCCGACTCAGCGGTGCTCGACCCCATCCCCAGCGGGCTCGACGGTGCGGTGACTGCCACTGCCGATTCCGATGGCGTCGGCACGCTCTACACGCTGACGAAGAACGTCACCACCTACACGACTATCGCCATGCCCGACGAGGCCACACTCGACGGCAACGGTCACACGATCACCGCAGTCGAGGACGCCGACCACAACTTCGGCGCGGTCGTTGCCTCCGCACACGGCACGGACTCGGCCCCCGCCGAACTGGGTGTCAAGAACCTGAACATTGCGACCGACCACTTCGCGGGTGAGGCCAAGAACAGTGGCGGGAAGCTGGCTGGGATCTACCTGTTCCGCGCGGGCGGCACACTGTCCAACATTTCCGTCGACGGCATCTCCCACGGCAACGGGGTATCCGAAGGTGACGCCATCGTCGTCCGCAACCGCGTTTCTGACACTCGCGCTGCAGCCGCCTCCGACGCCGACTACGTCCCGCGAGCCCATGTGGAACTGCAGGATGTCCAGGTCACGAAGTACCAGAAGACCGGCATGCTCTTCGATGGCAACGTCTCCTTCAGCGTCAAAGGCTCGAGCGTCGGGCGCAGCGCATCCCAAGGCAACCCCGCCATCGCGCCCAACAGCATGACCATCATCCGCGGCGCATCGGGCCTCGTCAGCGACTCAACGTTGACGCTCAACGACCATGCCGACTCAACGGCCGCGCTCCTCCTCAACGCCAAGACCGTCGAATTCAACTCAGTCACGATCAATGGCGACGCGCCGGCGACGACCGGCATCGACGTGTCCAACGACTCCAACACCATCGACACCAACTTCACGATGCGGGGCGGCGAGGTGACGCGCACGGCTGCGCCCGCTGGAGGCACCGGCCTGCTGGTTGAGGGTGCCGCCGACGCCATCACCGCCACGACCATCGACACCAAGTTCACGGGCTGGACGTCGGACGCCAGTAGCAGTGTCGTCAGGACCACGACCCCGACCACCACCACGCCCACGACCCCGCCCACGACCCCGCCCGCCCCTGTGGTGACGAAGGTCGACGTCTCCGGTCAGTACAAGGCGAGTCGTCCCCACGCCCGCCAGCTCCGCGTCGACTTCCGGGCGTTCAAGCTCGGGGCGAACCAGACCGAGGGCACGCAGCTCCGCTGGAGGATCAAGGTCGACGGCCACCCCGCCGCAACGACCCGCCAGCACGCCGGTGACACCGACGTATGGACGCAGCACTTCGCCAAGAGCACGCGCACGCACACCGTGGAGATCATCAAGAACGGCGTCAGCCAGCACACCTACAAGGTCCACACCCGCTGACCCCAACGGGCGCCCGCACACCGCGGACCCGTCGGGCCCCGAGACAGGCACCTGTCCCGGGGCCTCTTCACATTCAGGCAACCTCGCACCGCTACAACCACAGCTGGTCGTCACCCCGTCTTTCGTCGGCACCGCGGTGAGGACCTAGGCGCCGGTCTCCCGAGCGCACGGCCTGATCGATCAACTGGAGGCGTGCGCTCACGGCAGTCAGACCCGGTCGCCGCTCTGCCGGGTCTTCATCACAGTCGTCGGCCCGCTCGTCGTCCTGACCTCCGTCCCTCGACACCGCGCGCCTGGCGTAACTCCCGAGAATCCGGAGCTCCGCCGTTGTCCACTCTCCGAAGGTGCCCGGACTGCCCGCGAACGATGCAGCGGACGAGAGGGCTGACTCAGGGTTGAGGATGGCGCGCACGACGCTCGCCACGATGATCGACGCCAGCTCTGGCTCGAGCTCAACCCCCTCCGGCGTGAAGCCGGCTCCGTGCGTGTACGTACGCATGAGCGCAGTGGCCCGATCCACGAGCACGGTCACTTCCTCGGAAGGAAGGGACAGCCCGCCGAGGAGCGGAAGAACGTCGTGTGCTGCGGGAAGCTCCTGCATGCGACCAGGCTGCACCGGCGAGCAATCGGCTCGCTTCGGTCGCTCGACTGATTCCCCGCAACACCACTGGCGCCCCGGCCGGCAACGGCCGGGGCGCCAGATCCGGGGAGGGGTTCGTTCTCAGCTGGTGCGCGCCGCCACCCGCTCGACGAGGCGGACGACTCGTCCCGGGTGAGAGGCCATCACGTCGTGTGCGGAGTGCACGGTCCTGATGTGCGATCCGGCTCGCTCGGCCATGAACCGCTGGCCCCCTGGTGAGATGGCCCGGTCGTCCAACGTGATCAGGTCCCAGCTGGGCAAGGTCTTCCAGGCCGGAGCCCCCGAGGCCTCGGTGAACGCGAACGCCGAGAGGGGACGCTGGGCCGCGGCCATCACCGCGGCCGTGGTCTGGGACTGGTCTCCGGCGAAGATCTTGCGGAACAGGTCGTCACGGATGTAGAGGTCAGCATCCTGACCCCCTGGGACAGCCGGATTGATGGTGGGCCGGACGGTGAGTGCGGACTGCGTCAGCAGCGAGCCGGGATGGGTCGTCTGGTCGTACGACGTCGCGACGCTGTCGCCTTCGTCCGGAATGAACGCCGCGAGGTAGACCAGAGCAACCACGTTGCTCGCTCCACGCGCGGCGTTGGTGATCACGGCGCCGCCGTAGGAGTGGCCAACCAGGACCACAGGCCCGGAGATCGTGGCGAGAATCGACCGGATGTAGTCGGAGTCGGAGGTGAGACCGCGCAGCGGGTCCGCGGGGGCGATCACGGGGTAGCCGTCGGCCTCGAGCCGCGCGATCTCGGCGCTGAAGCCGGTTGCGTCCGCGAAGGCGCCGTGGACCAGCACGATGGTCGGCTTCTGCGCGGACCGAGTCGCGACGGGCCGCCCGCCCTTGTCGCCGGAGGTGGCGGACGCGGAGGGGCTGGCGACCGCGATCAGGGCGATCAGCGCGACGGCACCGAGTACTGCCGTCGCTCTGCAGACAGGCCTTCGGATCAAGGTTCGAGCTGACATGAGGGTGTTCCTTTCGAAAAGACTGGTGTAGGTCGGACGCTAGGCATCGGTCGTGCCCGGCATCTTCAGTCGATCGACTGCGGACCTGCCTTCGAGGCGCTGACAGTCGAACGACTGAAGCCCGCAGCCGGAGCTCTTCCTAAGGTCCAGAGCGTCCCCGCCGTAGTGATGGGAGCCACGCATGCCGACATTGCTCAGTCCTCAGCCTCCGCGAGCCGCGTGATGGTCGACGAGGAACGTCGACGCGTCGCACACCGCATCGCGAAGCAGGCATCCCGACGGCATCCGACCGCGTCACGTCTGGCCAAGCGGTCGCTCCTTGCCATCTCCCGGCGCGAGCTCGCGCGTGCAAAAGGTTCGCCCAGCGGGATCAGTCCCCTCGTGATCGACGTCGGCAGTGCGACAGCGCCGCGCGTGGCAGTGGTGGCCCTGAAAGCCGGCCGAGCCACGGACCTGGGAGAGGAAGCGACTGCCTGGTGCGTCCATGTGCTGGCAGGGCGCGTCCGCGCACGTCAAGGGCGGGTCGTCGCCGCAGGGCTTCCGGGAGACCTGCTCACGGGCGTCTCGGGGAGCCGGCTCCATGCCGACCGGGACGCAGCGCTCCTCGTGGTCACCGTCGCGCCGTCGCCAGCGCTCCCGGGTTGAGGCGCCCTCAGTCGTAGCTCGGGTCGGGCCGTCGAATCCAGACGGCCGACACAGCGGCTCCGGCGCCGAACAGCACGGCGCAGACGATCATCGACGTCCGGTAGCCGGAGGCGAACAGCTGCGGGTCCGCGATCGCGTCCCCGGTGATCCCGGCAGCCACCGGTACGGCCGCGATCGCCAGCAGCGAGCCCGTGCGGGCTACCGCGTTGTTGACGCCGGAGGCGACACCGGCCTGTGACGTGGGCAGGGAGGACAGGGCCGTCGACGTCAGCGGCGCCACCATCGTGGCCAGACCCAGCCCGAACACGGTGACAGCCGGCAGGACGTCGTCGACGTACCCGGCGTCAGCGCCGATCCGGAGCGCTAGCAAGACCCCAGCACCGCACACCACCGGGCCCACTGCCATCTGCAGGCGAGGGCCGATCCGTTGCGCCACCCGGCCACTGAGCCGCGAGAGGCTCAACGTGATCACCGTGACCGGGATGGTCGACAGCCCGGCAGCAAGAGGGCTCCACCCGACGACCACCTGCAGCTGCAGAACCAGCAAGAAGAAGAAGACCCCGATCGCGCCGTACGCCACGAACGTCGTGGCGTTTGCCGCGCTGAACTGTCTGTTGCGGAAGAGACGCGGCGACAGCAGGGGAGCATCACTCGACGACTCGATCCGGAGCAGGGCCACGAACCCGACCGTGGCCAGGAACACTGCGATGAGCACCGTGCGCAGGTGTCCGCTCGACGGGGCCTCGATCAGCCCGTACGTGACGCCGGCCAGAAAGCAGACCGTGGCCGCCGCTCCCGCCCAGTCCAGGTGGCGGCCGCTTGCGGCTTCTAGGCGGGACTCGGGCATGTGTCGCACGGTCACCCACAAGACCACGGCTGCCACGGGCAGATTCACCACGAAGACCCAGCGCCAACTGCCCAGCTCCAGGAGCCAACCTCCGACGAACGGGGCGAGTGCGCCCGCGATGCCGCTGAAGCCGGCCCACGTGCCCACAGCGGCCGAGCGGTCCTCGGGCCGGAACACGGACTCGATCACCGCCAGCGAAGCCGGGGTCAACAGTGCTCCGCCGATGCCCTGCAGCACGCGGGCTGCCACCAACACCTGGATCGACGGGGCCACCGCGCACAGCAAGGACGCCGCTGTGAACCAGATCGTGCCGACGAGGAAGACCCTTCGGCGCCCGAACCGGTCGCCGGCGACTCCTCCCAGGAGGATGAGCGAGGCCAGAGTGATGGTGTAGCCGGTGACTGTCCACTGGAGCCCGGCGAACGACGCCCCGAGGTCGCGGCCGATCGTGGGAAGCGCGATGGTGACGACGGTGGCGTCGATGCCGGCTAGGGCCGAGCCGAGGATCGTGGCCAGGACCACCCAGCGACCAGCGGGCGATGCGAGGATCAGCCCCGGAGGGCTATCTGCTCCGATCGGGGGGGTGAAGCGTACGGGAGCAGCCGGGAGACCTGACGGGGGCTGCGGTGGCTTCTTCGGCGTGGTCGACCCGGACATGACCGGAACCTAGGTACGTGCGCGTTTCGCGCGCTTGCGTCGGATGACTGCACGGGTCAAGGGCGACGCGTCCGAGCCGGCGCCGCTCATCCGGCACGGTCGATGCAGTCACCTGACCGAAGCCAGGCCTTCGCGCCCGGCCCGAGGATGAGGTCGACCGATCGTCGAGCCCCGGAGGCCGTCATGAGCGAAGAGCGCCCACCCGTCGTCTTCATCCACGGACTGTGGATCCACACCACGGCCTGGCAACCCTGGCTCGAGCTGTTCGACCAGGCGGGGTACCAGTCCCATGCGCCCGGATGGCCGGGTGTCCGGGCCACGGCTTCCGAGGCGCGGGAACACCCAGAGGAGATCGCCGACCACGGGATCGACGACGTTGTGGACCACTACCTCTCCTTCTTCGAGAGGCTGCCGTCCAAGCCGATCCTGGTCGGGCACTCGTTCGGCGGCATGATCACCGAGAAGCTCCTGGGCATGAACGCTGCGGCAGCCGGCATCGCCATCGACGCCGCTCAGATCAAGGGCGTACTGCCGCTCCCGCTGTCATCGCTGCGGTCCACGCTGCCGGTGTTCAAGAACCCGGCGAACAAGCACAAGGCGGTCTCCCTCAGCAGCGACCAGTTCCACTACGCCTTCGGCAACGCGGTGTCCGAGGAGGAGTCCGCTGCGCTGTTCGAGACGTGGGCCATCCCAGCGCCTGGCAAGCCCTTGTTCGAGGCGGCGGCGGCCAACTTCTCGCTGCACTCGCCGGCCGCGGTGGACACCGAGAACGACGACCGGGGACCGCTGCTGCTCATCATGGGCGGTCAGGACCACACCGTTCCGGAGGCGATCACCAAGTCCACCCTCAAGCAGTACCGGGGCTCCTACGCCGTCACCGATCTGCTCGAGTTCAAGGACCGCGGCCACTCGCTCACCATCGACAATGGCTGGCGTGAGGTGGCGGACTCATGCCTGGAGTGGTTGGAGAAGCAGGGGCTGAACCCGGCTCCGGCCGCGTGAGCCAGGAAGATGTCGTGACGCTCGGATGTCTGACATGACGCGCCCCACAGCGACTCGGCACCGGGTGGTGGTCGTGGGAGGCGGTTTCGGGGGCCTGTTCGCCACCCAGGCGTTACGTCGGGCGCCGGTGGACGTCGTGCTGATCGACCGCACGGGACACCACCTCTTCCAGCCGCTCCTCTACCAAGTCGCGACGGGCATCCTCTCGGAGGGGCAGATCACCCGCCCTCTGCGCGATGTGCTGGCCAGGCAGGGCAACGCCCGCGTCGTCGTCGGCGAGGTGACCGAAGTCGATCTGGCCGGCCGGACGGTCACCGCCGCCGCCTTCGGTCACACCTCCCGGATCTCCTTCGACAGCCTCATCGTCGCGGCCGGAGCCGGCTACTCCTACTTCGGCCACGACGACTTCGCCCGACACGCCCCTGGCTTGAAGTCCGTCGACGACGCACTGGAGATCCGAGCCCGGATCTTCTCGGCGTTCGAACGTGCAGAAGGCGCTGCGGACGACGGCGAGCGGCGTCGGCATCTCACCTTCGCGGTCATCGGGGGAGGACCGACCGGCATCGAGATGGCCGGGCAGATCTGCGACCTGGCGCGCGGCAGCCTGACGCGCAACTTCAACAGGATCGACCCTCGGGACGCGACCGTCGTGCTGCTGGAAGCGGCGCCGTTCCTGCTTCCGACCTACGGGCGGAGGTTGTCACTTCGGACGGTGCACATGCTCCAGGACGTCGGAGTCGACGTCCGGCTGGAGGCGCGAGTGACGGCCGTGGACGGCACCTCTGTGGTCTACCAGCACGCCGGGCGGAAGCACCGGCTCGAGACGACGACGAAGGTGTGGGCCGCGGGTGTCTCCGCTGGAACGCTGGCGCAGTCCCTGTCCGACCAGGTGGAAGTGGGTCGCAATCGCGCCGGGCAGCTCGTTCTGGCCCCCGACTGCACGCTGCCCGGCCATCCCGAGGTCTTCGTGGTCGGTGATCTGATGAGCACCCCCGGAGTCCCCGGCGTGGCCCAGCTCGCGATCCAGAGCGGAAGGTTCGCAGCCCGCACCATCCGCCACCGCCTCGGCGGCGACGCGCACATGCGGCCCTTCGTCTACCGCGACAAAGGCTCGCTGGCCACGATCGCCCGGTTCCGTGCCGTCGCCACGATCCACGGGCACGGGTTCTCCGGTCTGCCCGCCTGGCTGTTCTGGCTGGCGGTCCACCTCTGGACGATCATGGGCTTCGGCCGCCGGCTCTCGGTACTGCTGCGGTGGGCTTTCGCGTTCACCGCCAACCGCCGTCCCGAGCGCGTCACCACCATGCGGCAGGCGCAATGGCCCATGAATCCCACCGTGGCCGATGCTGCGCTCGAAGTGGCCGACGAGGAACGCAGCAGCGCATGAGGTGAACGCACGGCCAGCCCAGTTCGCCTCGGTCAGCTGACCGGAGCCCGCGCGTTCGCCACGCATCCTGGCGTCGCGAACGACCAAGAGCGTCAGGAGGAGACCCATGGCCCTGATCCTCGCGGTAGTGGTCGGCGTTGCGATCGTCGCCACCTTCGTGCTCTCTCTCAGCTGGCTTGTCCGCACGCTCGAAGTCGACGACGGACACCTCGATGACGGGACCTCGCCGGCGCTGCGCTACCAACTGCCTGTCGGCGTAGATGCCGCAGCAGCGGTGGTGAGCCTGCAACACCAGGGATACGAGGTGACCACGCGCTACGAGCACGGTGAGACCGACCTCTACATCGGCACCGTGACCGGAGGCAGGGACGAGCGCGAAGTGATCCGAGCACTGATCTACAACGCGGGCGCGACCGCGTACGAGGACTGGCATCCGCCGGCTCGCGTCTGGCACCCCGACTCCGTCCGGTTCGCGGACGAGACCTGAGGGCTGGTGCAGATGAACGGCGGGTGCGTGGCGATTGCGTCAGTTGACCGAAGCCGCGACTCCCGGGTCGTCCCTAGCGTGAAACAGCGCACCAGCCATCGATCGACACCGACCAACGGAGACACGCCATGACCACGACCATCGACAGCACCCAGGCCGAGACGGCACCCACCACTGACCCGTACGGCCGCGTCCTCGACAATCTCGATGCCAACTTCGGCGTCGCCCCACGCCGTCGCGCCGCGCATGCCAAGGGCGTCGTGATCACCGGGTTCTTCAGCCCCACAGCAGAGGCCTCCGAGATCACCCGCGCCGGACACCTCACCGGCACCCGGACTCCGGTGGTCGCCCGGTTCTCGAGCTTCCCGGGGGGCGCCGACCACCCCGACACCGCACCGGAGGCCAACCCCCGCGGGCTCGCCGTCCAGTTCCGCCTCGACAACGGCGCGACCACCGACCTGCTCGGCCACTCCATCAACGGGTTCCCCGGTCGCACAGTCGAGGACTTCGCCGACTTTCTCGGGGCCATCGCCCCGGGCGGACCCGGCCCGGAGGACTACCTCGCCACGCATCCGGCCGCAGCTGCCTTCGTGCACGCCATCCAGGCACACGGCGTACCCGCCAGCTTCGCCACCCTGAGCTACTGGCCCGTCAACGCCTTCCGCTTCCAGGCCCCGGACGGCACCGAGAACGTCGGCCGGTACGTGTGGGTGCCGGTCGCCGGCCAGAAGCTCCTGGACGACGAAGGGGCTGCTTCCAAGGGGCCGGACTTCCTGGCCGACGAGCTGGCCACTCGGCTCGCGGCCGGCCCGGTCTCGTTCGTGCTGGAGCTCCAGGTCGCAGAGCCGGGTGACGTCACCGACGACGCCAACGCCCAGTGGCCGTCGGATCGGCGCCGCGTCGAGCTCGGGACGCTGCACCTGACAGATCTGGTGCCGGACAGCGTGTACGCCGAACAAGGCCTCTTCTTCGACCCGGTCCGGCTCGTCGACGGGATCACCCTCTCCGACGACCCGCTGCTCGTCGGCCGCACCCGTACCTACCCGCTGTCGTTGGCCCGTCGACACACCGACGGGTGATCGACCCGCCTCCGACAGCGCCCGGGAGAAGTCATGACGCTCGGCAACGTCGCGGTGGTCGTCGGGATCGCCGCCGCGACCCCCCTGCTCGTCCAGCTCGTTCCCCGACGTGTGGTGCCCGGCATCGTCATCGAGATCCTCGCCGGGCTGGCGCTGGGCCCACACGGCCTCGGCTGGATCACCATCGACCCCGCCGTCGAGACGCTGGCACTGCTCGGCCTCGCGTTCCTGTTCTTCCTGGCCGGGCTGGAGATCGACCTGTCCACGATCCGAGGATGGCTCCTCGCCCGGTCGCTGACTGCCTATGCCCTCAGTGTGCTGCTCGCGGGGGTGATCGCGACGGTGCTGCACCTTCTGGGTGTGCTCGACGCACCCGCCTTGGTGGCGGTGGCGCTCTCCGCGACCGGACTGGGCCTCGTGGTCCCGATCCTGCGCGATGCCGGCCTGCTGCGGACCTCGAACGGCCAAGCTGTCGCCGCAGCCGCCAGCGTCGCTGAGTTCTCCGCGGTGGTGATCCTGGCCCTCGGATTCAGCAGCGGTCAGAACCCGCTCCTGAACGTGGCCCTGCTCGCCGTGCTCGCCGGCCTCGCCGTGGTCGTCGCAGCGACAGGTCGCACGCTCGGGGCACACACCTGGGTGACCACGACGATCGACCGGCTGTCGGGTGGCACTGCGCAGCTACGCGTTCGGCTGAGTGTCGCGACCGTGGTGTGCTTCGCCGCGCTTGCCCTGACCCTCGGCCTCGAGGTCGTGCTCGGAGCCTTCTTCGCCGGCGGCATCCTGAACGTGCTGGACCGTGGAATGAAGGACCCCGCCTTCCGGGGACGTCTCGACGGGATCGGCTACGGCTTCCTGGTGCCCGTCTTCTTCGTCACCAGCGGAGCCCGTCTCGACCTTTCCTCGTTGTCGGTGTGGCCCGGCTTCCTCGTCGTACTCACCCTGACGCTCGCTCTCCTGGTTGCCCGAGGCGTACCCGCCCTGCTGCTGCCGGTCTCGCCGAGGGCCGCGGTCCTGGGCGCCGGGCTGCTGTGCGCGACCTCCCTGCCGTTCATCGTCACCGCGACCCAGTTGGGGCTCGAGCAAGGACGGCTCACGGCCTCGACTGCGACCGCCATGACGGCAGCCGGCCTGATCGGTGTCTGCCTCTTCCCCGCGGCCGGCGCACGTCTACTGCGTGCCCCGGTGCAGTCGACTGACAGAAGCCGACAGCCGGTCTCCTGACCCAGGCTGGCAGACGGAATCATCACGAGAGGAAGCCCCGATGTCGGACACATCCAGCGGCTACGACGGATTCGACCGCATGCCCATCGCAGGGGAGTGGATCGCCGGATCGTCGGGATCGCTCTTGACGGACACCAACCCCTACGACGACGACCTACTGGTCGAGATGCCGCGGGCGAACGTCGCCGACGTGGATGCCGCCTACCGGGGAGCCAAGCTCGCCCAGCCGACCTGGGCCGAGACGCACCCCTCTGAACGGTCGGCCGTGTTCTTGCGGGCCGCCGACATCCTCGACCGACGGACCGAGGAGCTCGTCGGCTGGCTGACCCGCGAGGCGGGCACGACCCGGATGCGCGCCCTCGTGGAGATCGGCATCGTCAAGGCCACGACTCTGGCCGCCGTCACCCATACCCCTACCGACCAGGTCACGGTGGCGACCGACGTCCCGGGCAAGGAGAACCGCGTCTACCGCCGGCCGGCCGGCGTCGTGGGCGTGATCAGCCCGTGGAACTTCCCGATGTACCTCTCGCACCGCTCGGTGGCACCCGCCCTCGCCGTCGGGAACGCCGTGGTGCTCAAGCCCGCCGAGGACACACCGGTGACCGGTGGCCTGTTGATGGCGAAGATCTTGGAGGAGGCCGGGCTACCTCCCGGAGTCTTGAGTGTCGTGGTCGGCCTCGGCTCCGAGGTGGGGGACGCCATGGTCGAGCACGCGATTCCCCGCGTCATCTCCTTCACCGGCTCGACCCGGGTCGGCCAGGGCATCACCCGCAAGGCCGGCGTCAAGCGACTCGCCCTCGAGCTCGGAGGAAACGGGCCGTTCGTCGTCCTCGCCGACGCCGACCTTGACCACGCTGCGGAAGCGGCCGCCTTCAGCAACTACTGGCACCAAGGACAGATCTGCATGGCCACCAACCGGGTCATCGTCGAGCGCACTGTGTACGACGAGTTCGTCGAGAGGTTCCTCGCCACCGCCAAGCAGCTGCGGACCGGTGACCCGGCAGCAGCCGAGACACAGATCGGGTCGATCATCAACGACAAACAGCTCGCCGGCATCCGGGACAAGATCGACCGATCGGTGGCCGCCGGCGCGGAGCTCGTGCTCTCCGGCGAACCCGAAGGTCCTGCCGGCCGGGTTCTCCCACCCCACATCATCCTCGGGACCAACGACGTCGCCACTGCGGCCGAAGAGGTCTTCGGCCCTGTCGCGACCATCATCCGCGCCGAGGACGAGGCAGACGCCCTACGGATCGCGAACGACACCACCTATGGCCTGTCCAGCGCCGTGTTCACCAGCGACGTCGAGCGGGGCATCGCGTTCGCGCTCCGGGTCGAGGCGGGCATGACCCACGTCAACGACACCACCGTTCACGACGACATCCACGTTGCCTTCGGAGGAGAGAAGCAGTCCGGACTCGGCCGATTCGGCGGCGACTGGGTCCTCGACGACTTCACGACGCAGCACTGGGTGAGCATCCAGCACGAACCGCGACCGTTGCCGTACTAGGCAGTGGAGTGACACAAGCCGAAGCCGCCTCACAGGGCAGTCTCCATGCGACGGGGGGCGAGCCGGTGACCGCTCGGCCGTCCACGGAGAGGACCGACCATGTCTGACCACGTCCACGCATCCCTGGACCGTCAAGACCCTCGGTTGGACATCGCTGATCTGTTCGTCTTCGACGCCGGCGCGACCACCGTTCTGCTGATGACGATCAGGACCCCGCTCACGGAGAACGATGCGCAGGACCTGTTCCACCCCGCGGCGCGGTACGAGTTCAAGGTTCACCTCGACTACCACGAACGTGAGGACCTCACGTACCGCCTTGCTTTCCGGCCGACCCAGGACGGTCACCAGCACTACACCGTCGAGCGCCTGACCGAGACCCGTGCGCGCGACGATGGGGACATCGGCACGGTGATCGCCCGCGGGTACTCAGGTCAGCATCTCGACACCGGAGACGGTGGTCAGGTCTGGGCCGGCTTGTCGGTGGACCCGTTCTATCTCGACCTACGGCAGCTGCGCGAGGTCGATGAACTGATACGGCGCGGTGCGGACGTAGATCTGGCTCGCTGGGTGCGTGGTGTCGCCGAGGACAGCTTCGTCGGGTCGACCGTTCGGTCGATCGTGCTCACGGTGCCTGTAGGTGACGACGGCCTCACCACCGGGCGGCAGATCAGCACGTGGGCGACGACCAGGCTCGCGATCGACGCAGGGGCGTGGCGTCAGGTCGGAAGGAGCGGCTTGCCCCTGATCTGTGAGATCTTCCGTCCGCTCGACAGCGACGACGTCGGTCGCCATCAGCAGACTCATCCGGCCGACGACCCGGAGACCTACGGGCCCGAGGTCGCCGACCTCGTGGCATCGACCGTGGAACGGCTCGGCACCTCCGATCGCCCCGGCGCCTACGCCGACAGCGTGATGGAGCGAATCGTCCCGGACGTGCTGCGGTACGTCGTCGGGTCGCCGGCGGTCTTCGGATTCGCCAGGTTCAACGGCCGCAGACTCGCAGACAATGCCCCCGAGGTCGTGTTCTCCCTGGCCACGAACTCCGGGGTCACGACCGGGCTGAGAGCGACGGACGTGCGCCGCAGCCAGGCGTCGTTCCCCTTCGTGATCCCCGCCGAGCGCAGCTAGTCGTGCCCGCCTTCGGCGGGGACGACCTCGTGCAGCTGGGCTCGCGCCGTGATCTGCAGGACCGGGAAGATGGCGTAGAGGTGCGTGCTGATCGTGCGCGGTGACAGGAACAGTCGCTCGCCGATCTCTCTGTTGGTCAGCCCGGACGCCGCCAGTCGCGCGATGCGTTGCTGCTGCGGCGTGAGCTGGCCGAAGAGGTCGGGGCCTCGCTCGGCGTGCCTGATGCCGGATGCGCGCAGCTCGATCATCGTGCGGTCGAGAAATGGTGCTGCGCCGAGCCGCTCGAACACTTCGCGTGCGGCCTCGAGCATGGTCCGGGCCTCGATCACCCGACGGCGGCGGCGGAGCCATTCGCCGTAGTCGAGCTGCGCCTGCGCGAGCTCGAATGGGACGTGCAGGCCCGTGCCCGCAACCGCACTGCGGAAGAGCTCGTCGGCAGCATCGTCGGATTCCGCCAGAAGAGCCCGGGCCCGGTCGACCATGAGGCGCATACGCGGCTGCAGCGGCCCGGTGAGACGGGTCAAGGCGTTGGTGACGAGCATGCGTGCCTGGTCGGTCGCACCCGATCGGATTCCTGAAGCAGCCAGGTCGGCCAACGCGTACCAGGACCGCTGGTAGTGCGTGGGTCTACCGTCGGCCCCGAACAGCATCGACAGCTCGTGAAATGCCAACGCATGGTCGCCCTCCGCCACAGCGGCGTACGCCGATGCCTGTCGGGCCCGGGCCACGATCCCCACAGTCTCGTCGGGGTCGATGGCGGCCAACACGTGCGAGATGCGGGCCTGCGCAACACGAGTGTCGCCACGCAGCGCGGCCACGGATCCCTCGACGGCGACCGCGTTGAGACGGTGCATCTCCTGGCGTCCGTCGAGAGCGATCTGGTATCCCTCGTTGGCGACCGTGAGTGCCTCATCCCACCTCCCGCGCTCGACGCAGACCCAGGCCAGGCCGTTGAGCGTCGCGGCGCCCACGTATCCCGTGCGACGCAACCGATGACGGTCCGCCGCGTGGCTGAGCAGACGGACCGCCGTGTCAGTCGCATCGAGCACCTCCGCTGCGGCGCCCAGCGTCATCGCCACGTCGGGGTCCGTGATCTCGACTTCCATCAGGTCCTGCAGGCGTGCCACGAGGGCATCCTGTTCATCGACCAACGAGACAGCGGCATCGATCCACAGTCTCGCCGTCGCCACGATGGGGAGGGCCTCGGCCGGGTTTCCCGCGAGCGAACGCTCCAGGTCGGTTGCGAAGCCGATCACCTCCTCGCGCATCGACTCATCCCCCGTGAACTGGGCCACGAGAGCTGCCGTCGTGAGCGAGCCCAAGGCCGCCAGAGGGTCCTCGGAGAGTGAGATCAGAAAGGCGTGGCGCAGCGCCTGCCGCGCTGAGCTGTGGTCGAGGGTCGTGGCGAGCGCGAACGCCTCCATGTGGGCGCCCGTCCGGAGAAGCTCCGCGTCCTGTGTCCACTCGCGCACCTGGATGAGGAGCTCCTGCACCCAGGCCACGTCGCCTGCTCGGATGGCGGCATCGGCGGCTCGCAGCAGTCGTTGGGACCGCTCCTCGGTGTCTACGCTGAGCTCGGCGGCGCGTTCGAGCGCCCTTGCGGCCTCGGCGTAGGCGCCGCGGCGGCTGCTCTGGAGGGCGCTGGTCTCGAGCTGCGCGGCCACGTCCTCATCCGGAGCGACAGAGGTGGCCGCCCGGTGCCAGGCCTGGCGATCGGGATAGTCGCCGAGCAGGGCGGCCACGGTCTGGTGCGCCTCCCGGCGCTCGGCGATCGAGGCGGCACGATAGACCGCCGCCCGCAACACCGGGTGCCGGAACCGGACGACGTCGTGGGCGGTCACCAGACCTTCGTCCACGGCGGGGAGCCAGTCGTCGGGTGCCACCTGGGCGGTCGCTGCCTGGAGGACCGCTACGTCCCCGGCGTCGGCGACCGCGGCCAGTAGCAGCGCCCGCCGCGTCGGTGAAGGGAGCTCGGCCAGGCTGCTCCCGTAGATCTCGTAGAGACGGTCGCTCATGGGCAGCGGAGTGATGGCCCACCGAAGGGCGGCGCCGGGCTTCGCGGAGACGGCGCGGGCCAGCTCGACGATGGCCAGAGGGTTCCCGTCCGCCTGCAGCAGGATCTCTTGTCGGTCGGAGCCGCGCAGTGACGTCGGAAGGCTGTCCAGGAGGGAGACGCTGTTTCGTGGTCCGAGCGGCTCGAGCGCGAGACGAGACAGCGGCGCAAGAGGCCGCGGGGGAATCTCGCCGCGCGCGCCGGCCAGCAGCACGATCGGCTCCTCCTCCGCCCGCCGTACGACGAACGCCAGCGCATCCAGCGACGCCGAGTCCACCCACTGGGTGTCATCGACCACGAGGAGGAGCGGCGCCTCCGTCGCCACCGCGGACAAGAGTGAGAGCAACGCGACCCCGACGCGCAGAGGCGTCGGCTCATCCTCGCCAGCCTCCAGCCCGAGAGCCGTGTGCAGGGCCGATCGTTGGGCGCCAGGGAGTTGGTCCGCGCGGTCGATCACGCTGTGGACGAGCTGGTGCAGCCCGGCGAACGCAAGCTCGGTCTCGCTACGGCCGCCACGTGAGCGCAGCACCGTCCATCCAGTCCGCTGAGCGGTCTCGGCCGCGCTGTCCAACAAGGTGCTCTTGCCAAGCCCGGCGTCCCCGACAATCACCAGGCTCTCGCCGGTCTGTCGATCGGGGTCCAACAGCTCCTGGAGACGCGCCAACGCCGCATCGCGTCCGACCAGGGGCAGGGTCTGCCCGACACGTTCGCTGCTCACGGCGACGAGCACCTGCCAGTAGATCGAGATTCCACGACCCGACCCAGGCTGGACGACTAGGCGGGAGCCACTCGGTTCATCTTGGCAGACCGGCTGGGCATCACGCCTCATCATTCAGCGCGCGACACGCTCCGTGACGGCCTGGTCTTGGCCGAGGCCGGCGAGCACGTCACGGAGCTGCGAGCGGGCAACGATGCCGAGCTTGGGGAATGCCCGGTAGAGGTGCGAGCCGATGGTGCGGTGGGAGAGGTAGAGGCGCTGTCCGATCTCGCGGTTCGTCATTCCTGCGGCGGCCATCCGTACGATCTGCAGCTCCTGAGCGGTCAACGTCTCAGCATCGCCCACCCCACGTCGTAGGCGTCGCTCGCCGGTCGCACGCAGCTCGCTCCTGGCTCGTTCGGCCCAGGCCGTCGCCTCGAGCCGCTCGAAGACCAGGAGGGCTTCGTGCAGCGGCAGTCGTGACTCGGTGATCCGCCGGTTGCGACGCAGCCACATCCCTCGGGCCAGGTGAATCCTTGCTCGGTCGAAGGCCCGGTCGCCGGGGCACTCGGCCAAAGCCCTGTCGAACGCGGCATCCCCGGCGCCGCCGAGCTCGGTGACGGCGTGCGCGTACGCCGTCACGCCGGCCAGCGCAGATGTCGGTGTCGACGATGAGGTCGAGCTCGCCGGTGTCTGGCGTTCTACGGCCGCCAGCACGGTGCCGGCTGCCAGCTCACTTCCGCATCGCAACCCGGTCTCCGCCAGGAAGCCGACGGCGAGCAGCCTGACCCATGCGGTGGAGGCGGCAGGAAAGTCGATGAGCTGGCGCAGCTGGACCCACGCCTCGTCGTACCGGTCAGCGGTGAGCGCCTCGATTCCCCGGCCCAGCCGGACCAGGTCCACGAGCTCGGTCCATCCGTGCCTCACGGCCGAGGTCTCACTGCGCGCGAGGAGAGAGCGAGCTGTCGTCGCGTCACCCCTCACAGCAGCGACGATCCCCGCGGCCGCCTCGCCGTGCGCGAGCAGCTCAGGCTGATCGGTCGGGTGTGCGAGGGCAAGGCATGCGTCAGCCGCCTCGGACGCTTGCGGCCAGTTCCCCAGGGCGATGGCGGAGAGCGCCATCCGTGCGAAGAGCTCGGCCCGACTGGCTCTGTGAGCCCGGAGAGCTATGACGGGCGAGGGAGTGGTCATGGGGGACCTCCTGGTAGCGGCCCTGCCACGGTAAAGAAGGGGCGCGGTCGGACGCGTACGTCATCTGACGTAGTTGCGTCGACGGCCCTCGGCGTGGTCCGAACGAGCGCAGCGCCCCCCGGGCCGGCCTGGAGTCCCGGCCCACACCATGTCAAGGGCGCACCCGAGCCCGG
>CAWCNW010000018.1:0-429457 GCA_963796975.1 uncultured Actinomycetota bacterium
ACCGCCGCGAAGCATCCCTACACCTGCGCCCTGGTCGCAGCCGTGCCCGACATGGCAACGGACCTCGACGCCCCGCTGGCGAGCATCCCGGGCCGGCCGGTGGACCCCGCCGAGGTTCCCGCTGGATGCGCGTACGCCGCCCGCTGCCCCCTGGCCGACGACCGCTGCCGCAGCGCCGACCCCGAGCTGCGCACCGACGCGGCGGGCAACAGGGTGGCGTGCTGGCACGCGGGCGAGACGCTGACCCTCGGGCAGACCGTCACCATCGGCGAGGCGCTGGCCCGATGAGCAACCTGTCCTTCGACCAGGTCACGGTCCGGTACGGCGCCGCAACGATCCTCGACCGGGTGAGCCTGACTGTGCCGGACGGTCAGGTCGTCGGGCTGGTCGGCGAGTCGGGCTCGGGCAAGTCCACCCTCGCGCGCGCCGCGGTGGGACTGGCGCCGCTGGTCGGCGGCCGCATCCTCCTCGACGGCGCCGACGTGCCTCGCAAGGGTCGACACCGGCCGCTGCAGATGGTGTTCCAGGACCCGTACTCCTCTCTCGACCCACGGATGACGATCGGGGAGAGCATCGCCGAGGCCATGAGCTCCGGACGCTCGAGCCGCGCCGCGCGCAGCACCGAGATCGAGCGACTTCTCGAGCTGGTCCATCTCGACCCGACCCGGTCCGGCACCTACCCGGCTCAGCTGTCCGGCGGTCAGCGTCAGCGCGTCGCCCTGGCCCGGGCCCTGGCCGGCAGACCCCAGGTCGTGATCGCCGACGAGATCACCTCCGCGCTCGACGTCTCGGTCCAGGGTGCGGTGCTCAACCTCGTGAAGGAGATGCAGCGTGAGCTCGGCCTCTCGATGCTCTTCATCTCCCACAACCTCGCGGTGGTGAGGTACGTGGCGAGCCACGTGGCGGTCATGCACGAGGGTCGGATCGTCGAGCACGGACCGACCCACCAGGTCCTCCAGCGACCCACCCACGCCTACACCCAGCAACTGCTCGCTGCCGTCCCCGGCAGGGAGTCACCCGCCCCCGAAACGCCACATCGAACCGAGGAGTCACCATGACCCGCACCCTGGGCATCGCGGACCTGGCCCACCTGACCATCCCGTCCCAGCCCGCCCTGTCTCCCGACGGCAAGCGGCTGGTCTACGTCGTACGCACGCAGGACCTGGCGGCGGACAAGCCGGTCAACGCGCTGTGGATCGTCGAGGACGGCACCCCCCGACAGCTCACCCACGGCACCTCGGACTCCTCGCCTGCCTGGTCGCCCGACGGCGCCACCCTCGCCTTCGTCCGTGACCAGCAGCTGTGGCTGCTGCCCGCTGCCGGCGGTGAGCCGAAGCAGCTCACCACCCTTCCGCTGGGTGCCGGTGCTCCGGTGTGGAGCCCCGACTCCTCGTCCATCGCCTTCAGCGGCCCGATCGACGCCGTGGCCCCCGACGGTGAGGCGGCCGAGGCCCGTGCCGAGCGAGCGACGACACCGATCGTCGCGGAGGGACTGGAGTACCAGGTCGACGGTCTCGGCTACGTCGGGACCATGCGGATGCAGGTACAGGTCGTCGACGTCGGCACCGGGGTCGTCCGCGCCGTCACCGAGGGCGAGCACCACGCCCAGAGCCCGGCCTGGTCACCGGACGGCACGACCCTCGCCTTCACCGCCCGGCGAGCCGACGACACCTCGCAGGAGCCGCGCTGCGCCGTACACCTGGTCGATCCCGCCGACCTCAAGGCGACGCCACGGGTGGTGGCCTTCGCCGAGGGTTACGCCGCGACCGTCGACTTCACCCCGGACGGCGACCTCCTCGTCGTCGGCTTCACCGGGCAGGCGCGCGGCCACCTCCGGCTGTACGTCGTCGACCCGGCGTCCGGCGAGGTGCGAGACCTCGCCCCCACCATCGACCGCAACCTGATGCCCGGTGCGCCGGCCTACCCGGGTGCGCTGCCGACCGTGACCGCCGACGGTCGCAACGTGCTCTTCTGCATCCGCGACCGGGGATGCACCCACCTCTACTCGGTCGCGCTCGCCGGCGGTGAGCCTCAGCTCGTCCACGGCGGCGAGGGCCGCGTCGTGAGCGGGCTCAGCGTGGCGGGGGGCACGGCGGCCATCGCCCTCGGGACGCCTGAGTCGTTCGGCGAGATCGTCGAGATCGACCTCGCGTCCGGTGCGGCCACGACGCTCACCACGCACGGCGAGACGCTCGCCGAGGTGGAGCTCTTCCCGCGTGAGTCCCGGGAGTTCAGCATCGGCGACGGCACGATCGTCCAGGCCTGGCTGATGCGCTCACCCGAGACCACCGGCCCGAGCCCGCTGCTCGTGGACATCCACGGCGGACCGCACAACGCCTGGAACGCCGCCGCCGACGAGATGCACCTCTACCACCAGGAGCTCGTCGCCCGAGGCTGGACCGTGCTGCTGGTCAACCCGCGTGGCAGTGACGGGTACGGCGAGACCTTCTACGACGGCGTCTTCGGCGCCTGGGGTGAGGCCGACGCCCACGACTTCCTCGAGCCGATCGACGACCTCGTCGCCGAGGGCATCGCCGACCCGAAGCGCCTGGCCGTCACCGGCTACAGCTACGGCGGCTTCATGACCTGCTACCTGACCAGCCGCGACGACCGCTTCGCCGCCGCCGTCCCCGGCGGCGTGGTCGTCGACACGATCAGCATGGGCGGCACGAGCGACGACGCCCATGCCCTGTCCGTGACCGAGCTCGGGCTGCTCCCGTGGCAGGACACCGACCGGCTAGCCGAGCTGTCGCCGTACGCCCAGGTCGGCAACGTCACGACCCCGACGCTGGTGCTGCACGGCGCGGACGACGTACGTTGCCCGGTCGGTCAGGCCCAGCAGTGGCACTACGCGCTGGCCGAGCAGGGTGTCCCGACCCGGCTCGTGCTCTACCCCGGCGCCAGCCACATCTTCCCGCTCGCCGGGCTGCCGTCACACCGGACGGACTACTACCAGCGCGTCATCGACTGGGTGGAGCAGTACGCCGGCAGCTCCGCCGGACCGCGTCCGGCTCCGATCGACGAGGCCCACTGGCAGCGGCGCCTCTCGGCGATCGCTGCGAAGCACGGGGTCCCCGGCGCGCAGCTCGGCATCCTGCGGGTGGGGACCGATGGTGCTCCCGACGAGCTGGTCCGCGGGGCCACGGGCGTCCTGCACGCCGGCACAGGCGTTGCCACCACGGTGGATGCGGTCTTCCAGATCGGGTCGATCACCAAGGTCTGGACGGCGACCGTGATCATGCGCCTGATCGACGACGGGAAGCTCGAGCTCGACACCCCCGTCGTCGAGATCATCCCCGACCTCAGGCTCTCCTCGCCCGACGTGACGAAGAGCGTCACGATCAGGCACCTGCTCACCCATACCAGCGGCATCGACGGCGACGTCTTCACCGACACCGGTCGCGGTGACGACTGCCTCGAGAAGTACGTCGCGCTGCTCGCGGATGCTGCGCGGAACCACCCCCTGGGTGCGACCTGGTCCTACTGCAACTCGGGCTACTCGATGCTCGGCCTGGTGATCGAGAAGCTCACCGGCCAGACGTGGGACGCCGCCATGAAGGAGTTTCTCTTCGACCCGCTCGGGCTGACCCACACCGGGACGCTTCCCGACGATGCGCTCATGCACGCGGCAGCGATGGGCCACGTGTCCGGCGGCGAGAACCCCGTGGTCGCGCCGGTCTGGGCACTCCCGCGCTCGGTGGGCCCGGCCGGCCTGATCACCGCGACCGTCGCCGATGTCCTCGCCTTCGCCCGGATGCACCTTCTGGGTGGGGTCGCGGCCGACGGCACCCGGATCCTGAGCGAAGCGGCCGCGAGCGAGATGACGACCTTCCAGACCGAGGTGCCCGACAAGTACCTCCTCGGGGACTCGTGGGGCCTCGGCTGGATCCGCTACGACTGGCACGGCCACCGGCTGATCGGCCACGACGGCAACACCATCGGCCAGGCAGCGTTCTTGAGGATCCTCCCGGAGGCCGGACTCGCGGTCGCGCTGCTCACCAACGGCGGCAACGCCCACGACCTCTACGAGGAGCTGTACGGCGAGATCTTCGCGGAACTGGCCGACGTACAGATCCAGGACCCGCTGATCCCGCCCACCGTCGCACCGGACACGGACCTCACGCCGTACCTGGGCGCCTACGAGCGCGAGTCGGTGCTCACCGAGATCCTCGAGGTCGACGGCAAGCCGGTCATGCGGACCACGCTGATGGGGCCGCTGGCCGAGCTCGAGCCGGAGCCGGTCACCGAGTACCCGATGCTCCCGGTGTCGCAGGGCCTGTACGCCGTGCGCCCCGAGGGCATGGAGTCGTACGCGCCGGTGACGTTCTACACGCTGCCGACCGGTGAGGAGTACGTCCACTTCGGTGCGCGCGCCACGCCGAGGAAGCCGGCGTGACGCTCATGACCGCCGCCGACGTCGTCCTGCCTCCCCCCGACCTGGTGGAGATCCTGGCCGACCTGCGCGAGCTCATCGAGTGCGAGTCGCCCTCGTCCGATCTCGCGGCCGTGGCCCGCTCGGCCGAGCTCGTCGCCAGGATCGGTACGACGCGACTCGGCGTCGCGCCGGAACGGATCGAGGTCGATGGCTGCACCCATCTGCGATGGCGCTTCGGCTCGCGTCCCCAGCAGGACCGGGTGCTGCTGCTGGCCCACCACGACACCGTGCATCCGATCGGGACGCTGACCGTGTCGCCGTACTCCGTCGAGGACGGGGTCCTGCGCGGCCCGGGATGCTTCGACATGCTGGCGGGGCTGGTGATGGCCCTCCACGCCATCGCCGCACTCCCCGAGACCGACGGCGTCACGCTCCTCGTCACCGGCGACGAGGAGATCGGCTCGCCGACGTCGCGCGCGCTCATCGAGGACGAGGCGCGCGGCGCACGGGCGACCCTCGTGCTCGAAGCATCGGCCGACGGCGGCGCACTGAAGGTCGCTCGCAAGGGTGCTTCCCTGTACGAGCTCGAGGTGACGGGCCGAGCCGCGCACGCGGGCCTGGAGCCCGAGCTCGGGCTCAACGCGTCGGTCGAGCTCGCGCACCAGATCCTGGCGGTCGACGATCTCGGGAGCCCGGAGCTGGCCACTTCGGTGACCCCGACGGCCGCCGCCGCGGGAACCGGCACCAACGTGGTCCCGGCCCGGGCATCCGTGGCCATCGACGTCCGCGCCTGGAGCGTCGCCGAGCAGGAGCGGGTCGACGTCGCGCTCCGGGCACTCGAGCCGGTCACGCCGGCGATCTCGCTCACGCTCCACGGTGGGCCCAACCGGCCACCGATGGAGAAGAGCGCGTCGGCCGCCCTGTTCGCGCGCGCGGACTTCGTCGCGAAGTCGCTCGGACTGCCGCCGGTCGAGGCGGTCGGCGTCGGAGGAGCCTCCGACGGGAACTTCACCGCGGGCATCGGGACGCCGACGCTCGACGGTCTGGGCGCCGTCGGTGGCGGAGCCCATGCCGCCCACGAGTACGTCGTGGTCGACCGGCTGGTCGATCGCACCCAGCTCGTGGCCGGACTCGTCCACGACCTGCTTCAGGAGGCTCTCCCATGACCCCCGAGGACGCAGTCGTGGCGGCGTCGGCGAAGGCCGGCGTCACCCTGCGAGAGCTCACCGAGATGGAGGAGATCCACGCCGTCGTGCAGCTGCTCGTCGCCGTCTGGGGCCGCTCCGACAACCCGCCCGTCACCGCCGAGCTGCTGCGAGCCTTCGGTAAGACCGGGAACTACGTGGCCGGCGCCTTCGTCGGCGACCGGCTCGTCGGAACCTGCATCGGCTTCCACAGCGACCCCTCGGCGCGGGTGCTGCACAGCCACATCGCCGGCGTCGCTCCCGGGATGGTCGGCCGGAGCATCGGCTTCGCGCTGAAGCTGCACCAGCGCGCGTGGGCGCTGCAGCGTGGCGTCGAGGTGATCGAGTGGACCTTCGACCCCCTGGTCGCCCGCAACGCCTACTTCAACCTCGTCAAGCTCGCCGCCGAGCCGGCGGAGTACCTCACCAACTTCTACGGCCCGATGCTCGACCTCATCAACGGCGGCGACGACACCGATCGCCTCCTCGTACGGTGGGACCTGGCCTCGCCCGAGGTCGTCGCGGCCAGCGCCGGGACCCCCCGACCGCGACCGACGGACCACGAGGGAAGTCTGCGCGTCGGCGTCCCCGACGACATCGAGACGATGCGCCTCAACGACCCGGACAAGGCACGCGAGTGGCGGATGTGGGTGCGTGACCAGCTCGCACCCGTGATCGCCGCCGGCGGCCGGATCGTCGACTTCGACCGGGTGGCCGGCTACCTCGTCGAGCCCGCTGTCACCGACCCGACCGAGGAGAAGGTCTCATGAAGCTGCTCGGCGTCGACCTGCTCCGGATAGCGATGCCGCTCGTCTCGCCGTTCCGAACCTCGTTCGGGACGCAGACCGAGCGCGACATCCTGCTGCTCCGCGCCCTGACCGACGAGGCGGAGGGGTGGGGGGAGTGCGTCGCCCTTCCCGACCCGGTCTACTCGTCGGAGTACCTCGAGTGCGAGGCCGACGTCCTGCGCCGCTTCTTCCTGCCCGCCCTCGCATCGGCGGAGGGCCAGGCTGCGCTCGACCGTTCGGGAGCGGCCGCCGTGGCGACGGTGCTGCATCCCTACAAGGGGCACCGGATGGCCAAGGCGGCGATCGAGATGGCGCTGCTCGACGCCGAGCTCCGGGCCTCGGGGCGGTCGTTCGCCCGTGAGCTCGGCGCGGTCCACGACCAGGTGCCGAGCGGCGTCTCGGTCGGGATCTTCGACGCCATCCCGGAGCTGCTCGACGCCGTCGGCGGCTACCTGGCCGAGGGCTATGTCCGGATCAAGCTGAAGATCGAGCCTGGCTGGGACGTCGAGCCGGTGCGTGCGGTCCGGGAACAGTTCGGCGACGACGTGCTCCTTCAGGTCGACGCCAACACGGCGTACACCGTGCGCGACGCCCGCCACCTCGCCCAGCTCGACGCCTTCGGTCTGCTGCTCATCGAGCAGCCGTTGGCGGAGGAGGACATCCTCGGTCATGCGGAGCTCGCCCGGCAGCTGTCGACGCCGATCTGTCTCGACGAGTCGATCGTCTCGGCGCAGACGGCGGCGGCCGCGATCACCCTCGGTGCCTGTCAGGTCGTCAACATCAAGCCGGGCCGGGTCGGGGGCTACCTGGAGGCGCGGCGGATCCACGACCTTGCGGTCGCGCACGGGGTCGCGGTGTGGTGCGGCGGCATGCTCGAGACCGGCCTCGGGCGCGCCGCCAACGCAGCCCTGGCAGCGCTGCCCGGCTTCACGCTGCCCGGCGACATCTCGGCCTCGGACCGCTTCTACCGCACCGACATCACCGAGCCGTTCGTGATCCACGACGGTCACCTCACCGTGCCGACCGGCCCGGGTCTCGGGGTGACCCCGATCCCGGAGATCCTCGAGCAGGTCACCACGTCGGTCGAGCGGATCACGCTCTGAAGCGCGCCACGGACGGCGGCCTATGCTGCGGACCGTGACGCAGCGACCCCGTGCCAGCCTCGGCCGGGTGCTCGACGACCTGGGTGACACGCTCCTCGAGCTGATCCACGGCGATCCCGAGAATCCCGCCGAGATCGACGGCGTGGTCATCCACGACCCCGTGGACGAACCACACTATCCGCCGCACGCCCTGGTCCTGGGCGTCGCGGTCACGGCCGCCGATGTGGTGGCGCTGGCCCACGACCTGGGGCGTCGCGGCGTCGTGGGGCTGGTGGTGCGCGCGCCGGTCACACTCACCCCCGAGATCCGCGAGGCGGTCGACGACTCCGGCGTCGCGCTGCTCGGCCTACGTCGTGGTGCGACGTGGGCGCAGCTGACCGCGCTGTTGCGCTCGCTCCTGGCCGAGGGCGACATCGGTGTGGGGGAGCCGGAGTCGCTCGGCGGCCTCCCGGCCGGTGACCTCTTCGCGGTCGCCAACGCTGTCGCCGCACTGCTTGACGCCCCGATCACGATCGAGGACCGCAGCTCGCGGGTGCTGGCCTTCTCGGGCCGCCAGGACGAGACGGACGCGTCGCGCGTCGAGACGATCATCGGACGACAGGTGCCGGAGCGCTATGCCCGCATGCTCACCGAGCACGGTGTCTTCCGCGACCTCTACCGCGAGGACAAGCCAGTCGTCGTAGATCCTCACCAGCTCGACTTCGACGACATCTCCAAGCAGCGCGTCGCGATCGCCGTACGGGCGGGCGACCAGGTGCTCGGCTCGATCTGGGCGGTGATGGACGGCGAGGTCACGGGAGAGAGGACCGCTGCCCTCCAGGACGCTGCCAAGCTCGTCGCCCTCCACCTCCTGCGCGTACGCGCGGGTGCCGACGTGCAGCGCCGGCTGCGGACCGACCTCGTCGGGACGGCGCTGGAGGGTGGAGCGGGCGCTCAGGATGCGTTGCGCCGCCTCGGGCTGGCCGGTCGGCAGGTGGTCGTCCTGGCGGCGGCCCTGCGCGAGGACCCGGACCGAGGCGTCCGTGGCGAGCAGGATCGCGCGGCCGAGCTCGAACGGCTCGCGGATGCCTTCGCGGTACACCTGACCTCGGCCGTTCCGGCGACCGCCGTCGCCGCGGTGAGTGGTGTGGTCTGGGCGTTGGTCCCAGTCTTACCCCCGGGTGATGATCCGGCGGAGCGCGCGGTCCGGATCGCCACCGACTTCTGCGAGCGGGTGGGAGTCGGCCTCCCGACGGTGGTGGCCATCGGCGGAGTCGCCGGTGACGTGAGTGGTGTGACGCGGTCGCGCGTGACGGCCAACCGGGTGCTCCGGGTGCTGGGCGACGGACACGTCAGCCGGCGGGTGGCCCGGCTGGAGGACGTGCAGACACAGGCCCTGCTGCTCGAGCTACGCGACCTCGCGGCCACGCGCGGCGAGGGTCCGGTCGGACCGATCGCGCTCCTGCTCGAGCACGACGAACGCGGCGCGGGCGGGCTCATCGAGACGCTGGAGGCGTGGCTCGACGCCTTCGGCGATGTCACCGCGGCCGCGGCGGCGCTCTTCATCCACCCGAACACACTCCGCTACCGCCTCCGGCGGATCACCGAGCTGAGCGGCCTCGACCTGGCTGACCCCGAGCAGCGCTTCGCGGCCATGCTGCAGCTGCGGATCCTGGCTCGACACTGAGGCGGACCCCACGTGCGCCTCAGTGTCAGGCGTCGACGCGTCGGATGGCCCGCCCGACGTGGAGGTAGAGGGCGTGGCCCTGGCCGTCGTCGCCGACGAAGGCGTGGGGCATGTACATGCCGCGGTCAGCCTCGATCGGGATCAGGCTGTCGCCGGCGTAGTGGACGAGCTCCTTGCGCTCCGCCTTCTCGCCGATCTCCTCGGCCATCCCCTTCGGAGTCATGTCGATCCAGATCCGACCGTCGTCGTCCTGGGTCACCACCAGGTCGGCGACCTCGGCGGAGTAGGTGCCGACGTAGCGGCCGGCATCGATCCGCTCCGGCTCCTCCGGCGGATGCGGCAGGGCGGGCAGGTCGACGTCGGCCAGCTCGGCCAGCACGTGGGAGACGATGTCGCGGTAGAGCGAGAAGGTGTCGCCGCCGTTGGTGAGCAACGCGACGGCCACGCCCTTCTCGGGCACGATCCGGAGGAACGCGGACTGGCCGATGGTGCTGCCGTCGTGGCCGACGACGGTGCCGTCGGGGGTCGCGAACAGCTCCCAGCCCAAGCCCCAGTGGGTGCCCATCAGGCCGAGATCGGGCAACGTGACCTGGGGCTCCTGCATCGCCGCCACGGTCTCCGGCGTCAGGACCTGGGTCCCGTCGGCGGCTGCCCCCTTGTTCAGGTGCATGGTGGCGAAGGACAGCAGGTCGCGCGGTCGCATCGCGAGCATCGAACCGGCCGGCACGTTGGAACGCACCAGGGCCCACATCGGTGCCGGGACGAGGTCGGCGTCGGGCTCGGGCTCGAGGTGGCCCACGGCGGCCCGGAAGAGGATGGCCTCGTAGGGCCCCGTCGCCGCGTGGGTCAGGCCCAGCGGGCCGAACAGGTACTCCTTGAGGCACTCGTCGTAGGGCTTCCCGCGGAGCACTTCGACCAACCTGCCCAGGACGACGAAACCGGCGTTGTTGTAGGAGAACTGCTCGCCGGGCGGGAAGAGCTGGGGTACGTCGTGCAGCACGCCGAGGTACTTCTCCACGCAGTCGTCGCCGACGCCGGTGTCGGTGAAGATGTCGCCCTCGAACCCGGCGGTGTGTGAGAGCAGCTGGCGGGTGGTGATCTGCGCGGCGGCCGACTCGTCACGGATCCGGAAGTCGGGCAGGTAGGTACGGATGGGGACCTCGAGGTCGACCAGTCCCTCGTCGACCAGCTGCATCACCATGGTCGCGGTCCACACCTTGGTGATCGAACCGATCTGGAAGAGCGAGTCGGCGGTGGCCTCGACGCCGGTCGCCTTGCTCAGCAGACCGGCGGCGTCGTCGATCACCTCGCCGCCGGCGAGCACGGCGACGGCCGCGCCCGGCACGCCGTACTGCTCGATCAGCTTGGGGAGCTGCTCGGTGATCCAGGTCTCGACGTCGTGGAGGGTGCTCATGCTGGCGATCGTAAGAGACGCGATCCGGTTCAGTGTTCGTCGTACCGGACAAGACCTCCTCAGGCCCGCAGTGCTTTCGGACAATCGCAGCGCGGTCAGGTCGCGTGAGGTGGCCGCGGGCCGACGATCTCGCTTTCGGGTTCTCGGTCGGTGAGGCCGGCTCCGGGCCCTGTAGGTGGTCTGCCTTGATGCGTGCTAGCCCCCCGCTGTGACCCCCATCGCCGGAGCCGCCACGCGGCCGGTCGCCGTCGATACAAAGACGGTGGACTTTGCCCCCAACGTCGCAGAATGGGAACACAGCAACGAGTCCGATCGGTTGTGTCTCTCTACAGCGAGCTCATCCCAGTCACGTGCCATGGGCGCGTGTCCGAGGTTGTGATGTTCTCGCTGGCGATAGACGCCCAGGCAAGAAGCAGATCGACACCGCACCACTCCGGGATTCGTCCGGACGCCTCATACGCGGAGATTGCGGGTCGCAGGAGCACGGAGTACGGCTTCATAGTCCTGCGAGAACCGCTCGTAGCCGTCGTACGTCAGGGCCCACATCAACTCTTCGTCAGTCGCGACACTGCGGATCCTCGCACTCTCCACCGACCAAGACGACGCGTGCCGCACGCGGCGGATTGGGCGAAGGTCAAACTGGCCCGATTCGTGCAGCAAGCCCCCTCGGCCAAGTGCTCGTCCAGGTGATCTACCGTCAAACCTTGCGCCGAGTGGCATCTGCAGGATCAGCTGTACTGATCGGCGAGGTTGGTCAAGCGCCTTATCGGTGCTGACCCGCCGATCAGTACAACTAGCTCGGTTGCGGCTGTAGGCAGGGCGCGGCCCAACACGATGATCCACACCGACGCGCCCCGCGGCTGCGTAAGCGCGGGGCGCGTGGCGCTTCGACATCGAGGTCGTGGTTCCAGGGCACGACTGGCTAACGGGCAGCGTCGTGTTCTCAGATGCGAGCAGTGCTTCGGCGCTGGACCGCCATCCAGACAAGGAGGGCGATGACCGACCCGATGATGGCGCCGACGATGCCTGCCGGCTGGAGCAGGCCGTCTTCCGCGTCCTTATGGAAGAGGAGGTAACCGAGCAGACCGCCCACGAAGGACCCCACGATCCCGAGCACGATGGTGGCGAGGACGGACATGTCTTGACGACCGGGCACGAGCAGTCGGGCCAGGAAGCCGGCGATGGCGCCGACGATGATGATGGTGAGGATGAGACCGAGCATGGAGATCCCTTTCCCTGCGGTACGAATCTCACGTACCCACTACGGCTCCGTTTCGGGCCGGGACGACTGACAGCCTCCATGAGGTAGCGAACTACACCTACGGAGGTCTCTGCACACCCCTGGGTGGGTTTATGATGCGTCCATGAGCGTGACCGACCGACCCATCCGTATTGCGCTGGTCGACGACTACGACGTCGTCGTGGTCGGCATCGCGAACATGCTGGACCCCTACCGTGATCGCGTCGTGGTCGCCGAGCTCGATACCGATCGTCCGGTCAAGGACACCGTCGACATTGCGCTGTACGACTCCTTCGCCCAACCCGAGTCCGACCAACACGAGATCAAGGTGCTGGTGGACAATCCCCGAGCGCGTCGGGTCGTGGTCTACACCTCGAACTTCCACCCCGAGCTGGTGTCGGCCGCGCGCGACCTGGGAGTGTCTGGATACCTGTCCAAGGCTCTGACTGCGCGAGAGCTGGTCGCAGCGCTGGAGGCCGTCCACGCGGGCGAGGTCGTCATCAGCGAGTCGGCGACGAGGGTACGTAATCTGACCGGTCTGGACTGGCCAGGACGCCGCGAGGGCCTCACCGACCGGGAGGCGGAGATCCTGGCTCTCATCACACAGGGAAAGAACAACGCCGAGATTGCGGTTCTGACCTACCTGAGCCTGAACACCATCAAGTCCTACATCCGCAACTTGTACCGCAAGATCGACGTCGACAGCCGGACCCAGGCCGTGCTGTGGGGCGTACACAACGGATTCCTGCCAGACCACCACCGCATCGACCACTGGCGCGGCGGCCCCTAGATGACCCCTCAGGTCATGGCCGTTGGTTGAGGGAGTGCCCTGGTGCCGTAGGCGCGATGAACAACCGGACAAGGGCGACGACGGAACCCTCCACTGTGACTGAACGCTGGCCCGCTGCGGATGGTGCGTCCGTCCGCATGAGGTTTTTGGCGTGGGCACCAGGCGGCGAAATGACTCGGTGTCGCAGATGGCGTCTGTCCATGTGGTTGCGGTGCGCGACTTGGGTGGGGTCGATCGCGATCGTGCCCACAGCGGCACACCGAGTCAGGCTCAGCACTAGCTACCCAAGCAGTGCGTTGATCATGGCCTCGGAGATGAATCGGCCGTAGCGCCCGATGGGCCAGCGTCGTCGTATCACGAGGAGGTCGTAGAGGTCTGGCGAGCTGTAGGTCCACATGATTTCGGCTGCGTCGTTACGGGAGACGCCTTCCTTCAGGTGGCCGGTCAGGGTTTCGGCGTTCTGTCGCATTCGCCGGAGTCGCTGGCGATCGGTCGCTGCGAGCATTCGCGCCATCTCGGGGTCGCTGGCGGCGGCGGTGCGGATGAGGAGCAGGATCGGCGCTACCAGTGGGGCGACCTCGGTGGTGAGCTGGCCCCAGTTGCGGATGATCTGCTGTGGGTCGTCCTCGCGTGCTTTCATCTCGTCCGACCGTTGCGGTGCGGGGATCGGCCCGCGGCCCTCCAGGCCGCGCTCCCAGATGGCCGTGACCAGGCCGGCCTTGCCCCCAAAAGCCTTGTAGACGGTCTCGGGTGACACCCCCGCTTCGCCGGCCACGGACGCGATCGTGGTGAGGCCGTACCCATCGGTGAGGAATCGGCGCTCGGCCGCGTCCAGGACTGCGTCGCGGTTGCGGCGGGCCTGCTCGTGTCGACGGCTGGAGTCGTAACTTCGCTTGACTTTGGCCATATCTCCGCTCACACTCATTTTAGTTACAGTCAACTGTAACAAACATTGGAGAGCAGCCATGACACCGAATCCCCTGGAGGTCATCGAGCGTCTGGCCCGAGTGACGAGCGACCATGACCTGGACGCGATCGTTGCTTGCTTCGCTGAGGATTACCTCAACCAGACTCCGGCCCATCCGCTCCGCGGCTTCCGCGGTCGGGAACAGGTTCGGCGCAACTGGGGCCAGATCTTGGGCGGCGTACCCGACCTCAAGGCGGCGCTGCTCGCCACGGTTGTGGACGGGGGCACCGTGTGGTCGGAATGGCTCATGTCCGGCACACGACACGACGGAGCCGAGCATGAGATGCGCGGAGTGATCATCTTCGAGCTCGAGGACGGACTCATCCGGGCGGCCCGCTTCTACCTGGAACCGGTCGAGCGCGACTCGGGCAGCGTGGACGACGCCGTGAGTCGCGCCGCCACCACTGCCCCGGACCTCGGATCACGATCATGATCCTCGTAGCCGGCGGAACCGGCCTCCTTGGCCGCAAGGTCGTCCAACGGCTGCACGACCAGGGCGAAACGGTGCGCGTGCTGACCCGCGACCCTGCTCGCGCGGCCGGCCTGCCAACGGGTGTAGCCGTCGTGACCGGCGATGTACGCCGCGGCTCCCTCGACGCGGTCGTCACGGACTGCAGATGTGTCATATCGGTGGTGCACGGCTTCACCGGGCCCGCGAAGACCAGCCCCGCAGCAGTCGACCGAGACGGCAACTCCCACCTGATCGCGGCAGCGAAGCGAGCCGGCGTCGAACGCTATGTGCTGGGGTCGGTCGTCGGCGCCGGGCCAGAGCATCCGATGTCGCTGCACCGGATGAAGTACGCCGCCGAACAAGACCTGCACAACAGCGGGCTCACAGGCGTCACAGTCCGGGCAACCCCGTTCATGCAGACATGGCTCGACGTCATCGGCGCAAAGGTCGCAGGAGGCGGGCCGGCGATGGTGCTCGGACCGGGCACAAACCCGATCAATTTCGTTTCTGCCGACGATGTCGCCGCCTTCGTCGTGCTCGCAGCACTCGGCGATCCGAGGATCGCAGAGGAAATCTCCATCGGCGGACCCGTCAACCTCAGCTTTGTCGAGATTGCCCAGCACCTGTTAGCGCTTCATGGCCGTTCTGACGCCCCCAAGCACGTCCCACTGCCGGCACTGAGGGCCATGGCAGTCTTTGCCCGCCCCATCAACCCGGACTTCGCCCGCAAGGCCAGGGCCGCCGTAGTCATGAACACCACCGACATGACCTTCGACGCGTCCCGAAGCCGCAACCGATTCCCTGAGATCCCGACCTCCACCCTGGCCGAGGTCACCGCAGCGACCAACTCCGCTCACCCGCACTGACCACGAAAACACCGATCAAGACCCTCTTCGGCACATCCGCAGGGATACGGACCCTTGACTGGGTAAGGCCCAACCAGGGCCGCGAGACGGCGCTGCATAGTGGGCGACAGGACGCGATGCCGCGCCGAGGGCGCGGTGCTCCGGTTGGCTCAGGCGCAGCTGCTCGAGGTCTCGCCGGCCAGCTCTGCCTCGGTGGCGGGAGTGGCGCGGCCGCCTCGGTTGACGAGGTAGGAGCCGGTGACGACCAGGACGAAGCCGATGACCGTCCAGACGGTGACCGGCTCGCCGAGGACCAGCGCTCCGGCCACGACCGCCACGGCAGGGTTGAGGTAGGTGATGGTGGTGGCGCGGACCGGCCCGACCTCGCCGACGAGGGCGAAGAGGAGCATGAAGGCGGCGGCCGTGCAGACCACGCCCAGCGTCACGACTGACGCCACCACGTTGCTCGACGGCAGGGGGCCGGGCATGCCGTCGGTCAGCAGTACGACGGGGACGTAGGCCAGGGCCGTGATGGTGAGGGCCGAGGCCATGATCCCGACGCCCGGGAGTCCCTGGAGTGGGCGGCTGAGGATGGCCGGCCCGGCGGCGTACCCGACGACGACGACGCCGACCTGAGCCACGGCGCCGAGGTCGGAGCCGCCCACGTCGAACCCGACGAGCGCGGCGACGCCGACGATCCCGAGGACCAGGCCCAGCCAGGCGACGCGGGTGAGACGTTCGGCGTGACCGGTCGCGAACGCGATCGCGACGCCTGCCAGCGGCACCGCCGCCACGAGGAGTCCGGTGGTCGAGCTCGGGAGCCGGGTCTCGGCGCTGCCGAGGAACACCCACGGGATCGCGATCTCGACAACGGCGAACACCACGAGCCAACGCCAGTGACCCAGGATCGGTCGTACCGCACCCTGGAGGACGGCTATCGGCAGCAGGATCAGGGCGGCGATGGCGGTGCGGGCGAGCACGATCTGGGCGGGGGAGAGCTCGTCGACGGCGACCTTGATCAGCAGATAGGGGATCCCCCAGACGACGCCGAGGGCGATGAACAGCACTGCCGCACGACGAGACACCTCCTCATCGTGACGAACGGCCGGTGGCAGCGCCACCGGCCGTCCGCTCGGGGGGCTACTTCTTCACGCGGACCACGGTGTACGTCGTGGTCGGCGTCGCCGGCGTGGTGAACCGGGCATTGAGCCCGTACAGGTCGCCCCGGTCCTCCTCGACCGAGCTCGGGATGTCGAGGGCCGGGCTGGTCGCGACGTCGACCAGACGGGCACTGCCCAGGTCGCTCGCCACCTTCACGGTCGCCAGCTTCTGCGGGAAGTTCTGGGCGACGTACAGCGTGCTGCCGCGCTGGGCGATGCCGTCGGCGCCGTTGACAGTCACCGGGTTGCCGTCCTTGTCGGTCACCGGGATCTGCGTGGTGACACCGGTCATCGGGTCGATGGTGAAGAACCTTCCGGTGACGGTCTGGCCCGAGACGAGGGTGTCGCCGAAGGCGGCGAGTCCGTTGAGGTTGAAGGTGCCCGGGGGAGAGGTCACATAGCTCACGTCACCGGTGAGGGGCACCGTGCGCACCGCCGATGCGTCGGGCAGGGCCTGGTGGCTGTGATCGGCGAACGGGATCACGAAGAGCCGCTGCACGAACGCGTCGGTGTAGTAGGCGGCGTGGTCGGTGACGATCACATCGCTGACGAATCCGCCGCTGGCCGGGTCGGCGAGCTGGAAGGTGCGCAGCAGCGCGCCGGTGCTCGCGTCGTACACGCGCGCCTGGCCGGACGGTCCGCCCGCCGCCCAGAGCCGGTCGTGCCCGTGCTGGCGCTCCAGATAGAGACCGGTCGTCGGGCCGGTGGCCGACGGCACCAGCAGCGAGCCCTGGCCGGTGGTGAAGCTGCCGCGGTAGATCGCGCCTGTCGCCAGCGAGCCGACGAAGAAGGTGTGGTTCGGCCCGGCTGTGATGTCCTCGGGGGAGAAACCGTTGGGCAGGGAGATGGTCGAGGGCCGCGAGTCGGCCGAGGCCGGTGACCCGGGCAGGAACGCCACCAGGGCGATCAGCAGGGCGAACAGGGCGCTGAGAGACGTGCGGGTTGCGATACGTGGACGGGACATGGAGGCTCCTCGCTGTCTGGCCGCGGGCGCGGTCCCACCGTGCTGGTCCGAGGTCGCGACGGTCGTCGGTTGTCTGGTGCCACGAGGCCGGCCGCCGGATCGTTCACGCGCGGCGCATCCTCACAGCCTCCTGACAGGTCCGCAGCCTCAGGGCCGAGCGGGTCTTCAGCAGTGGCGGTGCAGCAGGATCAGCTCGCTGTAGACCGCGCGGTGGTCGCTCGACGACGAGGCGAGCACCCGGGTGCCGCCGGGGGTGGGCCGGAAGTGGTTGTCGTACAGCACGTAGTCGATCCGGTTCACCGGCCGGCCGGCCGGGACAGTGGCGCCGGTGCCGGTGCCGCCCTGCTCCTGCGCGTCGAGCAGGTACCCACGCAGGATCCGCACCGGGAGCGTCCCCGGGCGGGAGTTCAGGTCGCCGGCCAGGATCGTCGGCCGGTGGCCGGCGCGCAGGGTGCGGGTGATGGCCTCGGCCTGCGTGATCCGCTGCGGCAGGCCGGTGCGGGCACCTTGTGTGAGGTGCACCGAGTACACGTCGACCGCGCGCCCGTCGACCCGGAGTACGGCGTGCAACAGGCCGCGCGGCTCGGAGCCGCTCACCCGGGGGAGGCGGGTGTTGGTGCTCTGCATGACGGGGTAGCGGCTGAGGATCGCGTTGCCGAACCGGTGCCCGTCGGCCTGCACCAGGTTGGCCCCGAAGATGTCGTGCATCCCGGTCGCCTGGGCGAGGTACGTCGCCTCGTCGACGCGTCCGCTGCGGGCGCCGTCGCTGTCCACCTCGTTGAGCGTCACGATGTCGGGATGCCAGGTCTGGATCTCCGCAGCGATCGCGGCGAGCCCGTTGCTGCCGAAGCGGCTGACCCCGGCATGGATGTTGAACTGGAGCACGTGCACGATGCTGGGCGGCCTCAGGCAGGTCAGGTGCGGGGTCGGGGCCACCTTCAGCGGTGCCTTCACCTTCGGGTGTCGCGGCCCGAGGGTGGTGCCGCCCTGCGTGGACGGCGTACCCGACGGCTCAGTAGCAGAGCCCGTGGGGAACTGGATCGGCGGGTCCGCGGTGCCGGTCGTACGCACGGCCAGCGCCCAGGCGGCGACGCCACCGGCGACGAGCACCACGGCGACGGCAACGGCCGTCACCCAGACGACCCGCCGCGGGCCGCCGGGACTCGGGTCCGGTTCGGATGACACGCCACCAGGGTGCCCGACGAGACCCAACCGGGCGAGGTCCTCGCAGGGGTCGGGCAACGGTCAGCCGGGTGGTCGACCCAGCTGGTCCTCGAGGTACGCCGGTCGGCCGGCGTAGGCGCCGACGGCCAGCAGGGGGAGCACCAGCACCATCAGCATCCACAGCGGGGCGGTCCAGCCGCCGGTGGCGTCGTACACCAGCCCGACCGCGAACGGTCCGACCGCGGCCAGCAGGTAGCCCAGCGACTGCGTGAACCCCGACAGCGCGGCGGTGCCGTCGGGGGTGTGCGCGCGCAGCCCGATCAGGGTCAGCACCACCGGGAAGACGCAGCAGCCGATGCCGACGAACACCGCGGCTGGGACGGCCAGGGCGTGGGCATTGACCAGCAGCATGGTGTAGCCGACCAGATAGCAGCTGAGCACGGCCAGGATCAGCCCGCGCTGGTCGGTACGACGAGCAGCGGCCGAGGGCAGCCACAGCGACAGCGGGATGCTCACCCCGGCGACGATCGCGACCAGCAGCCCGGCCTGCTCGGCGGAGTAGCCGTTGTCGCGCCAGAGCTGGGCGAACCAGCCGAAGATCGAGTACGCCTGCAGCGACTGCAGGCCGAAGAAGAACACCATCGCCCAGCCGATCCGGGTGCGGGCGACGTCACCGAACGAGATGCTCCGCGCGCCGGTCTCCAGGTGCCGGTCGTGGCCGAGCAGCCCCAGCCACGGCGCGAGCGCCACGAGCGCGACGATCGCCCAGATGCCGAGCCCGGCCCGCCAGCTCCCGAACGCGTCGGAGATCGGGACGGTCAGCACGAAGGCCGAGGTCAGCCCCACCGCCAGGGCGGTGGTGTAGATCGCGGTGGCCCGGCCGATCCGGTCCGGGAAGTGCAGCTTGACCAGCGACGGGATCAGCACGTTGGCCGTCGCCATCCCGGCCAGCGCCACGGCCGACAGGGCCAGGAAGACGGTCGAGTCCTGCGCTGCGGAGCGGCCGCCGAGGCCGATCACGACGGCCACGAGCGACAGTGCCAGGGCCCGGTGCAGTCCGGCCACCCGCGCGAGCGAGGGGGCGAGGGCACCGAAGACGGCGAACGCCAGGACCGGGAGCGAGGTCAGCAGTCCCGCCTCGGGGCCGGACAGGCCGAGCCCGTCGCGCACCTCCTCCAGCACCGGGCCGACGCTGACGGCGGCGGGCCGCAAGTTGAACGAGAGGAGGATCAGCCCCACCAGCACGAGCGTGGTACGGCGGAGGGCGGACACCGCCGGATCGTTTCATCCGCCCCTGCGGCCCGTCACATCCCGGGTCGGACGGGCTGGGGGAGTCTGGGGGTGGCCTCGGGCAGGATGCAGACGTGCGCCACATCGACGACGACGAGCGGCGGGCCCGGCTCGCCGTACGCCATGGGTTGGCCGTGCCGGTCGCCGACACCGAGGCCGCGGCGCGCGCCATGACCTGCTTGCACGCCACCGAGCCGGCGTCGGTCCATCTCGCCGCGTGGGCCCGCTGCGGTGCCTCGCTCGCCGACGTCGACTCGGCCCTGTACGACGACCGCTCGGTCGTCAAGCAGCTCGCCATGCGCCGTACCGTCTTCGCGTTCCCGCGCGACCTCCTGCCGGCCGTCTGGGGCAGCGCCAGCGCCCGCGTCGCCGGCCAGCAGGTACGCCGGCTCGCGGCCGAGATGGAGGCGGCCGGGGTGACCGAGGACGGCGCGGCCTGGACCGAGGAGCACCTCGCGCTTGCGCGGCGGCTGATCGAGACCGACGGGCCGCTGACCACCGCCGAGCTGCGGGCGCGGGTCCCTGCCCTCGATGTCCGGGTCACCCGCGGCAAGGGCGCCTACCAGGCCGAGGTCGCGATCGCCTCGCAGGTGATCGTGGCGCTCGCGGCGTCGGGGACCATCGTGCGCGGCGAGAACGACGGCGGCTGGAAGACCTCGCGACCCCGGTGGACCGCGATGTCGGCCTGGCTGGGGGAGGCGCCGGACCCGCTGCCCGAGGCCGAGGGGTACGCCGCGCTGGTGGCGGCCTGGCTGCGCTCGTTCGGCCCCGGCACCGAGGCCGACCTGGTCTGGTGGCTGGGCGCGACGAAGGCGGCCGTCCGCCGCGCGCTGACCGACGTCGAGGCGGTCGAGGTCTCGCTCGACGGCGGCGGCACTGGCTGGGTGCTGCCTGACGACGTCGAGGCCACTCCCGACCCGGGCTCCTGGGCGGCGCTGCTGCCCGCGCTCGACCCGACCACGATGGGCTGGAAGGAGCGCGGCTTCCACCTCGGCGACCACGTCGACAAGATCTTCGACCGCAACGGCAACGGCGGGCCAACGGCGTGGTGCGACGGCCGGATCGTGGGGGTCTGGTGCCAGCGCGACGACGGCGAGGTCGACGTCGTCCTCGCCGAGGACGTGCCCGGCGCGGCTCGCAAGGCTCTCGATGCGAAGGCCGCCGAGCTCACCGCCTGGCTCGACGGCGACGTCGTCCGCTCCATCTACCTCTCGCCGCTGGCCCGCCAGCACCTCGCGAGTCGGGGCTGAGCGCGCGCCGCACTAGCCTGACCGCGTGCGAGAGCAGCCCGAGCAGCAGGCGCCCCCCGTGCAGCGGATGCGGGTGCGCTACGCCAAGCGCGGCCGGCTCCGCTTCACCAGCCACCGCGACTTCAGCCGCGCGTTCGAACGCGCCCTGGTGCGCGCCCGGATCCCGATGGCCTACTCCTCGGGGTTCAACCCGCACCCCCGCATCTCCTACGCCGGCGCGTCGCCCACCGGCGCGGCCAGCGAGGCCGAGTACCTCGAGATCGGCCTGGCCGAGCGGGTCGAGGCCGACCGCCTCGCCGCCGACCTCGACGAGGCGCTGCCCGACGGACTGGACGTGATGGAGGTCGTCGAGGCCACGCCCGGCAGCCTGGCCGATCGCCTCGAGGCCAGCCGGTGGCGGATCGACCTGCCCGGCAGCGCCCTCCACGACGTCGAACCGGCCGTGGCCTCGTTCCTCGCGGCCCCCTCGGTCGGCGTGGAGCGGATGACCAAGAAGGGGCTCCGGTCCTTCGACAGCCGCGAGGCGGTGCTGGCGCTCAGCGCGACGTCGTACGACGCGGGGACGGCGCTGGAGGTCGTGCTCCGCCACACCGAGCCGGCGGTCCGCCCCGACGACGTCCTGTCCGGCCTGCGTCTGGTCGGCGGCCTCGACGCGCCCGGGACGGCGCTGCTCACGCGGCTCGAGCAGGGGCCGTACGACGCGGCGTCGGGTGCGATCGGCGACCCGTTATCCGGTTGACAGTGACGGGTTCGGGTGTCGCGTGTGCGATACTCGACGTGGTCGACGGTGTGGCTTGCTGCACCGGAAGACCCGACGACGTTCTCGCCGGACCGATCCTGGCCCGGCACAGTGGAGCCGGTCGTCACCGGACCGCGACGCGGCCTGGCTGAGTCGGTGACAGTGACTCGCCCGGGGCTGAGCGACCGCGGTCGGTGACATGTCGGAGCCAGTGACGCACCTGCGGAGGGTGTCGCCGCCACCGAAGGCTTTGCGCCGTCGGCCCTGACCACGCGGGCCCTCGGCGTCAGACAAAGTCCGGGGCTGTGCGCAGCGTCCGGGCCGAGGAGCGACATGCTCGACGATCAGCAGGACGGTTCCACCCCCTCCGAGACCACTCCGGACGGCGCTGACGCACCGCCGGCGAAGAAGAAGGCGGCGCCGCGCAAGCGGACCACCAAGAAGGCGGCCGCCGCTCCCGCGGCCGAGAGCGGGTCCTCCGACGACACGGGGTCCACCAGTGCGGAGGCTGGCGACACGCCGCCCGCGAAGAAGACCACCGCGCGCAAGCGGACCACCAAGAAGGCCGCCGCCCCCGCGGCCGAGAGCGGGTCCTCCGCTGCCGAGGCGGGATCCGTCGGCGCGGACGCCGGCGACACGCCGCCCGCGAAGAAGACCACCCGCAAGCGGACCACCAAGAAGGCCGCTGCGTCCGCCGAGCCGGCTGCCGAGGCGCCCGCCGTCGACGCCGCAGACGGCTCCGGGCCGCCCGCCGCCGTCGCTGTCCCGCTCTTCCAGGCCCCCGAGAAGACAACCGCGCCGCGACGTCGTACGTCGAAAGCGGCAGCGCCGAGTGACGGCCCGGCCGAGACGCCGGCCGAGAGCAGCACCCCCCAGGACGCGGCCGAGGCCGGCGGCGACACCAGCAGCGACCGGTCCGAGACCGGCGACGACAGCGAGACCGCGAGCCGCCGCAAGCGCCGTCGCGGCGGCCGGCGCCGCCGTAAGTCCGGCGAGGGCAACGACGCCCAGGCCACCGACTCCGCCGACGGCGACGAGACCGACGAGACCCCCGAGTCCGCAGCTCCCGCGCCCGGAGAGGGCGAGAGCACCTCGTCGCGCCGCCGCCGCCGGCGCCGCCGTGCGGGTGAGGACGGCGACGAGGGCAGCGACGACGCTCCGGCGAACACCGTCACCCGGGTCCGCAGCGGCCGCAGCGCCCACGACGAGATCACCGCGGTGTCGGGCTCGACCCGCCTCGAGGCCAAGAAGCAGCGCCGCCGCGAGGGCCGCGAAGCCGGGCGCCGGCGTGCACCGATCGTCAGCGAGGCCGAGTTCCTGGCCCGCCGCGAGGCCGTCAACCGGGTGATGGTGATCCGCCAGCGCGGTGACATCACCCAGATCGGCGTCCTCGAGGACAACGTGCTCGTCGAGCACTACGTCGCGCGCGAGTCGCAGACCTCCCTGATCGGCAACGTCTACCTGGGCCGGGTCCAGAACGTCCTCCCCTCGATGGAGGCCGCCTTCATCGACATCGGCAAGGGCCGCAACGCCGTCCTGTACGCCGGTGAGGTGAACTGGTCCGCGCTCGGTCACAAGGACGGCCAGCAGCGCAAGATCGAGTCCGTGCTGTCCTCGGGCCAGTCGATCCTGGTGCAGGTCACCAAGGACCCGATCGGCCACAAGGGTGCGCGCCTGACCAGCCAGGTCAGCCTGGCCGGCCGGTTCTTGGTCTACGTGCCCGACGGCACCACCAGCGGGATCTCCCGCAAGCTCCCGGACACCGAGCGCAACCGGCTCAAGACCCTGCTGAAGGACATCGTCCCGGAGACCGCGGGTGTGATCGTCCGGACCGCCGCCGAGGGTGCCGCCGAGGACGAGCTGACCCGCGACGTCGAGCGGCTCAAGGCGCGCTGGGAGGACATCGAGAAGAAGGCCAAGGGCTCCGCGCCGCAGCTGCTGTACGGCGAGCCGGACCTGACGCTCAAGGTGGTCCGCGACCTGTTCACCGAGGACTTCGCCAAGCTCGTGATCGAGGGCGACGACGCCTGGGAGACCGTGCAGTCCTACGTGCAGCACGTCGCGCCCGACCTCGAGGAGCGGCTGGAGCGCTACGAACCGAAGAAGGACCAGGACATCTTCTCGGCGTACCGCATCGAGGAGCAGATCAAGAAGGGCCTGGACCGCAAGGTCTGGCTGCCCTCCGGCGGCTCGCTGGTGATCGACCGCACCGAGGCGATGACCGTCGTCGACGTCAACACCGGCAAGTTCACCGGCTCCGGCGGCAACCTCGAGGAGACCGTCACCAAGAACAACCTGGAGGCGGCCGAGGAGATCGTGCGCCAGCTCCGGCTGCGCGACATCGGCGGCATCATCGTCGTCGACTTCATCGACATGGTCCTGGAGTCCAACCGCGACCTGGTGCTCCGGCGTCTCGTCGAGTGCCTGGGCCGCGACCGCACCCGGCACCAGGTCGCCGAGGTCACCTCGCTCGGCCTGGTGCAGATGACTCGCAAGCGGATCGGCACCGGACTGCTGGAGTCGTTCTCCCACGACTGCACCGCGTGCCACGGCCGCGGCGTCGTCATCGAGGAGGCGCCGGTCGAGCCGAAGCAGCCCGAGGAGGAGGGCCGCCGCGGCGGTCGCCGAGGTCGCAGCCGCGGCAAGTCGCAGGACGAGGAAGCGGCACCCCGCTCCTCGGCACCCTCGCCGAAGGACATCGCCGCGATGGCCCGCCATGAGCGCGCCGAGGCCGAGGCCGAGCAGGCGGTGGCGGACGAGCTCGCGGAGGACGCCGCGAACGACGCTGCCGACGAGTCGACCGACGTGACCGAGCCGACCGACGTGACCGAGCCGACCGACGTGACCGAGCCGACCGACGTGACCGAGCCGAGCGAGGCAGCCGACGTCCCCGAGACCGAAGCCGACGACGCCTCACCCGACGTCGCGGACGAGGTCGCGCCGGAGGCAGAGCCCGTCGCGGAGCCCGTCGAGGAGCCGGTCGCCGACGAGGCGGCCGAGCCCGAGCCTGCCGCCGAGGTCGCACCGCCGGCCGAGCCCGCTCCGCCACGCGTGGTCACCCGCACCCGTCGCCGGTCGGCCAGCCGCCCGGCCGGGCCCCCGACCACGGTGGCGGTCCCCGAGGCGTCGGCAGGCTCCGGCGTACCCGAGGTGCCCGAGGACGGCACCCCCTCCTTGCACGTGCCGGTCAAGCGCAAGGGTGGCGCCCGCAAGCGCTGACCTGCCGTCGCCGGGGGCGCCGCTCCCGTTTTGCGGCGTACGACGCGCACCGCGTACGATGAACCCTCGGTGCGCTCCGGCGTGCCCGTCTGCACTCATCACTCGTCCGCGCCTCGCTCGAGGCCGACGATCTCGGAGCGGCAGACCATGTGTTCGCAGACCTACGAAGGAGACCGCGGTGTACGCGATCGTGCGCGCTGGCAGCAAGCAGCAGAAGGTTGCCGTGGGCGACGTCATCGAGATCGACAAGACCGATGGGGCCGTCGGCGACACGCTGACGCTGCCCGTCGTGATGACTGTCGACGGTGACACCGTGACCGCCACCGGTCTCGACAAGGCCACCGTCACCGTCGAGGTCCTCGGCGCCACCAAGGGCCCCAAGATCATCATCCAGAAGTACAAGAACAAGACCGGATACAAGAAGCGCCAGGGTCACCGCCAGAAGTACACCCAGGTCAAGGTCACCGACATCTCTGTCTGAGCGCTCGCTCGGATCTCGACAAGCTCGATCACCGAACAGGACTGAACTCATGGCACACAAGAAGGGTGCGGCCTCGACCAAGAACGGTCGGGACTCCAACTCCCAGCGCCTCGGCGTGAAGCGGTACGGCGGCCAGCTCGTCAACGCCGGCGAGATCATCGTCCGCCAGCGCGGCACGCACTTCCACCCGGGCGTCGGCGTGGGCCGTGGCGGCGACGACACGCTGTTCGCGCTGGTCCCCGGCAACGTCGAGTTCGGCACCCGCCGCGGTCGTCGCGTCATCAACATCGTTCCGTCGGAGTAGACCTCCGCGGATCACTCGAAGGGCGTCCCCGGAGCCGGGGCCGCCCTTCCATTATTTCCAGGAGCACCACCATGGCAGTGCCGTCGTTCGTCGACCGGGTGACGTTGTACGTCGCCGCGGGGCGGGGCGGCAACGGCGTCGCGTCGGTCCATCGGGAGAAGTTCAAGCCGCTCGGCGGCCCCGACGGCGGCAACGGCGGACCCGGCGGCTCGGTGATCCTGCGGGTGGACCCCGACGTCACCACTCTCCTCGACTACCACCACGGCCCGCACCGGAAGGCCGAGAGCGGCGGCCACGGCGCCGGCGCCCACAAGAGCGGCTCGCACGGCGGCGACCTGGTGCTCCCGGTCCCCGACGGCACGGTGGTGTCGACCACCGCGGGCGAGATGCTGGCCGACCTGGTGGGGGCCGGCACCGAGCTCGTCGTCGCGCAGGGCGGCCGCGGCGGCCTCGGCAACGCCGCACTGGCCAGCTCCAAGCGCAAGGCTCCCGGCTTCGCCCTCCTGGGCGAGCCCGGCGACGAGCTGGACATCGTGCTCGAGCTCAAGGTGGTCGCCGACATCGGTCTCGTCGGCTACCCGAGCGCCGGCAAGTCGAGCCTGATCGCCGCGATCTCCCGAGCCAGACCCAAGATCGCCGACTACCCGTTCACCACCCTGGTCCCCAACCTTGGCGTCGTCACCGGTGGCGACACGACGTTCACCGTCGCCGACGTGCCCGGCCTGATCGAGGGTGCGAGCGAGGGTCGCGGCCTGGGGCACGAGTTCCTCCGCCACGTCGAGCGCTGCGCCGCCATCGTCCACGTCATCGACACCGCCACCATCGAGCCGGGACGCAACCCCGAGGATGACCTGGCGGTCATCGAGCACGAGCTCGCGTCGTACGGCGGTCTCGACGACCGCCCGCGGCTCGTCGCCCTCAACAAGATCGACGTCCCCGACGGCCGCGACATGGCCGAGATCGTGCGGGCCGACCTCGAGGCGCAAGGACTGCAGGTGTTCGCGGTCAGCGCTGCCTCGGGCGAGGGCCTGCGTGAGCTGACCTTCGCGATGGCCGACATCGTGAAGTCGGCCCGGGCGTCCCGCGCCCCGGCGACCACCGAGCGGATCATCATCCGCCCTCCGTCCGTCGACGGCGGCGAGGACTTCTCGGTCACCGACACCCCCGACGGTTGGCGGGTCCGCGGCCCGAAGCCCGAGCGCTGGGTGCGGCAGACCGACTTCAGCAACGACGAGGCGGTCGGCTTCCTGGCCGACCGGCTGAACCGGCTCGGCGTCGAGTCGCGCCTGGTCCAGCTCGGCGCCGCCGAGGGTGACGCCGTCCTGATCGGACACCCCGACAACGCCGTCGTCTTCGACTTCAAGCCCGGCATCGACGCCGGCGTCGAGATGCTCGGCCGCCGGGGCGAGGACCAGCGCTTCGAGGAGAAGCGCCCGGCGGCGAACCGCCGGCGCGCGATCCAGGAGGCGATGCCCGAGCGCGCCGAGGCCGAGACCCGGGCCGACGTCGCCCGGCGGCTCGACCACCCGACCGGCCCGACCAGCTACGAGATCGGCTCCGCCGACGACCCCGACCACATGCCCTCGACCACGGAGGGCGACGAGGACGCATGACCGGTCAGGCCCGGCACGAGCAGGTGACCGCGGCCCGCCGGGTCGTGGTCAAGGTCGGCTCGTCGTCGCTCACCACGGCCGCCGGCGGCATCGACCCCGAGCGGGTACGACGCCTCGTCGCCGTCCTCGCCGCAGCCCGGGCCCGCGGCGCCGAGGTGGTGCTGGTCTCCTCCGGCGCGATCGCCGCCGGGCTGGCCCCGCTCGGGCTGAAGCGCCGCCCCCGTGCGCTGCCCGCCCAGCAGGCCGCCGCCGCGGTGGGCCAAGGACTGCTCGTGCACCGCTACACCGAGGAGCTCGCGACCCATGGTCTGGTCGCCGGCCAGGTGCTGCTGACCGCCGACGACATGACCCGGCGCAGCCACTACCGCAACGCCCACCAGACCTTCGCCAAGCTCCTCGAGCTCGGCGTGCTGCCGATCGTCAACGAGAACGACACCGTCGCCACCGGCGAGATCCGGTTCGGTGACAACGACCGTCTCGCCGCGCTCGTCGCCCACCTGGTGCACGCCGACCTGCTGGTCCTGCTCAGCGACGTCGACGGCCTGTACGACGCTCACCCGGCCGCCGAGGGCAGCCGCCTGATAGCCGACGTAGCCCTGACCGACGACCTCGGCGGCGTCCGGGTCCGTGCTGCCGGCGGGGCCGGGGTCGGCACCGGCGGCATGCGCACCAAGCTGGACGCGGCACGGATCGCGACCGGCGCCGGCATCCCGGTGGTGCTCACCTCGGCGGACCGGGCCGGCGAGGCCCTGGCCGCCGAGCCGGTCGGCACCTGGTTCCAGGCCGCCACCCGCCGTCGCCCCACCCGCCAGCTGTGGCTGGCCCACGCCACCGAGGCGAAGGGCGTGCTGCTCCTCGACGAGGGCGCCGTCCGGGCGGTCACCGAGCGTCGGGCGTCGCTGCTGGCGGCCGGGCTGACCGGCGCCACCGGCTCCTTCGTCGCCGGCGACCCGGTCGACCTGGCCGGCCCGGACGGGGTCGCGGTCGCCCGCGGGCTGGTCAACTTCGACGCCGACGAGATTCCGCGGTTGGTCGGGCGCACCTCGGCCACCCTCCGCCGCGAGCTCGGGGCGGCGTACGAGCGCGAGGTGGTCCATCGCGATGACCTCGCCCTGCTCTGAAAGGATCGACCCATGACCATCCTCCGACGAAGCCTCGCCCTGGTCGCCTGCCTCATCACCACCGTGCTGCTGGCCGCCACCGTGCAGAGCCCGACCTCGGCGCGCTCCGTCGACGACCGCTGCGGCGGGCACGGCCGGATCCCGGCCTCGGCCCTGCGCCACGGGCTGTCGCTCGGCTGCTCGCTGGTCGGCCGCACGGTGTACGACGGGCGGGTCGCGGTCGTCGTACCGCCGCCCGGCGTCAGCGTGGCCGGTGACGGCATCGGGACCCGCGGCGAGGCCGTCGGCCTCCGGGTCTCCAACACCGGCACCGAGGTGCGGGCGACGTCCGGCGCCGTCGCCGGACGCAACGCCAGGGCCGCCGCTCCGGCGGAGTGCAAGGACCGCACCTTCCACCTCGAGGGCCACTCGTGGCCTGGTGCCATGCGCTACGGGATCAACCTCGGCAAGCTGCCGGCCAGCCTCGGCGCGGCCACCGTGGTCCGCCAGGTCAAGACCGCGAACGCCAACCTGCGCAAGGGTCGCAACACCTGTGGCAAGCCGCGCCTGCGCACCCCGGCCGCACACTTCACCGGTCGCACCCACGCCGCCCTCGACATCAAAGCCGGCGCCCACAGCATCACCTGCGGTGCCTTCGACACCACCAACGTCGTGGGGTTCGGCAAGCTGCCGGGCGACCTGCTCGGCTGGACCTGCTACTGGTGGGTCGGCACCGGCCGGATGGCGGCCGCCGACATCATGCTCGACAGTGGCAACCGCCTGGTGACCAGCATCCCGCCGGGGTGCACGGCCAAGTGGGACTTCGAGGGCACCGTCACCCATGAGTTCGGCCACGCCTACGGGATGGGCCACACCGGCAACGGCCACTCCAACCTGACCATGGACCACTCGGAGAGCCCCTGCTCGACGTACGCCCGGACGCTGGGCCTCGGCGACTGGCTGGGCATGAAGAAGATGTACGGGAGCCGCTGACCCGCTGCCGTAGGGTCGCCGGGTGTGACGTGGGGCGGGCGGGTCTTCTGGGTGCTCGTCGTCCTTCGCCGTCCCGGCGGTCCTGCTGACCGTCCGGCCACCGTCGTCGCCGCCGCGTCCGAGTAGGGTCGCAGCTGTGCGGGAGCCGCTGGAGCTCAGTGCGGAGGAGCGGGCCGAGGACGCCTACTGGGTCGACCTCTACGGCCCGTTCGAGGCGTTCGACCTCGCCGGTGCGGTCGACTTCTTCGCCGGCTTCGACCGGCCGTGGTGGCTGGTCGGGGGCTGGTCGATCGAGGCCTTCACGCGGGCGCCGCGCGAGCACGAGGACATCGACGTCTCGATCCTGGCCTGCGACGCACCCGCGCTGCGCGAGTTCGTCGGCGACCGGTGGCACCTGTGGACCATCGGGAACGGGGCGCTGCGGCCGATGACCGATCGCTTTCCCGACCTCCCGGAGCCCGATGCGCAGATCTGGATACGCCGCAACGCCACCTCGCCGTGGGTGATGGACCTACCCGTCACGCCCGATGTGGACGGGCTCTGGCAGAACAAGCGGCTGCCGGAGCACGTCGCGCCGCTCGACGAGGTCACCTGGGTGACCGACGAGGGGGTGCGGGTGCTCAACCCCGAGATCGTCCTGCTGTTCAAGGCCCGGGGCGACCGGACCAAGGATCACCGCGACCTCGCCCGTGCCCTGCCGCTGCTCGGCGAGGAGCAGCGCACCTGGCTGCGCGACCACGTGCGGGCCCAGTGGCCGGAGCACGCCTGGCTGGCACAGCTCTGATATTCGGATGCGACAGGCGAGCGGTGCGCCGTACGGTCTCGGCATGGGTATCCAGGAGTGACCTCAGCCAGGCGCCGACCGGCAGCCTGACGACCGCGACCCGTCTGGGCGATGCGGTCAGGTCGTCACTCCTGCTCGGAGCCCACCGATGTCGTCGTCCCGTCTGTCCCTGCCGCGGTCCACCGCACCGATCGCCGGTCTCGACCTCCTGCAGCCCGCCGGCGCCGCGCACCCCGAGGTACGCCGCTACTCCCGGGCGCGCCGCAACCTGCTGCCGCGCTCGGACCGCGTCGTCGCGGTCGCCGGCACCTGGGCCCACGACCACCTGGTGCGTCACGACGTCGCCGTCGAGACCGTGCTGTGGTGTCCGGGCCAGCCCAGCCGGCCCGATCTCGAGGCGGCCGCGCGGGCGATGAGCGACCGGGCCGGCCGCGCCTATCGCATCTCCGAGCGGACCCTCGCCCGGATCCATCCCGGTCAGACCGCCCCGGCCCTGCTGTCGCTGGTGGTCCTGCCGCGGTGGCGGGCCGCGCAGGTCATCGACAGCGGCGCGCGGCTCGTGCTCGTCGCCGACGGCATCGAGTACGCCGGGAACCTCGGCACCCTGGTGCGCACCGCCGACGCCTGCGGTGCCGACGGCCTGGTGCTGACCCGGGCCACGGCACGGGTCACGCACCCCAAGGCGTTCGTGGCGAGCCGCGGCACGGTGCTGACCACGCCGGTCCTGGAGTACGACGAGGTGGGCACGGCCCGCGCGGACCTGGCCGCCGCCGGCTTCACGACGTACGTCGCCGACCCGGACGGGGCGACGTCGTACCGGGACGCGGGGCTGGGCCACGGGCCGACCGCGGTGGTGGTCGGGTCGGAGGGCGACGGCGTCGCCGCTGAGTGGCGGACCGGGCTGACCAGGATCTCGATCCCGATGCACGGTCTGGCCGACTCGCTCAACGTGGCCGCGTCGGCGGCGGTGCTGCTGTTCGAGGCACGGGCCCGGGCGGACGAGGCCGGGACCCGGGGGGTGCCCGGCGGCAGGACCTGAACAAGCAGGCCTGCCGCCGGGCGCGCGGACCGACGACCCTGGGAGATGCCGTCCGTCCGCGCCGGGGGGTCAGCGGTGCAGCACCTTCGCTGAGGCGCTGACCACGACCTTGCCGACAGGCAGTCCGCCACTGAAGAGGCTGGTGGCGAAGAATCCGTTGAGCGCCTGGGCGGCACCCTTCTGCAGCGTGACCTGGATCCCGCTGACCGTGAGGTGCTTCGCGGTGGCCTTGACCTTGGCCTTGCCGAGCTTGAGGTTCAGCACCGGGATGCGCGCCCCGACCTCGTCGACCCACGCGGTGAGGGTCTTCTTGCTCGTGCTCACCTCGAAGTCGCGGATGGTCAGGCTCTTCCCACCCGCGGTGAACACCAGACCGCCGGAGTGGGTGATGTTGCCGCCGAGGGTCTTGGCGTTGATCAGTCCGCCCTGGACCGGGAAGCTGATCCCGGCCTTGGTGGCCTTGGCCTCCGACACCGGCGCCACCGTGACACCGTTGGTGGTGAGGGCCGCCGCGGTGTTGGCGTCCAGGGCGAGCGTGGTCTTCCCGCCGGTGAGGGCGATGAAGGTGGCGCCCGACTTGGCGCTGGTGGCGTGGTGGCCGCGAGCCTGGTGGTGCGTGGAGCCCGCCTGGGCGGACATGGGGCCGGCGACCGACAGGGCCACGGTGAGGGCCGCGGTGGCGGCGACCGTGGCGGTTCGGCGTACGGACATGAGGTGTTCCTCTCGTCGGGGGACATCGGGACCGACGAACGCCGGTCCTGCCACTACTTCCGTGCGAGCGGACGGTTCGGATGCACCCCAGGGGTGAAGAATGTGCCCTGGCTACGCTGGGCGCCGGACCACGAGGAGGGGGAGCAGGTGAGCGTGCGCGACACCGGGGGACATCCGGTACGACACGCCACCGAGTCGCGCCCCGGCGCCGAGGAGGGGTCCGACCAGCGGCTCGCCGCGGCCTTCGCGGGCGGCGAGACCTGGGCACTCGAGGCCGCCTACCGCCGGTGGTCGCCACTCGTCTTCACCCTGGCGCGCCGCACCCTCGGCCACGACGCCGACGCGCAGGACGTCACCCAGGAGGTGTTCCTCAAGGCCTGGCGCGGTCGTGAAGGGTACGACGCAGCGCAGCGCCCGCTGCCGGCCTGGCTAGTGGGGATCACCCGGCACACGGTGTCCGACCGGATCTCGTCGAGGTCTCGTGACGTGCGCCTGCACCAACGGATCACCGCGGTCCACGCCGAACCGGGGGAGGCTGGCCCTGCCGACGCTGTCGCCGACGCGCTGGTGGTGGCTGACCTGCTCTCGCAGCTCGAGCCGCCGCGCCGTGAGATCGTCCGGCTGGCGTTCATGGACGGCCTCACCCATGCCGAGGTGTGCGCCCGCACCGGGCTGCCGCTCGGCACCGTCAAGAGCCACATCAGGCGCGGCCTGACCCAGCTCCGACACCACCTGGGGGCCGGCGATGACACACCCTGACCTCGAGGCGCTGCTCGGGGGCGACCACGCGCCCGACGAGGTGCTCGCCCACGTCGCCGACTGCCCGGCGTGCCGCGACGACCTGGCCGTGATCCGTCGCGCCCGCGCGGCCGGCGACCTGCTGCATCGCGAGCCCGACCTCTCCTCGCTGACGGCGCCCCCGCCGGAGGTGTGGGACGCGATCCGTCGCGAGCTCGCACAGGACGACACCGTGGTGCCGCTCGAGCCGCGGCGCAGCCGGCGTGCCCCCTGGGCCTGGGTGGCCGCGGCGGTCGTCGGAGCCGTGCTCGGCTCCGCGATCACCTGGGCGGCGACGCACGGGAACGACTCGGACAGCGTCTCGACCGCGACGAGCGAGCTGGTCCCGCTGGGCCAGCACCGCACCCGCGGCACCATCTCGCTGAAGGGCTCCCAGCCCGGGTCGCAGGTGTCGCTCGACGTCACCGGGGTCGACCCGGGGCCGGGCTTCGTGGAGGTCTGGCTGCTCGACGCCAAGACCGGCGGCATGGTGTCGCTCGGCGTCCTGGACGGCGACCACGGCTCGTGGGCGGTGCCCGCGGACCTCGACCTCTCGGCGTACGACCAGGTCGACGTGTCCCGCGAGCCGTACGACGGCGACCCGGCGCACTCCCAGGTCAGCCTGGCCCGTGGCCGGCTCCCCTGACCGCGGGTCCGGCGGGGTACGTCGTACCGGGGTCCGGCGCGTACGCTGGGCCCGATATGCCTGACGCGCCCGACACCCTGCCTGCTGTCACGATGCCGACGCAGACCGTCTACCTCGACCACGCCGCGACCACCCCGATGCTCCCGGCCGCCCTCGAGGCGATGACCACCCACCTGCGCGACGTCGGCAACCCCTCGTCGCTGCACGCCAGCGGCCGCGCCGCGCGGCGCATCGTCGAGGAGTCCCGCGAGACCATCGCCCAGGCCATCAACTGCCGCCCGGGCGAGGTCGTGTTCACCTCCGGTGGCACCGAGTCCGACAACCTGGCGCTCAAGGGGCTGTTCTGGGCCCGGCGCGACGCCGACCCCGCACGGGTCCGGATCCTGGCCTCCTCGATCGAGCACCACGCCGTCCTCGACGCCCTCGACTGGCTGGCCGAGGAGGAGCACGCGGTCGTCGAGCTGCTGAAGGTCGACGGTCGCGGACGCCTCGACCTCGACGCCTTCCGCGAGTCCGTCGAGCGCGACCCGGCGTCGGTGGCCGTGATCTCGGTGATGTGGGGCAACAACGAGGTCGGCACCGTCCAGCCGATCGAGGAGATCGTCGCGGTCGCCTCGGCCCACGGCATCCCGGTGCACACCGACGCCGTACAGGCCGTCGGCGCGGTGCCGGTGGACTTCGCGGCGAGCGGCGTCGACGCGCTCACCCTGACCGGGCACAAGCTGGGCGGTCCTTACGGCGTGGGCGCACTCGTGCTGCGCCGCGAGCTGTCCCTGACCCCGCTGCTCCACGGCGGCGGCCAGGAGCGCGACATCCGCAGCGGCACCCTCGACATGCCGGCCATCGCCGGCTTCGCGGCAGCCGTCGAGAACGCCGTCAAGTCGCAGCCGGAGTACGCCGAGCGGGTCTCCGGCCTGCGCGACGACCTGGTCCGCCGGGTGCAGGAGGTCGTGCCCGACGCCCACCTCCATGGCGACGTCGACCACCGGCTGCCGGGCAACGCCCACCTCGGCTTCCCCGACTGCGAGGGCGACTCGCTGCTGATGCTGCTCGACGCCCGCGGCATCGAGTGCTCGACCGGCTCGGCCTGCTCGGCGGGCGTGCCGCAGCCGTCGCACGTGCTGCTGGCGATGGGCTGCGACGCAGAGGGCGCCCGCCACTCGCTGCGCTTCACCCTCGGCCGCACCTCCACGGCCGCCGACGTCGACGCGCTGGTTTCGGCCATCGGGCCGGCCGTCGAGCGCGCCCGGGGGGCTCGCGCGCAATGAAGGTCGTCGCTGCCATGTCGGGCGGCGTCGACTCGGCCGTGGCTGCTGCCCGCGCGCACGAGGCCGGCCACGACGTCACCGGCATCCACCTGGCCCTCTCGCGCAACCCCGCGTCGTACCGCTCGGGGGCGCGCGGGTGCTGCACGATCGAGGACGCGAACGACGCGCGCCGCGCGGCCGACGTGATCGGCATCCCGTTCTACGTGTGGGACCTCTCCGAGCGATTCCACGAGGACGTGGTCGAGGACTTCATGGACGAGTACGCCGCCGGGCGCACGCCCAACCCGTGCCTGCGGTGCAACGAGAAGATCAAGTTCGCGGCCGTCCTCGACCGTGCGCTGGCGCTCGGCTTCGACGCGGTCGCGACCGGGCACTACGCCCAGCTGCGGACGGCCGGCGACACCGTCGAGCTGCACCGGGCCGTCGACGTCGCCAAGGACCAGTCCTACGTGCTCGGGGTGCTGACCCAGGACCAGCTCGCACACTCGCTGTTCCCGCTCGGCGACACCCCGAAGCCGGAGATCCGCGCGGAGGCCGCGCGACGCGGGCTGCTGGTCGCCGAGAAGCCCGACTCCCACGACATCTGCTTCGTCGCCGACGGCGACAACGCCGGCTGGCTGCGCGAGAAGCTCGGCGACCGCGCCCCCAACCACGGCGGCGCGATCGTCGACGCGGCCTCGGGCGAGGAGCTCGGGCGGCACGACGGCACCTACGGCTTCACGATCGGGCAGCGGCGCGGGCTGCGGCTCGGGGTCCCGGCCGACGACGGCAAGCCCCGCTTCGTGCTCGACATCGAGCCGGTCTCCGGCACCGTGACCGTCGGTCCGCGTGAGGCGCTGACGATCGACCGGATCGTCGCCGACCGGCCGCGCTGGTGCGGCGCCGCCCCCACGTCGTACGTCGGGACCGTGCAGCTGCGCGCCCACGGCGCCGCGCATCGCGCATCCGTCGTGGTCTCGGCCGACGGGCAGCGGGTCGAGATCGAGCTGCTCGACCCCGCACAGGGGATCGCGCCGGGCCAGGCGGCGGTGCTGTACGACGGCACCCGCGTGGTCGGCTCGGCCACCATCGTCTCCACCGCCCGCGCCGACGTGTCGGTGTGAGCGTCGCGAGGCCGGCCGACCCGGTGGCGGTGAGACTGCCACCTTTCTGCGACCCCGATCGGTGGCTGGCTCACCGCTCGGGCGGGGGCGAGCCGGGTGGCGGTGAGAACGCCACCGTTCGCGGCGAGGATTCGGTGGCACACTCACCGCTCCCGGGCGGCGGCGGGTCCGGGTGAGCGTCGCGACCGGCGTGGGGTCGTGGCCGGGCGACGATGCGGAGTCGTACGCCGAGGCGGTGCGGATCGTGCTCGGCGAGGCACCCGACCTGCCCTACCTACCCGAGCTCCCGGGCCGTGGCGCCCCCGCTGGGATGGTCGGGCGGGCACTGGCGATGGTCGCCGACCTCGGCTTCGACCTCCAACCCGCCGGCTGGCGGCTGACCGACCGGCCCGGCATCGACCACCGGCGGGCCCGGTCGCTGCTGGCCCAGGACCTCGACGCGATGGAGGAGCAGGCGCAGGACGTCCGTGGGTCCTTCAAGATCCAGGTGACCGGCCCGTGGACGCTGGCCGCCCTGGTCGAGAAGCCGCGCGGCGACAAGGTGCTGTCCGACCACGGCGCGCGGCGTGAGCTGGCGCAGGCACTCGCCGAGGGCGTCGCGGTGCACCTGGCAGACGTACGCCGCCGGGTCCCGGCCGAGCGGGTCGTCGTCCAGGTGGACGAGCCGGCACTCGCGTCGGTGCTGGCCGGTGAGATCCCGACCGCGTCGGGCTTCGGCCGCCACCGCGTCGTACACCCGCCCGAGGCGTCCGCGGCGCTCGAAGAAGTGCTGGCCGCCGGCGGTCAGGACCCGTGGGTGCACGCGTGTGCGGCCGGGGTGCCGTGGCAGCTGCTCCGCGGCGCCGGTGCGCGCGGGCTGAGCGCCGACTTCTCGGTGCTGACCGCGGACGACATGGACGTGCTCGCCGAGGCGCTCGAGGCGGGGGAGACGCTGGCGCTGGGCGTCGTACCGTCCCTCGAGCCGGCGTCCCTCCCCGACGCGAAGGGACTCACCGAAGGAGTCCTGCGCTGGCTCGACATGGTGGGCCTCGACCTCGGGGTGGTCACCGAGCGGCTCGTGATCACTCCTTCTTGCGGACTGGCCGGCGCCTCGCCCACCTGGGCACGTCGTGCGACCGAGCTCTGCCGCGAGGTGGCGTCCAACCTCTCCGGCTGAGGGTCCGCCGAGCCTGTACGTTGGGCGGTCGTGCCGGCCTCGTTCACCACCCGCCCGACGCTCCGCGGCACGTTCGGCATGGTCTCCTCGACCCACTGGCTGGCGTCGCAGGCAGCGATGGCCGAGCTCGAGGCGGGCGGAAACGCGTTCGATGCCGCCGTCGCCGGAGCCTTCGTGCTGCACGTCGTCGAGCCCCACCTGAACGGTCCCGGCGGGGAGGTGCCGGCGGTGTTCGCCACGGCGGACGACCGCACGCCGACCGTGCTGTGCGGGCAGGGCCCCGCGCCGGCGGGGGCCACCCGGGAGCACTACCTCGACCTCGGCCTCGACCTGGTGCCCGGCTCCGGACCGCTGGCCGCCGCCGTCCCGGGCGCGGTCGACGCCTGGCTGATGCTGGCGGCAGACCACGGCACGCGGTCGCTGCGTGACCTGCTCCGGTACGCCGAGGGGTACGCCCGGTCCGGCCATCCGCTGCTGCCCGCCGCGGCCGCGACGATCGCTGCGATGAAGCCGATGTTCCGCGACCACTGGCCGACCTCGGCGGCCCGGTGGCTCCCGCACGGACGCCCTCCGCGGGCCTGGGACCTGGTCGTCAACCCGACCCACGCCGACGTGCTCGCCCGCCTGGTCGAGGAGGGGGAGGCCGCCGGTCCCGACCGGGCGTCGCAGTTCGAGGCCGCCCGCCGGGCCTGGCGTGAGGGGTTCGTGGCCGAGGCGATCGACGCCTTCCAGCGGCGGCCGTTCCGCGACTCCAGCGGCGCCGACCACCCGGGGCTGGTGACCGCGGCCGACCTGGCCGCCTGGCGCGCGTCGTACGAGCCGGCCGCAGTGCACCGGTTCCGCGACGTCGAGGTCGCGAAGACAGGCACCTGGGGGCAGGGGCCGGTGCTCCTCCAGGCGCTCGCGATGCTCGACGGGATGACCGACGAGACTCTCGACCCCTCGACCATCGTCGGTGTGCACACGGTCGCCGAGGTGCTCAAGCTCGCGTTCGCCGACCGCGAGGCGTGGTACGGCGACGACAGCCCGGTCGGTCTCGCCGAGCTCCTCGACCCGTCGTACGTCGTCGAGCGGCGCGCCCTGGTCGGCGAGCGCGCGTCGGCGGAGCTCCGCCCCGGGTCACCCGGCGGCCGCACGCCCAGGCTGCCCGAGCACGTGCTGCGCGCCGGCAGAGCCCCCTCCGGCGCCGGGCTCGGCGAGCCGACCGTCTCCCGCACCGGCGAGACCCGCGGCGACACCTGCCACCTCGACGTCGTCGACCGCTGGGGCAACATCATCTCCGCGACGCCCAGTGGTGGATGGCTGCAGAGCTCGCCGACCGTGCCCGAGCTCGGCTTCTGCCTGGGCAGCCGGATGCAGATGTTCTGGCTCGACGAGGGGCTGCCGTCGTCGCTGGCGCCGGGACGACGCCCTCGCACCACCCTCTCCCCGACGCTCGTGCTCCGCGACGGCCGGCCGGTGCTGGCCTGCGGCACGCCCGGCGGCGACCAGCAGGACCAGTGGCAGCTGTCGTTCCTGCTCCGCCACCTCGTCGGCGGCCTGGACCTGCAGGAGGCGATCGACGCGCCCATGTTCCACACCACGTCGTTCCCCGAGTCGTTCTACCCGCGGGGGATGGTCCCCGCCGAGCTGGTCGTCGAGGACCGGCTCGGTGACGACGTCCTGGCGGAGCTGACCCGGCTCGGGCACCGCGTGACCCGGAGCGGCCCCTGGTCGCTGGGGCGGCTGTGCGCCGTGGCCCGCGACCCTTCCACGGGCGCACTGTCGGCGGGCGCCAACCCGCGGGGCGCGCAGGGCTACGCCGTCGGCCGCTGAGCGGGTCGGTGACTCCCGCGACCGGCGTTGCCTACGAAGGGATTCTGGCCACGCTGGGTCCGACAACGACCACTCGACCCTTCAGGATCCGCCGGCGGCAGGCAACCACGTCCTCTGGTATGACGAGTCCGGAGGGCACGTGGGGGGTCACCGAATAGCCCCGATCGGCCAGACTGGTCGGATGGACATCGTCAGTACCGAGATCAACGACTACCTGCTCGCCCACTCCGAGCCCGCGGACGACGTGCTGCGCGACCTCGCCGAGGAGACGCATCGCGAGCTCGGCGGCCGGGCCGGGATGCAGATCACCCACGACGAGGGTGAGCTGCTCACGATGCTGGTCCGGCTGGTGGGAGCCCGGAGTGCCCTCGAGGTGGGCACGTTCACCGGCTACTCCTCGATCTGCATCGCCCGCGGGCTGCCCGCCGACGGGCACCTGCTCTGCTGCGACGTGAGCGAGGAGTGGACCGCGATAGCTCGGCGCTACTGGGAACGCGCCGGCGTGGCCGACCGGATCGAGCTCCGGATCGCCCCCGCCGTCGACACCCTGCGGGCGCTGCCGACCGAGCGCACGCTGGACTTCGCGTTCATCGACGCCGACAAGGTGGGCTACCCGGCGTACTTCGAGGAGATCGTCACCCGGGTCCGCCCCGGCGGCCTGATCGTGCTCGACAACATGCTCCGCGACGGCCGGGTGCTCGACCCGCAGGACGACGACGACCGGGCCATCGCCGCCCTCAACGTCGCCCTGGTCGCCGACGACCGGGTCGACGTCGTACTCCTCCCCGTCCGCGACGGCGTCAGCCTGGCCCGCGTGCGGTGAGATCCGGATAGTCCCCGATCAGATGGCTGCGGATCGGCCGATTTCGCGACCATCTGATCGGGGACTATCCCGCCAGCCCAGACGACGAAGCCCCCGGGGATGATCCCCGGGGGCCTCGTGCGGTAGTGCGGTGGTGCGTCGTACGACGGTCAGGCGACGTGGACGGGAACGTCGTCCGGCGTCTCGGTGGCCAGCTCCTCGTGCTTGACGTCGAGGAAGATCCACACCACGGCCGAGCCGGCGAGCATCATGAAGACGCCGACCAGGAAGGCGTGGGTGGCGCCGATCGGGAAGCCGCCGATGTAGGCCAGCGCTCCGACCAGCTCCGACGGCGAGGTGAGGTGCAGCTGGTTCAGCAGCTGCTGCACCACGCCGGGGTCGAGCTGCGAGACACCGCGACCGATGGTCGGGGCGATCGAGGCGATGTGGGCGTTGGTGTAGTGGCTGCCGACCGTGGCCAGCGCGGCCAGACCGAACGCGCCACCGACCTGCTGCATGGTGTTCAGCACGCCCGAGCCGACGCCGGCGTCCTCTGTCCGCAGGTTGTGGACGGCGGTCAGGGTGAGCGGCACGAACACCGCGCCCATGCCGAGGGCCATCAGGCAGACGTACGGCATGATGTCGACCCAGTAGTTGACCCCCGAGCCCAGCGGCTGACCCGAGCTGACGGCCTTGAGCACGTCCTGGCCGCCGTCGGGGACGCTCAGCCGGGAGAACCCGTAGAGCGCGAAGGCCGCCATCAGGGTGCCGACACCCGCGATGTAGCGCGGGTCGATCCGGTTGACGAGGTTCGACACGATCGTCGCTGCGATGATGATGCAGATGCTGAACGGCAGGAACGCGAAGCCGGCCTTGAGCGGGCTGTAGCCCATCACGTTCTGGATGAACAGGCTCAGGAAGAAGAACATCGAGAACATCGCCGCGGGCAGCAGCATCATCGCCACGAAGCTGGCCGCGCGCGACCGGTTGGCGAACACCCGGAACGGCAGCAGCGGGTGGGCTACCCGGGACTCGACCAGGAAGAACAGGGCGAGCAGGACGGCGCCGCCGACGAGGCTGGCGATGGTGAGACCGTCGCTCCAGCCGTACGCCGCGTTCCCGGCGCGGGTGAGCCCGTAGACCAGGGCGAGCAGGCCACCGGTACCGGTGATCGCGCCCGGGATGTCGAGCTGACCACTGTGGCGCGCGGACTCGTTGAGGAAGCGCGGAGCGAGCAGCGCGGCCGCGATCCCGATCGGGACGTTGATCAGGAAGGTGAGACGCCACCCGTCCTGCGGGTCGAACATGTTGATGTTCAGGCCGGTCAGCCAGCCACCCAGGATCAGGCCGACCGCCGCGCCGGCACCGGACATGGCGGCGTAGACCGCGAACGCGCGGTTACGGGCCGGGCCGGCCTCGAAGGTGGTCGTGATCAGCGCGAGCGCCGCGGGCGAGGCCAGTGCGGCACCCAGACCCTGGACGCCTCGCGACGTCAGCAGCAGAGCCTCGCTCTGGGCGAGGCCGCCGAGCAGCGACGCGACCGCGAAGATCGACAGGCCCAGCATGAAGGTACGACGACGACCGTAGAGGTCGCCGAGGCGGCCACCGAGCAGCAGGAAGCCGCCGAAGGCCAGGGCGTAGCCGGTCACGATCCAGGTCAGGTTCGTGCCGGACATGTGGAGATCTCTGCCGATGTAGGGCAGAGCGATGTTGGCGATCGTGGCGTCGAGCACCACCATGAGCTGGGCGATGCAGATCAGCACCAGGGCCCAGCCATAGTGCCGCGTCTCACCGTCGCTCTCGGTGACCTCGGGCTCGTGAGCCTCGATGGCGTCGGTCAGTTCGGACATGGGGTTCCTTACTTCGTGGATTCTTGACTTCTTGACGTTTCTCAGGCCTGCGGCCTGACAGCGGGCAGGATGATCTGGTCGACCACGTGCTCGATGAGGGTCGGTCCGGGCTCCTCGCCCATCACGAACAGCCGGTGCAGGACGATCCCGGCGAGGGCGGGGGCCACCAGGTCGAGGTCGAGGTCGTCGCGGACCTGGCCCCGGTCGACGGCGCGTTGGAAGATCTGTCGCGAGAGCTGTGCCTTGGGCTGCAGCACCCGGGTGCGGAACTCGTGGGCGAACTCGGGGTCGGTGGTGAGCGCCGTCATCACCGCGCCGAACGTCGACGTCGTGTCGTGGTCGGTGAGGCCGCCCATCCCGCAGAACGCGGCGAGCAGGTCGGTGCGCAGGTCGCCGGAGTCGGGCACCGGCGGGCTCGCCTTCTGGCTGGCGAGCGCGTCGACGACCAGCATCGCCTTGGAGTTCCACCGTCGGTACAGCGTGGCCTTGGAGGCCTTGGCGCGCTGCGCCACGGCGTCCATGGTGAGGCGGTCGTAGCCCACCTCGGACAGCACCTCGAGAGCGGCGTCGAGGATCTCGCGCTCGCGGTCGCCCTCCACCCGAGGGCGGAGGTGGGTGGCTGCTTCGGCGGGGGTCATCCGGCTCCTGTCACCTGTTGTTCATCTGCATGAAACGAAACGGTTTCGTTCCATAGACGACGGTAACCCACCTCGGCGGATGAAACAAACCAGTTTCATCCGGACTCCGGAGGAACTCTCCGGATCAGTCGGTGGCGAGCACGCGGCGCACCGCGTCGAGGGTGAAGGCGTTCCATGCGTGGACGCCCCGCAGCAGGTAGTGCCCGCGGTCGCCCATGTCGGTGAAGGTCGCGTCCCGTGCGACCGCCCGGGCCCGCTCGACGTACGCCTCGGTGTCGCCGGCCCGGGTGATGGGGTCGCGGCGCCCGTGGGCCGCGTGCAGGATCCGACCGGGAAGTCCATCGACCGGTTCGCCGACAGGGAGCCAGGGCGCCAGGGCGACGACGCCGCGGACCAGGTGGTGGTCGGCGACGCGGCAGGCCGTGCGCCCGCCCATCGAGTGCCCGACGACCACGGTCGGTGCCTCGCCGTACTCCTCGCCGATCCGGTCCAGGGCCCAGCGGGCGTCCTCGATCCTGTCCGCGCCGTCGCCGTTCCAGCCGACCGTGCGGTAGCGCAGCACCGAGACCCCGACGCCGTCGTCGTTGAGCGGCCCGCGAAGGTCGTGCGCCAGCCGGAGGGAACGGCGCCAGGACAGGCTGCGGGTGGTGACCTCGGAGCGCGAGCGGTCCTTGCCGCCGTGCAGCACGAGCACCATCGCGGCAGGCCGGCCCGGTACGTCGTACGCGGTCAGGCTCGGGGCGGGCAGGGCTCGCTCCTTCACGGTGGGGGGCACGCCCACGATTCGGTACGACGCGGCCGCGCGGATGGGTGGACGGGCGGTCGACGGGGCTGGGCAGCGGATGTCGGCGCCGCTTGGCAGGATAGGCGGCATGGGCGAACCGAAGTCGGCGACTCCCGAGGCCAAGGAGCGCCACCGGGCGCTGAGCGAGAAGGTCGAGGACGCCCGCTGGCGCTACTTCGTCCTCGACGACCCGACCCTCGACGACGCCGACTACGACCGCACCCTGCGTGAGCTCCAGGGTCTCGAGGACGAGTTCCCGGAGCTGCGCACCCCCGACTCCCCGACCCAGAAGGTGGGCGGCGCGGTCTCCACCGAGTTCACCGCGGTCGACCACCTCCAGCGGATGGAGAGCCTCGACAACGCCTTCTCCTCCGACGAGCTGGCGTCGTGGCACGCGCGGCTGGCGCGCGACGGGGTCGACGACCCGGCGCTGCTGTGCGAGCTCAAGGTCGACGGGCTCGCGATCAACCTGCTCTACGAGGGCGGCCGGCTGGTGCGCGCCCTGACCCGCGGCGACGGGCGCACCGGCGAGGACGTCACGCCCAACGTCCGCACCGTCGCCTCGGTGCCCGACCGGCTCACCGGTACCGACGAGTTCCCGGTGCCCGAGCTGGTCGAGGTGCGCGGCGAGGTGTTCCTCCCGGTGGAGGCCTTCGAGCGGCTCAACGTGTCGATGACCGAGGTCGGCAAGCCGCCGTTCGCCAACCCTCGCAACGCCGCGGCCGGCTCCCTGCGCCAGAAGGACCCGCGCGTCACGGCGTCCCGCGACCTCGGGATGGTCTGCCACGGCATCGGGGCGCGCCGCGGCTTCGACCCGGTGTCGCAGTCCGCGGCGTACGACGCCCTCCAGGCCTGGGGCCTCAACGTCTCCGACCAGATCCGGGTGCTGCCCGACCTGAAGCAGGTGCAGGCGTTCATCGACGACGTCGGCGAGCGCCGGCACACGATCGTGCCCTACGAGATCGACGGCGTGGTGATCAAGGTCGACGACGTCGCCCTCCAGCGCCGGCTCGGTTCGACCTCGCGGGCCCCGCGCTGGGCGATCGCGTTCAAGTACCCGCCCGAGGAGGTCAACGCCAAGCTGCTCTCGATCGAGGTCAACACCGGCCGCACCGGGCGGGTCACGCCGTTCGGGGTGATGGAGCCGACCAAGGTGGCCGGCTCGACGGTCGAGCGCGCCACCCTTCACAACGCCCACGAGGTCGCCCGCAAGGACGTCCGGCCCGGCGACACGGTGGTGCTGCGCAAGGCTGGTGACGTGATCCCCGAGATCGTGGGGCCGGTGCTGGCGCTGCGTCCCGAGGGCCTCGAGGCCTGGGTGATGCCCACCGTGTGCCCCTCCTGCGGCACCACGCTGGCCCAGCAGAAGGAGGGCGACAAGGACCTCCGCTGTCCCAACACCCGGCAGTGCCCAGCCCAGCTGCTCGAGCGGGTCTACCACGTTGCGAGCCGCGGAGCCTTCGACATCGAGGGCCTCGGGTCCGAGGCCGCGCACGCCCTGCTCGACGCCGGCGTCCTGGCCGACGAGGGTGACGTCTTCGACCTCGACCGGGCCAAGCTCCTGAAGACCGACCTGTTCACCCGCGCCCCGAAGAAGGGCGAGGACGGCCTCCAGCTCAGTGCGAACGGCGAAGGCCTGCTGGCCAACCTCGGGGAGCGCAAGCAGGTGCCGCTGTGGCGGGTCCTGGTGGCGCTCTCGATCCGTCACGTCGGGCCGACCGCGGCCCGGGCGCTGGCCACCGAGTTCGGCTCGATGACCGCCATCGAGGAGGCCTCGGAGGCCGACCTCGCGGCCGCCGAAGGGGTCGGGCCGACCATCGCCGCGGCGGTGATCGAGTGGTTCGGCGTCGACTGGCACCGCGACATCGTGCAGAAGTGGCGCACGGCCGGGGTGACCATGGCCGACGAGCGCGACGAGTCGGTCGCGCGCACGCTCGAGGGGCTGACCGTGGTCGTCACCGGCTCGCTGGTCGACTTCTCCCGCGACTCCGCCAAGGAGGCGATCGTCTCGCGCGGCGGCAAGGCCGCCGGCTCGGTGTCGAAGAAGACCGACTACGTCGTGGTCGGCGACAACGCCGGCACCAAGGCCGAGAAGGCCGAGCAGCTCGGTGTCACCGTGCTCGACGAGCCGGCCTTCCACGTGCTCCTGGAGCAGGGTCCGACCGGGCTCTGAGGCTCACCCACGCAGCAGGCGCAGCGCCTCCGGGTACTCCAGCAGCCGTCGGGTGAGCGCCTGGTCGAGGGCGCCCAACGCCCGGGGGTCGGCGCGGCGACGGACCAGCACGTCGCCGAGCCAGGTCCGGGTCTCTGCCATCACCCCGGCGTCCTCCACGAGCAGGGCGCCGACGAGTGCGTCCACCAGGTGCGGCACGAAGGTGGCGAACACGACCCGCCAGTCGTCGGGTGACACGGCGGCCCCGCCGCCACCGCTGAGGCCGAGCGCGTGGTCGGTCGCCGTCATCACGTCGCGGGCGATCTCGTCGGTCTGGGCGCCGATCTCGCGTGCCTCGACGGCTCCGCGGTGCCGCAGCGGTGGCGCCTCGGCGACGTGGCGGGGCAGGGTGTCCAGCTGGGCGATCGCCGCTGCCAGGTCGGTGGCGTACGCCGTCGCGCCGAGCCGACGGGCCCGGACCCCGTCGCGGTCGAACGCGGCACCACCCACCAGCACCGGGGTGCCGGTGCCCCGGACCGCCTCGACGTGACGCCGTACGCGCGGGAGGGAGGAGGTCAGCGACGCGCTGAGCAGGACCAGCCGGGGGCCGGTGTCGAGGATCCGGCCCACCAGCTCGTCGCGGGAGGCGCTGGCCCCGAGGTAGAGGGTGCGCAGGCCCGCCGCCTTCAGACCCGTCGCGACCACCAGCGCCGGCAGGGCGTGCCACTCCCGCTCCACGCAGGCCACCAGGTGCAGCGGGCCGGTGGCCGGGTCCGGCAGGTCGTCGTTCAGCCGTTGTACGACGGCCTCGCTCACCGAGGTCGCGGCGTGCTCACGCGCCACCGGCCACTCGTTGTCCGCCCACAGCGCGCCCACCCGGAGCTGGGTGCCCACCACCAGGCCGATCAGCACGTCGTCCAGGGACACGCCGCGGTCGCGGGCGGCCCGCGCCGCGGCGAGCGCCGCGCGCTTGTCGCAGGCCACGACCGCCGACCAGTAGCGATCGAGGTCGGGCTGCTCGAGGACGTGGTTCTCGCTCACAAATCCTCCGGCAGGTACTGCACGGCGAGCAGGGCGATGTCGTCGGAGGTCCGGTCGCCGAGGTGGTCGGAGACCGCCACCGCGACGGCGTTCACCACGGCTTGAGGGCGGTGCCCGCACAGCGGCTCGAGAATGCGTCGCAGGCTGTCGTCGCCGAAGAACGCGTCCGCGCCGCGCGCCTCGGTGACCCCGTCGGTGTAGAGCAGGAGCGTGTCGCGGGATCCCAGGGTCAGCGTGCTGCTCGTGTACGTCGCGTCATCCACCAGTGCCAGCGAGACCCCCTCGGCGTCGGCCGCCTCGACGGTGCCGTCGGCCCGCAGCACCAGCGCGGGCGGATGACCCGCGCTCGCGAGGTCGACCCGCAGCCCGGCGTCGCCCGGGCGCAGCCGGGCGCAGACCGCAGTCGAGAGCGCCTCCGAGAACGGTGTCGCCTCCGCGACCAGGACCCGGTTCACCAGGCCGAGGATCCAGCCGGGGTCGCGGTCGACCTGCGAGAGGGTGCGCACGGCGTTGCGGATCCGCTTGGCGTGGACGGCCGCCTCGACGCCCTTGCCGGCGACGTCGCCGCAGACCAGCACCAGGTCGTCCGCGGCCCCGTGTACGTCGAGGAGGTCACCGCCGAGCGCCTCGGACTGGTGGGCCACCCGGGTGTAGGTCGCGATGTCGAGGTGGTCGATCTCGGGGAGGGCGGCCGGGGCGAGCGAGTCGCGGAGCACCGAGGTCACGTGCCGGCTCTCGGCGAGGATCAGCGCCGCGTCGAGCCCGGTCGCGATCCGCGACGCGAGGTCCTCGAGGAACGGCGCCACGTCGCCGAACCCGAGCGCCCGGCCGAGCACGAGCAGGCCGAACGTCCGCCCACGCGAGGTGAGGGGGAGCAGGAGGAGTCGGTCGATCGGCAGCTCGACGGCCTCCTCGACGAGCTGCTCGGGCGAGAGGTAGGCGGCCAGGGCGGCGTGGCGGAGGTCGCGCTCCCTTGACAGCGATACCTGGTCCGAGACGGCGCGGGTGAGCGCCTGCTGGACGGCCGGCGGGACGCTGTCGGTCCACCGGTCCACCCGCGAATGTGGAGCCGTGCCGTGCACCCCGCCGCACGACAGCTGCCACGGGCCCGGTGCGGACGACGACGTGGGCCAGGTCGACCATCTCGTCGAGCAGGCGGTCCACGACCGCCTCGAGCGCGCGCTGGGGGTTCTGGATGGACCCGAGGGTGCGCGAGAGGCGGAGCAAGAAGTCGGCGCGGCTCACCGCCTGGGCGAGCCGGGCCCGTGGCTCGGCACCGCGGGTGTCGGCGAGCAGCCGGGCCTGGTGCGCGCGGACCGACGGCGACATGCCGCCTCCTCCGCACCGAGGCTGCTACCGCCCGTCGGGGCAGCCGTGATCATGAACGCCGTGCGGCGCCCCTGCTGAGTGTGCCCGATAGGGGGGTAGGCGTGCGTCACCCCTACGGGTGTCCGGCGGGCCCGCGGGCCGAGCGGAGCACCTCGAGCCACGACCGCACCAGGCTCTCCAGGTGGCCCAGCCCGGGCAGCACGTGCAGGGTCGAGTCCGGGAGGTGCGCGGCCAGCCAGCGGCCGTTGCGCATGGGCGCGTTGGCGTCGCGCTCGCCGTACCAGAGGGTCACCGGGCACCGGACGTCCGCCATGTCGAAGGGCCAGCGGTGGAAGACCAGCGCGGCGTCGGCGAGATAGCCGTCGGGCACGAGCAGCGCCTCGCGGGCATCGTCGGCGAGATCGGCAGCCGAGCGGTCGGCGAGCACCCGCTGGTCCTCGGCAGGCAGCGCGCTGGTCCAGCGGTCGGCCAGGGCGAGGTCGTCGGTGTCCTCGGGGTCGACCGTCGCGCGGTAGGCGAGGAAGCCGGGGCGGACCGTCTCGACGTTGTCCTCGACGGTTCCCTCGGCCAGGGCGGCAAACCAGGCCGCGCCGTCGGCATCGAGATCGTTCCGGGTGCACGGCGGGTCCATCCGGGGAGCCTCGCCGGGGGTCGCGACCAGCGCGGCTGAGGCCACCCGGTCGGGGTGGAGGGCGGCGCAGGCCAGCGCGAAGGTCCCACCCACCGACATCCCGAGCACCGCGAAGCGGTCGAGACCCAGGTCGTCGGCGAGCGCGACCACGTCGTCGGCGACGCGTCGGTACGACGGAGCGGCCGGGGTGGACGCGCCGTACCCCGGACGGTTGGCCGCGATCAGGCGTACGCCGAGGCGGCGCGCTGCGTCGTACCCGCTCTCGGCTGCGCGTCGCGTGTCAGGACACCCGTGGAAGAAGAGGACCGGTAGTCCGGCAGGGTCACCACCCTCGGACCAGGCCAGCGTGCGGCCGTCGCGCAGGGTGGCGAGGGGCATGCCGGCTAGGTGGCCGAGGGAGGCGGCGAGGTGGGAGCCGTCGGAGCGTGCCCGGCCTCGGTGCGCCACAGCTGCGCGCCGAGCGCCCCGGCCAGCACCAGGAGGACCACGCCGAGGATCAGGTGGCCCGCGATGACGGCCACGACCGCCAGCAGCGCCACCAGCCCGAGCAGCGACGACAGGCCGACGCGGGTGTTGGCCACGCGGCCGAAGGCCGAGGCGGCCCGCTCGGTGAGGCTCATCGGCTTGAAGGTGACGGCCCGGTCGGCCATCGGGACGTGCAGGTCGGGTGGGATCGCGGCGTCCAGCGCCTTGGTGAGGTCCTTGCCGCGCGACCACTCGCGCGGCTCCATCTCGATGACGTCCCCGTCGCGGCCGATCAGGTGCCGGGTGCCGTCGCGCCAGGCCAGCAGGGCGACGACGTCGCGCAGGCGCAGGGAGCGGGACATGCTGCCGGTGAGTCGTTCCGCGACTTGCTCGTCAACCGAGAAGGTCGTCATGTCGGCGGGCCAGTTGACGTGGTTGTGCTTCTCGCCGGTGCCCCGGGGCCGCGCGTCGGGGAACGACACCGCCGGCATCTCGCGGTGCAGCGGGGCAGCCTCGGGGAGGCCGACCAGCAGCGAGGTGTGCAGCTCACGAGCCGCCCGGTCGACGCCCTCGGGGTCGGTCTCGCGCAGCTGGGTGAGGAGCTCCTCGTAGGTCAGCGGCACGCGGTCGCTCAGCGCGGAGTACGCCGCTTCCAGGGCGGTCTCGCCGCGGGCGGCCGGGGACTCGAACATCCGGAGGCGACGGTCGACGGCCTCCTGGACCCACTCGCGGGGTACGCCGTCCTGGGCGAGCTGGCCGGTCACCTCGAACGCCGCCTTGGCCAGGCTCGGCAGCATCTCGGCCATCACCTCGGAGCCGCCCGCGACGACGGCGTGCTCGTTGTCGACGTCGGCCATCGAGGCCCAGAGCCCGAACGCGGAGCCGCTGTGGCGTCGCAGGCCGTCGTGCAGCGCGCGCTCGAGGACGATCGGCAGGAAGGCAGCCTCATGGCTGCGGGTGACCACGCCACTGAGGGTCAGACCGACCTCGTCGCGGTAGGCCGCGGGGAGCGGGCGGGCGATGGGCTCGGCGGTGCGGGCGGGGGAGTACTCGCCGGCGGGCAGCGGGATCGACAGGCCCTCGGGCGGCGGACCGTCGAGGACCAGGATCGCGTTGGCGGCGTTGAACACCCGGCGCGACTTCTCGATGAGGAGCTGCTCGGTGGCGCGTACGGCGCCGATCTCGGCGTAGCTGGTGACGCCCGGTCCGGCCGCGCCGTACCGCCACGTCAGTGAACGGGTCAGCCGGTCGCGCGGCTCGTGGGCCTGGGCCTGGAGCAGCCCCCGCTCACGCGGCAGGAGACGCAGGTCGGGCTCGGCCAGCCAACGGGCGAGCGCACCGACGTGCTCGGTGATCGCCTCGGGGCCGCCGAACGCGGCGAAGTGCGTGCGCAGCAGCGAGAGCCGTCCCTCGATCGGACGGGTCAGGGTCTCGCGGTCGAGCAAGGCGAGGTGCTCGAGGAGATGCAGCCAGCCGCTCTCGTGGAGCGGCTCGTCGGCCAGCCCCTGGCGGAACATGAGATGGGCAGCACTGGCCGGGCGTCCCATGTCTACCCAGAAGCACAGGACACCGTCGATCTCTGACTCGCGGACACCAGTCATACGGCCTTCACGGTAACCGCGGCCGGGCCGTCTTCGTGGCGGTTTCGCCGAGGTCAGCCCGATGGGTGGGGTGCCCCTCGCTGCTCCCTAGGATGAGCCCATGCCCGACACCTCCGCAGGCACCGGCGTCCAGATCAGCCGCGACGAGCTGGCGCACCTCGCCGACCTGGCCCGGATCGACCTCTCCGACGCCGAGCTCGACCATCTCGCCCCGCAGCTGAGTGTGATCCTCGAGTCGGTGGCGTCGATCAACGAGGTCGCCTCCGACGACATCCCGCCCACCTCCCACGCGCTACCGCTGACCAACGTGTTCCGCGACGACGTGGTGCGGCCCGGGCTCACCGCCGAGGAGGCGCTCAGCGGAGCGCCCGAGGTGGAGCAGCAGCGGTTCAAGGTACCCAGGATCCTCGGGGACGAGCAGTGAGCCCCGATCGGCGCACCGCCGCCGAGATCGCCGAGGCGCTGGCGGCAGGGGACACGACCAGCGTCGAGGTCACCCGGGCCCACCTCGACCGGATCGCCGAGGTCGACGGTGCCGTGCACGCCTTCCTGCAGGTCGACGCGGACGGAGCGCTCCGCGACGCCGCGGCGGCCGACGAGCGCCGCGCCTCCGGGTCGCCGGCGAGCGCGCTGGACGGCGTACCGATCGCGGTCAAGGACGTGCTCGCCACCCGCGGGCTGCCCACCACCTGCGGGTCGCGGATCCTCGAGGGCTGGGTGCCGCCGTACGACGCCACGGTCGTCGCCCGGCTGCGCGCGGCCGGTCTCCCGATCCTGGGCAAGACCAACATGGACGAGTTCGCGATGGGCTCCTCCACCGAGCACAGCGCCTACGGCCCGACCCACAACCCATGGGACCTGACCCGCATCCCGGGTGGCTCGGGCGGCGGCAGCGCGGCCGCCGTCGCGGCGTACGAGGCACCTCTCGCGATCGGCACCGACACCGGGGGCTCGATCCGCCAGCCCGGCGCCGTCACCGGCACGGTCGGGGTGAAGCCGACGTACGGCGGGGTCTCGCGCTACGGCCTGGTGGCCCTGGCGAACTCCCTCGACCAGGCCGGCCCGGTCACCCGGACCGTCCTCGACGCCGCCCTGCTCCACGAGATCATCGGCGGGCACGACCCGCTCGACTCCACCAGCATCGACGCGCCGCTCCCGGCCCTCGTCGACGCTGCACGCCACGGCGCCGAGGGCGACCTGACCGGCGTCCGGATCGGCGTGGTGACCGAGCTCGGCGGCGAGGGCTACCAGGCCGGGGTGCTCGCCCGCTTCCGCGAGTCCGTCGAGCTGATGACCAAGGCCGGCGCGGAGGTCGTCGAGGTGTCGTGCCCGCACTTCGTGCACGCGCTGGCGACGTACTACCTGATCCTGCCGGCCGAGGCGTCGTCCAACCTGGCCCGCTTCGACGCGATGCGCTACGGCCTGCGGGTCACCCCGGCCGGGGACCCGAGCGCGGAGGACGTCATGCGCGCCACACGCGAGGCCGGCTTCGGCGACGAGGTGAAGCGCCGGATCATCCTCGGCACCTACGCCCTGTCGAGCGGCTACTACGACGCGTACTACGGGCAGGCGCAGAAGGTGCGCACGCTGATCGCGCGCGACTTCGACGCCGCCTTCGAGCAGGCCGACGTGCTGGTCAGCCCGACCGCTCCCACGACCGCGTTCAAGCTCGGCGAGAAGGTCGACGACCCGCTGGCGATGTACCTCAACGACCTGGCCACGATCCCGGCCAACCTCTCCGGCGTGCCGGGCATCTCGGTGCCCAGCGGTCTGGCCGAGGAGGACGGCCTGCCGGCCGGCGTCCAGATCCTCGCTCCGGCGCTGCAGGACGACCGGGTCTACCGGGTCGGCGCAGCCCTCGAGGCGCTGCTCGCGCGGGAGTGGGGCGGCCCTCTCCTCGACCGAGCACCTGGACTGGAAGGAGGCCGCTGATGACCGCCGAGCTGATGGCCTACGACGACGTGCTCGCGCAGTTCGACCCGGCCTTCGGGCTCGAGGTCCACGTCGAGCTGAACACGGCGACCAAGATGTTCTGCGGCTGCCCGACGGAGTTCGGGGCCGAGCCGAACACCCAGACCTGCCCGACCTGCCTGGGGCTGCCGGGCTCGATGCCCGCGGTCAACGCCAAGGCGGTGGAGTCGGCGATCCGGATCGGGCTCGCGCTCAACTGCGAGATCGCGGAGTGGTGCCGGTTCGCGCGGAAGAACTACTTCTACCCCGACATGCCGAAGAACTTCCAGACCAGCCAGTACGACGAGCCGATCGCGTTCGAGGGCTTCATGGACGTCGAGGTCGACGGCGAGACCTACCGGGTCGGGATCGAGCGCGCCCACATGGAGGAGGACACCGGCAAGTCGCTGCACGTCGGCGGCAGCACCGGCCGGATCCACGGCGCCGACTTCTCGCTGGTCGACTACAACCGGGCCGGCATCCCGCTGATCGAGATCGTGACCAAGCCCGTGCTCGGCACCGGCGACAAGGCACCCGAGGTCGCTCGCGCGTACGTCGCGCAGCTGCGCGAGCTGCTGCTCGGCCTGGGCGTGAGCGACGTACGGATGGAGCAGGGCTCGCTGCGCTGCGACGTGAACCTCTCGCTCGCCCCGAAGCCCTCGTCGGTCGAGCCTGTCGAGACCAAGCTGGGCACTCGCACCGAGACCAAGAACGTGAACTCCCTGCGCTCGGTCGAGCGGGCGGCGCGCTTCGAGATGCGCCGGCACGCGGCGATCCTGGCCGGCGGCGGCTCGATCCTCCAGGAGACGCGGCACTGGCACGAGGACACCGGTGTCACGACGAGCGGGCGCGAGAAGTCCGACGCCGAGGACTACCGCTACTTCCCCGAGCCCGACCTGGTGCCGATGGCGCCGAGCCGGGAGTGGGTCGCCGAGCTCGCCGCCACGCTGCCCGAGCCACCGCACGAGAAGCGGGCGCGGCTGCAGGAGGCCTGGGGCTTCTCCGACCTCGACATGCGCGACACCGTCGGCGCGGGAGCGCTGGTCCTGGTCGAGGAGACCATCGGTGCAGGTGCCACCCCGCAGGCGGCGCGCAAGTGGTGGCTCGGTGAGCTCGCCCGGCGCGCCAACGAGTCCGAGACGGACATCGCGTCCCTCGGTGTGACCCCTGCCGACGTGGCGCGAGTGCAGGCGCTCGTCGACGACGGCAGCCTCAACGACAAGCTCGCCCGGCAGGTGTTCGACGGGCTGGTCGCGGGGGAGGGCACGCCCGACGAGATCGTCGCCGCGCGCGGCCTCGGCATCGTGTCCGACGAGGGCGCCCTCGCTTCGGCCGTCGATGCCGCGATCGCCGCCAACCCCGACGTCGCCGAGAAGATCCGGGACGGGAAGGTCGCGGCGGCCGGAGCCCTGATCGGCGCGGTGATGAAGGAGATGCGCGGCCAGGCCGACGCCGGCCGGGTCCGCGAGCTCATCCTGGAGAAGCTGTCCTGACGGTCGCCGTCGGGATCACCGGCTGACCGGCGATCCCGGCGCTTAGTAGGCGTTGCAACCCCTACGAAGCGCCAGAAGTACGTCGGTCGTGTAGCGGGTGGGGCATGAGCGTCGAGGCGTACGGCGTTTGCGTCGCCACCCGCCGGCGCGACTATGCTGCGCGTGATCACAACCCAATTGCGCACGTGGTGGGGGAAGCCGGTCCGAAGCCGGCGCTGACCCGCAACCGTAGGCCGTGTACCGCCTCTTCACCGAGGCACATGGCGAGCCGGAACACCTGTCACGACGCGTTCCGAACACACGCTGTCGTGGAAAAGCAGCGGGTGGGCCCGCCCGATCATCGGCGCCTTCCTGCTGTCGCAGCGGGAAGGAAAGCATGTCCTTGATCCATCGTGCCGTCACGGCACTCCTCTCCTCCGCCTTGGCGGTCTCTCTGGTCGCCACCGGCGAACCGGCGCACGCGGCCGCCGCTCCGGGCTCCCCGGCCGGCCAGGGCGCCACCTGGCTGTCGGGCCAGCTGACCCATGGCCTGATCCACAACCCGACCTTCGGCGGGTTCGACGACTACGGCCTCTCCGTTGACACCGGCTTCGCGCTGGTCGCGACGGGAGGCCACCAGCCAACCGTCAAGCGGATCCGGACCGCGATGAGCAAGCACGTCCCCGACTACACGACTGACGCGGCCTTCGGTCTCTCCGACGTCTTCGCCGGCGCGGTCGCCAAGCTCCTGGTGTTCGCCCAGACCACCGGCGGTGGCGCCCGGAGCTTCGGGGGCACCGACCTGGTCGCGGAGCTGGAGGCCCGCGTCCAGATCAGCGGCCCGGCTCGCGGCCGGATCCAGGACGTCGTCGACCCGACCAGCAGCTTCGGCGACTCGGCCAACGGCATCGGCCAGGTCTTCGCGGTCAGCGGGCTCCTCGCCGCCCACGACAAGCTGGCCGCGCCGGCTCTGAAGTACCTGCTGATGCAGCAGTGCGGCAAGGGCTACTTCCGCCTCGACCTCGGCAAGGCGACCGCACGCAAGCAGTCATGCACCGCGAAGAGCCCGGCCGACAACGACGTCACCTCTCTGGTCGTCACCCAGCTCTGGAAGTACCGCTCGACCAGCCCCGCCCTCCGCCGGAGCCTGAACGGCGCGCTCGGCTGGCTCGCCGCACAGGAGGACCGGAGTGGCGGTGTCTCCGAGGGTTCGAGCGGCTCGAAGCCGAACTCGAACAGCTCCGGCCTCGCCGCCTGGGCTCTCGGCACGGGCGGTCGCTGCATGGCGGCCGCGCACGCCGCGACGTTCGTCTCGAAGCTCCAGCTCGGGACCGGCCTCAAGGGCACGCCGCTGGCCGGTCAGCGCGGCGCGGTCGCCTTCGACGGCGCCGACCTCCGCCAGGGCATGCGCCAGGGCATCACCAACAAGAAGCAGGACGCGTGGCGCCGCGCCACGGCCCAGGCCGCCCCGGGACTGCTCTTCCTCGGTGGCGCGCACTGCCGGTGACGGTGCCCGGGTACGTCGTACGCCTCGTCGCCGCGGTCGTGATGACCGCGGCGGCGGGGCTCGGCCTGTCCGCACCCGCCCAGGCCGCGTCCTGCACGGGTACCCATGGCGTCACCGTGGTCGTCGACTTCCACGACCTCGGCGGCGGGGCCCAGTCGGCCTGTGACGCCGGCGGCGGCGGGAAGACCGCGGCGGCTCAGATCACCGACGTCGGCCACCAGCTCACACCCGTGCAGCGCCAGGCCGGCTTCGTGTGCCGGGTCGACGGCCTTCCTGCCGACGACCCGTGCGTCAACACTCCGCCGGCCGACGCGTACTGGTCGCTGTGGTGGTCCGACGGGAAGTCCGGCCACTGGACCTACTCCTCGACCGGCGCCTGGTCGCTCCACATCCCGGACGGCGGGTACGTCGCGCTCTCCTGGCAGAGCGGCGACGGCAAGGCGACACCGCGGGTGACGCCTACCGCACACGCCACTGCACCGGCGTCCCCCTCGTCGCCGACCTCGTCTCCCACCCACCGGCCGTCGTCGACGCCCGCCTCGGCACCGACCTCCGCGCCCACCTCGGCACCGACCTCCGCGCCCACCTCGTCGTCGCCCGCCGCCTCCGCCTCCGGCCCGCCGTCCCCGTCCCACTCGGCCAAGCCGAAACCCTCCCCACACCCCAGCACGCGCCCGCCCGCGTCGCCGTCGGCGAGCCGGTCCGACGTACCTGCGGGAGCGCAGGCGGCCCCGCCGCCGGACACCTCCGCGCCCGGCTCGGACTCCGGCCTGCCCGGGTGGGTGCCACCGGCCCTGGTGGCGGCACTGTTCGTCGCGGCGGGCGCCGTCACCTTGGTACGCCGCAATCGCAGCGGCGGCGCCTGATGCGGAGCCGCCTCGCGATCGCCCGCCTGCCACGCGACCTGCACCCGGTCGCCTGGTGGCTGTGGGCCTTCGGGCTGGCCGTTGCCGCGTCGTTCACCACCAACCCGTGGCTGCTACTGATGCTGATCGGCGTCGCCTGTCTGGCGGTCTCGGCGCGCCGCAGCGCGTCGCCGTGGGCCGACTCGTTCCGGCTCTATCTCTGGCTGGGTCTGGCGATCGTGGTGATCCGGGTGGTGTTCCGGATCCTGGTGGGTGGCGGCGACGGCGGCCGCGTGCTGCTCACCCTGCCCTCGATCCCGTTGCCGCACTGGACGCTCGGGCTGCGGCTGCTCGGCTCGGTCACCCAGGAGTCGCTGCTCTTCGGCCTGTACGACGGGCTCCGTCTCGCGACCATCGTGATCTGCGTCGGCGCCGCCAACGCGCTGGCCAACCCCAAGCGGCTGCTCCGCTCGGTGCCGCCGGCGCTCTACGAGGTCGGCAGTGCCCTCGTCGTCGCGATCACCATGCTGCCGCACCTGGCCGACGCCTTCCGGCGGGTCCGGGCGGCCCAGACCCTGCGTGGCGGCGAGGCTGGTCGGGTCCGCGGGCTTCGGCGGCTGATCGTGCCTGTGCTCGAGGACTCGCTCGAACGGTCGCTCGCACTGGCCGCGGGGATGGACACCCGCGGCTACGGCCGCACCGCCGGCGCCACCGCGCGCGAACGTCGTACCACCGGCGGTCTGATGCTGCTCGGCCTCTGCGCGATCTGCGTCGGCGTGTACGGCGCGCTCGACCACACCACGCCCGCCTGGGTGGGCAGCCCGATGCTCGTGGTCGGGGTGGTCGTGTCGCTGCTCGCGGTCCGCGGCGCCGGCCGACGGGTCGGCCGCACCCGCTACCGGCCCGCCCCGTGGCTGTGGCCCGAGGCCGTCGTCGCTGCGTCCGGGGCGGCCGTCGCGCTGTCGGTCTGGTGGATGTCGCACCACCAGCTGACGATCGCGTATCCCTCCCTGACCGTCGCGCCGGCGCTCAGCGGGTTCGGGCTGCTCGCGGCGGGCGTCGCTCTCGTGGGCGCCCTGTGCGCTCCGCTGCCCGCCGTACGGCGTGGAGGTGGCGCGTGATCGAGCTGCGCCGTCTCGGCTTCGGATACGCCGACCACCCCGTGCTCCAGGACGTCGAGCTCGCCGTCGACGAGGGCGAGCTGGTGGTGGTCTCCGGGCGCACCGGCGTCGGCAAGTCCACCCTGCTCGGCGTCGTCACCGGGCTGGTGCCCCGCTTCACCGGCGGCACGCTGTCCGGCGACGTAGTGATCGACGGTCGCTCCGTCGTCCACCAGCCGCCGCGCGAGCGCGCCCACCTCGTCGGGTACGTCGGTCAGGACCCGGCCGCCGGCTTCGTCACCGACACCGTCGAGGAGGAGCTCGCCTACGGCATGGAGCAGCTCGGCCTGGCCCCCGACACCATGCGCCGCCGGGTCGAGGAGACCCTCGACCTGCTCGGGCTGAACGCCCTGCGCGCGCGCGACCTGCGCACCCTGTCCGGCGGCGAGCAGCAGCGGGTCGCCATCGGCTCGGTGCTGACCATGCACCCGCGGCTCCTGGTGCTCGACGAGCCGACCTCGGCGCTCGACCCGACTGCTGCCGAGGAGGTGCTCGCCACCCTGACTCGGCTCGTGCACGACCTGGGGCTGTCCGTGCTGATGGCCGAGCACCGGCTGGAGCGGGTGGTGCCGTTCGCGGACCGGATGGTGCTGCTCACCGGCAACGGCACGGTGCGCACCGACGAGCCGGCCGAGATCCTCGCCGTCTCGCCCGTCGTACCCCCGATCACCGAGCTCGGCCGCCGCCTGCGCTGGGACCCGCTGCCGGTCACCGTCCGCGACGCGCGCCGCCTGGCCCGCGGGCTCGACCTCGGCGCGCCACCGACGTCGGCTCCGCATGAGTACGCCGAGCCGGTCGCGGTCGGCGAGGGCCTCACCGTGGTCCGCGGCGAGACTGTGGCCCTCAAGGACGCGAGCGTCCGGCTCCGGCCGGGCACCGTCACCGCCCTGATGGGCCGCAACGGATCCGGCAAGTCGACCCTGCTCTGGACCCTCCAGGGCAGCCGTCAGCGCCGGGCCGGACGCGTCGAGGTCTCCGGCCAGGATCCCGCTGCGCTGGCGCCCGCGCTGCGCCGTACCCTCGTCGGCCTGGTGCCGCAGACCGCCGCCGACCTGCTCTACCTCGAGACCGTCGCCGAGGAGTGCACAGCCGCGGACGGCGGCTCCGGGGAGGCCCGCAAGCTCCTCGACCGGCTGGTCCCCGACGTCCCTGACGACAGCCATCCGCGCGACCTGTCCGAGGGGCAGCGGCTCGCCCTGGCCCTGGTCGTGGTGCTGGTCGGCGCCCCACCGGTGCTGCTGCTCGACGAGCCCACCCGCGGTCTGGACTATCCAGCCAAGGCCGAGCTCGCGACCGTGCTCCGGGTGCTCGCCGACGACGGGCACGCGGTGATGGTGGCGACCCACGACGTGGAGTTCGCCGCCGTCGCCGCCGACCGGGTGGTGGTGCTCGCGCAGGGCGAGGTCGTCTCCGACGGCCCCACCCGGGAGGTGCTGGCGGCCTCACCGGCGTTCGCCCCGCAGGTCACCAAGATCCTCGGCCCCGGCTGGCTGCGCGTCGACGAGGTGCCGCGGTGACCCGGACCCACGCCGTACCGCTCGGCCGCCGCTCCGGGCTGATCCTCACCGTCGCCTCGGTCGCGGGGCTGATGATGCTGATCTGGCCGCTGCTGGTCCGGAGCCCGTCCGGGGGGCAGATGGGCCCGCCGTTCGTCTTCCTCGCCCTGCTGCCCGTGGTCATCGTCGTGGTGCTGGCGGAGGTGACCGAGGGAGGACTCGACCCGCGGGTGCTGGCCGTGCTCGGCGTGCTCTCGGCGGTGATCGCCGTCCTGCGCGGCCTCTCGCCCGGCACCGGCGGCGTGGAGCTGGTGTTCTTCCTGCTGATCCTGGCCGGGCGGGTCTTCGGGCCGGGCTTCGGCTTCGTGCTCGGCTGCACGTCGTTGTTCGCCTCGGCCCTGCTGACCGGCGGGGTGGGGCCGTGGCTGCCCTACCAGATGCTCTGCTCGGCCTGGGTCGGGATGGGCGCCGGCCTGCTGCCGCGTCGGTACACCGGCCGGGCCGAGATCATGATGCTGGCGGCGTACGGCGTGGTGGCGGCGTACGCGTTCGGGCTGCTCCTCAACCTCTCGTCCTGGCCGTTCGTGCTCGGCATCGCCGTCCCGGGCCACACCGGGCTCGCCTTCGTCCCTGGCGACCCGATGATCGTGAACCTGCACCGGTTCCTGATCTACACCCTGATCACCTCGACCGGCTCGTTCGACACCGGCCGCGCGATCACCAACGCGGTCGCGATCGTCGTCCTCGGACCATCGGTGCTCACGACCCTGCGCCGCGCCGCGCGCCGGGTGGTCATCGTCGGGACGGTCGAAAAGCCGTTGTCGCCGCCGACCACGCCCCCTAGCGTGAGCGCCACCGACGACAGCGCCGGTGACAACGGAGAGGAGGCCGCGATGTCCACGCCACCCGCCGGCCTCCGGGACGAGGCCGGTTCCCAGATCTGAGGAACCCGATGCCCGCTCTGCAGTTCTTCCATCCCGCCTCCGTCGAGGAGGCCCGTGCCCTGCTCGCCGCGAGCCCGCTGCCCGTCGACTCGCCCACCCAGCGCCGGATCCGCGGCGACGCGCACCTGCGCGACACCTTCGGCTCCGGACGGCGCCGGCCGGCGTGGGTCTGGGCCGTGCGGTACGACGACGACCCGACGCCGCTGGGCGTCGTCGCCGCCTTCGGGGCCGACGCGCCCGACGAGCGGGTCTTCGTGCTCGACCACTTCGGTCTGCCTTCCGACCCGGCGGTCGCCCGGGCTCTCGTCGCCCACGCAAGCGCCGAGGCCGTCGCGGCCGGCGCCGAGGAAGCGGGGATCTTCGCGCCGACGGACGCGACGCTCGACGACCCCTCGCTCGCCGCGTTGACCGACCCGCTGCGCGAGGCCGGCTGGCGGCTGCTCGTGGAGAGGCGGCACTACGAGTTCGAGCCGCCGGCCGGGCTGGGGGACGACGTACCGACCGGGTTGTTCCTCGAGCAGCCCACCGGGCCCGACGACCCGCGGCTGGTGGAGTGCCACCGCGAGGTCATGCGCGAGACGTTGGACGCCCACGACGCCGGGCTGGTCGAGAAATTCGGCTTCGAGCAGGCCTGCCGCGAGAGCCTCTCCTTCCTGCTCGAGGCCGACCCGGTGGAGTGCCTCCGGCTGGCCACGGACGCGAGCGGGTCGCTGGTCGGGCTGGTGTCCGGACGGCTGATGCCGAGCGGCCGCGCGTTCGTGCTGTTCGTGGGCGTGTGTCGTGACCACCGCGGCCGCGGCTTCGGTCGCCAGCTGCTGGCCTGGCAGACCCGCGAGCTGGTCGCCTCCGGCGCCACCGTCCTGATCGCCGACACCGACAACACCAACACTCCGATGGCCCGCGCCTTCGCCGGCGTCGGCTGGCCCCAGACCGAGACCCGGATCGACCTGGTGCGCTGAAATCTTTCGCGCGTCAGTCGGGGAGCGGGGTGGCGAGACGCGGCTCGGCGCGCGTGGCGCCGACGCTCGCCGCCACGACGCAGCCGACGGCGAGCCACTGGACGGCGGTCAGGTACTCGTGGACCACCACGATGCCGGCCAGCGCGGCGGCGGCCGGCTCGAGGCTCATCAGGATCCCGAAGACCGACGGCCGGATCGTGCGCAGGGCGGTGATCTCGCAGGAGTAGGGGATCACCGAGCTGAGCACGCCGACGAGAGCACCCGCGACCAGCACGTGCGGCTGACCGAGCCCGCGTCCGGAGAACGCGATCAGGAACGGCGTGAGCATCAGCGTCGCGACCACGCTGGCGACCGTCAGCCCCTCCAGGCCGGGCCAGCGGCGGCCGGTCGAGGCGCTGAGCAGGATGTACGCGGCCCAGGCGGCGCCGGCGAGCAGCGCGAACCCGACCCCGGCCCAGGTGATCTCGCCGTGCTCGAAGCCGAGCAGCGCCACGCCGACCCCGGCCAGCAGCGCCCACAGCAGGTCGCGCGGACGGCGGCTGCCGATCACGGCCAGGGTGAGCGGTCCGAGGAACTCGATGGTGACCGCGATCCCGAGCGGGATCCGGGCGAAGGACTGGTAGATCGCCCAGTTCATCGTCCCGAGAGCGACCCCGAACGCGACCGCGACCTGCCAGTCCTCCGTCGTACGACCACGCAGGGCCGGCCGGGCGATCGCGGCGAGGATCACCGCGCTGGTGGCGAGCCGGAGCCAGACCAGGGTGGTCGGGTCCGCGACGTCGAACAGGTTCTTGGCGATCCCGGCGCCGAACTGCACCGACAGGATGCCGACGACCACCAGCCACACCGGCGGGATCCTCGACAGCACCCCCGCAACCTACTCACGCCGAGTCGGCACATGACGACTCGGCGTGATTCGGCTGCCTCTTTGCGCCGACTCGGCGTTCCTGGCGTGCCTCTTTGCGCCGACTCGGTGTCAGCGGGCGACGTCGTACCAGAGGTTGGCGGTGCCGCCGGCCTCGGAGAACTCCCGCAGCCGGAGGTCGACGCTGTGGCCGCCGGGCCAGTCGAAGAGGCGGGTGCCGTCGCCGAGCAGCTCGGGTACGACGAGCACCAGGACCTCGTCGAGCAGCCCGGCGGCGAGGCACTGGCGGGCGACATCGGCGCCCAGGACGTTGACGTAGAGGCCACCAGCCGCCTCGCGGGCCGCGGCCACGGCCGTCTCGAGGTCGGTCACGAAGGTGGTGTCGGCCACCGGCTCCGCGGGCGGGGTGTGGGTGAGCACGAACGCCGGGCCGTGCCACTGTCCACCGAACGCGCCCTCCTGGTCGGTGCCGCGGTTCGGGTCGTCGCCGCCGAACGTCCGACGTCCGACGAGCAGGGAGCCGATCTGGGGCACGAGGCCCTCGGCCACCGGGTTCGGTCCGAGATGCTTGTTCAGCCACTGCATGTCACCGCCCGGGCCGGCCATGAAGCCGTCGAGCGACATCGTGCACGAGTAGAGGGTTCTGCTGGTCACGGTTCCTCCGAGTGGGTCGTGGTGGACAGTCGGTCGAGCGCCTTGCGGGTGTGCCGCGCCTCGGCTGCGAAGTAGTCCAGGCCCCAGTCGGCGACGACGGAGGGGTAGTGGAAGGCCTCGCCGGGCTCGTCCGCACCCCGTAGCGAGTCGCGCACCTGGCGCAGGTCGGCCCGCGCGACCGCGAGCTCATCGACGTACTCCTCGAGCATCGCGCGGATCCGTCCCGGCTGTCCGACGTGGCCGATCAGCAGCCGCAGCAGGACCGTGTGCTTGAGCACCGGGAAACCGACCCGGCTCTCGCCGACCCAGTCCGCCAGCGCGGCCTGCCCCGTGGTGGTGATCCGGTACGTCGTCGTACGGCGGCCCTCGCCCTGGGACGCGGTCGGCTCCACGAGCCCCTGCGCAGTCAGCCGAGTCAGCTCGGAGTAGATCTGGCTCATCGCCGGCGCGACCCAGTAGAAGCGCAACGTGTTGTCGGCCCGCTGCTTGAGCTCGTAGCCGGTCAGCTCGTCGCCGAAGGTGAGCAGCCCCAGGACGGCGTACGCCGTCGTCGGCAGGCTCGCCGGAAGGTCTTGACTCATGACACCACCAGACTACTGTTCCTAACAGGAATACACGGGAGGCGAGGTCATGGCTGAGACGCTGCTGATGGTGGGGACCAGGAAGGGACTGTGGATCGGGCGCTCCGACGAGGCCCGTCAGGACTGGTCGTGGACCGGACCGCACTTCCCGATGGAGGAGGTCTACTCGGCCCTGGTCGACACCCGCCGTGACACCCCCCGGCTGCTCGTCGGCGCCAGCTCGAGCTGGCTAGGACCGCAGGTGTGGCGCTCCGACGACCTCGGCGCCACCTGGCAGGAGACGCCCAACGGCGCCGTCCGCTTCCCCGAGGACACCGGCGAGGCCGTCGCGCGCGTCTGGCAGCTGACACCGGGCGCCGAGGACGACGTCGTGTACGCCGGCACCGAGCCCGGCGCGATCTTCAAGTCGACCGACCGCGGGGAGACGTTCCGGCTCGAGCGTGGCCTGTGGGACAACCCCCAGCGCAAGGAGTGGAACGCGGGCTTCGGTGGTCAGGCGTTCCACACGATCCTGCCGCACCCGGAGGAGCCGGAGAAGGTGCTCGCCGCGATCTCGACCGGCGGGGTCTACCGCACCGACGACGGCGGAGACTCGTGGTACCCGTCCAACACCGGGGTGAAGGCCGAGTTCATGCCCGGCGACCGCAGCTACCCGGAGTTCGGCCAGTGCGTGCACAAGGTGACCCGTCACCCCGCGCGCCCCGACCGGCTGTACCTGCAGAACCACGGCGGCGTCTACCGCTCCGACGACGGCGGTGACAGCTGGCAGGACATCGCGCCCGGGCTCCCCTCGGAGTTCGGCTTCCCGATCGTGGTCCACCCGCACGACCCCGAGACCGTCTTCGCCTTCCCGATCATCGACGCCGGGGCACGCTGGCCCGTCGACGGCCACGCGCGAGTCTGGCGCTCAGCCGACGGCGGCGAGCACTGGGAGCCGCTCGGCGACGGCGCGCTGCCCGACCAGTACTTCGTCGCCGTCATGCGTGACGCGATGTGCGTCGACACGCACGACACCCCAGGCATCTACTTCGGCGGTCGCAACGGCGGAGTCTGGGCCTCGCCCGACGAGGGCACGACCTGGACCGAGATCCACAAGGACCTGCCCGACGTGTGCGTCGTGCGGGCCGCGGTCATCTGAGGGCCGCGACCCGCACGCCGGTCAGCGGTGGGTCAGCGACTCTGTCCTGACGTCGCGTGCTCGCGGGCCCCGACCGGCTGGGCGGTCGGCCCGAACGAGGCGTCGTCGTCGATGTCGGACTTGCTGTGGTCGTCCATCAGGGCCACGGCGATGAGGGAGACGATCGCGCAGCCCAGGATCGCGACGGCGATGGACCAGCCGGACCCGGTATGGGCCAGCAGGTACGTCGCGACCAGCGGCGCCGGGCCACCGGCGATCACCGACGCGAGCTGGTAGCCCATCCCGGCACCGGCGTACCGCACCGAGGTCGGGAAGGACTCCGCGATCAGCGAGGCCTGCGGTCCGTACTGCATGCCGTGCGGGATCAGCGCCAGGAAGACACCCAGGAAGGCGATCACGGCAATGCCGCTGCCCATCGCACCGAACATCACGAAGCCGTACAGCCCGGTCAGCGCCGCGCCGGCCATGTAGATCTTCTTGCGGCCCACGGTGTCCGACAGGTTCCCGAACAGCGGTACGGCGATGACCTCCAGCGCCGCGGCCGAGAGGATCGCGGCCAGCGCGAAGGTCTTGGAGTAACCCTGCTCCTCGGTCAGGTAGACCAGCGTGAACGAGGTGATCACGTAGAACGGTGCCTGCTCCGAGAGCCGGGCGAAGGCGCTGAGCAGGATCGGCTTCCAGTGGTTGCGGATCGCGTCGACCGAGGGCAGCCGGCTGATCTGCTTCTTCTGCAGCCGCTTGGCGAACATCGGGGTCTCGAGGATCCGCATCCGGATGTAGAGCCCGATCGCGACCATCACCAGGCTGAAGACGAACGGGATCCGCCAGCCCCAGGACTGGAACTGGGCATCGGTCAGCTGCCAGCTCAGCAGGTAGAGGAACCCGGTGCCGAGGATCAGCCCGAACGCCACGCCGAGCTGCGGCAGGCTCGCCATCAGCCCACGGCGCTTCTGGTCACCCCACTCCATGGAGAGCAGCACCGAGCCGCTCCACTCACCACCGACCGCGAGGCCCTGCAGCAGCCGCAGCAGCACGAGCACGAAAGGCGCGGCAGCGAACGTGTTCGTCCCCGGCAGCAGACCGACCAGCGTGGTCGCGAGGCCCATCCCGAGGAGGGTGATGATCAAGGTGGCCTTCCGGCCGATCCGGTCACCCCAGTGACCGAAGATCGCGGCTCCGACCGGGCGGGCGGCGAACCCCACGGCGTACGTCGCGAACGACTCGAGCCGGCCGGCGTACTCCGTCGACGCGGGGAAGAACAGCGCCGGGAAGATGAGGGCGGCAGCGGTGTTGTAGAGGAAGAAGTCGTACCACTCGATGGTGGTGCCGACGGTGCTGGCGAGGGCCGCCTTGCGGACCTGACGGCCGTGCTCGGCGCTCCCTTCGACGGCGGTGGACGCCGAGGCTGGTTGCGGATCGAGGCTCATGGGACTGGTCCCTTCTCCTGCGACCCGATGCCGCAGGTGCACGCCCCTCCCGAGATCGGCCCGAGAGGACCCCGTCCCTAGTCACTACCCGGAATGTGACGGACGAAACACCCGGATCCGGGTCCGGGCGACGCCTGGCTGAGATCGCAGGCGGCCGAGGGTGGCCACGGAAGTAGGCTCCGGCTCATGACAGAGCACGATCTGAAGCCCCGCTCGCGCGACGTCACCGACGGCCTCGAGAAGACCGCCGCCCGCGGGATGCTGCGCGCGGTCGGCATGGACGACGCCGACTTCGCCAAGCCGCAGATCGGTGTCGCGTCCAGCTGGAACGAGATCACTCCCTGCAACCTCTCGCTCCAACGCCTGGCCCAGGCCGTCAAGAACGGCGTGCATGCCGCGGGTGGCTACCCGCTCGAGTTCGGCACCATCTCGGTCTCCGACGGGATCGCGATGGGCCACGAGGGGATGCACTTCTCCCTGGTCAGCCGCGAGGTGATCGCCGACTCCGTGGAGACGGTGATGATGGCCGAACGGCTCGACGGCTCGGTGCTGCTGGCGGGCTGCGACAAGAGCCTGCCCGGGATGATGATGGCCGCCGCGCGGCTCGACCTGGCCAGCGTCTTCCTCTACGCCGGCTCGATCATGCCCGGCCAGGTCGACGGCCAGGACGTCACGATCATCGACGCCTTCGAGGCCGTCGGTGCGTGCCTGGCCGGGAAGATCACCCGCGCGGAGGTCGACCGGATCGAGCGCGCGATCTGCCCGGGTGAGGGCGCCTGCGGCGGGATGTACACCGCCAACACGATGGCCGCCGTCGCCGAGGCGATCGGGATGAGCCTGCCCGGCTCGGCCGCCCCTCCTGCCGTCGACCGGCGTCGCGACGGCTTCGCGCACCGCTCCGGCGAGGCGGTGGTGAACCTGCTCCGCGAGGGCATCACGGCACGCCAGATCATGACCATGGAGGCGTTCGAGAACGCGATCACCGTCGTGATGGCCCTCGGCGGCTCCACGAACGCCGTACTCCACCTGCTCGCGATGGCTCGCGAGGCCGACGTCGACCTCACCATCGACGACTTCAACCGGATCGGCGACAAGGTGCCGCACCTCGGCGACCTCAAGCCGTTCGGCCGCTACGTGATGAACGACGTCGACAAGGTCGGCGGCATCCCGGTCGTGATGAAGGCGCTGCTCGACGCCGGGCTCATGCACGGCGACGCGCTGACGGTCACCGGCAGGACGATGGCCGAGAACCTCGAGGCTCTCGCGCCGCCGGGACTCGACGACGACGTGCTCCGCTCGCTCGACCGGCCCATCCACAAGACCGGCGGGCTGACGATCCTCAAGGGCTCGCTCGCGCCGGAGGGCGCGGTGGTGAAGTCGGCCGGCTTCGACGACTCGACGTTCACGGGAACCGCCCGGGTCTTCGACGGCGAGCGGGCCGCGATGGACGCGCTCGAGGACGGCGCGATCACGGCCGGTGACGTCGTCGTGATCCGCTACGAGGGTCCCAAGGGCGGCCCCGGGATGCGCGAGATGCTCGCGATCACCGGTGCGATCAAGGGCGCCGGCCTCGGCAAGGACGTCCTGCTGATCACCGACGGCCGGTTCTCCGGCGGTACGACGGGGCTCTGCGTCGGTCACATCGCCCCGGAGGCCGTCGACGCGGGCCCGATCGCGTTCGTCCGCGACGGCGACCCGATCACCCTCGACGTCGCCAACCGGTCGCTCGACGTCGACGTGGACGACGAGGAGTGGGAGTCGCGCAAGGACGGCTGGGAGCCGCTGCCGCCCAAGTACACCCGCGGCGTCCTCGGCAAGTACGCCAAGGTCGTGCAGTCGGCAGCGCACGGCGCCGTCTGCGGCTGAGGGTTTGACCTCACGCGCTGGGGTTTCACCACGAGAACGTGGTGAAGCGGTGGCCACCGTGAACAGAAGAGTCGCGCTCGGGCGGCTAAGGGATCTGCTCCACCGTCGCGATCATCTGCCGGGCCAGGGCCGGCAGCGTGTGCAGCTGCTCGGCCGCCCAGCGCTTGGCGACCAGGTTGGTGGGGTAGATCAGCACGTTGCCGCGCGCCCGGTGCAGCGCGATCTCCGCGCCGTGCTCGTCGGTGGCCACCGTCCAGTCCAGCCTCGCCTGGTCCGCGACGTACTGCCCGAACCCCAGCCCGATCTGGGTGATGATCTGGTTCGGGTCGGGGCGCCGGGACTCCTCCAGCCGCAGCCACGCGGCCAGCAGCTCGTCGTAGTGGCGGCCCAGGTCGTCGATGTCGTTGAGGCGCACGTCCTGCTCGGCCAGGCCGCCGATGTTCGACCTGATCCAGTCGACCTCCGCCGGGGTCAGCGGCTCCAGCACCGGTGGCGCCGCGTCGGTCGCAGTCGCCTGCACCGACTCCGGCGCCTCCGTCGGCTCTTCGCCCGAGGACCTCTTGAACCACGGCATGCCGCCCACGCTAGTCACCGCAGCGTCCGCAGCACCGGCTTTCCGCGGGTACGGCGCCGTGTCTCCGGCCCGTGGGTACGTCGCACGCCTCTCACGCGCGGCGCGCCGCCTCCTCGAGGCGGGGGACCCAGCCGCGTGCTTCGTCGCTGCCGGGCTCGGCAAAGGCGAACGACAGCAGGCCCTGGACGCACGCCGACGGCAGCGCGTCTGCGAGCTGCGACGCCGTGGCGTACGTCTCGTCGTACGCCGCGAGGCCGTAGTCCTCCCAGTCGAGCAGCGCGATCTCACCGGCGGGCGAGGTGCGCAGGCCGGCACCCGGACGCCGGCTACGGCGTGAGCTCGCGGTAGAAGCGCACCTCGCGCGGGAACATCTGGAGCACGTCGGGGATGGACCCGGGCCGCGCCACCTCACGGCGCTTGACGAAGGCCGGCTCAGTCATAGTCGGCCCAGACCCGGCGCTCGACGCCGTCGACGGTGAGGGAGCCGCCGTACGGCAGCACCCACTGGGGTCGGGTGTGGCCGAACGGCACGCCGACCACGACCACGGCGTCGGGGTTGTACCGCTGCACCAGCTCGAGGGCGACGTCGCGCTGCTCGTCCCGGTGGGCGGCGCGCTCCTCGGCGGGCGGGACGAGGTCGAGGGTCGAGGTGGGCGGGCGGGACACGACCACTGCGTCCACGGTCGCGAGGAGCCCGCGCTCGCCGAGGGCGCGCAGGAAGAACCCGAAGAGGGACGCCGGGATCAGGTCCTCCGAGGCCTCCAGCAGCAGGACGCCGCCGTCCAGCACGTGCGGGTCAGCCGGGAACCGGTCGGCCATCAGAATCTCCGGCAGCACGTCGATGCAGCCGCCCCACGCGCGACCCGTGACCGAACGCGCGGGGCCGGCCCACGTCCACGGCTCGGTCGGCGTGCGCGTGCCGTACGTCGTGAGGGCGGCGGGGTCGTCCCACGGCAGACCCGTGTCCTCGGACTCGCCCGGCTCGGTGATCTCGAGCCTTCCGCCGGTGAGCAGGGCCGCCCGCAGCGAGGCGGCGTGGATGTCGTCGACGGACGGGCCCGGTCCGAGCTGCACCTGGGTCGAGCCGCCGTGGAAGGCCGCGACGCCGTTGCACCACAGCCAGCTCAGCAGGTTGGTGTTGTCGCTGTAGCCCAGGAACGGCTTCGGATCACGGCGTACCAGCTCGGGATCCAGGTGCGGGATCACGGTGACCTGGTCGTTGCCGCCGATGGTGGCCAGGACGGCGCGGATCTCCGGGTCGCCGAACGCCGCGTTCAGGTCGGCCGCCCGGTCGACCGCCGAGGCGTTGAGGCGACGGGTCGTCGGGTACTCCACGGGGACCAGCCCGGTGAGCTCCTGCAGCCGCCGCATCGCCTGCTCGTGCACAGCGGGCGCGACAGCGGGGGCCGCGAACGACGGCGACACCACGGCGACCCGGTCGCCGGGTGCAGCCTTGGGTGGACGGAGCAGGTCGGGACTCATCGGGTCAAGGTTTCCGCAGCCCGGCGCAGGGCGTCCAGCGAGCGCCGTACGTCGTCGTCGGTGGTGCTCCAGTTGCTCACCGAGATCCGCACGATCGCACGGTCGTGCCAGCGCGAGCCGGACATCCAGGTGGTGCCGTCCTCGAGCAGCGCGGCCGCGACCGCCCGGGTGCGCTCGTCGTCGCCGAAGGTCAGGCAGACCTGGGTGAAGACCACGTCGTTGAGCACCTCGACGCCGGGGATCTCGGCCGCGCCCTCAGCGAAGGCGCGTGCATGGGCGGCGAAACCCTCGACCATCGCGATGACGCCGCTTCGGCCCAGGCTGCGCAGCGCCGCCCAGCACGTGAAGCCGCGGCCCCGCCGCGACAGCTCGGGCACGCGCTCCTGGGGGTCGCCGCTGGCCTCGATCAGGTAGTCACCGTGCATCGCCATCGAGGACGCCAGCGCATCACGGTCGCGAACGATCGCGAGACCGCAGTCGTAGGGGACGTTGAGCGTCTTGTGCGCATCCGTTGCCCACGAGTCCGCGTCGGCCAGCCCCCGTGTGGGGTCGGCCCACCGCGGCGAGACCGCAGCCCACAGACCGAAGGCACCGTCCACGTGCACCCACGCGCCGTGCTCGCGGGCGGCCACGATGCACTCCACGAACGGGTCGAAGTCGCCGGAGTGGATGTTGCCGGCCTGCAGCACGACGATCGCCGGCCCCTCGTCCTGCGCGAGCGCGGCGGCCAGCGCCTCGGGCAGGATCCGGCCCTGTGCGTCGACCGGTACGACGTCCGGCTCGCCGAGGCCGAGGAACCGCAGTGGCAGGTCGACCGACGGATGCCGCTCGGCACCCACCAGGACGCGGACCCGTGGGCCACCGGTCAGGCCGCGGCGTACGTCGTGGCCGGCCCGCGCGAGCACGGTGTCGCGGGCGGCGGCCAGGCAGGTGAAGTTGGCCATCGTCGCGCCGGTCACGAAGCCCACCGCGCTCTCGCCCGGCAGCCCGAGCAGGTCGAGCACCCACCGCCCGGCGAGCTCCTCTACCGCCGCCGCGGCCGGGGTGACCGCGCGCAGCCCCGTGTTCTGGTCCCAGGCCGAGGTCAACCAGTCCGCTCCCAGGGCAGCGGGCAGGGACCCGCCGATGACCATCCCGAAGAAGCGACCCGACGGGATCGCGACCAGCCCCGGCTCGCACGCCTCGGCCAGCAGGTCGACCACGGCGGCTGCCGGGGTCGCCTCGTCGGGGAGGTCGCCGAGCCGGCGGACCATCTCGTCGGTGTCGATCGACGGCGGCACCGGCCGGTCGCCGAGGGTGGCCAGCCAGGCCTCCGCATGGTGGTGCGCCCGGTCCAGTGCCGCCCCTCGTGCCTCCATCCGCCCATCCTCGCGGCCCGACTTCGTGCAGTCGACAACCAGGCCCTGGCCCGACACGTCACACTCGCGTGATGAGGTACGCCGTGTGGTCGCGCCTGCGCTCGCCGCTGACGCTGGTCGTGGCCGCCCTGGTGGCGCTGCTGCTGGTCGCCTGGCTCGCCGGGCGCATGGGGAACGGGTCGTGGTCCTCGGCCGTCCCCGCGCCCCCGACCGACCCGACCTCCCAGAGCGATCCGGCCGACCCGGCGACGCCGGTCGTCCAGCGCGCGCCGTACCGGGTGGTGACGACGCCGCCGATCGAGCTCCGGCCGGAGCTGCCGCTCGGCGGCAAGCTGATCTTCGGGCACCACCGCTTCCTGGTCGCCTACTACGGCACCGCCCAGACCGGCTCGATGGGCGTGCTCGGCCAGAGCGACCCCGAGACCATGCAGCGCCGCCTGATGCGCGCCGCCGCGCCGTTCCGCGAGGCCGGTGAGCAGATCCAGCCGGTCTACGAGCTGATCGTCACCGTCGCCGACGGAGCGCCCGGGCCCGACCACGACTACAGCCACGACATCCCGGCGTCCTACGTCCACGAGTACCTGGACCTGGCCCACCGCCATCACGCCCTGCTGCTGCTCGACCTGCAGACCGGCCGCTCCGACTTCCCGACCGTCGCCAAGCGCTGGGCGTGGGCGCTGAAGGACCCGTCGGTCGGTCTCGCCCTGGACCCCGAGTGGCGGATGGGTCCGCACCAGGTGCCGGCGCACGTGGTCGGCTCGGTGCGCGCCGCCGAGGTCAACCGGACCTCACTGTGGCTCTCGCAGCTGGTCCAGCGCGAGGAGCTGCCGCAGAAGCTCTTCGTGCTGCACCAGTTCCGGCTCTCGATGCTGCCCGACGTCGGCCGGATCTTGCCCCGGCCGGGGCTGGCGATGGTGCAGCACACCGACGGGTTCGGGACCCGCGGCCAGAAGCTCGCGACGTACCACGCGGTGGCGCGGCCCCGGCAGTTCCGCCAGGGCTTCAAGCTCTTCTACAAGGTGGACATCAAGCGCTTCACGCCCCAGCAGGTACGCCGCATCACGCCACGGGTGAGCTTCGTCAGCTACCAGTGACCGCCGCGGGAGCGGGTCGCACCCGCCGGTCGTACTCCCGCATCACGGCGAACACGGCGAAGAACAGCACCAGGATCCCGGCGCACACGCCGAGGACGTAGCCCCAGCCGTGCTTGTCGTGGTTCAGGAACGGATAGGGATACCACCCGGTCACGGCGGCCTGGGCGAGGATCACCACGAGCCACGCCAGCGGCCAGACGGCGGCCTTGAGGCAGACCCCCCAGTCGAGGCGCGGCCGCGGGCCGAGCACCAGCCAGCCCAGCACCGCCAGGACCGGGACCACCAGGTGCAGAAGCCGGTCGGCGAGGTAGTCGGCGCCGTGCAGGTCCAGCAGCTTGCGGAGCAGGAACCAGTGCACGAGCCCGGTCACGGTGATGCCGCTGATCGCCATCGCCCGTACGACGCGCCAGGCGGCGCCGTCGCGGGCGGGGTCACGGGCCAGCTGGGCGGCGGTGACCAGCACCAGCAGGTTGCTCTGGATCGTGAAGTAGGCGACGTAGCGGAGCAGCCGGTCGAGCAGACCGGGCGGATGCGCGTCCACCAGGACGACCGACCCCTTGGCCACCTGCACCAGCTGGAGCACGAGGGCGACCAAAGCCACGACCGCGGTGATCGCATGCGCGGCGCGGGCCGCGTTGACGCGGTTCACGCCGTGAGCCGAGTGGGCGGGCGTGCCACGGGGCGCCGGTCGAGTGACCGGCGCCCCGCACACGTCATCTTTCGGTCAGAGCCCCAGCAGCAGCTGGTTGAGGATGGCGTTGAGGTTGGTCAGCAGCTGCGACAGGAGGCCGCCGCCGTTGAGCAGGTTGGTCACCGCGCACAGGAGGTTGCCGAGCAGCTGCCCGGCACCGGAGACGGCGACGATGTTGAGCACGACCCGGTCCAGATGTACCTGGAGCCCCAGCAGGTTGAGGTCGAGCGGGGCCAGGACGAGGTTCAGCACGTTGCAGGTGGCCTTGGCTGCCGCGGTAGTGCGCGCTGCGCCCGGCACCGTGCCGTTGATGGTCTTCACGCGCAGGGTGCGGACCGCACTGAACGTCGAGGTGCTGCCGTTGGCCTTGTGGATCACGCCGCTGACCAAACCGCGGGCACGCAGATTGCCGTTCTTCTGCGAGAGGGACAGCGGTGTGAAGTACCCGGTCACCCGCTGGCCGCTCTTGGTCTGGCCCACGATCTTGGACTTGGCGTTGCCCAGAGGGCCGTGGGCGATACGAGTGAACGACCCGGACGTCGCGCCCGCACCGGCACTCCCCGTGGCCGAGGCCGTCGAGCCGCCGGTGAACATCAGGGTCATGACGGTCATGGCGATGGCGGTCACCAGAGCCATTCCAGCGGTGGTTCTTCCCTTGGATCCGAAACGAGACATGGTGATCCCTCCCAAGCTGACCGGCAGAGCCGGCCGTGCCGGCCCCATGCCAGCAACCGGACCAACGTAGGGAGCGATCTGTAGCCCCGAACCATCTCTCGGGGTGGTTTTGGAAGTGTCCGGGGAGGGTAGGCGACACTGGTGGCATGAGCCACCCGCTGGACGACGCCGATCCGCTCGCCGCGTATCGCGCGCGCTTCGTGGGAACCGACTCCCCGCTGGTCTATCTCGACGGCAACTCGCTCGGCCGGCCGCTGACGGTCACCGCCGACCGGCTGCGGACGTTCGTCGAGAGCGAGTGGGGCGTCCGCCTGATCCGCGGCTGGGACGAACGCTGGTTCGACCTGCCGCTGACCCTCGGCGACGACCTCGGCCGTGTCTGCCTGGGGGCTGCGCCGGGACAGGTCGCGGTCGGTGACTCCACCACCGTGCTGCTCTACAAGCTGATGCGGGCCGCGATCGTCGCCCGGCCCGGACGCACCGAGATCGTGATCGACCGCGACCACTTCCCGACCGACCGCTACGTCGCGATGGGGGTCGCGCAGGAGTGCGGGATGACGCTGCGCTGGGTCGACGTCGACACCACGGCGGGTCTCACCGCCGAGCAGGTCGGGGGCGTGGTGGGGGAGCGGACGGCCCTGGTCATGGTCAACCACGTCTCCTACCGCTCCGCCTGGCTGGCCGACGCCGCGGCCATCACCCAGGTCGCCCACGACGCCGGGGCTCTCGTGCTCCTCGACACCTGTCACTCCGCGGGGGTCGTCCCGACCGAGCTCGACGCCTGGGGCGTCGACCTGGCGGCCGGCTGCACCTACAAGTACCTCAACGGCGGGCCGGGCTCGCCGGCGTTCTGCTACGTCGCTGCGCGCCACCTCGACACCTTCACCCAGCCGATCCAGGGCTGGATGGGCAACACCGACCCGTTCCTGATGGGTCCGGACTACGTGCCCGTGCAAGGCATCCGCCGGTTCCTGTCCGGCACGCCCGCCGTGGTCGGGATGCTGGCGATCCAGGACATGGTCGACCTGGTCGAGGAGGCCGGCCTCGGCGCCGTGCGCACGAAGTCGGAGCGGCTCACCGCCCATGCCGTCGAGCTCGCCGAGCAGCACCTCTCGACGTACGGCGTGAAGGTGGTCTCGCCGCGGGACCCGGCGCGGCGCGGGGGCCACATCACCTTGCGCCACCCGCGGATGCAGGAGGTCGTGGCCCGGCTCTGGGAGCGCGACGTGATCCCCGACTACCGCGACCCCGGCGGCCTCCGGATCGGCCTCTCGCCCCTCTCCACGTCGTACGACGAGCTGGAGCGCGGCATCCTCGCGGTCCGCGAGGTGCTCGGCTCCCTCGACTGAGAAAGGCGTGGCAGGGTGGCGGGATGACCGACACGACGACCCTGTCCTTCGCCGAGGTCGAGGCCGCGGGGCTCTCCGACTGGCGCCAGCTGTTCTCGGCCCTGCACACCCGCTTCCGCACCGGCGACTTCGCCACCGGCCTCGCCCTGGTCAACGCGGTGGGTGCGCTGGCCGAGTCCGCCAACCACCATCCCGACCTCGACCTGCGCTACCCCCACCTGAACATCAGGCTGATGAGCCACGACGTGTTCGGCGTGACCTCCCGCGACCTCGACCTGGCGCGCGCGATCAGTGCCGCGGCCGCGGACCTGGACGTGGTGGCGGACCCGTCGGCCGCGAGCGTGGTCGAGATCGCGCTCGACACCCCGGACTACGAGGAGATCAAGCCGTTCTGGCGGGCCGTGCTCGGCCTCGAGGACAGCCCGGCCCACGACCAGGAGCTGCTCGACCTGTCCGGAGCCCTGCCCACGGTCTGGTTCCAGGCCACACAGCCGCACGACGAGCCGCGGCAGCGCTTCCACCTCGATGTCCGGGTGCCGCACGAGATCGCCGAGGACCGGGTCGCCTCCGCGGTGGCCGCCGGCGGCACGCTCGTCACCGCCGAGTACGCCCCGCGGTTCTGGGTGCTCGCTGATGCCCAGGGCAACAAGGCGTGCGTGACGACCGGGCTGGATCGCGACTGACCTGGCCGCTGGACCCGTCCGGGTGCAGGGTGGAGCCATGACGACCTCCACCACCCTCACCGTCGCCGACATCGAGGCGGCAGACCTTCCGGACTGGCGCTGGCTCCTCGGCGCGTTGCACGCGCACTTCGCGACCGGTGACTTCGGCACCGGGCTCGCACTCGTGGACCGGATCGGTGCGATGGCCGAAGAGGCGAACCACCACCCGGACCTGGAGCTCCAGTACCCCCACGTCCGCGTGAAGCTGATGAGCCACGACGCCTCGGGCGTGACCTCACGCGACCTCGACCTGGCTCGACGGATCAGCGAGGCCGCGCGCGAGCTGGGGATCGGCTCCGACCCCGCGGTGCTCTCCGTGTTCGAGGTCGCGCTCGACACGGCGGACGCGGACGCCATCAGGCCGTTCTGGCAGGCGGTCCTGGGAGTCGAGGAGAGCTCCGACGGGGATCTGCCCCCGCTGTGGTTCCAGCAGACCGAGGCACACCCGGAGCCACGCCAGCGGTTCCACGTCGACATCACCGTGCCGCCCGAGGTCGCGGAGGGCCGCATTGCCGCGGCCTTGGCGGCGGGCGGCACGTTGGTCTCCGACGACCACGCGCCGTCGTTCACCGTGCTGGCGGACGCCGAGGGCAACAAGGCCTGCATTTCCAGCCCCCACGGCCGGGACTGAGCGTCCGACAGTCGAGACCGACGTATCAGATGATGGGACGCCTGACACACTGCCTTGACGGCGCCGGGACGCGGCGGGGACGGTAGCCCCATGTGCACGCATCTCCTTGTACGCACCGGACGCGCGGGTTGAGCCAGGCTCAACCTTCGCGTCGCCCCTCGCCGTCCGCGGCCGAGGGGTTTTTCTTTCCCCCTCCACGAGACAGGACACGGTGATGAGCCAGCAGGCGGGCGCGTCGATGAACGGCGCGCAGAGCTTGGTCAGGTCGCTCGAGGCGGCCGGCACCGAGCACATCTTCGGCATCCCCGGCGGCGCGATCCTGCCGGCGTACGACCCGCTGATGGACTCCTCGATCCGCCACATCCTGGTACGCCACGAGCAGGGCGCCGGCCACGCCGCGCAGGGGTACGCCGCGGCGACCGGCCGGGTGGGCGTGTGCATGGCCACCTCCGGCCCGGGCGCCACCAACCTGGTGACCCCGATCGCGGACGCCTACATGGACTCGGTCCCGATCGTCGCGGTGACCGGACAGGTCGGCGCGGCCTCGATCGGCACCGACGCCTTCCAGGAGGCCGACATCCGCGGCATCACGATGCCGATCACCAAGCACAACTTCCTGGTCACCGACCCCGCCGACATCCCGCGCACGATCGCCGAGGCCTTCCACATCGCCTCGACGGGACGCCCGGGCCCGGTGCTGGTCGACATCGCGAAGTCCGCCCTGCAGGCCACCACGTCGTACGTCTGGCCCACCGAGATCAACCTGCCCGGCTACCGCCCGGTCACCCGGCCCCACGCCAAGCAGATCAAGGAGGCCGTGCGGCTGATCCTCGATGCGAAGCGGCCGGTGCTCTACGTCGGTGGCGGCACCATCCGCGCCGGGGCCTCGCGTGAGCTGCTCGAGCTGGCGGCGCTGACCGGCATCCCGGTCGTGACCACGCTGATGGCCAGGGGCGCGTTCCCGGACAGCCATCCGCAGCATCTGGGCATGCCCGGCATGCACGGCACCGTCGCGGCCGTCGCCGGCCTCCAGCGCAGCGACCTGATCATCTCCCTGGGGGCGCGCTTCGACGACCGGGTCACCGGCAACCTCGACTCCTTCGCCCCCGGCGCGCTGGTCATCCATGCCGACATCGACCCGGCCGAGATCGGCAAGAACCGCGAGGCGGACGTGCCGATCGTCGGCGACTGCCGTGAGGTGATCACCGACCTCACCACGCTGCTCCGCACCGAGTCGGCCTCCGGCCGGTCGGGCGACTACGAGCAGTGGGTCGACTACCTGGCCGACCTCAAGAGCCGCTACCCGGTGGCCTACGACCAGCCGGCCGACGGGAGCCTCGCGCCGCAGTACGTGATCGAGCGGCTCAGCGCGATCGCCGGCCCCGAGACCGTCTACTGCGCCGGCGTCGGCCAGCACCAGATGTGGGCCGCGCACTACGTCGACTTCGAGCTCCCGAACACCTGGATCAACTCCGGCGGTCTCGGCACCATGGGGTACGCCGTACCGGCCGCGATGGGTGCGAAGGTCGGACGCCCCGAGGCCACGGTCTGGGCCATCGACGGTGACGGCTGCTTCCAGATGACCAACCAGGAGCTGGCCACCTGCGCGATCAACGACATCCCGATCAAGATCGCGATCATCAACAACGAGTCGCTCGGCATGGTCCGCCAGTGGCAGACCCTGTTCTACAACGAGCGCTACTCCAACACCGACCTCGACAGCAAGCGGATCCCCGACTTCGTCAAGCTCGCCGACGCCTACGGCTGCGTGGGCCTGGCCTGCGACACCCCCGACGCCGTCGACGCGACGATCGAGAAGGCGATGAGCATCGACGACCGTCCGGTGGTGGTGGACTTCCGGGTGCACCGCGACGCGATGGTGTGGCCGATGGTCGCCGCGGGCACCAGCAACGACGACATCAAGTACGCGCGCGACCTCGCGCCGGAGTGGGACAAGGACGACGTATGAGTACTCACACGCTGTCGGTCCTCGTCGAGAACAAGCCCGGCGTGCTGGCCCGGATCGCGGGCCTCTTCAGCCGCCGCGGCTTCAACATCGACTCACTCGCGGTCGGCCCGACAGAGCACGCCGAGATCTCCCGGATGACGATCGTGGTCAACGTCGAGGGATCACCGCTGGAACAGGTCACCAAGCAGCTCAACAAGCTGGTCGAGGTGATCAAGATCGTCGAGCTCGACGGTTCCGCGTCCGTCAACCGCGAGCTGATGCTGGTCAAGGTGCGGGCCGACGCCGCCACCCGCGGCCAGGTCCTCGACGCCGTCCAGCTGTTCCGGGCCAAGGTCGTCGACGTGGCGCCCGACGCGGTGACCATCGAGGTCACCGGCAACGCCGACAAGCTCGGTGACTTCCGGCGGGTCCTCGAGCCCTTCGGGATCCGTGAGCTCGTGCAGTCGGGCATGGTCGCCATCGGCCGTGGCCCGCGCTCGATCAGCGAGCGGAGCAGCCGCCCGATCGCCGTACCCGTCCCTGCCAACTTCCCCGCCTGAGCGGGGAAACCGTCACTTCCTGGCCGAAACATCCCCCCAGAAGTCCCGTCCGCACCACCCAGCAGCAGACCCGAAGGAGAGCCCACCGTGGCCCAGATGTTCTACGACGACGACGCCGACCTGTCCCTCATCCAGGGCAAGAACGTCGCGGTGCTCGGCTACGGCAGCCAGGGCCACGCCCACGCGCTCTCACTGCGTGACTCCGGGGTCGACGTGCGCGTCGGCCTCCCCGAGGGCTCGAAGTCGCGGGCCAAGGCCGAGGCCGAGGGGCTGCGCGTGCTGACGCCGTCCGAGGCGGTCGAGGAGTCCGACGTGATCGTGATCCTCGCGCCCGACCACGTGCAGCGGAAGCTGTACGCCGAGTCCGTCGAGCCCCACATCACCCCGGGCGACACCCTCGTCTTCGGGCACGGCTTCAACATCCGCTTCGGCTACATCACCCCACCCGAGGGCGTCGACGTGATCATGGTCGCCCCCAAGGGCCCCGGCCACCTGGTGCGCCGCGAGTACGTCGACGGGCGCGGCGTACCCGTGCTGGTCGCGGTGGAGAAGGACGCCTCGGGCAAGGCCTGGGACCTCGCGCTGGCCTACGCCAAGGCGATCGGTGGCCTCCGCGCCGGCGGCATCCGCACGACGTTCACCGAGGAGACCGAGACCGACCTGTTCGGCGAGCAGGCCGTCCTGTGCGGCGGTGCGTCGCAGCTGGTCATGTACGGCTTCGAGGTGCTCACCGAGGCCGGCTACCAGCCCGAGGTCGCCTACTTCGAGTGCCTCCACGAGCTGAAGCTGATCGTGGACCTGATGTACGAGGGCGGCATCGCCAAGCAGCGCTGGTCGGTCTCCGACACCGCGGAGTACGGCGACTACGTCTCCGGCCCGCTGGTCATCGACGAGCACGTCAAGGACAACATGAAGGCCGTCCTGGAGAACATCCGCAACGGCTCCTTCGCCCAGCGGTTCATCGACGACCAGGACGCCGGCGGCCCCGAGTTCAAGGCACTGCGGGCCAAGGGCGAGCAGCACCCGATCGAGCAGACCGGGCGTGAGCTGCGCAAGCTGATGTCGTGGGTGAAGTCCCACGACAGCGACTACGTCGAGGGCACCGCGACGCGCTGAGGCCACGACCGAGGCACAGACAGATGACGTACACCCACGGTCACGCCGAGAGCGTCCTCAGGTCGCACCGTGCGCGGACGGCGGAGAACAGCGCGGCGTACCTGCTGCCGCGGCTGCGCCCGACCGACCGTCTGCTCGACGTGGGCTCGGGGCCCGGCACGATCACGGCCGACCTGGCGCGCCTGGTGCGAGAGGTGGTGGCGGTCGAGGCCACCGAGGAGGCGGCGGCGCTGACCCGGTCCGAGCTCGAGCGACAGGGCATCACCAACGCCGAGGTGCTCGTCGGTGACGTCCACGCCCTGGACCTGCCGGACGACGACTTCGACGTGGCCCACGCCCACCAGGTGCTGCAGCACGTCGCTGACCCGATCGGCGCCCTGCGCGAGATGGCGCGGGTGACCCGGCCCGGGGGAGTGGTGGCCGTGCGCGACAGCGATTATGCGGCGTTCGCCTGGTACCCACGCCTGCCAGGACTCGATCGCTGGCTCGAGCTCTACCAGGTGGCCGCCCGCGCCAACGGCGGCGAGCCTGACGCCGGCCGGCACCTGCTGGCCTGGGCGCACGCCGCCGGGCTGACGGAGGTCGACGCGACGGCCAGCGCGTGGTGCTTCGCGACCCCCGAGACCCGCGCCTGGTGGGGCGGGATGTGGGCCGACCGGGTGACCGGCTCGGCCCTGGCCGACCAGCTGCTCCGCGACGGCCTGGCCACCCACGACGAGCTCGAGGACGTCGCGCAGGCCTGGCAGGCCTGGGCCGCGGACCCCGACGGCTGGATCTCGGTGCCGCACGGCGAGCTCGTGGCCAGGGTCAGCCCCGCGAGCTCTCGAGCCTGACCAGCCGCGACCGGATGTCCTCCAACGCCGCGCGGATCGGCGCGGAGAGACCGCTGAAGGTGAGGGTCTCGCGGGCGTAGGTGTACGCCGACAGCGCGGTCGCGACGCTCCGCAGCGCGCGCTCGTGGGTCAGCCCCATGTCCTTCAGCGTCGCCCGGGCCAGCTCGCGGGTGGGACCGGCAGTGAGCCCGAGCAGGAGGTGCTCGGTGCCGACGTAGGTGTGCCCGACCCCACGGGCCTGCTCGACCGCCCGCTCGGCGGCCTGCTCGAGCGACCCGGGCGCCCCGCCCTGCGCCTGCCGGGCCCGCAGCTCGTCGAGGAGGTCGTGCGGGTCGAGGTCGGCGGCCTCCAGGACGACGACCGCGAGGCCACCGGACTCGACCATCGCCGCGACCAGATGCACGGTGGTGGGCTCGGCACCGGCCTCCTCTGCGGCCTTCTCGGCGTCGGCCAGCACGCCGTACGCCCGCTTGGTGAAGCTGCGCGACAGGTCGTCGGTGGCGCCGGCGACCGTGTCCGGTGCGGTCCGGCCGGTCATGGCCTGGGCGACCGCATCGGCCAACGCCTGCTGGCAGACCGCCGAGACCGGGATGCCCGCGGACCTCACCTCGGCGGCCAGGTCGTCGGGCAGGTAGACGTTGATCTTGGGTGACATCCGGGTGCCTTCCTCGAGCGGGATATAACCCCAAGGTAACCCCAGGCCGGCCCGGGCGGCAAGGGGTGAGAAACGGACCCGTTTAGCAAGGTAAGGCTAACCTAAGATAGCGTCGCGGCGAGCGGTCCCCGGACCCGACCGTCGTCTCCTCGGAAAGCGAACCGATGCTGCCCACCTTCGTGATCGGCCTGCGTGAGGGCCTGGAGGCCGCGCTGATCGTCTCGATCATCGCGACCTTCCTGCGCCGCAACGGATCGTCACTGCGACCGATGTGGTGGGGCGTCGGTGCCGCGGTGCTGTTGAGCATCGGGGTCGGGGTGGCCCTCGACCTGGTCGAGCGGAGCCTGCCGCAGCGGCAGCAGGAGGGCATGGAGACGGTCATCGGGCTGGTGGCGGTCGTGTTCGTCACCGGGATGGTGCTCTGGATGAGCACCCACGCCCGGTTCCTCAAGCGGGACCTCGAGGGTGCGGCCTCCGCGGCCCTCACCGACGGCACCTCCTGGGCGCTGGTCGCGATGGCGTTCCTGGCGGTGCTCCGCGAGGGCTTCGAGTCCGCGGTGTTCCTGCTCGCGACGTTCCAGGCCTCGACCAGTACGGCGAGCGCGGTCGTCGGCGCGGTGCTCGGCATCCTGGCGGCGGTCGCTCTTGGCTACGGCATCTACGCCGGTGGGGTCCGGCTCAACCTGGGGCGCTTCTTCTCGATCACCAACGCCTTCCTGGTCCTCGTCGCCGCGGGCCTGGTGCTCTCGGCGTTCCGGACCGCCCACGAGGCCGGCTGGGTCACGATCGGTCAGGGCCGCACCGTGGACCTGTCCTGGCTGGCCCCGCCGGGCTCCGTCCGGGCGGCCCTCGTCAGCGGCGTGCTCGGGATCCCGGCCGACCCGCGCGTCATCGAGGTGCTGGCCTGGGCGGCGTACCTGGTGCCGATGGTGATCCTCGTCTTCTGGCCGCGCCGCTGGCGCCCGTCCGCTCGAGCGATGCCCGGCGTACGCCTGGCGCTGGCCGGCGGCCTGGCGGCCCTCGCGGTGCTCGCCGCGCTCGCCGTACCGATCCCGCGGGCGCACGTGCCCACCACCGCCCCGCTCGCCGGCGGCGGCACCGCCCGGGTGTCCGTGGACGGCGACCACGCGGTGCTCGTCGCGCGCACCGCTGACGGTCGCTCGCAGACCGTGGAGCTGGCTCCGTCCTCGCGTACGACGTCGTCGCCGGGCACGGCGGACTGGAGCGGCACCGGGAGCGAGGCCCTCCGCCGGTCTCCCGCAGCGGCTGAGCATCACCCAGCTGCTGCGGTTCACCGGCCAGCGCGTCCCCGTCGGTCTCGACATCCGTCGCACCCCCGGCCCGTTCCACGCCTCCTGGGTGTCCCGCGCGACCACCTCCGCGGTGACTCACGGCGACGGGCTGGTCTCGGCCGTTCACCGCAGCGGTCTGGTGCTCACCCTGCGTGGTGGTGGCCTCACCTCGGAACGGGTGCTGACGGTGACCGAGCCCGGAGCGACCGGGAGCTGGCGCGTGCCTGCGGCGTACACCGAGGGCGTGCAGACCACCATCGCCGACACGTCACGGGTCGCTGACGACCGGCGGCTGTGGAAGCACTGGTTCCCGCTGTACCTGCTCGCGCTGGCCGTCTGGCTCGGCGTGACCGGCTGGCGTGGTCGCGCCGCCGCCCGCGCCGCCGGCACCCCTGACTCTCCCGGCGGCCACGGTGCGCCGGACCCGAAGGCGGCGGCTGCCGCAACCTCAGAAAGGGAACACCATGTCAGTACGTAAGGCCACGCGGATCCCCGTCGCCATCGGCAGTGCCATGGCAGTCCTCGGACTCGCGGCCTGCGGCAGCAGCTCGTCGGGCTCCGCCGAGACCACCGGCGAGCAGTCCGGCGGCGTCTCCCGGGTGGACATCACGCTCTCGGGAGACGGCGGCTCGGACGAGTGCCGGCTCAGTGCCGACTCGGTCGCGGCCGGTCCGGTCACCTTCACGGTCACCAACCAGAGCGCCACCGGGATCACCGAGGTCGAGCTGCTGCAGGACCAGCGGATCCTGGGCGAGAAGGAGAACCTCGCGCCGGGGCTCGACCCGGTCAGCTTCACCACCACCCTCGGCGGCGGGAAGTACCAGGTGTACTGCCCCGGTGCCGGCACCGAGCTCACCGACCTCACCGTCACCGGTGCGGCGGCCAGCCAGGGCGGCAGCACCCAGGCGCTGCTCAAGCGCGGCGCGACGCAGTACGGCGGGTACGTCGACACCCAGGTGGCCGCCATGGTCCAGAGCACCCGCGCGCTGCAGCGGGCTGTGGACGCCGGCGACCTGACCGGCGCGCAGAAGGCGTACGCCGAGGCGCGCCCCTCCTACGAGCGGATCGAGTCCGACGTCGACGGCTTCGTGCTGCCCGGCTTCAAGCCGACCGACAACCACGGGAACCTCGACTACCTGATCGACATGCGGGCCAGCAACCTCGACCCGGCCGTCGGCTGGCACGGCTTCCACGCCGTCGAGCGCGACCTGTTCGGCCGCAAGCAGATCACTCCCGCGACCAAGCGGCTCGCTGCCGAGCTGACCGCGAACGTGACCAAGCTGGACCACCTCGTCAAGACCCTCATCTACAAGCCCGAGGACCTCGCCAACGGGTCCGCGAGCCTGCTCGAGGAGGTGCAGACCAACAAGATCACCGGTGAGGAGGAGGACTTCAGCCACATCGACCTGGTCGACTTCGCCGGGAACCTCGAGGGGGCCAAGGAGGCGTTCGCCTACCTCGAGCCGGGCCTGCGCAAGATCGACCCGGCGATGACGACGCAGATCAGTCACCGGTTCGCCCAGACCGAGGCGCTGCTGGACACCTACCGCGACCCGGACGGGCTGGGCGGGTTCGCCATCTACACCGCGACCCTGCGCCGTACCGACGCGAACAAGCTGAGCCAGTCGGTGCAGGCGCTGCAGGACTCCCTGGCCAAGCTGGCCGAGAAGGTGGTCACGGCCTGAGATGGACGACCTGAACCCGACCCCAGACCCCGGCACCTCCGGCGACGAGCCGACCCCTCAGGGCGAGCGGCGCACGCTGTCGCGCCGCGGCTTCGTCGCCGGGGCCGGAGCCGGAGCGGTCGGCGGCGTCATCGCCGGAGCCGGAGCGGCCGCGGCGGTGGAGTCGGGGAACGGCGACGACGCCTCGTCCGACACGATCGACCTCTCCCGGAGCGTGCCGTTCTACACCGGCCTCCACCAGGCGGGGATCGAGACGCCGCCGCAGCGCTACTGCGTGTTCATGACCTTCGACCTGGTCAGCCGGACCTCGCGTGACCTCCAGGTCCTGCTGGCCCGGTGGTCGGCCGCGATCGCGCAGCTGACGGCGGGCCGCACGGTCGGAGCCGTGCAGCCGCCCCGGGCCGGCTCGGTGGCGCCGGACACGGGTGAGGCGCTCGACCTGGGCCCGGCCTCGCTCACGGTGACGCTCGGGCTGGGGCCGGGGCTGTTCGGTCCGGAGCTCGGGCTCGCCCACGCGCGGCCCAGGCTGTTGGCAGCCCTGCCCCAGCTGCCGAGCGACAACCTGGACACCGCCACGACCGGCGGCGACCTCTCTCTCCAGGCCTGCGCCGACGACCCACAGGTGGCCTACCACGCGATCCGCGACCTGGCCCGGATGGGCCGGGGCGTGGTGAACACCCGGTGGACGGTGATGGGCTTCGGCCGCGCCTCCGCGGGTCAGGGGCAGAGCACCCCCCGCAACCTGCAAGGGTTCAAGGACGGCACCCGCAACCTCAAGGAGCCGTCCGAGATCGACCGGTTCGTGTGGGCGCGCGACGACGTGGGCTGGATGAGCGGTGGCACCTACCAGGTGGCGCGGAAGATCCGGATGAACATCGAGACCTGGGACTCCGACCCCGTCAGCGACCAGGAGCGGGTCATCGGTCGCTCCAAGGTGAACGGTGCTCCGCTCACCGGCACGACCGAGCTCGAGACGCCCGACTTCTCGGCGCAGCAGGCCGGCCATCCCGTGATCGCCCCGACCTCCCACATCGCGCTCGCCGCCCACGAGAACAACGGTGGCGTACGCATCCTCCGGCGCGGCTACAACTACACCGACGGGATCAACCCGGTCGGCCAGCTCGACGCCGGACTCCTGTTCCTCGCGTACATGAACGACCCCGACCACTTCGTGCGGCTGCAGCGGAAGCTGGGGAGCTCCGACCTGCTCAACGAGTACATCTCGCACATCGGGTCGGCCGTCTTCGCCGTACCCCCCGCGCCGCGCTCCGGCCACTACCTCGCCGAGCAGCTCTTCGGCTGACGGAACAGGGCTCGCGACTGCAGTGTTGGGGCGGTCGTGAAGGTCGAGATCTGGTCGGACGTGGTCTGTCCCTGGTGCTTCATCGGCAAGCGCCGCTTCGAGCAAGCGGCGGCGGCGTTCCCGCACCCCGTCGAGGTGGTCTACCGCTCCTTCGAGCTCGACCCGTCGGCGCCGGTCGGCGGGACCGAGACGGTGACGGCATCCCTGGCCCAGAAGTACGGCGGGGAGGCCCGGGTCGCCCAGATGCAGGAGCACGTGGCGCAGCTGGCCTCCGAGGCCGGCCTGGAGCTCCGGCTCGACGAGACCCTGCACACCAACACCGTGGACGCCCACCGGCTGCTCCACCTCGCACTCGAGCGCGGCGGTCCGGAGCTGCAGCACGCGATGAACGAGGCATTGCTGTCGGCGTACTTCGAGGACGTGCGTGACGTGTCGGACCACGCCGTCCTCCGCGAGATCGCCGTCTCCACCGGGCTGGACGCCGCTGAGGTCGACGAGGTGCTCGACGGCGACCGCTACCGCGACGCCGTCGTCGCCGACATCGAGCAGGCCCTTGCGTACGGCGCCGGTGGCGTCCCGTTCTTCGTCTTCGAAGGGGCGTACGGCGTGTCCGGCGCCCAGCCCACCGAGGTCTTCGCCGACGTGCTGGAGCAGGTCTGGCAGGCGACCCGGCCGGCGCCGCTGCCGGTCGTGGCCGGCGGCGAGGTCTGTGGCCCCGAGGGCTGCGACTGACCGCTCGCCCCCACCGGTGGAAGACTCACCGCATGGTCGAGCGCTCCCAGATCCGGGTCAAGGCGATGGCGTACCTGCCCAACTCCGCCGGCACGCACCACGCCGTCCTCAAGGCCTCCGACCCGAGCGACGGCGGGACCTTCCACCGGCTGCTCGGTGGCAGTGTCGAGCTGGGAGAGCGGGCCGCTGAGGCCGTGGTCCGCGAGATCGCGGAGGAGCTCGGAGCGACCCTGGTCGAGCCGCGGCTCCTCGGGGTGCTGGAGAACGTGTTCACCTACGACGGCGAGCTGGGACACGAGGTCGTCTTCGTGTTCGCCGGCCGGCTGGCCGAGGGGGACGTCGTACCTCCCGAGGGTGGCTGGTACGACGACGTCGGCGCGCCGATGTGGGTCGAGTGGCGACGCTGCGACGTACCGGAGGACGAGGCGCCGCCACTGTATCCGGACGGCGTCGGGGAGCTGTTGTCGCTCGGGTAGAGTCGGGCGGGCACAGCGTCGTGCCGGACCTTCTCGGATCCGCGTCCCCTCCCTCATCGACCACGAGGACACCGCTGTCGTGAGCAACAAGCCCGTCGTACTCATCGCCGAAGAGCTCAGCCCCGCCACCGTGGAGGCGCTCGGCCCCGACTTCGAGATCCGCCACTGCAACGGTGCCGACCGCGCCGAGCTGCTGGCCGCGATCGTCGACGTCCACGCGATCCTGGTCCGCTCGGCCACCAAGGTCGACGCCGAGGCGCTCGCCGCGGCCAAGAAGCTCCAGGTCGTCGCCCGCGCCGGTGTCGGCCTCGACAACGTCGACGTGAAGGCCGCGACCCAGTCCGGGGTCATGGTCGTCAACGCCCCGACCTCCAACATCGTCAGCGCCGCCGAGCTCGCCGTCGGCCTGCTGCTCGCGGCCGCGCGGCACATCAGCCCGGCCCACTCCGCACTCCGCAACGGCGAGTGGAAGCGCTCGAAGTACACCGGCATCGAGCTCTACGAGAAGACCGTCGGCATCGTCGGCCTCGGCCGGATCGGCGTCCTGGTCGCCCAGCGCCTGGCGGCGTTCGGGATGACCGTCATCGCCTACGACCCCTACGTGCAGGCCGGCCGCGCCGCCCAGATGGGCGTGCGCCTCGTCGACCTCGACACCCTGCTCGCCGAGGCCGACTTCCTCAGCGTCCACCTGCCCAAGACCCCCGAGACGGTGGGCCTGATCGGCACCGACGAGCTGGCCAAGGCCAAGCCCTCGCTGGTGCTCGTCAACGCCGCCCGCGGCGGCATCGTCGACGAGGGCGCGCTGTACGCCGCCCTCAAGGAGGGCCGCATCGCCGGCGCCGGCATCGATGTGTTCGCCAAGGAGCCGTGCACCGACAGCCCGCTGTTCGAGCTCGAGAACGTCGTCGCGACGCCGCACCTCGGCGCCTCCACCGACGAGGCCCAGGAGAAGGCCGGCATCGCCGTCGCCAAGTCGGTCCGGCTGGCGCTCAGCGGCGAGCTGGTCCCCGACGCGGTCAACGTGCAGGGCGGCGTGATCGCCGAGGACGTGCGTCCCGCGATCCCGCTCACCGAGAAGCTCGGCCGGATCTTCACCGCTCTGGCGGGCGAGGTGGCCCAGCAGATCGACGTCGAGGTCCGTGGCGAGATCACCGAGTACGACGTGAAGGTGCTGGAGCTCGCCGCCCTCAAGGGCGTCTTCGCCGACGTCGTCGAGGAGTCGGTCTCCTACGTCAACGCGCCGCTCCTCGCCGCCGAGCGCGGCACCGCCGTACGCCTCGTCGCCGAGAGCGAGAGCCCCGACCACCGCAACCTGATCACCATCCGCGGCACCCTCCCCGACGGCTCGCAGGTCTCGGTGAGCGGCACCCTGGTCGGCATCGCCCAGAAGGAGCGGCTGGTCTCGGTCAACGACTTCCTGGTCGACCTCGAGCCGACCGACCACCTGGCGTTCTTCACCTACGCCGACCGCCCGGGGATGGTCGGCACCGTCGGCCGGATCCTCGGTGACAGCAAGGTCAACATCGCCGGCATGCAGGTCTCGCGCGACGCCAAGGGCGGGCACGCCCTGGTCGCGCTGTCGGTCGACTCCGCGATCCCCGCGGAGGCGCTGGCCGAGATCGAGGGTGCGATCGACGCGACCTCCCTGCGGGGCGTCGACCTGGTCTGAGTGCGTCAGGCGACCATGACGCGCGGGCGCGTCGGGCCGCCACGGGCAGTGCCCGTCGAGGGCCGTGCGCCGACGGCTGCCCACGCCTCGCCGATCCGGGTGACGGCGTCGCGCAGCTCGTCGGCCGGCCGGGTGAACGGCACCCGCACGAACGAGTCGAGCCCACCGTCGACGGCGAAGACCGACCCCGGCGAGACCACGACGCCGCGGCGCTCGGCCTCCATCGCGAGCGCGGTCGCGCCGGTCGCCGGCAGCTCACACCACAGCGACAACCCGCCGCGCGGCAGCCGGAACCGCCAGTCCGGGAGTGTGGTGCGCAGCGCCTCGGCGAGCACGTCGCGCTGCTCACGCAGTCGGGTGCGTTGGTCGGCCCACAGCGCCTCGCGTCGCGCGAGCAGCCGGGCAGCGACCAGCTGCTCCAGGACGGGGCTGCCCAGGTCGAGCGCCACCCGGGCGTTCATCAGCCGGTCGAGCACGCCGTCGGGACACCGCACCCAGCCGATCCGCAGGCCGCCCCAGAAGCTCTTGCTCGTGCTCCCGAGCGTCACCGTGTCGGGTGCGTAGGTGGCGAACGGCCGCGGCATCGGCCGGCCGTCGAGGGCGAGTGGCTGGTGGGACTCGTCGATGACGGGAGTCGTGCCGGACCGCCGCAGCAGCGCCGCCAGCCGCTCCCGGTCGGCGCCGGACATCAGGTTGCCGGTGGGGTTCTGGAAGTCGGGGATCAGGTAGGCCAGCCGCGGCCGGGTCTCGCGCAGCAGCCGGCCGGCCGCGTCGAGGTCCCAGCCGTCGACGTCCATCGGGAGGCCGACCCGCCGCCCGCCGGCCCGCCGCAGCGCCTCGTGGGCGTTGGGGTAGCCGGGGGTCTCGACGAGCACCCGGTCGCCCCTGCCGACCAGGCTCTGCGCGACGACCGTCAGTGCCGAGAGCGAACCGGGCACCACCATGATCTGGCTCGGGTCGGTCGCCAGCCCGCGCGCGTCGTACGACGCAGCGACGGCCTCCTGGAGGGCAGGCACCCCGGTGGGGAAGTAGCCATGGCCACCGAGGTAACGGGGCAGGTCCTGCACCGCCTCGGCGTACGCCGTACCGATGCCCGGCAGCGCGGACGGCGCGGCGCAGTTGAGGTCGATCACGTCGTCGTCGCTGGTGTACGGCGTCAGGGTGCGGTCGAGCCCGCGGCGGCGGCCGCCGGGCAGCCGGGTGTAGGTGCCGGAACCCTGCCGCGCCTCGGCGAACCCGCTCGCGACCAGCCCGGCGTACGCCCTGGTGACGGTCGTGCGCGAGACCGCGAGGGCGACACTGAGGTCGCGCTCGCTCGGCAGCCGGAGGTCGAGCCCGATCCGGCCGTCGCCGATCAGCAGCATCAGCTCGTCGGCGAGCCCGGCGTACGCGGGGCTGCGGTCGAAGCCGGCGGCGAGGGCGGCGAGGCGCGGTGCAGCAATGGATCCCACCATGCAGTCCACTCTCTCACAAGTGGCTATTGAGGGGGAGTCCAATCTCGGCGAGCATGAACTCATGTCCACGACCGCCCAGCAGCCGATCGCCCTGAGCGACCTCGGCCCGATCGCGCAGCTGCGCGCGGGCCGGCTCGGTCGCCGCCTGGTCCAGCTGTACGCGGGTCTGCTGCTGTACGGCTTCTCGATCGCGCTGATGGTGCGCTCCAGCCTCGGCCTGGCTCCGTGGGACGTGCTCCACTCCGGTCTGACCAAGTGGTTCCCGATCGACATCGGGCAGGCGCTGGTGCTGGTCAGCTTCGTGGTGATGCTGGCCTGGATCCCGCTGCGCGAGATGCCGGGCGTCGGCACGATCTCCAACGCGCTGGTGATCGGGCTGTCGACCGACCTCTTCCTGACTCTGCTGGCCGCGCCGGGCTCGCTCTGGCTGCGCGTCGTGCTCCTCACCGCAGGCGTGGCACTCCAGGCGGCCGCCACCGCGGCGTACATCGGCGCGCAGCTCGGCCGCGGCCCGCGCGACGGGCTGATGACCGGGCTGGCCCGTCGTACCGGACGGTCGCTGCGCCTGGTGCGCACCCTGATGGAGCTCACGGTGGTCGCGATCGGCCTGCTGCTCGGCGGCGTGGCCGGCGTCGGCACGATCATCTACGCGCTCGCGATCGGGCCCCTCAGCCAGGCGCTGCTGCCATCCTTCCTGGTGCCGGTCTCCGACGACTGAGCCCCGCGGAGCCGCGCTCGACCTCCGTAGGGGTGAGGCCGAGAACGGCATCGGTGTCTACCGTCTCTCGGCTCATCCTCTTCTTCAGCGACTTCGGGCCGAAGGGTGACGCCGCCCTCATCCCGTTCGGCTGGGACATGGTCGTCGTGGCCGCCTGGAGCCTGGTCATCTACTACTGGGCCATGGAGGTGGCGCTGTCCACCGAGAAGATCCAGGAGATGATCGGTGAGGTCGAGGTCCCGGACGAGGACATGCAGGTGCCGACGCACTGACGTCACCCGATCGGGGAGGCTCCGGTGTCCGGGGCCTCCCTCCTCACTCGGGGCTCAGCGTTTGGTGGCGATCACCGCTGACGCGTCGGGTGCGATCAGCACCTCGGCCGCGGTGAAGCGGTCGTCGCTGAGCCACTCCTCGCGCAGCGTGTCCACGCGGCCGTCGAAGATCGGCGGCCACGAGTGGCACGGGGTGAAGTCGTCGAGGACCACGATCCCGCCCTCGGCCATCAGCTCGGCCACCTTGTCCGGACGCGACGCGGAGGGCTTGCCGGAGTCGAGGAAGAGCAGCGAGAACGGCCCCCGGTCCAGCAGTGTCGACCAGTCGGCGGCGAGCACCTCCACCTGCTTGTCGTCCCGGAAGATCTCCGCCGCCGCCTCGGCGAGCCTCGGGTCCAGCTCGGCGGTGAGGATCCGGGTGTCGTCGCCGCGTACGCCGGAGCGCAGCCAGGCCGTGCCGACGCCGCACCCGGTGCCGAACTCCGCCATCGTCCCGTCCCGCGTCGCGGCCAGGGCGGCCAGCAGCCGGCCGGTCTCGTTGCGGCAGAAGGAGACGTAGCCCGCGCGGCGGGAGACGTCGAAGGCGCGCGTCACGATCTCGGGCAGCTCGGGGGGTGCGCTCATGCGGTCGAGTCTGTCATCCCTGGACAGCCGTCCCACATGGTGAGCCACACGGCTATTCGAGATGCGCGGGTCGCGGGCACGCCGTACCGTGGTCGCATCATGCGGAGCGTGTTCGTACTCATCGATCGCCGCGGCGGGGCCTGACAGCAAGGCCACCTCGTCGCGGAGTTCGGCGTTCCCGGCCTTGCGATCCCGACGAGCCGCTCCGCGGCGGATCCGCAGCAGGGCCTCGACTCCCAGCGCGATCCGCTCCTGAGAACCTGACTCCCGTCCGTGCGACCCACGTCCGGTCTGCCGGCTCCGCCACGCGGCGGCTCGTCATCCACAGCAGTGACGAACCAGCGATGACGAGGAGCAGAACGATGTACGACATGTACCCCGACTGGGGTCCCGCGAAGAACCGCACGCCGTCGGACGCGGCGTACCAGGCAGAGACCCCGCGCAGCCACGAGGCGGTCCAGGCCTCGCTCGACCTACGGGACAACGGCGGCCAGCGGCCGGACGACAACTAGCCTGACGCCATGACCTCAGACCTCGCCGCGACCCCTTCGGCCGACCCGACGACGCCCGTCCGGGTGGCCGTGATCGGTGGCGACGGCATCGGTCCCGAGGTGACCACCGAGGCCCTCAAGGTCCTCGAGGCGGCCGCCCCGGTGAAGATCGAGCAGACCCGCTACGACCTGGGAGCCGAGCGCTACCTCGCCACCGGCGAGGTGCTGCCCGACTCCGTGCTCGACGAGATCCGCGGCCATGACGCGATCCTGTTGGGGGCTGTCGGGGGCAAGCCGGGCGATCCCCGGCTCCCCGCGGGCATCCTCGAGCGCGGGCTGCTGCTCCGGCTGCGGTTCGAGCTCGACCACTACGTGAACCTGCGCCCGTCCCGCACCTACCCCGGCGTCCCGACGCCGCTCGCCGACCCCGGCGAGGTCGACTTCGTCGTCGTCCGAGAAGGCACCGAGGGTCCCTACACCGGCAACGGCGGACGGCTCCGCGGAGGCACACCGGCCGAGGTCGCCACCGAGGTCAGCCTGAACACGGCGTACGGCGTGGAGCGGGTCGTCCGCGACGCCTTCGCCCGCGCCTCCCGGCGCCCGCGGCGGCAGCTCACCCTGGTCCACAAGACCAACGTGCTCGTCCACGCCGGCGGGCTGTGGTCGCGGATCGTCGACGAGGTGGCCGCGGAGTTCCCCGAGGTGACCGTCGACTACCTGCACGTCGACGCCGCCACGATCTTCCTGACCACCGACCCCGCCAGGTTCGACGTGATCGTCACCGACAACCTGTTCGGCGACATCCTCACCGACCTCGCGGGCGCCGTGACGGGCGGCATCGGTCTGGCCGCCTCCGGCAACATCAACCCCGAGCGCACCACGCCGTCGATGTTCGAGCCCGTGCACGGCTCGGCTCCCGACATCGCCGGCCAGGGTCTCGCCGACCCCACCGCCGCGATCCTCTCCGCCGGCCTGCTGCTCGACCACCTCGGCCACACCGACGCCGCGGGCGCCATCGAGCAGGCCGTCTACGCCGACCTCACCTCCCGAGTACCCGGGACCACCCGGAGTACCGCGGACATCGGCGACGCGATCGCCGCCCGGGTTGAGCGAGGACCTCTCCGCTAGGGCGGAGCCCTGGCGGAGAGACCGCAGCGAATCGGAGCGAGCTTGCTCGCGACGAGGCCGAGTCGGCGCAAAAAGGCAACGAAAACACGCCCAGTCGGCGCAAAGAGACACGCAAATCTCGCCGAGTCGTCATATGACGACTCGGCGACAAGCCGCAACCACCGGCGGCCCGGAGGCAGACGCGACCGGGCGGCCGCCCACCAGGAGGTGGACTAACGTGCGTCCCATGGAGATCAGCACCACTCTCACGACCACGCCGGTCGCCGACGGCCGCCTGGCGGAGATCCTGGCGAACCCGGGCTTCGGCACCTACTTCACCGACCACATGGTCACCGTGGAGTGGACGCCCGACCGCGGCTGGTACGACGCGCGCGTGACGCCGTACGGCCCGCTCACGCTCGACCCCGCGACCGCGGTCCTGCACTACGCGCAGGAGATCTTCGAGGGGATGAAGGCCTACCGGCACGACGACGGCAGCATCTGGGCGTTCCGCCCCGAGGCCAACGCCGAGCGGATGGTGCGCTCCAGCCACCGCCTCGCGCTGCCCGTCCTCGACCCGGCGGACTTCGTGCAGGCCGTGGAGGCGCTGGTCCACGCCGACCAGCGCTGGGTGCCGGAGGGGGCGGGCGAGAAGAGCCTCTACCTGCGCCCCTTCATGATCGCCACCGAGGCGTTCCTCGGCGTGCGACCCTCCCAGCACGTCACCTTCATGGTGATCGCCAGCCCGGCCGGCGCCTACTTCAGCAAGGGCCCGCTCCCGATCACGCTCTGGCTGACCACCGACTACACCCGCGCGGGCCGCGGCGGCATGGGTGCGGCGAAGACCGGCGGCAACTACGCGTCGTCCCTGGTCGCTCAGCAGGAGGCCACGGCGCAGGGCTGCGACCAGGTGGTCTTCCTCGACGGCCAGGAGCTCCGGTACGTCGAGGAGCTGGGCGGCATGAACATGTACTTCGTGTACGCCGACGGCCGCATCGTCACCCCGGCGCTCGGCACCATCCTCGAGGGCATCACCCGCTCCAGCATCATCGACCTGGCCGGGAAGATGGGGCACCAGGTCGAGGAGCGCCGGATCTCCATCGACGAGTGGCGCGACGGCGTCACCAGCGGTGAGATCTCCGAGGTGTTCGCCTGCGGCACCGCCGCGGTGGTGACGCCCGTCGGCTCCCTGAAGTGGGACGGCGGCGCGACGCCCGAGGTCGCGCAGGCGGGCGAGGTGACGATGGCGGTCCGCCAGGCCCTCGTCGACATCCAGTACGGCCGCGCCGACGACACCTTCGGCTGGATGCACCGGATCGTCTGAGGCCGCGCGCCACCCGCTGTCGTAATCGGCTCGGCCGAGCGACGGCCGGTAACGTGTGGACCGTGTCCGTCCAGCCGTCCCCCGCGCGCACCGTGGGCGACTACACGCTGCTGACCCGCCTCGGCGAGGGCGGCATGGGCGTCGTCCACCTGGCCCGCAAGCCCGGCGGCCCACGCGTGGCGCTCAAGGTGCTGCGCCCGCACATCGTGGGCGACGACGAGGCGCGTGCCCGGCTCGCTCGCGAGGTCAGCTCCCTGGAGCGCATCCGCAGCCGCTGGATCGCCGAGATCGTCGACGCCGACCCGTGGGGCGACACGCCGTACGTCGCCACCCGCTACGTGCCCGGGCTGAGCCTGCACGACCACATCCCCGAGGAGGGGCCGATCGAGGGTGACGACCTGCGCTGGTTCGCGCGCTGCCTGGCCGCCGGCGTGGCCAGCGTGCACGCCGTGGGCGTGCTCCACCGCGACGTGAAGCCGTCCAACGTGCTGATGGAGGGGCGCGCCCCGATCCTCATCGACTTCGGGCTGGCCCGGGTGGCCGACGATCCCAGGCTCACTCACACCGGATGGTTCCTCGGCACTCCGGGCTACCTCGCACCCGAGATCCTGCACGGCGACGACGCCACGACCGCCTCCGACGTGCACTCGTGGGCGGCAACCGTGGCCTTCGCCGGAACCGGACACCCACCCTTCGGTCGTGGTCCGTCGATGGCGATCATGGACCGGGTACGTCGCGGCGAGCACGACCTCGACGGGCTTCCCGACGACCTCCGTCCGATCATCGCCGCCGCCCTCGACCCCGACCCGGCACTCCGCCCGCGGCTCGACGAGATCCGCGACCGTCTGGCCGAGGACGCCACCGACACGGTGCAGGGCACCGTCGTGCGGCCGGTCGACGACGACCCGTTCACGATCCCGCTCGCCCTCGCCTCCCCGGTCAGCCCCGAGGCCCCGACCCGGGTGACCGGGTACGACGTCGCCCCGAGCGCTCCGCCCGCCCCGACGTACCCCCCGGCGACACCTCCGGTGACCCGCCCGCTGACCGCGCTCGGCTTCGACACCCCCGGCATCGTCGGGTTCGAAGATCCTGACGACCTGCCGCTCGACCTCGCCCCGGCGCCGAGGGAGAGCCGTGTCGTCGTACTGCGCCGCGGTGCGCTCGTGGCGGCGCTGGGGCTCGCGGTCGGCGCGGCTGTCTCCGAGTGGCCGTTCGTGGGCCTGCTCGTGGTGGTGCTGGGCGCCTGGCTGCTCCGCACCTGCACGATGACCGTGACTGCCGCCGGCGACCGGCGCCGACTGCGCGGCGCGCGCTGGTACGACGTACTCCTGGCGCCGCTGTCGGCGCCCTGGTACGTCGTCGCGGCGTTGCCGGGTACGGCGCTGCTGACCCTCTGGGCGCTGGGCATCGCGGCCGCCGGCATCTTGCTGGGCTATGCCGCCGGCGTCTCTGCAGCGTCGGCCCTTTTCATCGCCGGACTCTGTCTGGCGGTCGGGGTCTGGGTCGGCCCGGGCGCGAGCCATGTGCGCTGGCCGGTCCGCCTGGTCGCGCAGTCACTGGCCCGCCGGATCGGGCCATGGGCCCTGGCGATGGTGGTGCTGGTGGCGTTCGCCGGGTTCGTCGGCCACCAGGCGAGCCTGAGCATCGACTGGTCGCCGTTCGGCGCGCCGTTCCACCTGCGCTGACCCACCGCCGCGAGTCGGCCGGCATGGGCTCGGGTGTGAGCGGAGAAACACTGGACTTTTACCTTGGTTTCGGCCGTTTGTCCGTGTTGGCGACCTCGTCGTCGATAGAGTTTGCGGTGGCTGACGGGGGTCAGCCTGGCGTCTGGGTATCTGCTCGACGCCGACGACTGTGGGGGAAACATGACGCAACAAGACGTACGCCCGCGCGCGCCCAAGCAGGTGGGCCGCCGCACCGTGACACGTGGCGCGGCCTGGAGCATCCCGGTGGTGTCACTCGCCGTGGCCGCGCCGTCGATGGCAGCCTCCGGCTGCAAGGTCACGACCGGCAGCCTGAGCTGGGACGTCTTCGCCAACGGCAGCAAGCAGACCGGTGTCCCGCTCACCACCACCTTGGCGGGTGTCACGGTCACCATCACGGTGAGCGGAGACACGACCGCCGCCAACAACGGCACCGTCACCAACGTGGTGACAGGCGGTCTCTCCAAGGTGCTGCGCTTCTACGACCTCAACAACAGGGCCAACACCGCGCAGACGGTGACCCTGACGTTCAGCAAGCCGGTGCAGAACCTGCAGTTCTCGCTGCTCGACGTCGACTCGCAGACGGGCGCCTACGAGGACCTGGTGGTCATCAACACGCCCAACTGGGCGGGCACCAAGCACCCCAACGTGATCGGCACGGGTGCCTCCGGTGCTCCGTACCGTGCGAAGAACACCAACAGCCCGGTGCTCGGCTCGAGTGCCGACTCCAACGTCGACCTGAGCTGGACCAGCTCGCTGAGCTCGGTGAGCTTCACCTACAAGCAGGACGGCTCGGTCAACGGGACTCCCTTCATCGGGATCTCCGACCTGTCGTTCCAGGCCTGCATCTGACGAACGACGGCGGGGTCGGTCGGATCGTGAGATCCGGCCGGCCCCGTTCGTGCGTCCGTGTCACGATGGAGCCGTGAGCAGCACCACGATCATCATCACCTAGCGCGTCGGGCACACCCCGACGCGCAGACCTCCTGTCCCGACGGGGGGTCTTTTTGTTTGGCCGACCGGCAGCAGAGCACGAGCATCAGGACGGACACGATGGACCTGCAGGGCGCGTTCCACGTCTACGACACCACCCTGCGCGACGGCGCGCAGCAGGAGGGGCTCAACCTCTCCGTCGCCGACAAGCTGACGATCGCGCGTCAGCTCGACGAGCTGGGGGTCGGGTTCATCGAGGGGGGCTGGCCGGGGGCCAACCCCAAGGACACCGAGTTCTTCGCCCGTGCCCGCGACGAGCTCGACCTGCGCCACGCCCGGCTGACGGCGTTCGGCGCGACCCGGCGGCCCGGCGTACGTGCGGCGGACGACCCGCTGGTGGCGGCGCTGCGCGACAGCGGCGCGGCCGTGGTCACGCTGGTGGCCAAGTCGCATCCTCGCCACGTCGAGCTCGCACTGCGGACGACCCTGGCGGAGAACCTCGAGATGGTCCGCGACACCGTCAGCCACCTGACCGCCGAGGGGCAGCAGGTGTTCCTCGACGCCGAGCACTTCTTCGACGGCTACCGTGCCGACCGCGACTACGCCCTCGAGGTGCTGCGGACGGCGTACGACGCGGGCGCCGCGGTCGTCGCGCTCTGCGACACCAACGGCGGCATGCTGCCGAGCTGGGTCGGCGATGTCGTCCACGACGTCGTCTCGTCCACCGACGGCCGCGTCGGCATCCACTGCCACAACGACACCGGCTGCGCGGTCGCCAACACCCTCGCCGCCGTCGACGCGGGCGCGACCCACGTGCAGGGCACGATCAACGGGTACGGCGAGCGCACCGGCAACGCCGACCTGGTGGCGGTCGTGGCCAACCTCGAGCTGAAGCTGGACCGCCAGGTGCTCCCGGCCGGCCTGCTGGCCGACGCCACCCGGATCGCGCACGCCGTCGCCGAGGTCACGAACGTGCCGCCCGCCTCGCGCCAGCCGTACGTCGGCACGTCGGCCTTCGCGCACAAGGCGGGGCTGCACGCCAGCGCGATCAAGGTCGACCCCGACCTCTACCAGCACATGGACCCGGTCGGCGTCGGAAACGACATGCGGCTGCTGGTCAGCGACATGGCCGGCCGCGCCTCGATCGAGCTCAAGGGCCGCGAGCTCGGCTACGACCTCTCCGGCGACCGCGCGCTGGTCGACCGGGTCACCGCACAGGTGAAGGAGATGGAGGCGCGCGGCTACACCTTCGAGGCGGCCGACGCGTCCTTCGAGCTGCTGCTGGCCGCCGAGGTCGACGGCGCACGCCCGTCGTACCTCACCGTCGAGTCGTGGCGGGTCATCACCGAGACCCTGACCCATGCGCAACCCGGCGAGGAGGCGGTCTCCGAGGCGACCGTGAAGCTGGTCGCCTCGGGCGTGCGCTACGTCGAGACCGGCGAGGGCAACGGCCCGGTCAACGCGCTCGACCAGGCGCTGCGTCAGGCGCTGGTGCAGGCCTACCCGGCGGTCGCGAAGTTCGAGCTGATCGACTACAAGGTCCGGATTCTCGACCAGGGCCACGGCACCGACGCGATCACGCGGGTGCTGATCGAGACCTCCGACGGCGAGTCGGCCTGGGTCACCGTCGGCGTCGGTGCGAACGTGATCGAGGCGTCGTGGGAGGCGCTCCTCGACGGCCTCACCTTCGGCCTGCGCCGGCACGACCGCGCCGCCGGGTAGCGTCGCGCGAGTGACCGAGCTGCACGACCTGACCGCTGTCGAGCAGGGTGCGGCCGTACGCCGTGGCGAGGTGTCGCCGGTCGAGCTCGTCGCGCACTACCTCGCGCGCGCCGACGACGTGGGAGCGTTCATCACCCGCACGCCCGACCTCGCGCTGGCCCGCGCGGAGTCGCTCCTTCCCGTGCCGCAGGGGGCCGGGCCGCTGTACGGCGTACCGACCGCGATCAAGGATCTGAACCTGACCGCCGGAGTGCGGACGACCTTCGGCTCGGCGGCGTTCGCGGACTACGTGCCCGGAGTGTCCGATGCGGTGACCCTGTCGATCGAGGCCGCGGGGATGGTCAGCCTCGGCAAGACCAACACCCCGGAGTTCGGCTCGCCCTGCTACACCGAGCCCGACGTGGCGCCGCCCGCGGTCACGCCGTGGGACCGGACGCGGATGGCCGGCGGCTCGTCCGGTGGTGCGGCCGCCGCGGTGGCGGCCGGGCTGGTGCCGGTGGCGCAGGGCTCGGACGGTGGTGGGTCGATCCGGATCCCGGCGTCGTGCTGCGGTCTGGTCGGGTTGAAGCCGACGCGGGGCCGGGTCAGCGGCTTCCCGATGTACGGCGAGATCACCGGCCTGGCCACCGCCGGCACGCTGGCCCGCACGGTCCGCGACGCCGCAGCGATGCTCGATGTGCTCGCCGGACGGCGGGTGGGTGACCCCTCGTGGGCTCCTCCGCCGTCCGAGCCGTTCCTGGCCGCCTGCGACCGCGAGCCCGGTCGGCTGCGGGTCGCGCGGTTCATCGAGCCGGTGATCACCGACACCGAGGTGGATGCGGAGTGCGCGGCCGCGTGGGAGGCCACCTCGGCGTTGCTCGTCTCGCTGGGTCACGAGGTCGAGGACATCGCGGTACCGATGCCCCGCGAGGCCGTCCCCATCTTCGAGACCTGCTGGGCGGTGCTGACCGCACTGTCCGTCGTACCGCTCTCCTCGGCGATCGAGCCTGTCGAGACCCTGCGCCCGCTCACCCGCTGGCTGGCCGACCGGGGCCGGGCGGTCAGCGGGCCGGAGTTCGGCCTCGCGATCGGCGCGATGCGGCGCTTCGCGGCGGACTGCCTGGCCACCCTCGCGCCGTACGACGTCGTGCTCACCCCGACCCTCGCCGTACCCCCGCTGCCGGTCGGCGAGATCCGCGACGACGCCGACCCGGCCGCGGACTTCGAGGCACAGAAGGCGTTCACGCCGTGGACGTCCGCGTGGAACGTCACCGGGATGCCCGCTGTCTCCCTGCCCCTGCACTGGACGCCGGACGGTCTGCCGGTCGGCGTGATGCTGGCGGCGAGGCCGGCCGAAGAGGCTCTCCTGCTGGCCCTCGCCGCCCAGGTCGAGGAGGCCTCACCGTGGTCGGACCGTCACCCGCCAGACTGGTGATCCGCAACGTCATACGAATCGTGGCCTAGGGGCCACCTTTCGTATGACGTCCCGCGTTGCTCAGACGTCGAAGGTGCCGCCGGAGCGCCAGTAGACGTTGTCCTCGCGGGTCAGGAAGCCGTTCTCGACGAGGTAGCGACGCAGGGCCGCGAAGTCGGGGTGGAAGCCGGTCAGGATCTCGTTGACCTCGGCCTCGGGGTAGGTCCGGCCCGGCTCGAAGGACTGCGACAGGTGGTCGAGCACCACCAGCAGCTTGGACTGCTTCGACGGGATCGTGCGCAGGTGGCCGTCCGGGGTGAGGAAGTTCTGGAGAACCCGCTGGTCCATGGCCCCAGCCTAAAGCGCCCCGGCCTCAACGGTCGGTGAGGTTGCGCCGATAGGAGACCTGGCGGCCCGAGTCACGCGACCCGCCGTCGCGAGCCCACCCGTGACTCCGGTAGAACGCGTCGCCGGCGGGATACTCCTCGAGCGTCCAGAGGATCGCGGCCGCGAAGTCGGCTGCCAGGACCTCGAGGGCGTCGGCCATGAGCCGACTGCCGACGCCCTGTCGCCAGTACGCCGGGTCGACCGCGATGGTGTCGAGCTCACCGAGCGAGGGGTCGACCGGGTCGCGGCTGGGGCCGGTTCCAGCGAAGCCCACCAGCGTCGTCGAGGCCGCCATGGCCACGCGCCACTTCACGACGTCACCTGCGAGCTCTTCTCGCCATCGTCTGTTCTGCTCCGGACCCGCAGTGCGCTGAGGCATGAGTCCCCGGAAGCCTTCGTTCCACGAGGCGACGTAGACGGCGGCAATGGTGTCGGCATCCCCGGGCTCGGCGTCTCGCAGCGAGATGGTCATCCCGGTCGCGCGGCGGCGATGCGCTCGCAGTCCGCCACGAGCCGGCCGCGCAGGGGTGCGGCCCGATCGGCGAAGCCGCGCTGATGAGCGGCGTACTCCTGCTTGCCCTCCGGTGTCTCGATCCGGATCGGCTCGAGGCCCCAGGCGGTGAGGTCGTACGGCGCGGCCCGCATGTCGACGGTGCGCACGTCCCAGGCCAGCTCGAAGCAGTCGGCGACGAGGTCGGACCCGACCAGCGGCCACAGCCGGAACGCGTGCTTGTAGAGGTCCATCGTCGCGTGCAGGCAGCCGGGCTGCTCGTACGCCGGTCGGTCGTTGCGGCCGGGCTGCAGCTGGTTGAGGGGCCGCGCGGTGGGCGTGAAGAACCGGAACGCATCGAAGTGCGAGCAGGCGATCCGGTGTGACTCGACGACGGCGTCCGTGCCGGCGGACCCGAGCCGCAGGGGTACCGGGTGGCGGGTCTCGTCGGCGCGGTGCACCATCGCCCACTCGTGCAGGCCGAAGCAGCCGTACGTCGGCGGACGAGCGGCTGTCGCGCGCAGCAGGTCGAGGGTGTCCCCTACCAGGCCGCGCCGCCGCTCCAGGAGGTCGACGTTCCCCGACTCCGGCCACCCCGGCTGCCAGTCGAGCAGCTTGGTGGGGGAGAAGGAGTAGTAGGTGAACAGGAAGTCGTGGACGGGGTGCTTCTGGCCGGCTCGCCGACGCGCGAGGTGCGGCTCGACGTACGGCGCGAGCCGCGCTCGATGCGCCGCCGCGCGCTCGTGGGCCGAGCCCGCGCTGCTCGTCGGTCGAGCCGCGCTCCTCGTCGGTCGAGCTTGTCGAGACCACGCCCTCATTCTCCGACGTCGACGACCGCGCCGGCGAGCTCGGCCAGCATCACCGCCGCGGGCAGGTCGATCCGGGTCTTCTTCAGGACGGCCGAGGCCAGGTCGACCCGGTCGAGCGAGGCGCGCCGTAGGTCGGCCTCGGTCAGGTCCGTCTCGCGCACAGAAGCGCCGTCCAGCCGGGCCTCGGTGAGCACCGCGCCGGTGAGGTTGCTCATCGACAGGTCGGCGTCGCGGAGGTCCACGCCGCGCAAGTCGACCCCGGACAGGTCGTGCCCGCGCAGGCTGACCCCGACCCACGCACCTGCGGCCACCGAGATCGGCCGGAGCACGCATTCGGCGAAGACCGAGCCCGGTGAGCTTGCAGCCGTCCAGCGTCGCGGTGAAGAAGTTGCATCTCCTGAAGTCGCAGCCGACGAACGCGGTGGCGTGGTGCGTCGAGGCGTTGAACCGGCAGGAGTGGAAGGTGCAGCCCTCGAACGTCGTACCGCGGCTCGTCACCTCGGTGAGGTCGACGTCGGTGAAGACGCAGTCCACGAAGCGCACGGCCCCGATCTCCTCGCCGTACCAGTCCTCGTCGCGGAGGCTCGCACCCTCGGCCCCGGTCTCCAGCGCGCTCACGCCGAGAACCGTACGACGACCCCTACCCTGGGCCGATGCTGATCTGGCTCAACGGCCCCTTCGGGGGCGGCAAGACCCAGACCGCCTACGAGCTACGCCGGCGTCTGGCCGATGCCGTCGTCTGCGATCCCGAGCTGGTCGGCTTCGGGCTCCAGCACACGATCCCTCGCGGGCTCCGGCCTGACTTCCAGACCCTGGCGTCGTGGCGCGCCGGCGTCGTCGAGGTGCTCGACCACACGCTGCGCCACCGGGACGGGCCGGTGATCGCGCCGATGACGCTGGTGGAGCCGGCGTACTTCGAGGAGATCATCGGTGGCCTGCGCGAGCTGGGCCACGACGTGCGCCACTTCGCGCTCGTGGCGCCCGCCGACGTCGTACGGCGACGGCTGCGGGGGCGGACGCTCGGCGGACTCCGCCCGGGCGGCGCCGGGTGGGCCCTCGACCAGGTCGACCGCTGCCTCGACGCCCTCGCGCGACCGGAGTTCGCCACGCACGTCGACACGACGCATGACTCCATCAGCGAGGTCGCCGGCGTCGTGGCGGCCCGCTGCGACCTGCCGATCTCGCCCGACACCGACGGTGCGCTGCGGGGCCGGGTACGCCGGGCGCGCGTCCACCTCAGGCATGTCCGGATGGGCTGATTCCCAGGCTCGCTCGGTAGGGTCGCAGGGTGCGTATTGCGAGGTTCTCCGCGGGCGACGACCCGCTGTTCGGCGTGCTCACCGGCGATCTCGACGAGTTCGGGCAGCCGGCTGAGGACAGTGTCATCGTCGAGCTGGTCGGCGACCCGCTGTACGCCGGCATCCAGCCCACCCAGACCGAGCACCGGCTCGCCGACGTCCGGCTGCTGGCCCCGGTCATCCCGCGCAGCAAGGTGGTGGCGATCGGCAAGAACTACGCCGCACACGCCGCCGAGATGGGGGGAGATGTGCCCGAGGAGCCGTTGATGTTCCTCAAGCCCAACACCGCCGTGGTCGGCCCGGGCGACCAGATCTTCTACCCGCCGCAGTCGGAGCGTGTCGACTACGAGGGCGAGCTCGCCGTGGTGATCGGCCGGATCTGCCGCGACGTACCGCCGGAGCAGGCCACCGACGTCATCCTCGGCTACACGATCGCCAACGACGTGACCGCGCGCGACCTGCAGAAGAAGGACGGGCAGTGGACGCGAGCCAAGGGCTTCGACTCCTTCTGCCCCCTGGGCCCCTGGATCGAGACCGACCTCGACCCGCAGAACTTCGCGGACGGCGTGCGGGTGCAGACGCACCTCAACGGCGACCTGGTGCAGGACGGCTCGACGAAGGACCTGATCTTCGACATCCCGACCCTGGTCGCCCACATCACGAGCGTGATGACGCTGCTGCCGGGTGATGTGATCCTGACCGGCACCCCGGACGGCATCGGTCCGATGCAGCCCGGTGACGAGGTCGAGGTGTCCATCGAGGGCCTCGGTGCACTCACCAACACGGTGGTGAAGCGATGAGTGAGGTCTCGACAGGCTCGACCAACGGGCAGGGCGTCCGCGTCCGGTTCTGCCCGTCGCCGACCGGCTCGCCCCACGTCGGCCTGGCCCGGACCGCCTTGTTCAACTGGGCTTTCGCGCGTCACCACGGCGGCACGTTCGTGTTCCGGATCGAGGACACCGACGCTGCGCGCGACAGCCAGGAGTCCTACGACACGTTGCTCGAGGTGATGCGCTGGCTCGGCTTCGACTGGGACGAGGGCCCCGAGGTCGGCGGTCCCCATGCGCCGTACCGGCAGAGCGAGCGGAGCGACATCTACGCCGACGTCCTGGTGCGGCTGCGCGAGGCCGGACACACCTACGACTGCTACTGCACCAACGAGGAGGTCGAGGCGCGGCGCAAGGCCTCGGGCTCGAAGCTGATGGGGTACGACGGCTTCTGCCGCGAGCTCACTCCCGAGCAGGTGGCGGCCTTCGCGGGACGCGACCCGGTGGCACGCTTCCGGATGCCGGACGGAGAGATCACCTTCGACGACCTGGTGCGCGGCGAGATCACCTTCCACTCCGACCACGTGCCCGACTTCGCGGTCGCGCGTGCCAACGGCCAGCCCCTCTACACCCTGGTCAACCCGGTCGACGACGCGCTGATGGAGATCACCCACGTGCTGCGCGGCGAGGACCTGCTGTCCAGCACACCGCGCCAGCTCGCGCTGTACGAGGCGCTGCAGCAGATCGGGGTCGCGAAGGGGACACCGCGCTTCGGCCACCTGCCGTACGTGATGGGCCAGGGCAACAAGAAGCTCTCGAAGCGCGACCCCGAGGCCAGCCTGCTCGGCTACCGCACGCAGGGTTTCCTCGCCGAAGGGCTGCTCAACTACCTGGCCCTGCTCGGGTGGGCGATCGGTCCCGACCGCGACGTCTTCTCGATCGAGGAGATGGTCGCCGCCTTCGACATCGGCGACGTCAACCCCAACCCGGCGCGCTTCGACCTGAAGAAGGCCGAGGCGATCAACGCCGACCACATGCGGATGCTGTCGATCGACGACCTCACCCACCGGGTGATCCCGTTCCTCAAGGAGGCGGGCGTCCTGAGCGACCCCGTCAACGACGCCGACGCCCAGCTGCTGGAGCTGGCCATGCCGCTGGTGGCCGAGCGGATGAACAAGCTCACCGAGGCCGCACCGATGCTCGGGTTCCTGTTCGTCGACGAGGCGGCTTTTCGTCGTACCGACGAGATCGACGAGGCCGGTCGCGAGGCCGTGGCCGCGTCGTACGACGCACTGGCGGCGCTGTCGACGTGGACGACTGCCGCGATCGAGGCTGCCCTCCGCGAGACCCTCGTGGACGGGATGGGGCTCAAGCCGCGCAACGCCTTCGGCCCGGTGCGGGTCGCGGTGACCGGGAGCCGGGTCAGCCCGCCGCTGTTCGAGTCGCTGGAGCTCCTCGGTCGCGAGCGCTCGCTCGCCCGGCTCGAAGCCGCACGCGGGTGAACGAGCCGGCCGTGCCCACCGGGCTGCCCTACCACCGCCTCCACGAGGCGGGCCTCCCCGGCTGGTGGCGGCCGGTGATCGGCTCCTGCATCATGCTGGTCGGCCTGACCATCGTCGGCGGCCTGGTGGCGATCATCCCGTTCGTCGTCTGGTACGCCGCCACCGGCGCCGACATGCAGGACTCGCTGACGACGCTCGTCGACCTGAACAACCCGACCCCGGCCGGTTTGGCCTATCTCAACGTCGCGCTCGCCACGATGATCCCGCTCAGCTGGTTCGTCACGCGGGTCCTGCACGGGCTGCTGCCGCGCTGGCTGGCCTCGGTGCAGCCGCGGATCCGCTGGCGGTTCCTGGCCGCGTGCCTGGGGGTCGCGGTGGTGGCGCTGTTCGCGACGCTGGTGGTGAGCGCCGTCGTACCCGGTCAGTCCGACGACGTCGGCAGCAAGGCCAACGCCTTCACCTCGACCACGCGCGACTACCTGCTGGTGATCGCGTTCCTCACGCCGTTCCAGGCAGCGGGAGAGGAGTACCTCTTCCGCGGCTACCTCACCCAGGCCTTCGGCGGGCTGTTCCACCGGGCGTGGATCGCCGTCCTGATCCCGGCCTTCCTGTTCGGCCTCGCGCACGGGCTCGGGCAGAGCATCCCGGTCTTCTTCGACCGCTTCGCCTTCGGGCTGGTCGCGGGCGTGCTCGTCGTCCTCACCGGTGGGCTCGAGGCCGGCATCGCCATGCACATGCTCAACAACTGGCTCGCCTTCGGACTCGCGCTCGCATACGGCGACATGGCGTCCACCCTGAACCCGTCGGGTGGCAGCTGGTGGAGCATCCCGGTGACGCTCACCCAGTCGCTGGTCTACCTCGGCCTCGCCGTGGTCGTGTGCCGGCGGATGGGGCTGTCCACGACGACCGAAGCGCACGTTTTGGAGGCGCCGCCGAGCCGCGTGTAAGGTTTCCCGGCGGTCGGTCACCACGCTCCGAGCTCGGGCTGAAGAGCGCGAAAGGCCGTCAACCATTGGGATATGGTGTAATTGGCAGCACGACTGGTTCTGGTCCAGTTAGTCTAGGTTCGAGTCCTAGTATCCCAGCGAGATCCCGGCCCCGGGCCGGGATTTTGAGCGTCTGAGGCGCTTCGATAGAGTCTCTCCTCGTGTGTTCACGTGCTTGCCCCCGTTGTGTAGCGGCCTAGCACGCCGCCCTCTCAAGGCGGTAGCGCCGGTTCGAATCCGGTCGGGGGTACTCATCAGTTGGCCCTCTGAACTGCGGAAACGTAGAGCGGAGGGGCCTTCTGCTTTCTCCCTCGAATCCGCTGTGGGGATCTGGGGCCGCGCCGGGGCCGCATCAGAATCAACGCCACCCGCCATTGTCAGACTGCTGCGTGCTTCGTGTGCCGCGGCCCGCACGTGGTGCATCGCCGTACCTACCTCGTCGAGCCGGTCCTCGAAGAGGTGGCCGTAGACGTCGAGGGTCATGGCAGCCGAGGCGTGACCCAGCATCTGCTGGACGACTTTGACGTCGGCGCCGGCGGCGATGGCGAGGCTGGCGGCGGTGTGCCGCAGTTGGTGGGGATGCAGCTTGGGAAGGCCGATCGCCAAGACCGCGGCCTTGAATGATCCGCTGAAGGTGCTCACCCTCAAAGGCTCACCGTTGCGGATGCCGGCGAACACCAAGTCGTCGGGTTCCTTGCCTTCGAGGAGGCTCTTCAGCGCGTCGGAGAGGAACGGCGGGATGGGCACCTCGCGGCGTTAGTGGGTCTTGGGCGTGCCCCAGACCAACCCCTGGGGTTGTGTCGGGGTTGTGCCGGGCTGGGCCGGGATGGGCCGGAGGTGCAAGCTCCGGCCCATCCCGTCATGGGTTCACCAGGGGCTGGGGACCAGCGCGCCGGTGTGGCCGGCTCCTTCCCCGTTGACGAGGTTGGTGCCGCCGACCTCGGTGTGGGTGCGGAGGAATGGCAGGTGCCACAGGTCGTTGGGCACCGGTAGGTCACCGGGCATCACGTTCTCCGGGAAGATGTACTCGAAGACCGGGGCCTGGTACTGGCCCGCCTTCAGACCGTTGGCCACGCGCCTGGCTCCCGAGAAGCAGGTGTCGAGACCGGCCTGGTTGATGGTGGTGACGGTGGGGTCCACCGGGGTCGGCTGGCACAGCGTGCGCTGGGCCACCCGGACGGTGCGGCTGGGTTGGCTGAGCAGTCCGGCCGGCGCCTTGGTCGCCCGGAGCCTGGCCCGCTGAGGCTGGGCTCCGGTGTTCTGGGTGGTGATGCCACCGGTCGGACCGGACAGCGGTGTGGCGTTCTCACCGGTCATTTCGAACGGTGTGATCCAGCGGTTGAAGATCGATCCGTCGGCACGCGAGTCCATGTAGTAGATGTCGACCGGCGTCTTGACGTCGGTGGTCTCGGACTCCAGGAAGATCCGGTCCTGGGTCTCCTGGGCAGCACCGTTGACTGCCGTGGCCGCAGGGTCTGCGGTCCCGACACCGAACTCACCGATCGCCATGTAGGCGGGCTGGGTGCCCGGCTGGGTGTAGATCCCGAGGTTCGCCTCGATGGTGTGGGCGGAGACGAAGTCGTTGCCGTTACCGTCTTGCATCAGCGAGCCCGAGTAGGAGACGAAGTCGCCGACCTCGAACGGAGCCTGCTGGCGGGCGTCGGGACCTGTGATCGCCGTGGTGTTGTCGGCCGGGGCTGCGGGCATGACGTACTGCGAGCAGTAGACCTGACCGGCGCGAGGCGGGGTGAGCTCACCCGCGGCAGGGGGAACGACGCCGGCGACGCTGAAGTTGCGGCAGGCCGGGATCCCGGTCGGGTTGGGCGACGGGGGTGCCAGCGGGCGGTTCGCCTGCGGGCACAGCGGGTCGCCCGCGGTGCTCGGGTCGGTGCGCGGGATGCACATCGGGTATCCGGTGGAGGCGTGGATGGTCGGGTTGTCCTGGTCGACGCTGAACCGCGGGTCCGGCGACTGGCCGGCGCTGAACCGACCGGTCGGGTTGTTGTTGGAGTCCACGAGACCGTCGACGACCGGGTCGTTGATCTGCACTCGCACGTTGGCGCCGCTGCCGTTGTCGACCAGCATCGTGCCCCGGGTGTAGTCGAAGCCGGTGATGGTGCCGGTGCCGACGTTGACCGACTGCTGGGAGGCGTAGGCGAGACCGGCGATGTGCCTGGTTCCGACCATGTTGCCGACCACGCGCAGCTCAAGGCCCTTGACCGGGAGTGTCCCGGCGCCGTCGGAGCCGTTGACGAACTGTGCCCAGGTCAGGGTGTTCGCAGGCATCTGCACGATCAGGTTGCAGGGGATGGTGAACACGATTCCATTGAGGGTGACGGTGCCCCCCCAGGTGTCGGCGTCGGCGGAACAACCGGTGCCGTCGAGCGGCCCGGCGCTCTCGATCAGCCCGGTGTCGTCGAAGCCATGCAGGTTGGCTGTTGCGACCGAGAACGGTGGGTCGCCCAGGGTCGGGATGACCCACGGGGAGACCGCCCCCTTCGGGGGCTTGGCGGTGCCCCCGCCCCCGCCTCCCTTGGCGTTGGCTGCGCCGACTCCCGAGACGGTGGCGAAGGTGATGACCAGCATCAAGGCCGCCCACCACCTCATCTTGGTGAACTGTGGCTTTCTCATGATCTTCCTTCTTTCGGTACTCGTTGGCTCCCGCGGGAGGTGCTGCGCCTGGTCCACTCCGTCGAGGGGAGGACCCGGGTCTTGCAGGGGGGCGGTCGGCACCGAAACGGGACAAGCTGCCCCGCGCACACGAGAACGGCCGACACGATCCGCGTACTAGGGCGGTCGGCCGGCCGGCATGTTGGATGTGGGCATGCGAGATCACAGCCTCAACGGGTGGGTCGTGACGGCGCGGTCGAGGAGGCGGTCGGTCGACCGGCCCCACCGAGCAACGAGTGTGAGACAAGCAGGCGGCCACAGGCCTTCAGGCAGTCGGGTGAAGGCACCGGTGTCCGCGCGGCTCGCGCGCCGCTGCGCCACGGTCGAGCGGACGTGGTGGCGGATGGCATGGGTCACCAACACGCTGTGCTCGGGGCCCTGCTGGTGACTCGCGGGGGTGGCGATGGTGGTGAGCACCTGTGCACAGCAAGCCGTCCCCGTCCCCGTCGGCGTCGGAGCCGCGGACGCAGTCGCCGGGATGAAGGCGACGAGCGCGAGAACCGCAAACAGAACCGCGACGTGCACCCTCATCCATGCATACCCGGAGGGTGCCGTGGCGGTGCTCATGGCGCACACCGTCAACCGCAAACCTTGCGATAGCCATGTGCTCGAACCCGGGGTTTCTGGACCCTCCCAGCACCCGCCTCGCGACGCATGCGGCAGGGCTCAAGGTCAAGTCCGACACATGGCTGACCCGGGCCTCATACCTTTGGGGGAGGCACACCAACCCCGGATGGGGCTGCCGCCGCTCGAGCACCCAGCCCTACCCTCGGAGACACCCGGGAGCACCCCAACTCTCCTGGGCCGATCGCCTACCGCAATCCCGATGTTGCCTGAGGCGTCACATAGCGACCCGCTGCGGACCGTGAGCCGCGGCGGGTCGCTATGTGCAGAACCTCGACTACGCGCGGCGTACCTATCGCCCACGCCTTCGGCCCCCGAGCAAGGCTCGAGGACCAACGCCCCGCCCTCACCGGCGCGGGGCGCGACCATGCTGCGGGGCCCTTCGAAAGGTCCCAGCCTCGATGGGCATCGTCATCCCCACGAGGGTGTGGAGAGCCCTGTCGGTCGTAGTCTCGCTGCACGGCCTTCGGATACTCCACGCCGGTTGACCCGAGGACCGACAAGCGCTCGCGGCCCAAGCAGCGCGCGGGGCGCGGCGCGAGGATTGAGGCCCGCAGGTGAGCCCCCGTCTCTCAAGGGGCCTCACCGCGTCGCTTACGTGGTGGCGACGCGCTTGAAGGCCGTCCGCGAAAGGGTCGGTGAACAGCTCGCCCGCGGCGGTCGAGCGCACCCTCGTCGACGAGATGGCTGTGCTGGGCGAGCAGCTCGTGATGGCGAGTCCAGCATCGGCCCTGGGATTCATCCGCACCATCGTGCCGCGGCCGCAACGGCGACTGCATCCATGTGTGGCCGGGGCCGTCGCTTCCGATTCCTGCTGGTTGCTGGGCCCTACGCCACGGACCGGCCGGTGTCCGTCGCGAAGCTGAGCCCGTCGAACAATCTCAACCTGAGTCCCCCTTCCTCCGCTGGTCGTACGACATACGTCCCATGGACTCTCCGACCGGAAATCCTCAACTGTTGAGGGCAGGCGAAGAACAACCCCCAGGAGCAGACACCATGAAGCGCATCACCATCCTGGCCGCCGCAGGCGCCCTGCTCGCCTTTCCCGCGATCGGATCAACACCGGCGTTCGCAGCGACCGACCACAGCCCCGCGGCCCATATCCAGGTCCCCGCCCAGCACGGCGGCCACCCGGGACCCGTCGTGACCCTGCCGGCCGGTGTCCCGCTACCACCTGGTGTCGTCACGGCCTTCGGCCGCGGGCCCGGCCGCTGGAGCATCCTGGAGGTGGTGAACGGCTCCGCTGAGCAAGCCCAGGCCTCCGCCGTCGCGTTCTACGTGCGGCATGGGTTCCACCGCGACACCGCATACCGCGTACACGACCGGGGCTACCGGATCTCGATGATCGCCGAGAACCGCGACCACTCGGCCACCAAATCCAACCTGACCGTGGTGATAACACGCCAGACCTGAACGGTCCCAGTCTGTACCGAGCCGTTGGCCAGGACTCATTCCTGACCGCACGGGACTGCCCGAGTAACGGGTGCAACTGGCCCGACACGCCGAGGTTGGTTCGGCGGGACGGACCAGCACCGACCGACCGCGTGGAGTCTGTGACCCCGATTGATCAGCAAGAGCTCGCACAGGAGCTCGCGGACAAGGCCCGGTACCGAGGGCGTCAACCTGATCGGACCGGGTGGCCTGCTCACCGGTTTGACCAAGGACGTGTTGGAAACCGCGTTCGCGGCGGAGATGAGTGACCACCTCGGCTACGACAAGCATGACCCTTTGGGCCGCAACCGCGGGAACTCCCGCAACGGTGCTCACCGAGATCGGGCCGGTCGAGTTCGAGGTGCCGCGGGACCGGGACGGCTCCTTCGACCCGGTCCTGGGCGCTGGTCTCTACGCCATTTGGGAGAGGTAGCCGACGATTTCTGCGGTCTAGACTTGTCAGCACGCAGCGGTCACTCTCTTAGCGGATGAGCCACCGACGCGCAGGGTGGCCGCGTCGTGAGGCGCGGCCACCCTCTGTCGGATGGTACGAGGCCCGGCACCTCGCCGGCCGTGAGGATCTGCGGGGTAGGGCCCGTCGTTGTGGGAAGGACGCCGCCGGGCCAGCATTCATATGCCGGGTGAGCGCTCACCCGCAGGCGAGGCCGGCGGTGAGGAAGTGGGCGCCGCGGCGGTCACGGCTTCCGCGGGCGCGACAAGGCCAGGCTGGTGGTGATCGCTCGCGTCCCTGCCTGGCCGCGGCGCAGTTGGCCGGGCGTGGTTGTGTGGGGCGTCTGTGCGCTTTGTGGCGGTTGAGCAGCGCAAGGACGAATGCGGTCGGCGCCGCGGTGGAGAGCGGAGAGGTGCGCGGGTCGTCGACCTGCGAGCTCCGGCGCGCGGGAACATGGGGGATGCGCGCGCCGGAGTGCTCCCTGTCGTTACGTGGCGCGGGCCGTCCCGGTTCAAGGTGCAGCTCTGCTCTCGAGCTGTTGAATCGCCCCGGGATGTCCGAAGCGGCTGAATCCTGCACCGTTGAGTGTGAATCGCGCTGGGCCGCACGGTGGATGCTTCCTGTCGACTTTGCGCCCCAGGCTGGTGGCCCGAGTTTGATACTTCGACTCTCGTGGGCCGGGGAAGGGGCAGAGACATCGCCGCCGCGCAGGTTCTTCACTGCTGCCCTGAATGTGCAGGGCGACCGGGGAGAGGTCGTCACCGTCTCCGGCCTTGGCGAAGGTGGTCGAGGACCCGGTTCATGCTGCGTCGCACAACACCGCCAGTACGAGAACAACCGTGTCGAATGCGACCACGGGCGCCTGAAGGCAAGACTCTGGCGGATGCGGGGGCTCAGGACTGAGCGAACGAGGAGCGTGGTGATCCGAGAGCACGCTTGTGTCCAGAACCTGCGTCGTGGCCATGGTGAGTTGGCCAGTCGACGCGACGCGGGTGGTCCGGTTGGCGAACTCAGACCGGCGATCTGATCAGCACGGGCCCAGCTACGCCTCAGCATGCGTGCGATCGAACCACGCAACAGTGCCCTGACGGGGGCGGCCCCTGGGGCAGCCGCGGGTGGCATGGGCGGGTGCCGCCGTGGAGGCCCCGTCCCGGACCAGGGCCAGCCAGAGCCTGAGGTCGGAGAGCTCAGCCTCCGGGAGGTGGTTGATGGGCGGCCAGGGCGTCGATCTTGGCGCGAACGGAGCCGACAGGGAGGGTGCGGCCCAGCTCCCACTCCCGCCCGAACTCCTCCTCGCCCAGGGCTGCCCTTGCCTCGGCCAGCCGCGCCGCGAGGTCTGCCTCGATCGGTTCGCTGGTGCCCGACAGTGAGGCGGACACGTGCTGGGCTGCGGCGAAGGCACGGACCGCGGACGCCGGGTCCCCAGAGAGTACGGCCAGGCAGCCGCCGACCCGCAGGCACTGTGCCAGGGCGAGCGACTGTCCGGTCCGTTCGGCCAGGTCAAACGCAGCACGGAGGTGGGCTGCGGTGGTTTCCAGGTCGCCATCTACGGCGGCCGCCCTGGCCAGCGTGATCGCAGCGTCGCGGGCCTCCGGGACCAGCGCCGAGCCGGCGATGAGGACCGACTCCGTTGCGTATGAGCGGGCTGTCGCGGCATCGGCGGAGTCGAGGGCGATCTCGGCGAGGGTGTTGAGGGTGTCGGCCAGCCTGGCCACGTCATCACGCGCCGAGACGACCGCGAGCCGCCGCTCGTAGTAGGAACGCTCCCCGTCCGCGTCACCGGCGATGGCGCGGGAAATGGCGAGCACCGACAAGGCGACCGCAGTGAGGGGGTAGCTGCCAAGCCGCTCCGCCTCCTCCAGTGCCGCCGACGCCAGCGCGGCACCCTCCTCGGCGGCGCCGGTCACGACGAGTGCGGCACCCAGGTAGCACCGGGCAGTGGTCGCGTTGACCGGGTCTACGTCCGGCAGCGCGAGTGTGGCGCGCAGTTGTTCGGTCGCCACGTCCCAGTCGGTGAGGTGATAGGCGAGCTTGCCGGCGGACAGGTGCAGGCTGGCGTGTTGCGCGGGGGACAGCCCAGGGACCTCGAGCAGTTGCTGAGTCCGCCGCAGACCGTCGGTGAGTCGACCTGCGGCGATCCACAGGTCGGTGACCGTGGTTGCCAGGTCGACCGCGGGGTCCAGCCGGCCGGTCTCGGACGCCCAGTCGAGCGCAGCGTTCACGTCGGCGGCGGTGTCGTCGTACCGCCCGACGACGGTGGCGCCCTCGGGTCCGTCGAGATGGTCTGCCCAGTCTCGGGCTCGAGCGAGCAGGTGGTTGGCGAGGGCGACCCTGCGGACCTCGAGGTCCTCGTGCTGCTGCAGGCGGTTGCGAGCGTAGGCCCGCACAGTGCCGAGGACGACGAATCGGACCTCCACCCGGGACTCGACGGGGCGGATCAGTCGCGCTTCAGCGATCTGGCCGAGCGCGGCGAGGACGTTCGGTACGTCGTTGCAGACGGCTTCGACAGCTTCGACGGTGAAGCCCCGTTCGAACAGGGAGAGCCGGTCCGCGACGATCCGGGCGTCCGGGTCGAGCCGGGAGTAGCTCCATTCGATGGTGGCCGTCAAGGTCTGCTGCCGTTTCGGGAGATCGCTGGCGTGGTCGGTCAGCAGCCCAAGGTCGTCCTCGAGCGCGGACCGAATCTGGCCCGGTGTGAGCAGCCTCGCGTGCGCTGCGGCCAGCTCGATCGCGAGCGGGAGACCGTCGAGATAGCGGCACAGGTCGGCGACATCGTCGAGGTGGTCGCCGAGCCGGAAGTCAGGTGCGACCGCGGCGGCCCGGTCGAGGAACATCTGCACCGCGGGCGCCGTGACGACCTCCTCCGCGGGGGCGCCCTCTGCTGGCAACTGGAGAGGGGGGACGGGGATGTCGTGCTCGGCGCGCAGGTGTAGAGGCAGCCGGCTGGTGGCCAGGATGGTCAGCTGGGAGGTCCGTTCGATGAGGTCGCCGACCAGCAGTTCGCCGTCGGCGACCGACTCGAGGTTGTCCAGCACGATCAGGGTGTGGGTGTCCAGGTCGGCCAGGGCAGCATCGTCGTCGGTGCCGGTTACTGCGAGGGTGACCTCGCGAGCCAGCTGTGCGGCGTCGGTGCTTTCGGTGGCGGTCAGGTAGACGACCCGGTCCTCGTTGTTGTCGGCGACCTCGGCCGCCGCCACGACGGCGGCCCGAGACTTTCCCGATCCGCCCGGACCGGTCAGGGTCAGCGACCGGACCTCCCGGTTCGACAGCGTGTCGCGGATCCGGGCGACGAGCTCGTCACGCCCGAACGTGGGAGTGGCCGGCCGCGGAAGCCGGGCCGCCTCCCGGGGCGCGACCGTGGGCACCTGGATAGCCGCGAGTACGACGCGGGCTGTGTCGCCAGCTCCGCGGGGCGTCGGCAGCGGCGCCTGCGGTGAGGTCAGGGACGGGTCCTGCCGCAGGATCGCCAGCTCAAGTTGTTTGAGCGCCTGGCCGGGGTCGATGCCGAGCTCGTCAGCGAGCCGTTCCCGCGCCTGGGCGTAGGTGGCCAGCGCGTCGGCCTGCCGGTGACATCGGTACTGGGCGGTCATCAGCTGACCCCAGAGGCGTTCGCGCATGGGGTGTTTGATCACCGCCTGTTCCAGGTCCGCGACCAGGACGTGGTGCTGGCCCAGCTCGAGGCCTACGTCGTAGGAGTCCTCCAGGGCCAGCATGTGCAGTTCGTCGAGTCGAACCGCTTCGGCTTCGGCGAACGGCGCTTCGCGGACGTCCGCGAGTGCGGGTCCTCGCCACAGACCGAGCGCCTCGTTCAGCGTGGCTGCGGCCGCGGCAGGATTGTCGCTCAGGCGTTCGTCTCGCGCGCGTCGCTGGAGCGTGGTGAACTGGCCGATGTCGGTGTGATCGGCTGGGCGCGTGATTCGGTAGCCGGGAGGCACGCGCTCAATCAGCTCCCCGTGCCGGCCCCCGTCGCGTCCGCGGTCGTCGCCCTGGTGACTGAGGTCGTGGAGGGTCTTGCGGACCTCATGGACGTAGAGCTGGAGCGTTCCGAGCGGATTCTTCGGCGGCTGCTCGCCCCACAGCCCGTCGATGAGGTAGTCGGTGGAGACCACGTCCGGAGCGGCAAGGGCGAGCATCGCGACCAGCGCACGTTGGCGCGGCGGCCCGAGGTGAATGGTCTTGCCTCCCTCGGCCACCTCGAGCGGACCCAGCAGCCGGAACTCCACGCGGCCAGGCTAGAGCGACGGTCCGATCTTCGGATCACCCAAGAGTGCTGGATTAGGCCACCAAGAGTCTGGGTACGCCTGGGGGAGGTGACGCTTCCGTTGCCAGAATTGCTGCTGCTTGGGAGGCGTAGCGGTGTCGACCTTCGCCCGATCTGTCCTTGGACTACTGCTTGCTCTCGTCGTGGGAGCCTCGATCCCGGCTGCGGGGACGGCACTGACCCCGGCGGCATCCACGGCCCCGAACTCTGCGCGGGGGACCACCTTGCTGCCGAGCGTGTGCGACATCCTCGCGGGACTCACGCCCGACGTCTGGCAGGGAGCCGGGATCATCCCCGGTGCCGACAACCAGTGGGACAACGACGCCAACTGGTCCCTGGGCATAGCCCCCGTGCACCTGGCCAACCCCTACGTGTGCGTCCCGGCCGGAGGTCGGCCGGTCATTCGCGCCGGCCTCGACGCCCCGCTGGTCGCGCTCAACGTAGCCGCGAACGCCGTCCTGCAGGTCAACGAAGGCGGCAGACTCTACCTGTACGGCGGTGCGCTGACGCCCTCGACCATCGGAGGCCGTGTGGAGCTGGACGGGGCTACCCTCGCCGGCCCTGCGCAGGTGGAGGTGTCCGGAGCGCTGGTTCTACACAGCACTGGGTCCAGCCAGGCGACTCTCACCACCCGCGAGTGCGCCTACCTCCCTGGGCCGTACCCACCGAGCGAGCCCCCCTGTATCCCCGGGGTTCCCCTCGTGACTGGTGTCGGACAGGTCAAGGTCGACGACCAGGGGCTCGTCGACGTCTCGGGGGGGCTGGTCAACCTCGGCGACCAGTACCAGCTGCAGGTGCACGGCCTGGTGAGCGTCCATGACGGCGGATTCATCGCCGCAGACCGCGGCACCCGGCTCGAGCTGCTGCCGCACACCGGGCTGACCGAGGGCACCGGGACGCTCCGATTCGCCGACGACGGCAGCTACCTGGAGGGCAAGAACGACTTCGGTATCGCCGCATTGTCGACGGTGGTGAACCAGGGTCAGATCGTCAAGAGCGGTGGGACCGGTACCAGCCTCGTCACCGGTACCTACTCCCAGTCCCCGGGTGGTTCGGTGACAGTCGGCAGCGGGAACCTGCTGTTGCCGTCCGGGTCCTCGACTCCGGCCTCGGTGAGCGCCGGGTCAGGGTACGGGACTGGACGTTGCCTGGTTCCGCGGCAGCCGGGCTGCCAGCCGCAGACCTTCGACCTGGACCAGCAGAACGTGGGCTTCCGGGTTCCCGCCACAGACGGTTCCGGCGCTTCGGTCCTGGTCCAGGAGTTGTCGTCCGCCTCATCGCCGAACGACATCGGGTTACCGGTCGAGGCGCACGCCACCGGCCTGTCCACCACCGCGTCGGATCCTGCGATCTTGTCGCTTCGGTATGACGAGCGGCTCCTGGACGGGCGAGACTGGCAGTCGATTGACATCTACCGGGAAGCGACCGGCACCACCACCTACGTCAAGCTCCAGCCGTGCCGTGCCGACGGAAGCCCGCCCAGCGGTCAGGTCGCTTGTGTGGACCGGCGTGGACTGGCTGACAGCAGCCGCAATGTGTTCGACGACGAGGGACCCGGCAGCGCCCCCGACGTGATCATGGTGATCCGGACCCTGCAGACGTCGCGCTGGGTGGCTCGCTGAACAAGCAGCCGAGCAAGCGGCTGAAGGCAAGCAGCTGAGGCCCGTCTAGGAGCACGCTCTTTCAGCGAGTAGTCGATGCTCGCGCTTTCGGTCGCCCCGGGCGGGCGTGGGGCGTTGCGCGGACGCACGCGAAAGTCAGGGCAAAGCGCGCCCAAAGCGCTCTGGGGCAGTCTCTTCACATCAGCCCGAAGGCTAGGAACCGAGGAGATCCCATGAGCGCGACCCACCGCCCCGTCACCCCAGCGGTGCATGGGGGCTCATCGCGTTCATCGCGGAGCGGACTGGTTGATGCATGGCGGCCACTCTCGTGCCCTCGTCCTCGGCTGAGATGACTACGTGTGCCGCCCTACGCCTTTCGGCGTGCACACCAAAGACCTGGCTCGGTAGACACCGCGCGAGCCGGGGCACCCGGGGGCCGGGGCTCCTTCCTTGGCTAGGGAAGGGGCCCCGGTGTGCGTCCCGGTGGTCAGCTCGACCGCGCTCGGCAAGATCGTCCAGAAGGGTGAGGTATGGCTGATAGGCCACGCCTAGCGTTGAAATTGGTCCCGTTCCCCGGCGGGGCTGGCGCCCCGCGGCAAACCCATGAGGTCCGTGGGGCGCACCTTGCGGAGAACCGCAGCCACGCGTCGTACCGTTGACACGGTCGCCGTGCCGTGAGCTGAGCCAGGGTGAGCCTCGGTAGCCGTCGCCGTCCCAGATCAGGCAAGGGAATCGGTCGATTGACCTGCAGGTTCACCACTTTGGTCGTCCTCCAAGGCCCCTGGGATCTCACTCTCAAGTCGGTAGCGCCGGTTCGAATCCGGTCGGGGTACGAGATCATCTGACCGACCCTTTCCGCCTCACCCGGCAGGGTCGCTTCCCACACGGCCTCGTCCCCCGGGCGCTCGTCCTGCGGACGGGACCTTTGGCCCCCGGGCTATGTTGCCGGCCGCCGGGTTCCCTAGGATCAGCCTGTCGCTCCTGACCGTTCCGGAAAGGCTCCCCGTGTCCTCCACCGCACTCGTCCCCAGCCTCGTCCACCCGCGCAGCCGAGCGGTCAGCCTCGTCGCGGATGCGGTGCTCGTCGCGCTCGGCGTGGGCCTGATCGCGGCGTCGGCTCAGGTTGTGTTCCACCTGCCCTGGACCCCGGTGCCGATCACCGGTCAGACGTTCGGGGTCCTCCTGGTAGGCGGCGCATACGGTGCGAACCGCGGCTTCGCGACGATGGCGGCCTACCTCCTGGTCGGCGGCCTGGGTGTCGGGGTCTTCGCTGCGCATGGGTCCGGCTGGGACGTGCTGCGGCTCTCCTCCGCGACCGGTGGCTACCTGGTGGGCATGCTGGTCGCCGCGACCCTGGTGGGCTGGCTCGCCGACCGCGGTTGGGACCGCAACGCGCTGAAGTCGCTGCCCGCCATGGTCCTCGGGAACGTGGTGATCTACGCGTTCGGGGCCACCTGGCTCGCCCACGCTCTCAACCTCTCGGCCTCGCAGGCCTGGCACCTCGGTGTCCAGCCGTTCCTCTGGGGTGACGCAGTCAAGATCCTGCTCGCCGCCGGCCTCCTCCCGCTGGCCTGGAAGGCTGTCGACCTCATTCGGCGCTGACCCTCGCCGATTGGCCACAAACCGCAGACTGTGGCCGGGTTTTGTTGCGGTTTGGTCCCCAACCGCAGGCCTGTTGGCGCCACGGCCGTGTCCGATTCCCGCGAGAACATGTCGGTGGCGTCGGCCATGATGGGGGCATGACCTCGTCGATGCACCTGGACCCCGAGTCCTGCTACCGGGCGGTGAAGAGCCGCGACCGGCGGTTCGACGGGATGTTCTTCATCGCCGTGCGGACGACGGGCATCTACTGCCGCCCTTCCTGCCCGGCCCGCACCCCGGCGTACGAGAACGTCACCTTCCACCCCACGGCGGCCGCCGCGCAGTCGGCCGGCTACCGCGCGTGCAAGCGTTGTCTCCCCGACGCCACACCGGGCAGCCCCGACTGGGACGTCGCCGCCGACGCTGCCGGCCGCGCGATGCGTCTGATCGCCGACGGCGTGGTCGACCGCGACGGCGTCGAGGGACTCGCCGGCCGAATCGGCTACACCCCCCGCCACCTGACCAGGCTCCTCACCCAGGAGCTCGGGGCCGGTCCGCTCGCCCTGGCCCGCGCCAAGCGCGCGCAGACCGCTCGGGTGCTGCTCGAGACCACCGAGCTCGGCGCCGCGGACGTGGCGTTCGCGGCCGGTTTCAAGAGCGTCCGCCAGTTCAACGACACGGTCCGCGAGGTGTACGCCTCGACGCCGACCCAGCTGCGCGGGCGTCGCGGTCGCGGCTCGACCGGGGGCACGATCCAGCTCCGGCTGGCCGTGCGCACGCCGTTCGCCGGTCGCGCGTTGCTGACCTTCCTCGACTCGCACGGCGTAGCCGGCGTCGAGACGGCCGACGAGACGTCGTACTCCCGGTCGATGGCGCTCCCGCACGGCCCCGCCATGGTCACCCTCGAGCTCAAGGACGAGCCGGAGGAGGGGGTCACCGCCTTCGTGCCGGCGACGTTCCGGCTCACCGACCTGCGTGACCTCAGCGCCGCCGTCGAACGTGTGCGTCGCCTCCTCGACGCCGACTGCGACCCGGTCGCGATCGGCGACGCCTTCGCCGGTGACCCGATCCTCGGGTCGCTCGTCCGGAGCCGTCCCGGGCTGCGCGTACCTGGCGCTGTCGACGGCGACGAGCTCGCGGTCCGCGCCGTGCTCGGTCAGCAGGTGAGTCTCGCCGCCGGACGCACGGCTGCCGCCAAGCTCGTTCGCCAGTACGGCGAGCCCTTGCCGCCGTTGCTCGTCGAGCCGGAGTCGCCGGTCGAGCCTGTCGAGACCACCCGGCCCGCCGTCACCCACGTCTTCCCGACCCCCGCGCGCCTCGCCGAGCTCGACCCCGAGTCGCTCCCGATGCCCCGGGCCCGGGGCCGTGCCCTGGTCGCCCTCTGCCGCTCCCTGGCCTTCGGCGACCTCCGTCTCGATCGCGGCGCCGACCGTGGCGCCGTACGCGAGGCGCTGCTGGCGATCCCGGGCATCGGCCCGTGGACCGCCGACTACATCGCGCTGCGCGCCCTCGGTGACCCCGACGTCTTCCTGCCCACCGACATCGGGATCCGCGACGCCCTCGGTGGGCTCGGGCGCGATCCCGCCGACGCATCCCGTCTCGCCGCCGGCTGGAGCCCGTGGCGTTCCTACGCACAGCTGCACCTGTGGCACACACTCGGACTGGAGGAGTACTGACATGTGGACCCTGATGGACTCGCCGATCGGCGAGCTGAGGATCGTCGAGCAGGACGGTGCGATCACTGCGATCGAGTTCAGCCCGCTGCGCGACCACGACGGCCGGCCTCGCGGCGACCGCGACGACACCAGCCCGGTGCTCGCCGAGACCGTGCGCCAGCTGCGCGCCTACTTCGACCGCGACCTCAAGGAGTTCGACCTGCCGCTCGCACCGGCCGGCTCCGACTTCCAGAAGTCGGTCTGGGCCCAGCTGCTCCTGATCGGCTACGGCGACACCGCGTCGTACGGCGAGATCGCGAAGCGCCTCGGCCGTACCAACGCCGCCTCGCGTGCCGTCGGCCTGGCCAACGGCAGCAACCCGATCCCGATCGTCATCCCCTGTCACCGGGTGATCGGCGCCGACGGCACCCTGACCGGATACGCCGGCGGGATCGAGCGCAAGCAGACCCTGCTGGAGCTCGAGCAGGACGCTCTGTTCTGATGGCGTTCTCCAGCCCGATGGTCAACATCTACACCCGCGACCTCCCGGCCGCGCTGGCCTTCTACGGCGGGCTGCTCGGCTTCGAGGAGACGTTCCGCGCGCCCACGCCCGAGGCGCCCGACCACGTCGAGCTGCGACTCGACGGCGTGGTCCTGGCACTGTCGACAGCGGAGGCCGCGGAGCGGGTGCACGGGGTGTCCACTGCCCCAGGCAGCCACGGCTTCCAGCTGGTGGTCTGGACCGACGCCGTCGACGCGTCGTACGACGCGCTGGTCGCGGCCGGCGCACCCGGCCACACCCCGCCGCGCGACACCGGCAACAACAATCGCAACGCGGTCGTCCGCGACCCCGACGGCAACCTCGTCGAGCTGGTGATGAAGCGGGCCTGAGCTCGCGCTCCTCCATGTGAACATGGTGAAGCCCATGACCAGTGCCGGGCGGGACCTACTCGGCAGCAGCCCGCCGCAGCGACTCCGAGAGCCGCTCGGCGGCGGCGACCACGGCGGGGGCGTGCATCCGGCCCGGCTGGCGCGAGAGGCGCTCGAGCGGTCCGCTGACCGACACCGCGGCCACGATCTTGCCGCTGGGGGAGCGGACCGGCGCCGAGACCGACGCCACCCCCTGCTCGCGCTCGCCGACCGACTGGGCCCAGCCACGCCGGCGGATCCCGGACAGCGCGGCCGCGGAGAAGGCGGCGTTCTGCAGGCCGCGGTGGATCCGCTCGGGATCCTCCCAGGCGAGCAGCACCTGAGCGGCCGACCCGGCACGCATCGTCAGCTGCGACCCCACCGGGATCGTGTCGCGCAGCCCGGAGGGGCGCTCGGCGGCCGCGACGCACACCCGATAGTCGCCCTGGCGCCGCCACAGCTGCGCGGACTCACCGGTGATGTCGCGCAGTCGCGCGAGCACGGGGCCGGCGGTGGCCAGCAGCCGGTCCTCGCCCGCGGCGACCGAGAGCTCCGCCAGACGGGGGCCGAGCACGAAGCGCCCCTGGAGGTCGCGGGCGACCAGCCGGTGGTGCTCGAGGGCCACCGCGAGCCGGTGCGCGGTGGGCCGCGCGAGGCCCGTGGCGGTGACCAGGCCGGCGAGGGTCGCCGGCCCGGACTCGAGCGCGGTGAGCACGAGGGCGGCCTTGTCGAGCACCCCGACGCCGCTGGTGGTGTCCATATGGCAATACTGCCGTCTCAGATCTTGGGATGCAAGTTGTAGAGTGAACCGACGTCGAGAGCTGAGGAGGAGTCATGGGCAGGACCCTGGCCGAGAAGGTCTGGGACGAGCACCTGGTCCGGGCAGCCGCACCGGGGAGTGGTGAACCCGACCTCCTCTACATCGACCTCCACCTCATCCACGAGGTGACCTCGCCGCAGGCCTTCGACGGTCTGCGCCTGGCCGGCCGCGCCGTACGTCGCCCCGACCTCACCATCGCCACCGAGGACCACAACGTCCCGACCCTCGACTGGGACCAGCCGATCAAGGACCCCGTCAGCCGGACCCAGGTCGAGACGCTACGACGCAACGCCGCGGAGTTCGGCGTACGCCTGCACCCGCTCGGCGACCTCGACCAGGGCATCGTGCACATCATCGGTCCGCAGCTCGGGCTCACGCAGCCCGGCATGACGATCGTCTGCGGCGACTCCCACACCTCGACCCACGGTGCCTTCGGCGCCCTGGCCTTCGGGATCGGCACCTCGGAGGTCGAGCACGTGCTCGCCACCCAGACGCTGCCGCAGGCCCGTCCGAAGACCATGGCCGTCACCATCACCGGTGCGCTGCCGGAGGACGTCACCGCCAAGGACCTGGTGCTCTCGCTGATCACCCACACCGGCACCGGTGGCGGTCAGGGGTACGTCGTGGAGTACCGCGGCGCGGCCATCGAGGCGCTGTCCATGGAGGCTCGGATGACCGTGTGCAACATGAGCATCGAGTGGGGCGCCAAGGCCGGGCTGATCGCGCCCGACCAGACGACGTTCGACTATCTCGAGGGTCGCCCCGAGGCGCCGAAGGGCGACGAGTGGGACGCCGCCGTCGCGCACTGGCAGACGCTGGTCACCGACGACGACGCGGTCTACGACGAGGAGATCGTCCTCGACGCGAGCACCATGACGCCGTTCGTCACCTGGGGCACCAACCCCGGTCAGGGCGTGCCGCTCGCCGGATCGGTCCCGCTGCCCGATGACTTCGCCGAGGAGAGCGACCGCGTCGGCGCCCGCAAGGCGCTGGAGTACATGGGCCTCGAGGCCGGTACGCCGATGCGCGACATCCACGTCGACACCGTCTTCGTCGGCTCGTGCACCAACGGCCGGATCGAGGACCTGCGCGCGGCGGCCGAGATCCTCGAGGGCCGCCAGGTCGCGGAGGGCACCCGCCTGCTCGTCGTACCCGGCTCGGTCCGGGTGCGGCTGCAGGCCGAGGAGGAAGGTCTCGACGTCGTCTTCAAGGAGGCCGGCGGCGAGTGGCGCGGCGCGGGCTGCTCGATGTGCCTGGGCATGAACCCCGACCAGCTCGCACCTCAGGAGCGCAGCGCCTCGACCTCGAACCGCAACTTCGAAGGCCGCCAGGGCAAGGGCGGACGCACCCACCTGGTCTCCGTCCCCGTTGCCGCGGCCACCGCGGTCCGGGGCACCCTCAGCTCACCCGCCGACCTGCAATCGTCGGTCGAGCGGAGTCGAGACCACCGCCACGGGTCGCAGGGAGCCTGACATGGACAGTTTCACCAGCCACACCGGCGTCGGCGTACCCCTGCGGCGTAGCAACGTCGACACCGACCAGATCATCCCGGCGGTCTACCTCAAGCGGGTGACGCGGACCGGCTTCGAGGACGGGCTCTTCGCTGCCTGGCGCAACGACCCGGCCTTCGTGCTCAACCAGCCGGTGTACGCCGCGGGCTCGGTGCTGGTGGCCGGTCCCGACTTCGGCACGGGCTCGTCCCGTGAGCATGCCGTCTGGGCCCTGCAGAACTACGGCTTCCGAGTCGTTCTGTCACCTCGCTTCGGCGACATCTTCCGCGGCAACGCCGGCAAGGCCGGCCTGCTCGCTGCCCAGGTCGACGACAAGGTCGTACTGCGGTTGTGGGACCTGCTCGAGGCCGAGCCGGGTACGACGATCAGCGTCGACCTCGTCGCGCGAACGTTGCGCGCGGGCTCGGGTCCCGACGCCGTGGAGGACTCCTTCGACATCGACGACTACACGCGATGGCGTCTCCTGGAGGGTCTCGACGACATCTCGCTGACGCTGGCGCACGAGGCCGACATCTCGGCGTACGAAGCGGATCGTCCCTCCTGGAAGCCTGTCACGCTCTGACCCGAGCGTGCTCGGACGGGCCGCGTATTCACGAATACCCAGTTAAATAAGGGGATTCGCCAACCAGACGTTGTGTCGCACACCCCTCTGGGTGGCCTACGGGCGGCGTCACAAGACGCGAGACAGGCTCAGTTGAGCCGGATTCTCCGAAAAAAAGAAGTCGCGAAACCCGCCGTGGTGATTGTGGGGCGCGCCGCGAGTACATAGCGTTCACGACAACTGGTCGGACAACGGTCCGGTCACGATCGTTCATTGGGAAGGGAAGCCGTGAACAAGTCTCAGCTCATCGACGCGCTGGCAGCGCGTTACGACGGAAACCGAAAGCAGGCGCAGCACGCGCTGGAGTCCGTCCTGGACACGATCACCCGTGAGGTGGCCAAGGGCGAGAAGGTCGCGATCACGGGCTTCGGGTCGTTCGAGAAGCGCGTACGTGAGGCCCGCTGGGTGCGCAACCCGCAGACCGGGGCCCGGATCAGGGCGAAGAAGACGGCGGTGCCGAAGTTCTCCGCCGGCGCCGACCTGAAGAACGTGGTGTCCGGCGCCAAGAAGCTGCCGAAGCTGACCCTGGCCGCCGGTACCGCTGCCGCCAAGAAGGCCACGCCTACCAAGAAGACGACGACAGCCAAGAAGGCTGCTCCGGCAGCCAAGAAGGCCGCCCCCGCGAAGAAGGCAGCGCCGGCCAAGAAGGCGGCGCCAGCGAAGAAGACGACGGCCAAGAAGGCTCCTGCCAAGAAGGCCACCCCGGCGGCCAAGAAGGCGCCGGCCACGAAGACCGCGGCGAAGAAGGCCCCGGCCAAGAAGGCACCTGCGAAGAAGGCGCCGGCCAAGAAGACCACGGCCAAGAAGGCTCCGGCGAAGAAGACCGCCAAGAAGGCCTGAGTACTGCGAAGGGGGCCGTCCGAGGGGGCGGCCCCTTTCGTCATTTCCGGGGTCAGCCCAGCAGGGCCAGGCGGGTGTGGGCGCCGACGCCGAGGTCGACGGCGGCGGCCAACGCCGTACGGTCGTCGACGTCCAGGCGCAACGACGGCACCGGCACGGTGATCTCCGCCGCCCCCGCATCAAGATGCGCCTGCCGCGAGCCACGGCCGAAGTGCGGCTCGAAGACGTCGTACGACGCGGTGTACAGCGTGGTGCCGACGCCGTCGTGGTCTCCGACGAACGCCGTGCCCGACACGGCATCGAGGGCTGCGTCGAGATCGCCAGGCAGGAGGGCCGGCAGGTCGGCGCACACGGCGACGGGGACCGCGTCCGGCCAGCGTCGTGCAGCCTCGGCAGCGGCCAGTCGTAGCGACTCGTTGAGGTCGCCGGTCACTCCGTCGGGGATGGTCTCGCAGCCGGCGGCGCGCAGGTCGTCGGCGAAACGTGCGTCGTCGGTGACGGCCAGCACGTCGCTCACGCGCACCGCCGCCAGGCAGGCCCGTGCCGTGTCGAGGGCGAACGCGGCGGCCAGGGCGCGGCGGCGCACGGGGTCGACCTCGAGGCGTGACTTGCCGCGCGCAGGTGGCTTCACGGGCAGCAGCACGACGTACGTGGATCCGGTCATCGCATCGATCCTGTCAGGGCCGTGCGGGGCGGCCGCGACCGAGTAGCCTGACCCCCGCACACCGGCGCTCGGCCGACCAGTGCGTGACGAGGTGGAGGACGCCAAGGTGACGGTGCGACCCGTGCGCTCGCAGCAGCAGAAGCGCGGTTGGGCCATCGGCCTGGCGGTATCGATCATCAAGCCGGCGCTGCTCGCCACCACGCGTCGTACCTGGATCGACGGCGAGAAGATCCCGGCGACCGGCGGCTGCATCCTGGTCTTCAACCACGTGTCCCACGTCGACCCGCTGACCGCCGCGCACATCGTCTACGACCACGGCCGCGTCCCGCGCTACCTGGCCAAGTCGGGCCTCTTCAAGAACAAGGCCCTTGGCTACTTCCTGCGGTCGGCGGGGCAGATCCCGGTGGAGCGTCTCACCAAGAACGCGAAGGGGGCCTTCGACGCCGCGGTGGCCGCTGTCGAGGCCGGCGAGTGCGTCGTGGTCTATCCGGAGGGCACGCTGACCCGCGACCCCGACCTGTGGCCGATGGTCGGGAAGTCCGGCGCGGCCCGGATCGCTCTCGAGACCGGATGCCCGGTGATCCCGGTCGGGCAGTGGGGGGCCCACGACCTCCTCTACCCCTATGCCAAGAAGCCCCACCTCGTGCCGCGGGCCAAGATCACGATGAAGGTCGGCGACCCCGTGCCCCTTGACGACCTGCGGGCCCTGCCCCACTCGCAGGACGTGATCAACCAGGCGACCGCGCGGATCATGGAGGCCCTCACCGACCTGGTCGAGGACCTCCGGGGCGAGGAGGCGCCGGCCGAGCGCTTCGACCCGCGCAAGAAGGGTCTCAGCGAGACCGGTGAATTCCGCAGGCCGGAGCGGAAGAGGAAGCCATGACCCACATCTCCGTGCTCGGGGCCGGCTCCTGGGGAACGGCGTTCTCGCTGGTGCTCGCGGATGCTGGGAACGACGTCACCTTGTGGGCCCGCCGCGAGGAGGTCTGCCAGACCATCAACGAGCGCCGCGAGAACACCGACTACCTGCCCGGCGTACAGCTGCCGCCCACGGTGTTCGCGACGCACGACACCGAGCAGGCGCTGGCCGGCGCCGAGCTGGTGGTGTTCGCCGTACCGTCGCAGACGTTCCGGCCCAACCTCGAGCAGTGGGCGCCCTACATCCCGTCCGTCGCAGTGATGGTCTCCCTGATGAAGGGCGTCGAGCTCGGCACCCTGAAGCGGATGAGCGAGGTGATCGCCGAGGTGACCGAGGCTGGTCCCGAGCGGATCGCGGTGATCAGCGGGCCCAACCTCTCCCACGAGATCTCGCAGCGCGAGCCCGCCGCGTCGGTGGTGGCATGCGCCGACGAGTCCGTCGCGCAGGACCTGCAGCGCCTCGTGCACTCGCCGGCGTTCCGGCCTTACACCAGCGTCGATGTGGTCGGCTGCGAGCTGGGCGGCGCCTACAAGAACGTCGTCGCGCTCTCGGTCGGGATGGCGGTCGGCCTCGGCTTCGGCGACAACACGACCGCCTCGGTGATCACTCGCGGGCTGGCCGAGACCGCGCGCCTGGCGATGGCGATGGACGCCAACCCGCTGACCCTGATGGGACTGGCCGGGCTCGGGGACCTCGTCGCCACCTGTTCCTCGCCGCTCTCGCGCAACCGCACCTTCGGCGAGAAGCTCGGCCTCGGCATGACCACCGAGGAGATCGTGGCGTCCACGCGGCAGGTCGCCGAGGGCGCGAAGTCGTGCTCGTCGCTGCTGGCCCTCGCCGAGAAGGTCGGCGTCGACGCCCCCATCGCCGAGCACGTCGAGGCGGTCGTGGCGGGGCGGATGACGGCCCCGGAGATGATGGAGGCCTTCATCGCCCGCGACACCAAGGCGGAGAGAGACTAAGCGAGCCGACCGAGCAGTAGGCCGCGAGGGACGAGCGGCCTGCGTGGGGCGAGGGAGGGTTGAGCGAGCCCACGGCTGAGCCTGCGAAGCCGTGACTGGCGAGACGAAACTCGGTGAGAAGCCGTCCGACGGTGGGGACGTGGTCTCGACAGGCTCGACCGACGAGGTGGCTCGACCGACGAGGTGGCTCGACCGACGAGGTGGCTCGACCGACGCCTGTCAGACCAGGCCGAGAGCAGAGGCCAGGTCGGCCCAGAGGTCCTCGACGTCCTCGATGCCGACGCTGAGGCGGACCAGCCCCTCCGGGATCGTGGCGGGCTCGGTCTTCCACCGGCGTCGGCGTTCCAGGGTCGACTCGACCCCGCCCAGCGACGTGGCGTGAACCCACAGCGAGGTGGAGCGGGTGACCACGTCGGCGGCGTCCGCACCACCGGCGAGCACCATCGACACGATCCCGCCGAAGCCGGGGTAGCGCACCTCCGCGACCGCCGGATGGTCGGCGAGCCGGCGGGCGAGCTCGGTGGCGTTGCTCTCGGCGCGGTCGACGCGCAGGTGCAGCGTGCGCATCCCGCGCAGCGCCAGCCACGACTCCAGGGTCCCGGGGATCGCACCCACCAGGTCGCGGCGGCCCTTCAGTACGTCGTACAGCTGGTCGTCGGTCGTGACCAGCGCGCCGAGCACGGCGTCGGCGTGGCCCGAGAGGTACTTGGTGGCCGAGTGGACGACCAGGTCGGCGCCCATCGTCAGCGGGCGCTGGCGCAGGGGAGTGGCGAAGGTGTTGTCGACGACGACGTACGCGCCGACCGCGTGCGCCGCCGCGGCGATGGTCTCGATCTCGGCTATCTCCAGGGCCGGGTTCGTCGGTGACTCGAGCCAGACCAGCGCGGCGTCGTCACAGGCCTTCACGACCGCCTCGGTGTCGGTGATGTCGACCAGTCGGGCGGTGAGCCGGCCACGCGCCTCAAGGTCGGCCAGCTGCATGACGGTGCCGTTGTAGGCGTGCCGCGGTGCGACCACGGTGGCGCCCTGCCCGACGAGGTCGAGGACGGTGGCGACGGTGGCGAGACCGGAGGCGAAGGCCAGGCAGCGACCGCCCTCCAGGGCACCCAGGGCCTCCTCGAAGGCCGACCAGGTCGGGTTGCCGTAGCGCCCGTACTCCAGGTCGCCGGCCGCGACGTACGTCGACGCCATCGTGATCGGCGCGTTCAGCGGGGCGTCGGGGACGTGCTCCGGTCGGCCCGCTGTGACGGCGGTGGTGGCGGGGGACCACGTGCGGTCGCTCATGGCCCGAGGGTACGGCGGACGGCCCCTGGCGCCCCGGTAGGGTCGGCGCGATGACCGAGCCCCCCGGACACTCCAGGAAGCCCCGCGTCGCGATCGTCTTCGGCGGCCGCTCCAGCGAGCACGCCATCAGCTGCGTCACGGCCGGCAGCGTGCTCGACGCCATCGACCGTGAGGCGTACGACGTGGTGCCCGTCGGGATCGCGACCGACGGCCGCTGGGTGCTGGAGTCCGGTGACACCGACCGGCTTCGGATCACCGGGCCCGACCAGCTGCCCAGCGTCGACGGCGGCCGGGCCTCGATCACCCTGCTGCGCGAGTCCGCGAGCGCGGACCTCGTCGTCCACGAGCCCTCGCAGCCGCCGCAGACCCTGGGCGAGGTCGACGTCGTCTTCCCGCTGCTGCACGGGCCCTGGGGCGAGGACGGCACCATCCAGGGCATGTTCGAGATGGCCGGCGTGCGCTACGTCGGCGCCGGGGTGCTGGCCAGCGCCGTGGGCATGGACAAGGCCTACGCCAAGATCGTGCTCCAGGCCGCGGGGCTGCCGGTGCTGCCATCCGAGACGGTGTCGGCCCGTGAGTGGTACCGCGACCCGGACGGCGTACGCCATCGGGTCGCGGACCTCGGCTTCCCGCTGTTCGTGAAGCCGGCGCGCGCCGGCTCCAGCATGGGGATCAGCAAGGTGCACGACGCCTCCGAGCTCGACGCCGCGATCGAGGAGGCGCACCGGCACGACCCGAAGGCGCTCGTCGAGCAGGCGGCGGTGGGCGCCCGCGAGGTCGAGTGCGGCGTGCTCGAGGCACTGGACGGCACGCCGGAGACCAGCGTGCCCGCGGAGATCCGGATCGGTGGCGAGCACGAGTTCTACGACTTCGCCGCCAAGTACCTCCCCGAAGAGCACACCGAGCTCGACGTACCCGCGGACCTGCCCGACGACGTCGCCACCGAGCTGCGCGAGATGGCGGCGCGGGCCTTCGAGGCGATCGGCTGCGAGGGCCTGGCCCGGGTCGACTTCTTCGTGATGCCCGACGGCGCGCTGGTGATCAACGAGATCAACACGATGCCCGGCTTCACCCCCACCTCGATGTTCCCCCGGATGTGGGCCGCCACCGGCCTCGACTACCCGGCCCTCGTCGACCGGCTGATCCGCCTGGCCCTGCGCCGCGGCACCGGTCTGCGCTGAGAGCTCGCGCCTCGAGCGCGCCTCAGTGGCAGGGGTGGACGAGCCGGGTGTACTTCTTGACGACCGGGGCGAGCTCCACCATGGCGGCGGCGAGACCGTTCGGGCGGTAGTGGGAGGGGATCGTGACCTGCAGGATCGGCCGGTAGCCGGCGGTCGCCATCACGACGTCGGCGGACTGGTCGCTCACCTGGCTGTCCGGGACGAACCAGCCGACGCCGTCGGCCACCGTGCACGCCGCGCTCTTCGAGAAGTTCTGGGGTACGCCGACGCCGCACTGGGCGATGATCGCCGGGTCACCCCACGCCGCGCCGAGCGCGGCAGCGGGCTGGGTCTTGCGTCGCGACTGCCCGCCCACGGTGTCGGGCAGGGAGTTGGTCACCCGCTGGCAGACGGCCTGGTCGGCCGTGGACAGCCGCAGGGTCGGGATGCTGACCGGTTCGTGGCCGCAGGCCGCGAGGGCGAGCCCGAGGGTGACGAGACAGGCGGACACACACGCGCCCCGGGCCGCGGACGGCCTGGGGCGCGGGCTCCGGTCGGAACGGGCCAAGTCAGATGTGGACGACAGGGCACGTGAGCGTGCGGGTGATCCCGTCGAGGTTCTGCACCTTGGAGACGACGAGCTTGCCGAGCTCGTCGACGTTGCGGGCCTCGGCGCGCACGATCACGTCGTACGGGCCGGTGACGTCCTCGGCGAGGGTCACGCCCTTCACCTGGGCGATCGCACGCGCCACGTCGGCGGCCTTGCCCACGTCGGTCTGGATCAGGATGTACGCCTGGACGACCATGTGTGTCTCCTCCGGGGGTCGGAACACGATGCAGCGCACAACCTACCGCCACCCGACCGGCCTCGACAGGTCGCCCGTCGCGGGAGCGACGGAGGCAGGCGCGGATCTGGTGGGATGAGCCCCATGTCCTTCCCAGCTGACGCGTCCGTGTCCGAGGCAGGCGAGTTCCCGCTGATCGAGAGGCTCCGCGGACTGTTCCCTCAGGGGGACCACGTGCTGGTCGGTCCGGGTGACGATGCGGCCGTACTGCGGATCCGGCAAGGCCACGTCGTGGTGTCGACCGACGTGCTCGTCGAGGGGCGGCACTTCCGTCGCGACTGGGCCTCGGCCGCCGCCATCGGTCACCGCGCCGCGGCCGCCAACCTCTCCGACGTCAACGCGATGGGAGGGCGGGCCCACTCGCTGACGATCGGGCTGGCGGCGCCGCGTGACCTGCCGGCGCAGTGGGCGCTGGAGTTCGCGGAGGGCTTCGCCGAGGAGTGCGCGCTCGTCGGGGCGAGCGTGGTCGGAGGCGACCTGACCTCGGCCGAGGAGGTCGTGGTCGCGGTCACCGTGCTGGGCTCGTGCCTGCAGTCGCCGGTGCTCCGGTCGGGCGCCCGGCCTGGCGACGTACTCGCGCTGGCCGGCCGGCAGGGCTGGGCCGCGGGCGGGCTCGCGGTCCTCGGTCGGGGCTTCCGGTCGCCGCGGGTGCTGGTGGAGGCCTACCGCCGTCCCGAGCCGCCGTACGACGCGGGCGCGGCCGGCGCGGCCGCGGGCGCCACCTCGATGATCGACGTGTCCGACGGGCTGCTGGCGGAGGCGCGTCACCTCGCGGAGGCCTCCGGCGTCGCGATCGACGTACGCCGTGAGGCGTTCGAGATCGCCGAGCCCCTGCAGGCCGTCGGTGCTGCCCTCGGCGCCGATCCGCTCCAGTTCATCCTCGGCGGGGGAGACGACCACGCCCTGCTCGCGACGTTCCCGGAGACGGCTCCCGACGGGTGGCTGGTGATCGGTACGGTCAGCCCCGGCTCCGGGGTCACCGTGGACGGCGCGGCGTACGACGGCCCGACGGGCTGGACGCACTTCTAGCTCGTCACTCCTGCCCCGGCTTCATCAGGTGAAGCAGATGAGCATCGGCACCTCATGGCGAACTCACCGTGAGAGGTGCGGCTCCACCATGTGAACCTGGTGGAGCCGGGGCAAGACAGCACGAAGCCCCGGACACCAAGGGCGTCCGGGGCTCGTGGAAGTCAGTGCGTCAGCGGGTGACCTTGCCGGCCTTCAGGCAGCCGGTGCACACGTTGAGACGCTTCCGGGTGCCGTTGACGGTCGCCCGGACCCGCTGGATGTTGGGGTCGAAGCGGCGCTTGGTGATCTTCTTCGACCACGGCCGGTTGTTGCCGAAGCCCGGCTTCTTGGCGCAGATGTCGCAGACGGCAGCCACGGGGTCACTCCTGGAGTCGAGGGTGGAACGGGCCCGCACTATGAGGATCGGAAGCGGGCAACCGGGAAAGAATATCCGACGCAGCCGCTGGGCACGAATCGAGCGGAGGCGGGCACCACTACCCTGACACACCGGCGGCGCGTACGAGCGACGCGGACCGACCACCGACCTCACAGCGCAAGGCAGGCCATGGAAGCACCCACCGGCGGCGGCATCGCGCTCGCGGTCGTGCAGCGCTTCGTCGACGTCTCGGTCGACGCCCTGGCCGACGCCCGCGAGGAGATCGACGCCCTCAACGTCTACCCCGTGCCCGACGGCGACACCGGCACCAACATGTACCTCACGATGAGCGCCGCCCGCGACGCCATCCACGAGTCCGTCGAGCAGGGGCTCGACCTCGGCGCCGCCCTCACCGCGTTCCGGCGCGGTGCCCTGCTCGGCGCCCGCGGCAACAGCGGCGTCATCCTCAGCCAGATGCTGGGCGCCCTCGCGATCCGGATCGCCGGCGCCACCCCCGACGAGCACAACGCCACGGTGATGGCCGAGGCGATGGCCCAGGCCACCGATGCCAGCTACGCCGCCGTCGGTACGCCGGTCGAGGGCACCATGCTCACCGTCGCCCGCGCCGCCTCCGATGCCGCGGTACGACGTGCGCAGGAGCCCCGCGTCCGAGCCCGCGACGTGTTCACCGCGGCCGCCGACGCTGCACGCGAGGCCCTCGCCCACACCCCCGAACAGCTCCGCCAGCTCCGCGAGGCGGGCGTCGTCGACGCGGGCGGTCGCGGGCTGTGCGTGATCCTCGACGCCGCCGAGGCGGTTCTGACCGGCCGACGCCGGATCTCCCGGCTGCCCACGATCGGCACCCGCACCATCCCCGTCCCCGCCACCCCCGCCCAGGCCGATGACCTGGTGCCCGACGGCCCGTCGTACGAGGTGATGTACCTCCTCGACGCCGTCGACCAGGCCGCCGTCGAGCGGCTCAAGGGCGACCTCGCGCCGCTCGGCGACTCCCTGGTCGTCGTCGGCGGCGAGGGGCTGTGGAACGTCCACGTCCACGTCGACGACGTCGGGGCCGCGATCGAGGCCGGCATCGCGGCAGGGCGACCGCACCGGGTGCGGGTCACCCACTTCGCCGAGCAGGTCGAGGCCGCAGCCCAGCGCGTCGAGGCGCGGGCCGGGCGCAAGATCCTGGCCGTCGCGGCCGGACCCGGCCTCGCTGACCTCTTCCGCGGCGCCGGCGCCCTGGTGATCGAGGGCGCGCCCGGCCGCCGACCGTCCACGGGCATGCTCCTCGAGGCCGTCGAGAGCTCCGGCGCGGCCGAGGTCGTCGTCCTTCCCAACGACCCCGACTCCGTCCGCGTCGCCCAGATCGCCGCCCGCACCGCCGAGGAGGACCACGCCGTCCGGGTGGCGGTGATCCCGACCCAGGCCCAGGTGCAGGGCCTGGCCGCGCTGGCCGTGCACGAGCCCGCCCGCAGCTTCGACGCTGACGTGCTGGAGATGACCTCCACCGCCCGCCACACCCGCCACGGCGCCGTCACCATCGCCGCCAAGCAGGCGATCACGATGGCCGGCCCGTGCGAGCCCGGCGACGTGCTCGGGGTGGTCGCGGGTGACTTCGCGGTGGTCGGCAGCGACCTGCGCGGCGTCGCCGTCGAGGTCCTCGAGCGGCTGCTCGGTGGTGGCGGTGAGCTGGTCACGCTGGTGCGCGGGCTCGGCGGTGACGGGCTCACCGAGCGCTGCGAGGAGTACGTCGCGGACCGGTACGCCCATGTCGACGTCGTGGTGTACGACGGGGGGCAGGACCGCTACCCGTTGCTGATGTCGGTGGAGTGAAGACGTGATCGACCTCGACTCGCCCGTCGCCGCAGTGCTCGGCGCCCAGACCAAGCAGGGCAAGGCCAAGAAGATCACCGACGGCCTCGGCCTGCGCACCGTGGGCGACCTGCTCCACCACTTCCCGCGCCGCTACGTCCGCACCGGTGAGCTCACCACCGTCACGACACTCGCGAGCGGCGAGATGCTCACGGTGGTCGGAGAGATCACCGAGAGCGACGTCCACACCTACCTCGACCGCCGCACCCGCCGTACGGCGTACCGGCTCGACGCCACGCTGCAGACCGACGGCCCCGCGCTGCGGATGTCGTTCTTCGCCAAGTCCAAGGGTGTCGCCGACTGGCAGGCGGGCCGGCTCGCGGTCGGGCGCCGCGGTGTGTTCATCGGCCAGGTCAGCACCTTCAAGGGCCAGTGGCAGCTCACCAACCCGACGATGGCTCTCTTCGGGGTGTCCGACGACGAGACCACCGGCGCCGCCGTGGCCGCGATCAAGGCGCTCTTCCCGCTCTATCCGCTGACCAAGGGCGTCGAGTCGTGGGACCTCCAGCGCGCGGTCGCCTTCGCACTCACCATCGTCGAGGAGGTTCCCGACCCGCTACCTGAGTCCCTGCGTCAGGAGCACGGCCTGCCCGACCTCCGCACCGCGCTGCAGTGGGTCCACCAGCCCGACACCTGGGAGCAGGTCACCTCGGCCCAACGGCGGTTCCGATTCGACGAGGCGCTCGTGACCCAGCTCGTCCTCGCCCGGCGCCGAGCCGAGCTGGCCCTGCTCGGCGGTCAGGCCCGCAGCGGTGGGGGAGGGCTGCTGGCCGCCTTCGACGCGCGGCTGCCGTTCACCCTGACCCGTGGCCAGGAGGAGGTCTCGGCCGAGATCGAGGCCGACCTGTCGCGCTCCCACCCGATGAACCGGCTGCTCCAGGGCGAGGTCGGCTCCGGCAAGACCCTGGTCGCGCTGCGGGCGATGCTGCGGGTCGTCGACTCCGGCGGCCAGGCAGCACTGCTGGCCCCGACCGAGGTCCTCGCGCAGCAGCACCTCCGCTCGATCACCGCGATGCTCGGCGACCTCGCGGCCGGCGGCATGCTCGGCGGCCACGCCGACGCCACCCGCGTGGTCCTGCTCACCGGCTCGATGCCGAAGGCCGCCCGGGCCGAGGCGATGCTCCACGCTGCGAGCGGCGAGGCCGGCCTCGTGATCGGCACCCACGCCCTGCTCCAGGAGCACGTGCAGTTCGCCGACCTCGGCCTCGTCGTCGTCGACGAGCAGCACCGCTTCGGCGTCGAGCAGCGGGCCGCCCTCACCGACAAGGCCGGCACCCCGCCCCACGTCCTGGTGATGACCGCGACGCCGATCCCGCGCACGGTCGCGATGACCGTCTTCGGCGACCTCGAGATCTCCACCCTGACCGAGCTTCCCGCCGGCCGCGCAGCCGTGCAGACCAGCGTCGTACCCCTGGCCGAGCAGCCGCACTGGGTCGACCGGGTGTGGGGCCGCGTCCGCGAGGAGGTCGAGAAGGGCCATCAGGTGTACGTCGTGTGCCCACGCATCGAGGGCGACGAGCTCGAGCAGGGCGAGACCGACGAGCCCGAGCCGGACGACGAGGGCTCGCCGACGAGCGCACCGGCGAGGCTCAGCGCCGCCGAGGAGGTGGTCGAGGAGCTGCGTGCCGGTCCGCTCGCCGGGCTGCGGCTCGACCTTCTCCACGGCCGCCTGGCGCCCGACGAGAAGGACCGCGCCATGCGCCGGTTCGCAGCGGGCGAGACCGACGTCCTGGTCTCGACCACGGTCATCGAGGTCGGGGTCGACGTCGCCAACGCCACCACGATGGTGCTGCTCGACGCCGACCGGTTCGGCATCTCCCAGCTCCACCAGCTCCGCGGCCGGGTCGGCCGCGGCGGCCTGCCCGGCCTGTGCCTGCTGGTCACCCGGGCTCCCGCCGACACCCCCGCACGCGAGCGGCTCGACGCCGTCGCCGCCACCACCGACGGCTTCGAGCTCAGCCGGGTCGACCTCGAGCAGCGTCGCGAGGGCGACGTCCTGGGCCGTTCGCAGTCCGGCTTCCGCAGCTCGCTGCAGAACCTCCGGGTGCTGCGCGACGAGAAGACGATCGTCGAGGCGCGCGCCGCCGCGATCGCGCTACTGGACGACGACCCCGGCCTGGAGCGGGCGCCCGAGCTGAACCGCCGGGTGACAGAACTGCAGGAGTCACGGCAGTCTGACTTCATGGAGAAGTCATGACGGCTCGCTCCACGTCGGTCTGGGTCACGACGAGACCATGACGCGGATCATCGGGGGGTCTGCGGGCGGGCGGCGCATCGCGACGCCGCGCGGCACGAACACGCGCCCGACCAGCGACCGGGTCCGCGAGGCGCTGTTCTCGGCCGTCGAGTCGTGGTGCGGGTCGCTGTCGGGCCTGCGGTTCCTCGACCTGTACGCCGGGTCCGGCGCGGTGGGCCTGGAGGCCTGGTCGCGTGGGGCCGGCGTGGTCACGCTGGTCGAGCAGGACCGCCGTACCGCCTCGCTCATCTCCACCAACGCCCGCGCCTTGGGCTTCTCGCGCGCTCACGTCGTCGCCTCGTCGGTCGCGGCCACCCTGCTGCGCCCGCCCTCCGCGCCGTACGACGTGGCGTTCCTCGACCCGCCCTACGCCCACCCGAGCTCGTCGGTCATCGCCGACCTCGCCTCGATGCGCGACCACGGCTGGCTGGTGCCGGGCGCGATGGTGGTCGTCGAGCGGGGGTCGCGGGCCGCCGAGCCGCCGTGGCCCGAGGGCTTCGACGGCAGCCGGGAGAAGAAGTACGGCGAGACCATGCTCTGGTACGTTCACGCCGCCCAAGACTCAACCGGCCAGAGCTCGGCCGGCTAGCCCGACCGGCTCCGCCCAGAGACCCCAGGAGGCCCCGTGCGCCGCGCCGTCTGCCCCGGGTCGTTCGACCCGGTCACCAACGGGCACCTCGACATCGTCGAGCGGGCCGCGTCGCTGTTCGACGAGGTCGTCGTGGCGGTGGGCGTCAACCAGTCCAAGCACCGCCTGTTCACCGCCGACGAGCGGCTCGCGATGATCGGCCGCGCGGTGGGACACCTACCCAACGTCTCCGTCGAGGGATTCAGCGGACTGCTGACCACCTTCTGCGCCGAGCGGGGCATCCACGCGATCGTCAAGGGCCTGCGCGCAGTCAGCGACTTCGACTACGAGCTCCAGATGGCCCAGATGAACTCCTCGCTCACCGACATCGAGACGGTCTTCGTGCCGACCAGCCCCGAGTGGTCGTTCCTGGCCTCCTCCCTGGTCAAGGAGGTCGCGTCGTACGGCGGCGACGTCTCGGCCCTGGTCCCCGACTTCGTCAACGACGCCCTCGTCGCCCGCCTCCAGCAGCCGACCTGACGGGCCTCGGACCCTGCGTTTTGCCGCTGCGTGACACCGGTGGATACGATGTGCGCTGATCTGTTGTGCCCGAATCCGGAAGTGGACCCCTGAGCAAACTGGACCCGAGAGCGCCGCTCGTGCTCGATACACGCGAGCTCGGTCGCCGCCCGGGGTCCCAGCGCGAGGTGTCGCGGACGGTGCCGGCTCCAGCAGATCTGGGCATCGAGGTTCTTCGTGTCCCCGAAGGTGCACCGGTCGAGCTCGACCTGCGCACCGAGGCGGTCATGGAGGGCGTCCTGGTCACGGGTACGGCGCGAGCCGCACTCGAGGGTGAGTGCGTGCGGTGCCTGGAGCCGATCTCCGACGAGATCGAGGTGAGGTTCCAGGAGCTGTTCGTGTACGACGACCGCGAGGTCGACCCTGACGAGGAGCTCGAGGTCAGCAAGCTCCAGGACGACCTGGTCGACCTGGAGCCGCTGCTGCGGGATGCGGTGGTGCTTGCACTGCCGTTCCAGCCGTTGTGCCAGGACGACTGTCCCGGGTTGTGCGCCGAGTGCGGTGCGCGGCTCGCGGACGACCCCGACCACACGCACGGCGAGCCGGTCGACCCGCGGTGGGCGGCGCTGGCGTCGCTGACCGAGCCCGAGCAGGACAACTGAGCACGGTCCCCGGACCGATCGACGAGGAGAGAACAGTGGCAGTCCCGAAGCGGAAGATGTCGCGTAGCAACACGCGCCACCGGCGTTCCCAGTGGAAGGCCGTGGCGCCGACCCTGGTGACCTGCGCCAACCCCGCGTGCGGTGCGAAGCACCTGCCGCACCGCGCCTGCGGCACCTGCGGCCAGTACGGCGCGCGTGGCGAGCGGCGCCAGGTCCTCTGAGGCCCGGTCCGCTGAACTACGGCGAGCTCCGTAGCGCGCTCGGCGATCCCACGCTCGACGCCGAGCTGCTCGAGCGCGCCCTCACGCACCGTTCCTACGCCTACGAGCACGGCGGCCTGCCGACCAACGAGCGGCTGGAGTTCCTCGGCGACTCGGTGCTCGGCGTCGTCGTCACCGAGACCCTCTACCTCACCCACCCCGACCTCTCCGAGGGCCACCTCGCCAAGCTCCGGGCGGCCGTCGTCAACGCCCGCGCCCTGGCTGGCGTCGGCCGCGCGATCGGACTCGGCACCCACGTCAAGCTCGGCCGCGGCGAGGACACCACCGGCGGCCGCGAGAAGGCCTCGATCCTCTCCGACACCGTCGAGGCCGTGATCGGCGCGGTCCACCTCTCCGGTGGTCTCGAGAGCTCCGCGCAGGTCGTCCACCTGCTCTTCGACCCGCTGATCGAGGCGGCCTCCGCGATGGGCGCCGGCCTGGACTGGAAGACCTCGCTCCAGGAGCTCTCCGCCGAGCACAGCCTGGGCGTGCCGGAGTACCTCATCCAGGACGAGGGACCCGACCACATGAAGACCTTCACCGCCCAGGTGCGCGTCGGCAACACCCGTTACGGCAACGGCGTCGGCCACTCCAAGAAGGAGGCCGAGCAGGCCGCCGCGGAGACGGCGTACGGCGAGCTCGTGGTGCTCCTCGGCGTGCACGCCGACCTGCCCCTGCCCGACTGACGGTGCCGGAGCTGCCGGAGGTCGAGACCGTCCGCGACGGCCTCGCCAGGCATGTCGTCGGCCGGACGATCGAGTCGGTCACCGTCCTCCACCCACGGCCGGTACGTCGTGACGTGCGCGGCCCGGCCGGCTTCGCGGCCGCCCTCACCGGGCGCCGGTTCGAGGGGGCCCGACGCCGCGGCAAGTACCTGTGGCTCCCCCTCGACAGCGGCGACGCCCTGCTCGCCCACCTCGGGATGAGTGGCCAGCTGCTGGTCCAGGAACCCGGCCACCCCGACGAGCGCCACCTGAGGGTCCGCTTCGGCCTCGGCGACAAGCACTTCGAGACGGCTCGTTCCTCGCCTCCTCAGTACAAGGAGCTGCGCTTCGTCGACCAGCGGATGTTCGGCGGACTATCGGTCTCCGAGGGCGGAGCCGAGCTCCCGCCCGAGATCGCCCACATCGCGCGTGACCCGTTCGACCCGGAGTTCGACGACGACCTGTTCGTGGCGCGAGTGCGGCGTCGTACGGCGGGCATCAAGCGGCTGCTGCTCGACCAAACGCTCGTCTCGGGTGTCGGCAACATCTACGCCGACGAGGCGCTGTGGCGTGCCCAGCTGCACGGCGAACGGTCGGGGGAGCGGCTCCGCCCGATCCAGGTACGACGGGTGCTCGCGGAAGCGAGAGCGGTGATGGGAGCCGCGCTCGTGCAGGGCGGCACGAGCTTCGACTCCCTCTACGTCAACGTCAACGGCCAGTCCGGCTACTTCGACCGCTCGCTGCATGCCTACGGACGTGAGGGCCTGCCCTGCGAGCGCTGCGGCACCCCGATCCGGCGAGTCGAGTTCATGAACCGCTCGTCGTTCTTCTGCCCCCGCTGCCAGCCCGTGCCGCGCGTCCGGACCAATCGCCCGAGGGTGCCCGCGCGAGATTGACCGAGGCGGACCGAAGTGTCACTCTTGAAGACGGCCCCCTCGATCCTGGCGGGTCCCCCCACGTCGGAAGGCTCCTATCCATGGCCAAGGCTCTGATCGGCCATCTGCAGCAAGATCGCGGCCTCCCCGCTCGGCTGGCCGCCGACAACGCCCAGCTGCGAGTCAGGGTCGCTGAGCTGGAGGCACTGGTCACCCGGTTGATGGAAGAGAACGACCGGTTGGCCGTCGCCCAGGCGGCACGGGTGCTCGATCTCGAGCCCGACCAGCTGGAGATGCAGCCGGCCTGACCCGCACGGGTCCCCGCTCCACCTGAGCTCCGCCTCAGCAGCCCGTCAGCACCGCTGGCACCTCAGACCGTCGCGTCCTCGCGGGCGCGCTTCGGCAGCAGGAAGACGACCGCGAACGCGACCGCGAAGCAGGCGGCCGTCAGCAGGGTGAGCCACCGGATCGAGGTGACGAAGCCCTGGGCGGGGAGCCAGTGGAAGTACGCCGAGCCGAGCACCGCCACGCCGAGCGCCCCGCAGAACTGCTGCACCGCGTTCAGCAGCCCCGAGCCGGTGCCGACCTCCTTGTCGCTGAGCGAGGCCAGGATGATGTCGAACAGCGGCGCGAAGATCACGCCCATCCCGACCCCCATCAGCGCGAACGACGGTGCGAGCTGCCAGCCTGTGACCGACAGGCCCTGGTCGCCGATCGTCCACCACATCAGCAGCAGGCCGAGGATCGAGACGACCAGGCCGCCGTGCAGGACCCTGCGCCCGAACTTCGGGCCCAGCAGGGCTCCGGAGAGCCCGGCCCCGACCCCGATGCCGAGGGCCAGCGGCACCATCGTGAGACCGGTGTGCAGCGGGCTGTAGTGCAGGCCGTACTGGATGAACAGGTTGCCGGCCAGGTTGAACCCGGCCATCGCGGTGAAGAAGGTGCCGAGGAAGACCAGGCCGCCGACGAACGACGCATGCGTGAACAACGTCGGCTCGATCACCGGGTGTGCCGACCGCTTCTCCGACAGCGCGAAGGCGACGAAGAAGACGGCGGAGCCGGCGAGCATCGCGAACATCCAGGCCGGCCAGCCCTGCGCCTGGCCCTGCACGAGGGGGTAGATCAGCATCACGGACGCGATCGTGAGCAGCAGCGCGCCGCTGACGTCGAGCCTGGCGTCGGGGTCTCGACCGAGCGTGCGTGGCAGGTAGCGCCAGGCGAGGCAGGATCCCACGATCCCGACCGGGACGTTGATCCAGAAGATCGCCCGCCAGCCGCTGCCGAGCAGGTCGGCGCTGATCAGGACCCCGGCCAGGATCGGCCCGAGGACGGCGGCCAGCCCCATCACCGGACCGAACGGGATGAACGCCTTCTGCAGGTCGTCGGGGTGGAACGACTCCCGGACCATGGCCAGGCCCTGCGGGATCATGGTGGCTCCGAACAGCCCCTGCAGCACCCGGGCGGCGATCAGGAACCCGGCGGTCGGCGCGAGCCCGCAGAGCAGGGACGCGACCGTGAAGCCGGCCATCCCGATCAGGAACATCCGCCGTCGCCCGACCAGGTCGCCGAGCCGGCCGGAGATGATCAGGCCCACCGCGAACGGCAGCGTGTACGCCGCCAGGATCCACTGCAGGGTCGTCTCGCCGCCGCCGATGTCGGCGCGGATCGAGGGGCCGGCCAGGTTGGCGATGGTGGCGTCCAGCAGGTCCATCACGTCGGCCAGGATGACCACGGTCATCACCATCCAGCGGAACTGGTAGCCGCGCTCGGAGGCCGGGTCGTAGCCGGCCGGGACGGTGGCGTCTGGCTGGTCTAGCGGCGTGGGAGTGGAGTGCGACATGGCAGATCCTCGAAGATGCGAACGGCGTTCGGATGACGAACACTGTTCTAGTGTCGAACACTGTTCGTGTCAAGGTACAGTGTTCGCATGAACGACGACCCGACCGCCCGCACCTTCCAGGCGGGCCCGTTCCGGATCCGGGTGCAGGCGGGGCAGCCGGCGCAGCGCGAGCGGTTGTCCGCCGAGCGGATCGTCGACGAGGCACTGGCGCAGATGAAGGAGCACGGCTACGAGTCGGTCAGCATGCGCTCGATCGCCCGCGCCCTGGGTACCGGGCCGGCCTCGCTGTACGCCCACGTCGCCAACCGCGACGAGCTCGACGCCCTGGTCCTCGAGCGGGTCGCGGGACAGCTCGAGGTACCGGACCCCGATCCGGACCGGTGGGCCGAGCAGGTACGCGACGTGATGGTCTCGATGCTCGAGATCTACCGCAGTCATCCCGGGGTGGCCCGGGCCTCGCTCGGCATCGTGCCCCTCTCGCCCGCGATGGCGCGGACCATGGAGCGGCTGGCGGCCCTGGTCCGGGCCGGGGGTGTGCCCGACCAGGCGAACGCCTGGTTCCTCGACCTGATGGCGCTGTACGTGAGCTCGGTGGCGGTCGAGCAGGACGTCTGGCGCAGCCGCCGCGGCGTACCGGCAGACCAGGACGTCTCGTTCGACGTCGTCCACCAGTTCTTCGCCGACCTGCCCGAGACCGAGTTCCCGGTCCTGGCCTCGATGTCGGCGGCCCTGGCCCGTGGCGACGAGCAGGACCGTTTCGCCTTCGGTGCCGAGGTCCTGGTGGCCGGGCTCGCGGCGTACGCCGGGCGCGCCCGCTAGCGTGGCCCCGTGAGCAACCGATGGGGGATGGCGCGGCCCGGGCGCGGGTCCGACGACGGCTGGTTCCGGCTGGGCAGCGTCGACGTGACCACGATCCTGCTCGTCGCTGCGCTCGCGATCGTCTCGTTCGTGGTGTGGGCCCTGGAGCCGCCGGCCAAGTCGATCCAGCACGCCCTGGAGCTCAACCCCGACTCCTTCGTGCACGGCCAGATCTGGCGGATCATCACCTGGCCGATCGCCTACCCCGATGGGATGGGGTTCTTCGCGATCATCGCGGTCGCCCTGTTCTGGTACTTCGGTACCGAGATCGAGCGGCAGCTCGGCCGGAAGCGGATGGCCTGGTTCCTCGGCCTGGTGACGGTCGGGCTGGGTCTGCTGTGGGTCGCGGTCGCGGAGGCGATCGGTACCAACTACCTGCTCTCGACGCTCAACCAGCTGGAGCTGATGGTCCTGCTGGTCTTCATCGCCGAGTACCCCAGCCGCCGGTTCTTCTTCAACATCCCGGGCTGGGTGATCGGCGCCGTCATCATCGGCCTCACCGTCCTCCAGCTGCTCGGCCAGCGGCAGTGGCCGCTCCTGGTCAACTTCCTCCTCGGCCTGGCGCTCGCCGCCGTCATCGCCCGCTCGATGGGTCTGATGGCCGAGCTGACGTGGATCCCCAACCTGGCGATCAAGCGCAAGCCGAAGAAGCCGAAACGCGGCCGGCGGTCGGGCGGCACGACCACCGGCACGGTGGTGGCCGGACCGTGGAACCCGACCCCGACACCTCCGGTCTCGCGCGACCAGGCCGAGCTCGACGCGCTCCTCGACAAGATCAGCGCCACCGGCATGGACTCCCTCACCGCCCAGGAGAAGGACCACCTGCTGGTCCTCCGCGACCGGCTGCGCCGCCGCTAGGAGCGGCGCGGGATGAGTCTCGGCGACGCGCTCCTCACCTGGCTCGACGGAGACCATGAGCCCGACCGGCGATACGTCGACGCCGTCAACTTCAACAGCTCTTTCGCGTTCACCGGCGAGCTTCTCGGCACGGCGGTCGGAGTCGTGCCCCCCGATCTGATGCGGCGAATGTACGAGGCCGACGCCACCGCGCCGGCTCTGCTCCGGACGGCTGAGTTCGTGGCCCGCCTTTTCGAAGCCGAGATCCGGCCGATGGCCCTGAGGCGGGAGATGGCGCTCGACGCGTCGCAGCGCCGAGCCGTGGAGCTCTACCGGGCCGAGTTCGCGCACCTGCGGGACCTCCAGCGCCGCTACGTCCAGCAGCTCGACGTGATCCTCCACGAGCTGGTCGAGGCCGGCTTCTGAGTCTCCCGACACCCGCCCGGATGCCCGAGTTCGGGGACGCTCGTGGGTAGGGTGAGCCACGCTGCACTTCCCCCGTCGGCACCCGCTGCGCCTGCAGTCCGACCGTTGTCGCGCCCGCGCCATCTCAGAGGGAGCCCCGTTGTACCTGAAGAGCCTGACCCTCAAGGGGTTCAAGTCCTTCGCGTCGTCGACCACGCTGCAGCTCGAGCCCGGCATCACCTGCATCGTCGGGCCGAACGGCTCGGGCAAGTCCAACGTCGTCGACGCCCTCGCTTGGGTGATGGGCGAGCAGGGCGCCAAGAGCCTGCGTGGCGGCAAGATGGAGGACGTCATCTTCGCCGGTACGTCCGGCCGCCCGCCGCTGGGCCGGGCCGAGGTGCTGCTGACCATCGACAACACCGACGGGGCGCTCCCGATCGAGTACGCCGAGGTGACGATCAGCCGCACCATGTTCCGCTCCGGCGGGTCGGAGTACGCCATCAACGGCACGCCCTGCCGGCTGCTCGACGTACAGGAGCTGCTCAGCGACTCCGGCATCGGCCGCGAGATGCACGTCATCGTCGGCCAGGGCCAGCTCGACACGATCCTGCACGCGACCCCCGAGGACCGGCGCGGCTTCATCGAGGAGGCGGCCGGGGTTCTCAAGCACCGCAAGCGCAAGGAGAAGGCGCTCCGCAAGCTCGACTCCACCGACGGCAACCTGACCCGCCTCGGTGACCTGCTCAGCGAGATCCGCCGCCAGCTCAAGCCGCTGGGCCGTCAGGCCGAGGTGGCCCGCCGTGCGGCCGTCGTCCAGGCCGACGTCCGCGACGCCCGGGCCCGGCTGATCGCGGATGACCTGGTCACGGCCCGCACGGCCCTCCAGCAGGAGCTCGCCGACGAGACGATCCTGCTCGAGCGCCGCGAGGAGGTCGAGGCAGCGATCGCGCAGGCCCACGAGACCGAGACGCGGCTCGAGGCGTCCCTGCGCGACGACCTGCCGGCGCTGGCCCGAGCCCAGGAGACCTGGTTCGGGCTGTCCGGCATGCGCGAGCGGCTTCGCGGTACGGCGTCGCTCGCCGCCGAGCGGGTCCGCAACGCCGCTGGGTCGGAGCAGGAGACGCTCGACCTCGGCCGTGACCCAGACGAGCTCGAGGCCGAGGCCGCCCGGATCCGCGAGCAGGAGACGGCGATCGCCGCCGAGGTCGAGACCCACCGTTCCGCGCTCGACGCCGCGGTGACCACACGTCGTACCTCCGAGGAGGCGGCAGCCGAGGAAGAACGCCGCGTCGCCGGGTTGCTGCGCGCCGCGGCCGACCGGCGCGAGGGGCTGGCGCGGCTCGCCGGCCAGGTGAACGCCGTCAAGTCCCGTGCCGCAGCGGCGGAGGAGGAGATCGGCCGGCTCGACGCGTCCCGCACCGCGGCCGTCGCGCGCGCCGACCGGGCGCAGCACGACTTCACCGCCCTGGAGACCCGGGTCGCCGGCCTCGACGCCGGTGAGGAGGGTCTCGACGCCGAGCACGAGGCGGCGCTGGCCGTCTTCGACGACCTCACCGAGCGGCTGGCCAAGGCCCGCGAGGAGGCCGCCCAGGCCGACCGCGACAAGTCCGGCCTGCAGGCCCGCACGGAGGCCCTAGCCCTGGGGCTCAACCGCAAGGACGGCGCGGGCGCGCTGCTTGCCGCCTCCGACTCGATCTCCGGACTGCTCGGCTCCGTGGCAGCGGTGCTCGCGGTCGACCCCGGGTACGAGGCCGCGATCGCAGCGGCCCTCGGCTCGGCCGCCGACGCCGTGGCCGTCACCGACGGCGACGCCGCCGTCGCGGCCATCGACCACCTCAAGACCGGCGACCTCGGCCGGGCCGGGATGCTGCTCGGCGGGGGAGCCACCCATGACCGCGCGTGGCCCGGGCTCCCCGGCCACGCGTCGTACGCCGTGGACGTCGTGTCCTGCCCCGACTCGCTGCGGCCGGCCCTGGCGCGGCTGCTGTTCAAGACCGCCGTGGTCCGAGACCTCGACGAGGCCCGCGCCCTGGTCGGCGACCTGCCCGACGTCACCGCGGTGACCCGCGACGGAGACGTGTACGGCGCTCACTTCGCTGCCGGCGGCTCGGCCGCGCAGCCCAGCCTGCTGGAGATCCAGGCGGCCTACGACGACGCGTCCACGGCCCTGGCCGAGGCGGTCGCAGCCTCGGAGCGGCTCGGCTTCGACATCGCCCGTCTCGACACCGAACGGCTCGACGCCCAGCGCCGGGTCGACGTAGCCCTGGCCAAGCTGCACGAGTCCGACGCGACCTTGGCCGCGGTCGCCGAGGAGCTCGGTCATTACGGCACCACCGCGCGCTCGGCCCGGGCCGAGGCGGAGCGGATCGCCACCGCGATCGCGGCGGCGGCGGAGGCGCGCGACCAGGACCTCGCCGGCCTCGCCGACCTCGAGGCCCGGCTGGCCGCGGCCCACGACGCCACCGACGAGGAGCCCGACACCACCGAGCGGGAGCGCCTGGTCGATGCGGCCCGTGGTGCCCGGCAGGCCGAGATGGACGCCCGGCTGGCGCTGCGCACCAGTGAGGAGCGCGCCCGCGCGCTGCACGGCCGGGCCGACTCCCTGCTGCGGGCCGCCGAGACCGAGCGTGAGGCTCGCGCGCGGGCGATCGAACGACGAGAGCGCCTGGTCCGCGAGGGCCGTGCCGCCCAGGCCGTCGGCGTCGCCGTCACGATGGTGCTGGCCAAGCTCGAGGTGTCGATCCACCGGGCGGCCGAAGAGCGCGTCGCCGTCGAGGCCACCCGCGCCGACCGCGAGCGCGAGCTGCTCGCCGTACGGGCCGCCCTGCGCGACCTGGCCCGCGACCACGACGAGCTGGTCAACTCCGTCCACCGCGACGAGATGGCCCGCACCCAGCAGCGGATGCGCCTGGAGCAGCTGGCCGAGCGCGCGCTGGAGGAGCTGGGGCTCGACGAGGACGCGCTGGTGGCCGACTACGGCCCGGACCAGCTCGTGGCGTTCACCGGCGAACTGGCGGACGGCGAAGCGGCCCCCGACCCGGCGCCGTACGACCGCGACGAGCAGACCAAGCGGCTGCGCGCTGCCGAGCGCTCGCTCGCGATGCTCGGCAAGGTCAACCCGCTGGCGCTGGAGGAGTTCTCGGCCCTGGAGGAGCGCCACAAGTTCCTCACCGAGCAGGTCGAGGACCTCAAGGCCACCCGCAAGGACCTCCTCGACATCGTGCACGAGGTCGACGCCCGCGTGCAGCAGGTCTTCACCGAGGCGTTCGCCGACGTGTCGGCAGCCTTCGACCAGACGTTCTCCCGGCTCTTCCCCGGTGGCGAGGGCCGGCTCGTGCTCACCGACCCCTCCGACATGCTCGGCACCGGGGTCGAGGTCGAGGCTCGGCCGCCGGGCAAGAAGGTCAAGCGCCTCTCGCTGCTCTCCGGCGGTGAGCGGTCGCTGGTGGCCGTGGCCTTCCTGGTCGCCCTCTTCAAGGCCCGGCCGTCGCCGTTCTACATCCTCGACGAGGTCGAGGCCGCGCTCGACGACACCAACCTGGGGCGTCTGCTGCAGATCTACGAGGAGCTCCGCACCCACAGCCAGCTGCTGGTGATCACCCACCAGAAGCGCACGATGGAGGTCGGCGACGCCCTCTACGGCGTGACCATGCGCGGCGACGGCGTCTCCACGGTGATCAGCCAGCGCCTCCGCGAACCAGCGTGACGCCCCGGAGCGGTGAGCCTGCCACCGAATGACGGCCTGGTTCGGTGGCTCACCCACCGCCACCCCGGCTCAACCCGACACAATGACGCCGTGACCGACGCTCCGAGCCGACCGCCCCGCCCTACCCGCGCCGACTTCGTGCACTGGTCGACCGCGACCACCCGCTGGGCCGACCTCGACGGCTTCGGGCACATGAACAACGCCCGCTACTTCGAGCTGATCGACACCGCCATCGACGTCCACCTGCAGGAGGCGATCGGGGGAGCGGTCGACTCCCTCGACCAGATCGGGCTGTTCGCCGAGATCGGCTGCCGGTTCTTCGACGAGGTGGGCTATCCCGCGCCGGTCGACCTCGGCGTCGTGGCCGACCACGTCGGTCGTTCGTCGATCGTCTACCGGGTCGGCTTCTTCCAGGGCGACAGCGAGGACGCGGCCGCCGAAGGGCGCGCCGTCATGGTGTACGTCGACAACACCGACCCCGCGCGCCCGTCCACCGCCCTGCCCGACGTCGTACGCCGGGCAGCCGAGTCACTGCGACACTGACGCCATGGGTGCCCGCGACCCGCGTGTCGACGACTATCTCGACGCGCTGCCCGACTGGCAGCGCGAGACCCTCCAGCGGGTCCGCGAGGTCCTCCACCGCGCCGACCCGGAGATGGCCGAGACGATCAAGCGCACGGTCCAGCCGTACTTCGTCCTCGAGGGCAACGTCGCCGCCTTCCTCGCGGCCAGCGACCACGTGAACGTGTTCGTCTACGACGGCGGCCTCGTGCCCGACCCGCACGGGTTGGTGACCTCCGGTCACGCGAACAGCACGGCCCGCACGATCGGCTTCCGCGAGGGTGACGTCGTACCGGAGGAGGCGCTGCTGGAGTTCTTCCGCCGCCTGGTCGCCGACAACCGCGCCGGTGGCTGGCGACGGCTCAAGGACCGCCCTGCGTCGGGTGACTCGTGAGCAGCGGCACCCGTGGCGACCGAGCGGCTCGCCGTGGCCACGCGATGGTGGTCGCTACCGAACGCCGGTGGGACGCGGTCCGGCTCGCCCGCCGGGCCGACCGCACGCCTCACCACTTCCGGATCGACTCCTACGCCGGCCACGGCAACGCCGGCGAGGTCGTGGTGCGCGGGCGCGTGCTCGACAACCCCGCCGCCACCGCGGCCGTGGACGGCGAGTCCGCCTGGGCGGCGCTGCGCCGCACGCTGGGCCGGTTCCTGACCGACGAGCTGCCCGGCGTGCCCCTGCGCGTCCATGTCGGCGGCGCCGAGGTCGAGGCGACCACCGACGCCGAGGGCTACTTCGAGGTCCGGCTGGCAGCCGCGGACGCGCCGTTCGCGGGGCCGTGGGCCGTCGGGTGGGCCGGCCTGGCCGCGCCGTACCGCGGTCTCACCGACTCCGAGCCGACGCCGGTCCACGCCCGCGTCCCGGAGCCGAGCGCGAGCTTCGGAGTCATCTCCGACATCGACGACACGATCCTCCACACCGGCGCCCAGCGCGCGAGGGCGATGCTCCGGCAGACGCTGTTCGGCTCGGAGCTCACCCGGCTGCCGTTCGTGGGCGCGCCCGAGCTGTACCGTGCCCTGGCCACGGGCACCCCCGAGGGTCGGGACAACCCGGTCTTCTATGTCTCCTCGAGTCCGTGGAACCTCTACGGCTTCCTGCACGCGTTCCTACGGCAGCGGGACTTCCCGCTCGGCCCGCTGCTGCTGCGTGACCTGCTCGGGAACGGCGCCCCGCGCAGCCACCACGCGCACAAGCACGAGCGCATCGAGGAGGTCCTGGCCTTGCATCCCGATCTGCCGTTCGTCCTGATCGGCGACTCCGGCCAGTACGACCCGGAGATCTACCGCGACGTCGTGGACCGGCATCCAGGCCGCGTCCTCGCGGTCTACATCCGGGAGGTGAGGCTGGACCCCGGTGACCGCCGGGTCGAGGCGATCACCGACACCTGGGCCCACGACGTACCGTTCGTGCTCGTCGCGGACTCCGCAGCGCTGGCCCGGCATCTCAGCGACCTCGGGCTCATCAGCGCCGCGGACAGAACGCTGGTGGAGCGGGCCGTCGACGCCGGAGGCTGAGCCCACCGCCGATCCTCGACCCGCCGCACCCGCGCGGGTGGACGTCGTACGGGCTGTGCGAAGGTGAAGGCATGTGGTTCCTGCTGATCGCCATGCTCGTGGCTCTGGTGCTCGCCGGCCTCGTCGTCCTCTACGTCGCCTTCCCCCACCGCGGGGAGACACTTCCGGCCGCGCCGTGGCTCGGCACCGCGATGCGCAAGGGCGTCGACGTCGCGCCCACGCTCGACAACACCGCCGAGGAGGCCGAGCCCCCGGCCGAGCACCTCGACCTGACCAGTCCCCGACCCGGCTCGGGCGAGGGCACGGGGTACGACCGCTGACCCTCGGCCGCACCTGATTGGATGACGGCATGGGTGACTGGCTGTTCCTGATCATCGGCCTCGTGGTCGTCGCCGCCCTCGTGGTGGGCGGGCTGCTCGTCGGCGGCCGCCGGCGAGGCGGTGGGCCGACGACCGGCACCGACATCATCGCGCGGCCGCCCGAGGACGCGACCGCACCGGCCGAGGACCTCGAGGCGGAGCCATCCGCCGGGGGCGTCGTCACCGTCGAGCGGCCCGAGGGTACGGCGTCACGGCTGGTGCGGCTGCGCCAGCGGCTGGCCGGCTCGCAGGGCGGTCTCGGCCGCGGCCTGCTCGGTCTGCTCTCCCGCGAGCGCCTCGACGAGGACACCTGGGAGGCGATCGAGGACACCCTGCTCACCGCCGACGTCGGTGTCGCCCCGACCCAACAGCTCGTCGAGCATCTCCGCACGCGGCTCCGCGTCGACGGCAAGGAGGCGGGTGACCCGCGCGCCGTCCTGCGCGACGAGCTGCTCCAGCTGGTCGACCCGTCCATGGACCGGCGCCTGCAGGTCTCCGGCACGGACGGCAAACCCGGCGTGGTGCTGGTGGTCGGCGTGAACGGCGCCGGCAAGACGACGACCGTCGGCAAGCTCGCCCGGATCCTCGTCGCCGAGGACCGTTCGGTGGTGCTGGGTGCTGCCGACACCTTCCGCGCCGCCGCCGTGGACCAGCTGGCCACGTGGGGTGAGCGGGTCGGCGTCGAGGTCGTCCGCGGCCCCGAGGGCAGCGACCCCGCCAGCGTGGCCTTCCAGGCCGTGCAGGAGGGGATCGACCGCGGACTCGACACCGTGCTCGTCGACACTGCCGGACGGCTGCAGAACAAGGCCGGGCTGATGGACGAGCTGGGCAAGGTGAAGCGGGTCATCGAGAAGCAGGCTCCGGTCACCGAGGTGCTGCTGGTGCTCGACGCGACCACCGGACAGAACGGCCTGATCCAGGCCCGCGTCTTCTCCGAGATCGTGGACGTCACCGGCATCGTGCTGACCAAGCTCGACGGCTCGGCCAAGGGCGGCATCGTGGTCGCGGTGCAGCGCGAGCTCGGCGTACCCGTGAAGCTGGTCGGCCTCGGTGAGGGTGCCGACGACCTGGCGCCGTTCGACCCGGGCGCGTTCGTCGACGCGCTGCTGGGCTAGGCCGAGATGTCAGCGACCGGCTCCGCGCGCCGGCTGATGGTCGAGCGGGTCAAGCCGCACGTGCCGGCGTCGGTGTGGCGGCGGATGCGTCGGCTGGCGCCGGCCAGCGCGGCTCCGCTCTCCCCGCGCGAGGAGAAAGCGCGGCAGCTGCGGTCGATGAACCTCACCGAGCTGGCCCAGGAGTTCGGCAGCGACAAGTGGGGCGTGCACCGCTACACGCCCCACTACGAGCACCACTTCACCGCCTTGCGCGACGAGGCGTCGCTCGTGCTGGAGCTCGGCATCGGCGGCTACAACCGGAAGGGCAAGCAGGGGGGCGCCTCGCTGCGGATGTGGAAGTGGTTCTTCCCCCACGCCGAGATCGTGGGCGTCGACATCGAGGACAAGTCGTTCGTCGACCGGCCGCGGATCACGTCGTACCTCGGCTCCCAGACCGACCGTGCCCTCATGGAGCACATCGTCCGCGAGCACGGCCGCCCGACGATCGTGATCGACGACGGCAGCCACCGGCCGCAGGACGTGATCGAGAGCTTCCAGATCCTCTTCCCGATGCTGGCCGACCACGGCATCTACGTCATCGAGGACATCCAGACCAGCTACTGGCCGCAGTGGGGCGGCAGCCTCGACCCCGACGACCCCACCACCTCGATGGCGATGGTCCGGCGGCTGCTCGACGGGCTCAACCACGAGGAGTTCCTCGAGCCGGGCTACCAGCCGACGTACGCCGACCAGCGGGTCGTCGCCGTGCACTGCTACCACAACCTCGTCCTCATCGAGAAGGGCGAGAACCGCGAGGGCACCAACAAGCACATCGCCAACCGGCGGTGGTACCGGGAGAACCCGGAGGCCTCGGAGTTCACAGAGCCGTAACACGGCGGCAGCAGAACGTTGCACGACGGCAACACGCGACGTCGTACGACGAAACCTCCGGGCCTGAGGGTTACCTCCATCGGGGTGACTGCCGCGGACGACGGTGTCCGCACGCAGGCTCCCATCGCACACTCATGGAGGTTCCATGGACGGCTACTACGCCTGGATGATCGTGGCGACAGCCCTCGTCCTCATGATGACGACCCCGGCGCTCGCCCTGTTCTACGGCGGTATGACCCGGTCGAAGTCAGTGCTCAACATGATGATGATGTCGTACGTCGCGCTCGCGGTCGTCGGCATCGTGTTCGTCCTGTGGGGCTGGTCCGAGGGCTGGGGCGGCGACGGCGTCGGCAACGGCAACGGCAAGCTGATCGCCAACCCGTTCACCCAGTTCGGCCTGCACGGCGTCTCGCACGCCAACTACATCTACGTGCTCTTCCAGCTCACCTTCGCGGTGATCACCGCAGCCCTGATCTCCGGCGCCATCGCCGACCGCGTGAAGCTGTCCTCCTGGATCGTCTTCCTGCCGATCTGGGTCACGCTCTGCTACTTCCCGATCGCCCACAACGTCTGGGGCGGTGGCTGGTTCTACGCCCACGTCCCGAACCTCGACTACGCCGGTGGCACGGTCGTGCACATCAACGCCGGTATCGCCGGCGGCGTCCTCGCCCTCATCATCGGCCGCCGGGTCGGCTTCATGCGCGACCCGATGAAGCCGCACAACCTGACGCTCACCATGATCGGCGCCGGACTGCTGTGGTTCGGCTGGTACGGCTTCAACGTCGGCTCGATCGTCTTCACCAGTGACTCACTGAGCGACCCGGCCAAGTTCTCGTCGCAGTTCTACAGCGAGACCGGTGCGACGTTCATGAACACCACCGTCGCCACGATGGCGGCCATGCTCGCCTGGCTGCTGATGGAGCGGATCCTGCACGGCAAGGCCACCTCGCTGGGCGCGGCCTCGGGTGTCGTCGCCGGTCTGGTCGCGATCACGCCGGCCTGTGGTGCGGTCAACATCCTGGGTGCCCTCATCGTCGGCGCAGCCGCGGGCCTGGCCTGTGCCTACGCCGTCGGCCTGAAGTTCAAGTTCGGGCTGGACGACTCCCTGGACGTCGTCGGCGTCCACCTGGTCGGCGGCATCATCGGCTGTCTCCTGATCGGGTTCGTCGGCACCAACAAGTCGCCCCAGGGCATCGACGGCCTGTTCGGCGACATGAACGGGCTCTTCTACGGCGGCAACGCCACGCTGCTCTGGCACCAGTTCCTCGGCGTGATGTTCACCGTGGTCTGGACCGGCATCTTCACCACCCTCATCGCCCTCGCCATCAAGCACACCATCGGTTGGCGGATCAGCAGCGACGACGAGGTCGACGGCATCGACTTCGCCGAGCACGGCGAGTCCGCCTACGACCTCGACGGCCGCTCGGGTGGTGTACTCGGTGGTGCCGGGCCCGTCGCGGCAGCGCACGCCAAGACCGACTCCACGGAAGGAGCCATGGCATGAAGCTCATCACCGCGGTGATCAAGCCGCACAAGTGGGAAGAGGTCCGCGAGGCACTCGAGACCTTCGGGGTCACCGGGATGACCGTCTCGGAGGTCAGCGGCTACGGCCGGCAGAAGGGGCACACGGAGGTCTACCGCGGCGCGGAGTACGACATCGCGCTGGTGCCCAAGATCCGGATCGAGATCGTCGCGGACGACGGTGACTCCGAGGACATCCTCGGGATCATCCAGAAGACCGCGCAGACCGGCCGGATCGGTGACGGCAAGGTGTGGGTCAGCCCGGTGGAGACCGTGGTGCGGGTCCGCACCGGAGACCGCGACGGCGCGGCGATCTGACGCACGACTCCAGCAACGACAGGGGGACCCCGCCGGTCGGTGACCGGCGGGGTCCGTCGTCGTCGGGGGCAGCCCCGGCCCGAGCCGGACGGACACTGTGATGGGCGGCGTGGTGGACAGGAACCAGCGGTCGGCCGAGGCCGACGCGCTCTGCGTCTCGGCGTACGCCGCCTCAGGCGCGCCGGAGATCGGGTGCGCCCTGGTGGCCGTCGGCGGCTACGGCCGCCGTGAGCTGGCGCCGTACTCCGACCTCGACGTGGTCCTGGTCCACGAGCCCGACGTACCGCTGGGGGAGGCGGGGGAGAAGGTCTGGTACCCGATCTGGGACTCCGGAGCGAAGCTCGACCACTCGGTGCGCACCGCGCCGGACATGATGGAGCAGGCGGACGCCGACCCCAGGGTCGCGCTCGGGCTCCTCGACCTACGCCACCTCGCCGGTGACCCGAACCTCACCCTGCGGCTGCGCTCGGCGATGCTGGCGCACTGGCGGCGTACGGCGCGCGAGCGGCTGCCCGGGCTCCGTGCGCTCGTCGTCAAGCGGCACGACCTGATGGGCGAGCTCGCCCACCTCTCGGTGCCCGACCTCAAGGAGTCCGAGGGCGGGCTGCGCGACGCCACCGTGCTCAAGGCCTTGGTGGCGACCTGGCTCGTCGACGTGCCCCACGTCGACCTCGAGCGGTCGCGGCTGGCGATGCTCGACGTCCGTGACGCGCTCCACGACACCGCGGGGAGGGCGACCGACCGGGTCGCGCCCGAGCTGTGGGCCGGGATCGCCGAGCGGCTCGGGCTGGCTGACGAAGGTGCGGCGCAGCGCTACGTGCGCGAGCTCGGCCGTCGTACCACCCACCTGTCGCGGCTGACCTGGCGCCGCGTGGACGGCGTCCTGGCACGGCCGGCACGCGGCGGCGCGCCGCGGCGCCCTGACCTGGTGCTCGTCGAGCCGGGCGTCGCCCTGGCCGGCGGTGAGGTCGTGCTGACCAAGGACGCGCGGCCGGCGTCGGACCCGACGCTGCTGTTGCGCGCGGCCGCCGTCGCCGCCGAGCGGGACCTCGAGCTGGCCCCGGCGACGGCCACCCGTCTCGTGTCCGAGTGCCCGACGCTCCCGGACCCGTGGCCGAGCGAGGCCCGGCAGGCGCTGGTGCGGCTGCTCGCGGCCGGGCCCGGGCTGCTGCCGGTCTGGGAGACGCTGGAGGAGACCGGGGCGCTGGACGCCGTGCTGCCGGAGTGGGAGCGGATCCGGCTGCTGCCGCACGCCTCGGCGATCCACCGGTTCACCGTCGACCGGCACGTGGTCGAGACCTGCATGGAGGCGGCCGCGCTGATCCGCCAGGTGTCGCGGCCCGACGTGCTGCTGGTCGCCGCGCTGCTGCACGACATCGGCAAGGGCGGGCTGACCGAGCACAGCATCGCGGGCGAGCCGCTGGCGCGCGCGATCGCGACCCGGATGGGTTTCGACGACTCCGCGGTCGCGCTGGTGGGGCTGCTGGTGCGCCAGCACCTCCTGCTCGCCGAGACCGCCACGACGCGCGACCCCGAGGATCCGGCTACGGCGCGCGCGGTCGCGGACCGGCTCGGCAGTGCCGAGGCACTGTCGCTGCTGCTGACCCTGACCGAGGCCGACGCGAGGGCCACCTCGCCCAAGGCCTGGTCGTCGTGGCGGGCCGGCCTGATCCGCGAGGTCGCGGCACGGACCGCCACGCTGCTGGGCGAGCCGTCGCGAGGCGACGACCGGGCCGAGCTGATCGTCGTACCGAAGGAGGTACGACGCGGCGGTGTGTCGATCTGCGTCGAGCCAGGAGACGGTGGTGCGCGGGTGACCGTGCTGGCCCGCGACCGGGTCGGGCTGCTGGCGGACGCCGCCGCGCTGTTCGCGATGCAGCGGGCGTCGGTCCGCTCGGCGCGCGCGTGGGCGCAGGACGACATCGGCGTCTCGGTGTGGCAGGTGGCCGAGGAGCACCTCGACGAGAAGGTGCTGCGCCAGCGCTTCGACGCGATCGTGGCCGGGCGGGTGGACCCCGCTGCCCGGCTCAAGGGCGATCCTGCCCGGATCGCCCCCTCGGTCGTCGTACGACCTGAGGCGTCGTCGCGCGCGACCGTCCTCGAGGTCCGCACCGCCGACCGACCCGGCGTCGTCCACCAGGTCTGCTCGGCGCTGGCGAAGCTCGACCTCACCGTCCGCTCCGCCCACGTCGACACCCTCGGCCCCCAGGCCGTCGACGTCTTCTACGTGCAGGAGGCCCATGCGGGCGCCCTCTCCGACACCCGCGCCGCCGAGGCCGCCCACGCCGTACGGGACGCCCTGTCTCGGTAGTCCCTGACAGAAACGTCGTGGCCAGGGCGATCTGACCGCCGTTCTGTCAGGGACTACCCGGTACGGCGGGGAGTCGGGTGGGCGCCGGGCGGCCGGTTAGGCTGGAGTCCCGGCTCACCCACCTGCTTCGAGGACTGACTTGTTCGCCACGCTCTCCGACCGCCTCGCCGAGACCTTCAAGAACCTCCGCGGCAAGGGCCGCCTCTCCGAGGCAGACATCGACGCCACCGCGCGCGAGATCCGGATCGCCCTGCTCGAGGCCGACGTCGCGCTGCCGGTGGTCCGTGAGTTCGTCGACGCGGTCAAGGAGCGCGCCCGCGGCGAGGAGGTCAGCCAGGCGCTGAACCCCGCCCAGCAGGTCGTCAAGATCGTCAACGACGAGCTCGTCGAGATCCTCGGCGGCGAGACCCGCCGGCTGCGCTACGCCAAGAACCCGCCGACGGTGATCATGCTGGCCGGCCTCCAGGGCGCCGGCAAGACGACCCTGGCGGCGAAGCTCGCCTACTGGCTCAAGGAGCAGGGCAAGCAGCCGATGCTGGTGGCCGCCGACCTCCAGCGCCCCAACGCGGTCAACCAGCTCCAGGTCAACGGCGAGCGAGCCGGCGTACCCGTGTACGCCCCCGAGCCCGGCAACGGCGTCGGCGACCCCGTCGAGGTCGCGCGGTCCTCGATCGAGGAGGCGCGTCGCAAGCTGTACGACGTCGTCATCGTCGACACTGCCGGTCGCCTCGGCGTCGACGCCGAGCTGATGCAGCAGGCCGCCGACATCCGCGACGCGGTCAGCCCCGACGAGATCCTGTTCGTCGTCGACGCGATGATCGGCCAGGACGCCGTCACCACCGCGCAGGCGTTCCTCGACGGCGTCGGGTACGACGGGGTCGTCCTCACCAAGCTCGACGGCGACGCCCGCGGTGGCGCCGCGCTGTCGATCCGGGGGATCACCGGGAAGCCGGTGATGTTCGCGTCGGCCGGTGAGAAGGTCACCGACTTCGACGTCTTCCACCCCGACCGGATGGCCTCACGGATCCTCGACATGGGTGACGTGATGACCCTGATCGAGCAGGCCGAGAAGACCTTCGACCAGGAGCAGGCCCTCAAGGCCGCCAACAAGCTGACCGGCCAGGGCGGCGAGTTCACCCTCGACGACTTCCTCGAGCAGATGCAGCAGGTCCGCAAGCTCGGCTCGATGTCGAAGATCATGGGGATGCTGCCCGGGATGGGGCAGTTCCGCGACCAGCTCGAGAACTTCGACGAGCGGGAAATCGACCGGATCCAGGCGATCATCCAGTCGATGACGCCGGCCGAGCGGGCCAACCCGAAGATGATCGACGGCTCCCGCCGGGCCCGGATCGCCAAGGGTTCCGGCCGCCAGGTCTCCGACGTCAACAGCCTCGTCGACCGGTTCTTCGAGGCCCGGAAGATGATGATGTCGCTCGCCAAGGGCGGCGGGATGCCCGGCGTTCCCGGGATGCCCGGCATGTCGTCCGGCGGCAAGCGGGGCCGGGCCAAGCAGGCCGCCAAGTCCAAGCAGGGCAAGGGTCGCCGGGTCAGCGGCAACCCCGCGAAGGCCGCCCAGCAGGCCAAGGCCGCGGACGCCAAGACCGGCGCGGCCAACCCGTTCGGCAACCCCGACGCCGAGGAGATCGACTACGAGAAGGCCGCTGCGGCGCTCGACCTGCCGAAGGACTTCTCGAAGTTCCTCAAGTGACCACGATCGTCGTCGACGGCGCGAACGTCGTCGGCGCTCGCCCGGACGGCTGGTGGAAGGACCGGGCGGGCGCGGCCCGCCGCCTCCACGAGCAGCTGATGACTGCCGACGTGGACGGCGACATCGTGCTGGTGCTCGAGGGCGAGGCCAAGGCCGGGGTGCCGACGGGCCGCGACGGCCACGTCACCGTCGTCCACGCGCCGAAGGACGGCGACAGCGAGATCGTGCGCCAGGCCCACCGCGCCGCCGATGCCGGGCAGCAGGTCACGGTCGTGACCGCCGACCGCCTCCTCGCCGCCCGGGTCGCCAAGGCCGGCCCCACCGTCGGCCCCACCTGGCTCCTCGACCGCCTCACCTGACGGGCTCGGCCAGGTAGCGGACAGATCTTGTCCGCTTGGGGTCCTAGCGTCGAGGCATGACGACGACGATCTGTGAGTCCCGTGCCTGCGTGGAGTGGCCGGTGCGAGGGCGGTTCGACCTCGGCCAGGCGATCGGGTTCGGCTTCGGCGCGCGGCCGGCCGGGCGGGGTGACACCATGCGGCTCGCCTTCGTCCTCGACGGGTACGACGTGCACGCCGGGGTGGCGGTGACGCAGCCGGCGCCCGACGTGGTCCGCTTCGAGATCGTCGGCGACGCCGACCCCGAACGGGCCGCGGCCCAGGCGGCCCGGGTGCTGTCGCTCGACGAGGACGCCACCGGCTACGACCGGATGGTCGACCGCGACCCGGTGCTGCGTGCCGCGTACGCCGTACGCCCGGGGCTGCGGCCGCCGCTGTTCCACTCCGCCTACGAGGCACTGGTGTGGGCGGTGCTGTCCGCGCGTCGCCCGATGGCCCAGATGCGCGAGGTCCTGGACCGGCTCTCGTTCGCCCACGGTCGCATCCTCGACGTGGCCGGCGAACGGGTTGCGGCCATGCCGACACCCGCCCAGCTGCTCGACGTACGCAGCTTCCCGGGCATCCCCGACCTGAAGCTGCGCCGCATGCACGCGATCTCGGCCGCTGCGCTCGAGGGGCGGCTCGACACCGAGGCGCTGCGGATCCGCGACGTGGGCGAGGTCGGTGCCGAGCTGCGGGGCTTCGAGGGGATCGGGCCGTTCTACGCCGAGCTGGTCACGGTGCGCGCGCTGGGGCACACCGACGTCCTGCCGACGACCGAGCCCCGGGTGCTGGCCGCGACCGCGGCCCGGCTCGGGCGGGAGTCGCTGGGCGCCGCCGACTTCGCCGAGGTCGCAGACGCGTGGCGGCCGTGGCGCACCTGGGCCTGCGTCGCCCTGCGCGCCGCCGCCTGAGGCGAGGCAGAGCTCAGGCGAGGTCGGCGGCGCGGCTGATGGCCAGCGCCAGCGAGCCCATGATCTCCGCGCGCCCGCCGAAGTGCCCCGGCACGACCGCGACGGAGGCCGCGGCCTCGGGGTGGGCGTAGCGGTCGACACCGCCCCGGATCGCCTCGACCAGGGTGGGGGAGGTGCCGAGAGAGCCGCCGACGACGATGGTCGAGGGGTTCAGGGTGGTGCAGAGCGCGGCCAGCACCCGGCCGACGGTGTGCCCCGCGTCGGTGAGGACGCGTCGTACGGCGGTCTCCCCGTTCGCGTCGAGGGTGAGCAGGCCGTCGAGGTCGAGCTCGTCGGCGTAGACCGGACGCAGCAGGTCGAGCAGCCGCCGGGTCGAGACCTCGGTCTCGAGGCAGCCGCGGCTGCCGCAGCGGCACACCTGCCCGTCCTCGCGTGCGAGCACGTGTCCGATCTCGCCGGCCAGACCGGCGACCCCGCGGTGGAGCCGTCCGCCCAGCACCAGGCCGGCGCCGACGCCGCTGGCGAGCTTGATGTAGAGCAGGTCGGTCGCTCCGCGCCCGGCGCCGTGCTGATGCTCGGCCATCGCGCCGCAGTTCGCGTCGTTGTCGACGACGACGGGCAGCCCGAGCCGGCTTCCGAGCTCGTCGGCCGGTGCGAGCTCGTGCCAGCCGGGCAGGACCGCCTGGTCGACGCGGGCCGACCGGCGGTCGATCGGCGCGGGCACGCAGAGCCCGACCGTGAGCAGGTCGCCGACCGGGATGCCGGCCTCCCCGGCTGCTCGGCGGACGAGGTCCGCGGCGATGTCGAGCGTCGCGGCGCCGTGCGGGTCAGCGTCGGTGAGGGTCTCGACCTCTGCCAGCACCTGAGCACTGCGGTCGGAGATCGCTACCCGCACGTGTCCGTGCCCGATGTCGACGCCGGCGACCCCGCCGGGACGCAAGGCGAGTGCCACCAGGAGCGGGGGCCGCCCGCTGCCGCCCTTGTACGGCGTACCGCGGTCCTCGGTCTCGACCACCAGACCGGCCAGCAGGAGCTCGCTGACCAGGCTGGACACCGTGGTGCGTGACAGCCCGGAGCCGCGGGCCAGGTCGGCCCGGCTCTGGGGGCCGCCCGAGCCGAGCAGGCCGGTGACGGCGCGCAGGTTCGAGGTGCGCAGCTGCGCGAGGGAGTGGCCGGGCACGAGCGCCAGCCTAGACCGATTCATCCCGAAGTCGTACTAATCCCTCTCCCCTGGACACCCCTTTCCGCATTGACTCGCACAAATGCGGGTACCAAGGTGCCAAGTGATCACGCTCACACACTCTCGGGAGAGCCCATGGTCTTCATGCCCACGCGCCGGCGTACCGCCGTCGCCTTCATCTCCGCGGCGGCACTCGCCGTCGCCCTCACCGCCTGGCAGGCACCCGGTGCCTCCGCCACGGCAGATCGTGCGCACGCCGCCTCCGCCGACGTGCTGCCCTACCAGGACCCGTCGCTGCCGGTCAGCCAGCGGGTCTCCGACCTCCTCGGGCGGATGACGCTCGCGGAGAAGATCGGCCAGATGACCCAGGCCGAACGCGGCGGCATCGACGCCGACACCACCAAGATCACCACCGACAACCTCGGCAGCGTGCTGTCCGGCGGCGGCTCGGTGCCGACGCCGAACACCCCCACGGCCTGGGCGGACATGGTGGATCGCTACCAGTCCGCGGCGCTCGCCACCCGTCTGCAGATCCCGATCCTCTACGGCATCGACACCGTGCACGGCGACGGCAACATGTACGGCGCCACGGTGTTCCCCCACAACATCGGGCTGGGTGCCACCCGTGACCCGGCGCTGGTCCGCGACGTCGAGCACGTCGCCGCCTCGGAGACGCGGTCGAGCGGTCCGCAGTGGGCCTTCGCACCGTGCATCTGTGTGGCCCGCGACGACCGTTGGGGCCGCACCTACGAGTCATTCGGCGAGACGCCGGCCCTCGTGGAGAAGATGGAGACCGCGATCGACGGCCTCCAGGGCAAGCCGGGACAGCTCTCCGACAACGACCGGGTCCTCGCCACCGCCAAGCACTTCGCCGGCGACGGGCTCACGACGTACGGCACCGGGTCCAACCGGCAGACCACCGGCAACTACCCGATCGACCAGGGCGTCGACCAGGTCAACCACGCGACCTTCCGCCGGCTCGCCCTCGCGCCGTACGTCCCGGCGGTGAAGAAGCACCACATCGGCTCGGTGATGCCGTCGTACTCCGACGTCGACTGGACCGAGGACGGCCTGGGCAACCGGATCAACATGCACGGCAACGGCGACCTGATCCAGGGTTGGCTGAAGGACCAGCAGCACTTCAAGGGTCTGGTCATCTCCGACTACGAGGGCATCCACCACATCCACCCCGAGACCTTCACCTACCCCCAGCAGGTGGCGGCCGGCGTGAACGCGGGGATCGACATGTTCATGGAGCCGTTCGACTTCGAGACCTTCGAGTCGACCCTCACCACCCTGGTGAACGGCGGGACCGTGCCGATGGCCCGGATCGACGACGCGGTGTCGCGGATCCTGACCGTCAAGTTCCGGCTCGGGCTCTTCGAGCACCCGCTGACCGACCGCACGCACCTCTCCGAGATCGGGGACGCCGCCCACCACGCGGTCGCTCGCCGCGCCGTGGCCGAGTCGCAGGTACTGCTCAAGAACGATGGCGCCACGCTGCCGATCCGCGGCTCGCGGCCGGTGTACGTCGCGGGCAGCAACGCCGACAACATCGGGAACCAGGCGGGCGGCTGGACCCTCACCTGGCAGGGCGGATCGACGAACGTGATCCCCGGTCAGACGATCCTGCAGGGCATCAGGTCCGAGCACGACAACGTCACCTTCAGTCAGGACGCCTCGGCACCGGTGCCGAGCAAGGCGGTCGGGATCGTCGTGGTCGGCGAGACGCCGTACTCCGAGGGGTACGGCGACGTCGGCGGCCCGCAGTGGGCCTTCGACCCCGGTGACCACAACGTGCCGCGCCCGCCCAAGACCATGCAGCTCTCCGACGCGGACACCGCAGCGGTGAACAAGGTCTGCGCTGCGGCCGCGAAGTGCGTGGTCGTGGTGGTCTCTGGTCGGCCGATGATCATCCCGCCGGCGATGCTCGGCTCGGTCGACGCGCTGGTCGCGGCTTGGCTGCCCGGCAGCGATGGCGAAGGTGTCGCCGACGACCTGTTCGGCAACCACCCCTACACGGGCAAGCTCCCGGTGACCTGGCCCCGGTCGGTCTCCCAGGAGCCGATCAACGTCGGTGACCGGCAGTACGACCCGCTGTTCCCGTTCGGCTTCGGTCTCAGGACCAGGTAACCGGACGCGTGACCGCGACGGGTCCGGCCCGGCTCAGGCCGGGTCGGACTCGTCCATGCCCAGCTGGTGGAGCTCCTGCTCGGCCATCGGGTGGGCCGGCACTGCCTCGGGGTGGTGGGTCCGCACCGCGGCGAAGGTCCACACCTTGTTCAGCACGAACGACAGCGGGGTCACCACCATGATCACGATCAGCTGCGCCCAGTACAGCCGGGTCCGCAGCCCGCTGGTGTCGTCGAGCGGGTCGGTCGGCAGCGAGAGCGGCGAGCCGTGGTGCATGAGGAGCGTCAGCAGCACCAGCCCGATCGCCTGACCGAGCATGCCGACGGCGAGGAACGGCCAGTACTCCCGCCACCAGGACTTGTGCCGGCTGCTGCGGAAGGTCCAGGACCGGTTCAGCTGGAAGTTCCACAGGTTCGCGACCAGGAACGCGATCGTGGAGTAGAGGTGGTACCACCGCACGTGGAAATCGGTCGGCCGGAGCGCGAACAGCGCGACCTCGGGGTGCGGTCCGAGGTGCTTGACCACGATCAGCGCCAGCAGGTTCACGATCACGCCGGTGCCGCCGACCAGCGCGAAGCGCCCGAACTGCAGGACCGTACGTCGGGTCCGGCTCTCGGCTTGCTGGGTGCCGGTGGTGCTCACAGTGGCGCACCCTAGCCGCACGCTCCTGACGAAGCGGACTCCACAGGGTGCTCCACCCTGCGAGCCGGCGTCCGTCGCAGCCGGTAGCGTCCGGTCCATGCCTGCCCTCCGCTTCCGCGGCCCCGTGCTGCCGGACGGCGAACCGCGAGACCTCTACGTCGTCGACGGCCGGATCACGCTCGAGCCGCAGGCCGGTGCCGAGACCGCCGCCGAGGGCTGGATCGTCCCGGGGCTGGTCGACGCGCACTGCCACATCGGCCTCGACGCCGACGGCGCCGTCGACGACGCGACCAGCGAGGAGCAGGCGGTCGCCGACCGCGACGCCGGGGCGCTGCTGCTACGCGACTGTGGCTCACCCGCCGACACCCGCTGGGTGCACGACCGCGACGACCTGCCACGGCTGATCCGCTGCGGGCGCCACCTGGCGCGGACCCGCCGCTACATCCGCAACTACGCCCACGAGGTCGAGCCCGCAGACCTGCCGGCGTACGTCGCACAGGAGGCGCAGGCGGGCGACGGCTGGGTGAAGCTGGTCGGCGACTGGATCTCGCGCGACGAGGGTGACCTGGCGCCGTCCTTCCCGGCCGAGACCTTCGCCGCCGCGATCGCCACCGCCCACGAGAACGGCGCCCGGGTGACCGCCCACTGCTTCGGCGAGACCGTCCTGCCCGAGCTGATCGCGGCCGGCATCGACTGCATCGAGCACGGCACCGGCCTGACCACCGACCTCGTCGAGACGATGGCGGCACACGGCACCGCGCTGGTCCCGACCGCGGTCCAGCTGAACAACTTTCCCGACTATGCCGACGCCGGGCGTGCCAGGTTCCCGGCGTACGCCGACCACATGCTCGACCTGCACGCGCGGCGGCGCGACACGATCATGGCCGCCTACGACGCGGGCGTGCCGATCTTCGCCGGCACCGACGCCGGGGGAGTGCTGCCCCACGGCGGGATCGCCGACGAGGTGGCCGAGCTCGCGGCGTACGGCATGCCGGCCGACTACGCGCTGGGCGCCGCCAGCTGGCGCGCACGGGAGTGGCTCGGCTGGAACGCCTCGCTCGACGAGGGTGCCCCGGCCGACTTCGTGGTCTACCCCCGCGACCCGGTCCAGGACCTGTCGGTGCTGCGTGAGCCCGCGGTCGTCGTGCTCCGCGGGCGGGTCGTGTGAACGAGCCCCAGCTCGTCGCGGCGCTGCGCTCCGCGGGTTGCGTGTTCGCCGAGGAGGAGGCCCGGCTGCTGCTGGACGAGGCATCCTCGCCGGCCGAGCTGATGACGTGGACGGCGCGGAGGATGGCCGGCGAGCCGCTCGAGCAGATCGTCGGATGGGCGTCCTTCGCCGGGCTGCGGATCGCCGTCGACCCCGGGGTCTTCGTCCCCCGACGTCGCAGCGAGCTCCTGGTCGAGGTGGCCGCACGCGAGCCGGCAGAGGTCGTGGTCGACCTGTGCTGCGGCAGCGGTGCCCTCGGTGCCGCCGTGGCCGCGCGGCTGCCGGAGGCCGAGGTGTACGCCGCCGACTCCGACCCCGCTGCGGTCGCGTGTGCCCGGCGCAACCTGCCGCCCGAGCGGGTGTTCGGCGGCGACCTGTACGACGCGCTGCCCGACGGCCTGCGCGGGCGGGTCGATGTCCTGGTCGTCAACGCCCCCTACGTCCCGCACGACGAGATTGCCACGATGCCGCGCGAGGCCCGCGACCACGAGCACGGGGTCGCCCTGGACGGCGGCGCCGACGGGCTCGACGTACAACGACGAGTGGTGGCCCGGGCCGCCACCTGGCTCCGCCCGGGCGGCCTGCTGCTGGTCGAGACGAGCCGCGGGCAGGTCGACCGCACCGTCGAGCTGTTCGCCGCCGCCGGTCTCCACGCCGCTGTGGAGACCGACGACGAGATCGGCGGCACCGTGGTCGTCGGCCGCAGCTGAGGGGGCCCGGGGGTCAGGAGGCCGGCCGCGTCCTCGGCGTGCCGGATAGCCAGAGCACGGTGGTGACCAGCAGGACGAGCAGCCCGGCTCCGCCCAAGCCGAGCGGGAGCAGGATGCCGAAGGCGATCAAGGACAGGAACACCTCGCCCCGGGGCGACGGCGAGATGCGGACCTCGGAGCCGGGCGGGCTGCCGTGACAGGTCAAGGTGAGGTGGCCGTCGCCGGTGTCGAACGAGCGCACCCACTCCCAGTCTGCCGAGGGTCGCCGTACCGCTCGGTGCGACGAACCGGACCCGGTCCTGCGAGCCGTCGACCGCCGAGCAGCGGAACCGTCCTCCCTGGGAGTGGACGAAGACCGCTCGCTGGACGTGAGGAGGGACAGCGACGGTGTGAACACCCGTGTCGGCGAACTCGGCGTCGGCGTGGCCGAGCGTGCGCACGAGGCGACCGCGAGACCGAAGAGGACGACGGCGACGATCAGCAGGGCGCCACCGACCGCGAACCACCACGCTCGGGGGCGCCGTCGGCGGGCGGCGGCGGACGACGTACCGCCCAGATCCGCGGGCTGGGGCTGGTACGGCGTGCTCACGCTGGCACGATGCCCGATTTCGGCCGATCCCGCGGGTTCTGGCACAATGACGGGCTGAGTCTGCGTGCTCCGGACCCTCTCATCCAGTGCCCTGCAGCCCACCGAGGCGAACGCCCGTGTCCCCACGTGGCGCGTGACCCTCACCCACACACAACCTTTCGAGGAGACACCACAACCGTGGCCGTCAAGATTCGTCTCAAGCGCCTGGGCAAGGTCCGGGTGCCGATGTACCGCATCGTCGTCGTCGACGCACGTAAGAAGCGCGACGGCCGAGTGCTCGAGGAGATCGGCAAGTACCACCCCAAGGAGGACCCGTCGTACATCTCGGTCGTCTCCGACCGGGCCCAGTACTGGCTGGGGGTCGGCGCGCAGCCGTCCGACGCCGTCGCCAAGCTCCTCAAGATCACCGGTGACTGGCAGAAGTTCAAGGGCGTCGGCGGCACCGAGGGCACCCTCAAGGTGGCCGAGCCCAAGCGCGACAAGCAGGAGATCTTCAACGAGGCGCTCAAGGACTCCGCCAGCGAGCCCCGGACCGAGGCCGTGACCCGCAAGGCGAGCAAGAAGTCCGCCGAGAAGCCGGCCGAGGACAAGGCCGAGAAGCCGGCCGCCGAGGCGCCCGCTGCCGAGGCCCCGCGCCGAGGCTCCCGCTGCCGAGGCGCCCGTCGCCGAGGAGGCTGCTCCGGTCCCGGCCGACGAGACCCCCGAGGGTGCCGCCGACAAGGCCGAGACCGCGGAGACCGCCGAGGCCGACGCCGACGCCAAGAGCGACCCCGCCACAGACAGGGCCTGACCCGTGCTGGCCGAGGCGCTCGAGCACCTGGTGCGCGGAGTGGTCGACCACCCCGACGACGTCAGCGTCCGTGACAAGCAGACCCGTCGTGGTCCGCTGCTGGAGGTGCGGGTCCACCCCGACGATCTGGGCAAGGTCATCGGCCGGGGCGGCCGCACCGCTACCGCGTTCCGCACCGTGATCTCGGCCCTGGCCGGTCGCGGTGGGTCGCGGATCGACTTCGTCGACGTCGACCGGGTGCGCTGAAAGCGAGGGCGTTCCGGTCCGGCGAAGCCGGGCCGGAACGACCGGAGCGCCTGAACGGCAACCAGTTCGCACGACTAACCTGACGCGGTGGACTCCATCGACGTCGTCATCGGGCGGATCGGCAAGCCCCACGGGCTCCGTGGCGAGGTGACCGTCGAGGTCCGCACCGACGAGCCGGACCGTCGCTTCGTGGTCGGCGGGGCGGTGCGTGCCGAGCGTCCGAGCGGGGCGCACGCACCCTGGACCGAGCTCACGGTCGCGGCGACGCGCTGGCACCAGTCCGTCCTCCTGGTGCGCTTCGAGGAGCTGCCCGACCGGACGACCGCCGAGGCGGCGCGCGGACTGCTGCTCCACGCGGACGTCCCGTCCGACGAGTCGCCCGAGGATCCCGAGGAGTTCTACGACCACCAGCTCGTGGGCCTTTCCGCCGAGGACCTCGACGGCCGGCCGCTGGGCGAGGTGACCGCCGTACTCCACGGCGCGCAGGACCTCCTCCAGGTCCGCGCCCTCGACGGCCGCGACGCGCTCGTCCCCTTCGTCGCGGCACTCGTGCCCGAGGTCGACGTGCCGGCCGGGCGGGTGGTGATCGCCGACCGGCCGGGCCTGGTCACGGCGTTTCCCGAGGACGACGCGTCGTGAGGATCGACGTCGTCACGATCTTCCCGGCCTGGTTCGACTCCCTCGACGTCTCGCTGACCGGCAAGGCTCGCACGTCCGGCCTGCTCGACATCGCCGTCCACGACCTGCGGGACTGGACCCACGACCGGCACCGCACCGTCGACGACACGCCGTACGGCGGAGGCGCGGGCATGGTGATGAGGCCGGAGCCGTGGGGCGAGGCGCTGGATGCCCTGGTCTCGACCGACGGAGCACAGCCTCCGACGCTCCTGGTCCCCACCCCTGGTGGGGTCCCGTTCACCCAGACCCTCGCCCGCGAGCTGTCCACCCGCGACCACCTGGTTGTCGCCTGCGGTCGTTACGAGGGGATCGACCAGCGGGTCCTCGACGAGGCTGCCACGTCGTACGACGTGCGCGAGGTGTCGCTCGGCGACTACGTGCTCAACGGCGGCGAGGTCGCGGCCGCTGCGATGCTCGAGGCGGTCGTGCGCCTGCTGCCGGGCTTCATGGGCAACCCGGAGTCCCTCGCCGAGGAGTCGCACGAGGACGGCCTGCTCGAGTACCCCGTGTACACCAAGCCCGCCTCGTGGCGCGGCCGCGACGTACCCCCGGTGCTGCTCTCCGGCGACCACGGGGCCATCTCGGCCTGGCGCCACGCCGAGTCCGTACGTCGTACCGTCGCCCGCCGCCCGGACCTCGCCCATCCCGCGGCCCGGGTCGGTCTGGGCGACCTGACTCTCGACGTCGCCCCGGCCACCCGAGCCGATGCCGGCGAGCTCTTCACCCTGACTCGCGCCTGCTGGCTCCAGGAGCTGTGGGCCAACCCGGGGGTGACGATCCCGGCGCTCGAGGAGTCCTTCGACGACCTGCTGGGCAGCCTCGAGGACTGGACCACGTTCGTGGCGCGTGCCGGGGGTCGGATGGTCGGGTCGTCACGCGGCCGCGCGGAGGGAGACGTCTGGGACGTCGGCCGGGTGATGGTCGCCCCCGATCTCCAGGGCCGGGGGCTGGGCCGCTACCTCCTGACCCTCGTCGAGGAGGCTGCGCCCGGCGAGGTCACGTCGTACTCGCTGTTCACCGGTGCCGGCAGCGTCGACAACATCCGGATGTACAAGAAGGCGGGGTACCGGCTGCGCGGCCCCGCCCCGGGCGCCGAGGGTGCGGTGGTCATGACCAAGCCGCGGCGCTGACTCAGAGGTCCTCGCCGACGTCGATCCGGTTGCCGTCCGGGTCGGCCATCACGAAGGTCCGCATGCCGTAGTCGGCGTCGCGGATCCCCTTCACGATCCGCACATCGTTCTTCTCCAGGTGCTCGTGGAGCGCGGCTGCGTCGTCGACCATCAGATGGAGCACGTTCGCGGTCGTCGGCCGGTGTGAGGGCTGCAAGGTCAGGTGGATCTCGGCGTCGTCGCGCTCGACGATGACGAAGCCGACCGGGTCGCCGTTGCGGAATGTCTCGGCCATGCCGAGCACGCCGACGTAGAACTCGAGAGCGGTCTCGATGTCGCGCACGGGGACACCGGGCGCGGCGCGACCGAGACGGAAGGGACGGGAAGTGGTCATCGCGGTCTCCTGCTGAGGAACGCCCGGGGTGGACGCCGTGGACGGTGCCGCGGCGAGCGGGCGGGGGAGACGGGACGGTGCCCGGTGGGCGGTGGCCACGATAGCGTCTCGGCTTGGCCGTGGCGCCGAGTCACGATTCACACCGGCCGGTTCGGCTGTGGCAGACTCAACCCTCGGCCCAGTCGGCCGAAGGACCACCCGCTCGCCACTGCGACTCGCGGTCTGCGACGTTCTCCTGCCACAGGGGGAGTACGACGCCGCCGGCACCCACGACTGGCCGACCGGACACCACGCACCACCAGATTCCGCGGTTGACCTGTGGCACTCGTGAGGAGAGACATGACCAACGTCATCACCGACCTGGGCAACGCCGCCAAGCGCGACGACCTCCCGGAGTTCCGCGCCGGCGACACCGTCAAGGTGCACGTCAAGGTCACCGAGGGCACCCGTTCCCGCGTCCAGGTCTTCCAGGGCGTCGTGATCCGGGTCCAGGGCTCGGGCATCGGCCGTACCTTCACCGTCCGCAAGGTCTCCTTCGGCGTCGGCGTCGAGCGCACCTTCCCGCTGCACTCGCCGATCTTCGAGGAGATCGAGATCGTCACCCGCGGTGACGTGCGCCGGGCGAAGCTGTACTACCTGCGCAATCTGCGCGGCAAGGCCGCCAAGATCAAGGAGCGCCGCGAGGCCTGAGCGGCCCGCGACCACGTCCTTGAGCGCCGTCGAGACGCCGCCCGAAGGCGGCCGGCGAAAGCACGCCCTGCCGTTGTGGCTGGAGACCGTCCTGCTGGTGGTGGTGGCGGTCGTGTTGGCCGTCGTGATCAAGTCCTTCTTCGCCCAGGCCTTCTACGTCCCCTCGCGTTCGATGGAGCCGGGGCTGATCAAGAACGACCGGATCCTGGTCGAGAAGCCGTCGTACTGGTTCGGGGGCTCCCCGCAGCGCGGCGACGTCGTGGTGTTCGCCGATCCCGGCGGTTGGCTCCCGGAGGCGGACGACGCAGGCCCGTCGAGCCCGTTGGGCAAGGCGCTGGTCAAGATCGGTCTCTACCCGGCCGGCGGTCACCTGGTGAAACGGGTCATCGGCGTCGCCGGAGACACCATCCACTGCTGCGACAAGCAGGGCCGACTGCTCGTCAACGGCCACCCGCTCGACGAGTCCTCCTATCTCACCCCGGGTCTGAAGTGCGCCGGCCCGGAGGTGGACGGGTGCGTGCACCACTGGACGTCGGGCCCGATACCGGCCGGCCACGTGTTCGTGATGGGCGACAACCGCGACGACTCGGCCGACTCGGCGTACCACCTGTGCTCGCCGCGCGCCCCGTTCTGCGGCCACGGCAGTGAGTTCGTGCCGGTCTCCGACGTGGTGGGCAAGGTTGCCGCGCTGCTCTGGCCGTCGAGCCGGTTCCACGTCGTCCACCGGCCCCCGGGCTTCGCCGACATCCCGGCTCCCTGATCTCCACCCACTCGTTAGGCTCTCGACGTGAACACCCCCTGCTCCTCCGCACCGCTCCCAGGTCTCCGCGGCGAGGACGCATGAGCACCGACGACGGCACCGCCACCTCGGTCCACGTACCCGAGCAGGACACCCCGGAGAAGACCAAGAAGCACCTCCCGCTGTGGCAGGAGACGCTGTTGCTGCTCACGATCGCGGTGGTGCTGGCCGTGGTGATCAAGGCGTTCTTCGTGCAGGCCTTCTACATCCCGTCGGAGTCGATGGAGCCCGGTCTGGTCAAGAACGACCGGATCCTGGTCGAGAAGATGTCGTACTGGTTCGGCGGTACGCCGCAGCGCGGCGACGTGGTGGTCTTCAAGGACCCCGGCGGTTGGCTCAGCGAGGAGGAGGACGCCGGACCGTCCAACCCGATCGGCCAGCTGATGGCCAAGATCGGCCTGTACCCGTCGGGGGGACACCTGGTGAAGCGGGTCATCGGTGTCGCGGGCGACAAGATCCACTGCTGTGACAAGCAGGGGCGGATCCTGGTCAACGGTCACCCGCTCGACGAGGGCGGCTACGTCAAGCAGACGACGGGGATGGCGTGCAACGGGCCGATGACCACCACCTGCAACTGGAGCGCCGGCCCGGTGCCCGCCGGCAAGGTGTTCGTGATGGGCGACAACCGCGACAACTCCGACGACTCGAGCATGCACCTGTGCCAGCCGAAGATCCCCGACTGCGTCCGCGACCCCTACGTCCCGGTCGACGACGTGGTCGGCAAGGTCTTCGTGCTGCTGTGGCCTCACAACCGCTTCCACCTGCTGCACCGCCCCGCCGACTTCTCCGGCGTCCTGAACGGGTCATGACCCGGCTGCCGCTCGGTGCCACCGTCCGGCGCGACGCCGGGCTCTACGGCTACGAACGCGCACTCCGGCGCGTGGGCATGGACCTGGTGGCCGGCGTCGACGAGGCCGGTCGCGGGGCGTGCGCCGGGCCGCTGGTCGCCGGCGCGGCGATCCTCAAGCCCGGGAAGGGCGGCGAGATCCCGGGACTGGCCGACTCCAAGCTGCTCACCGAGAAGGCCCGCGAGCGCTGCTACGACCACATCGTCCGGCGCGCGCTGGCCTGGTCGGTGGTGGTCATCGAGTCCGACGAGTGCGACCGGCTCGGCATGCACGTGGCGAACATCGAGGCCCTCCGCCGGGCGGTGGCCCTTCTCGACGTACCGCCTCAGTACGTGCTGACCGACGGCTTCCCCGTCGACGGGCTCGGCCGGCCGGGGCTGGCGATCTGGAAGGGCGACCGGGTCGCCGCCTGCATCAGCGCTGCGTCGGTGATGGCCAAGGTGACCCGCGACCGGATCATGGTGGCCCTCGACCGCGACCACCCGGCGTACGACTTCAAGACGCACAAGGGCTACGTCACCGACGTCCACAACGCCGCCCTGCTCGAGCACGGCCCGTGCCCGGAGCACCGGATGCGATTCGTCAACGTGCGCCGCGCCGCCGGCGACCCTCGGTGGTCGAGCGAAGTCGAGACCACGCCACCCCCCCTGGAGGACCTGGTCGAGAGCACTACTGTCGGGAGCGGGTCGCCACGAGGGGAACGAGGAGAGACAGCATGAGCGCCGAGGATCTCGAGAAGTACGAGACCGAGATGGAGCTCACCCTCTATCGCGAGTACCGCGACGTCGTCGGCATCTTCAAGTACGTCGTCGAGACCGACCGCCGCTTCTACCTCTGCAACCAGGTCGACGTGAAGGCCCGCACCGAGAGCGGCGACGTCTTCTTCGAGGTCTCCATGACCGATGCCTGGGTGTGGGACATGTACCGCCCCGCCCGGTTCGCCAAGAACGTCAAGGTGCTGACCTTCAAGGACGTCAACGTCGAGGAGCTCAGCCCCCAGGACATCGACCCCCCGAAGGTCTGACCCCGTTCGGCTACTTGATCAGCCGGATCGGGTCGCCGTCGATGTTGGCGGTCCAGGTGGTGGTGTCGCTGACGCCACCGGGGAAGTTGACCACGAGACGCCACCAGCAGCCGCCCGCCTGCGCGTACGTGCAGTTGTAGCTGTTGGGGATGGGGATCTTGAGGTTCTCGTACTGACCGTTCCAGCCCGTACCGCTGCTGACGTTGGTCAGCTTGCAGCCGGCGATCGTGCCGGTGACGACGCCCGCCCCCTGGCAGCTGGCGAGCGGCGCTCCGCCGTTCACCTCGAGCGGCGGCAGCACCTGCACGGTGCCGACTGTGCCGCCCGCCACGTCACCGACATCGAAGAAGCCGATGTTGAGGGTCTTCTGGGCCGCGGCGGGGATCACCCGGACCAGGTTGAAGGTGGTGTTAGCGCCGGTGTAGTTGGCGTAGATGGACATCGCCTGGTAGCCGGCGATGGACACCGCACCCCGCTGGGCGCCGGCGACGCGAAGCGAGAACCGGTTGTTGCCGCTACCGGTGACCGTGTTGTTGTCGCCGGTCTGGGAGAATACGTTCGTGTTGTTCTGGAAGCCGCCCTCACCATCCGAGGCGCCGCCGATCGGCACGTTGGTCCGGATCTGCAGGTAGTAGTCCCCGGCCACGGTCGGGGTGAACGTGCACATCGTCACCCACTGGTGATACACCTGCGCCAGCCCCTTCACATATGTCCCCAGACCCGAGTCGAGGCTCTTGTTCGAGATGCTGTCCGCCGTACTCAACACGTAGGGCGGGTACTGCTTCTCGCAGGCGGGCATCGGGGTAGCGATCTTCGGGTTGTACGTGTCGGTGGGCATTCGGAGGCCGTACGACGTCGTGATACCCGGCGACGACCCTTGCGTCGCGTTCGTGTCGCCGGTGCAGAAGTTGTTGGGTGCCCCGCCCGAAGGCGTCTTGAAGTATCGAGTCTGGCCGTCGGTCGGCGTAAACGGGTTCATGTTGTTCTTCATGGTGCCGTTCGGAGCGATGTTGCAGGTGTCGCCGTTCTCGACCCAGGCAGGGTCATAGATCTGTAGCGTCACCGGGGTTCCCAGCGCTGCGGCACCCACGCGGACGATGTAGAAGTAGCCCTGGGGGTCGAACTCGTCGTTCGTGCTCCCCGTGCAACCCGCGGTGGCGGGTGTATGAGCAAAGCACGTGCGGGTCATGTACTCGTCGCCGCTCTGCTTGTCCGTGTCGGGTCCGGCGATGGCCCCCCAGAGCTGTGGATTGCTGGTGCATTGGGCACCGCCCGGCGGGGCCACGATCACGCTCGTGTCGGGTCCGCGCACCGGGTCGGAGTCACCGCTCCCGGCTCCTGGAGGCTCGTTGCCGAAGGAGTTGCACGGACTGCCCATCAGCACCGGGCCGTTGAAGTCCGCGGTCGCGGATCGCTCGATGGTCTCGCTGCCGACGCCGAACGAGGAGCCGAAGGCGTTCTTGATCGTGCTGTCGATCGTCACCACCAGCTGGGTCGGCTTGTCACCGATCGACACGGAGACGGACGAGGTGCCGGAGTTGGGGTAGCCGTTCCGGCCGGCGACCGTGATCGCCGTGGCCTTGGCAGAGGCGAAGTCGTCGGGGAGGTAGGTGACCCCGGCGGTCGCAGCTGCGTCGGCGGCGTTCTGCACACGCTGGACCTCGACGTACCAGACGGACGTGTCGACCGAGATGGCGCACAGCGGCATCATCAGCGCCGCGGCGAAGGAGGCGACCAGGATCGCGACGTAGCCGCGCTCGTCATGGTGCCGCCGGTGCAGGAGGCGGATGCGGGTCTTCGACCGGGTGCTCATGCGTGCGCGTTCGGGGTTCCGGGCTTGCAGGAGTCGCTGGTGAGCGGTTCGAACTGCATGACGGTGCGCTCCTGGATGGTGGCGTTGTTCCCGAACAGGCCGGTCATCCATGGGTGCTTGGCATTCATGATGATGCCGACGGACATCCGATTCGGGTCGTTGATGCAGGCGTTGATCGAGGCCGAGGCCCACGCGCCGCTCGAGTAGACGAACTGGTTCTTGACCGGGTTCCAGGTGTACTTCACGCAGTCGGTGCCGCACGTCGCCGAGGTGTTCCCGTTGGGCATCGGGTAGCCGGCGGTGTTCGCGTTGTAGACGATGATCCAGTTGATCTGGTCCTGCGGCATAGCCAAGCCCGCCTGCTGCATGGCGTTCGCGGCGTACTGGGCGAGCGCAGGGGCTGACGGAGGCGTGCAAGGAGCGGGGGTGCAGGTCGCGGGACCGGCGTTCGCCTGGGTGGACGCCATCCGGGCCCCCACGTGCACCGAGCTCGACACCGAGACGACGTCGCGCATGTACAGCGACATCTCGATGATGCCGAAGAGGACGAGCATCAGCAGCGGGCGTGAGCAACGCGGCCTCGACGGCCGCAGCTCCACGCTGGTCACGGCGAGCTCCACCATTTCGGCGGTTCCACCGCATCATGTCCCGCACCTGCTCATCCGCACTTCCGCCCGTCGTGTCGACCGCGGCCACTCGGGGTCGCGGGCACAGGTGCCCCCACTGTGCGTGAGTGACAGTAGGTCGATGTGGGGGGCCGCGGACGCGAATTCGACAATTCTTAACCGAGTGCGTTCGGCACATTCCCGGAGGCGCCTGGAGACGTGGAAAGGGGGCTGTTCTGGTCTAGACCATGGGCGGCATCATGGGCCGCCTAGCGTCCACAGCCGACGCACCCACCTTGGAGATCCACAGGGCCAACAGTCCTCCCCGCCCAGGGTCGGTCGGACGACGCAACGGTGATCGCATGACCACACCACCTCAAGAGGCCGTCCCGCGAAGCATTGCCCTCGGTGCGTACGGCGAGCGTCTCGCCGCCCGGCACCTGGTCGAGCAGGGTCTGGTCGTCCTCGACCGCAACTGGCGTTGTCCAGCCGGGGAGATCGACCTGGTGCTGCGCGACGGTGATGTGCTCGTGGTCTGCGAGGTGAAGACACGAACATCGGCGGCCTGCGGCAGCCCGCACGAGGCGATCACCCCGGCCAAGCTCGAACGCCTCAAGCGGCTGGCCCTGCTCTGGGCCGAGGAGCACGGCGTCAGGCCGGTCGAGACCCGGATCGACCTGGTCGCCGTCGACCGGCCGCGACGCGGACCGTCGACCGTCGACCACGTCCGGGGGCTTGGTCTGATGTCGCTCGCCACCGCCCACACCGTGGCACTGCAAGGGGCGCTGGGTCACCTGATCGACGTCCAGGCCGACGTGTCGCCCGGCTCGCCCGGCACCACGCTGGTGGGGCGGCCCGACCCGACGCTCCACGAGGCACGCGACCGGTGCCGGATGGCGGTGTCGAACTCCGGCGTGCTCTGGCCGGCCACCCGGCGGGTGACGATCCTGTTGGCGCCCTCCGACCTGGTCAAGCGCGGCACCCACTTCGACCTGGCGATAGCCCTGGCGGTGCTGGCTGCCTGCGGCGACATCACCCAACGGTCGCTCTCCGACACCCTGATGATCGGGGAGCTGACGCTCACAGGGGGCCTGCGCTCGGTCCCCGGCGTACTGCCGATGGTGATGGCCGCGTCACGCCGCGGCTTCGACCGAGTGATCGTGCCCGAGCCGCAGGCCCGAGAGGCCGCGATGGTGCCCGGCATGAGCGTGCTCGGGATGCGGTCCCTGGCTCAAGTCCGCGCGGAACTGCGCGGCGACCCGGTGCCCGAGGCGCCTCCGGTCGCACCGATGTCCGGCAGCCGGCTCATCGAGTGGCGCGGGTCGCGGCGGCTGACCGAGCACGACCTGGCCGACCTCGGCGGCGTCCCCGACGTGAAGTACGCGCTGGAGGTCGCGGCCGCCGGCGGACATCACCTCTTGCTCTCGGGGCCGAAGGGATCGGGGAAGACCTCGTTGGCCGAGCGGCTCCCGGGGATCCTGCCGGACCTCTCCGCCGAGGAGTCGCTGGAGCTCACCGCCATCCACTCGCTGGCCGGCGCCCTCGAACCCGGAGACGACCTGATCGTCCGGCCACCGTTCTTCGCACCCCACCACGACGCCAGCAAGGCCAGCCTGCTCGGCGGCGGCACCGGCAGAGTCCGCCCCGGTGAGGTGAGCCGCTCCCACTGTGGGGTGCTCTTCTTGGATGAGTTCCCCCTGTTCCGCAGCGACGTGATCGACGCGCTCCGGCAACCCCTCGAGAGCGGCGAGGTGACGATCGCCCGCGGCGAGGAGTCGGCCACCTATCCGGCGCGCGGGATGGTGGTGATGGCGTGCAACCCGTGCCCCTGCGGGGAGTACGCCCCGACCCCTGGCGGCAACCGGTGCACCTGCACCCAGCAACAGCGGCATCACTACTCGCGGCGGGTGACCGGCCCGGTGCACGACCGGATTGACATCCTGCGGCACGTTCTGCCGCCGACTTCACCTGACGACTCCATCCCGGAACATCACCGCGAGAGCTCCATGGACGTGCGGGAGCGCGTCGCCGCGGCGCGTGAGAGGCAGCACGCGAGGTATGCCGGGCGACAGTGGCGACTCAACTCCCAGGTCCCGAGCGCCCCGCTGGCCCGTGACTGGCCCCTGCCCGACGCCGGCCGCGCGCGACTGGAGAAGGAGGTACTCGCGGGCCGGCTCAGCCGACGCGGGGCCGTCCGGGTCCACCGGCTCGCCTGGACCGTGGCCGACCTGCGTGGTGACGGAGGCCCGACCGTCCGTGACGTCGACACCGCACTGCGGCTCCGCCAGGGTGAGCCCCTGGTAGAGGCCGTTCTTGCCCGGCGGGTCTCGTGAGCGACGCCGATCGTGTGGCACGTGCCGCGCTCTCCCGCCTGACCGAGCCCGGCGACCCGCGGATCGCCGCCCTGGTAGCCCAGGTCGGAGCGGTCGCTCTGCTCGACGCCCTCAGCGACCCGGCACAGCCGAGCGAGGCGGCACGCGACGTCGCCTCTCGTCTGCGCGGTCTCGACGCCGAAGCCGACCTCGCTCACGGTGCCAGCCTCGGCCTGCGGTACGTCGTGCCGGGCGACGCCGAGTGGCCCAGCCAGGTCGACGACCTGATGCGCTCCGAGGTCCTGCAGCACCGCGGCGGTCCTCCCCTCGGACTCTGGGTGAAGGGCCCGACCCGGCTCGACCAGCTCGGTCACGCAGTTGCCGTAGTCGGATCGCGCTCGGCTACGACGTACGGCACCGAGGTCGCCGCCGGCATCGCCGCGACCCTGGTGCGGGCCGGTCATCCGGTGGTGTCGGGTGCCGCCTTCGGGATCGACCAGGCGGCCCATCGCGGAGCCCTCGGCGTCGACGGAGCGGACATCGCCGTGCTCGCGTGCGGGGCCGACCGCGCCTACCCCACCGCCCACAAGGAGCTGCTCGACCACCTCGGCCGCACCTCCGCGGTGATCGCCGAGGTCCCACCCGGCTGCGCCCCGACCCGGGGCCGGTTCCTCAGCCGCAACCGCCTCATCGCCGCCCTGACCTGCGGCACGGTCGTGGTGGAGGCTGCCGCTAGAAGCGGAGCTCTGAACACCGCGAGCTGGGCCACCCGGCTCAACCGACACCTGATGGGAGTGCCAGGTCCGGTGACCAGTGCGCAGTCCCAGGGCGTCCACGAGCTGATCCGGAGCGGTGCCGCCAGCCTTGTCACCCACGGCGAGCACGTGCTCGAGGTGGTCGGTGACGCCGGGACGCATCTCGCAACGTCACCACGCTCCGAGGAAAGGCCCCGCGACAAGTTGCCGCCCCGCGACGCACGGGTCCTCGACGCGGTGCCGTTCGCCAGTCCGGCGTCAGTTGTCTCGATCTCTGCCACCGCGGGGATGGCCCTGCTCGACGTTCAGGCCGCGCTCCGCCGCCTCGACCGCGACGGTCTGGTCGCCTTCTCGTCCGAGGGTTGGCGGCTGACCCCGGCCGCCAACGCGTGAGGGCACCCACGCCCGGCGAGCCGGGCCGGACGGCCTGCTGCCCGGACCTACAGTGGCGGCATGGCCAGCAAGAGCCGCGACCTGCCGGCGGTGCTCGCCGACTACGAGCGCCACCTGGTCTCCGAGCGCGACCTGGCCCCGCACACCGTCCGTGCGTACGTCGCCGACGTCGCCAGCCTCCTCGAGCACGCCGAACGGCTCGGGACGACTGACCCGGCCGCGCTCGACCTGCGCACCCTGCGCAGCTGGCTGGCCCACCAGCAGGTCACCGGACGGTCGCGGACCACCCTGGCGCGGCGCGCCACCGCGGTCCGGGTGTTCACCGCGTGGCTGGCCCGGACGGGCCGGATCCCCACCGATGTCGGGGCCAGCCTCCGCTCGCCCAAGGCTCATCAGACCCTTCCGCCCGTCTTGCGCCAGGACGAGGCGCGCGAGCTGGTCACCTCGGCGGCCCACCTCGCCGACGACGGCAGCCCGATGGGGTTGCGTGACGTAGCGATGCTGGAGCTGTTGTACGCCACCGGGATCCGGGTGGGTGAGCTGGTCGCACTTGACCTCGACGACCTCGATCACTCACGTCGCGTCGCCCGGGTCTTCGGCAAGGGCCGCAAGGAGCGGACCGTGCCGTACGGACAGCCGGCCGCCGAGGCCCTGAACACCTGGATCGCCCGCGGCCGTCCGCAGCTGGTGGCTCCCGGAGCCGGCGCCGCGCTCTTCCTCGGCGCACGCGGTGGCCGGATCGACCAACGTGCGGTGCGCACCCTGGTGCACCGGCGGGTCGCGGACGTGCCGGGCGCGCCCGACATCGGGCCGCACGGCCTCCGCCACACCGCCGCGACCCATCTGCTCGAGGGTGGCGCCGACCTGCGCTCGGTGCAGGAGCTGCTGGGGCATGCGTCCCTGGCGACGACCCAGCTCTACACGCATGTGAGCACCGACCGACTGCGCCAGGCCTACCGTCAGGCCCACCCGCGCGCCTGACGTCCTACAGCAGCAGAGGCCGCATCGCGAGCGGTCGGACAGCGGTCCGCCCGATCACGGTCTGGCGAGGCAGAGACGACGGGATGGTCGACCACGTGCCGGACCGGACCCCGAGCAGCTCTTCCACGACCTCGGCGAAGGGCTGGACCGGAATCGCTCGGAAGGCCTGACCCACCGGCTCGTCGCGCCAGAGCGGGAGTAGGCGGACCGGGCCGCCGCCCACCAAGAGCAGCGGGTCGAGATAGGTCGAGCCGCGGCGCCAGCCCCAGTGCAGGCAGGCCCGCGGAAGGCAGTGGGAGCCGGCGAGCTCCAGGGTGCCGATCCGCTCGCCGCGCAGAACCTGCTGACCCACCTGGACGCCTGCTGCCACCGGCTCGTACGTCGTACGGGTCGGGCCGTGGTCCACGACCACGACGCCACGTCCGGCGAGCACCGCGGCGAAGGTGATCCGCCCCGCCAGTGCGGCAAGGACGGGCTGGCCGATCGAGCCCGCGAGGTCGACCCCTCGATGCCCGGCCCCGAACGGGGTGTCGGGCGGGTCGAACGCGCGCACGACCTCCGGCTGTGGTTGGAGCGGCCACACCCCCACGGGAACCGGGTCCACGGGAGCGCCGAGCGCACCGGCCGGACGCGCGAGGGAGAGCAGCGCGACCATCAGGACGGTGACGACGACGCAGGGCGCCGCCCCGTGGGCCCGGATCGGGAAGGAGAGTGGGATCCGCATGCCCCCACGATGGCTGCGATGCGTCGGGCGGAGCGTCGTACTTCTGGGCGGCTGGGGACGGCGGTGACCCGGACGTGGGCTGGGGAAGGTAAGCGGGCTCTACCGTCTATCCCGCTGATTCGCGGCGTACCGCGCCCTCGACTAAAGTGATGCCAGCAGTCCCTCGGGGGGCTGACTTCGCACGTCCGCAGACCGCGACGCCTGCCGCTCCGGCAGACGATCACCCGTGGGCGACGATCCTCGGTCCCGGCCAACGACTCAGCTGGCCGGGTCGGATCGCGCGCAGACGTCAGGGCGACCGGCAACCGCCGAACGCACAGAACTGAAAACCGGAGCATGCCCGCGTGCGAGCGTGCCTCCCCACCTAGGAGAACACCTGATGGCAGTCGTCACCATGCGCCAGCTGCTCGAGAGCGGCGTGCACTTCGGGCACCAGACCCGACGCTGGAACCCGAAGATGAAGCGCTTCATCATGACCGAGCGCAACGGCATCTACATCATCGACCTGCAGCAGTCGCTGGCCTACATCGACCGGTCCTATGCCTTCATCAAGGACACCGTCGCCAAGGGCGGCACGATCATGTTCGTGGGCACCAAGAAGCAGGCCCAGGAGGCGATCGCCGAGCAGGCGACCCGCGTCGGGATGCCCTACGTCAACCAGCGCTGGCTGGGCGGCATGCTCACCAACTTCCAGACCGTTCACCTGCGCATCAATCGTCTCAAGGAGCTCGACGAGGTCGACTTCGAGGACGTCGCCGGCAGCAGCCGCACCAAGAAGGAGCTGCTGCAGATGCGCCGTGAGCGCGACAAGCTCAACAAGTCACTCGGCGGCATCCGTGAGATGAGCCGTACGCCGTCCGCGGTGTGGATCGTCGACACCAACAAGGAGCACCTCGCCGTCGAGGAGGCCCGCAAGCTCCACATCCCGATCATCGGGATCCTGGACTCCAACTGCGACCCCGACCTCGTCGACTTCCCGATCCCTGGCAACGACGACGCGATCCGCGCCGTCGGCCTGCTGACCCGCGTGGTCGCCGACGCCGTCGCCGAGGGCCTGATCGCCCGGTCCGGTGTCAAGACCGACGGCGCCGCCGTCGGCGCCGAGGAGCCGCTGGCCGACTGGGAGCGTGAGCTCCTGGCGGGCGACGCCGACCAGGCCGCCGTGGCCGCCACCGGTGGCGACGCCGCGACCGAGACCCCCGCTGCCGAGAGCACCGGTGCCTCGTCCGAGGCCGCCGAGGCGACCGCGGTCGCTGCCGAGGCCACCGAGACCCCGCTCGAGGAGCCCATCGCCACCGACGCCGTGATCACCGAGGCCGCCACGACCGCTCCGGCCACCGTGGAGACCGAGGCCGTGGTCTCGACAACCTCGACCGACGAGGCCGTGGCCGCGACGACGTCGAACGACGAGGCAGTGGTCTCGACCAGCTCGACCGACGAGGTCAGCTCGACCGACGAGGTCGCCGCCCAGGCGAACCCGCCCGCCGAGGGTGAGTTCGGCGCCGACTCCGCCGCTCCGCACGAGGACGGCTCGGCTCCCGAGGGCTTCGAGATCAAGGGCAACAAGAACTCGATGAAGTTCCATGCCCCGAGCAGCCCCTGGTACGGCCGCACGATCGCCGAGGTCTGGTTCCGCACCGCCGAGGCCGCCGAGGCCGCCGGGTTCGCCAACGCCGAGACCAGCACGGACGCCGGCGAGGGCACCGACGGCGAGACCGCCGAGGCCTGAGCAGCACCCTCACGCCGTACGGCGCGCCCGACGCGTCGCGCGGCGTACACCTGACAACACCCGAAAGGCAGGAACGATGCCCAGCTTCACCGCATCGGACGTCAAGAGGCTCCGCGACATGACCGGCGCCGGGATGATGGACGCCAAGAAGGCGCTCGACGAGGCCGACGGCGACTTCAGCGCCGCGACCGACATCCTGCGCACCAAGGGCGCCGCGAAGGCCGCCCAACGTGGCGCCGAGCGGACCGCGTCGGCCGGGCTCGTGGCCCACTCCGCCGGCGTCCTGCTCGAGCTCAAGTGCGAGACCGACTTCGTGGCCAAGAGCGCCGACTTCATCGCCGCGGCGCAGAAGATTGCCGACGCCGCGTCCGAGGCCAAGCCCACCGACCTGGAGGCCCTCAAGTCCGTCCAGGCCGGCGACGAGACCGTGGACGAGATCGTCCAGGCTCTCGCCATCTCCATCGGCGAGAAGATCGAGATCGGCGAGTACGTCCACTTCGACGGCCCGGTCGTCGCCTACCTGCACAAGCGGGCGGCAGACCTCCCGCCGGCGATCGGCGTTCTCGTCGAGTACGACGGTGACGCGGACGCCGCGCGCGGTGCGGCCAAGCAGGTCGCGGCCATGCGTCCGCAGTACCTCACCCGCGACGAGGTGCCGGCCGACGTGGTCGAGCACGAGCGCAAGATCGCCGAGGCCACCTCCCGCGAGGAGGGCAAGCCCGAGCAGGCGATCGCCAAGATCACCGAGGGCCGGCTCAACGGCTTCTTCAAGGACGTCGTCCTGCTCGAGCAGCCGTCGGTGACCGAGAACAAGAAGAGCGTCAAGGCCGTGCTCGACGAGTCCGGCACGACGGTCAAGCGGTTCGCCCGTTTCGAGGTCGGTGCCTGAACGAAGTAGGGTGCCGCCTGGTGGCTCGACCACCACAGTCTTACGGGGAGGCCGGTTGCGCATGACTCACACGAGCATGAGCACCCGGCCTTCTTCCGTCTCCACCGGACCTCGTGAAGGAGCCGCCCTGTGACCACCTACCACCGCGTCCTGCTGAAGCTGTCCGGAGAGGTCTTCGGTGGCGGGAAGGTGGGTGTCGACCCCGACGTCGTGCACCGGATCGCCGGTGAGATCGCCGAGGTGGTCCGGGAGGGCATCGAGATCTCCGTGGTGGTGGGCGGTGGCAACTTCTTCCGTGGCGCGCAGATGCAGCAACGCGGCATGGACCGCGCGCGGGCCGACTACATGGGCATGCTCGGCACGGTCATGAACTGCCTGGCCCTGCAGGACTTCCTGGAGAAGGAGGGCGTCGAGACCCGGGTCCAGACCGCGATCGCGATGGGGCAGGTGGCCGAGCCCTACATCCCGCGGCGCGCGATCCGCCACCTCGAGAAGGGCCGGGTCGTGATCTTCGGCGCCGGCGCCGGCATGCCGTTCTTCTCCACCGACACCGTGGCCGCGCAGCGCGCGCTCGAGACCAAGTGCGAGGTCGTGCTGATGGCCAAGCAAGGCGTCGACGGCGTCTACAGCGCGGACCCCAAGCTCGACCCGACCGCGACCAAGTACGACACACTCACCTTCCAGGAGGCCCTGCAGGGCAACATCCGGATCGCCGATGCCACGGCGTTCGCGCTCTGCATGGAGAACAAGCTTCCGCTGATCGTGTTCGGCATGGAGGAGCAGGGCAACATCCTGCGCATCGTGCAGGGTGAGAAGATTGGCACCCTCGTCACCGCCGACTAGGTCTCGACTCTGCTCGACCACCGAGGACGCGGGCCCGACCACCGAGTCTCGACTCCGCTCGACCACCGAAGGAACCGAAGGGAACCAGCCGTGATCAACGACATCCTCAACGAGGCCGACGGCAAGATGGACAAGTCCGTCGAGACCACGCGGGAGGAGTTCTCGGCCATCCGAGCCGGCCGCGCCAACCCGGCCATGTTCTCCAAGATCATGGTCGACTACTACGGCACCCCGACCCCGATCCAGAGCCTGGCGTCGTTCACCTCGCAGGAGGCCAGGATCATCCTGATCTCGCCGTACGACGTCGGCGCGATGGGCAACATCGAGCGCGCCATCCGCGACTCCGACCTCGGCGTCAACCCCGCCAACGACGGCAAGGTGCTGCGCTGCGTGTTCCCGGAGCTCACCGAGGAGCGGCGCAAGGAGTACATCAAGGTCGCCCGGCACAAGGCCGAGGAGGGCCGGGTGGCCGTGCGCAACCTGCGCCGCCACGCCAAGCAGGAGCTGGAGAAGATGGAGAAGGACGGCGACGCCGGCAAGGACGACGTCACCGGCGCCGAGAAGCGGCTCGACGGGATGACCAAGAAGCACACCGACGCGATCGACGACCTCCTCAAGCACAAGGAGTCCGAGCTGCTCGAGGTCTGAGCACTCCATCTGCTCATGACCTCGTCCACGCAGAAGCCCGCCGCGCAGGACCACGGACGAGCGGGCCGCAACCTCCCGGCCGCGATCACCAGCGCGGTCGTCCTGGTCGCCGTCATCATCGTCACGCTGGTGGTCTGGAAGACCGCCTTCATGGTGGTCGTCGCCGCGGCCGTGGTCGTGGCGGTCTGGGAGCTCCACCGAGGGTTCGGCGCCAAGGGCATCGACCTGCCCGAGCAGCCGCTGATGGCCGGCGGTGTGACGATGGTCGTGGTCGCCTACTTCTGGGGCTCTCCCGCCCTGGTCACGGCCACGGCGGTCGCGGCTCTCGGCACCATGTTGTGGCTGCTGCGGCGAGGCGTTCCGGGCTACGTCCAGAACGCCACGGCATCGGTCTTCATCCTGATCTACGTGCCGTTCCTCGGCTCCTTCGTCGCCCTCATGCTCCGCGAGGGCGGCGCGACCGACTTCACCCGGATGGACGCCGGCGTGAAGGGGGTCTTCACCTTCATCGCTGTCACCGCGGCCTCCGACATCGGTGGCTACATCGCCGGCGTGCTCTTCGGGAAGCACCCGATGGCACCGGTGATCTCGCCGAAGAAGTCGTGGGAGGGCTTCGGGGGCTCGGTCGTGTTCTGCGTCGCGGTCGGGGTCGGCATGGTCGTGTGGGTGCTCGACGCCGACTGGTGGATCGGGGTCTGCCTCGGTCTGATCGCGGTCGTGATGGCCACCCTCGGCGACCTGTGCGAGTCGGTGATCAAGCGCGACCTCGGGATCAAGGACATGAGCCACGTGATCCCCGGCCACGGTGGCCTGATGGACCGCCTCGACTCGCTGCTGGCGACCATCGCGCCGATCTGGCTGCTGCTGCACTACCTGGTGTTTTGACCCTCTTCCTGGTCCGGCACGGCCGTCCGCTGGTCGACCGGTCCCGCCCGGCGCACGAGTGGAGCCTCGACCCCGCGTACGACGACGACGTCCGTGCCCTGCGTCGTCGCCTGCCCGACGCGGCCGCGTGGTACTCCTCGCCCGAGCCCAGGGCCTTCCTGACCGCACGGCTGCTGACCGAGGCGCCGATCGAGGTGGTCCCGGACCTGCGCGAGCACGAGCGTCACAGCGCCGACTGGTTCGATGACTTCGAGGGCGCCGTACGTCGCGCGTTCGCCGAGCCGGACGTCCCGGCGTACGACGGGTGGGAGCCGCTGGGTCACTGCCGTGACCGCGTCGCGCGGGTCGCCGCCGACATCCTCGCCACCCATCGGGACGATGACGTGGTGCTGGTCGGACACGGGACCGCCTGGACCTGCCTGGTCGCGGCGCTGCGCGGCGCCCCGCCCGACCTCGATGCCTGGGCACGGCTGGCCATGCCTGACCTCCTTCAATGCGAGGTCCCGCGCCACCCGGATGACATGCTGGGCGCATGAGTGGGACCGAGGCGCGCGCCTCCGACGACGCGACCCCGGACGAGCCCGTGGACGACCCGGCGCCGGCCGTCGAGGAGGACTCCGCAACACCGGATCCTGCACCAGAGCCGGATGCGGAGGCCGATGCCGAGGCGGACCACGAGCCCGAAGAGGACGAGGGGACCGAGCCGGACGAGGGGCCGGACGAGGGGCCGGAGCCCAGCTGGTGGAACCGCTCGCACCCGACGTTCGCGGGTCTGGTCGGCTTCTTCACCGGCGTCGCCTACGTGATCGCGGTGCCTGGTGTGTACGCCGCTCTGCTGGGGCTCCTGGTCTCCGATGCCACGGCCCAGAAGCTGTTCCCGCTGGTGCTGGTCGCCCTGCTGGTGCCGATCGCGATGCTGGTGTGGCGCAAGACCCGCCGCTTCGCGCAGTTCATGTTCCTGGGCATCATCAGCACCGCCGTGGTGATCGCCGCGACGACCGCGCTGGTGATCTGGGTGATGATCAAGATCGACGGCTGAGCCGGCATCTCTCAGGGCCTTCACAGCCGAGACGTCGAACGGCACGCCGTGCGCACGCCGTACTTCTCTTCGACACTATCGAGGAGGTCCCCATGAGAATTCCTGCCATCCTGGCCGTCGCCGCGGCGGCCGTCCTGACCCTCAGCGCGTGCGGCGGCAACAACGGCACCGCGTCCGACACGGCCGTGAAGGCGAACGCCGGCGGTGGCGCTGCCGGCCTGCACGTCGCGAGCACGTCGTTGGGCAAGGTGCTCGTCGACGGCTCCGGTCGCACCGTCTACCTGCTCACCGCCGACGGCCGCAACCACTCGACCTGTTCGTCGTCCTGCCTGCAGCTGTGGCCGGCGGTCGCCCCCGGTGGGAAGGCGGGAGTCACCGCCCAGGTCGGGTCGACGACTACCCCGGGAGGAGGCACGACGGCCACAGTCGCCGGTCACCCCGTCTACACGTTCTCCGGCGACCAGGGCGCCGGTGACGTCAAGGGCGAAGGGCTGCAGGACTACGGCGGCACCTGGTACGCCGTCTCGCCCACCGGCGTGGCGGTCACGGCCGCGGGGGCACAGAGCTCGGCTCCGGTCCCTGGGGGAGGCGGCTACTGAGATTCGTGGCGGCCCGCCCGTCGATGGGAGACTGGGCGGGCCATGCCCGAACCCATCCGCTCCCTGCCCCTGGTGATGTCCGAGCCACGCGGCCGCGCGAAGCCGCCGCGTCATCTCGCCGACCTCTCGCTGGAGGAGCGGACGGCGCTCGCGGTCGAGCAGGGCCTGCCCGGCTTCCGGGCCAAGCAGCTCTCGACCCACTACTTCGACCGGCTGGTCTCCGACCCTGCCGACATGACCGACCTGCCGGCGGCCCACCGCGATGAGCTGGTCGCGGCGATGCTGCCGCAGCTGCTCGACCCGGTCCGCACGATGGAGGCCGACCGGGGTACCACCCGCAAGACGCTCTGGCGGCTGTTCGACGGCGCCCTCGTCGAGTCGGTGCTGATGCGCTACCCGGACCGGGTCACGATGTGCGTCTCGTCCCAGGCGGGGTGCGGCATGGCCTGCCCGTTCTGCGCGACCGGTCAGGGCGGGCTCCAGCGCAACATGTCGACTGCCGAGATCGTCGACCAGGTCGTCTCCGGTGCACGGTCGCTGGCGCGTGATGAGGTGCCGGGCGGTCCAGGCCGCGTGTCCAACGTGGTGTTCATGGGCATGGGCGAGCCGATGGCCAACTACAAGGCCGTGATCGGCGCCGTACGCCGTCTCACCGAGCCGGCCCCGGCCGGTCTCGGGATGAGCGCGCGCGGCATCACCGTCTCCACGGTCGGCCTGGTGCCACGGATCAACCAGCTCGCCGACGAGGGCATCCCGGTCACGCTGGCCCTGTCGTTGCACGCTCCCGACGACGAGCTGCGCAACGAGCTGGTGCCCATCAACACCCGCTTCTCGGTCGACGAGACCGTCGACGCGGCCTGGAACTACGCCCGGGTGACCAAGCGGCGCGTCTCCATCGAGTACGCCATGATGCGCGGCATCAACGACCAGGCCTGGCGGGCCGATCTGCTCGCCGACGTGCTGCTCGCCCGCGGTGACTGGGGGTGGGTGCACGTCAACCTGATCCCGCTCAACCCCACGCCCGGCTCGAAGTGGACGGCCTCCGACCCCGCCGACGAGCGCGAGTTCGTACGACGTCTCGAGGCGCGCGGAGTGCCCACGACCGTCCGCGACACCCGCGGCCGCGAGATCGACGGGGCCTGCGGCCAGCTGGCCGCCACCGAGGCCTAGGGGCCTCGTCGCGAGCCGACCAGGGTCGCTGCTTCCTCGACCGTCTCGACGAGGTGGATGTGCGGCTCCATCACCCGACCGCGGGCCAGCGACTGCAGCAACGGCCACACCGGCACCTCGCCCGTCCAGTACGACGTACCGACGAGCACCATCGGAGCCACCGAAGCCTCAGCGGCGTAGTAGTTCTCGCAGGCGTCCTGGAAGACCTCCTGCACGGTGCCGGCCGCACCCGGCAGGAACACGATTCCCGCGTCGCAGATCTGCAGCAGGATCGCCTCGCGCAGGGCGTTGCGGAAGTACTTGGCGATCGCGGTGGCAAAGAGGTTCGACGGCTCGTGCCCGTAGAACCAGGTGGGAATCCCGAGCGAGGGGGAGTCGCCGAGGCCGGTGACCGTCCGCGCTGTGGCGACCCAGGCGTCGACCGTCGGGTGGTACGACGGTGTCTCAGCCAGGCGCTCCAGCGCCTCGACCAGCACGGCCTCCGGCTCGTGGGCGAGGCGTCCACCGAGGTTGGCGGCCTCCATCGCACCCGGTCCACCACCGGTCGCGACGGTGTGGGTGCGGCCGAGCAGAGCACCCAGCCGGGCGGCTTCGCCGTACGCCGGCTCGCCGCGCACCAGAGCGTGCCCGCCCATCACGCCGACCAGGGACCGCCCGGTCATCCAGGCCGTCAGCGCCTCGTCCACCGCGTGGTCGTGCAGCGCCTGCGCCAGTGAGTCACGAGGCGACGGCGGTCGGAGGGCCCAGTCGTGGGCGCGCTCGTCGAGGGTGTCGGCGTAGACCGGCGCGTCGTACAGCTCCTCGGCGGTGTAGAGCGACGTCCGGTAGCAGTCCACCGGGACCCCGCTGGTGTCCACCGACGGCGCGGTCGCCATCGGCGCGACCCGCAGCGACCGCCCCCGCACCTTGCGCACCCGCCGACTCTAGGGGCCACCCCACGCCGAGTCGGCGCAAACAGGCACCGGAAACCCGCCGAGTCGGCGCAAAGGGGCGTCGAAATCACGCCGAGTCGTCATATGACGACTCGGCGAGGTCTCGAGACGCGTCGCGCAGCCCGCCTTGTCCCCGACCTCGCGAGCTCGGTCGAGGGGCGGTCAGAACGCGTGGGCCATCAGCTCCCCGAAGAGCTCCTGCTCGTCGACCTCGAGTCCCTTGCCGCGGAACCAGCCGCAGATGTTGGCGCAGTCGCGCATCAGGAAGTCCATCCCGTTCTGGTTGCCGACGAGGTCGACGATCTGGGGGAGGTCGATGATGACCAGTCGCGGGCCCGCCGCCAGGATGTTGTACGCCGAGAGGTCGCCGTGGACGATCCCGGACTGCACCATCGTGGCCAGCGCGTCCCGCACCTGGTCGAAGTACGACTGCAGCAGCGCCGGCTCCGGCCGGGTCTGCGCCAGCCGCGGCGCGGTCTCACCGTCGTAGGTGATCCACTCCATCAGGATCTCGGTCCCGTCGATCTGAACGGGGTAGGGGACCGGCAGCCCGAGGTTCCACAGCCGCACGAGCGCGCCCCACTCGGAGATCGCCCACTCGCCGGCGGCGACCTCGCGGCCGAACGTGCTCTTCCGCTTCAGCGCGCGCTCGTCTCGCGAGCGCTTCATCGAGCGGCCCTCGGTGTAGGAGGCGGACCGGTGGAAGCTGCGGTGCTCGGGGTCGCGGTACCGCTTCGCGGCCATCACCACCGCCCGGTCGGGCTCGAGCGGGTCTGACCGCTCCAGCAGGAAGACGTCGGCCTCCTTGCCGGTCTTGAGGATCCCGAGGTCGGTGTCGATCGCGCCCTGTGAGGACACGATCCACTCCGGTCGTGGCTCCGGGCCGCGCGAGAGCGGCTCGACGGAGAGCCAGGTGGACCAGCGCTGGCCGTCGTCGAGGTCGTCGTAGGCGTGGAAGTCGAAGACGAACGAAGGGTCGACCCCGCTGAGCGGGTCGACGTGGACGTAGCGGTCGTTGAGAAAGGTCTCGAGCGGATCAGCGCTCGGGGTGTGCTCCGATGACATCGGTGGTGGTGCTCCAGACGTGAGAGAGAACGGCGGTGGACATGCCGAAGACTTCGATCGTCATGAACGCCTCCTCTCACGTGGGCTCCGGCGCTGCGCCGTGCCTCTTCCAACGGGCCGAGCCGAGTGTGACAGGGGCGCCGCGGCGGCCGCAACCCGATTCCCGGCTAGGTTGCTCCCCGTGCTGACCCGTGCCGCCGCCCTCGTGGTCGCCTCTGCCCTGGTGGTCAGCGGGTCCGCCGCCTCGGCCGGCAGCCAGGCCCCGGTCGCCGGGGCGCCCGGCATCGGCGACCCGTACTTCCCACTCGACGGCAACGGCGGCATCGACGTCCGGTCGTACGACGTGCACGACGCCTACGACTTCTCCACGCGCCGGATCGCGGGCTGGACGACGGTCACGTTGCGCACCACCGAGCAGCTGAGCTCCTTCGACCTCGACTTCCTGCTCCCGGTGCGCTCGGTGCACCTCTCGACCGGCGGCTCCACGTTCAGCCGCCCGAACCGGCACGAGCTGATGATCAGGCCGCATCAGCCACTCGCCGCGGGTACGACGGTGCGGGTCCGGGTCGCGTACGCCGGTCACCCCGGGCGCGTGTCGTGGGGCGGCGAGAGCAACTGGGTGGCCAACCGCACCGAGGCCATGGCCCTGAACGAGCCGCACATGGCCGCCTGGTGGTTCCCTGCGAACGACCATCCGCTCGACAAGGCGCGGATGGACCTCCACCTCACCGTCCCGCGCGCCGACCAGGTCGTGGCCGGTGGCCGCCTGGTCGGGGTACGACGAACAGCCGAGCGCGCGACGTACCACTGGCGCGCCGGTGCGATGGCCACCTATCTCGCCTTCTTCGTGGCCGGGCGGTTCGCGGTCAAGCAGGGCACCAGCCACCGGCTGCGCTACTACCTCGCGGTCTCTCGCGACCTGCCGCGCCGGCAACGAGATGCCGCCATGGACGGCCTGCAGCGCACCCCGGGAATCGTGCACTGGCTGAGCCGGCACCTCGGGCGCTTCCCCTTCGCCCAGACCGGCGGCGTGGTGACCGCGCTCGACCCCGGGTTCTCCCTGGAGACCCAGACCCGCCCGACGTACCCCGCCGGCGTGAGCCGGCTGCTGATGGTGCACGAGCTCGCCCACCAGTGGTTCGGTGACTCGGTGTCGGTGCACCACTGGGCGGACGTCTGGCTCAACGAGGGCTTCGCGACGTTCATGGAGCAGCTGTGGAACGAGGAGCACGGCGGGCCGAGGATGTCGGTCTGGCTGCGCCAGGCCTACGAAGGCGAGCCGGCGGGGTCGTCGTTCTGGACGCTGCCCGTGGCTGCCCCGGGCCGCGACCACCTGTTCGACTGGGCGGTCTACGAGCGCGGCGGGATGACGCTCGCTGCCCTGCGCCGGCGGGTCGGGCGCGACGTGTTCGCCCACCTGCTCCGCGCCTGGCCCGCGAGCCATCGACACGGCCACGGGAGCACGGCGGAGTTCGAGGAGCTCGCCTCCCGCGTGAGCGGGCAGGACCTCACGTCGTTCTTCGACACCTGGTTGACGCAGCCGGTGCGACCCGCGCAAACCGCGGCGAACGGCCTGTGAGCTCAGCCGATCAGGGGTGAGACCAGCTTCGCGATCCGGCTCTCCCGCCCGGTGCGAGCCTCCTCCTGGTCGGCCCAGGTCATCGCGTGCAGGCCGGCGTTGATCCCCAGCCAGCGCAGGGGTTCCGGCTCCCAGGAGCGCGACCGGTGTCCGACCCACGGCAGCCGCGTGAGGTCGGTGTCCTGGCCCAGGACCAGGTCCGCGAGCGTCCGGCCGGCCAGGTTGGTCGTGCTCACCCCGTCGCCGACGTACCCACCGGCCCAGCCCAGCCCGGTGACCGGGTCGAGGCCGACGGAGGCCGTCCAGTCGCGAGCGATGCCGAGCGCCCCGCCCCACTCGTGCGTCACGGTCACGTCGTGCAGCACCGGGAACAGGTCGGTGAGGGTGCTGTGCAGCGAGGCGAAGACACCCTCGTCGCGGTCGTAGGCCGGTCGGATCCGGGAGCCGAAGTGGTACGGCGCGCCGCGGCCGCCGAAGACGAGCCGGTCGTCGGCGGTCCGCTGGCCGTAGATGATCAGGTGCCGGTGGTCGCCGAAGGTCTCGCGGCGACGCAGCCCGATCTGCTCCCACACCGACTCGGCCAGCGGTTCGGTAGCGATGATCAACGAGTAGACCGGCACCAGCTGCCTGCGCTGGCCGTCGAGGGTGCGGGTGTAGCCCTCGGTCGCACGGATCACGCGCTCGGCACGCACGGTTCCGTGGCGGGTGGTGACCCGGCCGGGAGCGATCGCCGTCACCGGCGTCTGCTCGTGGAGGGTGACCCCTCGTCGTACGACGGCGTCGGCCAGGCCCCGCACGAGACGGCCGGGGTGGATGGCCGCGCAGTCGGGGGTGTACGTCGCGCCGCGGACGTGGGTGCCGGCCAGCACGGTGGTGGCCTCCTCGGCGTCGAGGAGCCGCAGCTCGTCCTCGCCTCGGCCCCACAGCCGGGCGTGCTTCACCTCGGCACGCGCCCGCGCCCACTGCGGGCCGGAGCGGGCGAGCGAGATCGTGCCGCCCTTGGCCATCTGAGCGTCGATGCCCTCGGCCGCGGCGGAGTGCATCACCTCGTCGACGCTGTGCCGCATTGCGGCGTGCAGTGCCAGCGCGTCGGCGCGCGAGGAGCGCTTCGCCAACGACTCGAGGGAGGAGGGGAAGAGCGCCGAGCACCAGCCGCCGTTCCGACCGCTGGCACCGAACCCCGCAGTCTCGGCCTCGAGCACCGCGATCCGCAGGGACGGGTCGGCGCGGGCCAGGTAGAGCGCGGTCCAGAGACCGGTGAAGCCGGCGCCGACGATCGCGACGTCGGCGTCGCGGTCACCGGGCAGGGGCGCGCGCGGTGACCACGCGTCCGGGGTGGTCTCGTGCCACAGGGACAGCGTGCGCAGGTCGTGTCTCAGCGGACACCCCACGAGTAGGTCTGCTTGCGCAGCTTGAGGTACATGAAGGTCTCGGTGCCGACGACGCCGTTGATCCGCCGGATCTTCGAGGAGATCACCTCGAGCAGGTGCTCGTCGCTCTCGCAGACGACCTCCACCAGGAGGTCGTAGGAGCCGGCGGTGAGCACCACGTAGTCGACCTCCTCGAGGTCGACCAGCGCGTCGGCCACCGGCTCCATCGGCCCGTTCACGCGGACCCCGACCATGGCCTGCCGGGCGAACCCGAGCTCGAGCGGGTCGGTGACGGCGACGACCTGCATGACGCCGCCGTCGATGAGCCGTTGCACGCGCTGCCGGACGGCGGCCTCGGAGAGTCCGACCACCTTGCCGATCGCGGCGTACGAACGGCGGCCGTCCTGCTGGAGCTGCTCGATGATGGCTTTGGAGACCTCGTCGAGCGCCGCTCGCGGCTGCTTCTTCGTCATGGGAGCCTATGCTGACAGGGACAACACCACCGGTCCAGCACCGTGTTACCGCAGGATTTCGTCGTGTGACGGCATTTGATACACGGAATCCCTTGTCGCCCGACCCTGCTCATGACACGATCCGAACCAATTCGGCAGTAGAGGGAGTGTCCATGGCAGGCGGACCCGGGGGAGTATCGCGTCGTACGGTCGTCCGAGGAGTGGGTGGGGCCGCCTTCGTGGGCGCCAGCCTGGCGGCCCTGAAGCTGCCGTTCTTCTCCGTCGAGGGGGCCCAGCAGGACCCCGCCGCGTGCTTCGCGAACGACGTGTCGACGACCGACAAGAAGCTCATCATCTCCAACTGGCCGGCCTACATCGACCCGATCCACAAGGCCGGGTCCACGGTGTCGGCCTTCGAGAAGGAGACCGGGATCTCGGTCCAGTACACCGACGACATCAACGACAACAACGAGTTCTACGCCAAGGTGAAGAACCAGCTGGCGTCGTGCCAGTCGATCAAGCGCGACATGATCATCATGACCGACTGGATGGCCGCTCGGATGATCGGGCTCGGCTGGATCCAGCCGCTCGACCTCAGCAAGACGCCGAACTTCACCAAGAACCTCATCCCGAGGCTGCGCGACAAGCCCTGGGACCCTGGCCAGAAGCACCACGCACCCTGGCAGAGCGGCCTGACCGGCATCGCCTACAACGCCGACAAGACCAAAGAGGTCAAGAGCTTCACCGAGCTGCTCACCCGCAGCGACCTCAAGGGCAAGGTCACGCTGCTCACCGAGATGCGCGACACGATGGGGTTCATGCTCCGCACGGTCAACGCGGACCCGGAGAAGTTCACCCAGAACGAGTGGGAGAACGCCATCAGCGCCCTGCACGGCTACGTGTCGGACGGCAACGTGCGCTCGTTCAACGGCAACGACTACCTCAACGACCTCGCTTCCGGAAACACCCTGGCCTGCGAGGCATGGTCCGGTGACGTGATCATCGCCCAAGCGGACAACCCGAACATCAAGTTCGTGGTGCCCGAGGAGGGCATGTCGCTGTGGGCCGACAACATGCTGATCCCCAACCTGGCGACCCACCAGTCGAACGCCGAGGCCTGGATCGACTACTACTACCAGCCCGAGGTCGCCGCCCAGCTGGCCGACTGGAACTACTACATCTGTCCGGTCGAGGGGGCGCAGGAGGAGATGCTCAAGCTCGACAAGCCCGCCGCCAAGAGCCCGCTGATCTTCCCCACCGACAAGATGCTCGAGAACACCTGGGGCTTCATGGCGCTCAACGACCAGCAAGAGATCCAATACGAAAGGGACTGGGCCGATGTCACATCTGGCTGAGCAGATGGAGGCTCCGTCGGAGGACATCACGTCCGCCGGCCTGGAGCTGCGAGGGCTCACCAAGGACTTCGGCGCCTTCAAGGCCGTCGACGACCTCGACCTCGACGTACCGACCGGTTCGTTCTTCGCCCTGCTCGGGCCCTCCGGCTGCGGCAAGACCACCACCCTGCGGATGGTCGCCGGCCTCGAGACCCCTACCTCCGGCACGATCCGGCTGGCCGGACGAGACATCACCTTCGACAAGCCCTACCGGCGTCCGGTGAACACCGTCTTCCAGAACTACGCGCTCTTCCCGCACCTCGACATCTTCGAGAACGTCGCCTTCGGACCTCGCCGCCGCAAGGAGTCCGGCGTCGAGGACGAGGTGCATCGGATGCTCGAGCTGGTCGAGCTGACCAGCCAGACCCGGAAGCGTCCCGCCCAGCTCTCCGGTGGCCAGCAGCAGCGGGTCGCCCTGGCCCGGGCCCTGATCAACAAGCCCGAGGTGCTGCTGCTCGACGAGCCGCTCGGGGCCCTCGACCTCAAGCTGCGGCGGCAGATGCAGATCGAGCTGAAGCGGATCCAGGACGAGGTCGACACGACGTTCATCCACGTCACCCACGACCAGGAGGAGGCCATGACCATGGCCGACACCATCGCGGTGATGAACGCGGGGCTGATCGAGCAGATGGGTGCACCCGACGAGCTCTACGAGAACCCCCGCACCACCTTCGTGGCGAACTTCCTCGGCCAGTCCAACCTGATCTCCGGGCGCATCAAGTCCCGCGACGGCGACATGACGACGGTGGACATGCAGGGGATCGGGGTCTCGGTGCCGCGCGAGCGCACCCACGCCGAAGGCAGCGAGGGCTGGGTCGGCATCCGCCCCGAGAAGGTGCTGATCGGCAACGAGGGCGAGGCCCTCGACGCGCCCGGCAACACGATCTCCGGGGGTGTGGTCACCGACGTCAGCTTCGTCGGAGTGAGCACCCAGTACCTCGTGCGGATGCCGTGGGGCCAGGAGCTCCAGGTCTTCGAGCAGAACACCGGTCGCCGCCGGCTGTTCCGGGTCAATGATCGCGTCGAGCTGTCGTGGCGCCCCGAGTACGCGTTCCTTCTCGACCACGACCAGGACGCGTCGGCCGGCTCGCAGCTGGAGGACGTGTAGATGAGCGAGACGGTCCGCAAGAAGGGACTCACTGGCTACTTCCTGCTCGGCCCCGGGCTGCTCTGGCTGCTGCTCTTCTTCCTGATCCCGTTCTACTCCCTGCTGGCGGCGAGCCTGTTCAACGAGGGCGGCTCGGACTTCCGCGGCTACACGGTGGTCTACCAGTGGAGCAACTACACCGAGGTGATCAAGGCCTACTGGCCACAGATCGTGCGCTCGCTGGCGTACGGCGCGATCGCGACGTTCCAGTGCCTCATCGTGGGCTACGTGCTCGCCTACGCGATCGCGTTCAAGGCCGGCCGTTGGAAGAACCTGATGCTGGTGCTGGTGATCGCGCCGTTCTTCACCAGCTTCCTGGTGCGCACCCTGTCGTGGAAGCTGATCCTCTCCGACAACGGCGTCGTCGTGAACACCTTGCAGTTCCTGCACATCCTGGGCCCGAGCGGCCACCTGCTCTACACGCCGTTCGCCGTCGTGATGGGGCTGACCTACAACTTCCTTCCCTTCATGGTGCTGCCGTTGTTCGCGAGCATCGACAAGATCGACTACCGGCTGATCGAAGCCTCCAGCGACCTCTACGCCAACCCGGTGATCGGCTTCTTCAAGGTGACCTGGCCGCTCTCACTGCCCGGCGTCATCTCCGGGACGCTGCTGACGTTCATCCCCTCGGTCGGTGACTACATCAACGACCAGCTGCTGGGCTCGACCCAGACCCGGATGATCGGTAACACCATCCAGGCCCTGTTCACCGAGGCCAACGACTATCCGGCCGCGGCCGCGCTGTCGGTGATCTTGATGTCGATGATCGTGGTGCTGGTCTTCGGCTACGTGAAGTTCGCCGGGACGGATGACCTGCTGTGAGGTGGCTACGGAGTCATCTGGTGCTGTTCCTCGGCATCCTGGTGCTGGTCTACACGTTCGTCCCGATCTTCATCGTCGTGATGATGAGCTTCAACAAGCTCCCCAGCGAGCAGTCCAAGATCTACCGATGGAACACCTTCACCCTCGACAACTGGCTGCATCCGTGCGCCGACCCGAGCATGTGTACGGCGCTCAAGACGAGCGTGGAGATCGGCCTGCTGTCCACGTTGGGCGCCACCCTGTTGGGTACCTTGGCGGCGTTCGCGCTGGTCCGGCACCAGTTCGTGGGGCGCTCGGCCACCAACATCCTGATCTTCCTGCCGATGGCGGCGCCCGAGATCGTGATGGGCTCCTCGCTGCTGGCGCTGTTCGTGGCCGGCGGCTTCGCCGGTCAGCTGGGCTTCTACACGATCCTGATCGCCCACATCATGTTCTGCCTGTCGTTCGTCATCGTGACCGTGCGGTCGCGGCTGGCGGGGCTCAGCGACACCCTCGAACAGGCGGCGGCGGACCTCTATGCCACCCCGCAGCAGGCCTTCTGGAAGGTCACCTTCCCGCTGGTCTTCCCCGGCATCCTGGGCGCGGCGCTGCTCGCCTTCTCGCTGTCCTTCGACGACTTCATCATCACCAACCTCAACGCCGGCACCACCACGACGTTCCCGATGTACGTCTGGGGTGTCTCGCGGCGCACGATCCCGATGCAGATCAACGTCGTCGGCACGGTGATGCTGATCATCTCGGTGCTGATCGTGGTCGGCGGCGAGGTCCGCAACCGGCGCCGGATCCGCGCGCTCGCCAGTCCTGGTCGGCCCGAGCCGGTCCACGCCGACTCGGTCGTGGCCGCGGCCGGCGCCCGCTCCTCCGCCGGCGCCCTCGACGCCGTCTGACCCCGAGGCCGTCGGTCGAGCTGTTGAGTTGGCCCTCCGGGCTCAGTGAATTGGCCCTGCGGGTCGGTTGAATTGGCCGCGCGGGTCGGTTGAGTTGGCCGCGCGGCGCCGGAGTGAGCCCGGAGGGCCAACTCGACGAGCCCGGAGGGCCAACTCAACGAGCCCGGAGGGCCAACTCAACGAGCTAGATCAGCGTGCCGGCCTTGGTCAGCACCTCGCGCAGGATCTGCTCGATCTCGTCGAAGTGCTCCTGGTCGCAGATCAGCGGGGGAGCGAGCTGGACGACGGGGTCGCCGCGGTCGTCGGCGCGGCAGTAGAGGCCCGCGTCGTAGAGCGCCTTGGACAGGAACCCGCGCAGCAGCTTCTCGGACTCCTCGTCGTTGAAGGTCTCCTTGGTGCCCTTGTCCTTGACCAGCTCGATGCCGAAGAAGTAGCCGTCCCCGCGCACGTCGCCGACGATCGGCAGGTCCTTGAGCTTCTCCAGGGTCTCGCGGAAGGCCGGCTCGTTCTCGCGGACGTGCTCGTTGATCTTCTCCTTCTCGAAGATGTCGAGGTTCGCCATCGCGACCGCCGTCGAGACCGGATGGCCACCGAAGGTGTAGCCGTGCAGGAACGTCTCGGTACCGGTGAGGAACGGCTCCATCAGCCGGTCGGTGGCGATCATCGCGCCCAGCGGCGAGTAGCCGGAGGTGATGCCCTTCGCACAAGTGATCATGTCGGGCTGGTAGCCGTAGCGCTCCGCGCCGAACATATGACCCAGCCGGCCGAACGCGCAGATCACCTCGTCGGAGACCAGCAGGACGTCGTACTCGTCGCAGATCTCGCGGACCCGCTCGAAGTATCCCGGCGGCGGCGGGAAGCATCCGCCGGAGTTCTGCACCGGCTCCAGGAAGACCGCAGCGACGGTCTCGGGACCCTCGTTCTCGATGGCGACCGCGATCTCGTTGGCGGCCCACAGGCCGAAGGCCTTCTCGTCGTCCTCGAAGTACGGCGCGCGGTAGTAGTTGGTGTTCGGGACCCGGAAGGTCGACGGCACCAACGGCTCGAACATCGCCTTCATGCCGGGCAGGCCGGTGATCGACAGGGCGCCCTGCGGGGTGCCGTGGTAAGCGATCGCGCGGCTGATCACCTTGTGCTTGTAGGGCTTGCCGACCAGCTTGAAGTAGTTCTTGGCCAGCTTCCAGGCGGTCTCGACCGCCTCACCGCCGCCGGTGGTGAAGAAGACGCGGTTGAGGTCGCCCGGGCGCGTAGTTGGCGACCCGCTCGGCGAGCTCGATGGCATTGGGGTGGGCGTAGGACCACAGCGGCATGAAGGCCAGCTGCTGGGCCTGTTTCGCGGCGGCGTCGGCGAGCTCCGTGCGGCCGTGGCCGAGCTGGCTCACGAACAGGCCGGCGAGGCCGTCGAGGTAGCGCTTGCCGTTGCTGTCCCAGATGTAGGCGCCCTCGCCGCGCACGATGATCGGCACGTCGTTCTTCTCATACCCTGAGTGTCGGGTGAAGTGCATCCAGAGGTGGTCGCGTGCGGCCTGCTGGAGGTGGGCGTTGTCGTAGACGTGATCGTCCTGACCGAGCATGTGTATCGGTTCCTCGTCCATGGGTGGTGGTCCCCCCATGATGGAGGCCAGTAGGCCTTTGGGCAAGTGGATCCGTCGTGTTCGGGGCCGATTGTGACGGAATCCGTAGGTCGCGCGCTGCGTCGTACTGGTAGGACTACTCCATGACCCGCGCGCTGCTGGAGGGACGCTGATGGCCACGTTGTTCACCGGGGGCTCGGTCTTCGACGGGCGCCGTCATCTGCCCGGTCATGCACTGCTGGTCGAGGACGACCACGTGGCCGCGGTGCTCCCGCCTGCCTCGGCGGTCGAGCGGAGTCGAGGTCACGACGTCTCCGAGGTGGTCGATCTCGCCGGCGGGCTGGTCTCGCCCGGCTTCACCGACGCGCACTGCCACCCGATCCAGGGCGGTCTCGAGATGCTGCGGTGCGACCTCTCGGAGGGCCGCACCCGCGACGACTACCTCACCGCGATCGCGACGTACGGCGCGCGTCACGACGGCCCCTGGATCCTGGGCGGCGGCTGGTCGATGCCGGCCTTCCCCGGGGGCACGCCCACGGCCGCCGACCTCGACAGCGTGGTGCCGGACCGCCCCGCGTTCCTGCCCAACCGCGACCACCACGGCGCGTGGGTCAACTCCCGCGCCCTCGAGCTCGCCGGGATCACCGCCGAGACCCCGGACCCGCCCGACGGCCGGATCGAGCGCCTCCCCGACGGCTCGCCGTCCGGCACCCTGCACGAGGGGGCCATGGGGCTGGTCTCACGGCTCCTGCCCTCGACGCCTGACGAGGACTACTACCACGGCCTGGTGGCCGGGCAGGCGTACCTGTTCGCGCTCGGTGTGACCGCGTGGCAGGACGCGATCGTCGGCGCCTACGCCGGCATGGACGACTCGGGCCCGACCTACCAGCGGGCGGTCGGCAATGGCGACCTGGTCGCCGACGTGGTCGGTGCGCTGTGGTGGGACCGCCGCCTCGGCCTCGCCCAGATCCCGGACCTGGTCCACCGCCGCGAGGCGCTGGCCGGCCCGCGCTTCCGGCCGACGAGCGTGAAGATCATGCAGGACGGCGTCCTCGAGAACGGCACCGCCGCCCTCGGTACGCCGTACCTCGACCGGTGCGGTCACGCCACGGACAACGCGGGGCACTCCTTCGTCGACGCCGAGGAGCTCAAGGAGGTGGTCGTCGCGCTTGCGGCCGAGGGCTTCCAGGTGCACATCCACGCGATCGGAGACCGAGGCGTGCGTGAGGCGCTCGACGCGTTCGCGGCCGCCCGCTCCGGTGACGACCTGCGTCACCACATCGCCCACCTCCAGCTCGTGCATCCCGACGACGTACGGCGCTTCGCCGACCTCGGTGTGGCCGCCAACGCCCAGGCGCTGTGGGCGTGCCACGAGGAGCAGATGACCGAGCTGACGATCCCGTTCCTGGGACCGGAGCGGGCGACCTGGCAGTACCCGTTCGGGGACCTCCACGCCTCCGGCGCCCGGCTGGTGATGGGCAGCGACTGGCCGGTGACGTCGCCCGACCCGCTCGCTGCGATCCACACCGCGGTGACCCGCACGTCGTACGGCGAGGAGGGTCCGGCCGGCAACGAGCCGTTCCTGCCGGAGCAGTCGGTCGACCTCACGACGGCCTTCGCGGCGTACACCTCGGGCTCCGCCTGGATCAACGGACGCGACCGCGCCGACGGGGCCGGTGTGCTGGCACCAGGTCACGCCGCCGACCTCGTCGTCCTGGACCGCGACCCCTTCGCCGGGCCGCCCGAGGAGATCGGCGCAACCCGGGTCGCCTCGACCTGGGTCTCCGGCCGAGCGGTCTATCAGGTGTGAAGATGTCGCGGATTACGTCCTTCCCTTGACCTGAGTGTGACGAAATCAGTCGATTCATGGGCCTGGCCCTACCGGATCCGCAGGTGTCTGGTTAGGCTCCCGCCCATGGCCGACCTCACGTTCCGCAACATCATCAACGGGGAGTCCGTCGACAGCGTGTCCGGGCAGACCTACGACGTCCTCGACCCGACCACCGGCTCGGTCTACGCCCAGGCGCCGATGTCGGGCGCCGAGGACGTCGACCGGGCTTACGCCGCCGCGGACGCCGCGTTCGACGCGTGGGGCGAGACCACCCCGAAGGAGCGCGCGCACGCGCTCTTGAAGATCGCCGACGCCATCGAGTCGCGCGTCGACGAGATCAACGCCGTCGAGTGCCGCGACACCGGAAAGCCGCTCGGGCTGACGATGTCGGAGGAGATGCCCTACGCCTCCGACCACTTCCGCTTCTTCGCCGGCGCCTCGCGGGTGCTCGAGGGGCGGTCGGCGGGCGAGTACATGGAGGACCACACGTCCTGGGTACGGCGTGAGCCGGTCGGCGTGGTGGGCCAGGTGACGCCGTGGAACTACCCGCTGATGATGATGATCTGGAAGATCGCACCCGCCCTCGCCGCCGGCAACACCGTCGTCCTCAAGCCCAGCGACACCACGCCCGCCAGCAGCACCCTGCTCGGTGAGCTGTGCCAGGAGTTCCTGCCTCCCGGCGTGCTCAACATCGTGTGCGGCGACCGCGACACCGGGCGCCGGCTCGTCGAGCACACGACGCCGCAGATGGTCTCCATCACCGGCTCGGTGCGGGCCGGCATGGAGGTGGCCGGATCGGCGGCCAAGGACCTCAAGCGGGTCCACCTCGAGCTCGGCGGCAAGGCCCCGGTGATCGTCTTCGACGACGCCGACGTCGAGAAGGCGGCCGAGGGCATCGCGATGGCCGGCTACTTCAACGCCGGCCAGGACTGTACGGCGGCCACGCGCGTGCTCGCGGGACCCGGCGTACACGACGACTTCGTGGCTGCGCTCACCGAGCAGGCGAAGAACACCCGGACCGGGCTGCCCGACGACGAGGACGTGCTCTACGGCGCGCTCAACAACCAGACCCAGCTAGGGCGGGTGAGCGGCATGGTCGATCGGCTCCCCGACCACGCCACCGTCAACGCCGGCGGTCACCGTCAGGGCAGCGTCGGGTACTTCTACGAGCCCACCGTGCTGTCCGGTCTGAAGCAGGACGACGAGCAGATCCAGCAGGAGATCTTCGGCCCGGTGATCACCGTGCAGCGGTTCTCCGACGAGGGCGAGGCGCTGCGCTGGGCCAACGGCGTCGAGTACGGCCTGGCCTCCAGCGTCTGGACCAGGGACCACGCCCGCGCCATGCGGATGTCCAAGCGGCTCGACTTCGGCGTGGTCTGGATCAACACCCACATCCCGTTCGTCTCGGAGATGCCCCACGGCGGCTTCAAGCACTCGGGCTATGGCAAGGACCTGTCGATGTACGGGCTCGAGGACTACACGCGCATCAAGCACGTGATGTCCTACATCGGGGAGTGACCATGGCCACCGTCGACGTCCTCGTCACCGGCTTCGTCGAGCAGACCGATGCCGGTGACTCCTCCGTCCATCCGACCGTCAGCCTCGTGCGCGACGGCGACCTGGTGATCGTGGCGGATCCCGGCATCCTCTCCGACCCGGCGCTGCTCACCGACGCACTCGCCGGGCACGGCCTGGCCGTCACCGACGTGACCCACGTCTTCGTGACCCATCACCACATCGACCACACCCGGAACATCGGGATGTTCCCGACCGCGCGGGTCGTGGACGTCGACTCGATCTATGACGGGTCGCTCTGGCTCGAGCACGACGGCGACGGCTACCACCTCAGCGACGCCGTGCGGGTGATCGAGACCCCGGGCCACGCCCGGGAGTGCGCGGCTCTGTTGGTCGACACCGCCGACGGCACCGTCGCGCTCACCCACGCCTGGTGGTTCGCCGACATGACGCCGGTCGAGGACCCGCTGGCATGGGACCAGGACGCCCTGGAGCGGAGCCGGGCCCGGCTGCTCGGGCTCGCCGACGTGGTGGTCCCCGGACACGGCCCGGCCTTCCGGCCGGCCGCCATCACCGAAGCTCGAGGAGACACCGCATGAGGATCCTGTTGGTCGGCGCCGGCGGAGTGGGCGCAGCGTTCGCGGCGATCGCCGCACGCCGTACGTTCTACGACGCGATCGTGGTCGCCGACTACAACCTCGCCAGCGCCGAGCGGGCCGCGTCGTACGACGATCGCTTCACCGCAGCGCAGATCGACGCGTCCGACGCCGACTCGGTGACGGCGCTGTGCCGCGAGCACGAGATCACGCACGTGATGAACGCGGTCGACCCGATCTTCGACATGCCGATCTTCGAGGGTGCCTTCGCGGCTGGGGCCGACTACCTCGACATGGCGATGTCGCTGTCGCGACCGCACCCGGAATCGCCGTACAGCAAGACCGGCGTGAAGCTCGGCGACGAGCAGTTCGCGGTCGCCTCCGACTGGGAGAGCGCCGGCCGGCTCGCGCTGGTCGGGATCGGCGTCGAGCCGGGTCTGTCCGACGTGTTCGCGAGGTACGCCGCCGACCACGACTTCTCCGAGATCGACGAGCTCGGCACCCGCGACGGAGCCAACCTCGTGGTCACCGACGACGACGGCAACGAGATCTTCGCGCCGTCGTTCTCGATGTGGACCACGATCGAGGAGTGCCTGAACCCGCCGGTCGTGTGGCAGGACGGCGACTGGCACACCACCGAGCCGTTCAGCGAGCCCGAGGTCTTCGACTTCCCCGAGGGCATCGGGCCGGTCGAGTGCGTGAACGTCGAGCACGAGGAGGTGCTCCTGATGCCGCGCTGGGTCGACTGCAAGCGCGCGACCTTCAAGTACGGTCTCGGCGACGAGTTCATCAACATCCTCAAGGTGCTGCACACGCTCGGCCTCGACCGCACCGAGAAGGTCGGGGTCAAGGGCGTCGAGGTCAGCCCGCGCGACGTGGTCGCGGCCGTGCTTCCGGACCCCGCCACCGTCGGGCCCCGGATGAAGGGCAAGACCTGCGCCGGCCTCTGGGTGACTGGGAAGGGCAAGGACGGCCAGCCGCGGTCGACGTACTACTACCACGTGGTCGACAACGAGTGGACGATGGAGGAGTACGGCCACCAGTGCGTGGTGTGGCAGACCGCGATCAACCCGGTCGTCGCCCTCGAGCTGCTGGCGAACGGCACCTGGAGCGGCGCCGGCGTGCTCGGTCCCGAGGCCTTCGACGCGGTCCCGTTCCTCGACCTGCTCACCGAGTACGGCTCCCCGTGGGGCCGCCAGGAGCTCAGCGTCTGATCAGGCCAGGGCACCCGCCAGCAGACGCAGGGTCTCCTCCCGGGCTGGCGACTCGCCGGCCGGCGTGCCGGTCAGGGCGCCGGCGACCGGGTGCAGCATGACCTCGTCGACGTCGTACGTCGCGGCGAGCTTGGCGACCTGCTCGGCCGCCTGGTCCGGCGTACCGATCACCCATCGCTCGAGCATCTGCTCGGCGAGCGGGCGGTGCTGCTCGGGGATGCCGCGGGCCTCGGCCTCCTCGACGAGAGGCTGGGCGGTGAGGGTGCCACCGGTGCGGAGGTTGACCATCGACAGCAGGTTGGGCTGGGCGAGCCGGAGCGCCTCCTCGTGGGTAGGCGCGACGGCGGCGTTGACGGTGAGGAAGGTGCGCGGCTCGGGGTGGTCCTCGGACGGGCGGTACGACGAGCGGTACAGGTCGAGCGCCTCAGCCGTGCCGCGGCCGGAGAAGTGGTGGGCGAAGACGTACGGGAGCCCCTTCTCCGCCGCCAGGCGCGCCGAGTAGTCCGACGAGCCGAGCAGCCAGACGGTGGCGACGCTGGTGGCGTGGGGGGTGGCGTTGAGCGGGTGCATCCGGCCGTTGACCGCGAGGCCGGCACCGCCGGGCGACATCATCGTGACGATGTTGTCGACGTACGACGGGAACTGCTCGACCGCGTCGTCGGTGACGCCGCCGGCGCCGTGCCGCAGCGCGTAGCTGGTCACCGGGTCGGTGCCGGGCGCCCGGCCGATGCCGAGGTCGATCCGGCCGGGGTAGGCCGCCTCGAGCAGCGCGAACTGCTCGGCGACGACCAGCGGCGCGTGGTTGGGCAGCATGACGCCCCCGGAGCCCACGTGGATCCGCTCGGTGGCGGCGGCGACCATCGCGATCAGGACGGGCGGGTTGGTGGCCGCGACGGCGGGCATGTTGTGGTGCTCGGCCAGCCAGTAGCGGGTGAACCCGAGGTCGTCGGCCACCCGGGCCAGCTTCCGGGTCGCCGCGAGGGCGTCACCGGTTGACTGGTCGCTGCGGACGGGGACGAGGTCGAGCACGGAGAGTGCGGGGGAGGTCACGTCAGGTGAACGCGGCCTCGCCCGCACCCATTCCGGTGCGGCGTCGTTCGGCGCCTTTCAGGCGTCGGGGCCCTTGGTGCGCACGTCGGCGACGTGGGTCATCGCCTCGCGGAGCTCGGTGAGCCAGTCGTCCTCGTGCTGCCCGACCAGCCGCACGCACCACGCGAGGGCGTCGGCCCTCGACCTCGCGACACCTGCGTCGACGAGGGTGTCGAGCACCTGGCGCTGCGGCTGGCGAAGCCGGGTCATCGTGGGGGAGGCGAGGTGGGTGTACAGCTCCTCGTGGTCCCCGATCTGCACGCCCCAGCTCACGGTCCGCTCGTAGCGGCGCTGCGCCTCGCGGGCGATCGCCATCCGCTGCTCGCGGGTCTCCTCGCGGAACGCGCTGGCCCGACCGGCCCGCGCCTCCTCGGTCTCCGCCTCGCTCTCGCCCGCCTCGACGTCGGGGAGATGGAGGGTCACCACGATCTCGTCGCGGTCGATGCTGATACCGGCCGGCTCGGCCTGCCAGTCCTGCGGGAGGCGGCCGGAGAACCAGCCCCTCACCCGGTCGTGTGCCTCTTGAGTAATCATGTAATCGAGATTACATCGTGGGTCAAGCACTGCTGCCCTCTCGAGTGTCCTGCGGGTCGGTGAGGGTTGCGGTTTGGTCCCCAACCGCAGGAATCGGGGCCGGATCCGTGCGGTTTGTGACCATTCGAGGGTGGTCGGGCGGCTGAGCTCGCCGGCGCCGCCGAGACCGCGACGCTCGCGGAGCGTCGTACGCACCGACCACGCCGAATGGTCACGAACCGCACGCCGAGGCCGGATTTCTCTGCGGTTGGGGACCAAACCGCAACACTTCTGCGCCGAGGAATGGCCCGGCGGGTGGCTGACTCAGGCGGTGGCGGCGAAGGCCTCGGCGACGATGTCGAAGGCCTCCTCGAGGAGCTCATCGCTGATCGAGAGGGGCGGGAGGAAGCGGAAGACGTTGCCCCAGGTGCCGCAGGTGAGGACGACGACACCGTTGCGGTGGCAGTACGCCGCGACGGCGGCCGCGCGGGCGGCGTCGGGGGTGGTGGAGCCGGGGGCGCAGAGCTCGATCGCCATCATCGCGCCGCGGCCGCGGATGTCGCCGATCACCGGGTGCTCGGCGGCGAGGGTGTCGAGGCGGCGGCGGATCAGCGCCTCGACGGCGCGGGCCCGGGCGCGCAGGTCGTGCGAGCGCATCTCCTCGATCGCACCGAGCGCGGCGGCGCAGGCCACCGGGTTGCCGCCGTAGGTCCCGCCGAGACCGCCGACGTGGACGGCGTCCATGACCTCGGCGCGGCCGGTGACGGCGGCCAGCGGGAGCCCGCCGGCGATGCCCTTGGCGGTGGTGATCAGGTCGGGTACGACGCCCTCGTGGTCGCAGGCGAACCACTCGCCGGTCCGGCAGAAGCCGCTCTGGATCTCGTCGGCGACGAACAGCACGTCGTTCTCGCGGCACCAGGCCGCGATCGCCGGTAGGAACCCCTCGGCCGGTACGACGAAGCCGCCCTCGCCCAGGATCGGCTCGATGACCACGCAGGCGAGGTTGGCCGCGCCGACCTGCTTGTCCAGCTGGTCGATCGCGCGCGCCGCCGCGTCCTCGCCCTTGATGCCGGCGGTCTCGCGGAACGGGTAGGACATCGGCAGCCGGTAGACCTCACCGGCGAACGGCCCGAAGCCGTTCTTGTACGGCATGTTCTTCGCCGTCATCGCCATCGTCAGGTTGGTGCGCCCGTGGTAGGCGTGGTCGAAGACGGCGACCGCGTCGCGACCCGTCGCCACGCGGGCGATCTTCACGGCGTTTTCCACCGCCTCGGCGCCGGAGTTGAACAGCGCGGACTTCTTGGCGTGGTCGCCCGGGGTCAGCTCCGCGAGCGCCTCGCAGACGTCGACGTACCCGTCGTACGGCGTGACCATGAAGCAGGTGTGCGTGAAGGCCGCGACCTGCTCCTGCACCCGGCGGACGACCTCGGGGGAGGCGTTGCCGACCGTGGTCACCGCGATGCCCGAGCCGAGGTCGATCAGCTGGTTGCCGTCGGCATCGAGGAGGACGCCGCCGCCGGCGGCCTCGATGAACACCGGCAGCGTGGTGCCGACGCCGTCCGCGACGTACTTCTTCTTCCGGGCCAGCTTCTCGACCGAACGTGGCCCCGGGATCTCGGTGCGGAGGCTGCGGTGCTGGGTGAGGGACGCCCCGTCGGCGATGCTCGTGCTCATTCCGGCAGCCTAGAGGTCACCGAGCTGCGGAACCAGTCGAGGAGGGGTCTCGTTACGACGGATTCCAGCCTCAGTGCACGAGCCGATGCAGCGCCAGGCGGGCCACCGGCGCGTACGGCACCACCAGCGGCAACGGACCGGTCAGTCGCAGCCAGGTGAGCGTGCCCGCCTCGGTCGACCGGACGCCGTGGCCGAGGTGCAGCCGAGGCACCGGTACGCCGTGCAGCAGAGGTGCGTGCGGGCGCACGGACCAGGCCCAGTGCCGCGCCGCCTCGTCCCACGACTCCACCTCGAAGTCGACCGAGAACCCCAGCGGACCCAGGACCCGCCCGGACTCTCCTCCGCTGAGCCGCTCGACCCCGACCTCCACGCGCCGGATCTGCGGAGCCCAGGTCGACCAGAGCGCTGGCTGCGCGTAGCGCTCCCAGACCTCGTCGGCCGCGCGTGGCCCGGTCGCGGCGAGGTAGAGCGTCGTCATGTCCCCAGCATGGGGCAGACTCCGTTTCATGCCGCTCGCGACCTACAAGGACCTCTGCATCGACGTCACCGACGCCCGCGTGGAAGGCGAGTTCTGGGCCGAGACACTGGGCTGGCGGCTGGAGCTGCACGACGACGGCGACGCCCACCTGCGCGACGCCGACGGGCGGGTCCAGGTCTGGCTCAACCGGGTGCCCGAGCCCAAGACCGTGAAGAACCGCATCCACATCGACGTGAACGCGGCGTCGCTCGACGAGGTGCTCGACCGAGGGGCGACCGTGCTCTACGAGACCGAGCGGTGGACCACCCTCGCCGACCCCGAGGGGCACGAGCTCTGCGTCTTCGTCCGCGAGCAGCCGATCACCGAGCGCGCCTACGAGCTGGGCTGGGACTGCCCCGAGGGGCCGCAGGCGAGCCACGACATCGCGGTGTGGTGGGCGGAGGTGCTCGGCGCCGTCGCCGCCGACCACGACGCGCACCACTTCTCCTGGATCGAGAAGATCCCGAACTGCGTGTGGGACTCCTTCGACTGGAGCGGCGTGCCCGAGCCCAAGACGGTGAAGAACCGGCTCCACATCGACGTGACCACCGACGACCTCGACGCCCTGGTCGCCCACGGCGCCACCGTGGTGCGGGCCAAGGGCGACGGCGGTCTCGGCTGGACGGTGCTGGCCGACCCGCAGGGCAACGAGTTCTGCGCCTTCACCGACTGATCCAGACCGACCCTCAGGGCGTGTGGCGCAGCCGCACCGACAGGCAGGTGACACAGCCCTCGAGCTTCTCGTACTCGGTGAGGTCGACGGCCACCACCCGCAGGCCACGCCCCTCGAGCAAGGCACGGCTGAGCGGGGCGCTGGTGCTCATCAGCACGGTGTCGTCGCCGAGCAGGACGACGTGCGAGCCGGGCTCCTCGGGCACGGCGAGGAACGACGACCACACGCTCGCGTCGTCGACAAGAGGCGGGAAGCCGATCACGGTGCCGTCCGGCAGGGCGGTGACCGCCGACTTGAGGTGCAGCACCTTCTGCACCGGTACGCCGACCACCGTCGCGCCGTACGGCGAGAGGTACGACGCCAGCTGGTCGACCCCGGCCTGGTTGGTGCGGCCTCCGAGCCCGACCCAGACGGTGTCCCCGTGCTTCAGCACGTCTCCGCCATCGAGGGTGCCCGGCGCCGCGATCTCCACCACGTCGTAGCCCAGCCCGCGCAGCACCTCGGCGGTGGCTGCGGTCTCGGGCTTGCGCTCGTCGGCCCCGGGACGCGTGATGACCGCACGCTCGCCGTACATCACCACGGTGTCCTCGACGAAGACGCTGTCGGGGCAGCTGTCGATCGGAGGCACCTCGATCGTCTCCCACCCTGCGTCGGTGAGGGCCGCGACGTACCCGTTCCACTGCGCGAGCGCGAGGTCGAGGTCCACCGGCTGGCGTTCCAGATGGGTGACCAGCCCCTCCGCGAGTCGTGAGGAGGGCCGGCGTACCAGGGCTCGGCGTGCGTCCATGCGCGGAGTCTAGGAGGCATCGGGCGTGGACAATGGGCGCATGACCACCCGCCGCGACGTCGCCGTCCTCGGATCCACCGGCTCGATCGGCACGCAGGCGCTCGAGATCGTGCGGGCCAACCCCGACCGGTTCCGCATCGTGGCGCTGACGGCGGGCGGGAGCCAGCGCGACCTGTTCGACGCGCAGGTCGACGAGTTCGCCCCGGCGTTCAGCGGGCTCGGCGCCGAGGCGTCGGCCGAAGCGGCGGCGCGGCCCAGCGACGTCGTGCTCAACGGGATCACCGGAGCCGTCGGCTTGGGCGCCACGCTGGCTGCCCTCGACGCCGGCAACACGCTGGCCCTGGCCAACAAGGAGTCGCTGATCATGGGCGGCCCGCTCGTCCTGGAGCGCGCCAAGCCAGGCCAGATCGTGCCGGTCGACTCCGAGCACTCCGCGCTGGCCCAGTGTCTGCGCGGCGGTACGCCGGAGGAGGTACGACGGCTCGTGCTGACCGCGTCGGGCGGCCCGTTCCGCGGCCGCACCCGCGACCAGCTGCTCGAGGTGACCCTCGACGAGGCTCTGGCCCACCCGACGTGGGACATGGGGCCGGTCGTCACCATCAACTCCGCCAACCTGGTCAACAAGGGCCTCGAGGTGATCGAGGCGCACCTGCTGTTCGGGATTCCGTACGACCGGATCGAGGTCGTGGTCCACCCGACCTCGGTGGTGCACTCGATGGTCGAGTTCGTCGACGGGTCCACGCTGGCCCAGGCCAGCCCGCCCACCATGCTGATCCCGATCGCGCTCGGCCTGTCCTGGCCCGACCGCGTGACCGACGCGGCCCCCTCGGTCGACTGGGCGCGAACCAACACCTGGGAGTTCTTCCCGCTCGACGACGAGGCCTTTCCGGCCGTGGGCTTGGCCCGCGAGGCGGGGGAGCGGGGGCTCACCGCACCGGCGGTCTACAACGCGGCCAACGAGGTCGCGGTCGAGGCGTTCCGCGCGGGACGGCTGCGGTTCGTGGAGATCGTCGACACGGTCGCCCACGTGCTCGGGGTCCACGACGTACCCTCAACAGAGACATTGACCCTCGACGACGTCCTGGCAGCCGACGCCTGGGCCCGCGACGAGGCGACCCGCGTGATCGAGAGGCCCCGATGACACCCCTGCTCTACCTGCTCGGGGTCGTGATCTTCGTGTCCGCGATCCTGGCGTCGATCGGCCTCCACGAGCTCGGGCACATGATCCCCGCCAAGAAGTTCGGCGGGAAGGTCACCCAGTACTTCATCGGCTTCGGCCCCACCGTCTGGAGCCGGCAGCGCGGCGAGACGGAGTACGGCGCCAAGGCGATCCCGCTCGGCGGCTACGTGAAGATCGTCGGGATGCTCCCGCCCGACGCCGAGCACGCCGACAAGGTCGAGTACGACGACGAGGGCAACCGCGTGATGACGGTGCGGAAGTCCAACACCGGCATGTTCGGCCAGCTCGTCTCCGATGCGCGCGCGGCCGAGTGGGAGACGATCACCGCCGCCGACGAGCCTCGGCTCTTCTACAAGATGGCCTGGTGGAAGAAGGTCATCGTGATGGCCGGCGGGCCGACGGTGAACATCCTGATCGCGTTCTTCATCTTCGCCGGCCTGTTCGCCACGGTCGGCAACCCGAGCGACGAGACCATCCACACCAAGGTCGACACCGTCTCGGCGTGCGTGATCCCCGCCACCCGGACGACCGACGTCTGCCAGCCGAACGACCCCGTCAGCCCGGCCGCCCAGGCCGGCCTGAAGCCCGGTGACCGCTTCGTCTCCTTCAACGGCACGGCGATCACGAGCTGGGCGCAGATGCAGAAGCTGATCCGCAGCAACAACGACGGCCAGGCGACCCTCGTCGTCGACCGCGCGGGCCAGACGCTCACCCTGCACACCAACACGCTGGTCGAGCCGCGGCCGACCGACCCGAACGACCCGAAGAAGCTGACCCCGGTCGGCTTCCTCGGCGTCGCCCCGGTCGTCACCACCGGTCACGGCGGCGTCGTCTACACCGTCGGGCAGATGGGCGTCCTCGCCAAGAAGTCCGCCGTCGCCCTGGCCACCCTGCCGGTGAAGGTCTTCGGCGTCGGGGAGGCCATCTTCGGGGTCAAGGACCGCGCCCAGGACAGCCCGGTGAGCATCGTCGGCGGCGGCCGGATCGCCGGCGAGACCGCCTCCGCGGACGGCTTCCCGCTCAAGGACAAGCTGGTCGGACTGCTCTTCCTGGTGGCCGGCTTCAACTTCTTCATCGGCCTGTTCAACTTCATCCCGCTGCTGCCACTGGACGGCGGTCACATCGCCGGTGCGCTCTGGGAGGAGATGCGCCGCACGTACGCCCGGCTCCGCGGGCGCCCCGACCCTGGGTACGTCGACGTCGCCAGGCTGCTTCCGGTCGCGTACGTCGTGGCGAGCTTCCTGCTGGTGATGGGCGTGGTGCTGATCGTGGGCGACCTCGTGGTCCCCGTGAACGTCACCTGATCCGGCACCTCCTCGAAGCGGAGATCGAGTCCCGGCGAACTACTGTGGAGACATGACCGCTGTCAGCCTGGGGATGCCGGAAGCACCACCTCCCGTGCTCGCACCCCGTCGTCGTACCCGCCAGATCCAGGTCGGCAAGGTCGGCGTCGGCAGCGACCACCCGATCTCGGTCCAGTCGATGTGTACGACGCTCACCTCCGACGTGAACACCACGCTCCAGCAGATCGCCGAGCTGACCGCGTCGGGCTGCGACATCGTGCGCGTGGCCTGCCCCAGCCAGGACGACGCCGACGCACTCCCCGAGATCGCCCAGCACAGCCAGATCCCGGTGATCGCCGACATCCACTTCCAGCCGAAGTACGTCTTCGCCGCGATCGAGGCCGGCTGCGCGGCCGTCCGGGTCAACCCCGGCAACATCCGCAAGTTCGACGACCAGGTCAAGGAGATCGCGAAGGCCGCGAAGGACCACGGCACCAGCATCCGGATCGGCGTCAACGCGGGCAGCCTCGACAAGCGGATCCTCGACAAGTACGGCAAGGCCACCCCCGAGGCGCTCGTCGAGAGCGCGGTCTGGGAGGCCGGCCTGTTCGAGGAGCACGACTTCCACGACTTCAAGATCTCGGTCAAGCACAACGACCCCGTGGTGATGGTGCGCGCCTACGAGCTGCTCGCCGAGGCCGGTGACTGGCCGCTGCACCTCGGCGTGACCGAGGCCGGCCCGGCGTTCCAGGGCACGATCAAGTCGGGTGTCGCCTTCGGTGCCCTGCTCAGCCAGGGCATCGGCGACACCATCCGGGTCTCGCTGTCCGCGCCGCCGGTCGAGGAGGTCAAGGTCGGCATCCAGATCCTGGAGTCGCTGAACCTCAAGCCGCGCCGGCTCGAGATCGTCTCCTGCCCCTCCTGCGGCCGCGCCCAGGTCGACGTCTACACGCTGGCCGAGCAGGTGACCGCCGGGCTCGAGGGGCTCGAGGTCCCGCTGCGGGTCGCCGTCATGGGCTGCGTCGTGAACGGCCCGGGCGAGGCCCGCGAGGCCGACCTAGGAGTGGCGTCGGGCAACGGCAAGGGCCAGATCTTCGTCAAGGGCGAGGTCATCAAGACCGTGCCCGAGTCGAAGATCGTCGAGACCTTGATCGAGGAGGCCATGCGGATCGCCGAAGGCATGGAGCCCGTCGACGGCGCCGGGGCCAGTGTCTCCGTCAGCTGATCGCCGCGTCCTCCGCTCGGTGCCGCTCGCGGTCGCCGGGGCGGTGCTGGCTGCCGTCGGCCTGCTGCTCACCCTGACCTGGCACCCCGGCTCCGGTACCCCAGATGACCCCGCCGTGCGGCTGTCGTCCACCACACGTACGACGTCGCCGGTGGGCCACGTGTTCGTCATCAACATCGAGAACAAGGGCTTCGACCAGACCTGGGGCCCGCGCTCGGCGGCGCCGTACCTCGCGAAGACGCTGCGGGCCCAGGGAGCCCTGCTCACGCACTACTACGGCACCGCCCACCACAGCCTCGGCAACTACCTGGCCCAGATCTCCGGGCAGGGCCCGGACCTCGCCACCCAGAACGACTGCTCCCGCTACACGGCCTTCCAGAGCCGGGCGAAGGTGGCGGCCCAGCAGGTGGTCGGCAACGGGTGCGTGTACCCCGCGAGCGTCGGCACCCTGCCCCGCCAGCTGAGCTCCGCGGGCCTGGGTTGGAAGGGCTACCTGGAGGACATGGCCACGCCGTGCCAGCACCCCCGCCTCGGCGCCCTCGACCCGTGGCAGGCGGCGAACCGGAGCGAGCAGTACGCGACACGGCACAACCCCTTCGTGTACTTCCGCTCGATCACCGACCGCCCGTCGTACTGCCGGCAGCACGTCGTGAACCTCGCGAGGCTGACCGGCGACCTGCGGCGGGAGCAGACCACGCCCGCGCTGTCCTTCATCACGCCGGACCTGTGCCACGACGGGCACGACGCGACCTGCGCAGACGGGGGGCCGGGCGGACTGGCTGGCGTCAACCGGTGGATGCGGACCTGGGTGCCGCGGATCCTGCACTCACCGGCGTTCCGGCACAACGGGCTGCTGGTGATCACCGCTGACGAGTCCGAGGGCGTGGTCGAGGACTCCAGTGCCTGCTGCGGGGAGGGCGCGGGACCCAACGCGCCGCGGCCCGGCATCGAAGGGCCCGGGCGGCGGCCGGATCGGCGCGCTCGTGCTGTCGCCGTACGTCGCGGCGGGCACGCGCTCCGACCGCGGGTACAACCACTACTCGCTGCTCGCCACGATCGAGGACCTCTTCGGGCTGCCCCGTCTCGGCTACGCGCGGACCGTCCCGGCCGCCTTCGGCAACGACATCTTCAACCGCTTCTGACGCGATTGGGTCCGCGGATTTCCCCGGGGTCGACGGCGCCGGGCGAGCCCTCTCACGCGTAGGCTGACGCCGTGACGTTGTCCAGGTTCCGCGCGCGCCAAGGAGTGAGCGTGCTCGGGCCCACCGACCTGCCGGACTTCCTCGCGCTCACCGCCCACGACCCGGTCGTCAACGCCTTCGCCGAGTACCGCGCCCGGAGCACCAACCTCGAGACCCGGTTGCTCGCCGGGGAGATCTGGGGACGGTACGACGACGGGCACCTGGTCGCGGGCTGTCACGTCGGTGCCAACCTGGTGCCCGTCGAGTGCACCCCGGACGACGCACGCGCCTTCGCCGAGCGCGCCATGACCAGGCCGCGCTCGGTGGTCACGATCGTGGGGCTGCAGGACGCCGTCTGGCCGTTCTGGGACGCCGTGTCGGAGAGCTGGGGTCCGGCTCGCGAGATCCGCTGGGACCAGCCGCACCTGGCCCTGACGACCGCGCCGAAGGTTGCGCCCGACGCCGACGTCCACCGCACGACGCCTGACGACTTCGAGGCGCTGTACCCGGCCTGCGTCGCCATGTACACCGAGGAGGTCGGGGTCGACCCGGAGGCCGAGGGCGGGGCACCGATCTACCGGTCCCGGGTGCGACAGCTGATCGGGCTGGGCTGGTCGTTCGCCCGGATCGAGGACGGGCGGGTCGTGTTCAAGGCCGAGGTCGCGCACGCGACGCCGTACGCCGCCCAGATCCAGGGGGTGTGGGTCGCCCCCGACCGGCGCGGTGAGGGGCTGGCGGCCCGAGGCGTGGCGGCGGTCGCCGAGGCGTGTCGGCGCGACATCGCGCCGGTCGTCTCGCTCTACGCCAACGTCTGGAACGAGCCCGCCCGCCGGGCCTACGCCCGGGTCGGCTTCGAGCAGACCGGCACCTTCGCCACCATCATGTTTTGATCGCGCAGCCGTGCCCGAGGAACGAGGGCACGGCGTGGCGCGATCAGGTCGAGCAAGCGACGCGACCGAGGAACGAGGTCGCGCGAGCGTGTCGAGACCCGGTGACGTGCCCGGGGAACGAGGGCACGGCGTGGCGCGATCAGGTCGAGCAAGCGACGCGACCGAGGAACGAGGTCGCGCGAGCGTGTCGAGACCCGGTGACCGTGCCCGGGGCCCTAGCCACGGTGCACCGTGGTCTCGACACAAGCTCGACCGACGGGGTCGCCCGTGGTTTGGAGACGGTCGCAGAGCGACCTCCTCAACCACCGGACGATTGAGCCACGGCTAGGGTGCCCGCGTGAACCTGCCCAAGGACACCGCTGCCCTCGTCGGACTCTTCGCCGTCAGCGGCGTGGTCCATCTGGTGAAGCCGGAGGTCTACGAGCCGCTGATGCCGTCGTGGGTGCCGCGCCACCGCGAGGTGATCCTGGGCAGCGGCGTGGCGGAGCTCGTGTGCGCGACCGGCCTCGCCATCCCGGCCACACGTCGTACGGCGGGCTGGGCGAGCGCCCTGCTCCTGGTCGCGGTCTTCCCGGGCAACGTCCAGATGGCGGTGGACGCCCAGCAGATCCGGAGCACCAGCCCGAAGGCGCGACGGTTCAAGGCCGTAACCCTGCTGCGGCTGCCCCTGCAGTGGCCGATGATCCGGGCAGCGCTGAAGGTCGCGCGGGGCTGAGGTCTCGACAGGCTCGACCGACGGAAACCGCTTCGCAGCCTGCGGAGGGGCGCCCGTAGGCTTCGGCCCATGAGCACCGTCCTGCGCATGTCCAGCCTCTTCGTCCGCACGCTGCGCGACGACCCGGCGGACGCCGAGGTGCCCAGCCACCGCCTGCTGATCCGGGCCGGCTACATCCGCCGCAACGCCCCGGGGATGTACACCTGGCTCCCGCTCGGCCTGCGGGTGCTCCGCAAGATCGAGAACATCGTCCGCGACGAGATGGACTCCATCGGCGCCCAGGAGCTGCTGTTCCCCGCCCTGCTGCCCCGCGAGCCCTACGAGGCGACGGGTCGCTGGACCGAGTACGGCGACAGCATCTTCCGGATCCGGGACCGCAAGGGAGCCGACTACCTCCTCGGCCCCACCCACGAGGAGATGTTCACCCTGGTGGTCAAGGACCTGTACTCGTCGTACAAGGACCTCCCGCTGGCGCTCTACCAGATCCAGAACAAGTACCGCGACGAGGCGCGTCCGCGCGCGGGCATCCTGCGCGGTCGCGAGTTCGTGATGAAGGACGCCTACTCCTTCGACATCGACGACGCCGGACTGGACGCGTCGTACCAGCGGTTCCGCGACGCCTACCGCCGGGTCTTCGACCGGCTCGGCTTCGACTACGTGATCGTCAAGGCGACCTCCGGCGCGATGGGCGGGTCGAAGTCCGAGGAGTTCCTGGCGCGGGCCGCGGTCGGTGAGGACACCTACGTCCGCTGCACGTTGTGCGACTACGCCGCGAACGTCGAGGCCGTCGAGGTGCGGCCGCCCGCCGCCGTACCGTACGACGACGCGCCCGCTGCCCACGCGGAGCAGACGCCCGACACCCCCACCATCGACACCCTGGTGGCGCACCTCAACGAGAAGTACCCCCGCGACGACCGTCCGTGGACCGCCGGCGACACGTTGAAGAACGTGCTGGTCGTCCTCAAGCATCCCGACGGCACCCGCGAGCCCCTCGCGATCGGGCTGCCCGGCGACCGCGAGGTCGACCAGAAGCGGCTCGAGGGCCAGATGGAGCCGACCGAGGTCGAGCCCATGGACGAGGCCGAGATGGCCAAGCATCCCGCTCTGGTGAAGGGCTACATCGGCCCCGGCGTGCTGGGCACAGACCAGGCCTCGGGCATCCGGTACGTCGTCGACCCGCGGGTCGTGTCCGGCACTCGCTGGGTGACCGGTGCGGACGTCGCGGGCAGCCACGTGCTCGACCTCGTGGTCGGCCGCGACTTCACGCCCGACGGCACGATCGAGGCAGCCGACGTGCGCGACGGCGACGCGTGCCCCAACTGTGACGGCGGCGTCCTCGAGTCCGCACGCGGGATCGAGATGGGCCACATCTTCCAGCTCGGCCGCAAGTACGCCGACGCGCTGGGGCTGCAGGTCCTCGACGAGAACGGCAAGCTGGTCACGGTGACGATGGGGTCCTACGGCATCGGGCCCTCCCGCGCCGTCGCCGCGATCGCGGAGGGCACCCTCGACGAGCTCGGTCTGTGCTGGCCCCGCAACGTCGCCCCGGCCGATGTCCACGTGGTCGCGACCGGCAAGGACGAGGCGATCTTCTCCGCCGCCGACCGGATCGCCGTCGAGCTGACGCAGCAAGGCATCGCGGTGCTGTACGACGACCGGCCCAAGGTCAGCCCGGGCGTGAAGTTCAAGGACGCCGAGCTGATCGGCGTACCCACGATCGTCGTGGTCGGCCGCAACCTCGCCGAGGGCACCGTGGAGGTCCGCGATCGTCGTACCGGTGAGCGCGAGGAGATCCCCACCGACCACGTGGTCAACCACCTCGTCCACCGGGTCCGCGCGTAACGCCGAGTCGGCGCAAAGAGACGCGCAGAACACGCCGAGTCGGCGCAAAGGGGCGCGGAAATTGCGCCGAGTCGTCATATGACGACTCGGCGGTCCCGGCTCACACGAAGCGGGTGAGGCGGGTGGTGGCGCCGGCGAGGCCGCTCTCGACGTACGTCGGCTGGTCGGTCTCGAGGCCGTAGACGACCTCGTGCCAGGGGCCGAGCAGGTGCCAGTCGCGGGCCCGGGCGAGGAGCGCCTCGCCGGGGCGGTACGACGTGCCGAGGGCCGCCGCGAAGGCGGGGCCCGCGCCGTACCGCGTCCACGCCAGGTCGAGGGCGGGGTCGCCGACGCCGCAGTCACCCCAGTCGATCACCCCGGTCACCTCGTCACCCACCACCCGGATGTGCACCGGCCCGAGGTCACCGTGCACGAGCCGAGCATCCGGCGGCGGCACCGACAGCCGACCGAGGAGCGCGTGGCCGCCATCCCGCACCGCAGCGGGCAGCAGAGGCAGCACGTCGGTGGCCATCCGGTCGCGGACCGCCTGCGCCTCGGCGAACGAGGAGGCGGCGTCCCGCGCACCCTCGAACACCGCAGTATCGGGTTTCACCGAGTGCAGCGCACGCAAGAACAAGCCGACGGCGTGGCCGTGGGCAGCAGCCGTCCCGGGGCACGCGTCACCGTCGATCAAAGCGTGACGCACGGTCAGCGGCTGCTCGGAGACGACCCACGGCACGGGGACTGCCAGCGGCAGCTGCGGTGCCAGCCACGGCATCAATGCCACCTCACGGCGTACCTGCGGCTCGACCTCGGGCCGCCGCGGCGTCCGGTCGACCCACCGGCCGTCGACGAGCGTCGCCCGGGTGTCCCACCCGTTGTCGAACTCGTCGTTCCCGGTCACGGTCGCTACCTTCACATGCATGGCGATCGACGCGGTGATCTTCGACTGGGGCGGCACGCTGACCCGCTGGCACGACATCGACTTCCACGCGGAGTCGGTCGCCCTGGCGGCGGCGGTGACGACGATCGGGCACGACGCGGACGCGGCGCGGACTGCGCTGCACCAGGCCGGCAACCTGATCTGGTGCCGCAGCCGCGACCACCAGCAGAGCGCGACGGTGTCCGACCTCTTCGACGAGGCCGGCCTGGAGCACGACCCGGCGCTGCTCTCGGCGTACCGCGACTTCTGGGAGCCGCACACCTACACCGATCCCGAGGCCCGGCCGATGCTCGAGCGGCTGCGGGCCGACGGCCTGCGGATCGGCGTGCTCTCCAACACGATCTGGCCGCGGGAGTGGCACGTCGGCATCTTCGAGCGCGACGGCGTCTACGACCTCATCGACGGCGACGTCTACACCAGCGAGATCCCGTGGACCAAGCCGTCGCCGCTGGCGTTCGCGGCCGCGATGGAGGCGGTCGGCGTCACCGACCCGGCCCGCTGCGTCTACGTCGGCGACCGGCTCTACGACGACATCTGGGGCGCCCAGCAGACCGGGATGCGGGCCGTGCACATCCCGCTCAGCGACATCCCCGCCGAGCAGGTCGGCCGCAGCGAGGGCGAGCCCGACGGCGTGATCCACTCGCTGGCGGCGCTCCCCGACCTGCTGCGCGCGTGGTGACCTTCAACCTTTTGCATTGCACAAACATGAGGCACAAAGGTTCAGACGCGGGTCGCCCCTGGGTTGCATGATTGTGCAGAAGGTTCGTGAACCACCCCCCAAGGCCACGGACCAGGTCGGTCCCCCCAACCGGCCGACCGTCTTCTGCTCCGGGGAATGTCTCGGGAGTTCCTCGGAGCAGCGGACGTCGCCCCTGTCCCCCTCGCGGGGGCAGGGGCGCCTCTCGTTCCAGCGGGTTCAGCCGCGGGCGAAGCCGGGTGGCAGACCCGGGAGCGGCTGCGGCGGCCCGCCGAAGGTCAGCTCCGACAGGGCACCCGCGCTCAGGGTGGCCACAGCCCAGGCGCGGTCGGAGCCGGAGGTCGCCGCCACCAGCGCGGCGTACGTGGTGACGCAGGTGCGCTCGACGCGCAGCGCCTCGGCCGTGAGCTGGGCGGGAGTGGTGAGGTCGCGCGGCAGGGCGTACGCCGGTTCGGCCGCCACCGGGTCGGCACCGGCCGCTCGCACCAGCACCCGCACCTGGTTGCGGCGGACCACGTGCGCGTCGTACGCCGTGGCGAGCGCCGGCCGCAGCGGCGACTGGCCGAGGACCGCGGCCCGGCCGCCGAGCACCCCGAAGACGTAGACGGCGGCGTGCTCGCCCGCCAGCGTGCGTTGCAGCGCCGCGACCGCCGCTGGGTCGCTCACGACGCCCCCCGCAGCACCGGCTGCATCCGGATCCCGGCCGCGATCGAGCCCAGCACCCGGGCCAGGTCGCCGCTGTCACAGGTCCGCGCCCAGCGGGCGAACCGAAGCGCGGCCCGGGTCTCCCTGGTCACGACCTGGGCCGGGGTCAGCGGCCGGCCGGGCTGCGTCGGCGACGGCGGCTCGCCCTGCAGCGCGGCCAGCTGGACCCGATGTACGGCGACCAGGGCCGCCGTACCGCTGCCGGCGCCCAGCCGCACGATCAGGTCCGACAGTTCCGTGCGGCCGGCGAGGACGATCGCCTGGTCGGGGTCCGGCGCCGGCTGTGGACTGGGTTTCGGGGAGGTCGGGTCGAGGTCGCAGCCGGTCATCCCGGCCGCACCCACGGCACTTGCCGAGAGCAGCAGCCCGCGGCGTGAGAGAGGGTGGCCCGACACGCCCGCGACCCTATCCCCGACGACGTGCCCGACCACCGTCGCGCCGGGCTGTGCGGCCCGCCTCACCCGCTATCGTGTGAGCCGACAACAGCACAGGAGGTCGCGACGTGAGCAGGGTCAGTCCGGACGGGTCCCGGATCGCAGACGCGCTCCGCGACCAGCTGTCCGCCCTGGGCCTCGATCTCGAGGCCGTCGAGCTCACCCCTGCCGGGAAGCGCCGCGTCCTCCGGGTCGCGGTCGACAAGGACGGCGGGGTCACCCTCGACGACATCGCCGACGCGACCCGCGCGGTCTCCGGGGTGCTCGACGACACCGACCTGATGGGCGAGACGCCGTACACCCTCGAGGTCACCTCGCGCGGGGTCGACCGCCCGCTCACCGAGCCGCGCCACTGGCGGCGCAACCGCGACCGCCTGGTGAAGATCGCACTTCTCGACGGCACCCAGCTCACCGGACGCGTGACCGAGAGCGACGACACGGGCGTCACGCTCGACGTCTCGGGCGCCTCGCGCCACCTCGGCTACGACGAGGTCGGCAAGGCCTTGGTGCAGGTCGAGTTCAACCGCAAGCGAACCGAGGAGGAGGCCTGATGGACATCGACCTGAGCATCCTGCGCATGCTCGAGCGGGAGAAGGAGATCTCCTTCGAGGTCCTCGTGGAGGCCATCGAGCAGGCGCTGCTGACGGCGTACCACAAGACGCCGGGTGCGGTGGAGGAGGCGCGGGTGGTGCTCGACCGCAGCAGCGGTCACGTCACCGTGTTCGCCGCCGAGCTCGACGACGAGGGCACCAAGATCGGGGAGTACGACGACACGCCCGACGGGTTCGGCCGGATCGCTGCGACGACCGCGAAGCAGATCATGCTGCAGCGGCTGCGCGACGCGGAGGACGACATCCGGTACGGCGAGTTCTCCGGCAAGGAGGGCGACCTCATCTCCGGGGTGATCCAGCAGGGGCGCAACCCCGACGACGTGATGGTCGACCTCGGCAAGCTCGAGGCGCTGCTGCCGCTGGGTGAGCGGGTGCCGGGGGAGTCCTACGTCCACGGCGAGCGGATCAAGTGCCTGGTGATCTCGGTGCGCAAGGGCATGCGCGGGCCGCAGATCACGTTGTCGCGCTCCCACCCGAACCTGGTCAAGAAGCTGTTCGCGCTCGAGGTTCCCGAGATCGCCGACGGCACCGTCGAGATCGCGGCCATCGCCCGCGAGGCGGGCCACCGCACCAAGCTCGCGGTCACCACGACTGCCCCGGGCGTGAACGCCAAGGGCTCCTGCATCGGCCCGATGGGCCAGCGGGTGCGCGCGGTGATGTCGGAGCTGCACGGCGAGAAGATCGACATCGTCGACTGGTCCGAGGACCCCGCCGAGCTCGTGGCCCATGCCCTCTCGCCGGCCCGGGTCACCCGGGTCGAGGTCGTGGACGCCGAAGCCCGGTCGGCCCGGGTCATCGTGCCGGACTTCCAGCTCTCCCTGGCGATCGGCAAGGAGGGGCAGAACGCCCGCCTGGCCGCCCGCCTCACCGGGTGGCGCATCGACATCCGCTCGGACGAGGAGCTGGACAGCGATGAGACGAGCAGCAGCGTGTGAGGGACGAACGCGCTGTGTGGGCTCGGCCAGGTCGAGCAAGCCCCACGGCTGAGCTCGCGAAGCCGTGACGGGCACGTCGAGACCCGGTGACGGTGCCTGGGGCGACGCGTCACGGCCGACCCAGCGGCTGCTCGGGGTCCTCGGCGGCATGAGCTGGACCAGCACCGAGACCTACTACCGGCTGCTCAACACCGGCGTGGCCGAGCGACTGGGCGGCCTGCACTCGGCCCGCCTCGTGCTCCACAGCGTCGACTTCGACGAGATCGCGGCGCGGCAGCACGCAGGCGACTGGGACGGTACGGCCGAGATCCTGTCGGCCGCCGCGACCGGGCTGGCAGCGGCCGGGGCGGAGGGCCTGCTGCTGGCGACCAACACCATGCACAAGGTCGCGGACGCCGTCGAGGAGGCCTCGGGGCTCGAGGTGCTACACATTGCCGACGCCACCGCCGCCGCCGTCCGAGCGCAGGGGCTGACGCGGGTGGGGCTGCTGGCGACCGCGTTCACGATGGAGGACACGTTCTACGTCGAGCGGCTCGCCCGGCACGGGATCGAGGCGATGGTCCCCGAAGCGGACGACCGGGCGGAAGTGCACCGGATCATCTACGACGAGCTGGTGCGCGACGTCGTACGGCCGGAGTCGCGACAGCGCTATCGGGACGTGATGGCCGACCTGGTGACCGATGGTGCCGAGGGGATGATCCTGGGGTGCACGGAGGTCGGGCTGCTCGTCGGTCCGGACGACACGACCGTGCCGACGTTCGACACCTGTCGCCTGCACGCGGCGGCAGCCGTCGACTGGATGCTGTGAGCCAAGCAGCGAGGCGGGAGGAACGAAGGCGCGCGAGTGCGTCGAAACCGCAGCTCAGTCGAGGAACGCCGCGATCGTGGCCCAGTACGCCGGGTCGTCGTCCAGGTCCGAGTGCCCGGCCTCGGGCAGGTCGAGCACCGCCGGATCGCCCGGGAGCGCGGCCAGGAGCCGATCGGTCCGCGCCGGACGGACCACGTCGTCCCGCCCCGCCCGCACGACCAGGGTTCGAGACTCCAGGCGGTGGGCGACGGCCGCGGAGTCCCACCGGTCGGCGAGGAGGCGGTGCACCGGCAGCCTCGGCATGAAGTCCTGCGCGACGTCGGCCACGCTGTCGAACGGCGTGACCAGGACGAGCCGTCCGACGGGTCGTCGTACGGCCGCCTGCACCGCGACGCCGCTGCCGAGACTGCGGCCCAGGACGTCGACCGCGATTGCGCCGTGGCGGGCCAGGGCATGGTCGAGGACCGCGACAGCGTCTCGGGTGAGCGCCTCCTGCGTGGGCCGGCCCTCGCTCGCGCCGTACCCGCGGTAGGCGATCAGGTACGTCGTGTGGTGCGGCAGGTGCCGGGCCAGGGCCTCGCGCTGGTCCTGGATGCTCTCGGCGTTGCCGCCGAAGTAGACCAACGCCCGGTCCTGTCCGGGCCTGACCTCCCAACCCTGCAGGGTGACGCCGTCGGGCATCCGCCATGACACCTCCGTGTCACCGACCGGGACCCGGGTCGATGACCGGGGGTAGACCGAACGGCGGGTCAGCGGTGCCAGGACACGGGCAAGGGGTCGCACGGCGCGCACCGTACCGTTGCCGACCGTCAGGGGGACTCTCCGCCGATCCACTCGACCTCCAGCGCGGGGACCGACGCGTTGCCCTCCCAGTCCGGGAAGTCGAAGACGGCGATCATCACCTGCAGCGGGTACGTCGGTGGCCGGCCGCAGGTGCGGACGTGCTCGCCGTCGACCGAGAACTCCGCGACCTGGTCGTCCCAGCGCACGGCGTACTCGTGCCACTGGCCGACGTCGATGGGCAGTCGCGGCGCCTGGAAGTCCTGCTCGAGGCGCGGGTCGCGCAGCCTCTTGACGCCCATCCCGACCTCGGCGGACCGCGTCGGCACCCGGTCCTTGCCGAAGACCTCGACCAGGCAGATCTCCCCGGAGTCCTCGGGCGACTCCTCGAACCCGCTGAGCCAGACCGCGGCCATGGATCGCTCGGACAGCTCCATCCGGCACACGACCGCGAGCGACCCGCGCCGCGGCAGCCAGCCCTCGAGCCGTGGCTGCTCCTCGCGGACTCGCTGACCCTCGAGGAACCGCTGCCCGGCGACGGTGCTCCCCACCGGCCCGGAGTGCCCGCCCGAGGCGATCCCCGACACCCGCAGCGGGGTCGGGTGCTGGTCGGGGCACCACAGCGGCTGCCAGGGTGGGATCCAGAGCCGGAGCCTGCTGTCGGAGACCCGGTGCCGGGCTGCCGTGTCCGCCCGCGAGCTCCAGGCCGGCAGGTAGTGCGGATCCCAGAGCTCGGGATCGAGGCTGTTGCCGTCGAAGTCTTCGCGGAACGCCGGCATAGCCAGGACCCTAGGGGCGGTGCCGGTGGCCCCGCCAGCGCCCGGTTCGGGGAATAGCACCCGGGCGCGGTAGGGTTGAGCACAGTGGTTCGTACATCGGTCGCCCCTGCCTCCGCGGTTCCTTCGGGTCCCGTCCGGACGTGCATAGGTTGCCGTGAGCGGGCCGCGAGGAGCGAGTTGTTGCGGGTGACCGCAGGCTCGGACATCGACGGCCGACCAGCCGTGGTGCCCGATCCGGCAGGCACCCGGCCCGGCCGCGGGGCGCATCTGCACCCCACGACCGTGTGTTACGACCTCGCCGTCCGCCGTCGAGCCTTCGGCAGGGCCCTCAGGGCCAGCACGGGGCTCGGCAGTGCGCCGGTGGCGTCGTACCTCGCCTCACCCCACCACACAACCGACCGATGAGGACTGGAGCAGCGGCTCATGAGCACTCGATGAGTACCTCCCGATGAGTTTGCAACACCCACCAACGGTCTGAGATCCACCCCGGACAACGCGTCCGAAGGGGTCTGAGGCCAGAAGGAGAACAGTGGCCAAGACCCGAGTACACGAGCTCGCCAAGACCTACGGCATCGAGAGCAAGGACGTTCTCGACAAGCTGAAGGAGATGGGCGAGTTCGTCAAGTCCGCTTCCTCGACGATCGAGCTCCCCGTCGAGATGAAGTTCAAGAAGACCTACGGCGACGCCCTGCTGGCCGAGAAGGCCACCGCAGCGCCCGCCGAGGCCCCGGCCGAGACGCCCGCCCCGAAGGCTCCCGCGCAGGCGGCTGCCCCGGCGGAGGCTCCGGCCGCGTCGAACGACGTGTCCGTCGCCGAGCCCGTGGCCCCGGCCGCGGAGACGACGAGCGCGCCCAAGCCCGGCCCGCGCGCACCCGCGCCCGCCGCTGAGCCCGAGGCCCCTGCAGCAGCGGTGGCCGAGCCCGAGGCCCCGGCCGCGGAGGAGTCCGCGACGCCCACCCCGGCGCCGCGTCCCGCTGCCCGCCCGGGTGCTCCGCGTCCCGGCAACAACCCCTTCGCGTCCAGCCAGGGCATGGGTCGCAAGCCCGCCCCCGCGCCACGCGAGAGCGAAGAGGAAGACCCCCGCGCGCCGCGTCCGCCTGCCGCTGGCGGCCGTCCCGGCATGCCGCGACCCAACCCCGCGATGATGAACCGCTCGCCCGGCGCCTTCGGCACCGGTCCGGGTGGCCGTGGCCCGAGCGGCCCCGGTGGCCCGGGTCGTCCCGGCGCTCCGGCCCGCGGTGGCGCCCCGGCGCGTGGCGGTGCCCCCGCTCGCGGCGGTGCTCCCGGCCGCGGTGGCCCCGGTGGTGCTCCGGCCGGCGCCGGTGCTCCGGGCCGCGGTGGTCCCGGCTTCGGCGGTGGCCCCGGCGGTGGCCGTGGTCGTCCCGGTCAGCGTGGCCAGACCCAGGGTGCCTTCGGGCGTCCCGGTGGTCCGTCGCGCCGTGGCCGCAAGTCGAAGCGGGCGCGTCGCCAGGAGTTCGAGCAGATGGAGGCGCCGACGATCGGTGGCGTGCGCGTCCGCAAGGGCAACGGCGAGACCGTGCGTCTCGCCCGTGGCGCCTCGCTGACCGACTTCGCCGAGAAGATCAACGTCGACGCAGCCGCCCTGGTGCAGATGCTCTTCTCGCTCGGCGAGATGGTCACCGCGACCGAGTCGGTCAACGACGAGACGCTCGAGCTGCTCGGTGAGGAGCTCAACTACATCGTCCAGGTCGTCTCGCCCGAGGACGAGGACCGCGAGCTCCTCGAGAGCTTCGACCTCGAGTTCGGTGAGGACGAGGGTGACGAGGGCGACCTCGTCGTACGCCCGCCGGTCGTGACCGTCATGGGTCACGTCGACCACGGCAAGACCAAGCTCCTCGACGCCCTCCGCTCGGCCAACGTGGTCGACAAGGAGGCCGGTGGCATCACCCAGCACATCGGTGCCTACCAGGTCGAGACCGAGGTCGAGGGCAACGAGCGGTGGATCACCTTCCTCGACACCCCCGGTCACGAGGCGTTCACCGCCATGCGTGCCCGTGGCTCGCAGTCGGCGGACATCGCGGTCCTCGTGGTCGCGGCCGACGACGGCGTGATGCCGCAGACGGTGGAGGCGCTCAACCACGCCCGGGCGGCCAACGTGCCGATCGTGGTCGCGGTCAACAAGATCGACAAGCCCGACGCCGACCCCACCAAGGTCCGTGGCCAGCTCAGTGAGTACGGCCTGGTGCCCGAGGAGTACGGCGGCGACTCGATGTTCGTCGACGTGTCGGCCAAGTCCGAGCTCAACCTCGACAAGCTGCTCGAGGCGATCGTGCTGACCGCCGACGCGGCTCTGGACCTGCGGGCCAACCCCGAGCAGGACGCTCAGGGCCTGGTCGTCGAGGCGCACCTGGACCGCGGTCGCGGTCCGGTCGCCACGGTGCTGGTCCAGCGCGGCACGCTCCGGGTCGGCGACTCGATCGTGGCCGGTCCGGCCCACGGCCGGGTCCGGGCCCTGCTCGACGAGCGCAGCGACTTCATGGACGAGGCCCTTCCGGGTCAGCCGGCCATGGTGCTCGGCCTGTCCGCGGTGCCGGGTGCGGGTCAGAACTTCCTGGTCGTCGAGGACGACCGGATGGCCCGTCAGATCGCCGAGAAGCGCGAGGCACGTGAGCGTGCGGCCATGCAGGCCCAGCGCCGCGTACGTCGTACGCTCGAGGACTTCATGGCCTCCATGGAGAAGGGTGAGAGCCAGGAGCTCAACCTGATCCTCAAGGGCGACGTGTCCGGTTCGGTCGAGGCCCTCGAGGACTCGCTGGCCAAGATCGACGTCGGCGACGAGGTGTCGCTGCGCGTCATCGACCGCGGTGTCGGTGCGATCACCGAGACCAACGTCATGCTGGCCGCCGCGTCCGACGCCATCATCATCGGCTTCAACGTCCGGCCGCAGGGCAAGGCGACCGAGCTGGCGGACAAGGAAGGCGTCGAGATCCGCTACTACTCGGTCATCTACAACGCGATCGAGGAGATCGAGGCGGCCCTCAAGGGCATGCTCAAGCCGGAGTTCGAGGAGTCGACCCTCGGCCAGGCGGAGATCCGTGCGATCTTCCGCTCGTCGAAGCTCGGCAACATCGCCGGCTGCATGGTCACCAGCGGTGTGATCCGGCGCAACGCCAAGGTCCGGCTGATCCGCGACGGCGCTGTCGTGGCGGACAACCTCGACCTGGCCTCGCTCAAGCGCGAGAAGGACGACGCCGCCGAGGTCCGCGAGGGCTTCGAGTGCGGTCTCGTGCTGCGGAACTACCAGGACATCAAGGAGGGCGACGTCGTCGAAGCCTTCGAGATGAAGGAAATTCCGAGGGCCTGATCTGTTGTTGAGTTGGCCCTCGTGGCGCCACAGGCGACCGCGAGGGCCAACTCGACAGGCCACGAGAGCCAACTCAACGAGCCTTTAGAGCCAACTCAACGAAAGAGCAGTCATGGCCAACCCCCGCGTCCGGAAGATCGCCGACCGGATCCAGGTCATCGTCGCGGAGATGCTGGAGCGGCGGGTCAAGGACCCGCGTCTCGGGTTCGTGACCGTGACCGACGTCCGGGTGACCGGTGACTCGCAGCAGGCGACGGTGTTCTACACCGTGCTCGGCGAGGAGGCGGACCTGGTGAGCACCGCGGCCGCGCTGGAGTCGGCCAAGGGCCTGATGCGCTCGGAGGTGGCCAAGCAGCTCGGCATGCGGCACGCCCCGACGCTCGAGTTCGTCGCCGACGCCGTGCCGGAGAACGCCCGGCACGTCGAGGAGGTACTGGCCCGCGCCAAGGCCCTCGACGAGGAGGCCGCCGCCCGGCGTGTCGAGTCGTACGCCGGTGAGCCCGACCCTTACAAGAAGCCCCGCGAGGACGACGACGAGGACGAGGCCGCGGCCGAGTGACGCTCGACTCCGGGCTGGTCGTCGTCGACAAGCCGGCCGGGATCACCTCCCACGACGTGGTCGCCCGGGTACGTCGTCTGGCCGGCACCCGCAAGGTCGGGCACGCCGGCACCCTCGACCCGATGGCCACCGGGGTGCTCGTGCTCGGGATCAACCGGGCCACCCGGCTGCTCGGCCACCTCGCCCTCACCGACAAGCGGTACGCCGCGACGGTGCGGCTGGGGGTCAGCACCACTACCGACGACGCCGAGGGCGAGGTCGTCGAGACCCGGTCCACCGAGGGTCTGACCGACGACCAGGTGAGGCAGGCACTGACGTCGTTCGTCGGCGAGATCGACCAGGTGCCGAGCGCCGTCTCCGCGATCAAGGTCGACGGCAAGCGTGCGTACGCGCGGGTCCGCGACGGTGAGCAGGTCGCCCTGCCGGCTCGCCGGGTGACGGTGCACTCGATCGACGTGGTCTCGACGTCGCTCGACCGGCAAGAAGGGCCGCTCGACCGGGCTCAGGTAGACATCGAGGTGCACTGCTCCAGTGGCACCTACATCCGCGCCCTCGCCCGTGACCTGGGCGCCGCGCTCGGGGTCGGGGGGCACCTGACCGCGCTGCGTCGTACCGCGGTCGGCCCGTTCGCGATCGCGGACGCCCTCACCCTCGAGTCGCTGGCCGACGACTTCGCGATGACCCCGATCGCCGACGCGGCCCGGGCCGCCTTCCCGGCGCTCGACCTCGACGACGAGCAGGCTGCCGGCGTCCGGGTCGGCCGGGGTCTGGACCTGTCGCTCACGACGTTGACCGCCCTGTTCGCACCCGACGGGGAGTTCCTCGCGCTCTACCGAGAGGGTGACGCGGGGCGGGCGAAGGCCGTGGCAGTGTTCTGCGGGTGAACAGCGTGCTGTGGCTGCGCCGCGACCTACGCCGGCGTGACCTGCCCGCGCTCGGGGCGGCGGCCGAGGCGGCCGGCGACGGCGAGGTGCACGTGCTCTTCGTGATCGACCCGGTGCTGTGGGACGGCTGCGGTCCGGTACGACGCGGCTGGCTCGCTGCCAGCATCCGCGCCGCCGCCGAGTCGTACGACGGGCGACTCACCGTGCGGGTCGGGGACCCGGTCACCAAGGTCGGCGCGTTCGCTGCCGAGGTGGGAGCCGGGTCGGTCCACGTCAGCGCCGAGACCACGCCGTACGGCGCGGCCCGCGACGCCCGCGTCCGCGACCGTCTGGGCGAGCGCGGGATCGAGTGGACCGCGACCGGCTCGCCGTACGCCGTGGGTCCGGGGCGGGTGCGCACCAAGAGCGGTGGCCCCTACCGCGTCTTCACTCCCTTCTCCCGCGCCTGGCGCGAGCACGGCTGGGCCGACCCCGCCGCCGCACCACGCGGCGTACGACTGGCGGAAGCCCGCAGCGACGAGCCCACTGCCCAGCGGCTCGACCACGCCCTGGAGGACTGCCCGGTCGACCTGCCGACGGCTGGGGAGGACGCCGCGCTGCGGCGCTGGCGGGCGTTCCGCGACGAGCACCTCGGCGACTACGCCGACGGCCGCGACCGGCCCGACCTGCGCGCCACGTCCCGGCTCTCGCCGTACCTCAAGGTCGGCGCCATCCATCCGCGCACGATCCTGGCCGAGCTCGCGGGCGACCGCTCCGGCGCCGCGAAGGTGTTCACCAACGAGTTGGCCTGGCGCGAGTTCTACGCCGACGTCCTCCACGACGACCCGGCCTCGGCCTGGCGCGACCTGCGGCCCGAGCTCCGCTCGATGAGCTACGACGACCAGCCCGAGCTGTTGCGGGCCTGGCAGGAGGGACGCACCGGGTTCCCGATCGTCGACGCCGGGATGCGGCAGCTCGCCGAGACCGGCTGGATGCACAACCGGGTCCGGATGATCACTGCCAGCTTCCTCTGCAAGGACCTCCACATCTGGTGGCCGGAAGGCGCCCGCCACTTCCTCGACCGCCTCGTCGACGGCGACGTCGCGAGCAACAACCACGGCTGGCAGTGGGTGGCCGGCACCGGCACGGACGCCTCGCCGTACTTCCGGGTCTTCAACCCGGTCACCCAGGGCAAGAAGTTCGACCCGGACGGCGACTACGTCCGACGCTGGGTCCCGGAGCTGGCTCACCTGGAGGGCCGGAAGGCGCACGAGCCGTGGACCGTCGCCGACGGTCTCGAGCACGGCTACCCCGCGCCGGTCGTCGACCACGGCGAGGAGCGGGCGGAGGCGCTGCGGCGCTACGAGGAGGCGCGCCGCTGAGTGCCCGGGAGCCGCTCGTTATCCTCGGCGCGTGCGGATCTGGCGGTCATTGGACGACGTCCCGGGTGACCTCGGGCGCACGGCGGTCGTCATCGGCAACTTCGACGGCGTCCACCTCGGCCACCAGCACGTCATCGCCGAGGCGCGGGCGCTGGCCGACGCCGACGGGCTGCGCGTCGTCGCGGTCACCTTCGACCCGCACCCGATGGCCGTGCTCCGCCCCGAGCACGCACCGATCACCCTCACCGACCTCGAGACCCGCGCGGCGCTGCTGAGCGACTGCGGCGTCGACGACGTGCTGGCACTGCCGTTCGACCTCGAGATCGCGGCCTGGAGCCCCCAGGAGTTCGCGAGCCGGGTCCTCGCCGGTTGCCTGCACGCCGCGGTGGTCGTGGTCGGCGCCAACTTCCGCTACGGCACGAAGGCCTCGGGAGACGTCGGCACCCTGACCGCCAGTGGAGCGGACCTCGGCTTCAGGGCGGTCGGCGTACCCCTGGACGGCGGACCGCAGGTCTGGTCGTCGACGTACGTCCGCACCTGCCTGGCCGCCGGCGACGTCGCCGGCGCCGCCGAGGCACTGGGTCGGCCGTTCGTGGTCCGCGGTGTGGTGGTCCGCGGCGACCGGCGCGGGCACGAGCTGGGTTACCCCACCGCCAACGTGCCCACCAGCGGCATGGCTGCCGCGCCGGCCGACGGGGTGTACGCCGGGTGGCTGCGGCGGCTGGACACCGGCGAGCGCTACCCGGCCGCGATCAGCGTCGGCACCAACCCGACCTTCGAGGGCGACCGCGACCGCCGGGTCGAGTCCTACGTGCTCGACCGCGACGACCTCGAGCTGTACGACGTGGAGGTCGAGGTCGCCTTCGTCGACCGGATCCGCGGGATGGTCCGGTTCGACGGGGTCGACGCCCTGGTCGAGACGATGCGCGGCGACGTGGCTCGCGCCCACGAGATCCTCGGCGTCCCGATCCCGTGACCGAGCGCCGACCGGTCGTCGACCTGACCGACGAGGAGGCGCGCCGGGCCCTGGTGCTGAAGTGGGGCACCGTGCCCAGCGACGTCATCCCGGCCTGGGTGGCCGAGATGGACTACGCACTGGACCCCGTCGTGCGTGAGGCGCTGCTCCGCGCGGTCCGCGACGGCGTGGTCGGCTACCCCGTGTTCGGTCTCCCGGACGAGCTCTCCGAGGCGTACGCCGGGTTCGCGGCGCGGCACTACGGCTCACGGGTCGAGCCAGACTGGATGTGGCCCGTCGTCGACGTGACCGCGGGGGTCCGGTTCGTGCTCGACCTGCTGTCGGAGAAGGCGCCCGTCATCTTCCCGGTGCCGGGGTACTCCCCGCAGTTCGCGATCGCGGGGATGACGGGTCGCGAGCGAGTCGACCTGGTGGTCGACCCCGACGCCGAACGCGCCGAGGTCGATCTCGACCGGCTCGACGCGATGTTCGCCGCCGGGGCGCGCACCCTGCTGCTGACGCAGCCGCACAACCCGTGGGGCCGGGTGTTCAGCCGCGCCGAGCTCGAGGGGATCCGCGACGTGGTGCTGCGGCACGAGGCCCGGGTCGTCAGCGACGAGATCCACGCTCCCCTCGTGCTCCCGGGCGCCGCGCACACGTCGTACCTCGACTTGGAGGGCACCCACGACCACGCGGTCGCGGTGGTGGCGGCGTCGAAGGCCTTCAACACCGCCGGCCTGCGCTGCGCCCAGCTGCTCGTGCCGGACCCCGCGGCCCGGGCACGGTTGATGGCGGCGCCGATGGCCCGCAACGACTCCTGGTCGTCGCTCGGCGTGGTGGCGGCCGTCGCTGCCTATCGCGACGGCGACCCGTGGCTCGCCTCGCTGGTCGAGCGGCTCGACCAGCTGCGCACCCTGCTCGCCGAGCTGTTGGCGGAGCACCTGCCGGAGGTGCGGATGCGGCCGCTCGAGGCGACGTACCTCGCCTGGCTCGACGTCCGGTCCTACGGCCACGACGACCCGGCGGCGGTGGCCCTGGAGCGGGGCCGGGTGATGCTGGCACCCGGCCACGACTTCGTGCCCGGTCTGGGTGGACACGTGCGCCTCAACCTCGCGACCAGCCCAGAACGCCTGACCGAGATCGTGCGCCGGCTGGCCTTGGCGTGGACGGGCGGTGAGTGAGCCACCGTTCCGTGGTCCGGTTCGGTGGCAGGCTCACCGCCCGAACGGAGTCACGCGTCGAGGTCCTTCTCGACCAGCGCGGCGATGGCGTCCACGTCGGCCTGGTCGTCACCCGACACCTCGACGGTGGCGCCCTTGCCGGCCCCGAGCGTCATGATCAGCAGAGCCGAGCTGGCGTCCACCGGCTCGTCACCGGGGACGGCGATCGTCACCTCGGAGTCGAGCTCGCCGGCGGCCTCGGAGATGATCGCCGCGGGGCGGGCGTGCAGGCCGACGGCCGAGCCGACGACGACGGACTTGGTGGGCATGGGTTCTCCTTTGTTGGTGATGCGGTGGGGTACAGGTCAGACGGTGGCGACGTCGGTGTTCACCGGCCAGGTGGTCTTGGCGAAGACGACCGCTGCGGCGCCGATGATCACCCCGATGGCGAGGGCGAGGATGTAGCCGAGGATGTTGTGGACGGCGAACAGCACGAAGATGCCGCCGTGCGGGGCCCGCACGCTGACACCCATCGCCATCGACAGCGCACCGGTCACGGCGCTCCCGAGCATGATGGACGGGATGACACGCAGCGGGTCGGCGGCCGCGAACGGAATGGCCCCCTCGGTGATGAACGACGCCCCGAGCGCCCACCCGGCCTTGCCGTTCTCCCGTTCAGGGAGCGAGAAGAGCTTGGGGCGGACCACCGTGGCCAGGGCCAGGGCGATCGGCGGCACCATGCCGGCCAGCATGACCGCGGCCATGATCTCCAGGCGCGGGTCGTCGGCCGCGGCCGAGGCGGCGACCCCGACGCCGGCCGCGGCGAAGCTGTAGGCCACCTTGTTGAGGGGTCCACCCATGTCGAAGGCCATCATCAGACCGAGCACGCACCCGAGCAGGATCGCGTTGGAGCCGCTCATGTTGGTCAGGCCGGCGTTGAGCGAGTCGATGAGCTTCCCGATGGGCTTGCCCAGGACGACGATCATCACGAGGCCGACGATGATCGTGGTCAGCAGCGGGATCACCAGCACCGGCATCAGACCCCGGGCCCACACCGGCACCTTCCAGCCGGCGATCCAGTGGGCGACGAGACCGGCGAGCACTCCGCCGATGATGGCGCCGAGGAAGCCGGTGGCCGGCAGGCTCTCGGGGGTGGGGGTGGCGTTGTTGGTGACCGCGAAGATGTTGGTCGCGAGACCACCCATGACGAAACCCGGGGCGATGCCGGGCCGGTCCGCGATCGCGTAGGCGATGTAGCCGGCCAGCGCCGGCACGAAGAACATGAACGCCGTCTTGCCGAAGATGAAGAAGAGCGCGCCCAGGTAGGCGAAGAAGCCCGAGTGGAACAGGGCGTGCGGCAGTCCGAGGGCCTGGGGGTCCGGCAGGTTGAACAACGTGTTGTCGACGGCGATCTTGCCGTAGTTGTTGGCGTTGGCGATCTCGTCACCGCCGAAGAGGAAGCCGAGGGCGATCAGCAGACCGCCGGCCGCCACGAACGGGATCATGTACGACACGCCGGTCATCAGGACCCGGCGGGTGCGGCCACCCCAGGTCTCGTTGGCGCCGCCACCGGTGCTGGCACCGGCGGTGAGCGCACCCTCGACTCGGGGAGCGTTCGGGTCGTCGGCGTAGCGCAGCGCCTCGGCGATCATCGCGTCGCCGTCGTCGATCGGGCGCTTCACGCCGGAGGAGACGACCGGCTTGCCGGCGAACCGGCCGCGGTCGCGCACCCCCACGTCGACGGCGAAGATCACCGCCGAGGCTGCCGCGATGGTCTCGGGCGGCAGCGGCTTGGACCCCGCCGACCCCTGGGTCTCGACGGAGATCGGTACGCCGGCCTTCGCTGCTGCGGCCTCGAGGGCCTCGGCGGCCATGTAGGTGTGGGCGATACCGGTCGGGCAGGCGGTGACGGCCACCAGCGACCGGGCACCGGTGGCGGGCGAGTCCGCTGCGGTCGCGGTGGCCGCCGGCGCCGCGTCAGGGGATGGCGCGTCACCGACGACGCCCTGCACCAGGGCCACGACCTCGTCGGGGGTACTCGCTGCCCGGAGGCTCTCGGTGAAGTCCTTCTTGACCAGGGCCCGGGCGAGCTTGGTCAGCAGCTGCAGATGGGTGGCGTCGCCGCCGGCGGGGGCAGCGATCAGGAAGGCGAGGTCGGCCGGGCCGTCCTTGGCGCCGAACTCGACCTTGGGCTCGAGCCGCGCGAACGCCAGGGTGGGTACCTCGACCCCGGTGGTGCGGCAGTGGGGGATCGCGATGCCACCAGGGAGCCCGGTGGGCGCGGTCTCCTCGCGGGCGAGGGCGTCGGTCGCGAGCTGATCGGCGTTCGCTGATCGCCCGGCATCCGCGACCACCCTGGCCAGCGCGCGGATGACCTCCTGCTTGTCCGCTCCCAGGGAGGCGTCCAAGCGGACGAGGTCACGCGTGATGAGGTCGGTCATAATCACCCTCCTGGGGTGAGGTCGAGGCGCGTGACCCGCACAAGGTCGGGTCGCACCTGTTGAGGGCGGGGGATCGTGGTGCCGGGTAGCCCCGCCGCCGCACTTCCGTAGGCCACGGCCAGTGCGAGTCTGTGCTCGGGGTCACGTCCGGTGACGTCTCCGAGGAGGTAGCCGAAGAGGCTGGAGTCGCCGGCGCCGACGGTGCTCACGACCGTCGTCGGCGGCGGTACGGCGTGCCAGGCGCCGCCGTCGTTGACCAGGACTGCTCCGTGCGGACCGAGGGTCACCAGGACACTCTCCACCCCGCGCGCGATCAGGTCACGGGCCGCGTCGGCAGCTGCGATCGGGTCGGACTCGAGCTCGTCGGCCTGGTGGCCGGTGAACGACGCGAGCTCCTCGCCGTTGGGCTTCATCAGGTGGGGCGCGCTGGTGGGCAGCGCGTCCACGAGGGCCTTGAGAGGGGCGTCGCTGGTGTCGACCGCGACCCGGGCGCCTGCCGTGCGCAGGGCGGTGACCAGCTCGGCGTACCACTCGGGGTGCGCGCCGGGCGGCAGCGAGCCGGCCAGCACGATCCACTCGGCGGTGTCGGCGCGCCGGACGAGTGCGTCGGTGAGCTCGTCGAGCAGCCGTCCGGTGGCCTGCGGGCCAGGGCTGTTCAGCTTGGTGGTGGTGCCGTCGGGCTCGGTGATGGTGATGTTCACCCGGAGGTCACCCTCGTGGGGCACAGGCCGGCAGTCGATGCCGGCCGCGAGCAGCTCGAGCACGAACGGGTCGTCCTTGGCCGCCGGGAGTACGGCGATGGTCGGCTGGTCGGCGGCGACACACGCCCGGGAGATGTTGACGCCCTTGCCGCCGGCCTGCGAGATCACCGACTCGGCGCGCTGCACCGCGCCGCGCTCCAGCGGTGCGGCCAGGTTGACGGTGCGGTCGTGGCTGGGGTTGGCGGTGAGCGTGACGATCACGTGGAGATCACGACCTCGATGCCGGCCTTGGTGAGGGCCCGACGGTCGGCGACCGGGACCGCGTCGTCGGTGATGACGAGGTCGAGGTCGGCGGGGGTGGCGAAGCGCACGGCCGTCTCGACCCCGAACTTCGAGGCGTCGGCGAGCGCGATCACCTGGTGGCCGCAACCGACGATCGCCCGCTTCACGGCGGCCTCGTCGGGGTCAGGGGTGGTCAGGCCGTGCTCCGAGCTGATGCCGTTGGTGCCGAGGAACGCGACGTCGACCCGGAGGTGGGACAGCGCCTCGACGGTCTCGGCCCCGACCGCGGCCTGGGTGGTCGACCGCACCCGTCCGGGCAGGAGCCGGAGGTCGAGGTGGGCCAAGCCGGCCAGGCGGGCGGCGATGGGCACGGCGTGGGTGATGACGGTCAGCTCACGGTCCGGGGGGAGGAGGGTGGCCAGACGCACGGTGGTGGAGCCCGCGTCGAGCAGGATCGTGCCGCCGGCAGGCGGGAGCCGGTCGACCGCGGCGCGGGCGATGCGCTCCTTGACCTCGGTGTTGACCTGGTCGCGCTCGCGGATGCCGGGCTCGATGAGCGACAGCGAGCTCGGGGGTACGACGCCCCCGTGCACACGGCGTACCAGCCCGAGCCGCTCCAGTGTGGAAAGATCGCGGCGCACGGTCTCGGTCGTCACGTCGTACTCGCGGGCGAGCTGGTTGACCGACATCCGGCCGCGTTCGGTCACCAGACGCGCGATCGCCTGCTGGCGTTCCTCGGCGTACATGGTCACGGGGTGGCTCCTCGGCGATCTGTGTATGTGTGGTTTTACGCCCGAACGTGTTGAATTGTCAAGTCGTGCGGTAGTAGCGTGTCGCCATGAGCGACCACTCGTCCCTTGGTTCCCTGCACGGCACCCCGGTCGTACCGGGGGTGGCCTACGGCCCCGCGCTGGTGGTCCGGGGCGAGGTCTCACCCGAGGCGGTGGCCCGCTTCGACGGCGCCTCGCTCGACGAGGACACCGCCCTCACGGCGTACGACGACGCGGCCGCGGCGGTCGCTGACGGGTTCGCGCGTCGGGCCGACAAGGCGTCCGGTGCCGCAGCAGAGGTGCTGACCGCCAGCGCCGGTCTGGCCCGCGACAAGGGACTGCGGTCCGCGGTGCGCAAGCACCTGCGCTCGGGCGAGGACCTGATGACCTCGGTGGCGGCCGCGGTCGAGCAGTTCGTCGTGGTCTTCACGCAGATGGGCGGGCTGATGGCCGAGCGGGTCACCGACCTGCGCGACATCGAACGGCGTGTGGTCGCCCATCTGGTGGGCGAGCCCGAGCCGGGCGTCCAGATGCCCGAGCAGCCGGCGATCCTGCTCGCCGAGGACCTCGCGCCGTCCGACACCGCCACCTTGGACCCCGCGGTCGTGCTGGCGCTGGTGACCGAGCGCGGTGGCCCGACCAGCCACACCGCGATCATCTCCCGCCAGCTCGGCATCCCCTGCGTGGTCGGCACCGCCCACGTCATGGACATCGCGGCCGGCACGCTGCTGCTGGTCGACGGCACCGCCGGCACCGTCGACACCTCACCCGACGCCGACGAGGCGGCGCGGCTCGTCGAGTCCGACCGCGCGGCGCGCGAGGCACTGGCCACCTGGAGCGGCCCCGGCGAGACCCTCGACGGCACCCGGGTCAAGATCCTCGCCAACGTCGCCGACGGGGAGTCCGCACGCTCGGCGTCGACCGGCCCGGTCGAGGGAGTCGGGCTGTTCCGCACCGAGCTGTGCTTCCTCAACCGCGCCGACGAGCCCTCCGCCGAGGAGCAGACCTCGATCTACGCCGAGGTGCTCGCGCCGTACGCCGGCCGCTACGTCGTGGTGCGCACCCTCGACGCCGGCTCCGACAAACCGGTGGCCTTCGCAACCCACGAGGGGGAGGAGAACCCCGCCCTCGGTGTCCGTGGGCTGCGGCTGTCCTTCGACAACCCCGGCCTCTTGACGCGCCAGCTCGACGGCATCGCCGGCGCGGCGCGCGAGACCGGCACCGAGACCTGGGTGATGGCCCCGATGGTCGCCACCGTCGCGGAGGCGGCGAGCTTCGCGGCCGCCGTCCGGGAGCGTGGACTCAAGCCGGGCGTGATGGTCGAGGTGCCCTCGGCCGCCCTGCTCGCCCACCGGCTGCTCGAGGTCGTCGACTTCCTGTCCATCGGCACCAACGACCTCACCCAGTACACGATGGCCGCCGACCGGATGGCCAGCGACCTGGCTCACCTCACCGACGCCTGGCAGCCGGCCGTGCTGCAGCTGATCGCGATCACCGCGGAGGCCGGCAAGCAGGCCGGCAAGCCGGTGGGGGTGTGCGGCGAGGCCGCGGCGGACCCGCTCCTGGCCTGCGTCCTGGTCGGGATGGGCATCACGTCCCTGTCGATGGCCTCGGCGGCCGTCCGCCCGGTCGGGGCGCGGCTCGCGTCGGCCAACATGGACCACCTCGAGGACGCCGCCGAGGCCGCCCTCGCCGCGAGCGACCCGACGTCCGCCCGCGACGCCGTACGGAAGGTGCTCGACGCCTGAGGTCGTTCCCACCCGCCCCAGCTTCATCATGAGAAGTGGGCGAGCCCCGGCTTCTCATGGCGAGCTCACCGTGAGAAGCCATGCTTCACCACGTTCACATGGTGGAGCCGGGAAAGTCAGCCCGGCGCCGCCGCCACCGTGACCGGTACGCCGTTCAGCGCGGCGTTGCCGGAGACGTCGAGCAGCCCGGGGTCGGTGAGGTCGTTGATCGACACTCCGGCGACCTTCGTGGCGTTCCGCAGCCGGGTGCCGTCGACCTGGTGCCCGTACCCGTGCGGCAGTGACACGACGCCCCGCATCATGTCGTCGGTGGCCACCACCTCGACCCGCACCGTGCCGACGCGCGAGGTGACGTCGACCAGCGCGCCGTCGGCGATCCCGCGCTCCCCGAGGTCCTCGGGATGCATCAGCAGCTGGTGCCGAGGGCGCCCGCGGGTGAGCCGGGTCGAGTTGTGGAACCACGAGTTGTTGTCCTGCTTGTGCCGCCGGCCGATCAGCACCAGCGCGTCGTCGGGGCGGTCTGCGAGCCAGGCCCTCAGCCGCGCGAGGTCGTCGACCACGAGCCGCGGCACCAGGTGGATCCGGTGATCCTCGGTCTGCAGCCGGGCAGGCATCGTCGGCAGCAGCGGCCCGAGGTCGAGACCTTCGGGATGCGCGCGGAGCTCCCGCAGCGTCGTACGGCGTCCGGTGCGGAGCAGCAGGGCGAGCTGCTGGGTGGGGCTGGTGCGCATCCGCAGCCGTTGCTTGAGCCGAGCCTTCAGCGGCAGCTTCCGGTCCAGCCGGGACGCCACCCTCTCGGTCAGCTCGCGGTAGATCTCCCAGTCGTGCATCGCACCCTCGGGCTTGGCGAACACCGCCGAGCTGAAGCGGGCGGTGTTGCGGACGGCCAGACCGTGGAAGACCAGGTCGTAGTGGTCTCGCTCGAGAGCGGTGGTCGGCGGCAGGATCACGTCGGCGTGCCGGGTGGTCTCGTTGAGATAGATGTCGATCGCCGCCATGAAGTCCAGTGAGTCGAACGCCTCGCCCAGCCGCCGGCCGTCCGGGGTCGAGAGCACCGGGTTGCCGGCGATGCTGACGAAGGCCCGGATCTGACCTTCGCCCGGGGTCTCGATCTCTTCGCGCATGGCCGCGGCCGGGAGCTCGCCGCCGTACTCGGGGAGTCCGCGCACCCGGCTGCGGTACAGGTCGAAGTGACCGGTCCCGACGAAACGGCGGCCCACGACGTCGACCGCCGGCTCGGGGAACATCACCCCGCCCGGCCGGTCGAAGTCTCCGGCCAGCAGGTTCAGGCAGTTGATCGCCCACTGGCTCACCGAGCCGAAGCCGGTCGCGGAGACGCCGAGCCGGCCGTACGCCGCAGCGCCGCGGGTCTCGCAGAGCTCGCGGGCGAGGCGCTCCACCGTTTCGGCCGGCACGCCGCTCACCTGTTCGGCGAGCGTGGGGGTGAAGGGGTCGACGAGCTCGGTCAGCTCGTCGAGGCCATCGACGTACGCCGGTGGGCGGGCGAGCCCCTCGGTCAGGACGGTACGCAACATCGCGAGCAGCACGACCACGTCGCCGCCGGGCCGCACGAAGACGTGCTCGGTCGCGATCTTGGCGGTCTCGGTCCGGCGCGGGTCGAGCACGACGATCCGCCCGCCCCGCCGCTTGATCGCCTTGGCCCGGTTCGGGAAGTCCGGCGTGGTCATCAGCGAGCCGTTGGAGGCCATCGGGTTGGCGCCGAGCACGAGGAGGTACGACGTGCGGTCCAGGTCGGGGATCGGCAGCAGCAGCTGGTGGCCGAACATCTGCCACGCGATCAGCTGGTGCGGTGCCTGGTCGACGGTCGAGGCGCTGAAGCGGTTGTGGGTGCGCAGCGACTTCACGAACGGCACCGCGTGCGTCGCCGAGCCGAGGGCGTGGGCGTTGGGGTTGCCGAGGTAGACGCCCACCGCGTTGCGGCCGTGCCGGTTCAGGGCGTCCGCCAGGCCGTCGGCGACGAGGTCGAGCGCCTCGTCCCAGCCGATCTCCTCCCAGTCGTCCCCCCGGCGGCGCACCGGCCTGCGCAGCCGGTCGGGGTCGTCGTACACGTCGGCGAGCGCAGTGCCCTTGGGGCAGATGTAGCCCCGTGACAACGGATCGTCGGGGTTGCCGCGGATCCCGGTCACCTTCCCGTCGGTGAGCGTCAGCTCGAGGCCGCAGATGGCCTCGCAGAGGTTGCAGGCGGTCAGGCGGGTCCCGGTGAAGCCGGGAGGGACGGGCGGCTCCGCGAGGGAGAGAGGCGAACGCACCGTCCGAGTCTCCCTCATCCCCGCAGAGGGCGACAGGGCGTCGCACCCACCGCCTCGCGGAGGCATGAAACCGCACCCGGGAGGGAACGCTGGGTCCGACGTCCGCCGACCGAGCGGACCGACCGAAGGGAACAACCCCATGGGATACGGACTCGGTGTCTTCCTCCTGGCAGTGGGCCTGATCCTCGTCTACGCCGTGCAGGACTCGATCAACGCCGTCGACCTGACCACCGTCGGCTGGATCCTGGTGCTCGCAGGCGTCCTGGTGATCGTGCTGACCGCCGTCACGATGAACCGGGGTCGCTCCACGCGGTCGGTCGCCACCACGACCCACCCCGACGGCAGCCAGACCACGACCGAGCAGCAGCACCGCAACGACCCGCCGCCCGCGGTCTGAGCCTCGTCGGAAGGTGGGCGCCTGGGGGCGCCCGCCTTCCGGCGCGTCGCGGCCGGTCAGGACCGGCGTACGCCGTTTTGGGTGCCTCGCGTGCCGCTGATAATCTCGTCAGGTTGCCGTGCAACGGCCGCGGATCCAGAGAGCCTCAGGTGTTCAGACCTGTCGCGCCGCGCAACGAGATGCCAGAAGGAGCCCGTATATGTCGATCGGAACCGACGCGGAGACCAAGAAGAAGATCATCGCCGACTACGCCACGACCGAGGGCGACACCGGCTCTCCCGAGGTGCAGATCGCGCTGCTGAGCCACCGCATCGCCCACCTGACCGACCACCTGAAGACCCACAAGCACGACCACCACACGCGTCGTGGTCTGCTGCTGCTCGTCGGCCAGCGTCGGCGGCTGCTGAACTACCTCAACAAGACCGACATCGAGCGTTACCGCTCGATCATCGAGCGTCTCGGCCTGCGCCGCTGACGTCGCGGAGCGGCTGACCCCCCGGGGCGGCCGCTCCTTCCATGTCCGCCTGCCCCATGGCCGGCGAACCCCCGACCGCTAGGGTCGAAACGCACAACTGAACACGAAACCACACCAGGAGCGACTCGGCGCAACGCTCGGCCCGGTCCTCGGTAGTGGCTCTCGAGATCGCCTCCCCACATCGGGGGCGAGCCGCGAGCCTCGATCGAAGACCGGCCGGTTCTCGAACAGGTTCGAGATCGCGCCGCGGGCGTCCGCGGAGTCGCTCCGCGTACGAGAGAGGACAGTGAATCTGTCCATGTCCATGTCAACTGAAGGCCCGATCATTTCGGCGGTCGAGACCGTTCTCGACAACGGCAAGTTCGGTCAGCGGACCGTCAAGTTCGAGACCGGCCTGCTGGCCCGTCAGGCCGCCGGCTCCGTCACGGCGTACCTCGACGACGAGACCATGCTCCTGTCGGCCACCACGGCCGGGAAGCACCCCAAGGAGCAGTTCGACTTCTTCCCTCTGACGATCGACGTCGAGGAGCGGATGTACGCCGTGGGCCAGATCCCCGGCTCGTTCTTCCGCAGCGAGGGTCGTCCCGGTGAGGACGCGATCCTCACCTGCCGCCTGATCGACCGCCCGCTGCGCCCGACCTTCAAGAAGGGTCTGCGCAACGAGGTCCAGGTCGTCATCACCGTGCTGGCCCTCGACCCCGACCAGCCGTACGACGTGCTCGCGATCAACGCCGCGTCCATGTCCACCCAGCTCTCCGGCCTGCCGTTCTCCGGCCCGGTCGGTGGCGTCCGCGTCGCCCTCATCGAGGGCCAGTGGGTCGCCTTCCCGTCGCACAGCCAGCTCGAGGGCGCCGTCTTCGACATGGTGGTGGCCGGCCGGGTCACCGAGACCGGCGACGTCGCGATCATGATGGTCGAGGCCGAGGCCACCGAGCAGACCTGGGACCTGGTCCAGTCCGGCACCCAGGCACCGACCGAGGAGATCGTCGCCGGCGGCCTCGACGCCGCCAAGCCGTTCATCAAGCAGCTGTGCGAGGCCCAGAGCGAGCTCGCCAAGCAGGCCGCGAAGCCGATCCAGGAGTTCCCGGTCTTCCTCGACTACGAGGACGACGTCTTCGAGGCCGTCGAGGCGGCCGCCAAGGCCGATCTCGTCTCCGCGATGACCATCGCCGACAAGCAGGAGCGCGAGCTCCGCGTCGACGAGCTCAAGCAGAGCATCCTGGAGAAGGTCGCCCCGCAGTTCGAGGGCCGCGAGAAAGAGGTCGGTGCGGCCTTCCGCTCCGTCAACAAGCAGGTCGTCCGTGAGCGCGTGCTGCGCGACCACGTCCGCATCGACGGACGCGGCCTGGCCGACATCCGGCCGCTGCACGCCGAGGTCGACGTGATCCCGCGGGTCCACGGCTCGGCGCTGTTCGAGCGCGGCGAGACCCAGATCCTGGGCGTCACCACCCTCGACATGCTCAAGATGGAGCAGCAGCTCGACACGCTGTCGCCGGAGAAGCACCGCCGCTACATGCACAAGTACGTGTTCCCGCCGTTCTCCACCGGTGAGACCGGCCGCGTGGGCTCGCCCAAGCGCCGCGAGGTCGGCCACGGTGCGCTCGCCCGCCGGGCGCTGCTGCCGGTGCTCCCGACGCGCGAGGAGTTCCCCTACGCGATCCGTCAGCTCTCGGAGGCCATGGGCTCCAACGGCTCCACCTCGATGGGCTCGGTCTGCGCGTCGACGATGTCGCTGCTCCAGGCCGGTGTGCCGCTGCGCGCCTCGGTTGCGGGCATCGCGATGGGCCTGATCTCCGGTGAGGTCGACGGCCAGACGCAGTACGTCGCGCTGACCGACATCCTCGGGGCCGAGGACGCCTTCGGCGACATGGACTTCAAGGTCGCCGGCACCAAGGACTTCGTGACCGCGCTCCAGCTCGACACCAAGCTCGACGGCATCCCCGCCGAGGTCCTGGCCTCCGCTCTCACACAGGCCCGCGACGCCCGCCACACCATCCTCGAGGTGATGGGTGAGGCGATCGAGGGTCCCGAGGAGATGTCGGTCCACGCCCCGCGGATCATCAGCATCAGGGTGCCCGTGGACAAGATCGGTGAGGTCATCGGCCCCAAGGGCAAGGTGATCAACCAGATCCAGGACGACACCGGCGCGAGCCTGTCGATCGAGGACGACGGCACCGTCTACATCGGTGCCAGCAACGGCGAGGCGGCCGAGGCCGCACGCGCCGCTGTCAACGCGATCGCCAACCCGACCATGCCCGAGGTCGGCGAGCGCTACCTCGGCACGGTGGTGAAGACGACCAACTTCGGCGCCTTCGTCTCCCTGCTCCCGGGCAAGGACGGCCTGCTCCACATCACCAAGCTCCGTGCGCTGGTGGGTGGCAAGCGGGTCGAGAACGTCGACGACGTCGTCTCGGTCGGCCAGAAGATCCAGGTCCAGATCGCCGAGATCGACGACCGCGGCAAGCTCTCCCTGGTCCCTGTCGTCGAGGACTCCTCCGAGCCCGCGGGCGACGAGGACGACGCTGCCGACGACACGGCCTCCGAGGCCTCGGACGCCGAGTGACCCACGTGGTTCTCAAGACGACCGGCCGGCAGCCTGCTGCCGGCCGGTCGTCGGTTTCCCAGTCCGGTACGACGCGCACGCTGATCCGCGAGGACGGCGGCGTGATCCGCCGTACCACCCTGCCCAGCGGCCTCCGCGTCATCACCGAGCGGGTGCCCGGCCAGCGCTCCGCCACGATCGGCGTCTGGGTCGGCGTCGGTTCCCGCGACGAGTCGCCGACGCTGCACGGCTGCTCGCACTTCCTGGAGCACCTGCTGTTCAAGGGGACCGCGGAGCGCTCCGCCCTGGACATCTCGATCGCGCTCGACGCGGTCGGCGGTGAGTTCAACGCCTTCACCGCCAAGGAGTACACCTGCTTCCACGCGCGGGTGCTCGACGCCGACCTGCCGCTGGCCGTCGACGTGCTGGGTGACATGGTCACCGGCTCGCTGATCACCGCCGACGACGTCGAGGCCGAGCGCGACGTGATCCTCGACGAGATCGCGATGCACGACGACGACCCCGACGACGTCGCGCACAACCTCTTCGCAGCCCTGGCCTGGGGCGACTCCCCGCTGGGCCGGCCGATCGCCGGCACCGCGGAGTCGATCGAGGCGATGAGCCGCGAACAGGTGCGCCGTTTCTACAAGCGCCACTACCGCCCCGAGAAGATGGTGGTCGCGGTCGCCGGCAACGTCGACCACGCGGCCACCGTGCGTCGGGTGCGCAAGGCCTTCGGCCGCAACGGCTTCCTCGACGGCACGGCCGAGCCGGTCCTGGGCCGCCAGATCCTGCGCGCACGACGCGTCGGTACCGGCGTCGCCGAGGCCACCCGTCAGTTCGAGCAGGTCAACGTCGTGCTGGGCGTCAACGGACTGACCCGGTCCGACCCGCGCCGCTTCGCTCTCGGCGTCCTGAACGCGGCGCTCGGCGGCGGTACGTCGAGCCGGCTGTTCCAGGAGGTCCGCGAGAAGCGCGGCCTGGCCTACTCCGTCTTCTCCTTCGCCAGCCAGCACGTCGACGCCGGCCTGGTCGGCGTCTCGGTCGGCTGCCTGCCCACCAAGCTCGAGCAGGTGCTGCAGGTGGTGCGGGCCGAGCTCGCCAAGATCGCTGCTTCCGGCATCGAGGAGGAGGAGCTGACCCGCGGCAAGGGCCAGCTCAAGGGTGGTCTCGTGCTGGGCCTCGAGGACTCGGGGTCGCGGATGACCCGGCTCGGGAAGTCCGAGCTGGTCGACGAGGAGCTGCTCAGCATCGACGAGGTGCTCGCCCGGATCGACGGCGTGACCCTGGACGACGTACGCACCCTCGCGGCGGAGCTGTTCTCCCAGCCGGAGATCCTCGCCGTCGTCGGCCCGAGCTGATCGGCAGGGCCCGCGCTCAGCGCGGTGCCACGTCGACGACCCCCTCGAACCCCGGCTCTTGCTGGGGTCCGTCGAGAGTCCACCCGACCCGCTGACGCCCCGGCTCGTCGGGAACGACCACCTGCATCCGGAAGAGGACCTGCGTCCCGGCGGGCAGCACGGGTCGGAAGCTGCTCACCTTCCCGGTGGACCGGACCAGGCTGGCGAAGTAGGGCACCTCGGCGCAGTTCAGCTGGTGCGTGGTGGTCTGGGTGCCGATGGTGATCGTGTAGTCGGGACAGGGCAGCAGGCTGAGGAACCCCGGCGACTCCAGGGCCACATCGAAGACGAGAGTGGCGCCGGGGTGGACCGTCCCCGAGACGTCGCCGGTGGCCGAGACGTCGTCGTACGGCGTCACCCGCGCGCCGTTCACGGCGTCACCCAGCGCCGGGTGCCGGGCTTCCAGATCACGGAAGGGGACGATCTTCTGCGACCGGTCGATGCGGGCGGGTGGCGGCGTGGCCGCAGCGGCCGGTGCGCTGTCACCGCCGTCCCTGCTCAGGGCGCCCACGAGAGCCGCGACCCCACCCACCAGCAGCACTGCAGCCGCGGCGGCCACGACACGGCGCCTGGGGAGTCTCCACCCGAGAGATTCATGGAGCCTCCGGATCGGTACCTCCGGCGGGGGCGGCTGAGCGCCCTGCCAGCGGACGGCGGTCGCGCGGAGCTGCTCGTCGATCGGGTGGTCGGGGTCGTCGCCCAGCAGCCGGAGTAGCCGGTGGCGTGACTGCTGGAGCGTGGCGTCGACCTTGCCAGGAGCGCACCTCTCGATCTCGGCGACGGTCGCGACGTCGAGACCCACGAAGTAGTGCAGGTCGACGGCACGCCGCTCGCGGCCGCCGAGGCCCTCGACGGCCCGCTCCAGGTCGACGTCAGGAGTCTCAGGCCTAGCTCCCGTGCTGTCGACGAGCTCGACGACCTCTCTCGCGGGTTGACGGCTGCGGTGGGTGCCTGACTCCTGCGCCACGATCCTCAGCAGCCAGGCGACCGGGCTGTCCCGCGACGCGTCGTACGTCGACCAGCGTTGGTAGGCGTGGATCAGTGACCGCTGGACGACGTCGTCGCGGTCGGCGGGGCCCACCCTGCGACCGGCGTAGCGCGCGAGGCTCGTCAGATGGGGCGCCACCCAGCGCTCGAACTCCGCCCGGGTCCCGCCCTCGGCCATGTCCCGCCCTCCGCAGACAGTGTCCTTGCGTCGGTCGAGCTTGTCGAGACTCGGATCGCCCGTCGGTCATGACGTCGGTCGAGCTGGTCGAGACCTCGGTCGTTCCGTCGGTCGAGCTGGTCGAGACCCCGTCGTTCCGTCGGTCGAGCTTGTCGAGACCACGGGTCACCGCCCTGCACATCTCACCGGGTCTCGACCCGCGGTCACCGCCTCGCAGGCTCGGCGGTGCGCTTGCTCGACCTCCCCGTCAAGAGCCGTGACCTCGTTCCTCGGTCACCGCTCGACGGTGACCTCGCAGGCTCGGCGGTGCGCTCGCTCGACCTCCCGGTCGTGAGCCCTGCGGCGACTTCGTCGCCTCACGGCTCGACGGTGACCTTGATGGCTTCGCCTTTCTTGACGATGTCGAAGGCGGAGAGGACGTCGTCGAGGGGGATGTGGCGGGTGATCAGGTCCTTGACCGGCACCTGGCCGGTCGAGATGTACTGCAGCGCACGCTTGTTGTGCTCTGGCGCCGACCCGTTGGCTCCGTGGATGTGGAGCTGCCGGTAGTGCACGAGGTTGGAGTCGCAGGTGATGGTCGGGTCGGTCTTGGGCAGGCCGCCGAAGAAGGAGATCCGGCCGTTGCGGGCCGCCATCGCAATCGCCTGCTCCTGGGTGACGTTGGCGGCCGTCGCGGTGATCACGACGTCGGCGCCGCGGCCGCCGGTCAGCTCCATCACCCGCTCGACCACGTCGACCTGCGAGCCGTCGATGGTCTCCTCGGGCTGCACGGCCTCGGCCGACATCTTCAGCCGCTCGGCGTTGACGTCGACGAGGAAGACCGGACCGGCCCGGTGCACGCCGCGGGCGATCCGGATGTGCATGCAGCCGATCGGTCCCGCACCGAAGACCACGACGGTGTCGCCGGCCTCGATGCCGAGTAGCTCCTGGGCGTTGATCGCGCAGGCGAACGGCTCGGCGGCGGAGGCCTCGTCGTACCCCACGTTGTCCGGGATCTTGTTGAGGCCGTCCACCTTGAGCACCTGCCGGGGCACGATCATGTACTCGGCGAACCCGCCGTCGTACTGGTACCCGACCGACGTCTGGTTCTGGCAGACGGCCATCCAGCCTTTCTTGCACTCGTAGCACTCGCCGCACGGCACGGCGGCGATCACCTGGGCCCGGTCGCCGACCTGCCAGTCGCTGCCGTACGTCGTGTTCACCTCCGCGCCGACCTCGACGACCTCGCCGGCGATCTCGTGGCCGATCGTCCGTGGGGGAGTGAGGTTCTGATGACCGTTGTAGAAGATCTTCACGTCGGTGCCGCAGGTCGAGCAGTTGCGCACCCGCAGCTTGATCTCGTCAGGCGCGCACTCGGGCTCGGCCACGTCCTCGAGTCGTACGTCCTCGGGCGCGTAGAAGCGCAGGGCCTTCATCGGTGGAGCCTCTTCTCGTGGGGTGGGGGTCAGTCTTCGTCGTCGCGCGGCGCGAGCAGCTCGAGCACCTCGTCGACGCTCGTGGTCTCGCGCAGGCGCTGCGCGGACGGCGGGTCGCTGAGCACCATCGCCAGTGACTGCAGGATGGAGATGTGCTCGTCGCTCTTGCTGGCGATCGCGATGCACACCTGGCATTCCTTGCCGTTCCAGTCGACCCCGTCGGGGAACTGCAGGAAGGCGAGCGCGGCGCGGTTGATGTGCTCACGGCTGGCGTCGGTGCCGTGCGGGATCGCGAAGCCCATGCCCATGTACGTCGAGACCGACTGCTCACGCTCGAGGATCGCGTCGGCGTACGCCGGGCCGGCCGCGCCGATCTCGACGAGCACGGCGCCGCACTGGCGCAGGGCGTCCTCCTTGTCGGTGGCGCTGAGGCCGAGGCGGACCGCCTCGGCACTCAGCACCCCGGGGGCTGTCTCAGGACTCAAGGGTCCCGCCGTCCTTGATCGCATTCTCGACCTTGGCGAAGGCCGGGTCGCCCATGAAGATCTGGAACGGTACGACGACGGCGTTGGGGTTGACCCCGCGCGCCCGGTCGGCGAGCCCGGCATGGCAGAGCACCACCTGGGCGTCGGCCGGGATCTCGTTGACGGGCGTGTGGACGACGTCGACGTCGTACTTCTTCAGCTTCTTCTTCATGGTGCTGGCGACCATCACGCTGCTACCCATACCGGCGTCGCACGCGATGACGACCTTCGTCACATCAGAGCCGTTGATCGATGTCATCGTCTCAACCTACTTTCCCTTGGGCCTTGGTGGCGGCCACCGACTCCTCGGCCTTGGTCAGGTCGATGTCGGTCATGCCCTCGGCGTCGTCGACGCCGTGGCCGAACGGAACAGCGCACCGGTGACCATGAACGAGACGACCGCCGAGGTGAGGATCCCGAGGATCACTCCGAAGTAGTCGCCTCTCGCGGTGACGCTCATGAAGGCGATGAAGCTGCCCGGTGCCGCCGGGCCGGTGAGGCCGACGCCGAACGCCTGGAAGACCGCGATGCCCGACGCCCCGCCGGCGATGGTGGCGAGGATGGTCTTGGGCCGCATCAGCACGTAGGGGAAGTAGATCTCGTGGATGCCACCGAAGAACTGGATGATCAGCGCGGCCGGGACCGTCGGACGCAGCGAGCGCGGGCCGAAGAACATGTAGGCGAGCAGCAGGCCCGCGCCCGGGCCCGGGTTGGCCTCCAGCATGAAGAGGATCGACTTGCCCTGGGTGGTGACCTCGGCCGCCCCGAGCGGCGTCAGCACGCCGTGGTTGATCGCGTTGTTGAGGAACAGCACCTTGGCGGGCTCGATGATGACCGACGAGAGCGGGAGCAGGCTGTGGTTGACCAGCGTCTCGACCCCCTCGCCGAGTCGGTCGGTGATCCAGCCGACGATCGGCTCGATCACCGTGTATCCGAAGATCGCCATGACGCCGCCGAGAATGCCGATGCTGAAGTTGTCGATCAGCATCTCGAAGCCGGCCTTGACCCGGCCGGCGACCAGGTTGTCGAACAGCTTCAGCAGGTACGCCGACAGCGGGCCGAGGACGAAGGCACCCAGGATCATGACTTGGCCGCCGAAGGGCAGCGCCGTCGTCCCGTCGTTGAGCCGGACCGGGTCGGCCCCGGCGACGATCGCGCCGAACACCGCGACCGCACCGATGACGGCACCCCGCTGGCCGTGCACCATCCGGCCACCGGAGTACGCCACCAGGGTCGGGATGAGCACGATGATCATCGGCCCGACCATCTCGGCCAGGTCCGCGTTGGGTGTCCAGCCGTCCGGGATGAAGAGGGCAGTGATGAACCCGAAGGCGATGAACGCCCCGATATTGGGCATCACCATGCCCGAGAGGTAGCCGCCGAATCGCTGGATGCGGGCGCGAGCGCCGCTGCCCTCCGACGTCGTGCTCAATGCATCTGGCATCGCCATGGTTTCCGTCCTTTCCCACAGCTGCGTCGCCTCGGTGTGGCGCCGCTCACATCTGCGTTTCTCTGTATATCCGCCCGATTATGTGGGCGTCAAGAGTGAATGCGCCGTTTCGGACGGCGAAAACCACGCATCCGGGCATCGAGCGAGGACGCGCAGACGCGACGAAGTCGCGGCTGCGCGGCCGCAGTGAGCGCCGCAGCGAGCTTGCTCGCCAGGCGACCCAGCGAAAGAGCGGCACGAGCAGCCGGTGGGTGTCCGGGGCGAGCGGCTACGACGTGAGCACGGCCAGGCCGACACAGGCCACGGCCCAGAGCACGCTGGTGAAGGTCCCGATGATGAACCGCTCGGCGGCCCCGGAGTCCTCCTGGCTGCGCAGCTCCGGGATAGCGCCCCAGGCCCTTGACCGCGAGCACGATCGCCAGGCCGGGCCCCCAGCCAGCGACCAGTGCGACGTACACCCCCAGACGCTCGAGGGCGCCGATCCAGGCTCCGCCGCGCAGCACCTCGCCGGTACGGCGCGGGGGCGAGCCCTTGTCGACCAGCCCGAAGACCTGGGTGGTGACCAGTCCGCCTCCAGTCACCGCGACGAGGCCGGCGACGACCGTGACCAGGGAGTCGGGTGATCCGTCGGGATCGGCGTAGAACCAGGCGACCGCGAGCGCGAGGCCGACCAGCACCACCGTCGCGACGGTCCACAGCCGGACGGCGCGGCCGGTGGCGAGCCCGGTCAGGGCGGTGACCGCGGCCATGCAGGTCAGGACGAGCACGATGGTGTCGGCGTCCATCACTCCCCTTCCAGCGCGGTACGGGTCAGGAACTCCACCAGCTCGCGGGCGCGGCGGCCCTCGGCGATCCCAGCGGCCGCAGCCCGCTGGCTGACGGCGGACTGGGTGATCCCGAGGCGTGTTGCGGTCTCCTCGTAGGTCAGCCCCTGGTCGACCAGGTCGGCGACCTCCCAGCCTCGTTCGGTACGGCGTGCGAGCAGCGCCGCCCACAGCCAGACCGCCGACTCCAGGGCTCGGGCTGCCGTGCTCGGGCCGGAGACGCGGACTCGCCAGGGGCTCGACTTCGCCGCCGTGACCGCCTCCCGCGCTGCGACGTACGCCGGTCCACGCCCGGCGCGGGTGTGGTCCGGCAAGGGGGTCTCGACGTCGCCGAGGCCGATGCCGATGTTCCAGGCGTCGGCGCGCAGCAGCACCTCGAGGGCGGGGGCGAGCGCGGCCGGCTCGTCGAGCACGCCCTGGAACTCGTCGCCGACGGTGCGCTGGAAGGCGAGCCGTGTGGGCACGGCGGCGAGCGCCTCGAGCGCGGCCGGGACCTGGTCGTCGCGGGTCCGGCTGCCGTGCTGGTCCACGGTGAGCACCGCGACTCTCATCCCGACTCCTTCCTGATCTGACCTCAGTTTAGGGAATAACCTAATACGTGGTCAATATCAGGTGAGAGCCTTATCTGCGTCCGATCAGGGCCACCACCGGTGGCGCCTTCTGGTCCACCACGGACACCCGGAATCCGCCCTCGGTGAGCGCGGCCGACGCCTTCTTCACGATGTTCGGCACCAGCTCGGGCTGGGTGGTCTCGTAGAACAGGTAGACCGCACCGCCGGGCAGGACCCGCTCGTGCAGCAGCGCCACCTCGTCCGCGCACTGGCGGACCCAGAACAGGTTGACGTTGAAGGCGAAGACCTTGTGGAGGCGCTTCACCGGGACCCGCAGGGTGGCCAGGTCGATCTGGCGCACGGTCAGCCGGCCCGCGTCGACGTACTTCTGGTTGCGCCGCCGGGTGCGGTCGACGCCGGACTCGGAACGGTCGATGGCGAAAAGCTTGCCGGTGCTGAGCCGGGCACAGATCAGCTCGGCGCCCATGCCTGGTCCGCAGCCGATCTCGAGGATGTTGTCACCCGGCTGCGGATCCATCAGGTCGACGGCCCACATCAGACGCGGCGGGATCTGCTGCACTGGCATGGCCTCAGACTGCCAGATTCCGGCTCGCCGGTGAGGCCAGGTCGCCCGGTGTCGGCCGACGCGTCCCTGGCCCGTCTTCCGCGGTGAGACCGCTAGGTTGGCCCCGTGAGCGTCAGGGTGGGCGTCCTCGGTGCGCGCGGCCGGGTCGGGTCGGAGGTGTGCCGGGGTGTCGAGGCGGCCGACGACCTCGACCTGGTGGCGGCCGTCGACGCCGGCGACTCCCTGGACCCGCTGACCTCCGCCGAGGTCGTGGTCGACTTCACCCATCCCGACGTGGTGATGGACAACCTGCGCTGGTGCGTGGCGCACGGGCTGCACTGCGTCGTCGGCACGACCGGCTTCGACCGGCCCCGGCTCGACGCGCTGCGCGAGGCGCTCGCGGAGGCGCCCGGGGTCGGGATCCTGGTGGCGCCGAACTTCTCTATCGGCGCGGTGCTGATGATGCGCTTCGCGGCGGCCGCTGCGCCGTACTACGAGTCGGTCGAGATCATCGAGCTGCACCACCCCGACAAGGCCGACGCGCCCAGCGGTACGGCGCGCCGTACCGCGGAGCTGGTGGCGACCGCCCGGCGCGACGCCGGCCTGGAGCCGATGCCCGACGCCACGTCGACCTCCCTCGACGGTGCCCGGGGTGCCGAGGTGGACGGCGTCCACGTGCACTCGGTCCGCGCGCGCGGGCTGGTCGCCCACCAGGAGGTCGTCCTCGGCGGCCCGGGGGAGACGCTCACGATCCGGCACGACTCGCTGGACCGTGCGTCGTTCACCCCCGGCGTACTGATGGCGGTGCGGGCCATCTCCGACCACCCCGGCCTCATCGTCGGCCTCGAGCACCTGCTCGAACTCGACTGATCTGAACCCCTACCAGCCGGGGAAGACGAGCCGCAGCAACGCGGCGGTGAGGGCGGCGGCGACCACCACCACCAGGAACGGCGCGCGCAGCAACAGCGCGACCACGGCGACCGCCAGCCCGGCGGCGCGAGCGTCGATGGTCAGGTGGGTACCGGTGGCGAACACCTGGACGGCGACCAGGGCCGAGAGCAGTGCGACCGGGATCAGGTCGGCCACCCGCTCGACGAGTGGCCGCTCCAGGACCCGGGCCGGGACGGAGAGCCCGGCCAGCTTGAGCAGGTAGCAGCCGACGCCGGCGCCGAGCAGCGCCCACCACCAGGTCATGAGCCCGGGATCTCGGTGGAGTCGGAAGCGGTGCTGGTGAGGACGCCGGCCAGCAGCGCCACGCCGCCGGCGACCAGGACGGGGACACCGGCCGCGGTCACGGGTACGGCGCCCAGCGCGACGACGGCCGCGCACGCCGCGACGATCCGGTTCCGGGGATCGGACAAGCGCGGCCAGAGCAGGGCCAGGAAGGCGGCGCCGACGGCGGCGTCGAGCCCGTAGGTGCTGGGGTCGCCGATCAGGTTGCCGGCGATCGCACCGAGAAACGTGAAGAGGTTCCACAGCGCGAAGACCGCGAGGCCGGTGCTGAGGAACCCGATCCGGGCGGCGACCGTCGTCTCACGGGTCACCGACATCGCCGTCGACTCGTCGATCACCAGGTGGGCGGCGAGGGGCCGCCGCCAGCCGGTGAACTGCAGCAACGGCGCCAGCCGCAGGCCGTAGAGGGTGTTGCGGGTGCCGAGCAGGAGGGCGGTGACGGCTCCCGAGAGGGGCGCTCCGCCGGCCGCCGCGACGCCGACGAAGGCGAACTGCGAGGCGCCGGTGAACATCAGGAGCGACAGCACACAGGTCTGCAGGACCGAGAGTCCGGCGGCGACGGCGATCGCCCCGAACGAGACGCCGTACAGGCCCGTTGCGAGGCCTACTCCCAAGCCGTCGCGGATGATCGCCCGACGCTCGGGTGGCGGCTCGACGGGTGGTTCGGGACCGGGGTCGGGCACGGGCCGACCCTAACGGCGGGCGCCGTCAGCGGCGGCGAGTGACGCGCACCGGTCGTGGCTGCGGCTGGTGCACCACGGCGTACGCCGCACCCAGGCCGAGCAGGCCGCCGACGATGGCGCCCATCGACACGGCCAAGGGCAGCGCCGTGACGTGCGCCGCCCACGCGCCCGCCAGGACGCCGGAGGCGGCGGTGACGAGGGCCAGCACGATCCGGTGGAGAAGAGGCAGCGGTCCGAACATCGTGCGGACTCCGTTCGTCGGAAGGTGCGGCAGGCGCCGTTGCTCCATCGTGCCCCCGCCGCCGCCGGAAACCAAGGGGGTCAGGCCAGCGCCGTGTGCAGCCGGACCTGCTTGACCTGGGTGGCGCCGGTGCCGTCGAGGTCGAGGGTGCGGTGCGCGCCGTCGGGGGCCCACCCGGCCTCGGTCAAGAAGGTCCGCTGGGCGTCGTCGGCGGCAACCAGCCAGGTGACGGCGCGGGTGAAACGGTCCGCGGTCATCGTGTCCGCGGCCGCCTGCAGCAGCCGTGACCCGTGCCCGTGGCCGCGGTCGGCGGCGTCGACGGTGAGCTCCATCAGCTCGCCGTCGGCGACCGGGTCGCAGTCGGGATCGGTCGCCGGGGTCGTGATCGCGAAGCCGACCACGCGGTTGCGCTCGAGCGCGACCAGCGCCCGATGCCGAGCATCGGCGGGGCTGGTCAGCGCGTCGCGCCAGAGCTGGGCGAAGTCGGCGGTGCGGAGCTCGCCGGCGGCCGGCACCAGCCCGGCGTACGACGTGGCCCAGGCGCGGGCCTGGATCTCGGCGATCGCCTCGGCGTCGTCCGCCCAGGCGATCCGCACCGAGACATCGGCGGTGGGGCTGCTGCTCATGCGGCCGATTCTCGCAGCCACCGACGTGTTACACCCACGCGGCAACGATGCGCAGGGGTGTCACAAGCGCTGGTAACGTGGTCACGATGTACGGCAACGACTTCGGCCCCGACGTCCCCGAGGCGGCCGTGACGCACGACCCCGAGGCCTTCACCGCCCTGCTCGCCGACGAGGGACGGATCGAGCCGCGCGACGACCTGCCCGAGGCCTACCGCAAGAGCCTGATCCGTCAGATCGCCCAGCACGCACACTCCGAGATCATCGGCATGCAGCCCGAGGGCAACTGGATCAGCCGCGCGCCCACCCTGCGCCGCAAGGCGATCCTGATGGCCAAGGTGCAGGACGAGGCGGGCCACGGGCTCTACCTGTACGCCGCGGCGGAGACGCTCGGCGTCGACCGGGCCGACCTCGTCGACCAGCTCCACTCCGGCCGCCAGAAGTACTCCTCGATCTTCAACTACCCGACCCTCAGCTGGGCAGACGTCGGCGCGATCGGCTGGCTGGTGGACGGTGCTGCGATCACCAACCAGGTGCCCCTGTGCCGTTGCTCCTACGGCCCCTACGCCCGCGCCATGGTCCGAGTGTGCAAGGAGGAGTCCTTCCACCAGCGGCAGGGCTTCGAGATCCTGCACACCCTCTCCCACGGCACGCCCGCGCAGAAGGCGATGGCGCAGGACGCCGTCAACCGCTACTGGTGGCCCGCATTGATGATGTTCGGCCCGCCGGACGACGACTCCCCGAACTCCGCGCAGTCGATGGCGTGGGGCATCAAGCGCTTCTCCAACGACGAGCTGCGGCAGCGCTTCGTCGACATGACCGTGCCGCAGGCCCAAGCGCTCGGGCTGACGCTGCCCGACCCCGACCTGCGCTGGAACGACGAGAGCGGCCACTTCGAGTACGGCGAGATCGACTTCACCGAGCTCTTCGAGGTGATCAAGGGCAACGGCCCGTGCAACACCGAGCGGATGGCGCACAAGCGTCGTGCCCACGAGGAGGGCGCCTGGGTGCGCGAGGCCGCCGACGCCTACGCCGCGAAGCACGCCGTACGCCGTGAGTCGGTGGCGTGATGGTCTCGACAGGCTCGACCAGCGAGGTCGCAGGGCGGCGGCGCGACTGGCCGCTCTGGGAGGTCTTCGTCCGCGCCCGGCGCGGGTTGTCCCACGTGCACGCCGGGTCTCTCCATGCGCCCGACGCGGAGATGGCCCTGCGCAACGCCCGCGACCTCTACACCCGCCGCAGCGAGGGGGTCTCGCTCTGGGTGGTCCGCGCCAGCGACATCGAGGCCTCGACCCCCGACGAGCGGGACGCGTTCTTCGACCCGGCGGCGGACAAGATCTACCGGCACCCGACGTTCTACGACGTCCCCGAAGGGGTTGAGCACCTCTAGTGGACCAGCCTCTCTTCGACTACACCGTCGGCCTCGCCGACGACGCCCTGGTGTCGGCCCAGCGGATGGGCTGGTGGATCAGCCGTGCCCCGGAGCTGGAGGAGGACGTCGCCCTCGCCAACATCGGGCTCGACCAGCTCGGCCAGGCCCGGATGCTGCTGACGTACGCCGGTGAGCTCGAGGGCGCGGGCCGGTCCGAGGACGACCTCGCGTACCTCCGCGACGACCGCGAGTTCCGCAACGTCAAGCTGGTCGAGCGCCCGATGACCGACTTCGGGGTCGCGATGGCGCGCCTGCTGGTGCTCGCGACGTACCAGGCCCACCTCTACGACGGGCTGCGGGGGAGCACCGACGAGACCCTGGCCGGCATCGCGGCGAAGGCCGTCAAGGAGGTCGCCTACCACGTCGACCACGCCGCCCACTGGGTGCTGCGTCTCGGCGACGGCACCGAGGAGTCCCACGTGCGGATGCAGGCGGCGCTCGACGCCGAGTGGCCCTACGTCGCGGAGCTCTTCGCCCCGCTCGAGCCGTCGCTGGCGGGCCGGGTCGTCGACCCGGCGGAACTCCGGGAGCCCGTGCTCTCCGACCTGGCCCAGGTGATCGGCGCAGGCGACGCTCAACGTGCCCGACGTACCCCCTGCCCTGGCCGGAGGTCGCGAAGGACTCCACACCGAGTTCCTCGGCCACCTGCTGGCCGACATGCAGCACCTCCACCGCTCACACCCGGGGGCGACATGGTGATGCAGCTGACGCGGGCGCGCGACCTCGCCGCGACCGTGCTCGACCCCGAGCTCCCGCACGTGACGATCGAGGACCTCGGGATCCTCCGCGACGTGACCGAGGACGACCAGGGACGCGTCCACGTGACCATCACCCCGACGTACTCCGGCTGCCCCGCGATGGAGACGATCCGCACCGACCTCGTCGAGACGCTGACCTGCGCCGGCTACCAGCACGTCGACGTCGAGTTCGTGCTCAGCCCCGCCTGGTCCACCGACGACGTGACCGAGGAGGGTCGCGCGAAGCTCGCCGCGGCCGGCATCGCGCCGCCGGGCGTGGTCGGTGCCCGCCCCGACGGCCCGGTCGGGCTCGCGCTGTCGGTGCGCTGCCCGCAGTGCGGCAGCCTCGACACCCGGGAGTCCAGCCGCTTCGGCTCGACCTCGTGCAAGAGCCTGTGGGTGTGCCGTGCCTGTCGCGAGCCGTTCGACCACTTCAAGGCTCTGTAGGTGAGCAAGCCCGTCTTCCACCCGCTCCGGGTGGCCTCCGTCGAGCCGCTGACCGATGACTCGGTCGCGCTCACCTTCGCCGTACCCCCCGACCTCGCCGACGACTACCGCTTCGTGCACGGCCAGCACCTCACGATCCGCGGCGACGACGGCGAGCGCCGTAGCTTCTCGATCTGTACGACGCCGAGCTCCGCGCTGCTCCGGATCGGGGTCAAGAAGCTGCCCGGCGGCGTCTTCAGCGAGGGCGTCGTCGACACCCTGAAGGTCGGTGACTCCCTCGACGTGATGACACCGGCCGGCCGATTCACCACAACGCTCGACCCTGCGTCCACCAAGACGTACGTCGCGATCGCCGCGGGCTCGGGGGTCACGCCGGTGCTGTCGATCGTGGCGACGATCCTGGAGAGCGAGCCGCAGGCCCAGGTGATGCTGGTCTACGCGAACCGGAGCCACCGCACGGTGATGTTCCTCGACGAGCTCCACGACCTCAAGGACCGGTTCCCCGACCGGTTCTGGCTGGTCCACGTCCTCTCCCGTGAGCAGCAGGACGTCGAGCTGTTCTCCGGGCGGCTGGACGGCGACCGCCTGACCCGGATCCTCGATGCCCTGCTGCCGGCTGATGAGGTCGACGAGTGGTTCCTGTGCGGGCCTCAGCAGATGGTGGTCGACCTGCGCGAGGTGATCCTCGGTCACGGAGCGCAGCCGACCGCGATCCACACCGAGCTGTTCCACGCCGACCCCGTCCCGCGGCCGCCCGAGGTCGTCGCGCCCGGTGTCGAGGGCGCGGCGCACGTGACGATCAAGCTCGACGGCCGGTCCACCGACCTCGAGCTACGGCCCGACGACGTCGGCGTGCTCGAGGCGGCTCTCCGAGTGCGCTCCGACCTGCCGTTCGCGTGCCGCGGTGGGGTGTGCGGCACCTGCCGCGCCCAGCTGGTGGAGGGCACGGTGGCGATGGACGTCAACTACGCGCTCGAGCCCGAGGAGATCGCGGAGGGCTACGTCCTCACCTGCCAGTCGCACCCGACCTCGGCGCGCGTGGTCCTCGACTACGACGCCTAGGACTCGTTGGTCGAGCGAAGTCGAGACCTACCGATAGTTCTCGGGGAGCTGCTGGCCGACCTTGACCTGGGCCTTGGGCAGCCGCATGAAGCGCATCTGCATCGAGCGGGCGACGGCGTAGTACGTCGTGCCCTTGCTCGGCGAGTCGGGGAACCGCTTGGACAGCTCGCGCTGGAGGCGGAACCGCAGCCGGATCAGGTCGACGATGATCAGCAGGAAGACCGACAGCATCGCGAGGTTCGCATACGTGGTGACGGTCGGGTTGCCGGTGAAGCCGAGGATCAGCACGACCAGCATCAGCGGGATCAGCAGCTCGATGAACGAGAAGCGGCTGTCGACGTAGTCGCGGACGAAGCGTTTGACAGGACCCTTGTCGCGGGCGGGCAGGTAGCGGTCGTCGCCGGTACGCATCGCCTGCCGCATCTGGCCGCTGTTCTGGCCGCGCTGCTGCTTCTGCGCGGCGGCCATCTCCTTGCGGGTGCGAGGCACCTTGGCGCGAGCCTTGGCGGCGGCCTCGGCCTCCTTGCGCGACGGGGTGGGCCGCCCCTTCTTCTGGGCGCCACCCTCGGTGGTCGGGTCGGTCGCGACGGGAGTGGTCTCGGTCTTCGTACGGCGGAACAACGTCAGGCTTCCTGTCTGGGGCACGGGCCCGGAAGGGCGCGCGCGGTCAGCCTACCGTCGGTGCCGCGACCTTGACGCCTACCCATAGTCTGGGTTCATGAGCATGTGGCAACGATTCAGCCTGATCTTCAGGTCCAAGGCGAACAAGGTCCTCGACAAGGCCGAGGACCCTCGCGAGACCCTCGACTACAGCTACCAGCGTCAGCTGGACCTGCTGGCCAAGGTACGCCGTGGAGTTGCCGACGTCGCCACCTCGCGCAAGCGCGTGGAGCTCCAGGTCAATCAGCTGACCGCCCAGTCCGACAAGCTGCAGGGTCAGGCCGAGCAGGCGATCAGCGTCGGCCGCGAGGACCTCGCCCGGGAGGCGCTGACCCGCAAGTCCGGACTCACCCAGCAGATCACCGACCTGAAGGCCCAGCACGCGCAGCTCCAGGGCGAGGAGGAGAAGCTGACCCTCGCCCAGCAGCGGCTCAGCGCCAAGGTCGAGTCGTTCCGCACCCGCAAGGAGACGATCAAGGCGACCTACACCGCCGCCGAGGCCCAGTCCAAGATCGGCGAGGCGATGTCGGGCATCGGCGAGGAGATGGGCGATGTCGGCATGGCCATCCAGCGCGCGGAGGACAAGACCGCACAGATGCAGGCCCGGGCCGGTGCCATCGACGAGCTGATCGCCTCCGGTGCCCTCGACGACGCCAGCTCGCTCAACAGCGGCGACGACATCTCCCGCGAGCTCGAGGCGATGAGCTCGCAGTCCGAGGTCGAGGCCGAGCTCGCGAAGCTCAAGGCCGGCAAGGCGCCCGAGGCGATCGAGGCCGGCCCGGACGGCGACATCCTGCAAGGGGAGCAGGAGGCGTCCTCCGAGTCCTCCGGCGAGCAGAAATGATCGTCCGCATTCTCGGTGAGGGTCAGTTCGACCTGTCCGAGGAGGCGGTCGCCGCCCTCAACGACCTCGACGCGCGCATCGAGTCCTCGGTCGAGTCGGGCGACGAGGGCGAGTTCCAGACCGCGCTCGCCTCGCTGCTGGACGGCGTACGCGCCGCCGGGGCCGAGCGCAGCGCCGACTCGCTGGAGCCCAGCGACCTCATCCTGCCGATGGCGGACGCCTCGCTGGCGGAGGTCCGCGACATGCTCAGCGGCGACGGTTTGATCCCTGGTTGACACTGGAGACATGGCACGCACCCGCTTCACCTCAGATACCGGCCTCACCGTCCGGATGACGTCGGTCATGTTCCTGCTCGGCGCGCTGTTCGTCGCGCTCGTCGTGGCGTTGATGTTCGTCCTGCCTGCGCAGTGGACGCCGATCATCGGCGTGATCGCGATCGGGATCGCCTGGGGGCAGTGGTACTTCTCCGACACCGTCGCGATGAAGGCGATGCGGGCGCGCGAGGTGACACCCGAGCAGGCCCCTGAGCTGCACGCCATGATCGACCGGCTGGTGGCGCTGGCCGACATGCCGAAGCCGCGGGTCGGGGTCGCCGACATGAACGTCCCGAACGCCTTCGCCACCGGTCGCTCGCCCGAGCGCTCCGTGGTCTGCGTGACCACCGGCATCCTCGGGCTGCTGACCGCCGACGAGATGGAGGCCGTGCTCGCCCACGAGCTGAGCCACGTCGCGCACCGCGACGTCACCGTGATGACGATCGCCTCCACGGCCGGCGTCGTCGCCGGGATGCTGACTCGCGGCGCGCAGTACGGCGCGCTGTTCGGCGGCGGTCGCCGTAACAACAACGACAACAACGGCGTCCCCGTCTGGCTCGTCGTCCTGGTCGTCAGCCTCGTGGTGTACGCCGTGAGCTTCTTCCTGACGCGGCTGCTGTCTCGCTACCGCGAGCTGTGCGCCGACCGCTCGGGCGCCTACCTGACCATGAAGCCCCAGGCCCTGGCCACGGCGCTGCAGAAGATCTCCGGCGGCATGTCGGCCGTCCCGGAGAAGGACCTGCGGGCGTCGAGCTCGATGAACGCCTTCTTCATCGCCCCGGCGATCAAGGGTGTGAGCCTCAGCCAGCTGACCTCGACCCACCCGTCGCTGGAGCAGCGCCTCGAGCAGCTGGCGAGGATCCAGGCCGAGCTGAGCCGCCCGGTGGACGGTCCCGACACACCGTGAGCGGCTTCTGGGGCGCGATCACCGGACGCACGAAGCCCAAGCGGGCCGACCTCGACTCCCTGTTCCTGATCCCGAGCGCGGCCATCACCCTGGAGACCTCGGCCGGTCTGACCCCGACGGGCACCGGGTCGGTCTGCTTCCGGGCGGCCGTCGGGGCTGCGTACCAGCAGACCCAGGACGACGTCGTCGCCCTGATCAAGGGCGACCTCGACAAGCCCGACGTGGCCGTCTCGCGCGACGACTTCGGCTTCACCTGGCTGGTGGTCACCCGCGGGACCGACGACGTCGAGGGACTCTGCACCGACCTGCACGCGGTCAACACCGCCCTGGAGGAGCAGGGGTTCGGTGATGGCCTGCTGTGCTCGGTCGTCCCGTTCGCCGACCGCAGCGGCCGCAAGGTCGGCCTGGTCTACCTGTACAAGCAGGGCACCTTCTACGGCTTCGCCCCCACCGGTCCCAAGACCCGCGACAACCTGCTGGAGATCCAGCTCCGCGACGAGCTCAAGGCCGAGCTCCCCATGGAGGAGGACCTCCAGCGCTGGCTCGCCCTCTGGGGCGCCCCCGGCCTGTAACCGAGTCGGCGCAAAGAGGCGCCCAGATCACGCCGAGTCGGCGCAAAAGAGGCAGCCGAAATCGCGCCGAGTCGTCATATGACGACTCGGCGGAGGTACGTCGTTCAGTCGCGGTGGGAGCGGCCGGGGAGGTCGAGCATCCGCTGCAGGGCGATCTGGGCGTAGTGCTCGGTGTCGGGGTCGACCTGGATCCGGTTCACGACCACGCCGTCGACCAGCGACTCGAGTGCCCACACCAGGTGGGGGAGGTCGATCCGGTTCATCGTGGAGCAGTAGCAGACGTTGCGGTCGAGGAAGGCGATGTCCTGCTCGGGGTGTGCCCGCGCCAGCCGCTGCACGAGGTTGAGCTCGGTGCCGATCGCCCAGCTCGAGCCCGGCGGGGCGGCGTCGATGGTCTTGATGATGAACTCGGTGGAGCCCACCAGGTCGGCCCTGGTCACCACGTCGTAGGTGCACTCGGGGTGGACCAGGATCTTGATGCCGGGCTTGCGGACTCGCAGCTCGTCGACGACGTCAGCAGAGAACCGGCCGTGCACCGAGCAGTGGCCCTTCCACAGGATCATCCGGGCCCTCGCCAAGGCCTCGGGCTCCACGCCGCCGCCGGGCTGCCGGGGGTCCCACAGGACGCAGTCGTCGAGGGTCATCCCGAGCTTGAGCACCGCGGTGTTGCGGCCGAGGTGCTGGTCGGGGAGGAACAGCACCTTGGCGTCCGGAGCGTCCGGCTTCTGCTCGAAGGCCCACTCCAAAGCGACGTCGGCGTTGCTCGACGTACAGACGGCGCCGCCGTGGCGGCCGCAGAAAGCCTTGATGTCGGCCGAGGAGTTCATGTAGGTGACCGGTACGACGCTGTCGGCCACGCCGGCGTCGGTCAGCGCGTCCCAGCAGTCCTCGACCTGCGCCAGCCGCGCCATGTCGGCCATCGAGCAGCCCGCCGCCAGGTCGGGCAGGATCACGTGCTGGGTGGGCGCGGTGAGGATGTCGGCCGACTCCGCCATGAAGTGCACGCCGCAGAAGACGATGAACTCCGCCTCCGGTCGACCGGCCGCGTCACGAGCCAGCTTGAACGAGTCGCCGGTGACGTCGGCAAACTGGATGACCTCGTCGCGCTGGTAGTGGTGCCCGAGCACGAACAGCCGATCGCCGAGCGTCTCCTTGGCAGCCCGGGCCCGCGCCACCAGGGTGGGGTCGGAGGGCGACGGGAGGTCGCCCGGGCATTCGACGCCGCGCTCGGAGGTGAGGTCCGTGCCGCGGCCGAGCGGCAGCAGCGGGAGGTCGACGGTGCTCATGAAGCCATCGTAGGGACCGGCCCCAGGCTCACATCAGGGCGCCGTGCGCGAGGTACGGCTTGGGCGGCTTCATGTGCCGCAGCGCCAGGTAGCCGCCCTGGTCGAGCTCGAGCCGCGCGGCCAGGCCCACGTCTACCGCCCAGTCGTTCTCGGCCGTGATGTGGCCGATCAGCAGGTCGTCGCTCGAGGCGATGCCCTCCCACATCAGCCTCGTCGCCGTACGACGGTCCGTCGCCGCCAGCAGGGCGATGCCGCCGTCGAGGTAGGCGTAGCCCTGCCCGGTCCCGGTGTCGCTGACCACCAGCCGGTACTGCTCCAGCAGGATCTCGTGGTCCGCGCCGTGCGCCGCTCCGCGCGTGCGCCGGTCGACGGAGTCCATCAGGTCGATGTCGCCGGCGCTGCCCTCCCGCACCTTCTCGACCACGGGGATCGCCGACCGGTCGGGGGTGCCACGCAGGAACATCTGGGGGTACAGCCGGAAGCCGGCGTCGTGGTAGCGCCGCACCGCCTTCGGGTCGTTCGACGCGTTGAGCATCCCGCGCAGCGAGCCCTTCCCGTGCTCGAGCGCAGGGGCGAGCAGTGCCCGGCCGAGTCCCAGTCCCTGGGCGCCGGGCACCACGGCGTACGACGCGAGCAGCCACATCTTCTCGCGCTCGAACGACACGACGACCCCGAGCATCTCACCGTCGCGCTCGGCCACCCAGCAGCCCCCGGGGTCAGTGCCCACGAGGTGCCGGGTGCGACGGATCCACGCCGCGCTGCGCTCGGGCGGCCGCAGCTGCGGGTCCGGCCACGAGCGGCGGAACATCCTGGTGTCGAGCTCGTGGAACCCGATCGCGGTGACCCGTTCCGCGGCGGCCACGTCGTCGGCCGTCATCGGCCGGATCCGTACGTCGCTCACCGGCACAACCTAGACCGGCGCTCGATCGGCGTGGTCCGGGCCAGGATGGGTACAGGTCCTCGGTGCGCAAAGTAGGAGTCGAGGAGGAGCTCCTGCTCGTCGACCCCGAGACCGGGGAGCTGGCCAACGCCGCGGGCGCCGTGCTCCACGAGCACCGCATCGAGCGCGGCGACGCGCCTGCCCCGTCGGCGTCGACCGACCTCGAAGGCGAGCTGCTGCGCCACATGGTCGAGACGCACACCGACGCCACCGAGGACCTCGCCGAGATCGCCACGCAGCTCCGGCAGGCACGGCGTACGGCGATCGCGGCCGCCGAGGAGTCCGGCGTGGCCGTCGTCGCCGTCGCGACGGCTCCCCTGGGTGGTGCCAGGCCGGAGGTCAGCGTGAACCCGCGCTACGAGCGGATCGTCCAGGAGTTCGGCGACACCGGCCGCGGCGCCGGCACCCTCGGCATGCACGTGCACGTCGACGTGGCCGACGACGAGGAGGGCGTGCGCGTCATCGACGGCCTCAGGCCGTGGCTGCCGCTGTTGACCGCGCTCACCTCCAACTCGCCGTACGCGTCGGGTCGCGACACCGGCTACGCCTCCTGGCGGCAGCAGGTCTGGACCCGTTGGCCGACCTCGGGTACGGCGGAGCCCTACGGATCGGCCGCGGAGTACTACCGGGTGCGCGACACCCTGATCCGTCTCGGCGCCGCGCTCGACGACGGGATGCTCTACTACGACGCCCGGCTGTCCGCGACCTACCCCACCGTCGAGATCCGGGTCGCCGACACCTGCACCGACGTCGACGACGCGGTGCTCGCGGCCGCGCTGGCCCGGGCGCTCGTGGAGACCCTCGCCGAGCGGCCGGAGCCGACGGAGCCCGTCCGGAGCGACCTGCTCCGCGCCGCGTGGTGGCGGGCCGCGCGCCACGGCTTGACCGGCGCGCTCGTCCATCCGGTGACGTGGGACCTGGCGCCGGCGGCCGAGGCGCTGCGGGCACTCGCCGACGAGGTCCGGCCCGCCCTGGAGTCGGCCGATGACGCCGTCCTGGTGGACGACGGGCTGGCCAGGCTGGCCATCACCGGCACCGGCGCTCGCCGGCAGCGGCAGGCCTTCGAACGCACCGGTGACCTGCAGGGTGTCGTCGCCGACCTCGTCTCCCGGACCGCCGAGGCGGCCCAGGTCGACGCGTCACCCTGAGCGACCGCGCCGGCGGTGCTCGACGGGGCTGACGCCGTACGACCGCTTGAAGGCGTCGCTGAACGTGAAGGGGCTGCCGTAGCCCACCGCGCGCGAGATCTCGCCGACGGTGTCGTCGGTGCCGGCGAGCAGGTCCGCGGCCAGGGCCAGGCGCCACGCGCTCAGGTAGGCGATCGGTGACTCGCCGACCGCAGCGGTGAACCGTCGCGAGAAGCCGGCTCGGGACAGGCCGATCTCGCGGGCGAGCGACACCAGCGTCCACGGCGTGTCCGGACGGTCGTGGACGAGCGCCAGGGCGCGTGCCACCTCACGGTCGCCGCCGGCCCGGAGCCAGGGCGGGAGGTCGTCGGCCGTCGTCGCCCAGTGCTGGACGGCGGACACGACGAGGGCGTCGAGCAGCCGGTCCAGCAGGCTCGCCTGGCCGGGCGCGTCCCGGTCGAGCTGGTCGAGGAGCAGGCCGACCAGCGGGTTGTCCCACTCCCCGCCCCGGACCACCAGCCACGGCGGCAGCGCCGCCAGCATCCGGGCACCGACCTCGCCGACCGACGCATAGTTGCCCACCAGCAGGCCGTCCTCACCGTCGGGGTCGTTGCCCCAGGTGCGCAGGCCGTGGGTCATCGGCAGGTCGAGGCTGGCGCCGTCGGGCGTCTCGCTGCGGTTGCCCGGGAGGATGACCGCGATCGGCTCGCTCCCCGGTCTGTCGCTGACGTCGTACGGCGCGAGGCCGCGCACCAGCAGCAGGTCACCGACCTCGAGCGGCACCGCGGCGTCGGGCTCCTGGGTGAACCACGCCGCTCCCCGGGTCACCGCGACGACCGTCAACGGCGCCTCGTCGCGGATCCGCAGGCACCACGGACGCGCCAGCGGCACCCGGAGCAGGAACGCTCCCCGGCCGCGCGGCGCGTCGATCAGGCTCGACAGCGGATCCACGTGCGGCAGCGTAGACGAATTCCGATGCACCAGGCACTCTCACCCATGGAAAGTCTCGTCGAACGGCGATGAGGTGGAGACATGAACCTGACCCAGATCACCACCGTCCTCGCCGCCGTCGGCTCGGCCGCCTTCGGCGGCGTCCTCTTCGGCTTCTCCACGCTGGTCATGCCCGGCCTCGACGACTCGCCGCCCGCCGCGGCAGTCGCCACCATGCAGCAGATCAACAAGGTGGCGCCGAAGTCGCTGCTGGCAGTCGACATGGTCGTCACCCTGTTGCTGTGCCTCGGGGTCGCGGTGGCGGCCCTGCTCAGGCTGCGGGGCGACGATCACCTCGGCGCCGGCCTGGTGCTGCTCGGCTGCCTGCTCTACGTCGCGTCGTTCGCGATCACCGCGATCTACCACATCCCGCACAACGACGCCTTCGCCTCCGTCGCCGCCGACGGCCCCCACGCGGCTCAGGCGTGGCGCGACTACGCCCGCCCGTGGGAGCTGTGGAACCACGTGCGCGCCGCCTGTGCGCTGGCCGGGTCGGCCGCGATGATCGTCGGCCTGGTCACCCGGTCACAATGACCCCATGCGCGTGCTGATCGCCCCCGACAAGTTCGCCGGCACCCTCACCGCGGTCGAGGCGGCCCGGGCGGTCGCGGACGGCTGGCGACGCCGGGCACCCGACGACGACCTCGACCTCGCGCCGATGGCCGACGGCGGCCCGGGCTTCGTCGACGTCCTGCACGAGGCCCTCGGCGGCGAGCTCGCGGCGGTCACGGTGCGCGGGCCGCACGGCGATCCGGTACCCGGCGCGGTGCTGCTCAAGGGGAACCAGGCCTGGGTCGAGAGCGCCCAGGCCTGCGGGCTGGACCTGACCGGAGGCGAGCGCGCCGAGAGCGCCACCACCTGGGGCGTCGGTGAGCTGGTCATGCACGCGATCGAAGCTGGGGCCACCGACATCACCGTCGGCCTCGGCGGCTCGGGCACCACCGACGGGGGAGCGGGCCTGCTGGGTGCTCTCGGCGCCACCGGCGACCGGCCGCTCGACGAGGGTCCGGCCGGTCTGACCGGAGTCACCGAGGTGGATCTGGGTCCGGCCCGCGAGCGCGTCGCGGGCGTCACCCTGACCTGCGCCAGCGACGTCGACAGCCCCCTGACCGGGCTGTTCGGTGCGACCAAGACCTTCGGGCCCCAGAAGGGGATCGCCGAGGAGCGGCTCCCGGCTGTGGACGGCGTCCTCGAGGACTTCGCGGCGGCGACGGAGCGTCGTACCTCCCTGGAGAAGGGCGCGGGGGCCGCAGGCGGTCTCGGGTTCGCACTCCTGCTGCTCGGGGCACACCGGCGGCCGGGCTTCGACGTCGTCTCCGACGCCGTCGACCTGCCCGCCCGCGCCCGTCTGGCCGACCTGGTGGTGACCGGCGAGGGGGCCTTCGACTTCTCCAGCCGCTCCGGCAAGGTCCCGTACGGCGTCGCGACCGTCGCCGCGGAGGCCCTCCGGCCGTGCGTCGCGCTGGCCGGCCAGGTGCTGGTCGGGTCCCGGGAGATGCGCGCGCTCGGCATCGAGTCGGCGTACTCGCTGGTGGACCTGGTGGGCGAGGAGCGAGCCCTCAGCGAGCCGGCCGAGAGCCTCGCCCAGCTCGCTGCGCGGGTCGCCCGCACCTGGTCGCGCTGAGACGGCCCCGGGGGCGGCGTTCGGTCTCGGGCGATCGAGAGGAATAACCCTGCCTGTGAGACGATTGGGCCAGACGTACGTGCCTCGCACCAGTGAAGGAGCACAGCATGACCGAGCAGGTCACCGAAGAGCGCCGCACCGACCAGATCAACCTGAGCTCGGTCGCCGCGTCCAAGGTCAAGAGCCTGCTGGAGCAGGAGGGTCGTGACGACCTCCAGCTGCGGATCTCGGTGCAGCCCGGCGGCTGCAGCGGTCTGCGCTACCAGCTGTTCTTCGACGAGCGCACCCTCGACGGCGACGTCGTGACCGACTTCGACAGCGTGGCCGTCGTGGTCGACCGGATGAGCGTTCCCTATCTCAACGGCGCGATGATCGACTTCGTCGACACCATCGAGAAGCAGGGCTTCACCATCGACAACCCGAACGCCACCGGCTCCTGCGCGTGTGGAGACTCGTTCCACTGAGCAGCTGAGCCACCAGCCAACGAGACCCCCGCCTTCTCCGAGACGACTCGGCGGGGGTTTCGTGCGTCTCAGTCCAAGTGGAGATGAAGCGCGTTGGCCAGGCGGGTCGCGGCCTCGCTGACGGTGAGGTCGCGCTTGGCCACCTCGCGCGGGAAGTCGTCGTACTCCAGGCTTGGCGCACCCGCCGCGGCGGCGCGAGCGACGCGGTCGAGGCGAAGGTTCGCACCCACGGCCCGGCAGTCATCGCTCATCGAGCGAGCGCTGTCGAGCTCGTCGTGGACCAGGTGGGAGCCGGGAGTCGCGGTGGCCATGCTTCGACGCTAACGGCTACCGATGGGTATCCCTAGGGCCGTTCGTCGTAGGGTCCGTGTCGTGTCTCTGCTGATCTGCGGCTCCATCGCCACCGACCACCTCATGTCGTTCGCCGGGAAGTTCAAGGACTCCCTCGTCGTCGAGCAGCTGGACAAGATCTCGGTGTCCTTCCTTGTCGACGACCTCGAGATTCGGCGCGGGGGAGTGGCCCCCAACATGTGCTTCGGGCTGGGCCGGCTCGGGCTTGAGCCGGTGCTAGTCGGCGCGGCCGGTGAGGACTTCACCGACTACCGCAGCTGGCTCGAGCGGCACGGCGTCGACTGCTCGTTCGTGCACATCTCCGACAGCCGTCACACCGCTCGCTTCGTGTGTACGACGGACAGCACGATGGCGCAGTTCGCCTCCTTCTACCCCGGCGCGATGAGCGAGGCGCGGCTGATCGAGCTGCTCCCGATCGTCAAGCAGGTCGGCGAGCCGGACTTCGTGCTGATCGCCGCCGACGACCCCGAGGGCATGCTCCGCCACACCCGTGAGTGCCGGCAGCGTGGCTACCGCTTCATCGCCGACCCCAGCCAGCAGCTGGCCTTCAGCGAGGGCGACCTGATCCGCGACCTGATCGACGGCGCGACCTACCTGTTCTCCAACGAGTACGAGTCGGCGATGATCGAGTCCAAGACCGGCTGGTCGGGCGACGAGATCCTGGCGCGGGTCGGCACCCAGGTGACGACCCTCGGCGCCGACGGCGTACGGATCCTCGCCCGAGACTCCGAGCCGATCGAGGTCAAGGCCGCCGCCGGCGTGACGGCCGTCGAGCCCACGGGCGTCGGTGACGCGTTCCGGGCCGGCTTCCTGGCCGGCCTCGAGTGGGAGCTCGGGCACGAACGCTCGGCCCAGATCGGCTGCGTGCTCGCGGCCTACGTCGTCGAGACCGTCGGCACGCAGGAGTACGCCTTCAGCGCCCAGCAGTTCGTGGACCGGATCCGGCAGTCGTACGGCGACGACGCCGCCGAAGAGGTCCGCGCCCACCTCACCTGACCCGACGTACGACGTAGCGCGGCACGCCGTCCTCGGCGGTCTCCTCCCCGACGTACTCCTGGCCGGTCATCCGGCACCACGCCGGTACGTCGTACCGCGCGGCGTCGTCGCTCGCGACCACGCCGACCAGCTCACCGGTCGCGACCTCGCGGATCCGCCCGGCCAGCTCGATGATCGGGGCGGGGCAGACCTGCCCCCGGCAGTCCAGCTCGAGCATCACAGGCGCGCCCGCAGGTCGCCGACGACCCTCGGCAGCACCGCCAGGAAGCGGTCGACGTCGTCGTCGCTGGTCTCGCGGCCGACCGACACCCGCACGTTGCCGTGGGTGAGGGCGCCCATGGCGGCCAGCACGTGGCTGGGCGCGAGCGCCGAGGACGTGCAGGCCGACCCGCTGGCCACCTCGAAGCCGCTCCGGTCCAGCTCGGTCACCAGCGACTCGCCGTCGACGTAGAGGCAGGAGAAGGTCACCAGGTGGGGCAGCCGGTTGTCGGGGTCACCGACGACCTCCACGTCGGGCAGGTCGGCGACCGAGCGCCGGATCCGGTCGACCAGGGCGCGCTGGCGGGCGTTCTCGGCGTCGCGCTCGGCGACGACGGCCTGGAGCGCCGCGGCCGCGGCGAGGACGGCCGGGACATTCTCGAAGCCGGTCTCGCGCTCGGCCGCGCGGTCGTCGTCCGGGAAGGGCTCGCGCCAGCGGGCGCCCCGCCGTACGGCGAGGATGCCGACGCCGGCCGGCCCGCCCCACTTGTGGGCCGAGGCGGCGAGCGCCGACCACCCGTGCGGGAGCGGGAGCCGACCAGCCGACGCGCACGCGTCGACGAAGAGCGGTACGCCGTGCAGCCGGGCCGCCAGGTCGGCGATGGGCTGCAGGGTGCCCACTTCGTGGTTGGCCGACTGGCACGCCACCACGGTGGCGTCCTCGAGGTCGAGGGCCTCCAGGTCGATCCGGGCCGTCGCGTCGACCGGCACCGACCGGGTGGGGCTGTGCGTCCAGGTCGCCGCTTCGAGCACCGCGGAGTGCTCGACGGCGCTGTGCACGAGGGTGTCGCCGTGCCGCCCGGCACCGCGGTGCAGCCCGAGCAGGCCGCGCTGCACGGCCGCCGTCCCCGAGGACGTGAAGGTGACCTCGTCGGAGCGCAGACCCAGGGCCTCGGCGGTCGCGGCACGGGCGTTGTCGAGGACCAGGCGCGCGGCCCGGCCGGCGTGGTGCAGCCGCCGGGGATCGGCGTACGCCGCGCCGAGCGCCGCCGCGTAGACCTCACGGGCGGCGGGATGGAGAGCCTCCCCGGACGCGGTGTCGAGATAGACGCGGCGAGCGGGCTCCTCCGACGTCTCGGTGCCTGCCACGCGGCCAACCTAACCGGCCGACGTGCGGGGTGACCCACCCCGCAACTCGGGGTCAGGTTCGGATAGTGTTCGCACTGTTGTGATCGCCGAGCAGAAAGGCTCGTTCGTGGGTCGGCACGTCCCTGCTTCCACGGCCTCGACGGTGCGTCGTACGCGACGGACCGGAGTCGTCCTCGGCGTCATGGTCCTCGTCATCGCACTCTCGGGCTGCAGCGAGCACACCCAGCACGAATGGTCCAACTTCGCGATGCCCGACCCCATCACCGCGGAGGGCCAGCACACCTTCGTGCTGTGGCGCTGGGCCTGGGTCGCCGCGCTCCTGACCGGCGCCGTGGTCTGGGGCCTGATCTTCTACGCGATCTGGCGCTTCCGCCGCCGCAGCGACGACGACGTACCGGTGCAGACCCGCTACAACCTGCCGCTCGAGATCTTCTACACGATCGCGCCGATCGTGATGGTCGTGGTCTTCTTCGTGCACACCGAGCGCACCCAGAACATCATCCAGGAGCCTGTGCCTCACCCCGACGTGACCGTCTATGTCGTCGGCCAGCAGTGGACCTGGACCTTCAACTACCTGCCGGGCGGCACGATCCCGACGCCGGGCGGCAAGGTCCTCTACAGCGTGGGCGAAGCCGGCACCCCGCCGACCCTGGTGATCCCGGTCGACAAGACCGTCACGTTCAAGCTGCACTCGCCCGACGTGATCCACGACTTCGGCGTGCCCGGCTTCCTCGAGAAGCTGGACGTGATCCCCGGACCCGCCGCCGACGACAACCAGTTCTCGGTGACGCCCACGGTCGAGGGCACCTACCGCGGCAAGTGCTACGAGCTGTGCGGCGTCTACCACTCCCGGATGCTCTTCCAGGTCAAGATCGTGTCCCAGGCGGACTACGAGGCCTATCTGCAGTCCTTACAGGCCCAGGGCAACGTCTCCGACCAGCCATTGCTCGGCGGCATCACGTCCCAGGTCCAGTCCGGACTGGCGCACCCGCTGCTGACGCCCGATGGAGGTTCGCAATGACCGCCACCACCCCGCACACGACCGTCACGGTCGGAGCCCCGCGGCGCGCCCTCGGCGAGAAGATCATCAAGGTCATCACCACCACCGACCACAAGGTGATCGGCAAGCTCTACCTGACGACGTCGTTCGCGTGGTTCCTGGTCGCCGGCGTCATGGCGTTGATCATGCGCTCGGAGCTGGCCAACCCGGGCATGCAGTTCGTCAACGACGAGGTCTACAACCAGCTGTTCACGATGCACGGCACGATCATGCTGCTGCTGTTCGCGACTCCGTTGTTCTTCGGCTTCGGCAACGTGCTGATGCCGTTGCAGATCGGTTCGCCCGACGTGGCGTTCCCGCGACTCAACATGTTCAGCTACTGGCTGTTCCTCTTCGGCGGCCTGATCGCGGCCTCGGGCTTCCTGACCCCTGCCGGCGCCGCCGACTTCGGCTGGTTCGCCTATACGCCGCTGTCTGACGCCGTACGCTCCCCGAGCGTCGGCGGCGACCTGTGGATCATGGGTCTGTGGATGGCGGGTCTGGGCACCATCCTCGGCGCCGTCAACTTCATCACCACGATCATCTGCATGCGCGCGCCCGGCATGACGATGTTCCGGATGCCGATCTTCGTGTGGAACACGATGGTCACCAGCCTGCTGGTCCTGGTCGCCTTCCCGGTCCTGGCCGGCGCGCTGCTCTCGCTGGAGGCCGACCGAAGACTCGGTGCGCACGTCTTCGACACCAGCCACGGCGGCCCGATCCTGTGGCAGCACCTGTTCTGGTTCTTCGGCCACCCCGAGGTCTACATCATCGCGCTGCCGTTCTTCGGGATCGTCTCCGAGATCATCCCGGTCTTCAGCCGCAAGCCCATCTTCGGGTACGTCGGGCTGGTCGGGGCGACCCTCGCCATCGCGATCCTCTCGATCGCGGTGTGGGCGCACCACATGTTCGTCACCGGTCGCGTGGACCTGCCGTTCTTCTCCGGCATGACGTTCCTGATCGCGGTTCCAACCGGGGTCAAGTTCTTCAACTGGATAGGCACGATGTGGGGCGGATCCATATCGTTCGACACCCCGATGCTGTGGACCCTCGGCTTCCTGGTGACGTTCCTGTTCGGTGGCCTGACCGGTGTCATCCTGGCCAGCCCGCCGCTCGACTTCCACGTCTCGGACTCCTACTTCGTGGTCGCGCACTTCCACTACGTGGTCTTCGGCACCGTGGTGTTCGCGATGTTCGCGGGCTTCTACTTCTGGTGGCCCAAGATGACCGGGCGGATGCTCGACGAACGGCTCGGCAAGGTGCACTTCTGGATGCTGTTCATCGGCTTCCACACCACCTTCCTGGTCCAGCACTGGCTGGGGGTGGAGGGGATGCCACGCCGGTACGCCGACTACCTCCCCCAGGACGGGTTCACCACCCTCAACCAGGTCTCGACCGTCGGGTCCTTCCTGCTGGCCGCCTCGACGTTCCCGTTCCTCTACAACGTCTGGATCTCCCGCAACGCCCCGCTGGTCGGGGTCGACGACCCCTGGGGCTGGGGCCGGTCGCTGGAGTGGGCCACCAGCTGTCCGCCACCGCGCCACAACTTCGAGAGCATCCCGCGGATCCGTTCCGAGTCTCCAGCGTTCGACCTCCACCACCCGGAGATCGCGCTCATGGAGATGGAGCAGAACGACGACCTGGGCGAGACCGATCTCGTCGACGCGCCGTCGGTCGACGGCCGCGAGGGTCATCTGCGTGAGCAGATGGGCGAGGAAGGCGAGGACGCGTGAAGGTCGAAGCCTGGATCTTCGCGATCACCACGGCGTTCTTCGTGGTGGTCAGCCCGGCGTACTGGCTGATCGCGGGTGACTGGACCGGCACCTCGGCGCTGGTCATGACCACCCTGCTGGCCGCCATGGTCACCCTCTACCTCGGCTTCCACGCCGCCAAGATGGAGCCGCGCCCGGAGGACCGCAAGGACGGCGAGATCGCCGACGGAGCGGGCGAGCTCGGGTTCTTCCCGCCGTACTCCTGGTGGCCGCTGTGGTGTGCCGCCTCGCTCGCCGTGATCGTGTACGGCGTCGCGATCGGCGCCTGGTGGCTGGTCATCATCGGCTTCGGCCTGGGTGCCGTCGCGCTCTCCGGCTGGGTGTTCGAGTACTACCGCGGCGAGCACGCTCACTGACGTCTGGAGCACCTTCTTCGCAACCGTTCGGGCTCCAGGCGCGTCTCAGGGGTGCGCGGAACTCTCCGCGCCCCGCGGATTCTCAGTTGTGGGGGGGTCGCGGGTTACATTTGCAGCGTCTGAACTTTTACCCACGGGGAGTCCGATGTCGTTCCTGCGTGCCCGTCGACCACAGCTGGTCGCCGTCCTGCTCGGCCTGTCGTTGACCGCCGCGGGCTGTGGCATGGGCGGGTCCAGCGACCCGGCGAGCGGCCAGAAGCCGGATCGGGGTGCCGGCTCCAGCAACGGCACCACCCAGCCGGCCCTGCAGCCGGCCGCGGTCGTGACGACCAACGTGACCGCCGGCTCCACCGACGTACCGGTCGACCACCGGGTCCAGGTCAAGGCCCACAACGGACGCCTGACCTCGGTAGCGGTCAGCTCCAAGACGGGCACCGTCAGCGGCCAGATGTCCTCGGACGGGCAGTCCTGGATCGCCGGCGGGTTCCTCGACCCCGGCACGTCGTACACCGTGGTCAGCTCGGCGCAGTCGACCGGCGGCAAGACCGTGACCAAGACGACCCACTTCCGCACCGCGGCCCTGACCCTCGACCAGCAGACCTACCCCTCGATCGCCCCGCTGTCCGGCCAGACCGTGGGCGTGGGCATGCCGGCGATCGTGAAGTTCGACGTACCGGTCACCGACCGCGCCACGATCGAGAAGAACCTGCACGTGGTCTCGCAGCCCGCGCAGAAGGGCTCGTGGCACTGGCTGAGCAGCACCGAGGTGCACTGGCGCCCGGCCCACTACTGGAAGCCCGGTACGACGGTGACCGTCAACGCCGACATCAACGGCGTCCCGGCCGGCCACGGCATCTACGGCCAGATGGACCGCACCACCACCTTCCACATCGGTGCCTCGCACGTCTACAAGGTCAACATCGCGACCGACCAGCTGCGCGTCTTCGACAACGGGCACCTGACCCGGACCATCCCGGTGACCACCGGCATGCCGGGCTTCACCACCCGCTCGGGCACCAAGGTGATCATCGAGAAGGACCGCTACCACACGATGAACTCCGAGACGATCGGGATCGACCCCAACAGCGCCAACGGCTACAACCTCAAGGACGTCGAGTACGCGATGCGCCTGACGTACTCCGGTGAGTTCCTGCACGCGGCCCCGTGGTCGGTGGCCGACCAGGGCCGCGACAACGTCTCGCATGGCTGCACCGGCATGAGCACCGCGAACGCCGGCTGGCTCTACAACCACTCCCAGGTCGGTGACGTCGTCGAGTACACCGGGTCCAACGTGCACATGACCCTCGACAACGGCTACGGCGACTGGAACGAGCCCTTCTCCACCTACGCCCAGGGCTCCTCTCTCGCCTGACGCCGAGTCGGCGCAAAGAGGCGCCCGGATCGCGCCGAGTCGGCGCAAAGAGGACGCGCGGATCGCGCCGAGTCGGCGCAAAGAGGCAACGGATTCGCGCCGAGTCGTCATATGACGACTCGGCGTCGGGCGGTTGTCCACAGGCGAGCAAGCGGCTGGGTTGGGTACGTCGGGTCCGGGGCATCCCGGGGTCATGGACATCTCACAGACCCCGTTCCTGACCTCGACGGCTCCCGTCCCCATCGATCAGCCTTTCACGACGAGCTGGGCGCGAGCCCAGGGCGTCGATCCGCGCCGGCTCCGGGCGTGGGTGCGGGCCGGGCTCCTCGTCGCGCCCGTCCACGGCGTCCTGCACGCGGCTCAGCTTCCTGACTCGCTCGACCTCCGGCTCGCGTGCCTGCGGCTCGTGGTCCCCGAGCACGCGGTCGTGACCGACCGTACGGCCGCGTGGCTGCACGGCGCCCGGATGGTGTTGCAGCCCCAGGCGCATCGCCAGGTGCCGCCAGTCGACCTGTACCTCCTGCCCGGCGGCCGCATCCGCCGCTCGGTGGCTCGCAGCGGCCAGCGCGAGCTCTATGCCTCGGAGATCGTGGAGCTGGGCGGGGTCCGCGCCACCTCGCGGCTACGCACGTTCTGCGACCTGGGGATGAAGCTCCCGCGCAAGCCGGCGTTCGCTGCCATGTGCGCGATGCTGAAGGTTGCAGACTTCACTCGGGCCGACATCAGGCGAGAGGCTGATGTCCGGTTCAAGGGTCATCGGTGGGTACGTCAGCTCAGGTCGCTGATCCCGCTCTGCGACCCCCGCTTCGAGTCACCCGGGGAGTGCATCCTGGCGCTGATCTGGCACGAGACCCCGGGCCTCCCGTCGTTCGAGCCGCAGTGGCGGGTCGACGGGCCGCGCGGCTTCTTCTACCTCGACCTGGCGGTGCCCGGTCTGCGGTACGCCGCCGAGTACGACGGTGAGGAGTTCCACGGTCCCGACCAGTGCGCCGCCGACCAGGCGCGGCGTACCTGGCTGTGCGAGACCGATGGCTGGAGCTTCGGCATCTTCCGTGCTGTGGACGTCCGGGGCACCGGACAGCTCGCGTCAGACCGCCTGTTGCACGACATCGCCGAGGCGCGCCGTACCTTCGCCGCCCGTCGCCGAGTCGTCATATGACGACTCGGCGCAAATCCGTTGCCTCTTTGCGCCGACTCGGCGTGTTCTGAGTGCCTCTTTGCGCCGAGTCAGTGGGAGCGGAGGGGGACGTCCTCGGCGTCGCGGAGCGCGTGGTCGTCGAACTCGTGCCCGGACGCCGGGTGGTCGAGGCCGGCCTCGAGCTCGAGCTCGTGGTCGTGGGCGGCGTGGTGCCGCGCCTCCTCGAGCTCCGCGAGGGTCGGCTTCTGCACGTTGTCGGCGTACATACCGCGGGAGAGCTTGGCCCGGATCCGCTGCACGCGGCTGCCGGGGGCGACCACTCCGTGCTCGTCGGTCTCCGCCTCGGGGATGAAGACCTCGTCGCGGTGGCGCGCGGTGATCGTGTAGGCCCGCGTCTCGCTGATCGGCAGGTGCCGCTCGGTGTAGGCGCCGTCGGGGGACCGCATGATGATGCCGGTCTCGTAGCCGTGCAGCAGTCGGTCGTTGTCAGCGCGCTGCAGCCCGATGCACCAGCGCCGGGTCACGTAGAACACGATCGGCGGGAGGATGAAGACCGCCGCGCGCATGAAGTAGGTGATCGAGTTCAGGTTCATCGACAGGTGCGTGGCGATGATGTCGTTGCCGCCGGCCGCCCAGAGCAGGCCGTAGACGGTCACCATCGCGGCCAGGAACGCCGTCCGGGTCGGGGCGTTCCGCGGGCGCTGGAGCAGGTGGTGCTCGCGCTTGTCGCCGGTCACCCAGGCCTCCAGGAACGGCCAGCCGATGATCATGCCGAACAGCACGAACGGCATGACCTGGCCGGGGATGATGATGTTCCACGAGATCGTGTGGCCCCAGATCGTGGTCTCCCAGTTGGGCATGATCCGGAGCAGGCCCTCGGCTATGCCCATGTACCAGTCGGGTTGGGAGCCGGCCGTGACCTTCGACGGATCGTAGGGTCCGTACTTCCAGACCGGGTTGATCGAGAGCAGCCCGCCCATCAGGGCGCTGACGCCGAAGACCATGAAGAAGAAGCCGCCGGCCTTGGCCATGTAGACCGGGAGCATCGGGTAGCCGACGACGTTCTGCTCGGTCCGGCCGGGGCCTGCCCACTGGGTGTGCTTGTGGAAGACCAGCAGCAGCATGTGGGCGCCGATCAGCGCCAGCAGCAGACCCGGGATCAGCAGGATGTGGAGCATGTAGAGCCGGGGGATGATCACGTCGCCGGGGAACTCACCGCCGAACAGGAAGAACGAGAGGTAAGTGCCCACGACCGGGGTCGCCTTCACCAGGCCGTCCGCGATCCGGAGCCCGGTGCCGGACAGCAGGTCGTCGGGTAGGGAGTAGCCCGCGAAGCCCTCGATGATGCCGAGCAGGATCAGCAGCGAGCCGATCACCCAGTTGAGCTCGCGCGGCTTGCGGAACGCGCCGGTGGCGAACACGCGCATCATGTGCACGAGCATCGCGGCGATGAAGATCATCGCGGCCCAGTGGTGCACCTGTCGCATCAGCAGCCCACCGCGCACGTCGAACGAGATGTGCAGCGTCGAGGAGTACGCATCGGACATCGGTACGCCGCGGAGCTGGGCGTACGAGCCCTGGTAGACCGACTCCGACATGCTCGGGTTGAACCAGAAGGTCAGGAACACGCCGGTCAGGAGCAGCACCACGAAGCTCCACAACGCGATCTCGCCGAGCATGAACGACCAGTGGTCGGGGAAGACCTTGCGCAGGTTCTTCCGCATCAACGTCGCGAGCCCGAGCCGGTCGTCGGCCCAGGTGGCGGCCGCGCCGGCCTTGCTCGGCGTGGATCCGGTCGCGGGCTGCTCGCGGTTGGTGGTCGCGAACTTGCTCGTGTCGAGGGACATGGTCAGCCACGCTCCCAGAAGCTCGGTCCGACAGGTTCGTTGAAGTCCTGCTTGGCTGCCAGGTAGCCCTCCTCGTCGACGGTCAGCTCGAGCTGGGGCAGGGCCCGCGCGGCAGGGCCGAACAGCACCCGACCGGAGTCGGTGAGGTCGAAGGTGGACTGGTGGCAGGGGCAGAGCAGGTGATGGGTGGTGCGCTCGTTGAGCGAGATCGGGCACCCGACGTGGGTGCAGATCTTGGAGTAGCAGACGATCCCGTCGACCGACCAGTTCAGGGTCTGGGCCGACACGATGTCGTCGGGCAGCATCCGGTGCAGGATCACCGCCGCCTTGGACTTGGCGACCAGCAGCTGGGTGCCCTCGACGACGGGCGAGTTGTCCTGGACCGCGAACAGGATCTCGGGCTCGGCGTTGACCAGGTCGCCGATCTCCAGCTCGGAGGCCTTGATCGGCGTGCCCACGACGTCACGGACGACGCGCTGCAGGGTCCGGTTCTGGGTCGCCCACCACGCCTTCTCCTCGGCGGTCCAGGTGTCCATGTCCCAGATGGTGTGGTCGAGCTTGTCGCCGGGCAGCGGCCCGAGGTCGCGGAGCATGACGATCGGCAGGATGCCGAGGAGACCCCCAGCGCCGAGCAGCGTGTTGCGGATCAGCGGCCGACGGCCGAGCCCGGACTCCTCGAGACCGGTCTTGAGGATGCCGACGGTGGCCTCGCGGTCCTCCTGGGAGGACGACGCGGTGTGCCGCATCTCGACGATCTCGTGGTCGCCCATCAGCTTCCGGGCCCACTGGATGATCCCGGCGCCCATCGCCAGCAGCGCCACCGCCAGGCTGACGCCCAGCGCCACGTTGGAGGCCCCCAGGCCCCCGAAGGTGTCGGGGGTCGGACCGATCTGGAACACGATGTAGGAGACGACGAACAGCACCATGCCGAGCATGGCGAGCAGGAACAGCCCGGCGACCTGACGCTCCGCGCGCTTCTCGGCCTTCGGGTCGACGTCCGTGGGACGCCACTGGTGCGGCTCGAGCCCGGGGTTCGGGATCGGCTCGTCGACGCCGACCGGCGTGCGGTCCTCGCCGTGCGTGGTCGCGGGAAGGTTGTCGTCGCTCACAGCTCTGCCTTCGTCTTGGACGTCTCTTCCGTCGTCTCAGGCGTCTCAGGCGTCTCCGTCTTCTTCCTGGACGTCCGCGCCGTGTGGGCGGCGATCCAGATGGCCACGCCGACCAGCCCACCGATGCCCACCAGCCACGCGAAGATGCCCTCGCTCACCGGGCCGATGCCGCCGAGCCCGAACCCGCCGTACTCGGGGTTCTCCTCCAGCGAGTCGAGGTAGGCGATGATGTCGCGCTTCTCCTCGACCGGGAGGTTGCCGTTGGAGAAGGTGTCCATGGCCTGGGGGCCGGTGAGCATCGCCTCGAAGACGTACTTCGGCGGGACGCCCCGGATCTTCGGCGCGTAGCCGCCCTGGGGCATCGCCCCGCCGGAGCCCTCGAAGTTGTGGCAGGCCGTGCAGTTGGTCAGGAAGATCTGGCCGCCGCGGGTGATGGCGGCCTGCCGCTCCTCCGCCGAGAGACCCGCGAGGCTCCAGTCCGACTCGTTCGGGATCGCCGGACCGGGGCCCAGCGTGGCGACGTACGCCGCGAGCGCAGCGATCTCGTCGGGCGTGTACGACACCTCCTTCTGCGGGATCTGGGCCCCTGGCTGGACGGCGGGCATCCGCCCGGTCCCGACCTGGAAGTCCACGGCAGCGGCGCCGACGCCGGCGAGCGAGGGGCCGATCTGATTGCCGTCGAGAGTCGTCACGCCCTGGCCGTTCAGGCCGTGGCAGAACGAGCAGCCGACGAGGAACAGCTCGCGGCCCTGCTTGACCTGGGCAGCACTGTTGTCGGCCTGGGCCTGGGCCGGGGAGAAGGCGGCGTACAGACCACCGGTGAGCAGGAGGCCCAGGAGCAGGACGAGCAGTCCGGCGAGGGGTCCGCGTCGGTGTCGGGAGAGCCGTCCGAGGGGGCGGTTCAGGAGGCGCACACTCTGTCCTTTGGGTCCATCAACGGGTCACTGGATGAGATAGATGGTCGCGAACAGCCCGATCCACACCACGTCGACGAAGTGCCAGTAGTACGACACGACGATGGCACTCACCGCCTGCTCGTGGGTGAACCGCTTGGCCAAGAAGGTGCGGCCGAGCACGAACAGGAACGCGACCAGGCCACCGGTCACGTGGAGCCCGTGGAAGCCGGTGGTGAGGTAGAACATGGTGCCGTAGCCCGAGGCTCGGGATGGTGATGCCCTCCTGGACCAGCGAGGCGTACTCGGTGGCCTGCCCGGCGATGAACACCGCACCCATGATGTAGGTGAGGATGAACCACTCGCGCAGGCCCCAGCCCTTGATCTGGAAGACCGATCCGGCGCGTCCGACCTGACCGCGCTCGGCGGCGAACACCCCGAGCTGGCAGGTCAGCGACGACAGCACCAGGATCGTGGTGTTGACCGCCGCGAACGGCACGTTGAGCTTCTCGGTGTTCTCCGCCCACAGCACCGGGCTCACCGAGCGGATCGTGAAGTACGACGCGAACAGGGCCGCGAAGAACATCAGCTCGCTGGACAGCCAGATGATCGTCCCGACGCTCACCATGCTCGGTCGGTCAGCGTGCCCGTGGAGCCGTGAGGCCGGAATCGTCGTCGAAGCTGTCGCCACGGGCGCCATTATGTCCCGAGCCCGACAACACGGGCACCCCGACCCCCTCGGGATGGACGACATATTCTCCCAAGCGTGATCCCACCCGCCTTCCACGTCGTCAGCGGGAACGACGACGCCCTGCCGCGCTTCACTGTGGGGCGGGTCTTCACCGAGTGGGAGCTGGTCTCCTGGGCGACGCTGCTGATCCTGGTGACCGCCGGGCTCTACCTCTGGGGGGTCGTGCGGCTGCACCGCCGCGGTGACCACTGGCCGGTCGGGCGCACCCTGTCGTTCGTGGGCGTCGGCATGGGCAGCGCGACCCTCGCCACCGTCTCCGGCCTGGCGGTGTACGACGACACGTTGCTGTCGGTGCACATGGTCCAGCACATGGTGCTGGCGATGGTGGTCCCGTTGGCGATGGCGCTCGGCGCCCCGATCACCCTGGCACTGCGCACGCTGCCCCGCCGGCCCCGGCGGTGGCTGCTCGCCGTCCTGCATTCACGGGTGGCGAAGGTGCTGACCTTCCCCCCGCTCACGTTCACGCTCTTCGTGATCACGCCGTGGGCGCTCTACTTCTCCGGCTGGTACCCCGCCACCCTCCACAGCGACTACCTGCACGAGATGACGCACTTCCACATGGTCCTGATCGGCTGTCTCTTCTTCTGGCCGCTGATGGGCATCGACCCGATCCCCGGCCGGATCAGCTATCCCGGCTCGGATGCTGCTGGTCACGCTGACCCTGCCGTTCCACGCCTTCATGGGCGTCACGATCATGGCCCAGAAGCGGCTCATCGGCGGATCCTGGTACCCCGAGCTGCACGAGGGACCGATGGGTGCCTGGCTGCCCACGGCCCATGCGGACCAGAAGCTGGCCGGCGGCATCCTCTGGAGCACCGGCGACGCCGTCGGGCTGGTGTTCTTCGCGGTGCTGTTCGTGCAGTGGGTGCGCTCCTCGATGCGCGAGGCGGAACGCGAGGACCGCCGCCTCGACCTCCTCGAGGCCCGGGAGGCGCGGACCGCGCGGCTTGCTGCCGCCGCGCCGGCCGTCGTACCGCCCGCGGACCTTCCGGGGGAGCCCGTGGGCGCCACGACACCTCCCGAGGACTCCCGGTAGCCTTCTGCCCGTGAGCGACTCCCAGGCCGGCCCCGTCACGCAGCAGGGCACCTTGCGCGTGCTGGTCTACAGCGACGACGTCGACGTCCGGCAGCAGGTCATCCTCGCGCTCGGCCGCAGACCGCACCCGGACCTCCCGGAGCTGGAGTACGTCGAGGTCGCCACCGAGCCCGTCGTGCTCCAGAACATGGACGCCGGTGGCATCGACCTGGCGATCCTCGACGGTGAGGCCGCCCCCGCCGGAGGCATGGGCATCGCCAAGCAGCTCAAGGACGAGATCTACCGCTGCCCGCCGATCCTGGTGCTGATCGGCCGTCCGCAGGACGCCTGGCTCGCGACCTGGTCGCGCGCCGAGGCCGTCGTCCCGCACCCGATCGACCCGGTCCGGCTCGCCGAGGCCGTCACCGCTCTGCTGCGGCCGCGTGTGCCCGCCACCCGCTGACGTGGGGGACCACTCCTGGGCGGAGGTCCTCGGGGCTCTCGTGCAGGCTCAGGACCTCTCCACCGACCAGACCGCATGGGCGATGGGGGAGGTGCTCGCCGGCGCAGCCACGCCGGCCCAGATCGCCGGGCTCGCCGTCGCGCTGCGTGCCAAGGGCGAGACGATCGACGAGGTCACCGGCCTGCTCGACGCGATGTACGCCGTCGCGACGCCGCTGGCGATCCCCGGCCGCGCGCTCGACGTGGTCGGCACCGGTGGCGACCGCTCGATGAGCGTCAACATCTCGACGATGGCCGCGATCGTGGCCGCCGGCGCCGGCGCCCGCGTGGTCAAGCACGGCAACCGCTCGGCCTCGAGCCAGGCCGGTTCGGCGGACGTCCTCGAGGCGCTGGGTATCCGGCTGGACCTCCCGCCGGACCGCGTCGCGCGGCTCGCCGAGCAGGTCGGCATCACCTTCTGCTTCGCCGCCGCCTTCCACCCGGCCCTGCGGCACGCGGCGGTGCCGCGCCGCGAGCTCGGCATCGCCACGACCTTCAACGTGCTGGGACCGCTCGCCAACCCGGTCAAGCCCGCCGCCCAGGCGATCGGCTGTGCAGACGCGCGGATGGCGCCGATCATGGCGGGCGTGCTGGCCCGCCGCGGCGTGGACGCGTGGGTCTTCCGTGGTGACGACGGGCTCGACGAGCTGACCACGACCACCACGTCGCAGGCCTGGCTGGTGCATGACGGGATCGTGACCGCGTCGTCCGTCGACCCGGCGGCCCTCGGCCTGGCCCGGTCGCGGCCGGAGGACCTGCGCGGCGGCGACGTCGCCCACAACGCCGACGTCGTACGCCGGATCCTCGGCGGCGAGACCGGCCCGGTCCGTGACGCCGTACTGCTCAACGCGGCAGCCGCCCTGGCCGTGTACGACGTGCCGGGGGCCTCGGTGGACGACGCCCTGCCGCCGGCCCTGACCCGGGCTGCGGAGGCGATCGACACCGGCGCCGCCGCCGACGTGCTCGCCCGCTGGGTCGCGGCGTCAGCCGGCTGAGCCGAACCCCGGCGCCACCGCCGGGCCGTCCGATGCCCATGACGCCGGCGCCCGGAGGAGCTCGAAGTCGTCGGAGCTCTGGACGACCTGCCAGCTCCCCTGGGCGACCAGCACGTAGCCCAGCAGCGACGAGCGGCGCAGCAGGGCGACGCGCGCGCCGCTGTCGCGGACCGCGTTCTGCCAGCCCGGGGTGGCAGAGATCAGCTCGGTGTTCCGGCGCAGCTCGTCGGTGGTGAACGTGTCGCCGTACCCGTGCATCATCAGGTCGAGCTGGGGGTAGCGCCACATGAAGTAGCCGCCCTGGTTCCAGTCGTCGAGCACCTTGGTGCCCGGCGGCAGCGCGCGCAGGGCCGCGTCCATCGACGCGGTCTCGGTCGGCGGGTCGGCGGAGGTGTGGGGAACGGTCACGGCCAGCACTGCGAGCGCGAGGAGCGCACCTCCCGCCACCACCAGCCGTTCGGCCGGGACCACTGGCGGACGCCGCCCCACGAGGTCCTGGACGGCGCCGGCGAGGAGGGGCGCGACCATCGCGGCCGCGACCGGGACGGTCCGCTCGGAGTAGACCGCGAACGCCGCCGCCAGCCCGACGAGCAAGATCTCGGTCCAGGGATTCTGCCTACGTCGCCAGAAGGCGAGGACGGTGAGCACGAGCAGGACCGCCAGGGCGCCGAACTCCCAGCTCGTCCAGTCCGGCGACCCCCACTCGGCGAAGTACTGCGAGCGGGACCCGACCGCGGCGACGGCGGTGTACAGCTCGGGTCCGACGGGAGTGAGGGCGGCGGCGACCGCCGAGGCGAGGGGGACCGCGGCCGCCGACAGCAACACCCGGCGGGGCAGGCGGTCGAGAGCCAGGCCGACCACCGCGACGCCACCGATCACGAGGGCAACCGGCCACATCCCGTGCAGCATCGCCCACACCCAGACCAGGGGGACCAGCCACCAGCGGACGCGTTCGTCGCGCCGGGTGCGCAGCCAGGCACCGACGACCACCACGACCAGCAGGTAGCTGACGACCTGCGGCCGCATCGACAGCCCGTTCTGCATCCCGAAGAGGGCGATCGCGGTCACCGCCGCTGCCACCAGGGGCTCCGCGCGGTCGCGGCACACGACGTACAGCGTCAGGAAGAGCGCGATTTCGAGGAAGCCCGACAGCCAGGCCACGCCGGCCAGGCCGAACCAGTCCTCGGTCCTGGCCATCACGATCTCCGAGAGCCACTGGGTCGGTACCCAGTCACGGGTGGCGAAGGTACTCACGCTACCCGGGTGGCGCAGCGACCAGCCGTCGAGGAACTCCTGGCCGAAGCGGAGGTGGAAGTAGGTGTCGGTGTTGGTGAGGGTGCGTGCCACGTTGACGAAGAGCGAGACCAGGATGCCGACGACGACGAGGCCGGCGAGGACGGCGCGGGTCCGGGCGAACCGGACCGCCGGGGCCGCCTCGACGACCTCGGCGGAGCGCACCGGTGCCGACATGGCTGCAGCCTAGGCCGCTTCTAGGGCTCGTCGGCGGTCACGAAGTCGATCAGCTCCTCGACCCGGCCGAGCAGCGCCGGCTCGCAGTCGGCGTACGACGTCACGCGCGCCAGGATGTGCTGCCAGGCCCGCGCGATGTCGGCCTGGTCGGCGTGCGGCCAGCCCAGCGCCTCGCAGATCCCGTGCTTCCACTCGACGTCGCGGGGAACGGCGGGCCACGCCTCGAGCCCCAGGCGTGCCGGCTTCACCGCCGCCCACACGTCAACGTAGGGATGCCCGGCGATCAGGACGTGGCGCCCGAGGGGGGAGCGACGTACGCCGTCGGCGAGGCGGGACTCCTTGGATCCCGGCACGAGGTGGTCGACGAGGACGCCGACCCGACGCTCCGGCCCCGGGCGGAAGTCGCGCAGGTGTCCGGCCAGGTCGTCCACACCCCCGAGGTACTCCACGACGACGCCCTCGAGCCGCAGGTCGTCGCCCCACACCTTCTCGACGAGCTCTGCGTCGTGCCGACCCTCGACGAAGATCCGGCTCTCGCGGGCCACCCGGGCGCGGGCGCCGGCGACCGCCACCGACCCGGACGCCGTACGTCGCGGCGTCGCGGGCGCCGAGCGCGTCACCGGAGCACCGAGGACGACCGGGCGACCCTCGAGCAGGAAGCCCGGGCCGAGCGGGAAGGTGCGGCGGCGTCCGCGGCGGTCCTCCAGGGTGAGCACGTGCAGGTCGCGGTCCACCGAGACGATCTCGCCGCACCAGTCGGTCGTGACCTCCTCGACGACCAGGCCGAGGGTCGCCTCGGCGGGGGTGGCCCGGCCCCGCGCCGGCGCACGCCAGTCGGAGGCGAGCACGTCGGCGGAGTAGCGGTCAGGGGTCACCGCGCCACGCTAGGCGGGACCACCGGGGCGGAGGTCGAGGCGCGCCGGTTCAGTCGGAGGAGGAGTCCTCGGACTCGGAGGAGGCGGCCGGCGATGACGTGCCCGATGCGTCATCGTCCCCCGTTGCCGCGTCCTCCGAGTCCGTACCCGAGCCTGCGCGCGGGGCGGCCTGCTGGAGCAGGTCGTCCGGCACGTCGTCGTCGGCCGGTTGGCCCAGCGGGTTGTCCTCGCTCGGCTGGAGATCGTCAGGAAGCTCGTCGTCGCGGATCGTCAGCGGGCCGTCCTCGTCGGACGGCGCACCCTGGGACTCGCTCGGCTCCTGGCTCACGCCCTTGTTGTACGCGCTCGGGGGCGAATGTTGTACCCCCTCAGGGGTGGATGGTGCTCGCCTCAGGCCATCGGCAGACCGCGCGCGGCGGGGGGCAGGGCGGCGTACCCGAGGGCTACGGCGTGGACCAGGCCCTCCCGCGGGAACGGCCACTCGCCCTCGGCCAGCGCCCGGTCGGCCGGTACGCCGGACGCCGCCAGGTCGCGGATGGTCTGGGCGACGATCGCGATCGAGTCCCGCTGCTCCTCGACGAAGTCGCGGTCGACCACGGCGCCGTGCCCCGGCACGACGACCGAGTCGGGTCCGGCCAGGCTGAGCACGACGTCGAGCGCCTCGGGCCAGTCGAGGGGGTGGCAGTCGACGCCGTACACCGGCGGTGCGCTCTCCTCGATCAGGTCGCCGGCGAGCAGGACGTCGGCGTCGCCGACCCGCACCACCGCGTCGCCGTACGAGTGGCCGCGGCCGGGATGGGCCAGCTCCACCTGGCGGTCGCCGAGGTCGAGGACGCGCACCGAGGAGAACGTGTGGTCAGCGGGGAGGATCTCGGTGGCGAGCAGCTCCTCGCGGTGCGGGTCGTCGGCGTCCTCGCGGTAGCGAGCCTTGACCCGTTCGCCGGCCTCGATCGTGCGGGCCGCGGCCTCCTCGTGCGCGTGGATGGGCACGCTGCCGAAGGCCTCGCGAAACACAGCATTGCCGAAGGTGTGGTCGAAGTGCTCGTGGGTGTTGAAGACCGCGGTCACCGGGCCGACGCCGAGCGCGCGTACGTCGTCGACGATGGCGCGCGCGGCGTGCCCCGAGGCCTGGGTGTCCACCACCAGCAGGCCGTCCGCACCACCGACCAGGCACACGTTCAGGTCGAACCACTCCTGCCGGGCCACCCACACCCGGTCGGCCACCTCTCGGAATCCCGTCACGCACCCGAGCCTAGTAAGGTTGGCACTCCCGGGTGGTGAGTGCCAGCGCGTGCCCGGGCAGACCCCGTGACGAGCCGTGACCAGGAGGTGGGCCATGCAGGACGAGCGCCGCCTCGCCGTACTCCGGGCCATCGTCGAGGACTACGTCTCGACCCAGGAGCCGGTCGGCTCCAAGGCTCTCGTCGAGCGCCACGGCCTGGGCGTCTCGCCGGCCACGGTCCGCAACGACATGGCCGCCCTGGAGGAGGAGGGGCTGATCACCCAGCCCCACACCAGCGCCGGCCGGGTGCCGACCGACAAGGGCTACCGGCTCTTCGTCGACCGGCTGACCACGATCAAGCCGATGAGCGCTGCCGAGAAGCGAGCCATCGCCACCATCCTCGACGGCGCGGTCGATCTCGACGACGTCGTCCAGCGCTCGGTGCGGCTGCTCGCGCAGCTGACCCACCAGGTCGCGCTCGTGCAGTACCCCACACTGTCGCGCTCGACGGTGCGGCACGTCGAGCTGGTCGCCCTGGCCGAGACCCGGGTGCTGGCCGTGCTGATCCTCAGCAGCGGCCGGGTCGAGCAGCGTCTTGTCGAGCTCGACGCCCCGATCGACGAGGAGACCCTGTCCGCCGTACGCCAGCGGGTGGCAGGCGCCGCGACAGGCCGGGTCATCGCCGACGCCACCCTCGCCCTCGGCGAGCTGACGGCAGCGCCGGCCGAGGCCGCGGCCCAGTCGCGCGTGGTCGAGGTCCTCGTCGAGGCGATGTCCGACCACCGCTCCTCCGAGCGGGTCGCCGTCGGAGGCGCCGCCAACCTGGCCCGCTTCGGCGACAGCTTCGAGGTCTCCGTGCGGCCGCTGCTCGAGGCGCTGGAGGAGCACGTCGTCCTGCTCAAGCTGCTCGGCGAGGCCCACACCGGTGGCATGGTCACCGTGCGGATCGGGCACGAGAGCCCGTACCAGCAGTTCACCAGCACCAGCGTGGTCGCGACCGGGTACGGCCTGGGCGACGAGGCGATGGGCAACCTGGGCGTGGTCGGCCCCACCCGTATGGACTACCCCGGCACGATGGCAGCGGTGCGCGCGGTCGCCCGCTACGTCTCCCGCATCCTCGACGAAGCCTAAGGAAACATGACTCCCGATCCCGATCTCTACGCGCTGCTCGGCGTCCCGCGTGACGCCGACCCCGAGGCGATCAAGAAGGCCTACCGCCGGCTCGCGCGGCAGCTGCATCCCGACGTCAACCCCGACCCGGCGACGCAGGAGAAGTTCAAGGAGGTCTCGCGCGCCTACGAGATCCTCAGCGACCCCCAGAAGCGGGCCGTCTACGACCGCGGCGGCGACGCGTTCGCCGGCGGTGCGGGCTTCGGCGCCGGCTTCTCCTTCACCGACATCATGGACGCCTTCTTCGGCGGCCAGGCGCCCGCCGGCCAGGGCCGCGGCCCGCGTCCGCGGGTGCACCGCGGCCAGGACGCCCTGATCCGGATGGAGGTCTCGCTCGCCGAGGCCGCCTTCGGGGTCACCCGTGAGCTCAAGGTCGACACCGCCGTCCTGTGTACGACGTGCCAGGGCGAGGGCACCGCGCCGGGCACCCATCCGGTGCCCTGCGAGACCTGTCGTGGCACCGGCGAGGTCGCCCACGTGCAGCGCTCGTTCCTCGGCGAGATCCGCACCCTGCGTCCCTGCTCGGCCTGCCGGGGCTACGGCACCCTGATCCCCGACCCGTGCCGCGAGTGCTCCGGCGACGGACGGGTCCGCGCGCGCCGCTCGATCACGGTGAAGATCCCGGCCGGCGTCGACAACGGCACCCGGGTCCAGCTCGCCGCCCAGGGCGAGGTCGGGTCCGGCGGCGGTCCCGCCGGCGACCTCTACGTCGAGGTCCGCGTCACGCCGCACCCGGTCTTCACCCGTGAGGGCGTCGACCTGCACTGCACCGTCACCGTCCCGATGACCGCGGCCTCGCTCGGCACCACGCTCACGCTGCCGACCCTGGAGGCCGACGTCGAGTCCGGGGCGGGCAGCGGGGTCGAGACCGAGTTCGAGCTCGACGTGAAGCCCGGCACCCAGTCCGGCAGCGAGCACAACCTGCGCGGCCGCGGCGTGCCCGGGCTCCGCGGCGGCCGCGGCGACCTCGTGGTCACGATCGTCGTCGACACCCCGACCCGCCTCGACCCGCGGCAGGAGGAGCTTCTGCGCGAGCTCGCCGCCATCCGCGGCGAGGAGAAGCCCGACGGGAAGCTCACGCCGGGCGGCAGCAAGACGTTCTTCGGCCGGATCCGCGACGCCTTCAACGACCACTGAGGCAGCACCGATGACGCTGCCGGTCCACTGGGTCGAGTCGCTCGCGGGCGTCGGTCCCGGTGACCTGGTCGAGGTCGAGGGCGACGAGGCGCATCACGCGGTCGCCGTCCGCCGGCTGCGCGCCGGCGAACCGCTCGCGCTCACCGACGGCGCCGGTACGACGGTCACCGGCGTGGTCAGCACCACCGGCAAGCGTCGGCTCACCGTCCAGGTCGAGCACGTGGCGACCTCGCCCGAGCCCGAGCCGCGGCTGACCGTCGTCCAGGCGCTGCCCAAAGGGGAGCGCGGCGAGCTCGCGGTCGAGGTCCTCACCGAGGTCGGCGTCGCGACGGTCGTCCCGTGGGCCGCAGCCCGGTCGGTGGCGGTCTGGCGCGGGGAGCGGGCCGAGAAGTCGCTGGCCCGGTGGCGGGCCACCGCCCGCGAGGCCGCGAAGCAGTCGCGGCGGCCGTGGTTCCCCCGCGTCGAGCAGATGGCCACCACCGACCAGGCGTGTGCGCTGGTCGGGGCGGCCGACCTGGCAGTGGTGCTCCACGAGGACGCCGTCGCCTCGTTCGCGTCGCTGGAGGTGCCGGTCAGCGGGTCTGTCGTCGTCGTGGTCGGTCCCGAGGGCGGGCTGACCGACGACGAGGTCGCCGCCTTCGCGGCCGCCGGCGCGCACGCCGTACGACTCGGGGACGAGGTGCTGCGCACCTCGACCGCCGGGGTCGTCGCCGTCGCCGCCCTGCTGTCGCGGACCGCGCGCTGGTCTACTTGACCTCGATCACGCGGGTGTCGGAGTCGACGTTCCGACCGCCCGAGCCGTCGCCGTTCTCCGCGACCAGCGTGTACTCGCCGGGCTCGACCTTGGTCGTGTCGAGGGTGACCGTCCAGGGGTAGAGCTTGTTGCCGCCCTGCCCGCCGGTCGCGGGCGTGAGGAGGTACTTCTTCCCGTTCCGCTCGAGGTAGATCACCGAGTTGCCCTCGAAGGCGTTGTTGACGCCGGTCACCTTCAGCTGCCCGGAGACCTTGTCGCCCTCGTTGGGGGTGGAGATGTTGACCAGCGAGAGGGTCTTGAGGGCCGGGGAGTTGCCGATCGGCTGGGAGATGTCGACGCCGAGCAGGGTCGTCGGCCCGTGCGCCTTGCGCCCGATCGTGAAGACGACCGGCGCTCGCTTCCCGATGGCTGCCTGCGCCGTGTAGACCAGCTGCTGGACGGCAGCCCGCGCCTCCGCCGGACTCATGCTCGTGGGTCGGTCGGCGATCCCGTTGTCCTTGAGCGCGATCTGCAGGGTGTAGCCGGCGCCGGTCGACTGGTACGACGCGTAGTCGAGCGTCGCCAGGTCGTGCCAGGGCGTGCCGTAGTCGGGGTCGAACGGGAGCGCAGACATCGCGTCCTGCACCGCCTCGGTGAGTACGTCGTTCCCGTTGCCGCCCGGGTCGGCCGCCGGCAGGTGCGGTCCGCGGTGCCACTCGCGGTAGAGCACCGGCTTCCCGGCCGCGTTCGCTCCGACGTAGTAGACGGCGTAGGCCTGCACGCCGGTGGTGCCGCCGGGGTTCGGGGGCGAGGTCGCGCCGGAGGGTGCTGTTGCGGAGTCGGTCGCGGTCGCGGTGGTGGCCGGCGAGCTCTGCTCCTGCGCGGCGAAGCTGTCGTCGTGGTCGGGGCCGGAGAGCACGTTGGTGGTGTAGGCGATGACGCCGATCACCGCAGCGCTGGCGACGGCGCCGGCCAGGGCGTAGAGCCACGGTCGCGGTCGGGACATCGGAACCACCTGGGGGTCGGGGTGCACGGAGGCACGGATCTCGGCGATGCGGTCCCGCGGCTCGATGTCGGAGACCGCGTCGGAGAGCAGCCGGCGCAGCCGGTCGTCGTCGGTCATCGGGTCTCCTCGAGGCTGGGGCCGAGGACGGTGCGGAGCGCAGCGGCGCCGCGGGACGCGTGGCTCTTGACCGCACCGCGGCTGATCCCGAGTACGTCGGCGATCTCCGCCTCCGAGAGGTCGAGGTAGTAGCGCAGCGCCAGCACCTCGCGCTGCCGGCGGGGCAGCCCCCGGAGGGCCTCGAGCACCGTGCCGCGGCGCTCGAGGTCGTACGCCGTGTGGTCCGCTCCTGCTCCGGGCAGAGGTGGCGCCTCCCGCTCGGCGTGCCGTCGGACCACCGACAGGTGGCGGAGGTGGGAGCGGGACCGGTTCACCACGCTTTGACGGAGGTAGGCGAGAGCCTTGTCGGGGTCGTGGAGCCGGGCCCACTTGGAGTGCATGGCGACGAAGGAGTCCTGGACGACCTCCTCGGCGGCGCCCTGGTCGTGCAGCAGCATGACCGCCAGCCGCACCAGCTGCCGCCAGTGGGCGACGTACAGCACCTCGAGCGCCTCGTCGGCGCTCCAGCCGTTCGTCACGCCAGGCATCAGCCGGACCTCTGCATGTCCGATCACGGTAGTGCCACGCGCGCCGTACCCCCGAGGTTTACGCGCGTGCCCGGTGACATTTCATGCCAGGATGGCGGCGTGGGGGATGACTGCCTGTTCTGCCGGATCGTCGCCGGGGAGATCCCGGCCGACGTCGTGGCGAGCACCGACGACGCGGTGGCGTTCCGCGACGTCAACCCACAGGCGCCGGTGCACGTGCTCGTCGTACCGCGGCAGCACGTCGCGGACGTCGCCGAGCTGGCCGACCGGGCGCCCGCCACCGTCGCCGAGCTGGTGAGCCTGGGTCGCCGGGTGGCGGTGGACGCCGGTCACGACAGCTACCGGCTGGTCTTCAACACCGGGGGAGACGCCGGGCAGACCGTTTTCCACGCCCACCTGCACGTGCTGGCCGGACGGAGCCTCACGTGGCCGCCGGGCTGAGCCTGCGCGCGGCGCTCACCGCCGGCGCACTCGCGCTCGTCGCGGCTTGCGGCAACGCCCCCGCCTCGACCGACGTCGCCCAGGCGCCGCCCTCTCCTTCCGCCGCCCCGAGCAGCCACCCGCCGGTGGTGGTCCCGGCCGACCCCGTGGAGGCGGTCAAGCCGAAGCCGCTGCGCCAGGGCGAGAGCCGGATGTCGCTGCGGATCCCGAAGTCCTACACGCCGTCCGCGCCGAACGGTGTCGGGACCGACGACTACCGCTGCTTCCTGCTCGACCCGCACCTGACCAGCGACGCCTATCTCACCGGCACCTTCGTGAAGCCGGACAACCGCAACGTCGTCCACCACGTGATCCTGTACCGCGCGGACCCGGACCAGATCGGTGCTGCGCAGCAGCTGGACGCCAAGGACCCCGGCGAGGGCTGGACCTGCTTCGGCGACAGCGGCCTGCCGAACAGCTCAGACCTCGAGAACGCGCCGTGGCTCGGTGCCTGGGCGCCGGGCGCGACCGAGTCGGTCGACGCACCGGGGTTCGGTACGCCGTTGGCCGCGGGCAGCCAGATCATCATGCAGGTCCACTACAACCTGCTCGGCGGCCCCGGCCCCGACCGCTCGGCGACCCTGCTCCGGCTGGCGCCGGGCAGTGAGCACCTCACGCCGCTGTCCACGATGCTGCTGCCGGCGCCGGTCGAGCTGCCCTGCCGTCCGCAGCACGCCGATGGCCCGCTGTGCAACCGCGAGACCGCCATCGCCGACGTGATCCACCGGTTCGGCCCGGTCGGCAACACCAACAACCTGCTCTACCTGGTCTGCGGTGGGAGACCGCACCCGGCGCAGGTCACGTCCTGCTCGCGGCCGATCACCCAGCCGACCACGATCCGTGGCGTGGCCGGCCACATGCACCTGCTCGGTCGCTCCATCAAGATCGAGGTCAACCCCGGCACCCCGCAGGCCAAGACCGTGCTGAACATCCCTGTCTGGGACTTCGACAACCAGGGCTCGAAGCCGATCAAGCCGGTGACGCTGAAGGTCGGCGACACCGTCAAGGTCACCTGCAAGCACGTCCAGTGGCTGCGCGACCGGCTCCCGTCGTTCCAGGGCCAGCCCGACCGGTACGTCGTATGGGGCGAGGGCACCCAGGACGAGATGTGTCTCGGGATCCTCACCGTCACTCATCCCTGACGAGGGACCGGCGAGCGAAGCGAGCCGGTGCCCTCGTCGATGGTGGTCGAGCGAGACGCGCGGGCGAGCTCGCGAGCACGCGACCGGCGTGTCGAGACCCGGTCCGATCCAATCCGTTGGTCGGGCTCACCCCTGCGCCCGTAGCATGGGACGCCTGATGACAGAGACCCAACCAGCCCCATCCGCAGGCGCAGGCACCCGCCACGTGGTCGTGGTGCCCGGCAGCATCGACATGGTGAGCCTGCTCGGCCCCGGCGACGACCATCTCAGCCTGATCGAGCGGTCCTTCGACCTCCGACTGCACGTGCGCGGCAACCGGATCACCCTCGAGGGCGACCCCGGCGAGGTGGCGCTGGCCGAGCGGCTGCTCGACGAGCTGGTCACCCTGATCCGCACCGGCCAGGGAATCAGCGGCGAGACCGTGGAGCGGGTGCTGGCGATGCTCCGCGCCGAGACCACCGAGCGCCCGGCCGACGTGCTGTCGCTCAACATCCTGAGCAACCGCGGCCGCTCGATCCGCCCCAAGACGCTGAACCAGAAGCGCTACGTCGACTCCATCGACAAGCACACGATCACCTTCGGGATCGGCCCGGCGGGCACCGGCAAGACCTACCTGGCGATGGCCAAGGCCGTGCAGTCGCTCCAGGCCAAGCAGGTCAACCGGATCATCCTGACCCGGCCGGCGGTCGAGGCGGGCGAGCGGCTCGGCTTCCTGCCCGGCACCCTCAGCGAGAAGATCGACCCCTACCTGCGGCCGCTCTACGACGCCCTGCACGACATGGTCGACCCCGACTCGATCCCGAAGCTGCTGGCGGCCGGCACGATCGAGGTGGCCCCGCTGGCCTTCATGCGCGGCCGCTCCCTCAACGACTCGTTCATCATCCTCGACGAGGCCCAGAACACCTCGCCCGAGCAGATGAAGATGTTCCTGACCCGGCTGGGCTTCGGCTCCAAGATCGTGGTCACCGGTGACGTCACCCAGGTCGACCTCCCGGGCGGGGTGAAGTCCGGGCTGCGCGTCGTCGAGGGGATCCTCGGCGAGATCGAGGACGTGTCCTTCCAGCGGCTGACGGCACACGACGTCGTACGCCACAAGCTCGTCGGGCAGATCGTCGCGGCGTACGACGAGTTCGACGCGCACGGCCCGCTCGGCAGCCGCTCCGCCGGTGACGACGCCCGGTGAGGGCGCGGACCACCCGATGAGCATCGAGGTCCTCAACGAGTCCGGCCACGACCTCGACGTCACGCGGCTGGCCGCGCTGAGCCGGTTCGTGATGGACCGGATGCGCGTACACCCGTTGGCCGAGCTGTGCATCAAGGCGGTCGACGAGCCGACCATCGCCACCCTCAACGAGCAGTGGATGGAGAAGGAGGGGCCGACCGACGTCCTGGCCTTCCCGATGGACGAGCTCCGGCCCGGTCTGGTCAACGAGGATCCCGAGGAGGGCGTGCTCGGCGACCTGGTGCTCTGCCCGGCCGTCGCCGAGCGACAGGGTGAGACGGCGGGCCACGGCACCGAGGCCGAGATCGAGCTGCTCACCGTGCACGGGATCCTGCACCTGCTCGGTTACGACCACGCCGAGCCCGAGGAGCACGCCGAGATGTTCGGGCTCCAGGACCAGCTGCTCGCCGGCTGGCGCGCCGAGGGGTGAGCGACCCGACCGGGGGCCCGGCCGGGCTGGTGCTGGCCGCCCTCCTGATCATCCTCGCGGGCATCTTCTCCGCCGCCGACGCCGCGCTCGCGACGTACTCCCGGGCCCGCGCCGAGGAGCTGGTCGGCGAGGGTAGGCCGGGGGCCAAGCGTCTGGTCACCCTGCTCGACGACCGCGCGCGGTACCTCAACACCGCGCTCCTGCTGCGGCTGTTCTGCGAGACGAGCGCGGTCGTGCTGGTCACGCTGGAGATCCTGCGCTGGTACGACGGGCAGCGCTGGCCGACGATCCTGACCACGGTCGCGGTGATGCTCGTGGTCTCGTTCGTCGTGATCGGCGTCGCGCCGCGCACCCTGGGTCTGCAGCGCTCCGACCGGGTCGCGCCGGCCGCCGCGGCCATCCTCACCGTCGCCACCCGGATCCTCGGGCCGATCCCGCAGCTGCTGATCCTGGTCGGCAACGCGATCACCCCCGGCCGCGGCTTCCGCGAGGGCCCGTTCTCGACCGAGACCGAGCTGCGCGAGCTCGTCGACTACGCCGAGGCGTCGTCGCTGATCGAGTCGGGCGAGCGGGCGATGATCCACTCGGTCTTCGAGTTCGGCGACACCATCGCGCGCGAGGTGATGGTGCCGCGCGGCGACGTGGTCTACATCGAGCGTTACAAGAACCTCCGCCAGACCCTCTCGCTCTTCCTGCGCAGCGGCTTCTCACGGGTGCCGGTGATCGGCGAGAACCTCGACGACATCGTCGGCTTCGCCTACCTCAAGGACGTCGTGCGTCGCGACTTCGAGGCGCCCGAGGTGGAGTTCACCCAGCGGGTCGAGGAGGTCATGCGGCCCGCGCTCTACGTGCCGGAGTCCAAGCCGGTCGATGCCCTGCTGTCGGAGATGCAGACGACCCGCCAGCACATCGCCGTCGTGGTCGACGAGTACGGCGGCACCGCCGGCCTGGTCACCATCGAGGACCTGCTCGAGGAGATCGTCGGTGAGATCACCGACGAGTACGACGCCGACCAGGTCGAGGCGGCCGAGCTGCCGGACGGCTCGTTCCGGGTGCCGTCGCGCTACCCGATCGACGACCTCGACGAGCTGGTCGGGATCGAGGTGGAGGACGACGACGTCGACTCCGTCGGCGGGCTGATGGCCAAGTTCCTCGGCCGGGTCCCGATCCCGGGCTCGCACGTCGAGGCCCACGGCCTCCGCTTCGTCGCCGAGGCCGCGGCGGGTCGTCGTAACAAGATCGAGAGCGTGCTGATCAGCCGACCCCCGGCCGACGAGGTCGAGCCCGACGCCGGGTGAGGTTCCGTCGCGACCCCCGCCGTTTGGTCCCCAACCGCAACAATTTCGCCGAAATGTTGCGGTTGGGGACCAAACGGCGCACCTGGGTCGCCGCGAAGACGGGGCTGCGGGGTCACTAGCCTCGGCCGCATGACGCTCTCCGCGGAGGACCAGAAGCTGGTGACCCTGGCCCGGGCCACGATGGCCCGGACCCGCGCCCCGGAGGGGGCCGCGGTGCGTGACCTCGACGGTCGGACGTACGCCGCGGCGTCGGTGGACCTGCCCTCGCTGCGGCTGACCGCGCTCGAGGTGTGCGTGGCGATGGCGGTGGCGTCGGGGAGCAGCGGCTTGGAGGCGGCGGTGCGGCTCGGCGGCGACGGTGCCCCCGACCTGGCGGCGGTCAGGGAGTTCGGCGGCGACGAGGTCGTCGTCCATCTGGGTGACCCCCGCGGACAGGTCACGGGTACGGCGTGACGGCGTCGCCGGCGTCCGCAGCCGGGACCTTCCGGCTCGGCGACCGCACCGTCAACCGTCTCGGGTTCGGCGCCATGCGCCTCACGGGCAGCGCGGCGATGGGGCACGGGACGTCCCGGCCGGTCGACCAGTCGGTCGAGGTGCTCCGGCGGGCGGTCGAGCTCGGTGTGAACCACGTCGACACCGCGGCGTTCTACTTCTCGGCCGACAGCGCCGCCAACGACGTCATCCGCACCGCCCTCGCGCCGTACCCCGACGATCTGGTGATCGTCACCAAGGTCGGCCCGCGCCGCGACGCGGACGGCAGGTGGCTGGACTGGGCACGGCCCGAGGAACTGCGCCCGGACGTGGAGCGCAACCTCACCGAGCTCGGCCTCGACCGGCTCGAGGTCGTGAACTACCGCAGCAACGGCAAGGACGACGTGGTCGCCGCTGTGGCGGCGCTGACCGCGCTCGGCGAGGAGGGTCTGCTCGGGCGGGTCGGCGTCTCCAACGTCGACCTCGCCGGGTTCGAGGCAGCGCTGGGCGTCACCGACCTGGCGTGCGTCCAGAACCGCCACGCGCCCGGCTACCAGCGCGCCGACGGTGCCGACCTGGTTGCCGCCTGCCGGGAGCACGACGTGGCGTTCGTGCCGTTCTTCACCATCGCCGGTCGGTCCCGTGAGGCCGCCGCCGAGGAGCAGTACGACGTGATCCGGGCGATCGCGGACGCCCACGACGCGACACCGGCCCAGGTCCGGACCGCGTGGACGCTCGCACTCGGGCCACACGTGCTCGCCATCCCCGGCACCGGCGACCTCGGCCACCTCGAGGAGAACGTAGCCGCGGCCGCCGTGCGCCTCACCGCCGACGACCTCACGGCGCTCGGCGCCCTGGGCTGACCCGAAAGGGTGGCAAGCGGACCCCCTCTCCGGTCCGGCTCGGAGCGGAGTATGTTCTCGTCCGTGGTCACTGGTCTGTCAGCCCATGATGCGGCGGTGCGGCGTCTGCGCGCGTCGTACGACGCGATCCCGGCGGGGCAGCCCGTGCGTCTGGCGAAGAAGACCTCCAACCTCTTCCGCCCCCGCGCCGCCACGGGTGCACCGGGGCTCGACGTCTCCGGTCTGGGCGGCGTGATCTCGATCGACGTCGAGGCCCGCACCGCCGACGTGCAGGGGATGTGCACCTACGAGCACCTGGTCGACGAGACGCTGCCGCACGGGCTCATCCCGTACGTCGTGCCTCAGCTGCGCACGATCACCCTCGGCGGGGCTGTCAGCGGCCTGGGCATCGAGTCCACCAGCTTCCGCAACGGCCTGCCCCACGAGTCGGTCGTCGAGATGGACATCTTCACCGGCGCCGGCGAGGTCGTCACGACCCGCCCCGGCGACGACCTCTTCGAGACCTTCCCGAACTCCTACGGCTCGCTCGGCTACGCCACCCGGCTGCGGATCCGGCTCGAGCAGGTGCCGGCGTACGCCTCGCTGCGCCACGTGCGCTTCGACGATGCTGGGCTGCTCGGCAAGACGATCACCGGGATCATGGAGACGCGGGAGTACGACGGGGTGCGCGTCGACGGGCTCGACGGCACCGCCTTCTCCCCGGGGGAGTACTACCTGACGCTGGCCGAGTGGGTCTCGACTCCGCTCGACCGCCGAGAGACCCCGCTTGACCGCCGAGAGACCCCGCTCGACCGCCGAGAGACCCCGCCCGACCGGCGAGAGAGTCCGCTCGCGCTGGTGGAGCCGAGCGACTACACCGGGCGTGAGATCTACTACCGGTCGATCCAGCAGCGCGACACGGATCTGCTGACCATGTACGACTACCTGTGGCGCTGGGACACCGACTGGTTCTGGTGCTCGCGGGCCTTCGGTGCCCAACACCCCGTCGTACGCCGCGTCTGGCCGCGCCGCTGGAAGCGGTCCGACGTCTACTACCGGATGGTCGGCCTCGACCACCGGCTCCACGTCGGCGCCTGGCTGGAGCGCCGCAAGGGCAACCCCGAGGGCGAACGGGTGGTGCAGGACGTCGAGATCCCGGTCGACCGGCTGCCGGAGTTCCTCGACTGGTTCGACGCGGAGGTCGGGATGCGGCCGGTGTGGCTGTGCCCGCTGATCGCGCACCAGAAGTGGCCGACGTACCCGCTCGCTCCGGGTGAGGTGTACGTCAACGTCGGCTTCTGGGGGAACGTGCCGGTCGGGCCCGACGCGCCGAACGCCCCCCGCAACCGCGCGATCGAGGCCAAGGTGCACGAGCTCGGCGGCCACAAGTCCCTGTACTCCGAGGCGTTCTACGACCAGGAGACGTTCGACGAGCTGTACGACGGCGCCCACCTGGCCGCCGTCAAGAGCCGGTACGACCCCGATGACCGGCTGACCACCCTCTATGACAAGGCGGTGAGGAGACGATGACAGGCACACGACTGGGGATCGCCGACGCTTTCGAGCAGCTGATCCAGGGCCCGTTGCCTCTGCGCTTCACGGCGTACGACGGCAGCGCGACCGGCCCGGAGGACGCGCCGTTCGGCTTCGACCTGCGCAACGAACGCGGGCTGGCCTACCTGATGACCGCGCCCGGCGACCTCGGCCTGGGCCGGGCCTACGTCACGGGCGACCTCGTCGTCACCGGCGTCCACCCAGGCGACCCGTACGACGGCCTCAAGGCGTTGCAGAAGGGCCTCAAGCTGCGGCGGCCGTCGCCGGCCGAGCTGGTGAAGATCGTCTCCGGGCTCGGGATCTCCCACCTCAAGCCACCGACGCCGCCGAAGGAGGAGACGCTGCCCAAGTGGCGCCGAGTGATGGAGGGCGTGCGCCACTCGCGCACGCGCGACAAGGAGGCCATCCACCATCACTACGACGTCTCCAACGCGTTCTACGAGTACGTCCTCGGCCCGTCGATGACCTACACCTGCGCGGTCTACCCGACCGACGACGCGACCCTCGAGCAGGCGCAGCACTACAAGTACGACCTGATCGCGCGCAAGCTCGACCTGAAGCCCGGGATGCGGTTGCTCGACGTCGGCTGCGGCTGGGGCGGGATGGTCCGCCACGCGGCGCAGCACTACGGCGTGCAGGCGCTCGGCGTCACCCTCTCCCGCGAGCAGGCGACCTGGGCGCAGGAGAAGATCAAGGAGATGGGCCTCGACCACCTCGCCGAGGTGCGCCACAGCGACTACCGCGAGGTCACGGAGTCCGGCTTCGACGCGGTCAGCTCGATCGGCCTGACCGAGCACATCGGGGTGAAGAACTACCCGGCCTACTTCGGGTTCCTGCGCGATCGGATGCGCCCGGAGGCGCGGCTGCTCAACCACTGCATCACCCGGCCGCACAACAAGCACCAGGAGACGGGTGCGTTCATCGACCGCTACGTCTTCCCCGACGGCGAGCTGATCGGCTCCGGGAAGATCATCACCGAGATCCAGAACGCCGGGCTCGAGGTGCAGCACGAGGAGAACTTCCGGCTGCACTACGCCCGGACGCTCGCCGGCTGGTGCCGCAACCTGGAGGAGAACTGGGATGCGTGCGTCGCCGAGGTCGGCGAGGGCACGGCGCGGGTGTGGGGCCTCTACATGGCCGGGTCGCGGTTGGCGTTCGAGCGCAACGAGATCCAGCTCCACCACGTGCTCGCCACCAAGACCACCGACCAGGGACACGACGGCTACCCGCTGCGGCCCACCTTCGCCGAGGACGCGACGTACCCCGCCTGACCAGGCAGCGGTCCGTCAGGCAGCCCGTCCCCAGGTGGGGTCGGGTGAGACCACGATGCCCTGGCGCTGACGCCGACGGCGCAGCAGGCGCCAGACCGCGACGATGGTGAGGGCGTAGAGGGCGCCGGCGATCTCGTCGACGACGTAGTGCTCCCCGCCGTACAGCAGGGAGAAGCCCATCGCGAACGGGTAGCAGGCCAGCAGGGCCTTCTGCCACCACCGCTTGCCGAACCAGAAGAAGCCCGCCGCCAGGGTCGCGTACGCCGTGTGCAGCGACGGCATGGCCGCGACCGGGTTCACGAGGTACTGACCCTGGCTGAGGGCTCCGCCGACCATGTGCAGCCGGATCAGGTCGAAGCCCTCGGAGGTGTAGCGACCGACCGTCGGGCCCGGGAAGACGCCGCCGTTGTCGGCCAGCCAGGGCGGTGCCATCGGGTAGAAGAAGTACGTCGCGACGCCGGCGACGGCCAGGGCGATCACCATCCGCATCCAGATCAGGAACCGCGGCCGGTTGCGGATCCAGAGGATCACCGCGACGGTCGGCATCACCAGGAAGTGGCTGACGTAGACCAGGCTCACGAAGACGCCGATCAGCGGGATCGACGTGCCCGGGTGGAAGTGCTCCTGCACCCAGATCGTCGGCATCTCGCCGTTGCCGCCGAACAGGCGCCCGAACCACTGGTCGAAGTGGATCGGGAACATGACGTGCAGCGGCAGCCCGGCGGCGTTGTGGACGTCGGTGATCGGGTAGGTCTTGGCGTGCACCTGCGCGTCGGAGTACGGCGAGGCGTAGCCGCGGCTGTAGTCGTAGGCCAGCAGGATCGCCTGGAACGGCAGCCAGTCCATCATCATCTGCCACCAGGCCGCCCAACCCCGGCCGAGCGTCGCGATGGAGAGGAAGACCAGGATGCCGGCGTAGATCCCGAGACGATCGGTCGGGACGCCCACGAAGCCGATGAAGATGAGGAGCCCGACGGCGTACGCGCCGAAGGCGGCCCAGCGCACGTAGCGCCAGCGCCATCCGGTCCAACGCATCCGCTCGGGGCCGGCGACGCGGTGGCCGGTCTCCTCGGTGAGGTCGGTCGCGGTCACCCGGCGATGCTAACGGGCCCACGGTCGCGCACTAGATTGGGCGCGATGAGCACCAGGGCCCAGCGGTACGACGCGGTCGTGCTGTCGCGTGCCCGGCTCTCGCCCCATCTGCTCCGGCTGACCCTCTCCGCGCCCGGTCTGGAGTCCACCGGGATCCCCGACGAGTGGGTCGGGCTGGTGGTTCCCGGCCAGTTCCAGGTGCGCTACTACACGGTCCGCTCGCTCGAGGGCGACCGCCTCGTGCTCGACGTCGTCGTCCACGAGCAAGGTCTGGTCACCGACTGGGCGAGCGGCGACTGCGTGGGCGACCGGGTCGTGGTCACCGGTGCGCAGGGCTCCTTCGAACCGCCGCAGGACGCGGCCTGGCTGCTGCTGGTCGGCGACCTCACCGCGCTGCCGGCGATGGCCCGGATCACCGAGTCTCGCTGGTCGAGCGGCTCCTCTCGTGGGTCGAGCGGACCTTCTCGTCGGTCGAGCGGACCTTCTCGTCGGTCGAGCGGACCTTCTCGTCGGTCGAGCGGAGTCGAGACCACCATCTGGGCCGAGGTGCCCGACGACCTCACCGGCTACCTCCCCGACGGCGCCGACGTCACCTGGCTCACGCCGCCCGCCGAGGGCCAGTCACGGCTGGCCGAGGTGGTCGAGGGCATCGACTGGCCGGCGGGCGAGGGCTACTTCTGGATGGCCGGCGAGTCCGCGCAGATGCGGGCGATCCGCAAGCACCTGATGCGCGACCGCCACCTGCCGAGCACGGCGTACGACGTGATGGGCTACTGGCGCGCAGTGGCCGCCCGGCAGCCGCGGTCGGTCGACCCGGAGCCGATCTGGCAGGCCGGCAAGGCCGCCGGGCACACCGACGAGCAGATCTGGGCGACGTACGACGAGGCGCGCGGTGGCTGAGCACCCGAGCACCTACCGCAGCGGCTTCGCGTCGTTCGTCGGCCGGCCGAACGCCGGGAAGTCGACCCTGACCAACGCCCTGGTCGGGCAGAAGATCGTGATCACCTCCGACAAGCCGCAGACCACCCGGACGGTGGTGCGCGGCATCGTGAACCGCGACGATGCCCAGCTGATCCTGGTCGACACCCCGGGCCTGCACCGGCCGCGCACCTTGCTCGGCGAGCGCCTCAACGACCTGGTCCGCACCACGTGGGCCGAGGTCGACGTGGTGGCGGTGTGCTTCCCCGCGAACGAGAAGATCGGCCCCGGCGACCGTTACATCGTGAGCGAGCTGGCCAAGGTCCGGCGGACGATCAAGATCGCGGTCGCCACCAAGACCGACCTCGCGGACGGCGAGCGGATCGGGCAGCATCTGCTCGACATCGCCGAGCTGGGCCGCTCGACGGACACCGAGTGGGCCGAGATCGTGCCGGTCTCCGCCGTCTCCGGTGACCAGGTGCAGCTCCTGGCGGACCTCTTCGTCGCGCAGCTCCCCGAAGGCCCACAGCTCTACCCCGACGGCGACCTCACCGACGCGCCCGAGGAGATCCTGGTCGCGGAGCTGATCCGCGAGGCGGCCCTCGACGGCGTCCGCGACGAGCTGCCGCACTCGATCGCCGTGGTGGTCGAGGAGATGGGGCTGCGCGAGGACCGTCCCGAGGACCGGCCGCTGCTCGACATCCACGCCAACCTGTACGTCGAGCGCTCGTCGCAGAAGGGGATCATGATCGGCCACCAGGGCTCCCGCCTGCGCAAGGTCGGCACGGTGGCGCGCCAGCAGATCGAAGCCCTCCTCGGCACCCCGGTCTACCTCGACCTGCACGTGAAGATCGCCAAGGACTGGCAGCGCGACCCCAAGCAGCTCCGCAAGCTCGGGTTCTGACCGAGCAGCAGGTCGCGAGGAACGAGCGGCCTGCGTGGGCTCGGGCAGGTCGAGCAAGCGACGCGACCGAGGAACGAGGTCGCGCGAGCGTGACGAGACCCACTCTCGCCGAGTCGTCATATGACGACTCGGCGCGATTTCGCTGCCTCTTTGCGACGACTCGACGTCAAATCATTGCCTCTTTGCGCCGACTCGGACAGGTCAGGTCGGGGCCCAGCAGACGCCGTAGGTCTGGCCGCCGCGCCACTGGGCGAGGGTGGGCCACTGGTAGGACCAGCGGTAGTTGAGCGGGTCGCTGGCGACCGAGCGCCCGGCGTCCTTGCAGGTCGTCTGTCCGGCGGCCTTGACCTTGGCGACGCCGGGGTAGCGGCCGGGGGCGAACGGGACGGTACGCAGCGCGCTCCAGGAGTGGGGTGCCGAGCAGATCCGCTGCTCGAAGCCGGCGGTGCCGGGCTCGGCGGTGCCGCACAGGCCGTAGTGGTCTCTGCCGTCGGAGGTGTCGAGGGCGCCCGCGACCCGTTGGCTCAGGACGGCGAGGTGCTGGCTGTCGCGGACGGCCAGCGCGACGCACGAGTACCACCGAGCACCGAGTGCGGCCTGCTCGACGGTCGGGGTGAACCACACCGTGCGCAGCAGGCTCAGCCGACGGTCCTCGAGGGTGCCGCCGGCGAAGGTCGCGAACCGCTTCGGACAGGCCGTGGAGACAAGCCGGTGGACCGCGTTGCCGTCCACGGCGAGGCTCTTCGGATAGGAGCCGACGTAGAAGTTCACCGCCGTGTGTGCGCCGGTGCACGGCACCGGCTTCTTGCTCACCGTCGGCGCCAGCGCGTCGGCGTACGCCAGGCGATAGCAGGCACGCGCGCGCGGAGGCGGCGCCGGGGCGGGCTGCGGGGTGGGGGTGGCCGTCGTGGGCGAGGTGAGGACCGGGGTGGGCTCGGCGTCGGGCGCCGAGCTGGCCGACCCGGAGCAGCCTCCGATGAGAAAGGCCATGGTGAGTACGGCGAGCGCGACCCTCACGAGTCGGTCCTCGCCCAGCACACCGACCGGCGGTTGCCCGCATCCCACTCGGGCCGCCGAAACCAGGAGTAGCCGAAGTCGTAGTCGACGGGGTAGTCCAGCCAGGCACCCACCGACTTGGAACAGAAGTCCTTGGTGCGTGCCTGGACCGCGCGGTCGCCGGGGTAGTCGGTCGAGGCGTCGCCCAACACGATCGTGGTGACCGCCCGCCAGTTGTGCTTGGCGCTGCACGGCACTTTCTCGGACCCGGCCACCGTGGCGCCCAGCGCGCACACCAGCCAGTCGTCCGTGGGCCGGCCGGCCAGCAGGTCCTGGGCCGTCGCCGGGAGGTCGCGATAGGTCGTGCTCTGGTCGCCGCCGCCGACGACGTCGCAGCGGTACCAGCGCGCGCCGTCCTGCCACGCCGACGGGCTCGGACGGAACCAGGCCCAGCTCAGGACGGTCCGCATCGACAGGCTCTCGTCGGCGCCGGTGAAGTCCATGAACTGCTGGGAGCAGGCGCGATAGGCGTACGCCGTCAGGTCGGCGTCGTCGTACGACGCGTGGTCGAACTGCGCGGGCAGCGAGGCGACCGCATAGGTCTGCGCGGTGTGCGGTTTCGTGCACGGCTCGGGTGTGGTGTCGTTGCTGGGCTGCGTGACGTCGTGGGGGGTCAGCACCCGGCAGGTGCCGACGTCGGGTGGGGCCGTGGAGTCGCTCCCGCCCGAGGACCAGAGGCAGCCCGAGAGCGTCACTCCCGCGAACGCCAGGAGCGCGACGACGCGCCAGACGTGCGGCATCGGACCCCCCAGCCCTCGGTGAACAGGAATGCTCGACAGGCTACCCATCGACTCGACGCCTCGTGGCGGCCCGTGTGTCCTAGCATCGGCAGGTGCTCGAGGTGCGGAAGGCGACGGCGGCCGATCGCCGCGACGTCGTCCGGGTGATGGCGGCGGCCTTCGACGACGATCCGGTCACGCGCTGGCTGGTGCCCCATGGCCGGTCCCTGGAGCCGCTCTTCGCCGCGCACGCCCGCTGGGCCCACTTCGCCGCCGGTGGCACCGACCTCGCCGTGCTCGACGGTGAGCCGGTGGGAGCGGCGTTCTGGGACCCACCGGGCTTCCGGGTGGGCGCGGTCCGGCAGCTGGCAGCGATCCCGTTCTACGTGCGCGCCCTCGGCCGTCGGCTGGGTCGCGGGGCGGCACTGGAGTCGGTGATGCACCGGGCCCGCCCACACGAGGAGTTCTGGTACCTCGCCGGGGTCGGGGCCGTCCGCCGCGGGGAGGGGATCGGTTCGGCCCTGCTGCGGCACCGGCTCGAGCATGCCCGCGGCCCGGCGTACCTCGAGAGCAGCAAGCACGAGAACATCGCTCTGTACGAGCGGTTCGGATTCGAGCTCCGCGAAGCCATCAGCCTGCCCGACGGCCCGGACCTGTGGCCGATGTGGCGGCGCGGATGACCACCACGCTCTACCGGGCCGGCTGCATCGTCGCCTTCCAGGAGGGCGAGCACCGGATCCTGCGGGACGGGTGCCTGGTGGTCGAGGACGACCGGATCACGCACGTCGGCACGTCGTACGACGGGGTGGTGGACCGGCGTGTCGACCTGCCGGAGCGGATCATCACGCCCGGCTTCATCAACACCCACGCCCACCTCGACGAGTCGCCGATCGACAAGTCGGTGCAGGAGGACGTCGGCAACCGGCAGTTCTGGCTGACCGGGCTGATCGAGATCCTCCCGACCGAGATGGCGGGCCTCGACGAGGAGGGCGCGCGCGCCTGCGTCGACTACTCCCTGGTCGAGCTCGCCCGCACCGGCACCACGACCGTCGTCCAGATGGGAGGCCTCGAGGAGTACGCCGCGGACGCCATCGAGGCGAGCGGGCTGCGGGGGTACGTCGCCCCGATGTACCGCTCCGGCCACTGGTTCACCCCGGACGGGAAGCGGGTCGAGTACGCGTGGGACGCCGACGACGGCCGGTCCGGCTTCGAGGCCGGCGTCCGGTTCGTCGAGCGGCTGCGCGGACGTGCGGACGGGCGGGTGCAGGGCCTGCTCGCGCCTGCGCAGGTCGACACCTGCAGCGAGTCGCTGCTGCGCGACTCCCGTGCCGCCTCCGACGACCTCGGGGTCCCGCTCTCCCTGCACGCCTCGCAGGGGGTCTGGGAGTTCCAGGAGATGACCCGGCGGCACGGCCGGACGCCGGTGGAGTGGCTCTCCGACCTCGGCTTCCTCGGCCCGCGCACGATCTTGGGCCACGCCGTCTTCGTCGCCGGCACCTCCTGGGTGAACTTCGCCGGCGACGATCTGGGGCTGCTGGCGGAGTCGGGCACCTCGGTCTCCTACAACGCGTGGTGCTTCATCCGGCGCGGCCTGGTGATGGAGTCGTTCCCTGACTATGTCGCCGCGGGCATCAACATGTGCCTGGGCACCGACACCGCGCCGCAGTCGATGATCGAGTCGCTGCGGTGGACCGCGATCGCCGGGAAGGTCGCGGCACGCCGTACCGACGTGTCGACGGCGCGTGACGTCTTCGACGCCGCCACCCTGAACGCGGCCGCGGCACTCGGCCGCCACGACCTCGGCCGGATCGCCCCAGGAGCGAAGGCGGACCTGCTGTTCTGGCGGGCCGACGGGTTCACGATGACCCCGGTGCGCGACCCGATCCGCAACATCGTCTACTACGCCCAGCCGTCCGACCTGGCCGACGTCCTCGTCGACGGTCGCCTGGTGGTCGAGGACGGCGAGGTGCTCGGTGCCGATGTGCCAGCGCTCACCCGCGAGGTCCAGCGGGCCGGCGAGCGGATGTGGTCACGGTGGTCCTCCGGCGACTGGGCCGGGCGGACCCTGGACGAGGTGGCACCGCAGACCTACTCCGACTTCGGCGATTGACCGACCGACCGGACCTTCGTGAAGCGGATGGTCTCGGCAACCTTGCGGCACCCGAGCGCCTCGTTGATGGCGATCATCGGGTCGTTGCCGACCGCGTTCCAGGTGTCGACGGCCTCCACGTCGGGACGTTCCTCGCGCAGCCAGTCGAGCATCGCCAGCTTCATCCGCAGCCCGAGCCGGTGTCCGCGGTGCGCGGCGACCACCGAGGTGTCCTCCTGAGCCGCGACCGCCGGCCGCAGCTCATGGGTGCACAGGATGGTGATGCCGGCGGCGGCACCGGTCTCCCGATGGCGCGCCACGATCGTGTACGGCGTCTGCTGCTGCTCGGCGAGCCAACGCTCGTAGCCGCGGATCCGTTCGGGCGGGTACGCCTCGAACTCACCTTCCTCCGGAGCGTCGTTGATGGCCTCGCGGAGAATCTGCATGTCGCCCAGGAGGTCGTCGGGACAGGCGCCCACGAGATACTCGAGGTCGTAGCCGGCCGCAGCCGCTGCTGCCTCGGCGATCAGGGAGGTGGGCTGGGGGTCGCGCAGCGAGAGCCGACGTACCTCGTGGGAGCTGTGTCGCGTGTAGCCCAGCCGCGGGACCGCGGCCTCGCCCGCGGTGCCGGCCCAGACGGGCGCCCGCAGCCGCGGACGGTCCGTCACCGCCTCGGCGGCCTCCATCAGGGCGCGACCGATGCCCTGCCGTTGGTGGTCGGGGTGGACCGCGCCGAGGATCTTGGCGCCGTCGAGGTTCTCGAAGAGGTTGAGGGTCAGCCCCGCATAACCGACCAACCGGCCGGCCAGTCGGGCCAGCCACAGCCCCTCGAGCGGGCCCTCGGTGCCGTAGTCGCGGCACTCGAGCAGGAACGTCTCCGCGGTGTGGTGACGGCGTACGGTCTGCTCCAGCGCGGCGTTGTCGATCGCCGCCAGCGCGCCGGCGGTGTCCAGGTCGAGGTCGGCGACATCGATCCGCTGGATGCTGACGGTCACAGCGCGACCAGGTGCAGGTAGGCGAGCCCCAGCACCCCGCGATAACCGCCGAGGTACGACGCGTGCTGGCGGGCCGCGCGGTCCCGGACCTCCGCGGCGTCCGGGTGGTCCGGCTCGTGGTCGGCGAGCCAGCGCACCCAGCCCGCCGCGAAGCCGGACTCGAACGCATCCCACTCGTCGAGAGAGGCCTCGTGGGCTGCCAGGACCCCGAAGCCCTGTGCCTCGGCGATCTCCACCAGCGCGCCCAGCGCGACGTACTCGTCGTCGCGTCCGGACAGGGGGGCGGTCGCGGCGGGGGTGGGTGGCGCGGACCAGATGCCCTCGCCGTACACCAGGCGCCCGCCGCGGGGCAGCAACGCTCGCAGTGCGGTGAGCGCGGCGGCGTAGTCGATTGGTTGTGCCTCCTCGACATCCGGCCCCCAGATCTGGGAGGCGCCGATGCAGGTGACGGCATCGAACGGTCCGGCCACGCTCCGGGCATCGCGCGCCTCGAACCTCGCCCGGTCACCGAGGCCGCGGGCTGACGCGGACGAGACCGCGTGGGCGAGCGACTCCTCGTCGAGGTCGAGCCCGAGCCCGGTCGCGGTCGGCGCGGCCTCGAGGACGCGCAGCAGGAGCTCGCCCCAGCCGCAGCCGACGTCGAGGAGCGTGGCCGGGGCATGCTCGGTCAGGAACGCGACCAGGCGCTGGGCGCGCTCGTCTGACAGCGGAGAGAGGAAGGTCAGGTCCTGGTGCAGCGGCGGGAAGGTCGGCATCGGGACCAGTCTCGACGTACGACGCCGACCCGCGCGACCCGTTTCCGGGCTGCTACCGTGGTCGGGTCATGACGCGCAGCCTGCTCCTCCTTCGCTGCCGCAGCGGGGCCTGAAAAGCCGGTCCTCCTCGCTGCGGAGTGTGTGCTGCCCGCCGGCGCCCGACTGACTCGCCGACGAGGAACCATGACTCTCCAGCATTCTGGCTTCATCAACACCCAGCAGCCCAGCCCGATGCCGTATGGGCGCTACCACGCGTTCGAGCCGATCGACCTGCCCGACCGCACCTGGCCGTCGGCGCGGATCGAGAAGGCGCCGCGCTGGCTCTCCACCGATCTCCGCGACGGCAACCAGGCGCTCATCGACCCGATGAGCCCGGCCCGCAAGCTACGGATGTTCGAGCTCCTCGTCGACATGGGCTACAAGGAGATCGAGGTCGGCTTCCCGAGCGCCAGCGAGACCGACTTCGCGTTCGTGCGGCAGCTGATCGAGCAGGAGCGGGTGCCGGAGGACGTCACGATCTCGGTGCTGACCCAGGCGCGCGAGGACCTGATCGAGCGGACCGTCCACTCGCTGGTCGGCGTCCACCACGCCAACATCCACCTCTACAACGCGCTGGCCCCGCTGTTCCGACGCGTGGTGTTCCGCGCCAGCAAGGACGAGATCAAGGACATCGCGGTGCGCGGCACCGAGCTGGTGATGAAGCACTCAGAGAACCTGCTGGGGCAGACGATCATCGGCTACGAGTACAGCCCGGAGATCTTCACCGGCACCGAGCTGCCGTTCAGCGTCGAGGTCTGCGAGGCCGTGAGCGACGTCTGGCAGCCCGACGACGGCCGCGAGATCATCCTCAACCTGCCGGCTACCGTCGAGATGGCGACGCCCAACGTGTACGCCGACCAGATCGAGTGGTTCTCCCGCCAGCTCAGCCGGCGGGAGTTCACCACGATCAGCCTGCACCCCCACAACGACCGCGGTACGGCGGTCGCGGCCACCGAGCTGGCCGTGATGGCCGGCGCCGACCGGGTGGAGGGCTGCCTGTTCGGCCACGGCGAGCGCACCGGCAACGTCTGCCTGGTCACCCTGGGCATGAACCTGTTCAGCCAGGGGGTCGACCCCCAGATCGACTTCTCCGACATCGACGAGATCCGCCGCACCGTCGAGTGGTGCACGCAGCTGCCGGTGCACCCGCGGCACCCGTACGCCGGCGACCTGGTCTACACGGCGTTCTCCGGCTCCCACCAGGACGCGATCAAGAAGGGGCTGGAGGACCTCGAGCGCCAGGCTTCCGACTCCGGTGTGCCGGTCTCGCAGCTGCCCTGGGAGGCGCCGTACCTGCCGATCGACCCGAAGGACGTCGGCCGCTCCTACGAGGCCGTCATCCGCGTCAACAGCCAGTCCGGCAAGGGCGGCGTGGCCTACGTGCTGAAGGCCGAGCACAAGCTCGATCTGCCGCGGCGGGCGCAGATCGAGTTCAGCCGAGTGATCCAGGAGCTCACCGACGCCGAGGGCGGCGAGATCAGCCCCGACACGATCTGGGAGACCTTCCAGGCCGAGTACCTCGACCGAGAGACGCCGTTGAAGCTCAACTCCGTGCACACCTCCTCGGCCGCGGGCGAGAAGGACAAGCTCGACGTCAACGTGTACGTCGACGGCGAGCTGCACGAGCTCTCCGGCGAGGGCAACGGCCCGATCGCTGCGTTCGTCGACGCGATCAACGGGCTGGAGCGCCCCGCTGGCGGGTTCGACGTGCGGGTGCTCGACTACGCCGAGCACGCCCTCAGCGCCGGCGGTGACGCCATCGCGGCGGCGTACGTCGAGTGCGCGGTCACCCACGGTGACGGCGAGACCGAGGTCCTCTGGGGCGTGGGGCTCGACGCCAACATCGTCACCGCGTCACTCAAGGCCGTGATCAGCGCGGTCAACCGCGCCTGAGCACCATCAGCTCCATCTGCTGGTCCGAGCCCGGACGGAGCGGCTCAAAGGTGCCGCTGCCGACGAAGCCGTAGCGCTCGTACGTCGCGCGCGCGGCGCTGTTGGTGAGGTTCACGTGCAGCTGGATCTCCGGCATGAGCGGCGTGAGGACGTCGAGGATGCCCCGGGCGTGGCCGCGGCCACGGTGGTCGGGATCGGTCCACATCCCCCAGATCTGCCCGACCCCGTCGTTGTCGAAGAGCCCGCCGATCGCGACCGGGGTCGGGTCTTCGACGACGTACACCGGGCCGCTGACCCGCTGCCGCCAGTCGCTCTCGCTGAACGCCTGCTCGCGCTCCAGGGTGGAGCCGAAGGCGTCCGGCGAGTCGGCGAGCGAGCGCAGCCGGATCTCGCGGAAGGACTCCCAGTCGTCGGGCTCCAGCCTGCGCGGCTCACTCATCGTCGTCGCCGAGGATGCAGGCGGTGCCGACGTCCCGGAAACCGATCCGGCGGTAGATGCTCGCGGCCGCGTCGTTGTAGGCGCTGAGGAACGTCGTGGTGACCCCGGCGTCGCGGCACGCGTGGACCAGCGCCTGCGTGATCGCCGTACCGACGCCGTGCGTGCGGTGGGAGGGTGGGACGCCGATACCCATCAGCTCGGCGGTGTCGCCGCGGGGCGCGGCCGAGCCGCCCCCGACCAGCGTCCCGTCGGCGTCGTACGCCGCGACCTCGATCAGGTGACCGGAGGCGATCAACCGTGGTCGCGTGCCGACCGGCCGCGCCACGATCTCGTCACTGCCCTCGAAGGCGGCCGAGATCACGCCGACCGCGAGGGCGAGGTCCGGATCGTCAGCAGCCAGGACCCGGGTCCGGACCGGTTCGGCCACCTCGGTGTCGGCGGGCAGCGCGAGCAGCGGGTAGCGCCCTGCCGTCAGACCGGCCGCCACGACCGCCGGCATCAGCGACGGCGTGACCTCGTCGACCCACTCGATAGCCCGCTTGCGGCCCAGCTCGACCTGGCGGTCGAGCACGCGTCGCACGTCGTCGGCGGTGAAGTCGGCCGTGCCACCCAGCCGCGGCCGGGCGTAGAAGTCCCAGCCGGTGCCCTCCTCGGCGAGGAAGAGCGTGAGCGGCCCGACCTCCTCGGTGGTCGCCGCGGCGCGCGGCACGGTGTCGTAGTAGGCCTCGATCGCATCCAGTCTCACCGCCCCAGGGTCCCAAGACCGGTGCCGTCGAGCGACTAGATTTCGGCTCATGTTGGTCTCCGAGCGCGTCGGGCAGTTCTTCTTCGACAGCGGCTCGGGGACGGAGCGGCTGGAGTACACCGAGTACGGCGCGGGCGCGCACTGGGTGGTCCTGCTGCACGGCCAGCTGATGCCGCGCCGGATGCAGCAGCCGCTCGCTCGCGCGCTGGCCGGCGAGGGGCTGCACGTGGTGACCCTCGACCTACTGGGCCACGGTCGCTCGGACCGGCCGGCGGACCCGCTCGTGTACTCGATGAGCGCCTTCGGCGACCAGGTCGTGGCGCTGCTCGACCATCTCGGCGCGGAGCAGGCGGTGGTCGGCGGCACGTCGCTCGGCGCGAACGTCTCGCTGGAGGTAGCGGCCACGGCGCCAGCCAGGGTCAAGGGGCTGATCATCGAGATGCCGGTCCTCGACAACGCGCTCGACGCCGGGATCGTGGCGTTCGTGCCGGTGATGTTCGCGGCTCGCTTCGCGCCGTTCACGGTGAACGGCCTGCGGCTGCTCACGCGTCCGATCCCGCGCGGGCTGGTGCCGTTCTGGGCCGGGATCGCTCTCGACACCATGGATCAGCGTGCCGACTCGGTGGCGGCCATCCTGCACGGCATCATCTTCGGCCGGGTCGCGCCGTCGTCGCGCCAGCGGCGCCAGATCTCCGCCCCCGCGCTCATCGTCGGCCACCCACGCGACCCGATCCACCCCTTCTCGGATGCGGCGATGCTGTCGCGCGAGCTCGCCGACGCCGAGTTCGTCCGCGCGACCAGCGTGTTCGAGTGGCGGGTGCGCCCCGAACGTCTCAACGCAGAGGCGGCGGCCTTCGCCCTGCGCTGCTGGAAGACCCCGCGACGCAAACGCCGTACCGGGTCCTAGGGCGTGCCGTTCCCGACCGGCAGAATGGACGGATGCCTCTCTACCGCGACGAGGCGATCGTGCTGCGCACCCACAAGCTGGGGGAGGCCGACCGCATCATCACCCTGCTGACCCGTCAGCACGGGCGGGTGCGGGCGGTGGCCAAGGGCGTGCGCAAGACGACGTCGCGGTGGGGCTCGCGGCTGGAGCCGTTCACCCACGTCGACCTGCAGCTCGCCGAGGGGCGCAACCTCGACGTGATCACCCAGGCCGACACGATCGACGCGTTCCCGGCCCACCTCGGCGACCACTACGACCGCTACACGGCCGGTACGGCGATGCTCGAGACCGCCGACCGGCTGGTGGCCGAGGAGAAGCAGCCGTCGGTGCAGCAGTACCTGCTGCTGGTCGGGGGCCTGCGGGCGATGACGGCGGGGGAGCGCGCGCCCGCCCAGGTGCTCGACTCCTACCTGCTGCGATCGTTGGCGGTGGCCGGCTATGCGCCGTCGTTCACCCACTGCGCCCGCTGCGGCGACCCGGAGCCGCGATGGTTCTCCCCGGCGGCCGGCGGGGCCCTGTGCGCGGACTGCCGGGTGCCCGGCTCGGCGTCGCCGTCGGCCGGGACGCTGGACGTGATGGGCGCGCTGCTGGCCGGTGACTGGCCCGCCGTGGCCGCCGCCGACCCGCGCCAGCTGCGCGAGGCCTCCGGTCTCGTCGCGGCGTTCCTGCACTGGCACCTCGAGCGCGGCCTCCGCTCGCTGGAGTACGTCGAGCGGTAGCGCCGTCCGTCCCTTGTAACGCGGGGTTAGCACCGCCGAAGTGCCCGCACAGCCCGCACCCAGTAGCCACAGCACCGCATCAGACGCCAGGCTCGCCGCCGTCCCCTGGCGGCCGCCCCTAGGCTGGCGCCGTGAAGCGCGCCGTACGCCGGCCGAACCCGCACCCGTCCGGGGCCCGGCCACCCGAGATCCCGAAGGCGCTCGTGCCCGGGCACGTCGCGATCACCATGGACGGCAACGGGCGCTGGGCCAAGGCTCGCGGACTGCCCCGCACCAAGGGTCACGAGATGGGCGAGGCCGCCCTCTTCGACGTGGTCGAGGGTGCCATCGAGATCGGGGTGAAGGCGATCAGCGCCTATGCGTTCTCGACCGAGAACTGGACGCGCTCGCCCGACGAGGTGCGGTTCCTGATGGGCTTCAACCGCGACGTGATCCGTCGGCGCCGCGACGAGATGCACGAGCTGGGGGTGCGGGTGCGCTGGTCGGGCCGCGCTCCGCGCCTGTGGAAGTCGGTGATCCGCGAGCTCCAGGTGGCCGAGGAGCTGACCCGCGACAACGACGTACTGACGCTCAACATGTGCGTCAACTACGGCGGTCGTGCCGAGCTCGCCGACACCGCGCGCTCGATCGCTCGTGAGGTGGCAGCAGGTCGGCTGGACCCGGAGAAGGTCGACGAGAAGACCTTCGCCAAGCACCTCTACGTCCCGGCCCTGGCCGACGCCGACATGCTCTGGCGCACGTCGGGCGAGAACCGGCTGTCGAACTACCTGCTGTGGCAGGCGGCGTACGCCGAGCTGGTCTTCACCGACATCCTCTGGCCCGACGTCGACCGGCTGGCGCTGTGGAAGGCGATCGAGATCTACGCCCAGCGGGACCGGCGGTTCGGCAAGGCCTGACCGGCGGGCGTGCCTGCCGGCCTGGCGAACGTCGTACCACTGACCACACCCGCCACGTCGCTCACACGTTCCCGTCGCTTAGTAGGGGTTGCAACGGCTACTAAGCGACGGGATCGCCGGTCGACCGGTGATTCCGACCGACACCGCACCCTCACCCACCCGCGCAGTCGGCGCAGGTGCCGACGATCTCCAGGGTGTGGGAGAGGTCGGAGAAGCCGTGCTCGGAGGCGATGGCCGAGGTCCAGCGCTCGACCGCCGGGCCTTCGACCTCGACGGTGGCGCCGCACGACCGGCAGACCAGGTGATGGTGGTGGGTGTCGGAGCAGCGGCGGTAGATGGCCTCGCCGTCCTCACGTCGGAGTACGTCGACGAGCCCGTGGTCGGCGTACAGCGCGAGGGTGCGATAGACGGTCGCCAGCCCGACGCCGGAGCCGCCAGCGGCGAGCAGCTCGTGCACCTCCTGCGCGGAACGGAAGTCGTCGACCGTCCCGAGCGCGTCCAGCACCGCCTGCCGTTGCGGGGTGCTGCGCGGACTCTCAGTGCTCGTCATAGTGACGTCCCTCCCCGGTGACGTGGACGGCGTGCCGGTGGCCGTCGTGGACGTAGTCGACGTGGTCGCCGTGCTCGACCGCGAGATGTCCGCAGCCGGGGCCGTGGTGGTGCCCGTGGTCCTCGTCGGTCTCGGCGTGCACCGGCAGCGACGCGGCGGCGTCGAACGGGACGCTCGCCCGCCGACGCCGGGCCAGCAGCATCCCCACCGGTGAGGTGGCCACGAATCCGGCCAGCGCGACGAGCACGATGGTGGCGCCCGGCGGCAGGTTGAGGTACGCCGAGACGACGACCCCGCCGAGCGAGGCGAGCAGACCGCAGAGCATCGCACCGAACATGGTGGTCCGGAAGCTGCGCGCGAACTGCTGCGAGGTCGCCACCGGGATGATCATCAGCGCGCTGACCAGCAGCAGCCCGACGGTCCGCATCGCCACGGCGACGGTGACGGCGGAGAGCACCGAGACGAGCATGTTGTAGAACCGCACCGGCACGCCGCCGGCCCGCGCGAAGTCCTCGTCGTGCGAGACGGCGAAGAGCTGAGGCATCAGGGCGACGCCGACCACGATCACGATCCCCGCCAGGACCACCGACACGACGACGTCGCTCGAGGAGATCGTGGTGATCGAGCCGAAGAGGTAGGCCTGCAGTGCGAACGCGCCGTTCCCCGCGAGCTGCACCAGCACCAGACCGCCGGCGATGCCGCCGTAGAAGAGCAGCGCGAGCGCCAGGTCGCCGGTCGCCTTGCCCGACGTGCGGATCAGCTCGATCAGCAGCGCGCCGATCACGGCCACGACGACCGCGGTGTACGTCGGGGAGAATCCGGTGAGCAGGCCGAGGGCCACCCCGGTCACGCAGATGTGGCCGATCCCGTCGCCCATCAGCGACAGCCGGCGCTGGACCAGGTAGGTCCCCATCCCCGGCGCGGCCAGGCCGGTCACGGTGGCGGCGATGATCGCGCGGATCATGAACGGCGCGAGCAGCAGGTCCCACATCAGCGGCCACCCTCCAGCGGCGCCTGCATCGGCGGCAGCCAGCCCGGCTCGTGGTGGTCGTGGTGGTGCACGTGCCCGTCGCCGTCGACGAGCTGGTCGGCCGGGCCGTCGTAGGTCACCCGCCCGTCGCGCAGCGCCACCACCCGGTCGATGAGCGGAGCGAACGGCCCGAGCTCGTGCAGTACGACGACGACGCTCGCGCCGGCGCGGGCCCGCTCGCCGAGGGTCGCGGCGATACGTTCCTGGCTGTCGGCGTCGACCCCGGCATTCGGCTCGTCGAGCAACAGCAGTTCGGGCTCTCCGGCGAGGGTGCGGGCGACCAGCACCCGCTGCTGCTGGCCACCCGACAGGGTCGACACAGCGTGACCGGCGCGGTCCTCCATGCCGACGGCGGCCATCGCCGCGGTGATCGTCGCCCGGTCGTTCCGCGAGAGCGGCACGAACGGGCGGCGGCGCCCGATCCGGCCGCTGGTGACGACCTCCCGCACCGTCGCCGGAACGCCGGAGGCGAAGTCGGAGCGCTGCGGCACATAGCCGACCCGCTCATGGTGGCGGAAGCGCGCCAGCGGGGTGCCGAACAGCTCGACGGTGCCGCTGCTGACCGGGTTGAGCCCGACCAGCGCCTTCACCAGGGTCGACTTCCCGGACCCGTTGGCCCCCACGATCGCGACCACCTGTCCAGGGTCGACGTGGAAGCTCACGTCGCGCACGATCGGCCGGCCGCCGAGGACCACGCCGACTCGGTCGAGGGTCAGCACGGGCGTGGTCACGACGTACACCCGTTCGCGTGGGCGATCGCGGCCAGGTTCTGTCGCATCAAGCTGAGGTAGGTGGCGTGGGAGTCGGTCGACGTGAGCCCCTCGATCGGGTCCAGCACCCCGGTGGCGATGCCGAGGTCGCCGGCCAGTGACCGGGCCAGGTCGGGGGAGGCGAGGGTCTCGAAGAAGACGGTCGTCACGTGGCGGTCACGGACCAGGCCGGCGAGGTCGTGGAGGTGCTGCAGCGACGGCTCGGAGTCCGGCTCGAGCCCGGCGATCGGGACGATGTCGAGGTGGTAGCGGCGGCCGAGGTACTCGAACGCGTCGTGGCTGACCACCAGCGTGCGCACCCGGCAGGTGGCCAGCGTGCGGGCGTAGTCGCGGTCCAGCCGGTGCAGCTGGTGGGCCAGGTGGGCGCCGCGCTGGCGGTAGTACGCCGCGTGTGTCGGGTCGGCCTCCGCCATCGTGGCCGCGAAGGCCCGGGCGGCCGTCGCCATCAGCGACGGGTCCAGCCAGAAGTGCGGGTCCCGGTCGTTGGCCGTCGCGTCGGCGGATCCGGACGACGAGACCAGCGGGACGACGCTCGTCACGTCGAGCTGGTGGTCGGGGGAGTCGTTGGCCATCGCCTGGTCGACCGACGGCGCCACGCCCTTCTCGTAGAACCCGACCCGCGCCTCGTCGATCTTCGCGACCTGGCGGACGGTGAGCTCGTACTCGTGCGGCTCGACGCCGGGCGGCGTCAGGTCGAGGACGTCGTTGTAGCGACCGGCGATCTCATCGGCCAGGAAGTAGAGCGGGTAGAACGACGTCACCACCGTCGGCCCGCCCGATCCAGGAGCCCGGCACCCGGTCAGGAGTACGGCGAGCGCGAGCACGCCCACCACCCCTGCCCGGACCAGTTTCATGAGAATGATTCTCACCGAGATTGAGAACCATTGTCAAACGGTGAGGGCGGTGAGGACCTCCTCCATCCGTGGGAAGACCACCTCGCCGTGGCCCTCGCCGGCCCGGATCTCGAGTCGTGCGTCGGGCAGGTGATCGCGGAGCCAGACCCCGTGGGCGGGCGGCACCATCCCGTCCTCCTCGCCGTACCAGAGATGGCAGGGCACCGCGAGCCGCTCGAGGTCGAGGTCCCAGGTCGTGCCCCACGAGAGGTTGTCGCGCACATAGCCGTCGAAGCTGGCGAGGGCATCCCGGCTGTCCGCTGCCCAGCGGAGCCCGCTCGTGTCGTCGAGCCAGGCGATGGCCTCCTTCGGCACGCCACCGAAGAAGCCGGTCAGGACCTCCTCGTCGGAGAGGTCCGTCGAGAACCACCCGAACTCCGCGGCGGCCCGTTCGGTGTACCCGGCCGTCGCGCCGGCGACGTCGCCCGCCTCGGCGCGTTCCAGCAGAGGTCGCTCCCAGTCGTCCGGGTCGGGGTCGTCGATCACGGTCCACGGCCCGATCCCGACCGCGACCCCGACGGCGGTCACCCTCGTCGGGTCGGCCAGCCCGGTCGCCAGCGCGTACGGGCCCCCACCGGAGATGCCGAGGACGGCGAAGTCGCCGACGTCGTACCGGTCCATGACCTCGAGCCCGTCGAACCCCACCTGCGCGAGCCCCGGCGGCAGGAGCGAGGACGCGCCGTAGCCGGGCCGGTTGAACGACACCAGTCGCACGCCGGCCCGCACCGCGGCCTCATGGCCGAGGGTCGCCTGCAGCCGCCCGGACGGGGTGCCGCTGTGGAACAGCACCGGGCGTCCGGCCGGGTCGCCGCCCTCCCAGCACACGACCGTGCGACCGTCAGGGAGCGTGAGGATCCGATCGGTGCCCACGAGCGGATGGGGCGGCGGAGGCGTCGGAGCCATGCGTCACCGTAGTCTCGACGCGTGATCGTGGTGAGCAGGTTCCGGGTGGCCGAGTCGGAGGCCGAGGCGTTCCGCTCCGATCTCGAGCGCGCGCACGAGGTGCTCGCGGTCCAGGCGGGCTACCTCGTGGGGCACGTCGGCCGCAACGTCGACGACCCGGAGCTGTGGCTGCTGACGACGCAGTGGCAAGGACCGGGCGCCTACCGCCGCGCGCTGTCGGCGTACGACGTGAAGCTGGCGGCCGTGCCGACGCTGAGCCGAGCCATCGACGAGCCGAGCGCCTACGAGGCGGTGGTGCCGGGGGAGGCCCTGAATATCCAGGAGACGCGCTCGTTAGGCTGAATGCTTCAACCAGACCGACAGCCAGCCGGCCGACCCCAGGAGCCTTCCCCGTGGCCAAGCCACCCCCCAGCAAGCTCGACACCGTCGTCAACCTCTGCAAGCGCCGGGGCTTCGTCTTCCCGTCCGGTGAGATCTACGGCGGCACCCGCTCGGCCTGGGACTACGGCCCGCTCGGCGTGGAGCTGAAGGAGAACGTCAAGAGGCAGTGGTGGCGGTCCATGGTCATCCAGCGCGACGACATGGTCGGTCTCGACTCGGCGATCATCCTGCCGACGAAGACCTGGGAGGCCAGCGGCCACCTCGCGACGTTCACCGACCCGCTGGTCGAGTGCCAGTCCTGCCACAAGCGCTTCCGCGAGGACCACCTCCAGGAGGAGTACGCCGGCCGGCACGACGTCGCCGACCCCGACACGGTCGACATCAACGAGTCGGTCCCGTGCCCCAACTGCGGCAACCGCCACACCTGGACCGAGCCGCGCAACTTCAACATGATGCTCAAGACCTACCTCGGCGTGATCGAGGACGAGTCAGGGCTGCACTACCTGCGGCCCGAGACCGCGCAGGGCATCTTCCTCAACTTCGCCAACATCGTCACCAGCGCGCGGATGAAGCCGCCGTTCGGCATCGCCCAGCAGGGCAAGAGCTTCCGCAACGAGATCACGCCCGGCAACTTCATCTTCCGCACCCGCGAGTTCGAGCAGATGGAGATGGAGTTCTTCGTCAAGCCCGGCGAGGACGAGGAGTGGCATCAGTACTGGATCGACGAGCGCACCCGCTGGTTCACCGACCTCGGCATCCAGCCCGACAACCTGCGCCACTTCGAGCACCCGCAGGAGAAGCTCAGCCACTACGCCAAGCGCACCGTCGACATCGAGTACCGCTTCGGCTTCTCCGGCCGTGAGTTCGAGGAGCTCGAGGGCATCGCGAACCGCACCGACTACGACCTCACCCAGCACTCGACGTTCTCCGGCCAGGACCTCTCCTACTTCGACCAGGCCAGCGGCGAGCGGTACGTCCCGTACGTCGTGGAGCCGGCGCTCGGCCCCAACCGCGCGATGATGGCGTTCCTGCTCGACGCCTACACCGAGGACGAGGCGCCCAACACCAAGGGCGGCGTGGACAAGCGCACCGTGCTGCGGCTCGACCCGCGGCTCGCGCCGGTCAAGGTCGCCGTCCTGCCGCTGAGCCGCAACGCCGACCTGTCGCCGAAGGCGCGTGACCTCGCGGCCGAGCTGCGCGGGCACGGTTGGAACGTCGAGTTCGACGACTCCGGCGCCATCGGTCGCCGTTATCGTCGCCAGGACGAGATCGGTACGCCGTACTGCGTCACCGTTGATTTCGACACCCTCGAGGACCACGCGGTCACGGTGCGCGAGCGCGACTCGATGAGCCAGGACCGGATCGCTCTGGACCAGGTCAGCAGCTACTTCGCGCAGCGGCTGCTCGGCTGCTGAACGTCGGGGCACGGCCGTCGCGTCGCTCGGAATGGTGACCACCGGTCATGCACAATGACCGCGTGATCCGCCGACCCGTCGCCTCCGCCGCGCTGCTGGCTGCCACCCTGGGGCTGGCCGCGTGTGGTGGCGGGGGATCCTCGTCGCCGGCGGCCGGTGCGTCGGGCACCAGCGGCACCAGCGGCACCAGCGGCACCAGCGGCACCAGCGGCACCAGCGGTACGACGAACTCGGCCGGCGGTGGCTCCCCCTCGGCGGAGCCTGTGGTCTCCGTGCAGGGCGTCAAGCTGACCCCCCAGGGCACGAAGCTGAGCCTGGGTCAGTCGGCGAAGGTCTCCTGGCACCCGAACCAGAAGACGACCGGGGTGGTGAAGGTGTCGGTCACCAAGCTCCAGAAGGTGCCGATCTCGACGTTCAAGGACTGGCGCCTCGACCCCGCCACCCAGAAGTCGACGCCCTTCTTCGTGCACGCCTCCGTGCACAACCTCGGGAAGACACAGCTGTCCGGCGTGCCGGTGCCGCTGTACCTCCTCGATGGCCACAACACCCTGCTGCAGCCCTCGACCTTCCGGACGCAGTTCCCGGCCTGCCCCAGCACGCCGCTGCCGCCGAAGTTCACGCGCGGCAAGAAGGCGTCGGTCTGCCTGGTCTACTTCGCCCCCGACCACGGCAAGCTGACCGCGATGAGCTTCCGCCCCACCCAGGACTTCAACGCCATCACCTGGACCGGCCCGCTCGCGAAGCGCTGATCGTCGGTCGAGCCACGCTGCCCGTCGGTCGAGCCACGTGCCCGTCGGTCGAGCCACGTGCCCGTCGGTCGAGCTTGTCGAGACCACGGTTTGGAGCCCGCAGTGCTCTCGCCGGACAATCGAGGCATGCCCCTGACCCTCGGCCCGCTGACCGTGCCCGTGCCGGTCGTGCTCGCGCCGATGGCCGGGATCACCAACGCCGCCTACCGGCGGTTGTGCGCCGAGCAGGGGGCCGGGCTCTACGTCTGCGAGATGATCACCTCGCGCGGCCTGGTCGAGCGGGACTCGACGACCCTGAAGATGCTGGTCTTCGACGAGCTCGAGACGACACGTTCGGTCCAGCTCTACGGCACCGACCCGTCGTACGTCGGGAAGGCCACCGAGATCCTCTGCGCGGAGTACGGCGTCCACCACGTCGACCTCAACTTCGGCTGCCCGGTACCCAAGGTGACCCGCAAGGGCGGCGGGGGAGCACTGCCGTGGAAGCGCGGGCTGCTCGCCGAGATCCTGCGGTCGGCTGTCGCCGCCGCCGCGCCGTACGACGTGCCGGTCACCATGAAGACCCGCAAGGGACTCGACGACGACCACCTCACCTATCTCGACGCCGGCCGGATCGCCGAAGACTCCGGCGTAGCCGCGATCGCGCTGCACGGTCGCACCGTCGCCCAGTCCTACAGCGGCCAGGCCGACTGGGAGGCCATCGGCCGCCTGGTCGAGCACGTCGACATCCCGGTCCTCGGCAACGGCGACATCTGGGAGGCGGACGACGCGCTGCGGATGGTGGAGCAGACCGGTGCTGCCGGTGTGGTCGTGGGTCGCGGCTGTCTCGGCCGCCCCTGGCTGTTCCGCGACCTCGCCGCCGCCTTTTCTCCGTCGGTCGAGCCCTCGTCGTCGGTCGAGCCCCTCGTCGTCGGTCGAGCCCTCGTCGTCGGTCGAGCCTGTCGAGACCACCACCGCACGGGCCCTCCCGACCCTCGGCGAGGTCCGGGTGATGATGCGCCGGCACGCCGAGCTGCTGAGCGAGCACCTGGGGGAGGAGCGGGGCTGCACGGAGTTCCGCAAGCACGTGTCGTGGTACCTCAAGGGCTTCCGCGCCGGCGGCGAGCTGCGTCGTTCGCTGGCGCTGGTCGACTCCCTCGCCACGCTCGACGTCCTGCTCGCCGAGCTGGACCCCGACGAGCCGTTCCCGGTGTCCGAGCTGGGGGCGCCGCGGGGCCGTCAGGGCTCACCGCGGGAGCGGGTGGTGCTACCCGAGGGCTGGCTCGACGACACCGACGGCACCTCGCTGCACCTCACCGAGGAGACCTCCGAGACCACCGGCGGCTGACCCGCAGGTCGAACGGCAGGGTGACTGGGGACACCCGTCCTCTGTCCACCCCGGATTGAGACACGGGCCGGGGAGTGTGCTTGACTCGTGCGTCGTGTCCGAATCGTGACCTCATCTCGGGGCCAGGGACGTCACCTCGGGCCGGACCCCCGACAGCAACAGCAAAGGAATCAGCGCTGTGGCCCACCATCGCCACAAGCGGGAGCCCAATGCCCGCAGGCTCGTAGCCGTCACCGGCTCACGCGCCGCCCGAATCGCCGCAGGCGCGGCTCTGGCCACCACCATCCCGGCCGTCGCGCTCGGGGTCATCGCAGCCGACCCCTCCGCGCACGCGTCGCTGACCGCCCAGCAGGCGCCGCCCGCGGTCATCCTCGACCCGTCCCGCTACGACACCACGCCGGTCTCCCGCTCCTTCAACCGCTCCGCCGCCCGGACCTTCCAGGAGGGCGTCGCCGCGCAGGAGGCCACCGTCCGCGCCGTGAAGCGCGCCCACGTGCAGAAGTGGACCACCGCCGATCTCAACCTCTGGTCGAGCGCCTCACAGGCCGCACGCCAGGTCGGCCTGCTGTCCTCGGCCAAGCACGTCCTGGTGACGGGCCGGGTCACCGACGGCCGAGCCGAGCTCGTCGTCGACGGTCAGTCGCGCTGGGTGACGGCCGCGTACCTCGACGACCAGAAGCCCGACCCCGCCACCGGCAGCTCCGGCGGTGGCGTCACCGCCGCGGCCGGCCTGTCGATGGCGCCCTGTCCCAACGGGTCGGTCGAGTACCGCCTCACGTCGGCGGCCGTCTACGTCTACCGCTCGGTGTGCCACGCCTTCCCGCAGATCACGTCGTACGGCGGCTGGGACGCCCACGGCGAGCACGTGTCCGGCAAGGCGCTCGACATCATGACCAGCGACGTCGCGCTCGGCAACGCGATCGCGGCGTTCCTCCAGCAGCACGCCTCGGAGCTGCACCTCTTCGACATCCTGTGGCGCCAGCACATCTGGACCCCGGTCCGTGCCTCGGAGGGCTGGCGGCTCTTCGCCGACCGCGGGTCGGCCACGGCCAACCACTTCGACCACGTGCACGTCTCGGTGAACTGAGCGCCCCGTCTCCGGCACCAGCCGGTTGTCGGCGGGCCGTGTCAGGCTGCTCGGATGCACTGGCAGGAGCTCGCGGATCGACAGCCAAGGCTGGCGGCGACGGCCCACGCGCGCCTCGTTGAGCCGGGCGTGGTCCTGGTCGCGACCGTACGTCGTGACGGGTCGCCGCGACTGAGCCCCGTCGAGCCCTTTGTCCTCGAGGGCGACCTGATGCTGTCGATGATGTGGCAGTCGTTCAAGGCCCGCGATCTGCTCCGCGATCCACGCGTGCTGGTGCACAGCATCGTGACCGGGCGCGAGGGGACCGAGGGCGAGCTCAAGCTGCGCGGCACCGCCGGTGAGGAGCGCGACCTCGACCTGCAGCGGCGCTACGCCGAGGCCGTGGCGGCGTCGCTCGGCTGGCGGCCTGAGCCCGGGCGCTTCCACCTCTTCTCCGTCGACATCTCCGATGTGACGTTCATCCGCTACGACGAGCCCACCGGAGACCAGTTCGTGGCCTCCTGGCCTCCGCCTCGTGAGTTCGTCCGACGTGGCACGACCGCTACCAGCGTCGGCGAGCCCGAGCCGGTCAACGACCTGCTGGTGCCCGGCTGATGCAGGAGTCGCCACGCTAGATTCGGCGCGATGAGTGCGCCCTACGACGACGCCGCGCGCGAGCGCTGGGTCTCCGAGCCGCCCAAGCGGGTCCCAGCGCCCGAGCGCACGCCGTTCGAGCGGGACCGTGCGCGGGTCGTGCACGCCGCGGCCAGCCGGCGACTCGCCGGCAAGACCCAGGTGGTCGGGCCACAGAGCGACGACTTCGTGCGTAACCGGCTCACCCACAGCCTCGAGGTGGCGCAGATCGCGCGAGACCTCGCCCGGGCGCTCGGCTGCGAGCCGGACATCCCGGAGACGGCCGCACTCGCCCACGACCTCGGCCACCCGCCGTTCGGCCACAACGGCGAGCGGGCGCTGGCCGAGCTGAGCCAGGAGATCGGCGGCTTCGAGGGCAACGCTCAGACGCTGCGGCTGCTGACCCGGCTCGAGGCGAAGACGTTCAGCCCCGAGGGACGGTCGGTGGGGCTGAACCTGACCCGGGCCACGCTCGACGCCTGCACGAAGTACCCCTTCCCGCGCCTCGGGTCCGGTCCCGGTGAGAAGTTCGGGGTCTACGACGACGACCGCGAGGTCTTCGACTGGCTCCGCGCCGGGGTGGAGGGGCCGATCCTCTGCTTCGAGGCACAGGTGATGGACCTTTCGGACGACGTCGCCTACTCGGTGCACGACGTCGAGGACGGCGTCGTGGCGGAGCGGATCGACCTGAGCCGGCTCGACGTCGAGGCCGTGTGGGAGGCGGTCCGCGACTGGTACCTCCCCGAGATCTCCGACGACAGTCTCCAGGCGGCCCTCGACCGGTTGCGGTCCGTCGACGGCTGGCCGACCTCGCCGTACGACGGTTCGCGGCGGCAGCAGGCGGCCCTCAAGAACCTCACCAGCGATCTGATCGGACGGTTCTGCTCGGCCGCCCAGACCGCGACGTTCGCCTCGAGCGACGGCCCGTTCCTGCGGCACGAGGCGACTCTGCTGGTCCCGGTCGACACCTCGGTGGAGATGGCGGTCCTCAAGGGCATCGCCGCGCACTACGTGATGCGGACCGATGACCGGGTCGGCGTCATGGAGCGTCAGCGCACGCTGCTGGTCGAGCTCTTCGACCGGTTGATCCAGACAGGCCCCGACCACCTCGACCGCGGGTTCGCCGACGATTGGAAGGCTGCGACCGACGACGCGGGGCGGCGCCGGGTCGTCGTGGACCAGATCGCGTCGCTCACCGACGCCAGCGCGCTTGCCTGGCACACGCGGCTGACTTGACCCTGCTATTCCAAGCGCGGACGATATCGGATCCACTCAGGATTGGCGCCCGGTTTCGATGGTGGGAGGAATTCGGGTTGTCGGTCGTCGGGGTTGAGTCGTATATCCCAGGGCGTGTGGTGGATGACCCGGTGATGGTGGCCGCATAACAACGCGAGATTATCCAGCGATGTCTTTCCGCCGTTGATCCAGTGTCGTAGGTGGTGGGCGTGGCACATGAGTGGTGGTCGGGTGCAGCCGGGGAAGGTGCAGTGCCGGTCGCGTACGACGAGGGCGGTCCAGATGGCGGGGGTGACCAGGCGGCGGAGCCGGCCGACGTCGAGGACCTCACCGCGTGGTGCCGAGGACGGCGGGGATGATCTCGGCGTCGCAGGCCAGCCGGCGGAGGACGTCGGGTGGGAGGTCGGTGCCGTCGGCGGTCGTGCCCGTGGTCAGCATCGCGTGGTCGACGGTGACCAGGAGCCTCGCTGGGGTGCCGTGGGTATCCGGCGGGAGAGCGGTGTCCAGGGCGTGTTGGGCGGTGGTGACCAGGGCGTCCCACATCCGGGCGCCGTGGTCGCGGGGGTCGGAGTTCGACTCGCCGGTCTCGGGATCGACTGCGGGGTCGGGGCAGGTCAGGGGCAGCAGGGCGGCCTTGATCAGGGCGCCGTCCTCGGCCGAGCCGCGGCCACGGATCCGGACCCCGCCGGCGCGGTCGTCGGTGATCGACGAGGTACCGGTCCAGGTGGGCGGCCCGTTCCTCGCGCTCGAGCTGGGCTTCGAGCCTGCGGTCGACGGCGTCGGGGTCGACGACCTCGGCGACGTGCCGGCCGGCTTTGGCGAGCTCGGAGGCGTTCAGGTGACCGGCCTGGCGGACCAGGACCTTCTCCCCGCGGCGCCGGACCAGGTCACCGGACGGCAGGTCTGCGACGGAGCGGACGATGACGTCGGCCTGGGTCGGCGATACGGTCCCGGCCAGCAGCGCGTCGCGGGTGCGCGTGAGCGGACCGCACAGGGTGTGGGCGTGCTTGACCCGCTTCTTGCCCTCCTCGTGCCGTAGCCCGCCGAGGTGGGTGAGCCAGTCCCCGGTCGAGCCGTAGTGCAGCTTCTCCTTGGCGAGGTCGCGGGCATCGACCTCGACCACCGCCCCGGCCTCGACGGCAGCAGCAGCGCGAGACTGGCCTGCTGGACCAGGCCGACTAGTCTCGATCAGCTCCTCATCCGAGCGAGCCGACCACAGGGTGTCGGCCAGACCCCGCACCGCCGAGATGGCGTCGGCCAGCACCGCGGCGGGTGACTGACCGGGGACCTCGGCGCTGATCGACATAGGAATAGTGAATCAGGGACCACCGACACTCAGAGCCGTTATCAACAGGTTATCCACCGAGCGCAGGAAATTATTTCAGAAATTCTTTTCAGACCGCCACCATAAGGAGTACCTCCAACAAGGCGTGAGACGCAAGCAAATCTGCGAGAGGTAGCGCAACCCACCACCACCGCCACCACCCTTCTCGTCTTTCAAGGCGTGACCAGCAGGACCGCGGCGACGGAAAGCGCGGACGTCACCATGGTTTCGAGACGGTCGCTGGCGCTCGCTCCTCAACCACCGGTGGGCTGCGCGACCTCCTCAACCACCGGTGGGCAGCGATCAGGGGAGGTCGCCCTGCGGACCTGCCATGTGGTGCGGCTCAGGAGCGTTGTCGGAGGAGCCACCGACCTTGTCCTTGGCGGCAGCGGCGGCCGCGCCGGCGGCGTTGCTCACCTTGTCGGCCACGACCGGCGCCTGCTGGCGGGCGGTGTCAGCGACCTGGTGGGCCTTCTCCTGGACCCGCGGGTCCTGGCGCACCTTGTCGACGGTGCCCATGATCTGTTCGTAGCGCTCGCGTCCGGCGCGGCTGCCCAGCACGTAGCCGAGCCCGAAGGCAATCAACAGAGACAGCTTCTTCATGGTGTCTTCTCCCTTGTGTCGGTGGTGCTTGTGTCGGTGGTGCTCGTGTCGGTGGTGTCGGCCTCGTCGGCCTGTTCGCGGATGGCCCGGCCTCGGGCCAGGTCCTTCTGTTCCTTCTTCTGTGCCTTCTTGATACCTCGGGTGTCGCGAGCCGGGAGCTGGAGCTCCGCCTCGGCCGCGATCCCCGCCTGCAGCTGACGCCCGCGCTCCAGCTCGGAGTCGAGCTCCGCGCCGAACAGCAACGCCAGGTTGGTGATCCACAGCCACAGCAGCCCGACCACGGCACCGGCGAGCGAGCCATAGGTCTTGTTGTAGCTCCCGAACGTCGCGACGTAGAAGGCGAACGCCGCGGACGCCAGGATCCAGATGACAATAGCGACGACCGCCCCGATCGACAGCCAGCGGAACTTCGGCTGCTTCACGTTCGGGGTGGCGTAGTAGAGGATCGCGACGACCACCACGACGAACAGCACGATCACGGGCCACTTCACGATGTTCCAGACGGTGACGGTCTGGCTGCTGAGACCGATCACCGAGCCGATCGACGAGGCGAGCGGGCCGGACACGATCAGCATCACCAGCACGACGGCCACCAGCAGGATGGCGACCAGGGTGACCAGCAGCATCACCGGACGCAGCTTCCAGAACGGGCGGCCCTCGTCGATCTCGTAGACGCGGTTCATGGCGCGGCTGAACGCTCCGACGTACCCCGACGCCGACCACAGTGCTCCGAGTACGCCGATCACCAGCGCGAGCCCGGCACCCTGCGAGGTGGCGATGGTCTCGAGCGCGGGCTGCACGGTGTCGAGGGTGCTCTGCGAGACCAGAGGCTGGAGGATCTCGATGATCTTGTCCACGCTCTTCTGCCCCTGCCCCACCACCCCGACCAGCGAGATCACGGCGATGGCTGCCGGGAACAGGGCCAGTACGGCGTAGTAGGTGAGCGCGGCGGCCAGGTCGGTGCACTGGTCGTCACCGAACTCCCGCACGGTCTTGCGAAGGACGTACCCCCACGAGCGGCGGCTCAGGTCGGACGGCGAGTCCGGCAGACGGTCGTCCTCGACGTCCGGCGTCCGCACCTGGTCCCGGGACTCCGCGGATCGGGCGCCGTCGGTCACCGCCGGCGCCACCAGACGACGAGGCCGGCCAGCAGCACGATCCCCATCGCAGCGGCCACCAGCTCGGGGCGGGGCATGCCGTCGTCGGTGGTGGCACGGTCCGCGACGTGGGCGGCGCGTTCCTTGGCCTGGGCCTTCACGTCGAGCTTGTGGGTCAGCTGGTCGACGGTCTCGGCCAGCTGGTCGCGTTGCGCCTCGATCTGGGCCTCGAGGTCGGCCGTCTTCGGGTCGGTCATCGGTGCTCTCCCTTCACCACGGCGATGTCCTCCTTGACTCCCTCGATGGCGTGCTCGGGAGCCGGGGGCGTCGCCTGCTCGACGTTCTTCTTTCCGATCAGGGCCACGACGGCGGCGCCGGCGAACAGCACGACGGCCACGATCAGGGCCGAGAGCCAGTCCGGGAGGGCGTGCGCGAGGCCCAGGATCGCGGTGGTGATCACACAGCTGAGCCCGAAGAAGGCGAGCAGCCCGGCGGCGCTGAACATGCCGATCCCCACGCCGGCGCGCTTGCCCTTCTCGGTCATCTCGGCCTGGGCGAGCCGGATCTCTGAGCGGATCAGCTGGGGCACCTGCTGGGTCAGATCGTTGACGAGTGCACCCAGGGTCGGGTCGTCGCTGACCGAGTGCCCGGGCTGTCCGGGTGTCGACGTACTCATGGGCGGCCCGTACCCAGCAGCCCCGGCGGTATCCGCCCACCACCTGTCCGTAGCCTGACCGCGGTCGGTCCACGGCCGGCCGTAGACTCCCGGCGTGGCCGGTCGGATTCGCGAGGAAGACATCGCGGAGGTGCGCGAGAAGGCCAAGATCGACGACGTCGTCTCCGAGTACGTCACCCTGCGGCCCGCGGGCGGCGGCTCCCTCAAGGGCCTGTGCCCCTTCCACGACGAGAAGTCCCCGTCGTTCAACGTCAACCCGCAGCGCCAGTTCTGGCACTGCTTCGGCTGCGGCGAAGGCGGCGATGTGATCGCCTTCCTGATGAAGATCGACGGACTCGGGTTCACCGAGGTCGTGGAGCGCCTCGCCGACAAGTACGGCGTGATGTTGCGGCGCGAGGAGGGCGACGACCGGCACGAGCGGCCGCGCGGGCCGCAGCGGGCCCGGCTGATCGAGGCCCACCGCGTCGCCCAGGCGTACTACGCCGACGCGTTGACCACCCCCGACGCGGTGGCGGGGCGCCAGTTCCTGGGCGAGCGCGGCTTCGACCAGGAGTCGGCAGAGCAGTTCGGGATCGGCTTCGCGCCGCGCGACGGCGACGCCCTGTTGCGCCATCTTCGGCAGAAGGGCTTCACCGAGGAGGAGACCGTCGCGGCCGGGCTGGTCGCGGTCGGCCGGTCGGCGTACGACCGGTTCCGCGGTCGCCTGCTCTGGCCGATCCGAGAGTCCAGCGGCGAGACGATCGGCTTCGGCGCGCGGCGGATCTTCGACGACGACCGGATCGAGGCGAAGTACCTCAACACCCCCGAGACCGCGATCTACAAGAAGAGCCAGGTGCTCTACGGCATCGACCTGGCCCGCCGCGACATCGCCCGCTCGATGCAGGCGGTGGTGGTCGAGGGCTACACCGACGTGATGGCCTGCCACCTGTCCGGCGTACCGACCGCCGTCGCCACCTGCGGTACGGCGTTCGGCGACGACCACGCGCGGGTGTTGCGGCGCTTCCTCAACGACCACGAGGAGTTCCGCGGCGAGGTGATCTTCACCTTCGACGGCGACGCGGCGGGGCAGAAGGCTGCGCTGCGCGCCTTCGGCGGCGACCAGAACTTCGTGGCCCAGACCTACGTCGCGGTCGAGCCGACCGGCATGGACCCCTGCGACCTCCGGATCCAGCAGGGCGATGCCGCGGTGCGCGAGCTGATCGCGCGCAGGCGCCCGCTCTACCGCTTCGTGCTCGAGAACGTCGTGTCCAAGTACGACCTCGACCGGGCCGACGGCCGGGTCGACGCCGTGCGGGAGGCCGCCCGCCTGGTCTCGTCGATCCGCGACAAGTCCAAGGTCGAGGCGTTCGCCCGCGAGCTGGCCGGGATGGTCGGGGTGGACGTCGAGCAGGCACGCACCGAGGTACGACGGGCCGCCGGCCGGGCCGCGCGGCCCGCGCCGCAGGAGAGGGCTCAACCCGTCGCGGCCGCGACGCAGGGCGCGGAGCCTGTCGCGCCGACCGCTCCGCCGTTGCCCCACCTCCGCGACCCGCGGTTCGCCCTCGAGCGGGAGACCCTGAAGCTCGTCGTCCAGGTACCCGAAGCCGTAGCCCGGACGACCAAGGACATCGGCGCCAACGACTTCACCCATCCCACCTACCGTGCCGTCTGGGGGCTCGTCGAGCAGTGCGGCGGGCTCGGCGCAGCCGATGCCGGCTGGGCCGCGCGGCTGACCGGCGCTGCGTCCGACCAGGCCGTCGCGGGTGCGCTCTCGGCCCTCGCGGTCGAGCCGGTGCCGAGCCGCAAGGGCGCGGACGACGCGTTCGTCGCCAACACCGTCTACCGCCTTCAGGAGCTGACCGCCCAGCGCCGCATCGCCGATGTGAAGTCCCGCCTCCAGCGCACCAACCCGGTCGAGCACACCGTCGAGTACAACCGGATGTTCGGCGAGCTGACCGCCCTCGAGCAGCACCGCCGGCAGCTCCGCGACCTCGCGCTCGGTGCCCAGTGAGGTCGCTGCGGCGCGAGCGACCGCCCATCGAGGTGGCGGCGGGTGAGCGGCTTCTCGCCTGGGCGCCCGTCGCGGGGGGTCAGTGGGTCGGCGCGACCCGCGACGCGCTCTACCTGCCCGCCGTACGCCTGCCGTGGGAGGAGGTGGAGGCCGCCGACTGGGATCACGAGCTCGGCCGGCTCCGGGTGAGCGAGGTCGGGCAGTGGGGGCGGCCGCGGCTCGAGCACGGCCTGCTCCTCGACGACTCCGTACCCAGCGAGACCGACCGGCTGCTGCAGCTGGTGCGGGAGCGGGTCACCGCCAGCGTCCTGCTCGTGCGGCACGTGCCGATCACCGGCAAACGCGGCGTCCGGGTGGTCGGCCGGCGGGCCCCATCGGGTCGCAAGCCCGTGCACTGGGTCTACGAGTACGACGCGGGGATCGACCCCGCGGACCCCGTCGTCCAGGCGGCTGCGGCCTCCGCCCTGGCCACGGCGAGGGACGACGTCGGCCTCGAATGACGCCGCTCGAGGCGCGCGGGTCCCGATTCGCGGCGCCCGATCCCGCTTGCTAATCTGTGCGGGCTTCCGAACGATCCCCTGTAGCTCAACTGGCAGAGCATTCGACTGTTAATCGAAGGGTTGTTGGTTCGAGTCCAACCGGGGGAGCCACACACTTCGCCTGACCTGTGCCGACAGAGCTGCGTCGCGGATATCGATCCAAGCAGCCCATTCACACCGGGTTCTCATTGTTGAGCCCTGGTGATGCCGTCGAGACAGACCTCACAACCTCCGGCGCGGACGGCTGTGATGTCCGACGCACCTGTTGGGCATGCCCCGATCGAGCTCACACCGAGCACATCACCGCACAGCCCTTCAACTACACCAGCGCGGGAAGAACTCGCCGGCTACCGTCGTCGGGCTTGGGACCCTTGTAGTCGGGCCCGGTCCGTCAGTGGGCGGCGGCGGCTCGCACCTGCTCGATCTGGGCGAGGGTCGACGGGCCGTTGGTCATCGCGGTCACAACCGCTCGAAGATCGCGGCGATGCCCTGGCCACCACCGATGCACATCGTGACCAGGGCGTATCGACCCCCGGTCCGTCGGAGCTCGTAAAGCGCCTTGACGGTGAGGATCGCACCGGTGGCGCCGATGGGGTGACCGAGAGAGACACCACTGCCGTTCGGGTTGGTCCGCTCGGCGGGAAGGCCCAGCTGTCTGGCCACCGCGACCGCTTGCGCGGCGAACGCCTCGTTGACCTCGAAGAGGTCGACGTCATCGATCTTGAGGTCGGCTCGCTCGAGCACGGCTGCGACTGCGGGGACCGGGCCCATGCCCATGACTCGCGGTTCCACGCCGGCGTGGCTGTATGCCACCAACCGTCCCATCGGCTCGAGCCCGTGACGATGCGCGTATCCGGAGTCCGCCAGGACCACTGCGGCGGCCGCGTCGTTGACCCCTGCCGCGTTGCCAGCGGTGACGGTGCCGTCCGCGGCGAAGGCCGATCGCAGCTTGGCGAGATCCTCAATCGTGACTCCGGGCCGGATGTGCTCGTCGAGAGAGACCTGGACCGTCCCTCTCTTGCTCCTCACGTCGACCGGCGTGATCTGCTCGATGAAGTAGCCGGCTTCGACTGCGGCGGCGGCCCGACGGTGGCTCTCCACTGCTAGTGCGTCCTGGTCTTCACGGGAGACTTCGTAGTCGCGCGCGACGTTCTCGGCGGTGACACCCATGTGGCAGGTGTCGAAGGGGTCGGTGAGGGCGCCGACCATGGCGTCGATCGTGGTGCCGTCACCCATCCGCTGTCCCCAGCGCAGACCCGGTTGCCAGTACTGCGCGCGGCTCATCGATTCCGCGCCCCCGGCCACGGCGGTCTCGACATCTCCGAGCTTGATGGCCTGGGCAGCGGAGATGATGGCCTGCAGCCCGCTCCCGCACAGGCGGTTCACGTTGAACGCCGGTGTCTGGACCGGCAGCCCACCGTTCACCGCGGCGACCCGCGCCAGGTACATGTCGCGTGCTTCGGTGTGGATGACGTTGCCGAACACGGCGTGCCCGACCTCACTCGGCTTGACGCCGGAACGTGTGACGGCTTCCCGAACGACTGTTGCGGCAAGGTCGCACGGGGGGACGTCCTTCAGCCCACCGCCGTACTTGCCGATCGCCGTGCGGACCCCGGAGAGTACAAGGACTTCGCGGTGTTCGTTCGTGGTGTTCATCTCACATGTCCAGTCCGCCGTTGACGGCCCAGGTCTGCCCCGTGATGTAGGAGCTCTCGTCGGCAGCGAGGAAGCAGACTGCGCGGCCGATCTCCTCGGGTCGCCCGAGCCGTCCGAGTGGGACCTGCGCTCGGATGCTCTCGAGAACCTTCTCGGGCACGGTGGCGAGCATGTCCGTGGCGATGAAGCCCGGGGTCACCGCGTTCACGGTGAGCCCGATGCCCTCATCGCGCCGCCCCGAACGCTTGAGGTGGAAGGCAGCCTCCAACGCCAGGGACTTGGTCAGCCCGAACAAGCCGGACTTGGAAGCGGCGTAGTTGGCCTGGCCGATGTTGCCCGTCTCACCGATGACCGAGGAGATGCTGATGATGCGGCCGGTGCCACGTTCGAGCATGTGCTGCATAGCTGCCTGGGCGAGGTAGAACGCCCCAGACAGATTGACCGTGAGGACCTTCTGCCACTCGTCGTCGGTCATCTTGGCGACGGTGTGGTCCATCGTGATCCCGGCGTTGTTGACCAGGATGTCGAGCCGCCCGTGCTCGGCGATGACCTCGCTGATCACCTCGCGACAGTCTTCTGCCACACCGATGTTGCCCTTGTGCAAGGTCACCCGGCAGTCGGGGAAGTCTTCCTTCATCTGGATCAGGTAGTCCTGGGAACGTTCCTCACCCCGCCAGTAGCCGACGGCGATGTCCGCTCCCTGGGCGGCGAGTTGGCGCGAGATCGCCTCGCCTATGCCTCGTGTGCCGCCGGTGACGAGTGCGACGCGGCCACGGACTCCGGTTCGCTCGAAGTCAGGCTCGTCGGTTCGATGTGGGGTCATTGTCATCAAGTTCCAATCGCGGGCACAGACGCCCAGTGGGGGAACGCCACCGAAGCGTCCAGCGCATCGGCTTGGCGCGGAGAGTGGTGCTCCGGGGTTCCTGAGCATCCTTGACAACGACTCTGAATGGCCGTCGTCGCTCTCCTGCGGTTCGTCGGCGCCCATCGAGATGTGGTGCGGTGAGCCCTCGTGGGCGTCCGTGCAGGTGCCGGTGCTCTTGCCGTGCTTCACACCCTGTGCCCCTGGGCGCAGGGGGGACCAGGGTCCTTCGGCCCCCTTCGTATGGCCAGCGCCGGCCCCAGCGCGAGATACGGTGAGCACGAGCTCACCGGACGAGGATCGCGTACGTCGGCCAGGATCGGTTCGTCGGTCAGGGAACGAGCATGGTCCCCGTCTCCATGAACCGCCGGTGCCGGCTCAATGCCTCATCGAGCAGGTGCGGCGTCTGAAGTCCCCACGCGCCAGCGAGGGCGCGGTCGAAGTAATCATGCAACATGGGGCGGTAGTCCGGGTGCGCGCGCAAGCGTCGATGATCCTTTGAGCACGTCTGCGGGGGGCGAGGCCGCGCAGGTCTGCCAGTCCCTGTTCGGTGATGAGGACGTCGACGTCGTGCTCGTTGTGGTCGAACAAGAACGCCACGAGGTGGCTGCCGGGAGGGAGGAGGGTCCTTGGTCCTCAAGGTCATGCCTTCTGGCGTGCTTCCGGTGAGCGCACATGTGTGATGCTCGTTGCCTGAGCACGCCAGGAGATGTCCGGACTTCGAGCTCCCTTCCCTCGTGCCTTATCGAGGCCGTCGATCGGTCGGGTCCGTTTGACCCAACAACCGTGGCCCTCCTTCTCGGCGGCGCTTCTCCGGAGGCACCCCATGAACATGCACACGAGCATCAGCACCGGCCCGCTGCGGCTCTCGACGTCCGACTTGAGGTCCCGTGTCGGCCTGGTGATCGGTCACAGCGAGTGGCACGCGATCGAACAGGCGGATGCGAACGCGTTCGGCGCCGCGACCCACGATGAGCAGTGGATCCACACCGACCCGCTTCGGGCAGCGCAGGGTCCGTTCGGCCGAACCATTGCCCACGGCTACTTGACCCTGTCCTTGGCCACGGCGCTGGTCGACGAGGTGCTTGATGTCAGCGATGCCGTGATGGTCGTCAATTACGGCGTGGACCGGGTGCGCTTCCCCGCACCGGTGCCCCTGGGTGCGGAGGTGCGCGCCGAGGTCGGCTTGAGCGCACTGCGCGACTTTCCCGGTGGGGTGCAGGTGACATTGCATCTGGTCTACGAAGTGGCCGACCACGACAAGCCCTGCTGTGTCGCCGACGTCCTGCTCCGCTACTACGTACGGCCCGAGCTGGTGTCCTCATAGCCGCCGGCGGACCCAGGTCCCAGTCACCAGGCCCGGGAATCGACCTCTACGAAGACCCGGACGCGCCCGGGTTCGGCAAAGCCTTGGTCGTCACCCTGTCTCGGTCGGCGACAAGGCCGGGCGGACTCGCTGCCGCAGCCCTCACCTTCGCCGGCAGCCTTTCGAAGCTGGGGTCCGCAACGGCCGGAGTGCTGGTTGCCAACGGCGCACGGGACGCAGTCGATACAAAGGACCGCCGGTTCGCTGACGCGGCCTGGAGCTCGAATGCGGCGTTCTTCGCGCTGCGTGGGTTCTATCTGGCCGCCTGCCAATGGGGGGAGGACGTCTTGGCGGTCGGGTCCGATGATCCGGTGGTGGAGGCCAAGGCAGCCCTGGCCGGACAGCTGCTGGCCGATGCACTCGCCCCCACGAACTTCCTCTTCACGAATCCCTCGGTCCTGCGCCGGGCCTCAGAGACCGGTGGGTGGAGCCTCGTCAAGGGTGCGACCAACTTCCTCGTCGACGTGGTGTCCAACGGTGGGAAACCCCGTCAGGTCGACGCCAGCTCCTTCGAGGTGGGCCAGAACCTGGCCGCGACCCCGGGCAAGGTGGTGTTCCGCAACGACCTCATTGAGCTCATCCAGTACGCACCCCAGACCGAGTCGGTTCATGCCGTGCCACTGCTTGCCATCCCACCGTGGATCAACAAGTACTACGTGATGGACCTCGCGCCTGGGCGGAGCTTCCTGGAATGGGCGGTCACTCACGAGCGGACGGTGTTCGCGATCAGCTACCGCAACGGCGATGCGTCCATGAACGGCCTCACGATGGACGACTACCTGTCACGCGGGCCGTGTGCAGCTCTCGACGTCATCACCGAGATCACCGGTTCGTCGACGGTGGATCTTGTCGGACTCTGCATCGGCGGGGCGATGACGGCGATGACGGCGGCGTACCTGGCGCAGTCGGAACCCGACCGAGTCGGCACCGTGACGTTGCTCAACACGTTGCTGGACTATCGGGAACCCGGCGCGCTCGGCGTCTTCACCGACGAGGCATCGGTGGCTCGGCTCGAGAAGCAGATGGCGCGCTCGGGCTTCCTCGACGGCGAGAAGATGGCCGGCACCTTCGATGTGCTGCGACCCAACCAGCTGATCTTCAACTATGTGGTCTCGAACTGGCTTCTCGGTGAGACGCCCCCCGCGTTCGACATCTTGGTGTGGAACGCCGACACCACCCGGATCCCCGCCACTCTCCACTCGTCCTACCTGCGCTCCCTCTACGTCGACAACCTGTTGGCGCGAGGTCAGCTTGAACTAGACGGGTGCCGGCTGAACCTGGGCGACATCACGAACGACGCGTACGTCGTGGGCGCCGTCAACGACCACATCGTGCCGTGGACCGCGTCGTACGAAGCCACCCAGCTGCTCGGTGGGGAAGTCCGGTACGTGCTGTCCAGCGGCGGCCACATCGCAGGCATCGTCAACCCCCCCGGACCGAAAGCCTGGTTCGAGGCCGCTGCGGAGAACCCCGCCGCTGCCGCCGACTGGCGACTCGCCGCGGAGCAGCACCCGGGGACCTGGTGGGCCGACTGGGACCAGTGGGCTGCACAGCGGGCGGGACCGATGGTCGCCCCGCAGGAAAGGTCGGTCGACCACCCACCGCTCTGCGACGCCCCTGGCGAGTACATCCGCTCGTAGCACCGCGACATCCATCCCGATTGCACCGACCTACCCGCTCCACCGGAGGTACATCATGTCCGCCCACTCGTTCACCGCTCTGACTCCCCTGTCATTTCTTCAACGCTCCGCCGACGTCTTCGCCGACAAGACGGCGATTGCCTACGGCGAGCGACGGCTCAGCTACAGCGAGTTCGGTGCGGAAGCCACCCGTCTGGCCGACGCGCTGCGAGCCTCGGGCATCAAGCCCGGCGACAGGGTCGCCTACATGGTTCCGAACATCCCCGAGATGCTGGTAGCCAACTTCGGCGTTCCCTTGGCCGGCGCGGTGCTTGTCGCGGTGAACACGCGCCTCTCGCCCGAGGAGGTCCAGTACGTGTGTGACCATTCCGGCGCGAAGGTGCTCGTGGTCGATTCGGAGTACCTGCCGGCGCTGAGCACGGTCATCGAGTCTTTCCGGACGGTGGGCGAGATCGTCGCGGTCAGCGACCTGCACGGCCCCGCGGCACACCACGCCGTTGACCCGGCATACGTCGGCTACGACGAGTTCCTCAAGCGCGGGACCGGCGAGCCGTTGCCCTGGACGGTCCAGGACGAGAACAGCCTGATCTCCATCAACTACAGCTCGGGGACCACCGGGCAGCCGAAGGGCGCGATGTACACCCATCGCGGCACCTACCTCAACGCCATGGGCGAGATCATCCACCAGCGGTTCGACCCCGAGAGCGTGTATCTGTGGACGCTGCCGATGTTCCACTGCAACGGCTGGTGCACGCCGTGGGCAGTGACGGGGATCGGCGCCACCCACGTCTGCCTACGAGCTGTCCGGGCCGACGTGATCTGGCACCTCATCGACGAGGAAGGCGTGACCCATCTTGACGGCGCTCCGACGGTGCTGACGACGATCGCCGAGGCGCCGCAGGCGCACACGCTGGAACGGGAGCTCGTTGCCACCGTCGCGGGAGCTGCGCCGAGTCCAACGGTGATCGCCAGGATGCGCGAGCTCGGGGCGCGGATCGTGCACGTCTACGGGATGACCGAGCTCTACGGTCCCTACACCCTGAACGAGTGGCAGGCGGGCTGGGCGGCCCTTCCGCCGGCCGACCAGGCCCGACGCCAGGCCCGGCAGGGAGTGGCCATGATCCAGGCCGACCCCATCCGCGTCGTCGACGAGAACATGAACGACGTCCCCCGCGACGGCCGGACCATGGGCGAGATCGTGATGCGCGGCAACAATGTGATGGCCGGCTACTTCGACGACACCGAAGCGACGGAGAAGGCGTTCCTGGGAGGGTGGTTGCATTCCGGCGACCTCGGCGTGCAGCACTCGGACGGTTACGTCGAGCTGAGGGACCGAGCCAAAGACATCGTCATCTCGGGCGGCGAGAACATCTCGACCGTGGAGATCGAGCACGCCCTCGAGGCGCACGAGTCGGTCCGCGAGGTGGCGGTCATCGGCATCCCGGACGACAAGTGGGGCGAGCGCCCCAAGGCCTTCGTGCTGCGACAGCCCGGATCCACGGTCGAGGAGAAGGAGCTGATCGCTCACCTGCAGGCCCACATCGCCAGGTACAAGGTGCCGAAGTCGATCGAGTTCGTGGACGAGCTTCCGCGAACCTCCACCGGGAAGATCCAGAAGTTCGAGCTCCGCGAGAAGGAATGGGTCGGCCACGTGAGCCGGATCCAGGGATGAGGGACATCATGTTGGCTGACCAGACCTACGACGAGACCACCCTGACCACCACCGACATCGGCAAGTCGCTGGGCACTGACTACTTCGGGCTGCGAGACGAGCTGACCGATGCCGAGCAGGAGTACCTGGAACGCACGAGAGACTTCGTGGACACCGAGGTGCTCCCAGTCATCAACGACTACTGGGAACGGGCCGAGTTCCCCTGGGCTCTGGTGAAGAAGATGGGTGCGCTCGGCATCGTCGGCGACGGCATCGTCGGCTACGGATGCCCACCCATGAGCCCGGTCGCAGCGGGACTGATCAACATGGAGCTCAACCGAGGCGACGGCAGCCTCGGAACCTTCCAGGCCGTACAGGCCGGGCTGGCCATGCGGTCCATCTGGATGCTCGGCTCCGAGGAACAGAAGCAACGCTGGCTGCCCGACATGGCAACGTTGGACAAGCTGGGTGCCTTCGCCTTGACCGAGCCGGAGCACGGCTCGGATGCCGTCGCCCTGGAGACGACTGCGACCCCTGACGCGGAGGGTTATCGGCTGAACGGACAGAAGCGCTGGATCGGCAACGGCACCATCGCCGATGTCATCGTGGTGTGGGCTCGCGACACGCTCGATGGCCAGGTGAAGGGGTTCCTCGTCGAGAAGGACGCACCCGGGTACGAGGCTCGCCTGATCGTGGGCAAGGGGTCGGTCCGAGCCGTCTGGCAAGCCGACATCACGCTCACCGACGTCTTCGTCCCCGATGCCAACGTGCTGCCGGGAGCCCGCACGTTCAAGGATGCCGTGCGGGTGCTCGCCTCGACTCGGATCGCTGTCGCCTGGGGGGCGTTGGGACATGCGGTGGCGGCCTATGAGGCCGCGCTGAGCTACACCCGGCAACGCAAGCAGTTCGGCAAGCCGCTGGTGAGCTTCCAGATGGTGCAGGACCAGCTGGTCAAGATGCTCGCCGAGGTCACCGCCATGCAGCTCTACTGCCTGCGCGTGAGCCGCCTCGAGGAGCAGGGAAAGCTGACCGACACGATCGCCGCGCTGGCCAAGATGAACAACACGCTCAAGGCTCGTGAGGTCATCGCCGAGGCCCGGGACCTGCTCGGCGGCAACGGCATCCTGCTGGACTACCACGTCATCAGGCACATGACCGACATCGAGTCGATCTACACCTATGAGGGCACCGAGCACATCCAGACCCTCATCGTGGGGCGCGACATCACCGGCGTGAGTGCCATCTCCTGACCACCTTTTGCACTGCTCAGCCTGGGGAGCTCCTTGAGAGGTCCTTCCTCCTGCACACAGGCGGCTACATCGGCCTGGTGGCCGCGGTGCTCGCCTGGCACGGCTCTGCAATCGGGGTGGCAATCCCACGTGGGCTCGCACCGTGCTTCCGGTCTTCCGGATGCGCTGGCCCGCGTAGCCACCTCGGGGACTCCAGCCTGACTGGCGACTAGGCTGGACTCATGACGGACCAGGACGTTCCGCAGCTCATGCTCGGGCGGATCATCCGTGCGCAGCGCGAGCTCGCGGCCGTTCCTATGCGAGAGCTCGCAGCGGCCGCCGGCATCTCGAACCCCTACCTCTCCCAGATCGAGCGAGGTCTGCGGGCGCCATCCGAAGCCGTGCTGACGGCGATCGCCGAATCCTTGGAGACCTCGGTGCAGCGCCTCTACGCCGACGCCGGGTTCGTCGAGCCAGCCCCTCAGGAAGAGGCCAATGATGACGGGCTGCCCCAGCGGATCGAGGCCGCCCACGAGCTGACGGCAGCGCAGCGGCGTGCGCTGATCGAGATCTACCGCGGGTTCGTGGACGCGAACGCCGTCCGCCGCGTCCGCGCCGCAGGAGCCAACGACTAGCTCCCCGGCTCGGGTCAGGCCCGCCGGGGACGGGTCGAGAGCTCGGCGAACAGCGGTGCCCACTGACTCCGCAATGCTGTGCGACCCATGAACAGGCCGAGATGGCCCCCCGTGGCCTGCATGCGGTGGACCTCGACCGGCGCGGTGCCGATGTGATCGGCGAGCGCCCACACCTGCGGCGGCGGCGTGATGTGGTCAGTCTCGCCGGCCAACAGGTACACCGGACACGTGATCCGGCGCAGGTCGACGCTGCGGTCGCCGACCTGCAGCGTCCCCGCGACGAGCTCGTTGTTCTGGAACAGGTGCTCGACGATCCAGAGGTAGAACGCGCCCGGAATCGGCTGGGTGTGCTGGAACCAGGTCTCGAAGGTCCGATAGCGGCTCACGTGCGCGGGCTCGTTGATGTGGGCGAGCAGCTGGAGCTGGCGGTCGAGCTCGTTGGCCGGCTGCATCGCGAGGAAGCCCGCGAGCAGGAACTCCCCCGGGAGGATGCCCCGGTGGGACGCGACGAGCGCGCGGTAGAAGCTCAGGTCTCGCTGGGGCGAAAGCACCTGCATCCAGTCGTGGATCAGGGGCTCGCCGGCGTGGAAGTCCACGGGGGCTCCGGCGATCGTGAGGGTCTCCACCGTCTCCGGATGGAGAGCGGCGTAGATGACCGCGAGCCATCCGCCCTGACAGTCACCGACCAGGTTCACCCGACCGCCAATCTGGGTCACAGCCTCGGCCAGGACTCCGACGTAGTCCTCGATGGAGGCGTCCCTGGTCTTCTCGGTGGCCCCGAGCCAGTCCATGGAAAGAACGCTGGTGAGTCCGGAGTCGAGCGCCGTCCTGATCTGGCTCTGGTGCGGGTCGTAGTCGACGATGCACGAGTCGTGACCGGCCTGGGGAGGCAGGAACAGAGTGGGGATCGCTCCCTCGGACGCGGAAGTGGAGAAGTCGCGCATCCTGGCGATCGGCCATTCGGCAATGATCGTGTGATCGGTCGCCCACCGCGGAGTCTCTCGTCGGACAACTTCCGTCATCCATGTCAAGAAGTCGAGACCCAGGTCGAGCGGACCGGCCCCTCGGGCGACGACACCGAGGTGGTAGTCGGTCATCCCTTGCACGAGAGCCTCGTAGTAGCCGAACGGAGCCTCGAGCGCTGCGTTGGCGATGCCGGGCGGGCAGGTGGTGGCTCTCATCGTGCAGTCCATCCTTGGTCGATAGAGACAGGGGCTCCGGTGAACGACCGGCCGTGCGGGCCTAGCAGGAACGACGCCAGCTCTGCCACCTCCTCGGGCTCGATGAGCCGCTTGACCGGCTGCGCGGCGAGGATGACATCGTGCAGTACCTCGTCCTCCGACATGTCATGTGCTACGGCCTGGGCGGCGACCTGCTTCTCCACCAGGGCGGTCCGGACATAGCCCGGGCAGATCGCGCACGCCGTGATCCCATGGTCGGCGCCCTCGAGGGCGAGCGTCCTGACCAGTCCGAGGGCACCGTGCTTGGCTGCCACGTAGCCAGCCTTGAACGGCGACGCGACCAGGGCGTGGGCTGAGGCGATCACCAGGAAGCGGCCACCCTCCGGCGCCTCCAGGAGCGCCGGCCAGCCGTACTTCGCCAGGAGGAACGGACTGGTCAGCATGAGTGCCAGGAGTGCGTCCCAGCGATCCTCCGGGAAATCAGCAATCGGGGCAACGTGCTGGAATCCGGCGTTGGCAACGATCATGTCCAGCCGACCGAACTCCTCGACCGCAGCACGAACTGCGCTCCGGTTCCCTTCACGCGTCGTGAGATCGGCGGCGTAGGGGACCCCGGGACCGGAGTACGCCGCCGCGGCGGTCTCCAGGTCGACGGCCAGGACATCCACGCCGTCCTTGTCGAGCCGGGCGGCGATGGCCGAACCGATGCCCCCGGCGGCGCCGGTGACGATGGCTGCACGGCGCTGTGAGCTGGACATGAGCAACTCCTCCAAGCTGATCGAGCGGAAGTCGGTTCCGGAGCTTGGTCCTAGGGCAACCGAAACGCTCGCCCTCTGCCACGAGGGCGAGCGTGCAGGCGTCTCCGGATTGAAGGTGTCAGTTCAGGAGGTCGCGCGCGGCCTTGGTGTAGGAGGCGCTCATGTCGCTCACGAACTTCGCGTGAGTCGTTGCCACTGCCGACACCCACTCCAGCTGGCTGGCCGAGGCGACCTTCGTCTCGAAGTCCACCAGGCTCTGCAGCCCCTTCTCGTAGGCATCGAGGGCGACGATGCCGGCACTCTTGGTGGACTCGATCAACCGCTCGTTGAGGTCGCGGATCCGCTGAGACGCTTCCTCGATCGACGGAAGGTCAGTGGCGAAGTTCGGTGTGCTGCTCTTGCTCTCGGTCTTGGTGACCATGGAAGATTCCTTTGCTTGTGATGGTGTCGCAGGGCGACGGCTGATGGCGCGTTTGCAACGTTAGCAAAGATATTGCTAATGTGCTAATCGAGGCTCGATAGTCAAGATCGGTGGTCCGGACATCAGCGCCCTGTCTCGCGATTTCCGCGGAACCACGTGACGGCGGTTTGTGGGCTGCAGAGCCGGTTCAGCCCACCGACCACGCCGGCTTACCGCGACGCGGAGGTATGCGAAGACCTGACCGAATCGGGTCTGGGGCGGTCGAAGGGGCCACGGGGGTCCGTCGTCGCTTGGCCCAGCCACGCACCGGGTCGACCGTCGGGTCGCCCGGTCCGCCCATGTCACGGGATCACGGACTTCGGCGTTCCCCTCGCCTCCGCGGCGCCCGTGGGCCATCCTGGGAGACCGGTGTCCACGACACCGACCGGATGTCACCTCCCCCCTGAAAGCGACTCCGATGCCGAACCCGCTCGTCCCGCTCGCCCTTCTGCTGACCGCCCTGCTCGGGCTGTTCCACCCGGCCGTCCCGGCCCAGCACGGCCAGCACAGCCACGGGAAGGCGGCGTCGTCCCGGGTCGCCACAGCCGACGCCGACCCGTTCCGGCAGTACGCGTGGGCGAACTACCAGGGGTCGGGTGACCAGACGTATCTGCCCTACCAGCAGGCCACGGGCAGCACGAAGGAGACGCTCGGCAGGATCGCGCTCCAGCCCAAGGCGAAGTGGTTCGGTGCCTGGATCCCCGACGCCCAGATCGGGGCGAAGGTGCGCGACTACATCACCAACGCCCAGGCCGGGAACCCCGAGACGCTGGTGCAGATGACGATCTTCCGGATGTCGCCGTGGGAGCACGACGCCTGCAGCCGGCTGCCCACCCCAGCCGAGCAGGCGTCGTACAAGGCCTGGATCAACGGGTTCGCCGCCGCCGTCGGCAACACCCCGAGCGCGATCATCCTGCAGCCGGACGGCCCGTTCGCGCTGTGCGCCCCGCACGGTTCCACCCTGCCGTCGAACCTGGTGTCCTACGCCGCTCGCGTCCTGTCCGCGCAGCCGCGCACCAGCGTGTACATCGAGGCCGGCGCCGCCGACTGGCCGGCCGACGGCGGCCAGGGCGGTGTGGCGGCCGCCGCCACGATCGTGCGCCGGGGCGGGATCGCCTACGCCCGGGGCTTCGCCCTCAACAGCACGCACTACGACTCGCTCACCGACGAGATCACCCGGGCCGCGGGGATCTCGCAGGCGCTGGCCGCCGCCGGGTACCCCGGGCGCACCGCCGTCATCAACACCTCGACGAACGGCCACCCCTTCCAGTTCGGCCACTACCGGGGGTCGGACCCCGAGAACCCGAGGATCTGCCCGAGCGCGACCGCTCCGTCCACGGCGACCTGCATCACCCTGGGCGTCCCGCCGACCGCCGACGTCACCAACGCCCGGTGGCGCCTTCCCGCCGTCAGCGCACAGCAGGCCCAGCAGTACGTCGACGCCTACCTCTGGGTGGGCCGGCCCTGGCTCTACCGCCAGGCCGACCCGTTCGTGATGAGCCGGGCCCTCGCCCTGGTGAACAGCTGGCCCTGGGGCTGATGGCAGGATCGGGTAGCAGGATCGGGCCGCATGGGAGGCGACCATGAGTGACTACCCGCAGCTGATACACACCGCGATCGACACCACCGACGCGCGGGGTCTGGCGGAGTTCTACCGACAGCTCCTCGGACTGCACTACCGGCCCGGTGACGAGCCGCCCACCGACGGCGAGGACGACGCCGACTGGCTGGTGCTGCTCGACCAGGACGAGCGACGGGTCGTCGCGATCCAGGAGGTGGAGCGCCTCGAGCGCACCACCTGGCCCTCGCACGACGTACCGATGCAGATGCACCTCGACTTCCGGGTGGACTCCCACGAGGAGCTCGAACGGCACCGGGCCCGGGCCGAGGAGCTCGGGGCCGTCCTCCTCCTGGACCGCACCGACGAGCCGGACGAGGAGCTGTACGTGCTCGCCGACCCCTCCGGCCACCCGTTCTGCCTGCTTGTCTGAGCCTGTCCGCTTGGTCCCGGTGGTTGGTGACCTCCGACCCGTTCGCGCGCGCCGTACCTCGGCGAGAGTCGAACTGCGCGGCGCCCGTCCGCGCGACGGAGGTGTCGTCGTGGAGCGTCTGACCCCGCTCGCAGCCGCATTCCTCGAGGCGGAGGACGTCGACCAGACAGCCTCGCTCGCGATCGGCTCGTTCGCGATCTTCGAGGGTCCGGCCCCGGCCTTCGACGACTTCGTGGAGGCCATCGCCGGTCGGCTGCCGCTGATCCCGCGCTACCGGCAGAAGCTGCGCACCGTGCCGTTCGACCTCGCGACCCCGGCCTGGGTCGACGACCCGCGCTTCGACCTGCGCTGGCACGTGCGCAACAGCGCGCTGCCCGCTCCAGGCGGGCCGGCCGAGATCGGCCGCCTGATGAGCCGGGTGATGACCCGCCGGATGGACCGCAGCCGCCCGCTCTGGGAGTACTGGTTCTGCGAGGGCCTCGCCGACGGCCGGTGGGCCCTGCTCTCCAAGATCCACCACAGCATGGTCGACGGGGTCTCGGGCACCGACCTCTACCGTCTCGTCCTCGACCCGACCGCCGAACCCGGTGAAGGCGTCCCTGACGACTGGCAGCCCGAGTCACCCGCCAGCGCCCTGAGCTTCGCCGCCGAGGCCGCCTGGGACCTGGTCAGGTCGCCGGTCGGAGCCGCTCGGGCCGTGGTGCGGTCACTGGCGGCGCCACGGAACCTGGCTCGAGCGACCCTCGAGTCCGCGCGCGGCGTGCTCGCGCTGACCGGAGCCGTACGCCCGGTGCACGACACGACGCTGACCGGCCCGCTCTCCGGGAGCCGGCGCTACGTGTGGACGGACGTGTCGCTGAGCGACGTCCGCGCCGTCCGGAAGGCGTACGACGTGACCGTGAACGACGTCGCGCTGGCCGCGGTGACCGGTGGCTTCCGGCGCCTGCTCCTGGCCCGCGGCGAGACCCCGGACGCCCACGCCCTCCGCTCGCTGGTGCCGGTCTCCACCCGCGAGCCCGGCGCTGAGTCGATCCCGGACAACCGGGTCTCCCTGATGCTGCCGTACCTGCCCGTCGACCTCGCCAGCCCGGCCGAGCGGCTGGCCACGGTCCGGCAGCGGGTCCGGGCGCTGCGCACCCTGCACGAGCCGGAGGCGGGGCGGAGCCTCACCACCGCCGCGGAGTACGGCCTCTTCCCGTCGGTGTCGCTGGGGATGCGTACGGCGTTCCACCTGCCGCAGCGCCAGATCGCCACCGTGACCACGAACGTGCCCGGCCCACGCCAGACCCTCTACGCCCTCGGGCGGCCCGCCGTGGCGATGCTGCCCTACGTCCCGATCGCGGACCGGGTGCGGATCGGCGTCGCGATGTTCTCCTACCGCGACACGCTGAGCTTCGGGATCACCGGCGACTACGACACCACGCCCGACCTCGGCATCCTCGCCGATGGCATCGCGCAGTCGATGGAGGAGCTGCTCCGCGACGGAGCGCTCAGCGGCGCAGGGTGAGGTGGGTGACGAGCGACGTGGTGCGGCTCGAGGCGGCCTCGAACCGGAGACCTCCGAGGTCACGGAAGATCGCCTCGCCCCGACCGAGTACCACCGGCACGATGTGCAGCCGTAGCTCGTCGATGTAGCCCGCGGCCAGGAACTGGTTGATCGTCGACGCGCCGCCTGGCACCGAGATGTGACGGTCGCCGGCAGCCTCGCGCGCGAGCCCGAGGGCCTCCTCGATGCCGCCGGTGACGAAGTGGAACGTCGTCCCGCCGGCCATCTCGATCGGGTCGCGCGGGTGGTGGGTGAGCACGAAGACCGGTGCGTGGTACGGCGGCTCGTCGCCCCACCAGCCCGTCCAGTCGAGGTCCCACTCCCCTCGGATCGGGCCGAACATGTTCCGGCCCATGATGTAGGCGCCGGCTGAGACCATGGCCGCGGCCTCGGCCGCGTTCTCCTGCTCGTTCTCGCCGAAGTGCCACTCGTGCAGCACCTCGCCACCGACCCCGAGGGGATGCTCGAGATCCTGGTCGGGCCCGGCGATGAAGCCGTCCAGCGAGATGGCCGGGTCGGACGTGATCACTCGCCCCAGCCCATCGGGTAGACCTCGAACGACGTCGCGAACGCGACGCCCATCCGCTGGCCCGTCTGCCGGCCGAACCCCTCGAGGAACTCGCGGGGATCCCAGTTCTCCCAGCCCAGACCCTCGATGTACGCCGCGTGCGCCGCCAGCGACTCCACGCCCTTGTCGAAGGTGTCGCTGGTGTCGACGCCGTGCTCGGCCAGCGGCGAGCCGCCGACCCAGACTGCCCGCACGCCGCCCCACGGCTCCACGCCGTCGACCGAGCTGCTCGGGGAAGACCCAGCGGTTGCCGGCGTCGCGCACCGCGTCGAGCACGGCCCGGCCGGTGGCGATGTGGTCGGCCTGGTTGAGGTTGCGGCCGCCGAAGGTCTCGTGGAAGTTGCCGGTGATCACGATCTCGGGTCGGTGCCGACGGACCACGGCCGCGAGCTCGCGCCGCAACGGCACGCCGTACTCCAAGATGCCGTCGGGCAGCCCGAGGAAGTCGACGACGTCAACGCCGACGATCCGCGCCGACTCGATCTCCTCGGCCTCACGCACCCGGCGGCACTCCTCGGGGGCCATCGAGTCGATGCCCGCCTCGCCGGAGGTGACCATGCAGTAGACGACCTCCTTGCCCTGCGCGGTCCAACGCGCGACGGCGGCGGCGGAGCCGAACTCCATGTCATCGGGGTGCGCGACGATCGCGAGCCCACGGGCCCAGTCCTCGGGCAGCGGTTCGAGCGGCGGTGGCTTGTCCATGGGGTCGAGCATGCCGCCAATTGGCTTGGCCCGACAGGGCGCGACCAGGTTGGCTGGCGGCATGCGATGCGGGAGTGCCGATGCCTGAGTGGTACGACGTGCTGCCGGAACGCGACCCGAGGCGGTCGTCGCGGTGGGCGACTGCGGAGTTCCGTGACGAGCTCCGGGCGTGGTGCGAGTCCGTGGTCGGCCCGCTGGTGAGCATGGAGCAGCACAAGCTGCGCGGCTGGGCGACGGTGTGGCGGGTGGCGAACGACGAGGGCGCCTGGTTCGCCAAGCAGAACTGCCCGGGGCAGCAGGTCGAGGTGCCGCTGATGGCGGCGCTGTCGCGGCTCGCCCCGGACCGGGTGGTGCCGGTGACGGCTGCCCGCGACGGCTTCCTGCTCACCCCCGACCAGGGGCCGACGTTCTACGAGACGGCCGGTGGCGACCTCGAGAACTGGGTGCGTCTGGCCCGCGAAGGCGCCTTGCTGCAGCGAGAGCTGGCGCCTCGTCATCAGGAGCTGCTCGCCACCGGGATGACCGAGCTGACGCCGCGGCAGGCGCCGGACTACCTCGCGGCGCGCATCGAGCAGTACGCCGAGTTGGCCGCAGACGACCCACGCCGACTCGATCCCGACGTCGCCGAGCGCCTGCGCGCGCACCTGCCCGTCGTACGACGATGGGCCGAGCAGGTGGGCGCGCTCGGCCTTCCGATCACGCTCAACCACAACGACCTGCACGAGAACAACGTCTTCGACGTCGCCGGCCGGCTGCGCTTCTTCGACTTCGGAGACTCGCTGCTCACCGAGCCGCTGGGCGTGCTGCTGATTCCGCTCAACATCCTCGGCGAGAAGCTGGGGGCCGACGGCGACGATGCGCGCCTGTGGCGGGTGGCCGACGCCGCGCTCGAGGTCTGGACCGACCTGGTGCCCGCTGCCGAGCTGCGGGCCGCCCTCCCCGCGGCGCTCCAGCTGGGCCGGCTGGGTCGGGTCGAGTCGTGGGTGCGGTGCCAGCCGTCCCTGGCCGACGAGGAGCTCGCGCAGTGGGGTCCGGTGGCAGCGACCTGGCTCGGCACGCTGGACGCGGACCCGCCGGTCTACGTCAGCAGAACGCGTGGGGGTGGACCCCGGCATAGCTGAGCGGGCCGGCGACGACGGTGAGTGCGCCGCTGCCGACGAAGGTGCAGTTGCGCTGTGTGTTGGAGTCGAAGAAGCCCCGGTCGTGGGCAGCGCTGACCCCGAACACGAACCAGACGATCACCAGGATCATGAGGAACGCCTTCATCGTCTGCCTCCCGTGCGCCGACCCGTCCGGCGCTGGGATTCTAGGACGTGGACGCCGCTCGCGTTGGCTTTCTGGTGGTTCCCATGACGGTGAGTTTTCCGAGCTGGACGGCCACCCAGGCGATGGCGATCCCGGCGATGTCGTCGACGGCGAAGTGCCACCCGAGGTAGACCGTCGCCACCACCGTCCCGACCAGGAACGCGAAGACCACCCACGACAGGATGCGCAGGCCGTAGTAGCGCGCCATCAGCCAGATCAGGCAGGTGAGGGCACAGTGCAGACTGGCGAACGCCGAGATCTGGGCGAAGGCGTGGTGCGCCTGCGGATCGGAGATCAGCTCGATCCGCTGCACGAGGTACGCCTGCTGGGTGGACTGGATCGAGGTGTGGGTCAGGCCGGCGAACTCCGCGGGCGCCTCGTGGAAGGGGCCGAGGGAGGGGATCAGGTAGTACGAGCCGACACCGAGGATCCAGGCCCACATCGCCGCGACCACGAACACGTAGGCCTGACGGACGGTCGGGGTGAACGCGAGAGCCGATACCAGGGCAATGGTGACCAACCAGGAGAACGACTCGTAGAGGTCGGTCAGCAGGCGGGCGGCGAGGCCCTGCCCCAGGAGCTGATGGAGGAGGACGGCGGGGCTGTGGCCGAAGAAGAGCCAGCGGTCCCAGCGCAGCAGCATCGCGTCGTGCGGGGTGAGGAGGACGTCCCAGCTCTTGAGGTTGCGGTAGCTGAGGTAGACCACGAAGTACCCGACCAGGGCGGCCGCGATCATCACGATCCGGTACGGCGTCCAGCGGGTGCTGATCGTCGACCACAACGTCGCGCCGTTGCGGCGTCCGCGCAGCCAGCGCACCACCACGTCGATGACGATGAAGAGCAGCAGCATCTCGGCGGTGTCGGGGAGCTTGGCCCGGAACAGCTTGCCGTGGGGGTCCTTGAACGGGATGTCGATGTGGCGCGAGCGCGCCCAGGCGATGGCCGCGAAGCCGACGACCACGGCCAGCACGCGAAGCTTCCACGCCCAGCCGGAGCCGGTCTCCGTGCTCTCCGACGTGGGATGGGTGCGCGTCCCCGCGTGGGTGATCCCCATCTGTCCTCCCCGAAAAGTCACCGGCCTCGAGGCACATTCAACCCGCTGATCGGTGGTCGAGCGAAGTCGAGACCACTTCCAGCGGGTCGAGCGACGCTGATCAGGGGACCTCTGTCCCTCGGCTTCGGGTCCCAGGTAGGTCAAGGTGGAGGTATGACTGAGACGACCACGCGGGAGATCGGGGTCACCGAGCTCGTCCTGCGTGACGGACACCAGAGCCTGATGGCGACGCGGATGGCCCTGGAGGACATGGTCGAAGCCTGCGCCGACATCGACGCGGCCGGCTACTGGTCGGTGGAGTGCTGGGGCGGAGCGACGTACGACGCGTGCATCCGGTTCCTCAACGAGGACCCCTGGGAGCGGCTGCGCACGTTCCGCGACCTGATGCCGAACAGCAAGCTCCAGATGCTCCTGCGCGGGCAGAACCTGCTCGGCTACCGCCACTACGAGGACGGCGTCGTCAACCGCTTCGTGGAGAAGTCCGCCGAGAACGGCATGGACGTCTACCGGGTCTTCGACGCACTCAACGACGTGCGCAACGTGCGGCAGGCCATCGCCGCGGTACGTCGTGTGGGCAAGCACGCGCAGGGCACCATCTGCTACACCGAGAGCCCCCTGCACACCATCGAGGGCTACGTGCAGATGGCCCGCGACCTCATGGACCTCGGCTGCGACTCCCTGTGCATCAAGGACATGGCCGCGCTGCTCAAGCCGCAACCGGCCTACGACATCGTCAAGGCGATCAAGGACGACCTCGGGGTCGAGACCCGGATCCACGTCCACTGCCACGCCACGACCGGCGTGACCCTGGTCAGCCTGATGAAGGCGATCGAGGCCGGCGCCGACGTCGTGGACACCTCGATCTCCTCACTCTCGTTGGGGCCGGGGCACAATCCCACCGAGTCGCTGGTCGAGATGCTGCGCGGCACGCCGTACAGCACGAACCTCGACGACGAGCGGCTGCTGCGGATCAAGGACCACTTCGCGAAGGTCCGCCCCCGCTACACCCAGTTCATGTCCGCGATCACCGGCGTGGAGACCGAGATCTTCAAGAGCCAGATCCCCGGCGGCATGATCTCGAACATGGAGAGCCAGCTCCGGCAGCAGGGGGCCGGCGACCGGCTCCGCGAGGTGCTGCTCGAGGTGCCCCGCGTGCGGGCGGTGGCGGGCTACCCGCCGCTGGTCACGCCGTCCAGCCAGATCGTGGGCACCCAAGCCGTCTTCAACGTGCTGATGGGCCCCTACAAGGTGCTGACCGCGGAGTTCGCCGACCTGATGCTCGGCTACTACGGCGCGACCCTCGGCGAGAGGGACCCCGCGATCGTGGAGGCCTCCCGGGTCCAGACCGGCAAGGAGGCCATCGTGGTACGGCCGGCCGACCTGATCCCGCCCGAGTGGGACCGGCTCGTCTCCGAGGCCACCGCGCTCGAGGGGTGTGACGGCACGGACGAGGACGTCCTCACCTACGCGATGTTCCCCGGCGTGGCACCCGGCTTCTTCACCGAACGCCCCGAGGGACCCAAGAACGTCGGCAAGGACCCGGTCGAGGTGGCCACGGAGGAGCTCACCAAGTCGTCCGCGGGCCCGGTCAAGGGCCCCATCCACTACTCCGTCGATCTCGGCGGTCGCAAGCACTCGGTCACCGTCGAGAGAGCATGAGGAACCTGTGAGCAAGCAGAAGGTCAAGCACCACACGCTGTCGATGGAGGAGCGCACGAGCCAGCTGCTCGAGCAGCGCGCCGAGATCGAGAAGGGCGGTGGCGAGGCCCGCTTGGAGAAGCAGCACGCGCAGGGCAAGCTGACCGCCCGCGAACGCGTGCTGGCGCTGCTGGATCCCGGCACCTTCGAGGAGACCGGGATGTTCGCCCGGCACCAGTCGACGTACTTCGGGCTCGGCTCCGCCGACCTGCCCGCCGACGGCGTGGTGACCGGCGAGGGCGCGGTGCTGGGGCGACCGGTGCACGTGGCCAGCCAGGACTTCACGGTCGCCGGCGGCAGCGCCGGTGAGATCCACTCCAACAAGGTCGCCGCCACCCTGCGCGCCAGCCTCGGCACCGGCTCGCCGTTCGTCTTCATCAACGACTCGGGCGGCGCCCGGGTCCAGGAGGGCATCGGGTCGCTCGCGGGCTACGGGCGGGTGTTCTACAACAACGTGCTGCTGTCCGGCGTGGTGCCGCAGATCTCGATCATCGCCGGCCCGTGCGCCGGTGGCGCGGCGTACTCCCCGGCCCTGACCGACTTCATCATCCAGACCCGCAAGGCCCACATGTTCATCACCGGGCCTCAGGTGATCGCCCAGGTGACCGGCGAGGAGGTGACCTCCGACGCCCTCGGTGGCGCCGACTCCCACATGGCGCTGTCGGGCGTGACGCACTTCGTGGCCGACGACGACGAGCAGGCGATCCTGATCGCCAAGAAGCTGCTCAGCTTCCTGCCGCAGAACAACTCCGAGGACCCACCGGTCGTCGACCCCGACTACGTGGTCGAGCCCGACCCGTCGCTCGCCTCGGTGATCCCGGCGTCGGACAAGAAGGGGTACGACGTGCGCGAGGTGATCCTGCGCCTCGTCGACCACCAGGACTTCCTCGAGGTGCAGTCCGGCTACGCCGCGAACATCGTGGTCGGCTTCGCGCGGATCACCGGCCGCACGGTCGGGATCGTCGCCAACCAGCCGATGGTGCTCTCGGGGGTGCTCGACATCAACGCCTCCGACAAGGGGTCGTCGTTCGTGCGGTTCTGCAACGCCTTCAACATCCCGCTGCTCACCCTGGTCGACGTCCCTGGCTTCCTGCCGGGTGTCGCCCAGGAGCACAACGGCATCATCCGGCACGGCGCGAAGCTCCTCTACGCCTACTCCGCCGCGACCGTCCCGAAGATCACCGTCGTGCTCCGCAAGGCCTACGGCGGCGCCTACGTCGCGATGTGCTCGAAAGACCTCGGTGCCGACAAGGTGCTGGCCTGGCCCACCGCCGAGATCGCGGTGATGGGCGCCGAGGGCGCCGCGGAGATCGTCTTCCGCCGCGAGATCTCCGAGGCCGAGGACCCCAAGGCGCGCCGCGAGGAGCTGGTCGAGGAGTACCGCGCGACCTTCTCCACGCCGTACGTCGCGGCGGCCCGCGGGCTCGTGGACGACATCATCGAGCCGGCACGCACCCGCGAGCACGTGTCGAGAGCCCTCGAGATGCAGATCACCAAGCGCACCATCCGTCCGGCCAAGAAGCACGGGCTGGGCCCGACGTGACCGCCGTGACATCCGACGAGCAGACCATCGCCGAGCTGCTCGAGGCCGTCCGGGCGCTGACCGAGCGGGTCACCCACCTCGAGGCGTCGCTGCAGGAGCAGGAGGCTGCCGGCGTCCCCGAGGAGGTCGTGATCGCGATCTCGGCCGCTGTTGCCGCGTTCCTCGGACACCGGGCGAAGATCAAGCAGATGCACTACCGCACGGGCGCGGCGTACGCGCAACAGGGACGCGCGGTCGTGCAGGGCCGCCACGACACTCAACTTCCGAGGTAGCAGGACATGCAGCTCAAGGTCAGCGTCAACGGAGTGGTGTACGACGTCGAGGTCGAGGTCGAGGAGGAGGCGCAGCCCACTCTCGGCGCGATCTTCATGACCGGCGGCAGCTTCGTGCCGCCCCCCGTCAGCGCCTCGACCGCCTCCTCGGGCGGCGGTAACGGCGTACAGGCCCCGCTGGCCGGCACCGTGGCCCGGGTCCTGGTCGAGGAGGGACAGAGCATCGAGGCCGGCGATGTGATCGTGGTCCTGGAGGCGATGAAGATGGAGACCGAGATCACCGCCCCCCGCAACGGCACCGTCGCCGCCGTCCTGGTGGCCGCCGGCGCCGCCGTCACCGGCGGACAGGTGCTCGTCGAGCTCGCCTGACCGTCGATGGCTAGGCTCTCGCCCTCGGGGGATGACCCTCGCGGGGCGGTAGCTCAGTCGGTCAGAGCAGAGGACTCATAATCCTTCGGTCCTGGGTTCAAGTCCCAGTCGCCCCACCAGCCCGCGGTCCGGGTGCTCAGTGGGGGAAGTTGACCTTCTTGTTCCCGGTGAGGGCGACCACGATGGCGACCGGGATGGCCGCACAGATGAGGACCGGGACCCAGCAGTCCCAGTCGAGGCCTGGACTGGTGCTCCCGCCCAGGGCGACGTAGGCGATCCACCCGATCAGGGCGCCCACGATGCCGCACAGACTCGTCAGCCACAGCGGGGTGTTGTCCTTGTCGCCGCGGGCGACCAGCTTGCCGAGAAACCCGATGAAGGTTCCGGCGACAACGACTCCGATGATCTCCATGGCCGCGCACCCCCCTCCAGACGACCGACCGCTGTCCAACTACCCAAAACCGTAGCGGGGCATGCCGGACACGTAACGCTCCGGGTCCCCGGCTCGTTGCGCACCCGTGTGCGGCCGGTCCGGTCAGCCTCGTTGCCATGACGGCCGGCCGCACGCCCTCAGGACGTGACTACGCCCCGCCTCGGGGAAGGCGGGGCGCAGCCCACTGCGTCGCACCCCACACGCGGCCATGGCACAGAGCCTCGTGGGGAGCGCTGGGGCCGCGCGCGTCCGCACGAGGCCCTTCTTACGACGTTAAACCGCGCGCTCGTCGAGCCGTTACACCCGTTCCGGTGAGGGCCCGTCCAGCTGAGCCCCTTCACAAGGGGGCGAGCCCGGGAGGCTGCTGGTGGGCGGTGGGGCTGCCACCGAATCGTCGGCCAGGAGGGTGGCTGGTCCACCGCCACCTCGGGAGGCTGCTGGTGGGCGGTGGGGCTGCCACCGAATCGTCGGCCTGAAACGTGGCTATCTCACCGCCACCCGGGGCGAGCCTGTGGGACCCGGCCGAGCCAGGGACGCACCCAGCCGCTCGAGCCACCCCCTGGGCGAGCGGCCGGGCGGCGGCCCCATCGGCGTGCCGACGCGGCCTCACGCGAACGTAAAGACCAGCAGCAGGCGCGGGTACACCCACGAGGGTGGGTTCGGCGTCACCGTCTCCGATCCCACCCGGCGCGAGCGACGTGGCCGGGGGTTCGGGTGCCCTGGCCGAGCTGCTGGCCGAGGACGACGTCCTCAACCTGGCCGCCGCCATGGACCCGGGCAGCACGGCCGGCGTCCTGATCTACGAGAACCTGTGGGCCGCCCCGTTCGCGTCGGCCGCGCGCCGCGCGGGCGGGCAGCTGATCGCCGACGGACGGATCCCGATCCAAGCCATCATCGCCTCCATCGAGGCGGACGACGCGCTCGAGACCGAAGGAGTTTGACATGCAACTGAGAGCAGCACGCGTGGGACGAGTCGGAGTCGTCGGCCACCCGGTCGCCAAGACCGCGGTGGTGGCCAAGGCCGTGACACCGGGTCCGGCACCCATCGCCAAGACCGCGGTCGTGGCCGCGGCAGTGACCCCCGGGCGTCGCCGCCGCCGGATCTGACGGCGAGTCGCCCGCCTGAGCGGGAGCAGGACTGCGCCCCGCCGCAAACCCCCGTGCGACGGGGCGAGCCATCCCGAAACTCAGGGCAACCTACCGCGAACGTAGGACACCCGGCGACTACCGCATGGGGTCGAAGTCGCCGGGTGCAGGCACCCGATCGGGGGAATCGGGACCATCTGTCGACGGTACCCGCCGACCACCCCTCGCCCCACCCCCAAAACCGGCTATACCGACCTGCGCAGGGGTGACGTGGGTGACACAGTGCGGGCATGTGGGATGACCGGGGCTCCGAGGAGTGCCCGTGCGGGAGCGGTACGTCGTACGGCGAGTGCTGCGGGCGCTTGCACCGAGGCGCGGCGGCCGAGTCTGCCGAGCAGCTGATGCGGTCGCGCTACGCGGCGTTCGTGGTCGGCGACGAGAACTACCTGTTCCGCACCTGGCATCCGCGCACCCGGCCGGCCGACCTGCGCCTCGCCACGGACCGCAGGTGGACGGGCCTGGTCGTGCTGCACACCGAGGCCGGGGGACCGGACGACGACACGGGCGTGGTGGAGTTCGAGGCACGCTACGACTCGCACGGCCGCCCGGGCGTCCAGCACGAAGTGAGCCGCTTCGGGCGACGCCGCGGGGCCTGGGTCTACGTCGACGCCCAGCCCTGACCGGGAGTGCGGACGAAACCCCGGGTGCCACCTGCGCCCAGCGGCTCTACCGTCCTCCTATGCAGGAACGGTGGGAGGACCCGGCATGGGTCGCGACGGCACACGGGTGGATCGCCGACCGGCTCGATGAGCTCGGGCTGACCCGCACGGGCGAGATCGAGCAGCCGCACGTGCGCGTGTGGTCGACCGCGATGCGGGTGCCGACCGACGCGGGCGACGTCTGGTTCAAGGCCAACACCGAGGTGCTCGCCTTCGAGGCCGGGCTCGTCGCCCTGCTCGCCGAGCGGCAGCCGGACGTCGTACCCGCGCCCCTGGCGTGGGACGAGGAGACCGGCTGGATGCTGACGGCCGACGCGGGCACCATGCTCCGCAACGTCGAGCCCGAGGAGCCGTGGCTCGACGTCTGGCGCGACGTGCTGCCGCGCTACGCCGCACTCCAGCTCGCGATGGCCGACGACGTGGACGCGATGCTCGCGCTCGGCGTTCCCGACGTGCGGCTGGCGACGCTCCCCGAGCGCTATGCGCAGGTGGTGGACGAGATCGGCGCGGAACGGCGCTTTCGCGACGCCCTGCCGCTGGTGGTCGACCTCTGCGACCGGCTCGCGTCGTACGGCGTCGCCGAGACGATCGAGCACGACGACCTCCACGATGCGCAGATCTTCGTCCGCGACGGCCGCGCCCGGGTGCTCGACTGGGGCGACGCGTGCGTCACCCACCCGTTCTTCACGCTGTCGGTCTCGCTCGAGGGTGTCCTCCAGTGGGGCCTGTACGACGTGGAGGACGCCGTGGACGTCGCGCCGTTCCGCGACAGCTACCTCGCGCCCTTCGCCGCGGCGTACCCCGGCGTCGACCTGGCAGCCGCGGTCGAGCCGGCCCTGCGCCTGGGCTGGGTCTGCCGGGCCGTCAACGGCCCCCTGCTGACCGGTGCCGACCACACCATGACGAGGCTGAAGATGTTCCTCGACGGCACCACCTGAAGCCACCCGCGAGGGGGACCTTCGCCTCATCCGGAGCCACTCCCCGCGCTCCTAGCGTGGCAGTGAGTAGGAGCGTGGTTTTCCGATGGCCGAGTTCATGCGCAACACCGACGCGTTCGCGTTGGGGATGGAGGAGGACGCGCGCCTCCGATCGACCGTGGTCACGATCATCATGCTCGACCGCCCCCCGGACTGGGACGTGCTCGTCGACCGGCTGGAGCGCGTGGCCCGGCTGATGCCGATGTTCCGGCAGCACGTCGTACCCAGCGTGCCGCCGGCCCCGCCGCGGTGGGTCTACGACCCCGACTTCGACCTCCGCTACCACCTGCGCCGGATCGTCGCGCCCAAGCCCGGAACCCTCGACACCGTGCTGGAGATGGCACGCCGCCAGGAGATGGGGGAGTTCGACCACGCGCGGGCCATGTGGACCGCGACCCTGGTCGAGGGTCTCGTCGACGGCGGCGCCGCGATCGTGGTGAACATGCACCACTCGCTCGCCGACGGCATCGGCGGCATGCAGATCGCCTCGCTCGTCTTCGACCTGCAGCAGAAACCCGCCGACCGCGGTCCCCTCCCGCCTGTACCGCAGGCGCCGGAGCCCAGCCGCCTGGACGGCGTACGCCATGCCGTGGAGTACGACGTCGCGCTCACCCAGCGGCTGCTCCGCGCCGCGACCCTGGGCAGCGCCAAGCTCGCCCTCGACGCACTCCGGCACCCGCGTGCCACGGCGAGCTCGGTGTGGGAGACCTCGGCCTCGGTCTACCGCACAGTGCGGCCGATCAACGAGACCGCCTCGCCGATCATGCAGGAGCGCAGGCTGATCCGGGAGCTCGCCGTCCACGACGTCTCCCTGTCGGCCCTGAAGAAGGCCGGCCGCTACGCCGACGGCACCCTCAACGATGCCTTCCTGGCCGCTGTCACGGCCGGCCTGCGGCGCTACCACGAGCATCACGGCGCCCGGGTCGGCGACCTGATGGTGACCATGCCGATCAGCATCCGCGTGCCCGGTGACGCCGAGGGCGGCAACCGGATCACGCTGATGCGCATCCCGCTGCCGGTCGGCACGGCCGACCCTGTGGAGCGGATCAGAGACATCCACCAGCGCGCGAACGCGGCTCGCCATGAGCCCTCGCTGAAGCTGACCCAGGACATCGCCGGCGGGCTCAACCTGCTCCCGCGGTGGTACATCGGCGCGATCCTCCGCCATGTCGACTTCCTGGCCAGCAACGTGCCCGGCTCACCGGTGCCGGTGTGGATCGGCGGGGCGGCGGTGACCGGGCAGTACGCCTTCGGGCCGACCATCGGGGCCGGCGTCAACGTCACCCTCATCACCTACCAGGACACCTGCGCGCTCGGCATCAACGCCGACACCGGGGCGATCCCGGACCTCCCTGTCTTCCGTGAGTGCCTCGTCGCCGGCTTCGACGAGGTGCTCGCCCTCGGCCGGGAGCAAGCCACCCCGCCCGCCGGCCGTACGCCGCGCACCAAGCGCGCCGTCCGGCCACGGGCACCCGTCTCCTGAAGGAGCGCTGCACCATGACCGACACCCGGACCGCCCCGGTTCCCACCCCCGCGGTGACCCCGGACGGCCTTCCGGAGGACCGCGTGCGAGCGATCGACGTACTGGTCGACCGCGCGGCCGCTGCCGCCGAGGCCTTCCGGGCGCTCGACCAGCAGCAGGTCGACGCGATCGTCGCCGCCATGGTGCGGGCCGGCATCCGGGCCGCCGGTGAGCTCGCCGCGCTCGCGATCGAGGAGACCGGCTTCGGCGTCTTCGAGGACAAGGTCGTCAAGAACTACACCGCCACCGAGTTCCTCTCCGACTACCTGCGCGACAAGCGCTCCGTCGGGGTCGTCGAGGAGGACGTCGAACACGACATCGTGCGCGTGGCCGAGCCGATCGGCGTCGTCCTGGCCATCACCCCGGTCACCAACCCGACGTCCACCGTCCTCTACAAGGCGATCGTCGCCGCCAAGACCCGCAACGCGATCATCTTCCGGCCCTCGCCGTACGCCGTCCGGTGCTGCGAGCGCAGCGTCGAGATCCTCCGCGCGGCGGCCGAGGCGGTCGGGATGCCGCCCGGCGCCCTCCAGGTGATCCCGGACAGCGAGCACGAGGTGACCCACTACCTGTTCAAGCACCCGCAGGTCGACTTCATCTGGGTGACCGGCGGGCCGAAGATCGTGGCGCTTGCCAACGCCGCCGGCAAGCCGGGCCTCTGCGTGGGCCCGGGCAACGCGCCGATCTACGTCCACCGCAGCGCCGACCTCGCCGGCGCCGTCGTCGACATCCTGATCTCCAAGACCTTCGACGCCTCGGTGATCTGTCCCGCCGAGCAGACCTGCATCGTCGACTCCGTGGTGTACGACGAGATGCTCGCCGAGTTCCAGCGGATGGGCGCCCACCTGCTCACCACCGCGCAGGCCGACGCGCTGACCGAGTTCGCCTTCGGCTGCGGCGACAAGGTCAACATGGCCGCGCTCGGTCAGCAGGCACCCGAGCTGGCCGCGCGGGCCGGCTTCACGGTGCCGCCGGAGACCAAGATCCTCCTCGCCCCGCTGCCGTCCGACCTCGAGGAGCTCGCCGTACACCCGCTGGTGCAGGAGAAGCTGATGCCGGTGCTCGGGCTGGTGCGCTCCGACAGCGTCGACCACGGCGTCGCCGTCGCGGTGCTGGTCACCGAGCACGGCGGCCTCGGCCACACCTCCGCGGTCTACGCCCGCGATCCGGCAGTCGTCGACGCCTACGCCGCCGCGGTGCGCACCGGGCGGATCCTGGTCAACGCGCCGACCGCCGTCGGTGCGTTGGGCGGCATCTACAACAGCCTGACGCCCACCTTCTCGCTCGGGTGCGGCACCTGGGGCGGCTCGACCACCACCGAGAACGTCAACTACCAGCAGCTGCTCAACATCAAGACCGTCTCCCAGCGGCGCACGCCGTCCCAGTGGTTCCGGGTGCCGTCCACGACGTTCTTCAACGCCGGGGCGCTCGACAACCTCCGTGACCTCGACTGCGACGTGGTGGTCGTGGTGACCGACGCCCTGACCGACGCCCGCGGTGTCGTCGACGACGTACGCAGCAGGCTGAAGACTCGTCACGTGCACGTCTTCGCCGAGGTGGAGCCGGAGCCCGACGAGGACGTGATCAAGCGCGGGGTGGCGCTGCTGGACCGCACCCGCCCCGACACCGTGATCGCGCTGGGCGGCGGCTCGGTCCTCGACGCGGCCAAGGCGATGCGCCTCTTCCACGAGCACCCCGAGCAGACCCTCGACGACCTGACCCTCCCGTTCCTCGACCCCCGCAAGCGGATGGCGGCGTTCCCGCAGACGCCGCACACGGTGCGGCTGGTGGCGATCCCGACCACGTCCGGCACCGGCTCCGAGGTCTCGCCGGCGGCCGTGGTGACGGTGGGCGACCGCAAGGAGACGCTGGTCGACTACTCGCTGGTGCCCGACATGGCCATCGTCGACCCGGTGCTCACCCTGACCATGCCGCGCTCGGTGACCGTGGACAGCGGTGTCGACGCCCTCACCCACGCGCTCGAGGCTGCGGTGTCGATCTTCGCCTCGCCCTACACCGACGCGTTCTGCGTGCAGGCGGCCCGGCTGATCTTCGATGCGCTGCCGAAGGTGTACGACGACCCCGACGACCTCGCGGCCCGCACCGACATGGCCAACGCGGCCACGCTGGCCGGCCTGGCCTTCTCGAACGCCTTCGTGGGCACCAACCACGCGCTGGCCCACGCGACCGGCGCCCGCTTCGGCCTCGCGCACGGCCGGGCGAACGGGATCTTCCTGCCCCATCTGCTGCGCTACAACGCTGCGCTACCGAGCAAGTTCATGCCGGCGCCGGGCTACTCGGCGTACGTCGCGCCGGAGAAGTACGCGCAGCTCGGCCGGGTCGTCTTCGGCGGCCACACCTCCGAGGAGAGCCGGACCCGGCTGTTCGACGGGGTCGAGGCGCTCCTGGACCGGCTCGAGATGCCACGGACGCTGCGCGACGCGGGTGTCGCCGAGGACGAGTTCCTGGCTGCGCTGCCGGACCTGGCGATGACGGCGTTCGAGGACCTCAGCAACCGCACCAACCCCCGGATGCCGCTGGTCCGTGAGATCACCGACCTGCTGACGGTCGGGTACTACGGAGAGGCGAGCGATGCCCACTGACCATGCCCGCGAGACGGTCGAGATCAAGGCTCCCTTCCGCGAGGTGCTCGACACCCTGCGTGACATCGAGAGCCAAGCCGAGTGGATCCCGGAGATCCTCGAGGCCGAGCTGCTGGAGGTCTACGAGGACGACGACCTGCCTGCCACCGCCCGGTTCAAAGCGTCGGCGACGGTCGGCACCGACCGCTACACACTTTCCTACGAGCACACCGACGACGGCCTCAGCTGGACGATGGTCGAGGGCCACATGCAGACCGGCCAGGAGGGGCGCTACCAGCTCCGGGAGCTCGGCCGCGACCTCACCTCGGTGACCTACGACCTCACCATCCACCACAACCTGCCGCTGCCCGGCTTCCTCCGCAGCCGCGTCATCAAGGGCCTGGTGGACAGCACCCTCACCGGTCTCAAGCAGCACCTGGAGGGCTGAGCGGCGGCCTCACTTCGAGGGCTGCGGGACCTTGCAGTGGATCTTCGGGTTCACGCCGACGTAGTTGAGCGGCCCGGCGATGATCGTCACCGCGGTGTCGCCGAACGTCTTGCAGCTGACGTCCCGGTCGTTGCTCAGGTAACCACGCTGCCAGGCAGCGAAGACCCCGATCACGAGCCAGACGATGAGGATGATGCCGATCAGGTTGCGCATGGTGCCCGACGTTAGGTCGACCAGCCGTCCAGCAGGTCCCCCCGAAGGGTGAGTGGCGTCGCTACGGCGACTCGCCGGCGATGAGGTACGACGACCCTTGCTTGACCAGGTCGAGGGCGACGTGGTCGCTGGAGCGGGAGCCGTCGGTCTTCACGTAGTCGACGTCGTAGGAGACCGTCATCGCGCCGGGGTCGGCCTTGATGTTGCTCGGCGACGCGGACGCGATGTTCTTCCAGAAGCCGTGGTAGCCGCCGTAGTGGCCGCTCTCCTGCTGGAAGTTCGGCGTGAGCATCGCGAACGTCGCGTGGTCGTCGGTGGTGACCCTCGAGAGGTACGTCGTGATGAACCGCTGCATCGCGGCTGTCTGGTCCTCGGTGCCGGTCGAGGTGGAGCTCTTCGGCGAGCTCGGCGAGCTCTGCGAGGAGGAAGGTCCGCCGCCCCCCGCCTGCTCGTTTCCGTCGCCGCTGGTGCCACTGGTGAGGACCTTGAAGCCGAGCACGGCGACGGCCACCAGCAGCACGACGGCGGCCACCCACGGCCACACCGGGCGCCGGCGTCGCGCGCCACCCGGAGGCGGCGCGACGAGCGCGGGGTCGGCCGCGACCGGCGGTACGCCGACTGGCGACGGCGTCGGCTGCAGCACGCGGGTGCCGTGGTCGTCGTCGACGGCGGCGAGCGGTGCCGGGTGGATGGTGACGTCGTGACCCCGGCCGAGGAAGTCGCGCACCTGCGTCATCGACCAGCGCTGGGCCGGGTCGCGGGTCATCGTGTGCTCGAGCACCGGCGCGAGCCAGCCGGCGTCGTCCAGCCGGGGCGGCTCCTCGTGCACGATCCGGTAGAGCCCGCCCATCAGGTTCTCGCTCACGTCGTACGGCGGGTGGCCGGCGAGCGCGTGGTAGAGCGTGGCGCCCAGCGACCACACGTCGGAGGCCTCGTGGGCGGTCGCCCCGGAGGCCACCTCGGGCGCGAGGTAGGCAGGGGAGCCGGTGACCAGCCCGGTCTGGGTGAGCGAGGCGTCGGCCTCCGCCCGGGCGATCCCGAAGTCGGTCAGCTTCACCTCGCCCTGGGGCGTGACCATCATGTTGGAGGGCTTGACGTCGCGGTGGACGATCCCGGCGGTATGAGCGGCCGCGAGGGCATCCGCCGCCTGCCGCACCAGCGGCGCTGCCTCGTCGGGGGTGAGCGCTCCGTCGCGCGCGATCAGCGCGCTGAGGGTGACCCCCTCGACGTACTCCATGATGAGCCAGGTCTCCCCGCCCTCGGAGACGAGGTCGTAGACCGCCACCACGTGCGGATGGTTGAGCCGCGCGGCCAGGCGGGCCTCGCGTTCCGCGCGCTCGAGGTCGGGAGCGGTCGCACCCGGCATCATCCCGATCCGCTTGAGCGCGACTTCGCGCCCGAGCACCGTGTCGCGACCGAGCCAGACCGCACCCATGCCACCGCGCCCGATCTCCCGGTCGAGCTCGTACCTGCCCGCGATCAACGTCCGTCCTTCCCGACTCCGGCCCGACTCCGGCCCGCCTCTGGCCGCTGGTCAGCGTAGGCGCTCGCCGTACCCAGCCCCAACGCCGCGAACCCGGTGGAGCGGCACACCCCCGATGCGGCAGGCTGGCCCCGACACCCCCGAGAACGAGAGGGCGAGCGTGAGCATCGACCCGACCCTGCTGGACGACCTCGCGTGGCGCGGCCTGATCGCCCACTCGACGGACCTCCCCGCCCTGCGCGAGGCCCTGACGTCCGGGAGCGTGCGGTTCTATGTCGGCTTCGACCCGACCGCCCCGAGCCTCCACATGGGCAACCTCGTCCAGCTGGTGACCGCCCAGCGGCTGCAGCGCGCCGGCCACACGCCGTACATCCTGGTCGGCGGTGCGACCGGCATGATCGGCGATCCCAAGGACTCCGGTGAGCGGATCCTCAACTCCCTCGACACGGTCAAGGACTGGAGCGAGCGGGTACGCCGTCAGGTCGAGCCGTTCGTCAGCTTCGAGGGGTCCAACGCCGCCACCGTCGTCAACAACTACGACTGGACCGCCAGCCTGTCGACCATCGACTTCCTGCGCGACATCGGCAAGCATTTCCCGGTGAACCGGATGCTCGGCCGCGACGTCGTGGCGCGGCGGCTGGAGTCGGGGATCAGCTACACCGAGTTCAGCTACGTCCTGCTCCAGTCGATGGACTTTCTCAGTCTCTACCGCGACTACGGGGTGACGCTCCAGTTCGGAGGGAGCGACCAGTGGGGCAACATCACTGGCGGCGCCGAGCTGATCCGGCGGGCCGACGGCGGCAAGGCCCACGCGTTCGCCACGCCCCTGATCACCAAGCCCGACGGCACCAAGTACGGCAAGACCGAGGGCGATGCGCTCTGGCTCGACGCCGCGATGATGTCGCCGTACGCCTTCCACCAGTTCTGGCTGAACGTCGACGACGCGCAGGTCGGCGAGCTGCTGCGGATCTTCACCTTCCTGAGCCGCGAGGAGATCGAGGCGCTCGAGGCCGAGACCGCCGAGAAGCCCTGGCTGCGCTCGGGCCAGAAGCGGTTGGCCGACGAGGTCACGACGCTCGTCCACGGCGCCGAGGAGACCGAGAGCGCGAAGGCGGCGGCCGCCGCGCTCTTCGGCGGCGGCGACCTCCACGCCCTGAGCCCCACCACGCTGGCCTCTGCGTTGCGCGAGGCGGGGGCCGCGTCGGTGTCGTCGCTGCGCCCTGTGGTCGACCTGCTGGTCGAGACGGGGCTGGCGAAGAGTCGTGGCGAGGCGCGCCGCACCATCACGGAGGGTGGTGCCTACCTCAACAACGTCCGGGTCGAGGACCCCGAGGCCGAGCCGAAGCCCAGCGACCTGATCGCCGGCTCCTGGCTGGTCCTGCGGCGCGGCAAGAAGCGGTTCGCGGGCGTCGAGGTCGGTTGAGATGGCCGGCGAGCCGCAGCCGCTCGACGGTGGGGAATGGCTCGCCTCCCTGGAGGCGCGCGCGAGCCGGGGGATGCCCCCGGCCGTGTGGTCCTACGTGCAGAGCGGCTCCTACGGCGAGGTGACCGCCGCGGAGGCGACGGCGGCGTGGCGCGCGGTGCGCTTCCGGCCGCGGGTGCTGCGGGGTCACGCCGACGTGGACCTCGAGACGTCGCTGCTCGGTACGTCGTACGCCTCCCCGATCGCGGTGGCGCCCACCTCCATGCAGCGGGCGGTGCATGCGCTGGGGGAGCGGGCGATGGCTGACGGTGCGTCCTCCGCCGGCTGCCTCCACGTCGTCTCGTCCAACGCCGGTACGCCGTTCGACCACCTGCCGAGCGGCCCGTGGTGGCTGCAGGTGTACCTCCCCGACGACCGTGATTCCTTCCTGCCGGTGCTGGAGGCTGCCGTGACGGCCGGCGCTGCGGCCATGGTCCTGACCGTGGACACACCCTTCCCGGGCACCAAGTACGCCGCTGAAGCCGGTGACTGGACGGGGATCGACATCAGCTGGTGGCGGACCAACGTCCCAGAGCCGCAGCCCACCGACCGGGCCGTCGACCTGAAGCCCGACGACCTGGCGTGGCTCCGCGACCGTGGCGGCGTCCCGGTCGTCGTCAAGGGGGTGCTTCGCGGTGATGACGCAGCCCGGTGCGTCGACGCCGGGGTCGACGCCATCTACGTCTCCAACCACGGCGGCCGCCAGCTCGACCGCGCCGTGAGTACCGCGACGGCGTTGCGCGACGTGGTGACGGTGGTGGGGGACCGGGCCGAGGTCTACGTCGACGGCGGGGTACGAAGCGGGCTCGACGCGCTTGCCGCCCTTGCGTTGGGCGCTGGGGCGGTCTTCGTCGGCCGGCCGTCGTTGTACGCCCTCGCTGTGGACGGTGCCACGGGCGTCGAGCGGCTGCTCGGAGCGCTCAACCAGGAGCTGCGGGAGGCTCTCGAGCTGGCGGGTTGCGCCACGCCGTCCGAGGCCCCCGACCTCCTGGCCGAGTGAGCCCGAGGGGCCGTTGACCTGCGGGTTCTCGGCTGTGGCTGGGCTCACGCCATCCCGATTTGCGTCGCCGGTGCGGACCCCATACTGTTCTCACCTGTCGCCAGGGTGCGGCGGGAGGCAAGACCGTGAGGTCGGGCCACCGGCCCCGAGGCGGCCACCCAGCTCTCAGCGAAACCCTTCACCGGGTGGAGTTGTTGCGCGTCTGATTTTTGAGAACTCAACAGTGTGTTTGTCGATGAATTGGTTTGTATGAAACCTCTTTTGGTTTCTTTTTGAGTTGACGAACGATGATTCTGGCGATAGCTAGTTTTTCGTTTTTTGGCTTGGAGATGGTTTTTCATGAAACGGTTTTTACTGTTTTCGATGGAGAGTTTGATCCTGGCTCAGGACGAACGCTGGCGGCGTGCTTAACACATGCAAGTCGAGCGGAAAGGCTCCTTCGGGGGTACTCGAGCGGCGAACGGGTGAGTAACACGTGAGTAATCTGCCCTTCACTTTGGGATAACTGCCTGAAAGGGTGGCTAATACCGGGTATTCTCCTTGCACCGCATGGTGTGGGGTGGGAAGTTTTTTCGGTGGGGGATGTGCTCGCGGCCTATCAGCTTGTTGGTGGGGTAATGGCCTACCAAGGCTTTGACGGGTAGCCGGCCTGAGAGGGTGACCGGCCACACTGGGACTGAGACACGGCCCAGACTCCTACGGGAGGCAGCAGTGGGGAATATTGGACAATGGGCGGAAGCCTGATCCAGCAACGCCGCGTGAGGGATGACGGCCTTCGGGTTGTAAACCTCTTTCAGCACAGACGAAGCGCCTGTGAAGGTGGTGACGGTATGTGCAGAAGAAGCACCGGCCAACTACGTGCCAGCAGCCGCGGTAATACGTAGGGTGCGAGCGTTGTCCGGAATTATTGGGCGTAAAGGGCTCGTAGGCGGTTTGTCGCGTCGGGAGTGAAATCCACTGGCTTAACTGGTGGCTTGCTTTCGATACGGGCAGACTGGAGGTATGCAGGGGAGAACGGAATTCCTGGTGTAGCGGTGAAATGCGCAGATATCAGGAGGAACACCGGTGGCGAAGGCGGTTCTCTGGGCATGTCCTGACGCTGAGGAGCGAAAGTGTGGGGAGCGAACAGGATTAGATACCCTGGTAGTCCACACCGTAAACGTTGGGCGCTAGGTGTGGGATCCATTCCACGGGTTCCGTGCCGCAGCTAACGCATTAAGCGCCCCGCCTGGGGAGTACGGCCGCAAGGCTAAAACTCAAAGGAATTGACGGGGGCCCGCACAAGCGGCGGAGCATGCGGATTAATTCGATGCAACGCGAAGAACCTTACCTGGGTTTGACATACGCCGGAAAGCTCTAGAGATAGAGCCCCTTTTAGTCGGTGTACAGGTGGTGCATGGCTGTCGTCAGCTCGTGTCGTGAGATGTTGGGTTAAGTCCCGCAACGAGCGCAACCCTCGTTCCATGTTGCCAGCAGCACCCTTCGGGGTGGCTGGGGACTCATGGGAGACTGCCGGGGTCAACTCGGAGGAAGGTGGGGATGACGTCAAGTCATCATGCCCCTTATGTCCAGGGCTTCACGCATGCTACAATGGCCGGTACAAAGGGCTGCGATCCCGTGAGGGGGAGCGAATCCCAAAAAGCCGGTCTCAGTTCGGATTGGGGTCTGCAACTCGACCCCATGAAGTCGGAGTCGCTAGTAATCGCAGATCAGCAACGCTGCGGTGAATACGTTCCCGGGCCTTGTACACACCGCCCGTCACGTCACGAAAGTCGGCAACACCCGAAGCCCATGGCCCAACCACCTTGTGTGGGGGGAGTGGTCGAAGGTGGGGCTGGCGATTGGGACGAAGTCGTAACAAGGTAGCCGTACCGGAAGGTGCGGCTGGATCACCTCCTTTCTAAGGAGCACACACCCCGACCGGCACCCGTGCCCCAGCGTTCGCTGGTGGTCCAGTGGTGTGGGCACAGTGGTGGTGTTCACTAGTGGAATCATCGACATTCCCCTGCCCGTGCACCCTGGTGGTGTACCGGTGGCTGGTTGGTTGGCCTGTGTGCCGGCCGTGCTGGCTGCTGGTGGGTGGGGGCACACTGTTGGGGTTCTGAAGAATCAGGCGTTCTCCGCCTCGTGAAGCTGCGAGGGGGGATCATCTGGGGCTTCGGCACCAAGAACCCGACTCGAGCTGGCCTGCCTTGGTGGTGGGTGTGGTGCGGGTGTGGGGTTGTTGTTTGAGATCTGGATAGTGGACGCGAGCATCTTTGTAGTGTGTTGTGTGCACTGCCTTGTCTGGTTCATCTTCTGCACGGTTTATGTGGGCCTCGCTGTGGCTTCTCTTGTTTGTTGAGGGGGGTTGTGGTGGGGCCTTTTTTTGTGTGGTGTGGGGGTGGGTTGGGTTGGTGGTGTGTGTGACAAGCTGTGAAGGGCACATGGTGGATGCCTTGGCATCAAGAGCCGATGAAGGACGTAGGAGCCTGCGATAAGCCCTGGGGAGTTGGCAACCGAGCGTTGATCCGGGGGTGTCCGAATGGGGAAACCCAGCTGGAGTCATGTCCAGTTACCCGCGCCTGAATGAAATAGGGTGTGTGGAGGGAACACCGGGAAGTGAAACATCTCAGTACCGGTAGGAAGAGAAAACAATAGTGATTCCGTGAGTAGTGGCGAGCGAAAGCGGAGGAGGCTAAACCGTGCACATGGATAACCCGGCAGGGGTTGTGTGTGCGGGGTTGTGGGGTGTGTTTGTTACTGGTCTGCCGGCCGGTTGCGGAGTAAAAAAGGTGTGGTGAAGTTGAAGTCCATTGGAAAGTGGCACCGTAGAGGGTGATAGTCCCGTAAGCATAAGCTGTACTCTTCGTGAACGCATTCCCAAGTAACACGGAACTCGTGAAATTCCGTGTGAATCTGGCGGGACCACCCGTCAAGCCTAAATACTTCTTGATGACCGATAGCGGACAAGTACCGTGAGGGAAAGGTGAAAAGTACCCCTGGCGGGGAGTGAAATAGTACCTGAAACCGTGTGCCTACAATCCGTCAGAGCCTGACAAGACTTGTTCTTGGGTGGGTGATGGCGTGCCTTTTGAAGAATGAGCCTGCGAGTTTGTGTTGTGTTGCGAGGTTAACCCGTGTGGGGGAGCCGTAGCGAAAGCGAGTCCTAAGAGGGCGTAGCCACTTCGGTGGCGTTGAGTAGCACGATCAAGACCCGAAGCGGAGTGATCTATCCATGGGCAGGTTGAAGCGTCGGTAAGACGACGTGGAGGACCGAACCCACCTAGGTTGAAAACTGGGGGGATGACCTGTGGATAGGGGTGAAAGGCCAATCAAACTCCGTGATAGCTGGTTCTCCCCGAAATGCATTTAGGTGCAGCGTTGCGTGTTTCTTGCCGGAGGTAGAGCACTGGATAGCCGATGGGCCCGACCAGGTTACTGACGTTAGCCAAACTCCGAATGCCGGTAAGTCAGAGCGCAGCAGTGAGACTGCGGGGGATAAGCTCCGTAGTCGAGAGGGAAACAGCCCAGACCATCAGCTAAGGCCCCTAAGCGGTGACTAAGTGGAAAAGGATGTGGAGTCGCAGTGACAACCAGGAGGTTGGCTTGGAAGCAGCCACCCTTGAAAGAGTGCGTAATAGCTCACTGGTCAAGTGATTCCGCGCCGACAATGTAGCGGGGCTCAAGTCATCCGCCGAAGCTATGGCATTCACGCGTGTACCCAGCATCATCCCTCGTGGGTGGTGTTCAGGTGTGTGGATGGGTAGGGGAGCGTCGTGCCGCCAGTGAAGTCCCGGAGTGATCCAGGGGTGGAGGCGGCACGAGTGAGAATGCAGGCATGAGTAGCGAATGAGGAGTGAGAAACTCCTCCGCCGAATGATCAAGGGTTCCAGGGTCAAGCTAATCTGCCCTGGGTAAGTCGGGACCTAAGGCGAGGCCGACAGGCGTAGTCGATGGACAACGGGTTGATATTCCCGTACCGGCAACATGGCGCCCCTGACGAGCCCGGTGATGCTAACCATCCGAAACCACGCCGACCAGACCCTTCGGGGCGAGGCGGTGTGGCAGAGCGTGGGATCCGAACCGGTAGTAGTCAAGCGATGGGGTGACGCAGGAAGGTAGCCCAACCGTGGCGATGGTAGACCACGGGCAAGGACGTAGCACGGGTGGTAGGCAAATCCGCCGCCCTCACTTCAATGTGGTGTGTGAGATCTGACGCGGAGCCGTCTACGGCGAAGTGGGTGATCCTATGCTGCCAAGAAAAACCTCTAGCGAGCCATGCGCCGCCCGTACCCCAAACCGACTCAGGTGATCAGGTAGAGAATACCAAGGCGATCGAGACAACCATGGTTAAGGAACTCGGCAAAATGCCCCCGTAACTTCGGGAGAAGGGGGACCCAGAACGTGAACCCACTAGCTGGGGGAAGCGTGAAGGGTCGCAGAGACCAGGCCCAAGCGACTGTTTACTAAAAACACAGGTCCGTGCGAAGTCGCAAGACGATGTATACGGACTGACTCCTGCCCGGTGCTGGAAGGTTAAGGGGACACGTCAACCCGCCCTCGTGGCGAGGTGAAGCGTTGAACTTAAGCCCCAGTAAACGGCGGTGGTAACTATAACCATCCTAAGGTAGCGAAATTCCTTGTCGGGTAAGTTCCGACCTGCACGAATGGAGTAACGACTTGGGCGCTGTCTCAACCATGGACTCGGCGAAATTGCAGTACGAGTAAAGATGCTCGTTACGCGCGGCAGGACGGAAAGACCCCGGGACCTTTACTATAGTTTGGTATTGGTGTTTGGTACGGCTTGTGTAGGATAGGTGGGAGACTGTGAAACCTGGACGCCAGTTCAGGTGGAGTCAACGTTGAAATACCACTCTGGTCGTATTAGATGTCTAACCTAGGCCCATGATCTGGGCCAGGGACAGTGCCTGATGGGTAGTTTAACTGGGGCGGTTGCCTCCTAAAATGTAACGGAGGCGCTCAAAGGTTCCCTCAGCCTGGTTGGCAATCAGGTGACGAGTGTAAGTGCACAAGGGAGCTTGACTGTGAGACAGACATGTCGAGCAGGGACGAAAGTCGGAACTAGTGATCCGGCACCACCATGTGGATGGGGTGTCGCTCAACGGATAAAAGGTACCCCGGGGATAACAGGCTGATCTTCCCCAAGAGTCCATATCGACGGGATGGTTTGGCACCTCGATGTCGGCTCGTCGCATCCTGGGGCTGGAGTAGGTCCCAAGGGTTGGGCTGTTCGCCCATTAAAGCGGCACGCGAGCTGGGTTTAGAACGTCGTGAGACAGTTCGGTCCCTATCCGCCGCGCGCGCAGGAAACTTGAGAAAAGCTGTCCCTAGTACGAGAGGACCGGGATGGACGAACCTCTGGTGTGCCAGTTGTCCCGCCAGGGGCACCGCTGGTTAGCTACGTCCGGACGTGATAACCGCTGAACGCATCTAAGCGGGAAGCACATTTCAAGATAAGGTTTCCCACCCACTAGATGGGGTAAGGCCACCCGCAGACCACGGGATTGATAGGCCGGAGGTGTACAGCAGCAATGCCCAGCCGACCGGTACTAATAGGCCGAGGGCTTGTCACCCACCCACCTCAACTACAAGTTGCTACGCGTCCACTACCCAGAATCTGAACCAACAACCCACCCCACATCAAAAGGGGGCCACAGGGTTGACTGTTCACACCAGAACAGCTCACACAAGAGAACAACGGTTCACAACGTTACGGCGGCCATAGCGGCAGGGAAACACCCGGACCCATCCCGAACCCGGAAGTTAAGCCAGCCAGCGCCAATGGTACTGCACCCGACAGGATGTGGGAGAGTAGGACGCCGCCGAACAATCTTTTGCCGATGGGGGTCATCTACGGATGGCCCCCATCGCTATCGTGGGGCGAGTTCGCCCGATCCAAGCGGTTTCGAGGAGTGAGAGAACGTGACAGACGGTCGTCAGTCCAGCGGCGAGGGAGCCTCGCGAGGGCGCTCCCAGAGTGGGCGACCGACGTCGGGCAAGCCGAGCAGCTCCCGCTCCAGCAGCAGCCGCTCGGACCGCCCTCGATCCGACAAGCCGCGCTCCGACAAGTCTCGTTCCGACGGGGGCCGCGGTCGTTCCGACTCCTCCCGCGGCGGGCAGGGTCGTGGCTCGTCGGGGCGTCCGCCTCGCAAGGGGGACTGGTCGCGCTCGTCGACCGAGCAGGGCCCGCGCACGGTCGACCAGGAGCGATACGACGGTCCGCCGCTGCCCGAGGAGATCACCGGCCGTGAGCTCGACCGTTCGGTCAGCGCCCAGCTCAAGGGACTTCCCGAGAAGCTCGCGCTGCGGGTGGCACGTCACCTCGCTGCGGCCGGCGTGATGATCGACAGCGACCCGGAGACGGCGTACCAGCACACCCTCGCCGCCCGCGCCCGAGCCTCGCGGCTCGCGGTGGTGCGCGAGGCCACCGGCGAGGCAGCGTACGCCGCGGGCCACTACTCCGAGGCGCTCGCCGAGCTCCGAGCGGCGAAGCGGATGAACGGCGCCACCGACTACCTGCCGATCATGGCCGACTGCCAGCGGGCGCTCGGTCACCCCGAGCAGGCCCTCAAGCTGGCCAAGAGCCCCGCGGTGGCGAACTTCAGCTCCGCGGCCAAGGCGGAGATGACGCTGGTCGAGGCGGGTGCTCGCCGCGACATGGGTCAGCTCGACGCGGCCCTGCGGACCCTCGAGCTCGCCCCACTGCAGTCGAAGAGCCGCGAGCCGTGGGTGGTGCGCCTCCGCTACGCCTACGCCGACACCCTCGAGTCCGCCGGCCGCGAGACCGAGGCGCTGGCGTGGTTCCACCGGACGCACGCCGTGGACTCCCAGGACCTGACCGACGCCGCGGACCGCGCCGAGATCCTGGAGAAGCGGCTCGACTGACCCGGCCGCGCGTCGGTCGAGCCTTTCGTGGGTCGAGCCTTTCGTCGGTCGAGCCTTTCGTCGGTCGAGCCTGTCGAGACCACCGTCCCGCCTGCTGGCCTTTCCACGTCCCATCGGTCACAATGGGCAGCACAACTACACACGTGTCACTCCCTCCTCTCATCGCGCAGGAGCCTGCCGGGGAAGGCGTCGCTCCGATGCCGCTGATGAAGGAGAACCACGGTGACCGCACCTATCACCAGCCGCCCCGTCCCGACGACGCGTGGCGTGCTGTTCGTGCACTCCGCGCCCTCGGCGCTGTGCCCGCACCTCGAGTGGGCCGTCGGGGGCGTGCTCGGTGCTGCCGTCAGCCTGGAGTGGTCCCCCCAGCCGGCCCAGGCCGGCACCTACCGTGCGGAGCTGTCCTTCGCCGGTGAGCCCGGCACCGCCGCGGCGATCGCCTCGGCCCTGCGCGGCTGGAACCACCTGCGCTTCGAGGTCACCGAGGACTCCACCGCCCAGTCGGAGGGCGCGCGCTTCTCCTACACCCCGGACCTCGGCGTCTTCCACGCCGTCACCGGGCTGCACGGCGATCTGATGATCCCGGAGGACCGGCTCAAGGCGGCGGTGGTCAAGGCCGCGCTCGGCGACACCACGCTGCTCGGCGAGATCGACAAGTTGCTCGGCAAGCCGTGGGACGACGAGCTCGAGACGTTCCGGCACGCCGGTGAGGGCGCGCCGGTGCGCTGGCTGCACCAGGTCGTCTAGCCGAGGTTTCGAGACGCGTGGCCCGGCTCGTCGCTGCGCTCCGATCCGGGCGACGCTCCTCAACCTGATCGCCAGTTCTCGACCTCGCAAGCTCGGTCGAGGGCGATCACAGCGGGATGTTGCCGTGCGCTCCGCGCCGTACGCCGTCGCGCTGCACCGCGTCGTCGATCGCCCGCGCGATTGCTGACCGGGTGACGGCGGGCTCGACGACCTCGTCGACGACCCCGATCTCGACTGCCTTGTCGACACCGCCGGCGAGCCGCTCGTGCTCGGCGGCCAGCTCGGCCTCGACCTGGGGCCGGATCTCGGGCGCCACCTCGGCCAGCTTGCGCCGGTGCAGCACCCGGATCGCCGCCACTGCGCCCATCACGGCGACCTCGGCGCCGGGCCAGGCGAAGACCTTGGTCGCGCCGAGCGCGCGGGAGTTCATCGCGATGTAGGCGCCGCCGTACGTCTTGCGCGTCACCAGCGTGACGCGGGGTACGACGCACTCGCCGAACGCGTGCAGCAGCTTGGCGCCACGGCGTACGACGCCGTCCCACTCCTGGCCGACGCCCGGCAGGTAGCCGGGCACGTCCACGAGCACGATGAGCGGTACGCCGAGGGCGTCGCAGAGCCGCACGAACCGTGAGGCCTTCTCCGCCGACAGCGAGTCCAGGCAGCCGCCGAGCCGGAGCGGGTTGTTGGCCACGACACCGACGGTCCGGCCGCCGAGGCGGCCGAGAGCGGTGACGATGTTGGGGGCCCAGCGCTCGTGCAGCTCCTGCATCGTGTCGTCGTCGAGGACGGCCGCGACCAGCGGGTGCACGTCGTAGGCGCGCCGCTTGGACTCCGGCAGCATCTCCGCCAGGTCACGGTCCTCGACCTTCTCCACGTCGAGCTGCCCCTGGGAGCCGAACAGCGAGGCGACGGCGCGTGCCTTCTCGAGCGCCTCCTGCTCGCTCTGGGTGAGGATGTGCACCACGCCGGAGCGCCGGCCGTGCGGCTCCGGACCGCCGAGGCGGAGCATGTCGACGTCCTCGCCGGTCACCGAGCGGACGACGTCGGGGCCGGTGACGAAGATCCGGCCCTCGGGCCCGAGGATCACGACGTCGGTGAGAGCCGGGCCGTACGCCGCGCCGCCGGCCGCTGGGCCGAGCACAACCGAGATCTGCGGGATCTTGCCCGACGCCTGGGTCATCACCTGGAAGATCCGGCCGACCGCGTGCAACGAGAGCACGCCCTCGGCCAGACGGGCACCGCCGGAGTGCCAGAGCCCGATGATCGGCGTGCCCTCGGTCATCGCCCGGTGGTAGGCGTTGACGACGACCTTGCAGCCCTCGTCGCCCATCGCGCCGCCCATCACGGTCGCGTCGGAGCAGAAGACCACGACCCGACGCCCGTGCACCCGGCCGACGGCGGCGAGCATCCCGCAGTCGTTCTCGGGGCTGATCAACCGCAGCGTGCCCTCGTCGAGCAGGGCGGTCAGCCGGTGGAGGGGGTGACGAGGGTCTTCGGTCCGCGGCGGCTTGGTCGCCGTCGCAGTCATCACACGCTCCCGAAGGCGACGGCGACGTTGGCGCCGCCGAAGCCGAAGGAGTTGTTGAGTGCCGCGATGTCACCCGCGGGCAGGTCGCGCGGCGAGGTCGGGATGTCGAGCTCCACCTGGGGGTCCTTGTCGTCGAGGTTGATCGTCGGCGGGCTGACCCGGTGGTGGATCGCCAGGATCGTCGCGATCGCCTCGAGGGCGCCCGCGCCGCCGAGCAGGTGCCCGGTCATCGACTTGGTGCTGGTCACCACGACCTCGTCGGCATGGGAGCCGAGCGTCGCGTGGATCATCAGCCCCTCCGCGATGTCGCCCTGCGGCGTCGAGGTGGCGTGCGCGTTGATGTGAGCGATGTCGGAGGCGCTGATGTCGGACTCCTGGAGGGCCCGCACGATCGCCCGCGCCCCGCCGCGACCGGCCGGGTCGGGCTGGGCTATGTCGTGGGCGTCGGCGGTGATGCCGGCGCCGAGCACCTCGGCGTAGATCCGGGCGCCGCGGGCCTTGGCGTGCTCCTCGGACTCCAGGACCAGCACGCCGGCCCCCTCACCGAGCACGAAGCCGTCGCGCGCGACGTCCCACGGCCGCGAGACCGTGGTCGGGTCACCGGTGTTCTTCGACAGCGCCATCATGTTGGCGAACGCCGCCATCGGCAGCGGGTGGATCGCCGCCTCGGTGCCGCCCGCGAGCACGATGTCGGCTCGGCCTAGGCGGATCTGGTCGAGAGCGAGCGAGATCGCCTCGTTGCCCGATGCACAGGCGGAGACCGGGGTGTTCACCGCGGCCCGCGCGCCGACGTACAGGCTGATCTGCGCGGCCGGCGCGTTCGGCATCAGCATCGGTACGGCGAGCGGCGAGACGCGCCGCGGGCCCTTCTCGAGCAGGGCGTCGTAGTTGGAGAGCAACGTCGTCACCCCGCCGATGCCGGACGCCATCGCGACCCCGAGCCGGTCGTGGTCGATGTCGGCCTCATCCAGCCCGGAGTCGGCCCAGGCCTCCATCGCCGCGACCATCGCGAACTGCGACGACCGGTCCAGGCGGCGGGCCTTGACCCGCTCCAGCACCTCCGTCGGCTCGACCGCGATCCGGCCGGCGATCTTGACCGGAAGGTCCTCGGCCCAGGGGTCGTCGAGGTGACGGACGCCCGACTGGCCCTTGACCAGGGCGTCCCAGGTGGACGAGACATCGCCACCGACGGGGGAGGTCGTCCCCAGTCCGGTGACGACGACACGCTTGTTGGTCATGGGGTCCTCGCGAGTGCTCGGTGGATGGATGGGTGCCTGGGCCGGGTGGCCCGGTGGTCAGCCCTGGGCGTTCTCGATGAAGGAGACGGCGTCGCCGACGGTCTTGAGGTTCTTCACCTCGTCGTCGGGGATGGACACGCCGAACTTCTCCTCGGCGGCCACGACGACCTCGACCATGGACAGCGAGTCGACGTCGAGGTCGTCGACGAAGGACTTGTCGAGCTGGACGTCCTCGACGGGGATTCCCGCGACCTCGTTGACGATCTCGGCGAGGTCGGCGCGGATCTCTTCGGTGGTGGCCATGCTGTGGTCCCTGCTCTCTGTTGTCACCAGTGGTGGTTGCGGTTGTTTCCCAGGCCTGCCGGGTCTGTGGGGTTACGGAACGGTGATGACCTGAGCGGCGTACGCCAGGCCGGCACCGAACGCGATCAGCAGCGCGGTGTCGCCGCTGACGGCCTGTCCCTCGTCGATCATGCGGTCGAGGGCCAGGGGGATGGAGGCCGCCGAGGTGTTGCCCTGCTCGGCGATGTCGCGGGCGATCTTCACCCGGTCGGGAAGCTTCATGGCACGGGCCATCGCATCGATGATCCGCATGTTGGCCTGGTGGGGCACGAAGACGTCGAGGTCGTCGGGGGTGATGCCGGCGCGGTCGAGTGCCTGGTGGGCGACCTTCGCCATCGTGAACGAGGCCCAGCGGAAGACCGGGTTGCCCTGCATGGTGAGGCTGGGCATCTCCGGCTTGTCCTTGGCCATCACGTCGCGCCAGTCCTCGTCCTGTCGGATCAGGTCGAACTGCTCGCCGTCGGAGCCCCAGACCACCGGGCCGATGCCAGGAGTCTCGCTCGGCCCGACGATGGCCGCACCCGCGCCGTCGGCGAAGATGAACGCCGTACCGCGGTCTCGGGAGTCGGTGATGTCGGACAGACGCTCGACGCCGATCACGAGCACGTGGCCGGCACCGCCGCCTCGCACCATCTGGTCGGCGAGGGCCAGCCCGTGGCAGAAGCCGGCGCAGGCGGCCGAGATGTCGAAGGCCGCGGCCTGGTCGGTGCCCAGCTCGTAGGCGATCGCGGTCGCGATGGCGGGGGTCTGCAGCAGGTGGGTGACCGTCGCGACGATCACGCAGTCGATCTGCTCCGGTGCGATGCCCGCGTGCTCGATCGCGTCGCGGGCGGCCGCGACCGACATCACCTGCACCGTCTCCTCCGGGGTGGCGAAGCGGCGCTGCTTGATCCCGGAGCGCTGCTGGATCCACTCGTCGCTGGAGTCGATGGCGTCGATGATCTCGGAGTTGGGCACGATCAGCGACGGGCGGTAGCTGCCGATCCCCAGCACTGCGGCGTACGACGCGCCGGTGGCGGACTGAAGGGTGGCCATCAGGCTGCTCCCTCCGGGTGGAGGCGGACGAGGGGCTGACCCGGCGACACCAGGTCGCCGTCCTCGACGAGCCACTCGACGACCTGGCCACCGTGGGCGGCCCGGACCTCGGTGCGGTCACGCGAGCTGGCGACATCACCGACGGTGGCGCCGGGAGCCAGCATGTCGGCGTCAGCAGCCTCGGCCGACCGGTGGAAGGTGCCCTTCATCGGCGAGACCACCATCAGCCAGGTCGGCGTGGTCTCGATCATCGAGGCCTCGCCGTGCTTGGCGCAGAAGGCGCGGGCGTCGTCCAGCTGGTCGGGCGTCTTGAGGGCGAAGGTCTCGACGCCGGGCAGGGCACGCTTCGCGATCCCGGCGAGGGTGCCGGCGGGCGGCATCTCGAGCATGCCCGTGACCCCGAGGTCGGTCATCGTCTCCATGCAGAGGTCCCACCGCACCGGACGAGCGATCTGGCCGACGATCCGGGCCACGACCTCGCGGCCGTCGTGGACGATCTGGCCGTCACGGTTGGAGATCAACGGCGTACGGGGGTCGTGGGTGGACACGGAGCGGGCGAGCGTGGCCATGTGGCCGACCGCGGGCGCCATGTGCTCGGTGTGGAACGCGCCCGCCACGCTGAGCGGCATCAGCCGCGCCTTGGCCGGGGGGTTGTCGGCGAGGGCCTGGAGCTGCTCCAGGGTGCCGGCGGCCACGATCTGGCCGGGACCGTTCTCGTTCGCGGGGGTCAGGCCCTGGGCCTCGAGCGCGGCGAGGACCTCGTCGCGGTCGCCGCCGAGGACGGCGGTCATGCCGGTCGGGGTGGCCGCAGCGGCGTCGGCCATGGCGTTGCCGCGCTCGCGCACCAGCACCATCGCCTGCTCGGCGGTGATCGCCCGGGCACCTGCTGCTGCCGCGATCTCGCCGACGCTGTGACCGGCGACCGCGCCGATCTGGCTGAAGGCGTCGGCCGGGTGCGGGAACAGCTCGAGGGCGGCGATCAGCCCGGTCGCCACCAGGAGCGGCTGGGCGATCTTCGTGTCCCGGATGGTCTCGGCGTCCGCCTCGGTGCCGTAGTGCGCCAGGTCGAGGTCCGCGACCGTCGAGAGCCACGCGAACCGCGAGGCGAAGGTGGCGTCCTCGAGCCAGGGCGTGAGGAAGCCGGGGGACTGGGCTCCCTGGCCGGGGGCGACGATGACGAGCACGCATCCAGCCTTGCGGGTCCGGCCGTGCTGATGCCCCTCGGGCGTGCACGAAACTGGCAGTCCCGATTTGTAGGGTTCCTACAATCACGCCCCGCGGACTGAGCGTGCGAAGTCCGCGACGAGGGCGGGAGATTGAGGAGGGCTCGGCTCAGTCCCGAGCGGAGCGAGGGACAGAGCGACCCGTCTCGAAATCCCCGCCCGCGGCTCAGTCGTCGGCCTTGAGGCGAGCCTGCCGCCCGAGCACGAGGGCCAGCTGCAAGGTGAGCGCCTCCCGGGCGTCGGTGGCCGACAGACCGGTGATCTCGGCGGCCTGCCGGAGTCGGTAGCGCACGGTGTTGGTGTGCACGAACAGGGCGCGGGCGGTCGCCTCCAGCGACTGGCCGTGCTGGAAGTACGCCGTGAGGGTCTCGACCAGCGTGTTCCCCCGCGCCGAGCTGGCCTCGCGGAGCGGGAGGAACACCTCCTCGACGAGGTGGCGGCGGGCGTGCCCGTCGCCGGCGAGCACCCGTTCGGGCAGCAGGTCGTCGGTGGCGACCGGGCGGGGTGCGTCTGGCCAGCCGACGGCGGCTCGCAGCCCCGAGAGTGCGGCGCGTGCGGAGACGTGGGCCGAGGCGAGGTCGTCGGCGCGCGGGCCGACGACCACCGGCCCGTCGCCGAAGAACCGCACCACGGCGTGGGCCGCCGTGTCAGGGTCGTCCTCCCCGCCCAGGATCACCACCAGCCGGTCGCCCTGGGTCGCGCACAGTGCGTCCATGCCCGCGACCCGGGCCGCACGTCGTACCTGGTCGAAGAGGTCCTCGCTGCGCTGGGACGGGGCGTTGCCGAGGACGACGCTCACCCCACCGCGGTGCGCCCACCCGAGGGCGCTGGCCCGGGAGGCCACGGCCTCGTCGGCCTCGGCGCGCAGCACGGAGTCGACCACCAGCGCCTCGAGCCGGGCGTCCCAGGCGCCGCGGGCCTCCGCGGCGCGGGCATAGACCTCGGCGGTGGCGAAGGCGACCTCGCGTGCGTAGCGCAGGACCGCGGCGTGCACGGCCGGTCCGTCCGCCGGGTCGACCACCTCGTCGACGTGGGACTCGACGACCTCGATGCCGAGCCGGACCAGGTCGACGGTCTGGCCGAGGGTGATCACGCCGGTCAGGGTCCGGGGCGCAGCACCGAAGACGGCGGCGGCGGTGTCACCGGGCGCGGCCCCGTCGTCGCCGAGTCGGAACCAGTCCACGAAGCCCTGGATCCCGGCCTGGAGGATCTGCCCGACCCAGGACCGGCTCTCGGCCGTGAGGTCGGCGAACCACGGCATGTCGGTGAGCATCCGCGACATTGCGGCGCTGCTCAACGAGCCAGTGGCACGTCGCAACGCGTCCGCCGCGCGCTCCCGCGAGGCCTTCGGAGCGGTCGCATCCCCCCTGGCAGCGGGCTCCGGGAAGGCGGCGGCGGTCACGTCCCGACCCTAGTGCGGGACGAAGGTCCCGAGGAATCCCGCATGAACACTGGGTTTCCGGCTTACAGACGGCGGGTAGATCTGGTTGAATCCGGCAGGACCGCGACAGGAGACCGACGTTGCCGATGCGCCAGCACCGCGTGCAGTACGTGACCGTCCACGGGCATCGTCGGGCCTTCGTCAAGGTCGGCACCGGCCCAGCCGTGCTGCTGCTCCACGGGCTCGGGTGTGACCACCGCACCTGGCTGCCGGTGATCGACGCGCTCTCCCGCAGTTTCACGGTGATCGCGCCTGACCTGCTCGGCCACGGCATGTCCGACAAGCCGCGCGCCGACTACAGCGTGGGCGGCTTCGCCAACGGCATGCGTGACCTGCTCACTGTGATCGGGGTCGACAAGGTCACGGTGGTCGGGCACAGCTTCGGCGGCGGCGTCGCGATGCAGTTCGCCTACCAGTTCCCCGAGCGCACCGAGCGGCTCGTGCTGGTCGGCTCCGGCGGCCTCGGCCCCGAGGTCTCGGCCGCCATCCGCGCGATCACCACCACCGGCTTCTACCAGGTGATGGGCCTGCTCACGCTGCCCGGCGTACGCCATGTCGGCGCGGCCGGCCTGCGGGCGCTCTCACGCACCGGGCTCAAGGAGTTCCGCGACTTCGACGAGGTGGCGGGCATCTACGAGTCGTTCCAGGACCCAGCGGCCCGGCGCGCGATCCGCCACGTCGTGCGCGCGGTCGTGGACTGGCAGGGGCAGATCGTGACCATGGCCGACCGTGCCTACCTCACCGAGGCCATGCCGATGTGCGTGATCTGGGGCGACGAGGACCGTGTCATCCCCACCAGCCACGCATCCCGAGCGGCCGAGCTGGCGCCGGCCGCGCGGGTCGAGATCCTCCCGAACTCTGGCCACTTCCCCCACAAGGACCATCCGGACCTCTTCGTGAAGGTGCTCCGCGACTTCATCAAGACCACGCGCCCCGCGTCGTACTCCCGCGCCCGCTGGCGTCGTCTGCTCCAGCGCGGCGCCGATGCTCCGGCACCCCTGGCGGCCGTCGTCGACGGCGCCTGACACCCGTCAGGCGTCGCCGCCCTCCTGCTTGACGCCGGACACCGCGGTCGGGTCGTCGATCCGGTAGTGGTCGAGCGCCTTCTGCACGGCGTCGCGGCCGATCCGGCCTTCCTCCGCCAGCGCGGACAGGGCCTGGCAGACCACCGACTCGGCGTCGATCTTGAAGAACCGGCGGGCGGCCGGGCGGGTGTCGGCGAATCCGAACCCGTCGGCACCGAGGGCGTGGAAGGACTGGGGGATCCACCGCGAGATCGACTGGGGTACGGCGCGCATGTAGTCGCTCACCGCGACCACCGGGCCGGCCGCGTCGCGCACCTTCCGCGTGAGGTACGGCGTGCGCTGCTCCTCGAGCGGGTGCATGAGGTTCCAGTCCTCGGTCGCCAGCGCCTCGCGGGACAGCTCGTTCCAGGACGTGACCGACCACAGGTCGGCGGCCACGCCCCAGTCGTCGGCCAGCAGCTGCTGCGCGCGCTGGATCCAGGGCAGACCGACCCCGCTCGCGAACAGCTGGACGCGCGGGGCGTCCTCGGCCAGGCCACCCGGCGGCGTGGCCAGGTGGTAGATGCCGCGCAGGAGTCCCTCCACGTCGAGGTTCTCCGGCTGGGCCGGCATGCTCAGCGGCTCGTTGTAGACGGTGAGGTAGTAGATGACGTCTTCGCCGTGCGGATGCTCGCTGCTCGAGCCGTACATCCGGCGCATGCCGTCCTGCACGATGTGCGCGACCTCGTAGGCGTACGCCGGGTCGTAGTGCACGACGGCCGGGTTGGTCAGCGCCAGCAGCGGGGAGTGCCCGTCGGCGTGCTGCAGGCCCTCGCCGGTCAGCGTCGTCCGCCCGGCAGTCGCGCCGATCAGGAAGCCGCGGGCGAGCTGGTCGGCCATCGCCCAGATCGAGTCGGCGGTCCGCTGGAAGCCGAACATCGAGTAGAAGATGTAGAACGGGATCATCGGCTCGCCGTGCGTGGCGTACGACGAGCCCGCGGCCGTGGCGGAGGCCACGCAGCCGGCCTCCGAGATCCCCTCGTGGAGCATCTGCCCCTGCGGCGACTCCTTCCAGGCCAGCAGCAGCTTGCGGTCGACCGACTCGTAGAGCTGGCCGGCCGGGTTGTAGATCTTCGCCGAGCTGAACATCGAGTCCATGCCGAAGGTGCGGTACTCGTCGGGCGCGATCGGCACGATCCGCCGGCCGATCTCCGGGTCCTTCATCAGATCCTTGAGCAGCCGGACCAGCGCCATGGTGGTGGCGATCTTCTGCTTGCCCGACCCCTGCTTCAGCTCGTCGTACGTCTCGTCGCCGGGCAGCGTGATCTTGCGCGGGTTGACCCGGCGCATCGGCACTCCACCGCCCAGCTCGCGACGCCGGTCACGGAGGTACTCGAGCTCGTCGGAGCCCTCGCCCGGGTGGTAGAACGGCGCCGAGCCGTCGAACTCGTAGTGCTCGTCGATGTCCTGGTCGGTGATCGGCAGCTCGAGTCGGTCGCGGAACGCCTTGAGGGTCACCGCGTTCAGCTTCTTCATCTGGTGGGTGGCGTTCTTACCCTCCAGGGCGTCGATCGTCCAGCCCTTGATGGTGTGGGCGAGGATCACCGTCGGCTGGCCGGCGTGCTTCGAGGCGGCGTCGAAGGCGGCGTACACCTTGCGGTAGTCGTGGCCACCGCGCGGCAGCAGCTCGATGTCGCGGTCGGTCAGGCCCTCGACCATCTTCCGCAGCCGCGCGTCGGCGCCGAAGAAGTGCTCGCGGATGTAGGCGCCCGTCTCCACCGAGTAGGTCTGGAACTGGCCGTCGGGCGTCTTGTTCATCTGGTTCACCAGGGCGCCGTCGACGTCCTGGGCCAGCAGGGCGTCCCACTCGCGGCCCCACACGACCTTGACGACGTTCCAGCCGGCGCCGCGGAAGTTGGACTCCAGCTCCTGGATGATCTTGCCGTCGCCCCGGACCGGCCCGTCGAGCTGCTGGAGGTTGCAGTTGATGACGAAGGTGAGGTTGTCGAGCTCCTCGCGTGCGGCCAGGCCGATCGCGCCGAGCGACTCGGGCTCGCCCATCTCGCCGTCACCGAGGAAAGCCCAGACGTGCTGCTGGCTGGTGTCCTTGATGCCGCGGTTGTGCAGGTAGCGGTTGAAGCGCGCCTGGTAGATCGAGTTCAGGGCCGCCAGCCCCATCGAGACCGTGGGGAACTCCCAGAACTCCGGCATCAGCCGCGGGTGGGGGTAGGACGACAGCCCCTTGCCGGGGCCGTGCTGGACCTCCTGGCGGAAGCGGTGGAGCTGGTCGGAGCTGAGCCGCTTCATCAGGTAGGCGCGGGCGTAGATGCCGGGGGAGGCGTGGCCCTGGATGAACAGCTGGTCGCCACCGCCGGGGTGGTCCTTGCCGCGGAAGAAGTGGTTGTAGCCGACCTCGTAGAGGCTGGCAGCCGAGGCGTACGTCGCGATGTGGCCGCCGACCTCGAGGCCCTTGCGGTTGGCCGAGGACACCATCACCGCGGCGTTCCAGCGGATCAGCCGCCGGATCCGGCGCTCCATCTCCTCGTCACCGGGGAACCACGGCTCACGCTCGGGCGGGATGGTGTTGATGAAGTCGGTGCTCCGCAGAGCGGGCACGCCCACCTGCTTCTCGCGGGCCCGCTCGAGCAGGCGCAGCATGATGTAGCGCGCCCGGTCGCGACCATGGGTGTCGGTCAGGTCGTCGAAGGAGTCGAGCCACTCCCGGGTCTCCTCCGGATCGATGTCCGGGAGCTGGGTGGGCAGGCCCTCGTGGATGACCGCACGGGCCTGCTGAGCCGCGCTGCTGGCCGGGGCAGGGGCCTCCGAGTTGGCCGCGCTAGGGGCGGCGGAAGTCTCACTCACCCGTTCATCGTGTCACGCGTCGCAGCCCGGTGAAATCTACCCATGGGTAGTCCTGCTCGGCACCACGGGTTGCGCAGCGCGTCGTAGTCCGCTGGACTACCACCACCGAGCCGGGGGTGATCGACCGTGCCGCCGGCGAAACAGCTTGGAGGAGACCGTTGAGCGCGACCGCTGGTGGCGGTTCCACCCATACCGACGCCCCTGCGGGTCCGGCCGCTCGACTCGGCCTCGTCAAAGGCATGGTGGTGCAGGAGCTCGGCTGGGACTCCGACACCGACGACGACCTCCGGGTCGCCATCGAGGACGCCCTCGACTCCGACATGGTCGACAGTGACTACGGCAACGTCGTGGACGTGGTCGTGCTCTGGTGGCGTGACGAGGACGGCGACCTCGTCGACGGCCTCGTGGACTCCCTCACCGACCTCGTCGGCGGCGGTGCCATCTGGCTGCTGACCCCCAAGGTCGGTCGTCCGAACGCCGTCGAGCCTGCCGACATCACCGAGGCCGCGCCCGTCGCGGGCCTGGCCCTGACCACCACTGCCGCGGTCAGCAAGGACTGGACCGCGACCCGGCTCGTGACGCCCAAGTCGCCCGCGTGACCTCACGCCCCTTCCCCACTCCCCTTCTCGGTCGCGCACTCGGCCTGGCCGGTTCGGTCGGCACCAGTGCCAAGGTGCTGGGCGCCTCGGGCATCCTGCGCCCGATCCCGCCGCCGGCCCTGGCCCGGATGGGGAAGGCGCTCAAGGACTGGGGGACCGGTCCGGCCGGTGGCTTCACCGCGATGGCGATGCGGGAGCCGCGGCGGATCGGGCTGATCGACGAGAAGGGTTCGCTCACCTGGGGCGAGATGCACCGGCGCTCCAACGCGCTCGCCCGTGCGCTCGCCGACCGGGGAGTCGGTGAGGGCGACAGCGTCGCGATCATGTGCCGCAACCACCGTGGCTTCGTCGACGCCTGTGTCGCGACCGCCAAGCTGGGCGCGGACATCCTGCTGCTCAACACCGCGTTCGCCGGGCCGCAGCTGGTCGACGTCCTCGAACGTGAAGGGCCTCAGGTCGTCATCCACGACGAGGAGTTCACCCGGCTGCTGTCCCAGGCCCGGATCGACGTCCGGGTCCTCGGCTGGGTCGACTCGGACCCCAGCGATCAGGAGCAGGACTCGATCGACGCCCTGGTCACGACGTACGACGACTCCGACGTCGACCCGCCGGTGCGGCACGCGCGGATCGTGATCCTGACCTCGGGCACCACCGGCGCCCCCAAGGGCGCACCGCGCAGCGAGGCCGGTCTGGGTGCCGCCGTCGCGCTCCTCTCGCGGCTCCCGCTGCGCTACGGCTGGCGCACCCACATCGCCGCGCCGCTGTTCCACACCTGGGGTTTCGCCCACCTGGCGCTCGCGATGCTGCTCGGCTCGACCGTCGTGCTGCGCCGGCGGTTCGACGGCGAGGGCTGCCTGGCGACGGTCGAGGACGAGCGCTGCGACTCGCTGGTCGTGATCCCGGTGATGCTCCAGCGGATCCTGGTGCTCGACCAGGAGGTCCTCGACCGCCACCGCCTGCCGACCCTCAAGGTGACGGCCGCGTCGGGCTCCTCGCTGCCCGGCGACCTCGCCCTGAAGTGGATGGACACCTTCGGCGACAACCTCTACAACATCTACGGCTCCACCGAGGTGGCCTACGCCTCCATCGCGACCCCGGTCGACCTGCGCGCCGCCCCGACCTCGGCCGGCAAGCCGCCCTGGGCGACCGTGGTGAAGATCCTCGACCCCGATGGGCGCGAGCTCGCCCTGGGGGAGACCGGCCGGATCTTCGTCGGCAACGGCATGCTCTTCGAGGGCTACACCGGGGGCGGCGAGTCCAAGGAGATCGTCGACGGGCTGATGTCGTCCGGCGACGTCGGACGCTTCGATGAGAACGGCCGGCTGTACGTCGAGGGCCGCGACGACGAGATGATCGTGTCCGGCGGCGAGAACGTCTTCCCGCAGGAGGTCGAGGACTGTCTGTCGCGCCACGAGGCGGTGATCGAGGTCGCTGCGGTCGGCATCGACGACGACCAGTTCGGCAAGCGGCTGCGGGCCTTCGTCGTCGTCAGCACGCCCCGCCCGACCGAGGACGAGCTCAAGGAGTGGGTCCGCGAGAACCTCGCCCGCTACAAGGTTCCGCGCGAGATCGTGTTCCTCGATGAGCTCCCTCGCAACGCGACTGGCAAGATTCTGAAGCGTGAGCTCGCTGAACACGACTGACGCCCCGACGCCGGGCCCGTCGACGGGTCTGTCCGCCGGCACTCCGGCGCCCGACTTCGCACTGCGCGACCAGTTCGGACAGGACGTCGTGCTGTCGTCGTACGCAGGTCACAAGTCCGTCCTGCTGGTCTTCTTCCCGTGGGCGTTCTCCCACGTCTGCACCAGCGAGATGTCGGGCATCCGCGACCGGCTCGACGAGTTCATGACGTTCGACACCGAGGTGTTCGGGATCTCCACCGACCCGACGTACTCGCTGCGGGTCTTCGCCGACACCGACGGCCTCAACTTCCCGCTGCTCAGCGACTTCTGGCCGCACGGAGCCGTCGCCCAGGCGTACGGCGTCTTCGACAGCGAGCGGGGGGTCGCGCGCCGATCCTCCTTCGTGGTCGACCGCGGCGGGGTCGTGCGCTGGGCGGTGCACAACGAGCTGCCCGACGGTCGAGATCTGGACGAGCACCTGGCCCGACTGCATCACCTGGCCTAGACCGGTCGGATCATCTTCAACGAAAATCCTGCCAAACGGTGGAGTTCGGTGAGGTCGGTGGGTTACTCTTCTTCCGTTGAGCCGCTGGTGACCCGAGACGCCAGCGGCTCGACTCTATTTTCAGGGCCCTCCGTGACCGCCCCGGAAGCGCCGATCGCTCCGCCATCGCTTGTACGGTGACGACGTGCCCGAGCCGCGTTGCGTCGTCGTGATGGGCGTCTCCGGCACCGGCAAGACCACGGTCGCCCGCGCCCTCGCCGACCGGCTCGGCTGGGAGTTCCTGGAGGGCGACGACCTGCACCCGCGCGCCAACGTCGAGGCGATGGCCGCGGGCACGCCACTCACCGACGCCGACCGCCGACCCTGGCTGGAGGCCATCGGGCGGTGGGTCGACGAGCGGGCGGCGACGGGAGCCGGCGCCGTCGTGACCTGCTCGGCGCTGCGAAGCAGCTACCGCGACCTCCTGCGCACAGGTCGGCCGGCGCTCACCTTCTGCCACCTGACCCTCGATCCCGCGGCGGTCGAGCGGCGGATGGCGCTGCGGACCGGGCACTTCATGCCGCCGTCGCTCCTGCCCAGCCAGCTGGCGATGCTCGAGCCGCTGGCACCCGACGAGCCGGGGATCGCCGTCTCGGCTGACGGCCGACCGGACGCCATCGTGGCCGAGGTCGTACGCCGGCTCGGGCTCGGGCCCGCGGACCCCGGCGGTTCGGCGCCTCCCGACCCGCCCGGTTAGTCTGTCCGCGCTCGGAGACGGGTGAAGGGCGCATAGCTCAGCTGGTAGAGCGCCTCCCTTACAAGGAGGATGTCAGGGGTTCGAGTCCCTTTGCGCCCACTGTGGCGCCCACCGGTCGCCCGGCGGCGTGGCAACGCCCCGCGGTGTGTTGGGCCCTCACCCACGGGGCGTACCGTCCGGTCGGCAACGACCGGACTCTCCCACGGTAGGGCGGCAGGCCCGCGCCGTCGTCCCCTCGAAGGGTGTGAAGGCGCGGGCCGCGTCCGTGGTACGGCGCGAGCTCAGACGCCGGCGGCCGTGACGATCGCGTCGGTGAGGAAGCCGGCCAGCAGGCCGATCAGCACCCCGACGTAGATCAGGTCCTTGCGGGAGCTGCGGCCGGCGATCGCCAGCAGCTGGACGATGACGTAGATGATCGAACCCGCGGCCAGGGTCAGGAAGATCACCGACAGCGGCTCGCTGGTGAAGGCGTGACCGACAGCGGTGCCGATGAAGGTCGGGCCGCCGCCGATCGCGGCGAGCACGAGCAGCAACCCCCAGGACGGGCGGGCGTCGGGGTTGTCGGCGGTGTCGGCGGCCAGTGGCGCGACGATGCCGAAGCCCTCGGTGGCGTTGTGGAGGGCGAAGCCGATCACCAGCAGGGTGGCGAGCGCGATCTCGCTGCCGGCGGCCGCCTGGCCGATCGCGAGGCCCTCGGCGAAGTTGTGCAGGCCGATGCCGACCGCGATCAGGAACGCCAGCTGCTTGCCGGGAGACCAGCCGGCCATGCCGCGCGCCGTCAGCTCCTGGCTGGCCATCGCACCCGGGCCGAACGACTGGGCACGGGACCGCCGGATCCGGCGACCCATCCAGGCCTCGTACTGCTGCAGGCCGAGCAGTCCGACGGTCAGGCCCAGCGCGAACAGCACGCCGTACCCGAGCGTGGAGCCGAGCCCGGCGCCGGTCTCGTGGTGCGCGGCGAGCCCTTCGTCGATCGGCTCCCAGGCGGCGGACAGCACGTCCCACACCAAGAACAGCAGGATGCCGACCGCCAGCGCGTTGAGGGTGACCCGGAGCCCCTCGCTCGGGCTGCGCATCCGGCCCAGCGGCATGCCGATCAGGATCGTCACACCGGCGATGAAGCCCAGCAGCAGTGTCTCGCCCAGTCCCACGGTGGCGCCTCCCGGTCGGAGCGACCGGCGGCCGCATGACTTAGGTAAGGCTAACCTCTCAGGATGGTGGGTGGCAATCCTCAGCCGGGTAGGGCCATCGTGGCCACGAGTTGTCCGGCGAAGGCGTGCGGGGTGAGCCGGCGCTCGCGGCACTGACGGCTGAGCACGGCTGCGGCCTGCTGGCCGTCCACGCCGTAGGCCTCCATCAGCACACCCTCGCCCATCGCGATCATGCGCCGGGCGTCGACGGCGTCCCAGAGCCGGTCGCGCTCGCCCGAGGTGGCCAGCGTCGGCGACGCGACGTGGCCGATCGAGCGGAGGGTGGCGAGGTGGGCCGCACCGAAGTGCCGAGGTACGGCGGCGTAACAGGTGAGGCTGCCCAACGACCCGTTCGGGGTGCGCAGGCGGACGCCGACCATGCTGCGCAGACCATGGCGCCCTGCGGCTCTCGCCCACCGCGGCCAACGCTCGCAGCCAGAGATGTCCGGCACCAGGAGGACCGGGTCGTGGCCGGCGAGGAGGTCGAGGTCGGGCCCGGCCCCCCAGCATCGCTGCAGCGCCTCGAGCCGGCTCAGGGCCGGGTCGGTGGAGCCGGACTCCACCCGCTCGCCGCGACGTACGACGACGACCCCGGCGCGGACGCCCCCGAGGAGCCGGGCCGTGTGGGCCACGAGCGTGTCGACCACGTCGCCCAGGGTGGCCTCGTCGAGCAGGGCACGCCGCAGCCTGGCCAGCTCCGCGCCCCGCTCGTCGGCCATGGCTTCGTGCCTAGCGCGCGAAGGCCCGGTCGACGACCTCGGTGGCGGCCGCGGTGAGCCCGACCTCGTGGTCGCGGGCGCGCTGCAGCAGTACGTCGTAGGCGGCGTCGGGGCTGAGGTCAAGCTGGACGGCGAGCACGCCCTTGGCCTGCTCGATGACCGCGCGGGCGGTGACCGCTTCGTGCACCCGGGCCAGGGCCCGCTCGGTCGAGACCTCGACCGCGTGCACGACCACGAGCGTCGCCAGGTCGGCGAAGACCTGGCCAAGCAAGCGGGTCGTCGACCTGGTGGGGCTCACGGGAGAGGATGTTGAGCCCCCCGATCGCCTCACCGTGCCACCGCATCGGGAAGGCCTGCACCTGGCGGAAGCCCGCCTCGCCGATCGCGGTGCCGATCTCGCCCCAGCGCTCGACGAGCTCGCTGCCCCGGGCCACCAGGTTCTGGTTGTCCTCGATCGCCTGCACGCACGGGCCGGCGGCGCGCTGGATCTGGAGCAGCTCCAGCTCCTCGGCGCGGTGCGAGCTCGCGCTCAGCAGCTCGAGGCCGCCCTGGTCGTCGAGGACCAGGACGGCGGCGGCGTCCGCCGGCAGCACCTGCAGGCAGTCCTGCATGAGGCGCGCCAGGACGTCGGCCACCGGCCGGCTCGACACCATGCCGTCGAGGGCGGTGGCCAACGCCTCCTCGGTGGTCATCGGCCCCATCGGGACATCATCCTCCATGTCGGTCGTCCGTCCGGAAGTCCAGCTCGCGGCTGAGCACCGCGCCCGCCACCGCATCCACGGTCATGCCGTGGGCGAAGGCGTGGGCGCGCAGCACGGCCATCGCGTCGGCGGGCCGGACCCGCAGCTGGGCGACGACCATGCCGGTCGCCTGGTTGACCTGGTCGCGGGTCCGCCACACCAGGTCCATCGAGTCCTGCCGGTCGAAGGTGCCCAGGATCGCGACCCCGACGGCGTTGGCCAGGAAGGTGATCTCGGTCAGGTCCAGCGGCGGCGGCTCGGGGCTCGAGGTGTGCAGCGTGACCGCACCCAGCACGTCGGAGTGCGGGCTCATCGGTACGGCGAGCACCAGGTCGGGCAGGTGCGCCTCGCCGAGGGCCTGCACCAGGAGCGGCCAGGCCTGCAGCTGTTCGGCCCGGCTCAGGACCACGGGCTCCCCGGTGCGGAAGGCGTCGAGCCCCGGGCCCTCACGGAGCAGGTCCTGGAGGTCCTCGATCCGCTCGGCCAGCTCGTCGGTGGCGGCCAGCGTGGTGCGCTCGGACTCGGCGAAGCCGACCGTGATCGCACCGCCGTCCAGGGCCAGGATCCGCACCAGCGCCGTGCACAGGCGCAGGGCCAACGGGTGCTCGGGCTCGGTGTCGGCGAGGGCGCGCGTCAGCCGGGTCAGGGACGACGAGGGATGGTCCACGAGGTCACCTCGGTCCGTACGAGTTGAACGACCGCACTGTCACAGCCCTTCACCCCAGCATAGGCCCGTCCGCGGCCAACCTTTGGCCAGCGTTGCGGGACTAACCTGCCTGCATGATCGTCCCGTTCAGCGTCAACGATTTCCTGCAACGCGCGGAGGCCGTCTACCGCGACCGGATCGGCATCGCCGACGAGCCCGAGCAGCCCGCGGAGTCGCTCGGCGAGGTCAGCTACGCCCGCGTCGGCGAGCTCGCCCGTGCCATGGCCGCCCGGCACGACGGACTCGGCATCGAGGTCGGCGACCGGGTCGCCTTCGTCTCCCACAACAGCGCCCGGCTGCTCACGGCGTTCTTCGGAGTCTGTGGCTACGGCCGGGTCCTGGTGCCGGTGAACTTCCGGCTCTCCCTCGACGAGGTGCAGTACATCGTCGACCACTCCGGCTCGCGCGTGGTCTACGTCGACCCCGAGCTGAAGGACCTGCTGGCGGGTGTGAAGGCCGAGCACGTCTTCGTGATCGGGGAGGACGACGACCTCTACGCGGAGGGCACCGACCCGCGGCCGTGGGAGCCGGACGAGAACGCCACGGCGACGATCAACTACACCTCCGGTACCACCGCCCGCCCCAAGGGCGTGCAGATCACCCACCGCAACATCTGGACCAACGCGGTCACCTTCGCCCTGCACGCCGGGGTCACCGACCGCGATGTCTACCTCCACACCCTGCCGATGTTCCACGCGAACGGTTGGGGCATGCCGTTCGCGATGACCGGGTGCGGCGTCACCCAGGTCGCGCTGCGCAAGGTCGACGGCACCGAGATCCTGCGACGCGTCGAGCGGTACGGCGTCACGGTGATGTGTGCGGCCCCGGCCGTGGTCGCCGCGGTCCTCGATGCCGCGCCGGACTGGGAGGGGGAGATCCCAGGTCGCGGCAAGACCCGGATCATCGTGGCCGGCGCCCCGCCGCCGACCAAGACCGTCGCCCGCGTCGAGAGCGAGCTCGGCTGGGAGTTCATCCAGATCTACGGGCTCACCGAGACCTCGCCGCTGCTGACGGTCAACCGCAGCCGCCAGGAGTGGGACGACCTGGCCCCCGAGGACCGCGCCCAGAAGCTGGTCCGCGCCGGCACGCCCGCGGTCGGGGTCAGCCTGCAGATCGACCCCGAGGGCGGCGAGGTGCTGGCCCGGTCGAACGTCGTACTCGAGGGCTACTGGGAGCAGCCCGAGGAGTCGGCGCAGGCGCTGGCCGACGGCTGGTTCCACACCGGCGACGGCGGGCTGATCGACGACGACGGCTACCTCGTCATCCAGGACCGGAAGAAGGACGTGATCATCACCGGCGGCGAGAACGTCTCGTCGATCGAGGTCGAGGACGCCATCTTCAGCCACCCGGACGTCGCCGAGGTCGCCGTGATCGGCGTACCCGACGAGAAGTGGGGCGAGACCATCAAGGCGCTCGTGGTCAAGGCCGACGACTCCGACCTCACCGAGCAGGAGCTGATCGACTACGTGAAGACGAAGGTGGCCCGCTACAAGGCCCCGTCGACCGTGGAGTTCCGCGAGATGCTCGACCGCACGGCGACCGGGAAGCTGCAGAAGTTCAAGCTGCGCGCGCCGTACTGGGAGGGCCGCGACCGCCAGGTCAACTGACGTGGTGCGCCTGTGACTGGGTGGGAATCTCACCGCTCCCCGGGGGATCTGCCGGGCCGGCGGTGGCTGGGCCACCGATCTGACGGGCGGTTCGGTGGCAGGCTCACCGCTCCCGGGGATCTGCCGGGTCGGCGGTGGCTGGGCCACCGATCTGACGGGCGGTTCGGTGGCAGGCTCACCGCTCCCGGGGATGTGCCGGGTCGGCGGTGGTTGGGCCACCGATCTGACGCGCGGTTCGGTGGCAGGCTCACCGCCCACCGGGGCCCACACGGCTGAGATCCGGACGGTGCCTGCTCGGTAGGGTCCACCCATGCCCCGCCTCGCCGACGTCGTCGCGCTGGTCCACGGGTGGTACCCGCCGGAGACCGCGGACGACTGGGACGCGGTCGGCCTCGCAGCCGGCAACCCCGACGCGGAGGTACGACGGGTGCTGCTGGCGGTGGACCCCGCCCTGCCGGTGGCCCGTGAGGCCGCCGACTGGGACGCCGACCTGCTGCTGACCCACCACCCGCTCTTCCTCCGTGGCGTGCACGGGGTCGCGGAGACCACGCCCAAGGGCCGCACCCTCGGCACGTTGCTCCGGGCCGGCTGCGGACTGCTGACCGCCCACACCAACGCCGACCACGGCACGCCCGGGGTCTCCGACGCCCTGGCCCGCGCGCTCGGGCTGCGCGACGTACGCCCGGTCGCGGCGAGCGGGCCGCCACTGGACAAGATCGTGGTGTTCGCCCCGGTCGGCGATGCGGAGGCGATCCGCGCCGCCCTCGCCGCGGCCGGGGCCGGGCACGTCGGCGACTACGACACCGTCTCCTACAGCGTGGCCGGCGAGGGGCGCTTCCGGCCACTGGACGGGGCCCACCCCGCGGTCGGCACGGTCGGCGAGCTGGAGGTCACCGACGAGCTGCGGATCGAGGCGGTGCTGCCGCGCGCACGCCGTACCGACGTGGTCCGCGCGGTGCTCGCGGCCCACTCCTACGAGGAGGTCGCCTACGACGTGCTCGAGCTGGCCGACCCCGCGACCGGTGCCACCGGAGCCGGGCGGATCGGAGACGTCGACGACACGACGCTGGGGGAGTACGCCGACCTCGTCGCGCGGGCGCTGCCTCCCACGGCGCGCGGCGTGCTCGTCGGCGGTGACCCCGACCGCGTCGTACGACGGGTGGCCGTCACCGGCGGGGCGGGTGACTTCCTGCTCGACCGGGCCCTGGCCAGCGGGGCCGACGTCTACGTGACCAGCGACCTGCGGCACCACGTGGCGACCGAGTTCCTCGAGAAGGGCGGCCCGTCGCTGCTCGACGTCTCCCACTGGGCGGCGGAGTGGACCTGGCTCCCGGAGCTGGCGACGAGGCTGGGTGAGGCGCTGGGCGATACGGTGGAGATCAGGGTGAGCACGGTCTGCACCGACGCGTGGCAGAGCCGCCGATGACCACCCCCAGACCTCAAGAGGAGCACGTGTGAAGGCCGACCCGTCCGCCCAGGTGAGACTGCTCGACCTCCAGGAGCTCGACGCGCGGGCCGACCAGCTCCGGCACCAGCGCCGCACGCTGCCCGAGACCGTGCAGCTGGCCGAGCTCACCGAGGCGAGGACGACCACCGAGAACCAGGCCCGGGACGCCCGGATCGAGGTCGACGACCTCGCCGTCGAGCAGGCGAAGGTCGACGCGGACGTGGAGCAGGTCAAGACCCGCCGCGAGCGCGACCAGCAGCGGATCGACCAGGGCCTGATCAGCAACCCCAAGGACATCCAGCGGATGCAGCAGGAGATGGTCTCGCTCGAGCGCCGGATCACCTCGCTCGAGGACGACGAGATCGAGGTGATGGAGCGGGCCGAGGAGGCCCAGCGCACCCTGGACTCGTTGACCGCCCAGCTCACCGACACCGACACCGAGATCGCCGACCTCACCGTCCGCCGCGACGCCCGGCTCGCGGAGATAGACGAAGCACTCGGTGACCTCGACGGCCGGCGCGGCGCGATCGTGGCCGACGTACCGGCCGACCTGCTTGCCCTCTACGACCGGCTCCGTGAGAGCAAGAACGGCGTCGGCGCCGCGCTCCTGCGGGCACGCCGGTGCTCGGGCTGCAACCTCGACCTCGACCACGCCGAGGTCGCCACGATCCGCGCGGCGGCCGACGACGAGGTCATCCGCTGCGACGACTGCAGCCGGATCCTGGTCCGCACCGCCGAGAGCGGTCTGTGAGCGATCCGGTCACCCGCGTCGTCATCGAGGCCGACGGCGGGTCGCGCGGCAACCCCGGCCCCGCTGCGTACGGCGCGCTGGTCAAGGACGCCGCAACCGGCCGGGTGCTCGCCGAGGAGGGCACCACCATCGGGGTGGCCAGCAACAACGTGGCGGAGTACAACGGCCTGATCGCCGGGCTCCGAATGGTCGAGCAGGTCGCGCCCGGTGCCGACATCGAGGTCCGGATGGACTCCAAGCTCGTGGTCGAGCAGATGAGCGGCAACTGGAAGATCAAGCACGCCGACATGAAGCCGCTGGCCCTGGAGGCCAACCGTCTGGCGACCGGTCGGCAGGGCGTCACGACGTACACCTGGGTGCCGCGCGAGCAGAACAAGCACGCCGACCGGCTCGCCAACGAGGCGCTTGACGGCCTGAGGTCCGGTGTCACCTACCACCTCGCCACGGACGACCCCGAGGACCCCGACGACGCCGACTCGCTGGTCGAGGAGGCCGAGAGCCCCGCCGGGCGGCAGGCGCTCAAGGAGGAGGTCGCGGGTTACCGCGGCTGGTCTCCGCCGGAGGGACCGGTCACCACGCTGGTGCTGGTCCGCCACGGCGCGACGACCCACACCGCGGACAAGCGGTTCTCCGGGGGCCTGGCCAGCAGCAACCCCGCGCTCACCGACGAGGGCCGCGCCCAGGTCCGCGAGGTCGCGGAGTGGCTGGCGCCGCTGGGCGAGGCCGTCGAGGCCGTCATCACCTCCCCGGTACGTCGAACCCGCGAGTCGGCCGAGATCCTCGCCGACCGGTTGGGGCTCGACGTCGTCGAGGAGCCGGGTTTCGCCGAGATGGAGTTCGGGGCCTGGGACGGGATGACCTTCGCCGAGGTCCGCGACCGCTACCCGGACGAGATCCAGGGCTGGCTCGGCTCGCTCGACGTGGCGCCCGGCGGCGGTGGTGAGTCGTTCCGCGTGGTCGAGGCCCGGGTCCGGGCCGGGCTGGAGCGGGTCATGGAGCGGTACGCCGGGAAGACCGTGCTCGTGGTCAGCCACGTCACGCCGATCAAAACCCTGGTCGCCCTGGCCGTCGACGCGCCACTCTCCGCGCTGTTCCGGATGGAGCTGTCGACCGCGTCGGTGAGCGTGGTGTCGTTCGTGGGCGCGACCGAGCCCTCCGACGGGCCGCAGCGTGGCTCGATGCGCCTCTACAACGCCCAGCCGCCCGGTGCCGGGCAGATGCTCGACCCGCAACGCTGGTAGCGCTCAGAGCTCGGTGACCACCACGTCGAGCCGGGTCCAGGCGCGACCCTCGCCACCGGCCTCCACGGTCCACCCCAGGTCGCTCAGCAGCTCGGCCAGCTCCGCGCCGGTGCGGGCGTCGCGTCCGTCCTCGAGGAGCGCCCGCACAAGCCGGCCCTTGCTCGCCTTGTTGAAGTGGCTCACCACCCGGCGCACGCCGTTCTCTTCCTGCAGGACGCGGACGCTGACCACCCGCGGCGCGAGGGTGGCGCTCGGCCGCCAGAACGCGGCGTACGTCGAGGATCGCAGGTCGACGACCAGCCCGCGGCCGGCGGCCTGGTGCACCACGGGGTCCAGGGCGCCGCGCCAGTGCGCCGCGACCCCGCCGAGGCCGGGAAGGGTGACGCCGCCACCGAGCCGGTACGGCGCGATCCGCTCGCCGGGGCGGACCAGCCCGTAGAGCGACGAGACGATCGCGACCCGCGCCAGCGCCCGGCGGTGGGCCGACGGGGACAGGGTGGTGAGACCGAGCGCGTCGTAGAGGACGCCGGAGTAGATCCGTTCGGCGGGTGCCGTCGGGAGCTCGCGCAGCCGCGCGTTCCGCGCCACGTCCTCGGCCTGGGTGCGGCCCAGCCCCAGGGTCGCGACCGCGGTGTCGAGGTCGCCGCGGCAGAGGTCGACCAACGCCGAGAGCACCCGCTCGCGCGGCTCGGCGAGCCCCTCGAGCCACGTCTCGGGACGCAACGGGGCACCGCGGCGAGGGGTGGTCTTCCCCTCACTTGGGGGGAGGAGGATGAGCACGCGCAAACACTAGGGTGGAGCCATGTCCTCGAGTCGAGTGGTCCGGGTCCACACCCGAGACGGGGTGGCTGCGCAGTCCCTGCGCGACGGGATCGCGAAGATCCAGAGTGAGCTCAAGGTCTCGCCCGCCTTCGCCCCGGAGGTCGAGGAAGCGGCCCGCCGTGCGGCGGCGGCGCCACGGCTGCCCGACCTCGACCGCACCGACCTGCCGCTGGTCACCATCGACCCGCCCGGCTCCCAGGACCTCGACCAGGCGCTGCACCTCGAGCGCGAGGGCAGCGGGTTCGTCGTTCACTACGCGATCGCCGACGTCGCGGCCTTCGTCGCGGCCGGCGATCCGGTCGACCTGGCCGCCAACGAGCGCGGCGAGACCCTCTACGGCGCGGACTCCAAGGTGCCGCTGCACCCGACGGTGCTGTCCGAGGGCGCCGCCTCCCTGCTGCCCGACCAGGTGCGACCCGCACTGCTGTGGACGATCCACGTCGATGACAACGGTGAGGGCACGGAGGTCCACGTCGAGCGGGCCTTGGTGCGGTCCACCGCCCAGCTCGACTACACGACCGTGCAGCAGGCGATCGACAACGGCAGCGCCGCCGAGACGCTGATGCTGCTCAAGGAGGTCGGCGAGCTGCGGTTGGCGCGTGAGGCCGCCCGCGGTGGCATCTCGCTGCCGCTGCCCGAGCAGGAGGTCGACATCGAGGGCGACAGCTGGTCGCTGTCGTTCCGCTCGCTCATTCCGGCCGAGAGCTGGAACGCCCAGATCTCGCTGCTCACCGGCTTCGCAGCAGCCTCACTGATGGTCTACGCGCGGGTCGGGCTGCTGCGCACCCTCCCGCCGCCGGACCCCCGCGACGTACAACGCCTGCACCGGACGGCGCGAGCGCTCCACCTCGACTGGCCGGCCGAGCAGCTGTACCCCGACTTCATCCGCGCGCTCGACCCCGGCAAGCCGAGTGAGGCAGCGATGATCACGGCCTGCACCCGGCTGCTGCGCGGCAGCGGGTACGTCGGCTTCGACGGCGAGGTGCCGGCCGATCCGGTGCATGCCGCGCTGGCCTCGGAGTACGCCCACGTGACCGCACCGCTGCGGCGGCTCGGCGACCGCTACGCCGGAGAGATCTGCGTGGCGCTCTGCGCAGGCACGGAAGTGCCCGGCTGGGTGCTCGAGAAGCTGCACGTCGTCCCCGACACGATGCGCGACTCCGGGCGCCGCGCACATCAGTACGAGGCTGCCGTCCACGACCTGGTCGAGGCCGGCGTGCTCCAGCACCGGATCGGCGAGACCTTCGAGGGCGTGATCGTCGACCTCGACGACAAGGACGACAAGCGCGGCACGGTGACCGTGCAGGAGCCGGCGGTCGAGGCCCGGGTCACCGACGACCGGGCCCTGCCGCTCGGGACCGACGTGCACGTGCGGCTGGCCCAGGCCGACGTCGCCTCTCGGGCGGTCTCCTTCACCCTCGCCCAGGGCTGACGACGACTCGCCGACGTACCTTCCAAAAGAATTTTCCTGAACCAGAGTTTGGGGAGCCGCCCACGGGGGTACTCCAGCGACAGGAGTGTCTCGGCGGCGGGTGGATCCCCCCGTGTCCGCCCGCCGGTGCCTCGCCGGTTCGGACTCTGTCCGGGCCGGCGAGGCGCGGCTTCCCCCGCGTGTGGCGCCTCAGCCCGTGGCGGGAGCAGGTGCCTCCACCGGACCCGGAGTCGGGAGCACGCTGGTCAGCACGAACGCCACCACCACCGCAACGATGACCTGCGGGGTCACGTCGGCGCCGTCAGGCCCCAGCAGCAGCACGGCGAGCAGGGTCGAGGTGAGCGGCAGCCGCAGCATGGCCACGCACATGGCGCCGATCCCCATCCCGATCGCGGGGCCCGTGCTCATGCCGGGTAGTCCCGCCATCACCATGCCGAGGACGGCGCCGACCAGCATCGCCGGGAAGATCGGCCCACCACGGAAGGCGCTCAGCGACAGCCCGTACATCGCCATCTTGCACACCCCGAGCAGGATCAGGGTGGCCACCGAGTAGTCGGCGACATGCGCCACCAGCTCCGGCAGCGCGGCTTGGCCGGAGAACAGGACCTGGGTCGCGCTGTGGTCCGACACCAGCTGGTAGACCATCGCGATCACGCCGATCAGCAGTCCGAGGGCCGTGGTCACGACGATCCGGTTCCTGTGCACGATCGGGCGCAGGGACAGTCCCGTCCACCGGATCCCCCAGCCGAGGCCCGCTGCGACCGCGCCCACGACCAGCGCCCAAGCCATGGTGGCCACGGTCGGGTCCACCGCCGGTGGCACGGAGGTGAGAGCCAGGGAGAACGAGCCGAGACCGGTCCAGTTGTCCAGCCCGATGAAGACGAGGGCGCCGATGCCGGAGGCCAGCAGCCCCGGCAGAGCGACCAGGCTCAGGGTCACCCCGCCGACGCCGGCGACCTCCATGATCAGGAACGCCCCCAGGATCGGTGACCCCAGCAGGGTGCTGACGGCCGCGAAGCTCCCGGCCGAGGCCATGATCGTCAGCGCCATGGGTGGTGAGTCCTTCTTCACCAGGTGCACGGTGAGCGCGGCCAGGCCACCACCGATCGCGATCAGGGGCGCCTCGGGACCCAGCACCGCGCCGAGGCTCAGGGTGGCGAGCGCGGCGAGGATGATGCCCGGCAGCTCGCGGTCCACCGGCGTGCCGCCGGCGTGGAATCCCAAGGCAGGGGAGTGCCCGCCGTTCCCGGGCAGGTAGCGCACGATGGCCCCGACCAGCAGCCCACACAGCGCCAGCCAGGGCAGCGGCCACCATGCGGGCATCCCGCCCGTGAACAGATGATCGGGCAGGTCGGTGAAGAGCCACTCCTGGATCTTCGAGACCAGGGCCAGGAACCCGTAGGCCACCGCGGAGACGGGGATGCCGAGCAGCGCGGCCAGCACGAGGGCCGACAGATAGGCGCGCGAGCGTAGCACCGCCACCGGGTCCATCGGCGGTGCCGCTGCCTGCGGTGGGGCTCCCTGGGACGCGGACGGCGGTGTGGTCATGGGCTGAGTCTGCCGGTAGGAGCGGGTGGGGCGCTGCCTCCGCGCAGAGCGGATCCCAAGATTCACCCAAGGTCGGGGGCGCAGGCTCTGCCCATGAACGGTCCACGTTCACGGGGGTGAGCCATGGCAGGTCGCGGAGCACTGCGCTGGGTGCGCGCGCTGCTGCTTGCCTCCGTGATGCTCGCCGCGGGTTGCTCCGGCCACGTGGCCGCCGGTGGTGTCGCGCCACCGGTGGCGCTCCTCGGCCCGATGCTCGTCGTCGCGACGATGGCGGCCGCGCCGTTCCTGGAGGCGCCCGCCTCGGCGTCGCGGGTCGTGGTCCTGATGCTCGCCGGCCAAGGCATCCTGCACGGCTCCCTCGACCTGCTCGGTGGCGCCTCGACGGGCGAACGTGCCCCGACGACGATGACGATGCCGCCGTCGGCCGGAGGGTCGATGCAGGCCTCCTCCCTGGAGTTCGTGAGCGGCGCCCACCTGGGCATGCTCATCGCCCACGTCGGCGCCGCCCTCGTGGTCGTGCTATGGCTCGCCGCAGGGGAGCGGGCACTGTGGAGACTGGTCGAGGTCTCCGCGTTGATCGTGGCCACGACGTGGGGCGCGCTCCGGGCCGCCTGCACCGTGACGCCGTACCTCCTGGTGGCCGTGCCGACCCTCACGGCGCCGGCGCGGGTCGACCTGCGTCCGGTACGACGGTCGGTCTGGGACGGTCGCAGTGGTCCCTCGCGGCGCGGGCCGCCGTGCGGATGCGCTGCCTGAGCCTCTGAACGCACCGCGGCGGGTCCGACCGTGACCCCGCAGGTCCAGAGACACGGGTGGCGCGCTCTCCGCAGCGTCCGAGCAACCACTCACACCTCATGAATCGAGTCTCATCATGTCTTCTCGCACCTCCGCACACCCTCGCCGTCACCTCGCTCGCAGGGCCGGACTGGTCCTCGGCGCCGGGCTCCTCGGCACCGTTGCCCTGAGCGGGGCCGCCCAGGCGCACGTCAGCGTGCAGCCCGCCAGCGTTCCCGGCGGCGGCTTCTCCGTGATCGCGTTCCGGGTCCCCAACGAGTCCGACAGCGCCCGCACCGTGGCACTCAAGGTCTTGTTGCCGAAGGGCCAGTCGATCGCGTCGGTCCAGACCACCGCCATCCCCGGATGGACGGTCACCACCCAGACCCGCAAGCTCGCCCGACCGATCGTGAACGACGACGGGGAGCAGGTGAAGAGCGTGGTCTCCCAGGTCGCCTGGCGGGCGACCGGCACCGGCGTCATCCCCGGCCAGTACCAGGACTTCGACCTCAGCCTCGGCACCCTGCCGGACAAGGGAAAGCTCGTCTTCAACGTCGCCCAGACCTACTCCGACGGCACCGTCGTCAACTGGAACGAGGTGTCGGCCGACAAGTCCGTGGAGCCCGAGCACCCGGCTCCCATCCTCACCCTGACACCGGCCGCCGGCGCCGCCACCGCGTCGACACCCGACACGACCGCGACCGACAGCACGCAGGCGAGCGTTCCCACCACCGCGCCGGTGACGGCGACCGACAACGGCTCGGACTCCACCTGGCCGCTGCTGCTGTCCGGTGCCGCCCTGGTCGTCTCTCTGCTGACGGCGCTGTTGGTGTGGCGGCGAGGGCGAACGGCGCCGACCGGCGCGGACGCTGCTGACCGTCAGCTCCAGGACAGCAACCGCTGAAGCCGGCCAGGGATGCCGCGACGTACGTCGTCCGGCATCCCTGCTCCGGCCCGGAGTCGATGATGACAACCTGGATCACTTTCGTACGGCGTGCGAGCGTGTCAGCGGTGCTGGCCGTCCTGGCCGTGCTGCTGCTCGCAGCCCCTGGCTCGGCCCACGCCGAGCTGGTCTCGACGAGTCCCGCGAACGGGCAGCGACTCGCCGCGGCCCCGTCCAGCATCACGCTGACCTTCAGCGAGACGGTGAACCTCCTGGACGACGGGATCAGCCTGCTCGACCCGAACGGGGCCACCGTGCGGACCCCGGACCCGACCGTCGACGGGCACAACGTCACCTGGCGGATGCCCGCCCACCTCGGCAACGGCGCCTACGTGGTCACCTGGCGGGTGGTGTCCGCGGACGGCCATCCCGTCGACGGCGCCTTCTCGTTCGGCATCGGGGCCACGGCCCGCGTGCTGCCGGACGCGGTCGCGGACCCCGAGAGCAAGGCGAACACCGCACCACCGGGCGTGGTGGGCATCCGTCTGGTCGGCTACCTCGCGTTCGCCGTCGTGGCCGGTGTCGTCGCGTTCCTCGTATGGTGCGCTCCGCGACGCGCGAGCGACCGGTCGCTCCAGCGCCTGACCAGGTGGGCACTGGTCGTCGGCCTGGTCGCCACCCTGGCCGGGATCCTGGTGCAGGGCCCGTACACGGCCGGGAAGTCGATCACCCGAGTCCTCGATCCGCACCTGCTGTCGACCACGCTGCAGACGCCGGCCGGCGTCGCCATGGCGTGGCTGTTCGCGCTGCTGCTGGTCCTGGCGGTGCCCCTCTGGCGGCTGCCGGCACTGGAGGACCGGAGGCTCCGCTGGCTGGCCGCCACCCTGGTCGTGGTCGCCGCGGGTGCGATCGCCGCCGACGGTCACGGCGCCTCCTCCGGGAGGCTCTTCGACCTCGTCGTCGTCACGCTGCACGTGCTGACGGCGGGGATCTGGGTCGGTGGGCTGGTCGTCCTGGTTGCGCTCGGGCGGAGCGTCGAGCGGTCGGAGGTGAGTCGGTTCTCCACCCTGGCCCTGACGTCGGTGATCGTCCTGGTAGGGACCGGCATCCTCAACTCGGTGCGCAACCTGCACTCCGTCGACGAGCTGATCCTCACCCGGTACGGCGTGCTGTTGCTGGTCAAGCTCGGGCTGATCGCGGCGACGCTGGTCGCCGCGGCCGTCTCCCGGGCCTGGGTCCGGAGCGGTCGTCTGCCCCAGGGCTCGGTGCGCCTCGAGGCCGTCCTGACCGTCGGGGTGCTGACGGTCACGGCGTTCTTGAGCATGACCAGCCCGCCACCGCAGATCGCAGCCCTCGACACGGCGGCTGCCGTCACCACGCCGGCGAGCGGGCTCGCGGTGATGTCGCTGGGTCAGCAGGGCAACGCCGGGATGGGGATCATCCCGGCCACGACCAGCGGCAGTCGACTCAACCTGTTGCTCACCGACCCCTCAGGGCAGCCGTTGGCGGCGAGCGCCGTCGAGCTGAAGGTCAGCAACCCGGCGCGCGGCATCGGCGGCATCGCCGTACCGCTGACCCATCGGCACGGAGTCTGGACCGCGCGGTTCCGCTTCCCGTTCACCGGCGACTGGAAGGCGGTCCTCACCGTGCACGACCACAGCCCCACTGCAGTCGTCACCGGGGGCACCTTCACGATCAGCCAGTGAGCAGCCCGCCTGGCTGTTGACATGCCACCTGCACCCGAGGAGGGTGAAGAACACCCTCCTTGGAGGCGTTTCGCGCTGTCCCCCTTGGGTCCGATGGCGGAAGCTGGTCGGAGGAGGACTCTGGCTACGGGCGGAGTCGTCCCGCCGGCGTGTTCCCCGACGCGCCCGGCGGGACGCGCCAGCCACGTCGCAATCCGTCGCCTTGATGTCAGCTCTGGCCAGGTACGACGCGTGGTTCAATGCGGCTGTCCATCGGAGGGCAAGATGCAAGGCTCTGCGCGTCGGGTCACGGTCGCGGTTCTGGTGACCCTCAGCCTTGCCAGCGCAGGACTCGCTCTCGGAGCGAGCGCCGAGCCGACGAAGGGCGACCGGTCGGCGACCGCACATGTCGCGTCGTGCCGGACTGGACGGTTGACGCACGCCACGGCCCGGCACGTGATCGGGGTCGCCGAGCGCCGCCTGAACGCCACCAGCGCGGCCTTCCCACCCGGAGCGTTCCCCGCGGTCACCGATCAAGACGGCCACTGGCGGACCGGCCCGGTCGGCCAGTGGACCAGCGGGTTCTTCCCCGGCAGCCTCTGGCTGGCCTACCGCAGCACCCGTCAACCCGGCTTCGAGAGCGACGCCCGGGCGTGGACCCATCGCCTGGCAGGTCAGGCGAACGTCACCTCCACGCACGACATCGGCTTCCAGATCATGAGCAGCTTCGGCAACGGCTACGCCCTCACCCGCGACCAGACCTACAAGGCCATCATCCTGCGAGCCGCGAAGTCACTGGCCACGCGCTTCAACCCCGAGGTCGGCGCCATCCGCTCCTGGGGAGCCAGGAACGACCACGACCACTTCAAGGTCATCGTCGACAACCTGATGAACCTGCGCCTGCTCTTCTGGGCCAGCGCGCACGGGGGCCGGCAGTCGTGGAGGCACATCGCCACCCGACACGCCCTCACCACGGCCGCGCACTTCGTACGCCGCGACGGCAGCGTCATCCACCTCGTCGACTTCGACCCCACCACCGGTCGGGTGATGAGCACCGCCAACCCGCAGGGCTTCAGCGACGACTCCACCTGGTCCCGTGGCCAAGCGTGGGCCATCGCCGGGTTCACCGACGCCTACCAGGCGACCAAGAACGCAGTGTTCCTGACGGCTGCGCGCCGTACGGCCCAGTACTTCACCACACGAGTTCCAGCCGACTGCGTGCCCTACTGGGACTTCGACGCACCCGACATCCCACTCGCCCCCACCGACACCTCGGCGGCGGCCATCGCGGCCGACGGCCTCCTCCGACTCTCACGACTGGACCCCAGTCCCCAGCGCGACGCCCGCTACGCACTCGAGGCGTCGCACATCCTGGCTTCCCTGGCTGCCCACTTCATCGCCCAGCACGGCCAGGCCACGCTCACCGGCAGCACCTCGACCCTGGGTGTGGACCCGCCGAACATCGGCACCGCGTACGGCGACTACTACTTCCTCGATGCACTCGAGAACTGGCAGGCGCACCACCACTGAGGGAGCGGTCAGAGCAGTCTCAGGTGGAGGTCGCGGTCGAGGACGCCGGCCAGCCGCGCGGCTTCCCGGCCGATGGCCTCCTTGGGTGTCGCGCGCCCATCGAGCCAGTCGACGGTGAGTTCGTCGCCCTTCCGCGCCCAGGTCCCGCAGACGACCCCGCCGACGATCACCGGGTTGGCCTTGCGGGTGACGAGGTCTCGCCGAGCAGGTGGGGTGACGTGGACGTCCTTGGTGCCGGGGCCCATCACCCACTGGTCGTGTCCGGGCAGGAACCGCAGAGCGTTCGAGGGCCGGGCGAGCAGAAGGGAGTCGACGTCCTCGCCCACGACGTACGCCGTGGTGCCTTCGACGTCGACGGCAACGAGCTGCTCGCGGAGGTTGGACAGCCACCTGTCGAGCCGTTTGCGTCCGGCGCTCAGGCCTTGGCCCAGCCAGTAGTGGATGTGGTCGAACGTGGCCGGTCCGTACGTGCGGAGGTACGCCGTGATGGCGCGCGGACCCGCGTCGTCGAGGTCGGGGACACCCTTCCACCGGGGGTTGAGGTCGAGGCATTGGAAGGTGCGCTGCCCGTCGCGGCGCGGCCCGAAGCTCATGTCGCCTTGCCAGGTCAGCGGCTTGATCAGCGTGCCTGCCCCCTCGTCGAACACGGGGTGCAGGTGCCGGTACGCAGGCTGTTCTGCCAGCACGTCGCCGAGCTCTCGGACGGTCAGCGGCCCGTTGCTCAGCGCCTCGCGCACGGCGGCCCGGAAGTCGGGCCAGTCCGCGGGGGCGAGCCGGTAGTACTCGACCCAGCTCGGCAGCTCCCATTGCCGCCCGGCCGATCGGATCGCCAGGTAGACGCCGCCGTCCTCGGGCGAGAGGTAGTGCATGGATCCGCGGAAGGCGAACGCCTTGATCACCGTCCCGTCCGCCAGCGCCTGGGTGAGCTCGCCGGCATGCGACGTCGTACAGCGGGTCCGAACGGCCAGCTCGGCCAGCGACTCATCCATCGCCAGCACGGCACCGAGCCGGCGTACGACGTCCGGCACTGAATCGGACCCGACCGGGTCGAGCAGATGCCGCTCCAACCGCCAGGCCAGTGCCTGCCTCCAGGTGATGGAACCGTTGGTCACCGGGCTCATGAACGCAGCGTCGCACGAATTCAGGACGCCCAGCGTCCGCTCTGTCCGGCTAACCTGGCGACCACCGCAGGTGGGCCTCCAGCTCATCGCTCTCCAGGTGCACGAACCCGAGACGTTCGTACAGGCGGCGTGCGTGGGTGTTCGCGTTTCGACGCGCAGGTCCACGACTCCGCTGCTCGCGACCGCTTCCGACTGCAGATCCCGAAATGATCGCGGACCCGATGCCGCGCCGTTGGAACGGCGGGCGCAGCTGGATCCCGCACAGCGTGATGCGTGGAATAGTTCGCCCATCGACCACCACGTCGTCTCGCTCGGTGCGTAGGCGGCCGATGGGCTCACCGTGACGTTCGATGACGTACAACGAGTCCGGTCCGTCGACTGACTCGCGGCTCCACTCAGCGAATCCCTCGTGCCACTGTGCTTCCTCGAGGTCCGTCATGTCTGGCCAGAGTCCCTGGTCCTTGGCGCCTCGGACGAGATCAAGGCCAGAGTCCGGTTCGTCGTACCCCGCCGGTCGTAGAGACCAGTGGGTGTCCTTCCCTTCCACGGGATCATGGTGGCGATACTGCTGCCGCGGTCGCGACTGGTTTCCGGCACAGGGTGGCTTGCGCCGCAGCGGGTGATCGTGAACGTCGGGGACGCTGGGGTGTGCTCGCGGCTATGGCAGGCTCGTTCCATGGCGCGGACGGGTCGGATCGAACCCGACGCGGACGTGGTCACCAGGCTGGGCACGACCGCCCTGGCGCTGCCCCAGGCCTACGAGGAGAACGCCTGGACCGGGATCCGGTGGCGGATCCGCACCAAGACCTTCGCCCACGTGATGGTCGCGCAAGAGGGCTTCGAGTCATCGTTCCGTGACCTCACCGGCGTCGCCGACCCGACCACCGTCCTGACGTTCCACGCCGCCGGAGACGAGCTGCTCGCCCTGGCTAACGCCGGGGTGCCGTTCTACAAACCACCGTGGTCTCCCACGATCGTCGGGATGGTGATAGACGACGACACAGACTGGCGAGAAGTCGCAGAACTGGTCACCGAGAGCTACCGGGTCTGTGCCCCACAGAAGCTGACGAGGCTGCTGGACGAGCGGCCGATCTGACCTTTTGCCCGCAGGAGAGTTGTCCGAGTGGCAGGTCGACGTTCAAGTCAGCGCTGTACGGCGTTCACGTCCAGCCGTGAGGCTCGAGTCATGTCCGCGGTGCTGATGCCTCTCTGCATCCTTGGCTTCATCGTGCTGGTGCTCGTCGACCGGGCCTTCGAGCATGCAGCGAAGAAGCCCGACGCGCACAGCCTGCGCACAGGGCCCGACGACTGACCGGCCCAGTCAGACGATGTAGCGCGGAGGGGCTGGTCTGTAGGCCGGGGAGCGTTCCGGAGGAGAGAATCGTTGGCGGCCATAGGTGGCTCAGGCTTCTGACCTACGTGAATGCGTGGGCAGCCATCGGCTGCTAGCGGCCCCGGACGGGAATCGTGGGCACAGTACGGGCACAGTAGGAGCGCCTCCCTCCGCTGCGATTCTGCGCAGGCGGAGGCGCGGGTGCCGGAGTCGCGGTTGCTGCGCGGACGACCCCGCGATGGAGCCACCTCGAGCTAGTCGGAGGCGTTCGATGGCTGCCACGGCTCGCGAGCGTCCGCCTGACAGAGTCGTACCGGACCGCTTCGAATGCACGCGCAATCAGTTCCGGTTCGTCACGGTCAGTCGCTCGCTTGCCCTTCCTGGCAGGAGTAGGGCCGAGTCCCCGAACTCGTGCCACAGGTAGTCCTCGGCGTATGCCGCGTCGTAGGCCGCCCGGGTCAGCGCGCGACCGGCGACGGCTTGCACCAGCATCAGGTGCGACGCCTGCGGGTCGTGCCAGCCGGTGACCAGCCCGCCCACCACGCGCACGGGTCGGTCCGGGCCGAGGACGAGGTCGGTCCAGCCTGCTGCGGGGTGCACCACGCCGTCGATGTCGGCTGCCGACTCGAGCGCTCGCGTCGAGGTGGTGCCGACCGCGACGACCCGGCCACCGGACTCGCGCACGTGGTTGACCAGCGCAGCGGTAGCCGCTGACACGACATATCTCTCCGGCTGCGGCCCTTCGCCGCTCTCCTGCGACGACACCCCGGTGTGCAGCGTCACCGGCGCGATCAGTACGCCGCTCGCGACCAGCCTGGTGACCAGCCGGTGTGTGAACGGTCGCGCCGCGCTGGGCATCTCGGCGCTGCCGGGGACCAGCCCGAAGACTGTCTGGTACGCCGTGAGGGGGAAGCGTCCGCGCAGGTAGCCGTAGGCGATCGGCCGACCGTGCCGGGCGAGCTGTTCGGCGACTGGGGTTCCGGCGAGCTGCTCGGCGAGCCACAGTCGGTTGCCGGCGCCCGAGGGGGACGACCTGTCGTACGGGTATCCCTCCAGCAGTCGGAGCCGACTGCCGTCGACGTCGACGCGGTCGCCGGGCGCTGCGTCCAGTACCGGCTCGGCGGCGTCCGGCGCCGTCCTCAGCTCGATGACCCACCGGCCGTCGTCGAGTGGGGTGGCGACGTGCAGCACGACGGGGCCTCGACCGCGCAGGACGGCGTCGTCCTCGGCCGCGACGGTAGCCGAGTTGTTCACCACGAGCAGGTCGCCGGGCCGGAGGTGGTCGCCGATATCGCGGAAGGCCGCGTGGGTCAGCCCGTCCGGCGTACCCACCAGCAGGCGGACCTCGTCTCGAGCCAGCCCGCGGTCCTCGGGAGGTACCGGCGCGAAGAGTCCCTTCATGATGCGGCTCCCGTGGGCTCGAGGAGGTCGGCCGCCCGGTAGCGCCCGCTCGGGGGACGACTGTCGAGAAGCCGCAGGATGCCGGGGACGGCGACCTCGTCGGGCAGCGGCCGGTCGCCGATGTCCTCGCCGGGGAAGGCGTCCTGGTGCATCCGGGTCCGCATGTCGCCGGGGTCCACCGCGTAGGCGAGGATGCCGGGCTCCTCAGCGGCCAGCGTGGACGTCAGGTGGTCGAGCGCCGCCTTGGACGCGGCGTACCCGCCCCACGTCTCGTAGTGCTCGACCGCTGCGTCGCTTGACACGTTCAAAACCACCCCAGCGGCCCTCCGCAGCTGCGGGAGCAGGGTCGTGGTGAGCGCGTGCGGCGCAACGAGGTTGGTGGTCAGGATGTCGGAAAGCTCGTCGGCTCCCAGCCCGGCCAGGGGTCCAAGCCCGCGGGGGCCGAGCGTGCTGGCGCTGTTGACGAGTACGTCGAGCCGGCCGAGCCCCTCGACCGCATCCGCCAGTCGGGCTCGGTGTGCCGGATCGGTGACGTCGCCGGAGAGCACGACCACGTTCGACCCTGCACCGGCCTCGTCCGCCACTGCCACCAGGTCACTCTCGGTGCGCGCGGTGATCACCACTCGCCAACCCTTGTGCGCAAGGGCAGTCGCAAGCGCTCGTCCGAGTCCTTGGCCTGCGCCGGTGATCAGTGCTGTATCCATGGGTTGCCTCTTTCGGGTCGTTGTCCATGGAACAAGTTCAAGTCAGCTTGAAGTCAAGGGGTGATTGCGTGTGGTGCGCCCAGGCTCGGTGCGCGACTCCAGGCAAGCCCCAAGGGAGGCGCCAGGTGGCGGGTGGCGTACGAGCCCGCCTTGTGCCGCTATCGAGTTGACTGGGATGCGGTCGATGGTCGTACCGGTGGCGAACGTCAGCCTGTGGCGCCCGACGGCCATTCCGAACGCACTCCCTTGTCTGCGGGCTCAGGCGGTCGACGCAACACCTCGGCCAGTGCTGGTGATGGTGTCGTGAAGCCGAAGGACGGTCGAGGGCGGTCGTTGAGCTCGCCGGCTATGGCGTCGAACGAGACGTACCAGCGCAGGGGGTGACGAGATGCACGCGTGGACCCCACGTACCTGCCGACGCTCACGCAGGCGAAGCGCTCGAGGCGCGACGCACGTCGGACTGAACAGGTAACCGAACCCGTAAGTCGGCGGGTGTGCGTCCACGCCGATCCGACGACCCTGGATGACGGACCACCCTGCCGCAAGCTCAGAACGACCGGCGGACCGAGCATGGAAAAGGATGCGCATGGACTACACCGAAGTGCTTCGCCGCTTGACCCTCAACGACCCTCACTTGGTGGTCCAGTTCAACGACGGTGAGCGCGCGCCGGCGGAGCCATTGCTCGATCCGAGGGCGCTCGCGCTCGTCCGGGTGGCCGCACTGATCGCGGTGGGTGGAGCGGTTCCGTCCTTCGGGGCTCATGCCGACGCCGCGATCGCCTCTGGCGCGACGGTGCCCGAGATCGTGGACACCCTCGTGGGCGTCATTCCAGTGGTTGGTTTGCCACGCGTGGTCGATGCCGCGCCGAAACTTGCGCTGGCGCTCGGGTACGACGTCGAGGACGCTCTCGAGAGGCTAACCAGGTCCGAGACCAAACAGATGTCCTGATCGGATTGGCCCATCCGGGCCGTCCTTCCCTGTCGCAAGGCCACGTCTGGAGGTGTCCACCGGACGGGGTCACTTCAGTTCACGTCCCCTGTGCCGATGTGGCTGGGCCGTCGCCGCCGGACCAGCTGGCGACGTTGACCCGACGGCCGCGTTCGAGTCAGTCTGTCTTGCTGACCTTGCCTGGGGTGGCAGCGCCAGTCCAGGTTTCGACTGGGGTTGTTGGAGCTTCGTGGTTGTGTGTGCGGCCATTCCGGTCATGATTGCCTCCACCCTCACGGGGTTCGACAAAATCAAGCTGCCTCGCTGAGCGGTCCTCGACGCGCACTCGCCTGCCGGTGTCGACGTCCCTACGGTTGAGGATGACAGCGGCCACGGTGTGTGTTCGATTGGATGCCGACCGACATCCTTCGAACAAAGGAACTCCTATGATCCGCGTTCCTCGTCCTGCCTTCGCCCTGGCCGCTGCCGGCCTCGCCGTCACGGGTATCGGCATCGCTCCCCAGCTGGGATCCGCTGCGCCCGCGCCAGCCAAAACGCACACGCTGAAGCTCGCAGCCCACCAGACCGCGAGCCACAACATCGGTCGCAGCCACTTCGTCGGGGCCGATACCGACCGAAGCGCGGCGACCGGCAAGATCCTCGGCTACGACACGATCACCGGCAGCTTCAACGGCACCACGCAAAAGGTCAAGATCGACGCAGCAGTCGCCCTCAAAGGCGGACTCATCACCGCACACCTCGTGGGAAGCGGCAGCTCCAACGCCCTCGACGGAGTCATCACCGGAGGAACCGGCCAGTACAAGGGCATCAAGGGAACCATCCACACCACCGGCAACAAGGTCACCCACATCACGTTCACCTACACCCTCTGAATCGGCGACCTAGGGCGCCCGACGGGTGGTGATGCGGCGTAGTTCTCCAACTCGGTGCTGTGCCCGTCGAAGAAACCATGTGCCCGGCGGGCATCGCTCGGTCGCTGCAGGTACGGAGTGCCGTGTCACAGAGGCTATGTCGAGCGACGGTGTTGGACAGGCCTGGCGTGGGTACGGCGTAGGCGAGCTCGGGCGAGGGCCTAGGAGCTCGTCTCGGGTGAGGCCCGCCGACTTCAAAAGAGTGGCCGGCGGGCCGCCCGCCCCCGACACACCCGGTCGGGGTCACGTAGAGGCGTCCGGCAGGCGACGGGTGTCCACGACCATCTGGGCGACGTTGCGCAGCTTCATATTGCTGTTCTGGGAGTAGCGGCGCAGCACCTCGAAGGCGTGGTCGGCGTCGAGGGCGTAGCGCTCCATCAAGATGCCCTGCGCTTGGCCGATCAGCTTGCGGGAGTCGACTGCTCGCCAGAGATTGCCTTCGTTCTGAACTCGAGACAACGCGATGGCCGCATGGCGGGCCAGGAGGTGCGCCACCTGCAGGTCGAACGTCGAGAAGTGGTCGGCGTGGGAGTCGTACAAGTTGAGAGTGCCCATCGTGCGATCGCTGGTGAACAACCGCACCGCCATCGTGCTGCGAAACCCCATCGCAGCCGCGGTCGAGGCCCACTTGGGCCACCGTGCCTCTGTGTGCGTGTCGTCCACGATGACACTGTGGCCGTCGTGGAGGACCGATAGGACCGGCCCCTCCTGCAGGTCCATCTGCTTGGCGACGAGGTCCGCGATGGCCGGATCGGTGGCGGCCACCGTTTCGAGCCGTTGCTTGGAGTGGACGAACACCACGGCCGCATCAGCACAGTCGACAGCCGCAAGAGCGAAGTCGAGCACCCGCTCGACGGTCTGCGGCACGGTGGGTTCCTCGAGAACGCGACAGAGCCAACTCAGCCAGATCGAAAGCGCGATCTCGCACGGGCGGCACAGCCTCCCCGTTCCGCGAAACGGGCAGTGACGGAATCTCGGTCACGGCCGAAGCATGACACGAGAAGCGCCCCACGCAATCGGTGCATAAGCCTTCCCTACCAAGAGGCCGGCCTAGCGCCCACGCGTTACCCGAAGCCCGCTGGAGACCCGAGACTCCGGCGGGCTCCGTCATCTTTGAACGCAAACCGGACAGGAATCGTTCATCTGAATAGACCCGTCGTGGTTCCCCCACACCATGAGGCCGGGCGCCCCGCCGCAGCTCCCCGTGTGCGGCGGGGCGCACTTCTGCAATCTCGGTGGCGTGCCCGGCTGCACCCGAGGTGGCAGGAGACCCTCGACCGCTGACGGCCGGGCACCTCCTGTCCGGACCTCATTGCACCCCTCACTACCCCGGTGGGTGGAGACGCAGCTCGGCGCCCATGGTCGGGTAGGCGCTCGGGCTCCGGCCCGACGGCTGGACACGGTGGAAGCAGTCGACCTGGCTACCGGTCACGCGCGACCGGCCAGGTGCCTCCGTTCCGCTCGGTCACGCGATGGCTGTCACCGTCGGTGACACGAAACTGGTGATGGCAGGCGCCCCGGCCACGATGGACATGTGACTCGTCGGTCGCGATGGGTGGCTGAAGCCACGCCCACAGGCGGCGAGATGGGCCGGCCGACTGACGTTCCTCCTAGGAGCCGGGCCAGAACCTGAGGTGTCGGCAAGCTGCTCAGAACCCGAACGCTGACACCATGTCTGGGGCCTCGAGGCCCTGACCCAGCGGCTTCACTCCGAGGATCTGTGCAATGAATCGTGTCAACGAGTAGTGGGTCAGTGTCGTGTCAGTGACCACGTGACTCAGCCGGGTCGACAGGACGGACGTGAGCACGATGTTGTCTGAGTGCCTCCCGGCTTCGTCGGCAGTCACCACCACGACGAGATCGCCGGAGGTGAAGTCGGTGCTGGACAGGACTGGATCGAGGTGCGCCTTGAGCCATGCATCGGCCGCGCTCAGTGAGCCGTCGTGTCCGTTGTGCACCATATTGGGGATCAAGAAGGCCACGTTTGCCAGTCGGTTGTGTTGTGCGTCGTCGACAAACGAGGTCGTGTCCACGTCAGCTTGAGTACACGCTCGCCTGTCCCCTGGGAAGTACGCCCAGGGGTTGATCCGGACCACATAGGGATAGCTGTCCAGCTGTGCACACCGGGTTGGCATCGACTCGGCATACGTAGCCGCCGACTTGCCCACGCTGCCGGCCTGAGAGAACACCGATGGCGACTGCGCGACGCTGCTGGCGTTGTCTCTCGGTGGGGCATTGTCGGTGATGCCGAAGGTTGATCCACCGACAATCGCGAGGTAGTTCGGTTCGCTCGGATGCGCCAGTGCCTGCCAATGGGTCGCGTACCCGTAGCGGTTGGAGAGTCTCGCGAGAAAGGGCATGTCATCGCGCATCTGCGTGAACGAATGGTTCTCCTCCATCACCACGAGAATCTTGGTGGGTAGCGATGAGGATGTCCCGGCTGAGTTCGCTAGTGGTGTGGACGACGGTGAAGACGCGCTTTGGCCGGTAGACCTGGCGAAGCCGGGGCTCGGAGCAGACGTGGTGCCGCCTACGGCCGGGGCACTGCTCGACGAGGAGCACCCGGCTACGAGAACCACCATCACGGCGGCAGGAATGAGTGCCGCTCTGCGCACGCGGCCCACCGTAAGGGTCCCCACCTGACAGCAACATGACTCCGAACGGCGAGGTCTTCGCGAGTGCCGGTTCGCTATATGGAGCTCGGTCGACAGCCGCATTTCGGGAGGCGGTCTCCAACCGCCCGATCCCGCCGGAACGACGTGGCTCAGAGGCACCGGCAGGACGTACCTGGGCTGGGATGATGCCGCTTGGGCGGGAGAGCCTGCTCGCCCAGACGCTCGACCCGCACACCGCGTCTATCTCAGTCGGGTTACGACTGATGAGGATGTCCATCAAGCCCGTGGGCGCGGATGACTAGCTGGACTCGGTCTCGTGCATCGAGCTTGGCCAGAAGGCGGGCGACGTGTGTCTTCGCGGTCCCGATTCCGATGTGCAGCTGCTCGGCGATCTCGTGGTTGTTCTTCCCGGCTGCCACGAGGGCGAGCACGTCACGTTCGCGGCGTGTGACCGTGTCGGGGAGGGTGACCTGGGGACGGGTCAGCCCGTGTTCACCACCCTTGACGACCCTCTCGATGAGGCGGCGGGTGACGCTGGGGGACAGCAACGCGTCGCCTGCTGCCACGGTGCGGACGGCCGCCAACAGATCAGCAGGTGGCGTGTCCTTCACCAGGAACCCGCTGGCTCCGCTCCGGAGTGCCTCGTAGACATACTGGTCGAGGTCGAACGTCGTCAGGATCACGACCCTGGCGTTCGTGGAGTCGACGATCTGCCGGGTGGCCTCGATGCCGTCCAGCACCGGCATCCTGATGTCCATCAAGACGACGTCGGGGTGCGTCCCTTGCGTTGTCGCCACTGCGGCGCTGCCGTCGCCCACCTGCCCGACCACCGTCATGTCGTCGGCGGTGTTGACGATGCCGGCGATGCCGGCCCGCAGCAACACCTGGTCGTCGGCGACGACGACCTTGATCACATGACGTCCGCGGTCAGCCGCCGCGGCTCCGCTGGTCGGTCTGAGATGGGGAACCGGCCGAGGACCTCGTACCCACCGCCGGGCAACGGGCCGGCTCTCAGGGTTCCACCCAGGATCCTCGCTCGCTCGAGCATGCCGGTGATGCCGTGGCCGGGCTCTGCCGGACCGTCTGTGATCGGTGGACCGTCGTCGCGGATCTTGACGGTCAGCTCGGTCTCGTCGCCCATCACGTCCACGGTCGCCCTCACGGCACCGGCGTGCTTGACCACGTTGGTCAGCGCCTCCTGAACGATCCGGTAGGCGTTGAGCTCCACCAGCGGCGACAGCGGCGCGTCCGGAACCCGTCGGGTGAGGACCACGTCGACGCCGGCCTCACGGATGCGTTCGACCAGCGCTTCCAGGTCATCCAACCGCGGCGCGGGCAAGAGCGTCGCTTCGTCGGGTTCCGCGCCGTCGCGGAGAACCTCCAGCAGCGTCCGCATCTCGACGAGCGTCTGCCTTCCGGTGGTCTCGATCGACCCCAACGCGGAACGGACCTCGTCCGGATCGTCGGACACCAAGCCCGCAAAGCCGGCCTGAACCGTGATGACGCTCATGCCGTGGGCCACGACGTCGTGCAGCTCCCGGGCGATGCGGACCCGCTGATCCACGAGCTCCAGCTCGGCCTGCCGTACGTGGGCCCTACGAAGGCGCTCCTGCAGTCCCAGCTGCGTTCGAAGGTGGCGGCGGTGCAGCCCGAAAACGGCGCCGAGCGCCCAAGCCGCCACGAATACCGGCACCGCGACCACGACTCCGCCCGGGTGCAGCGGGTGAGGCAGGCGGGTGGCGAGTACGGCGGCGCATGCCACCACGAGCGCCCCCGCGGCGGTGGCCAACCGAGTCTCGGCGGCGACCGTGTAGAGCACCAGCACGAGCGGAGGCAACGCCATCGCCGTGGTCGATGGCGCGAACGCCGCCATCACCTCCATGGTGGCCAGCAGGACGGCCAAGGACGCCAACGGCCCGCGACGCCGCACGGCCACTGGAACGGCCAGGCACATCGTGCCGACCAAGGCCGCCAACCACTCGCCCGCCGACGAGGCGCCGTTGGCCAGCGCGACGAACGCGAACAAGCCGTAGCCGACCCCGGCCAGCGTGTCGATCAACAGCCACTGGGCCGGGCGGATCCACCCCCACAACGGGGAAGCCGGTTCGAGGTCGTTCATCGGCCAAGGGTAGTTCTGCGTCACCAGCTACGTCGTCTGCCCGTGGACCCATGACCGCGGGCCGATGCCCGACTCAGTCAGCCGGCCCGGTGCCGGCAGGCCGGGTGAGGAATCCATCTGCGGCCAGACGAATCAGGGCCGACTTCACGCAAGCCTGGTGGAAGCGCAACCCCACCAGCGACCGGAAGGACATCATGATCCAGGTCCAGCACCTCTCCCGACGTTTCGGATCCACCCACGCGCTCGACGATCTCACCTTCGAGGTCACGCCTGGGGTCGTCACCGGCTTCCTGGGACCCAACGGGGCCGGCAAGTCCACCGCGATGCGCACCATGGTCGGGCTCAACACTCCTAGCAGCGGCCGGGCGCTGATCGCGGGCCACCCCTACCGCGAGCTGAGAGAGCCGCTGCGGGTGGTCGGAGCCGTGCTGGACGGCAACGGTTTCCACCCGTCCCGCACCGCACGCAGCCACCTCGGGTATCTGGCAGCCGCCAATCGGCTCCCCGAGAAGCGCGTGCTCGAGGTGCTCCATCTGACCGGCCTCGGCGGTGTCGCGGGACGAAGAGTCGGCCGGTTCTCGCTCGGGATGAAGCAACGCCTCGCCATCGCCGCGGCACTCCTCGGCGACCCACAGATCCTGATCCTCGACGAACCGAACAACGGCCTCGACCCCGAAGGGATCATCTGGCTACGCGGCCTCCTCACAGATCTCGCCGCCGAGGGCCGCACGCTACTGGTCTCGAGCCACCTCATCACCGAGGTGGCGCTCAGCGCCGGACACCTGCTCGTGATCGGCCGCGGTCGTCTGCTCGCCGACGCCCCTATCGACGATCTGGTCCCCCCGGACGGCACCACCCTCGAGGACATCTACCTCCAGCTGACCCGCGGCATGGCCGAGCTCGACGGCGGACAGCCGATGGGAGATGTCCGATGAGGAGGACCGCGCTGGTCCGGTCGGAGCTCCTCAAGCTCCGTTCGATCCCGTCGACGTACGTCGTCATCGTGGCTGCCGTCAGCCTCGGCCTCGGCGTCGGGGTCCTGGAGATGACCTCCGCCTCACACCACTGGCTCCAACTCGACGCGCAGGACCGCGCGCGTTTCGATCCCGTCGCCGACTCCTTCTCAGGATTCCAGTTCGCCGAGCTCGCCTTCGGGGCCCTGGGCGCCTTGTCCATCACCACCGAGTATGCGACCGGAACAATGGCTGCCACGCTCGTGGCGAGCCCCCAGCGGACGAGCGTGTACACCGCGAAGTTGGCCGCGTTGATCGTTGTCGTAGCGCCCATCTGTTTCGCCTCGACATTCGCTGCCTTCATTCTCGGACAACGCGCGATCGCGGATCGGCAGCTCGATGTCGCCCTGTCCGACCCCCACGTCCTCCGCGCCGTCATCGGAGCAGCGTTGTACTTGATCGTCGTGACCCTCGTCGGATTCGGTCTGGGCGCCGTCATCAGACACACCGCCGGCGCCCTCACCGCCATGTTTGCGCTCGTGTTCCTGGCCTGGCCGGTCGCGCGAGCAGTCGAGACCTTCAGCTATCTCCCGGACCGCTGGCTCCTCGTCAATGCAGCTGACGCGCTCGTGAGCATCCACCCACCCACCGGAGCCAATGCACTGCGAACGCCATCACCGGCCATGGCCTGCCTCGAACTCGGAACCTACCTGGTCGTTCTCCTTGCAGCGGGGGCCTGGCGAGCGAACCGGGACCTCTAGTCTCAACAGACCAAACCAGCTCGTCCATGCCCACCAATCCAAGATCGGCGACGTCAGCCGTAGGCCACTGCGGACAGGACGGCTGCCATGAAGCCGACCGGTCGGCGGATTGACGCGGGCCTACATATGTAGGAGCGGCGAGGCCACGTCGTGGGGGCAGATAGCGACGGTTCACGGTGGGGCAAGCGAAGTGACCCAGTTCGGTCGCGTCGGCGCCCGGCCAATAGACGCATTCGTGAGCTCCGGATCGCGGCGGAGGGCGCCGTAGTCGTTCGGACCACGAGGCGAGTACTCTTCGCGGCGAAGTCTCTCCGGGGAACGATGACGATGATCACGGAGAACTCATGCGCATCTCCGGCTTGGACGGTGAGCGAACCACTCTGGTGGTTGCGCTGTTGGCGACCGCGTGGCTCTTGGTGATCGTGGTCCTGGACATCGTCCTGCCGACCAGCGTCGTCCCCGACCCCCTGTTCGCGATCGCGCCGCTGATTGCGTGCAGCGTGCTTTCGCCGCGGGTCACCGCCGGGTTCGCCGGTGTCGCGGTTCTGCTGGTGCTGGGGTCTGGCTTGTGGAACGACACCTGGGACACCGCGCAGCAGTGGATCAGGTTTCTCGATGTGGCCATGGTCGGAGCTGCGGGCGTGCTGGTCGCGATCGTGCGAGTGCACCGTGAACAGCGGCTGACACGGGTGACCGCGATCGCGCAGACGGCACAGCGCGCCATCCTCCCGACCGTCCCGGCCACCACCGAAGGACTTCAGACCGCCGCCCGCTATCTGTCCGCTGCCACTGATGCGGTCGTAGGGGGAGACCTATACGACTGCAGCGTCACTGAGGGGTACACGCGGTTCATCGTCGGAGACGTCCGGGGCAAAGGGCTGGAAGCCGTCGAGCAAGCGGCTCGGGTGATCCGGGCATTCCGTCAGGCCGCGGCGACCAAACCCACGCTGCCCGAGGCGGCCATCGACATGAACACCTACCTGACCCCGTTCCTCGGCGAGGAGGAGTTCGTGACCGCCCTCCTGCTCGACCTCACCCGACAGGACACGATCACCCTGACCAGCTGCGGCCACCCACCCGCGATCCTGGTCCGCGCCGACGGTGAAGCGACGTTCCTCGAGCCGCCCGCAGGGCTACCCCTGGGCGTGGGCGACGCCGCCGAGGACTCAAGCTTCCCGTGGCGATCGGGCGACCGGGTCCTGCTGTACACCGACGGCCTCAGCGAAGCACGAGACGTCGACGGTGAGTTCCTCCTCCTGCTGGACCTCGCGCCCACGCTCGCCGTCGGCAACGTGGAGGACGCACTCGACAATCTGCTGGACCAGGTCCGTGCGCACGTGCCTGACGGCGCCCTCGGAGACGACCTCGCTGTCCTTCTCCTGGAGAATACGGCGGTTCCTGCGGTGGTAGCGGGACCCCGTTGACACCGAGCAGCACACGGCACGGCTGCGATGAGAGGACCCGCAACCACCGCCACGCAACCAGACTCGGATGCCGCGACTGCGTCTCCGACATCCGCCGTGAAGGCGTCAGGGACCTTTCACCGCGCGCCGGCCACCGGTCCAGCTTGACCCGTCGGGGCTTCCTTGGCCATCCAGCAACGCAGCCTCATCGAGGGCGACGGTGGCGGTCGGCTCGTCCTGCACCGGGTTCGCTTCTAGCGCGGGATCCTCCACCAGTGCCGACTCGCCGTACACCGCCTGCGCAAGGCCGAGTGCGAGTCCCATGGTCTCGTGGTCGGCGAGGCCGAGCCGGATCGCGACGGCCCGCGCGTTCTCGGGGCGGTCGGCCGGGTTCTTGGCGAGCAACTCCTCGATCACCCCGGCCAGAGCCTCCGGAGTCTCGTCAGGTAGCGGTGGCGGCGGCTCGTGGATGTGGCTCATCGCGGTCGCGATGGGCGTCGGCTTGTCGAAGGGCTTGGCGCCGGAGAGCATCTCGTGGCCGACGACGCCTAGGGCGTACAGGTCCGAAGCGCCGGTCGCCGGCCGGCCGAGTGCCTGCTCAGGGCTGAGGTAGGACGGCGTGCCGAGCAGGTCCCCGGCGCGGGTGTGTCCGGAGGCATCGACGGCCCTGGCAATGCCGAAGTCGGTGAGCTTCACCAGGCCGTCCTCACGGACCAGGATGTTGGCGGGCTTGACGTCGCGGTGGACCAGCTTGCTCGCATGTGCGACGCCGAGCGCCAGGGCACACTGGCCAAGCACCGAACGCACCTGGTCGGCCGGGAGTGGGCCGTGCTCGCGGATCAGCTGCGACAACGGCTTCCCGTCGACGAGCTCCATGACCAAGAACGCCAAGCCGTCGTCCTCGTCGTAGTCGAAAAGGGTTGCGATGTTGGTGTGGTTCAGTCCCGCGGAGTGCAGCGCCTCGTCGCGAAAGCGACGGGCGAACAACTCCTCGTGATCGGGGTCGGGCCGCATCACTTTGAGCGCGACCAAGCGCTGCAGCACGTCGTCGTGCGCCCGCCAAACGTCCGCCATGCCGCCCGACGCGATGCGTCCCTCGAGCCGGTACCGACCCCCCAGGATGAGTCCTGTTTGCAGCCTGGTCACGTCGTGGGCCTCATGTTCGTCCCTTCACGCTGACCTGCGCTTCGCTCGAAGAGGGTCAACGTTGTCCTTGGCTGCGGTGGGCCCGCGCGCTTCAACCACTCAGTTCCCCAAAAGGCTAGGTCACAGTTGACGGATCGCCAATTCTTTGCTGCGAAAGCCTCGTACCAGACGCCCGGCACGCTGTGGCGGCGCCGCCACCACCAGAGACGGACCACGCCGATGGCTAGCATGACGAAGCAGGCGGACGGCTGTTGGCGAGCCAGGTATCTGGACGCCGGAGGACATCAGCACGCGCAACGGTTCGACAGGAAGGTCGACGCCCAACGTTGGCTTGACGAGGCAACGACGGGACTCGTGACGGGGCAGTACGTCGACCCGAAGGCCGGCCGTTGTCCTCGATCCTGCCCAGCGACGTGCAGGCATGGGTGCGGCGGCTCGAGGTCGCGGGAGAGGACCGGAAGCCGCTGGCACCGACGACCATCGGCGTCCTGCACTCCATCGTCGCCGGGGTCTTCAAGGCCGCGGTCCGGGACCGGCGCACCGTCGCCAACCCGTGCGAGGGCACCCGCCTCCCGAAGGTGCACAAGCCGAAGGTCGTCCCGCCGACGACGGAGCAGGTCGACGAGCTGCGCGACACGAGCCAGCTGGTCGGGGTCGACGGACTTGGGCCGAGGTTCGGGCCACCGAAGACGGCGGCGAGTGTCCGCACGATCCCGCTGCCGCAGGTCGTGGTGGACTCGCTGGCCGCTCACCTGGCGGCGTACTCGGCGGTCGATGGGCTCGTGTTCACCCTCGACGGACTTCCAGTCACCCGGCAGCGGCTCGGTCACCTATGGCGTCCTGCGGCGAGTACAGCGGGCCTTCCCGGCCGGTCGGGACGGCACGCGCTGCGGCACTACTACCCCAGCCTCCTGATCCGGCACGGGGAGAGCGTCAAGACCGTCCAGTCCCGGCTCGGGCACGCCTCCGCGGTCGAGACGTTGGACACCTACAGCCACCTGTGGCCCGACTCTGACGACCGCACCCGAGAGGCCCGTCGACGCCGTACTTGGCGGAATACCCCGTGAAACTCTTGCGTCCACCGTGCGTCCAACAGAGGGGTTCTGAACGCATCACCGCAGGTCAAAGGCCTAAGGCGGAGGGGCTGGTCTGTAGGCCGGGGAGCGTCCCGGGGGAGAGGATCGTTGGCAACCGCAGGTGGTCAGGCTGTCTGACCTGCGTGAACGCGTGGGGAACCATCGGCTCCCAGCGGCCGCGAACGAGAATCGTGGGCACAGCACGGGCACAGTAGGAGCGCCTGCATACGAGGTGGCCGTTTCGCCGGGTCCCACGCACGAACGCGGAGTGTGTCCGCGTCGTAGCTCGCCGCCGCGCTGGGAGCGTTCGGACCAGACCCGTTGATCTGGCAGACCCGGTGTGCCGCCAATTTACGTGGCGACGCGGGTCAGGTGCCGTCCGGGGTGAGCTCCTGTTCGGTCCTGGCTGCTCGCGCTGCGGCGCGAGCGGCTCGGCGCGCTGCGAGCTCCTCGGCCTCGCGTCGTTCAAGTCGTGGGACCACGGTGAACGTGTAGAGCGTGACCAGTCCGGCGACCACAGCCAGGAAGATCAGGGGCGTGGCGCTGGTGGACTTCCCGACGGTGACGCTGCTGATGACGGCGAGCAGGCCGAACACGACCGTGAAGGCGAGAGCCACCGGACGGCCCGCCACGACCCGGAACGGTCGTTCTGCGTCGGGCTGCTTGCGGCGCAGACGGAACACGACGTACGCCGCCACTGCGTAGATCATCATCTCGAGCGCGGCGCAGACGGAGACGACCATGACCCAGGATCCGGTGACGGCGACGACGACGGCCAGCACGAGTGAGGAGCCGCCGAGGAGGTAGACGGGGACGACCGGCACCGCGCGGTCGTTGAGCCGGGTGAACGCGCGCGGGAGCTTCCCCTCACGGGCGACCGCGTAGACGAACCTGGAGAGGGTGACGAACCCGCCGTTGAAGGTGTTCACCGCAGTCAGTGCGGTGATCCCGAGCATCAGCAGCATCCCGGTGTGACCCATGGCCTGCTGGGCGACCAGGAGCTGGGGGTAGGCGGTGCCGCGCTGGTCGGCATCGATCGTGAGGCCCATGGCGACGGTGAACACCGTCTGGCTCACGGCGAGCACGATGATCGCGATGAGCATGGCGCGGGGGATGATCTTGGGCTGGACGACCTCCTCGGCGTTGGTGGTGACCCACTCGAAGGCCGTGTAGAGGAAGATGCCGAGGATCAGCGCCTGCAACGGCGAGCTGCTGTGCGTGGGGGACACTGGTGCCGAGGGGTGGTGGACGATGGCCACGACGCCGATCGCGACCGTGCCGAGCACTACGGCGGTGGTCACGATCTTCTCGGCCGCGCCGGCGAGCTTGATGCCACGCAGGTTCATCCAGGTGGCGAAGACCAGCAGCGCTGCGACGTAGACGATCGCGACGGCGTGGCCGTTGTTGAACGCATGGGCGATGGCCTCGCCGATGATGAACGCGTCGGCGGCGATGACCAGGACGATCGCGGTCATGTAGGTGAGCGTGACGATGAGGGCGAGCCGGTCGTTGATGGCTCGGGTCATCCAGAGCCGGATGCCGGCGGCGGTGGGGTACATGCCGTTCAGCTCGGAGAACACCGCCCGCACACCCAGGATCATCAGCCCGCCGGCGAGGACGGCGATCCAGCTCATCGGTCCGCTGATGTAGTCCAGGAGCTGTGCCATGCCGAGGAAGTTGATCGCCGCGAAGGCCAGCCCGGTCGAGATCGCGGACGCCCCACCCAGGGACAGGGCGCGGCTGAGTTGCTGTTGTTCGCTCATGAGGTGGCTCCTGTCACTGGCCGAGGAAGATGAACATGGCCATGGCGTCCAGACGCATCACGTCATCGGCTCGGCCCTGCGTCTTGATGGCGCCCTGCATGTAGTTGGACACCGGGTTGGCGTCGCCCCAGAAGATCTCGGCGAGGTCCATGCTGTGCCCGCGGACGATCAGGTCGGGAATGCCGTCGAGGCCGCGGATGACCGGCTGTGAGGTGCCCTTGTCGACGACGTAGGTGAACCTGACGTCGTCGACGTCGACGGCCTCGATGTGGACTCGGCAGGTCCAGCCGGCGAGGGTCTTCTGGGCGCGGGGGCTGGCGTTCGCCTTGTCGACGTACTCCTTGAGCGCCTGCTCCAGCTCGTCGGCGCTGATGCTCTCGCGGTCCTCGGCGCTCATCGGGGCACCCCTGTCGTGACGTTCGCTTCGACGGGCTCGGTGATCTGGGTCAGCTCGGCGAGGACGGCGGTGGCGGCGTCCTCGCCCGAACGGATCGCGCCGTCCATGTAGCCGTTCCAGATCAGCGCGGTCTCGGTGCCGGCCCAGTGGATCGGTCCGACCGGCGCACGGAGTGCGTGTCCGAGGGTGGACCAGGTGCCGGGGGTGAGCATGCCGACGTAGCAGCCGCGCGACCACTCCTCGTCGATCCAGGAGCGCTCGTAGTAGGCGACAGGCTCGCGTGCCTGGTCACCGAACATGGCGACCAGGTCGTCGATGACCACAGCCTGACGCTGCTCCGGGGTGAGCCTGGACGCGACTCGGCCGAGGTGAGCGTCGATGAAGCCGACGATCACGCCCTCGGTGCGTTCGGGATGACTCTGGTCGAAGGTGATCTGGACGTGGCCCGTGTCGGAGGTGACGTGGCCGCTCAGCCCGGCCTCGCGCCAGAACGGACGGTCGTAGACGACGTGGACCTTGATCACCGAGCCCATGAAGGAGCGCTGGGTGAGCTGGTCGCGCTCTCCGGGCATCGGCGGGGAGTAGCGGATGCGTCCGGCCAGTACCGGGGGGATGGCCACGATCGCGCGTCGTGCGGTCACGGTCCCGCCGTCGTGGTGGACCGTCACCGAGTCGGCCGCGTGGTCGATGCGGTGGACGGGGCAACCGAGCCGCACTCGGTCACCCAGGAGCTGTGCCAGGTTCAGTGAGAGCTGCTGGGAGCCGCGCGAGATGCGGGTCTCCTGGGCGCTGTTGATGGTGCCGATCATCTTCTCCACGCCACCACCGGAGCGGAGGTAGAACAGCGCGTGCAGCAGGGAGATCTCGCCGGGCTCGGCGGGGAAGAGCGCGCGGCTCAGCGTGCGCAGCCAGTTCTTCGCGCCCTCGCTGTAGGGCTGGGCACCGATCCAGGTCTCCAGCGTCGTGGCGTCGAGGACGTCGGCGATGGGATGCGTCCACGGTGAGGCGGGGTCGATCTCCATCGCGCGACTGGTGAGCTCCACCATCGCGTCGATGAGGTCGGCCGCCTGCACGGGGTCCCCGGTAGGGATCGCGCCGTGATACTCCAGCCGCGTCCCGTCGGAGACCTGCAGGTTCGCGCCGTCAGAGTGCTGGGTGAAGGTCTCCAGGCCGAACTCCTGGACCAGGCCGAGCGCCCGGTCCTGGGTCGGGCCGACCCACTGCCCGCCGTACTCGATGATCCGGCCGTCGTCCTCGACCACGGAGTGCGTGCGCCCTCCGACCCGGTCGCGCGCCTCGAGCACGACGACCTCGAGGCCTGCTGCAAGCAGGGTGCGGGCCGCTGACAGACCGGCCAGCCCGGCTCCGACCACCACGACATCGGCGCGCGTCATGTCCTTCATTCAGTACCTCCAGAAGTTGGTCACATGACCAAGACGAGTGACCAAGTTACTGGTAGGGTGATGCCACGTCAAGAACTCGGGTGCCTCGGGTTCGCCTGTTCGGGGTCCGGCACCGAGCTCCCGGTCTCGAACCGAAGGTGGTTGGTCACCCTGGCCCGCATGAGCGCGCAAGCACGTCGCGAGCAGTTCGTGGAAGCCGCGATCACGGTGATGTCCAAGGAGGGTCTCGATCGGGCCACCACGCGCCGGATCGCCGAGGAGGCCGGGGTCCCGAACGGGGCGTTCCACTACGCCTTCCGCGACAAGAACGAGTTGCTCACCAGCGTCATCGGTGCTGTCACCCTGCAGGTCGAGCAGGTGCTCCGCGACGCGGTGGACCCGGCGCGGGGGCTGGCAGCGGCGATCGAGGACGGCCTTCATGCCTTCTGGCAGCACGTGGTGAGTGACGACGGGCTGCAGCTGATGCAGTACGAGCTGACGATCTTCTGTCGCCGCACCGAGGGCTTCGAGTGGCTCGCCGAGTGGCAGTACACCCGCTATGCCAGCGCCGCGCTCGAGGTCTTCCAGGCAGCCGCCGACCAGGAGACGGTTCCGCTGGACCTCGACATGACCGACCTGGCCAACTTCCTGGTCGCGGCCATGGACGGACTCGTCCTCCAGTACGAGGTCACCCACGACACCGAGCGGTGCGAGCGCGACCTGGACAACATCATCCGTGCCGCGACGTTGCTCGTCGGCCTCCCCAGAGTCAGGACGGCATCATGAACGACGTCACCACCCTCCCCCCGGCCGACGTCGACGCCGTCGTCGACCGGCTGACGGCCGGCGAGATGATCTGGGCGGCGACCGACCTGCCCCGGCGGATCCAGCTGCTCGACGAGGTCCAGGCGGCCGTCGCCGCGAGCGCCGCTGACTGGGTCGAGGTGGCGCGGACCATCAAGCAGCTGCCGGCCGACTCAGCGCTGGTCGGTGAGGAGTGGATCAGTGGCCCGTGGGCCCTCCTCGAGTACGTGCCCGCGCTCGCCGAGACCCTCTCCCGCCTCCATACCGGGAGCGATGTGCTCGGCGGTTACGACATCGAGAGCGCGCCGGGCGACCGCCTCGCGATCCAGGTACTGCCACATGACGTTTTCGACCGGCTCCTGCTCAACGGGTTCCGCGCCGAGGTGTGGACGGCGCCGGGCGTCACCGCCGACCAGCTCCGCGCCGGCGCGGGGCTGAGCCAGCGCCAACCGACCGACACTCACGGTGTCGCCCTTGTGCTAGGGGCCGGCAACATCTTCTCGATCCCACCGCTGGACGTGCTGTACCAGCTCTTCGCCGAGAACCGCGTGGTCCTGCTCAAGCTCAACCCGATCACGGACCCGCTGTTCGAGGTCTTCCAGCGGATCTTCGCGCCGTTCATCGACCTCGGCGTGGTCGAGATCGTCACCGGCGGTGCCGAGACCGGCACGGCGCTCGCGACCCATCCCGGTATCTCGGCGGTGCACATGACTGGCAGCGAGGCCACCCACGATGCCATCGTCTGGGGACCGGGCGAGAGCGGGAACGCCGCCAAGACAGCCGGCACCCCACGACTGGACAAGCCGATCACCAGCGAGCTCGGCGGTGTTGCCCCCGTCATCATCGTCCCGGGTGAGTGGTCCCGGGCCGACCTGCGGTTCCAGGCCCAGCACGTGGCCACCCAACGCCTGCACAACGGCGGCTTCAACTGCATCGCCGCTCAGATCGTGATCGTCAGCTCGGAATGGCCGCAGAAGGACGCCTTCCTGATCGAGCTCCGCGCGGCTCTCGCCGCCGCGCCCGATCGACCTGGTTGGTACCCGGGTTGCGATGCACGGGTGACCTCAGCCCGCGACCTCCACCCGGACGCCGCCTCACTCGGTATGACTCCGCGGGTGCTCCTGCTCGGCCTGGACCTCACGGACCCGACAGAGTCGGCGTTCACCACCGAGTACTTCGCCCCCGTGCTCGGCGTCGCCGAGCTGCCCGGCACCGGGGCTGAGTTCCTCGACGCCGCCGTGACCACGGCCAACGACCGGCTGCGCGGCACCCTCGGTGCCAACATCATCATCCATCCCAAGACGAAGCGGGCTCTCGGCGCAGCCCTGTCCGACGGCATTGCCCGACTCCGCTACGGGACCGTCGGCGTCAACGCGTGGACCGGCGTCGGCTACCTGGCCGCGAACGCCACGTGGGGAGCCTTCCCCGGACATCCCCTCGAAGACATCCAAAGCGGAACCGGCATAGTGCACAACGCACTGCTGCTCAACAACACCGAACGCACCGTCGTCTACGGTCCCTTCCGGCCGGCTCCGCGTTCGATCACTCATGGCGAGATGACGATCTCGCCCCTACCGCCATGGTTCGTCAACAATCGGACCGCGGCCACCACCGGGCGCCTGCTCACCGGATTCGCCTCAAAGCCGAGGTGGAGAGGGTTGCCCAGGATCTTCGCCTCGGCGCTGCGCGGTTGAGTACCAGCTGTCCTCTAGTGACCACCACTTCGATGCGGTGGGTCGTGCACACGGACTCTCCAACCCCTCGCAGCTCCGAACGCGTTCCTGGGAGAGATTCTGGCGAACAACTAGCACGCGCTGCCACCCGCTATGCGTGGGGGCGACGGCGCCGCGAGATCGGAGCCACCTGCCTGGCCTCGAGTCACATGATGATGGGTTCTCAGGCGAGGACGTTGACGGCTCGGGCCACGACGAGTCCGATGATCAAGAGCGAGACGACCGACTGGACCGCCATGGTGAGCTTCGCCCAGGGCGCAAGCGGCATGACGTCGGTGGGACTGAAGGCCATCGAGTTGGTCACGCCGAGGTAGAAGTAGTCGATGTACCGCGGTCGCCATCCAGGACGTGCCACCTCGGGGTTGAGCTGTTGGGGAAACGCGAGGTCCGGACTGCTGGGCATGCGCTCGACTCGGGCGGCGGCACCCCCACAGTCCAGCTCGAAGTACAGCAACGAGAAGGCCAGCACCGTGCATGCCCACACGTTGCCGCCCGCCTGTAGGAGCGCGGACGCCGAGCTGGTCTCGGGGCCGCCATGGATGAGGTCGTCGATGAGCTGAATCGTCGACCAGATGGCGCTGAGCGCCAGAACGCTGATCAGGGCGACCGACGCTATCCGGAGCGCGGTCGATCGTCGCGAGATACGGCCGGGATCGCCCGCGATCAGCGCCACCAACAGAAGCCCCTCGATCGTGGGGAGTAGCCACGCTGGCGCGAGACGAAGGTCGTCGGGCAGAAGAACGGTCAGCACCATCGTGGCGACGACTGCCGCGGCCATCGGCCACCGGGACTCGCCAAACGCCGACGCACCCGCGTCCTGCGCGCCCAGATCAGCCTCCTCGCGGTCCATCCTCGCTCGCTTTCCGGACGATGGCGGTCCGATCGCCTCGCGTCACCGACATCCTCCTCTGCGCCCGCTCCGTCAACGGGACTCCCAAGGTTGCATGGCCCCAGGCTTCTTGCCACCGCCCGGGCACAACCATATGGTCGCGACATGCGCCCCCCTCGGCAGTCCCGAGAGCCGTAGCCGTTGGCTGCGGCTCTCGCATTGGTTGCGTCCTTTCTGTTCGCGCTGGCGGCGACGCTCCAACAGAAGGGGGCGCTGAACCTCCCGACCATCTCGCTGGCCGACCCGAGGTCCCTCTTCAGGTTGATCGGGCAGACAACCTGGTTGATCGGCACCCTGGTGCTCCTGGTCGGCTACCTGTTCCAAGCCGGAGCGCTCGACCGCGGCCGTCTCTCGGTCATCCAGCCGTTGCTCGTCTCGACCGTCGTGTTCGCCCTCCCGCTCGGTTACCTCCTGACGAGGCAGCACGTCGGCCGTCGGGAGGTAGGGGGCGCAGTCGCGATCGTCGTCGGTCTCGGCCTGTTCGTCTCCTTCGGTGACCCGGCCGGCGGGAATGCGACTGCGTCCAACAGCCAGTGGGCGATCACCATCTGCCTCTTGTCGTTGCTCTGTGTCCTGATGGTCGCCTTCGGTGGCGGCGATCTGTCGAGGAAAGCCGCCGTGTACGGCACCGTCGCCGGTGTCCTCTTCGGTCTCTCTTCGTCCCTCGCGATACCAACGCTGGACTACCTTCACGAGAGCCTGGGCACGATGCTCTCCCACTGGGAGTGCTACGCGCTGGCAGTGGCCGGCCTGCTCGGCTTCGTGATCCAGCAAGTCTCGCTGGGAACCGGTCGCCTTGCGCCCGCGGTTGCCACGGTGTCGGTCGCCAACCCCGTCGTCTCGGTCCTGATCGGGATCCTCCTACTGGACGAGCGTCTGAGCCGACCAACCTGGCACGTCCTCGTCGCCGTGATCGGACTCGGCCTCACGTTTGTCGGCGCGGTGGTCATCTCACTCGCACGTGAGACCACCGATCCAGATCCCGAGGTTCCGACGAGCGCATCCGCCGGATCGGTTTAGCGCCATCCCCTGCCGCGGCTATTCGACCGGGGGTCTCGGAACGCCACTCGCCATCGGACCGGTGAGTACGTGCCGTGCCAGCATCGTTCAGCCTCCTGCTGCCCTCGACACGTTGAGCGAACCGGTGCCGGCGACCGTCTGAGAACTGGTCGAAAGCTACCTCCAGCTCGTCGGGCGATCCCGAGTGCGAGCACCTCGATACGTACCCGCTCGGCGACGTCGGTCGATCGGGCATCGTTCTCCGCCCTCGTGCTCGCCGTCATGGACGCTCTGCTCGGAGGCACCCGAACCAGTGCCGCCCCTGTCGCTCGCGGCCTGTCGTCCTCAACCAGAAGGCACAACGAACAGCCGTCGCCAGATTCGTAGGCACAGTGTGGGCACAGTAGGCATGCCTACGACACCTCTGACCAGGTCAGACGGTGTAG